>NZ_JBFAAA010000015.1:0-170706 GCF_040639475.1 Kribbella sp. NPDC023855
CCGCCGATTCCCTGGTCAGAGCTAGAGCAGAGGCTGTCTGGTGGAGCTTCAAACCGCGAACGACTCTTCAACGAAGCTAAGTTCAGTAAAGATGGCGGCGACAGCCCGGCTTGGTCACAGCACCGCGGTCCCTACGTCCCGCCTGTGGAGGACAAGCCGCAGCGCCCGGCCGGGCCGGTGACGCCATATGCGGAGCTGCATGCGCATTCGAACTTCAGCTTCCTCGATGGGGCCTCCTCCCCCGAGCACCTGGTCGAAGCGTCCGTCCGGCTGGGTCTGCACGCGATCGCGTTGACGGATCACGACGGTTTCTACGGTGCAGCGCGGTTCGCCGAGACCGCCGCGACGTACGACGTGACGACCGTCTACGGCGCTGAACTGTCGCTGGACCTGCAAGGCGCGCAGAACGGAGTCGCCGACCCTGCCGGCAGTCATCTACTGGTGCTGGCCGAGCAGAAGGAGGGCTACCACCACCTATCGGGCGCGATCACCGAGGCCCAGCTAGCTGGCGAGGAGAAGGGCCGGCCGGTCTACGACCTTGAAGACCTCGCAGCCCGCGGACGGGATCACTGGGTGATCCTGACCGGTTGCCGCAAAGGCGCAGTCCGCCAGGCACTCACCAATGCGACCTCGATCCAAGCTGGGGTCGCAGCCGCGCGAACCGAACTGGACCGGCTAATCGCCTTGTTCGGCCGGGAGCGGGTGGTGGTCGAGTTGATCGACCACCGCCTGCCAACCTCGTCAACCGAGAACCGCGCACTGGCCGAGCTGGCCCAGCAAGCAGGCCTCGCGACAGTTGCCACCGGCAACGTGCACTACGCCGAACCCCGCAACCATAAGCTCGCATCGGCGATCGCTGCAGTCAGAGCCCGCAGGAGCCTGGACGAGATGGACGGGTGGCTTCCACCGGGCCCGGTGGCCTTCCTGCACTCCGGTGCGGAGATGGCCGCCAAGTTCCACCGATTCCCTGACGCTGTGGCGCGGTCGGTTGAGCTTGCTGATCAGTTGGCATTCAACCTGCGCGCTGCGAAACCGCGGTTGCCGAAGATCGACGTACCGGCCGGGCATGACCAGATGTCGTGGCTGCGGCAGCTCGTCTTCGAGGGTGCGTTGGAGCGGTACGGAACTCGTGAGCAACGTCCGGACGCGTACCGGCGTCTCGAACGCGAGCTCGACGTCATCGAGGAACGCGACTTCCCCGGCTACTTCCTGATCGTGTGGGACATGGTCCGCTACGCGCGCGAACACCGCATCCTGTGCCAAGGCCGAGGATCAGCCGCGAATTCGGCGGTCGTGTTCTGCCTCGGCATCACCGCCGTCGACTCCATCCTGTACGGGCTCCCCTTCGAACGGTTCCTGGCCGCAACCCGAACCGAGGAACCCGACATCGACGTCGACTTTGACTCCGACCGGCGCGAAGAAGTCATCCAGTACGTCTACGACAAGTACGGCCGCCGCAACGCCGCCCAGGTCGCCAACGTCATCACCTATCGCCCCAAGATGGCGGTCCGCGACATGGCCAAAGCCCTCGGCTACTCCACCGGGCAACAGGATGCCTGGTCCAAACAGGTCGACGGTTGGGGCGCGCAGGTCACCTCAACCGATCACGACATCCCACCCATGGTCGTCGACATGGCCAGCGAACTCCTGAAGTTCCCGCGGCACCTCGGCATCCACTCCGGCGGGATGGTACTGACCGAACGTCCGGTGGGAGAGGTCGTGCCGATCGAGCACGCCCGGATGGAGAAACGCACCGTCCTGCAATGGGACAAGGACGACTGCGCCTACATGGGCCTGGTCAAGTTCGACATGCTCGGCCTCGGAATGCTCGCCGCCCTCCAGTACACCATCGACATGGTCGAAGACCGGCTCGGCGAGACCTGGGAACTCCACACCATCCCGAAGGAGGAACAAGGCGTCTACGACCAACTCTGCCGCGCCGACTCCGTCGGCGTCTTCCAGGTCGAATCCCGCGCCCAGATGGCAACACTCCCCCGGCTCCGCCCGCGACGGTTCTACGACCTGGCCTGCGAGATCGCGCTCATCCGCCCCGGCCCTATCCAAGGCGGCGCCGTCCATCCCTTCGTCCGGCGGATGACCGGCCAAGAACCCATCACCTACCCGCACCCCTTACTCGTGCCGGTCCTGGAACGCACCAAAGGCGTGCCCCTGTTCCAGGAACAGCTCATGCAGATGGCCATGGCGATCGGGGGAATCGACGGCGACGAAGCCGACCTGCTCCGCCGCGCGATGGGTTCCAAACGCGGCATCGAGAAGATCTCCTCGCTCAAAACCAAGCTGTACTCCGGTATGGCGGCCAACGGCATCACCGGCGAAACCGCCGACGCGATCTACGCCCGGATCGAAGCCTTCGCGAACTTCGGGTTCGCCGAGTCCCACTCCATCAGTTTTGCCCTGCTCGTCTACGCCTCCACCTGGTTCCGCCTGCACTACCCAGCGGCCTTCCTCGCTGCCCTCCTGCGCGCGCAACCCATGGGCTTCTACTCTCCACAATCCCTGGTCGCCGACGCGAAACGGCACGGCGTTGAAGTACGACGCCCCGACCTGCAACTGTCCGGTGCCAATGCGGAACTTGAGGACCTCGTCGACGGCCAACCGGCAGCCGTGACCGGGATGGCATCGTGCCTCGCCGACCCGCAGCCACCTATCGGCCCCTACGACGCCGATGCGTCCGATACCAGCGGCGACCACCGCCGCGATGGCACCTTCGCCGTCCGCCTCGGTTTAGCCGGCGTCAAGACCATCGGAGACAAGGTCGCCCAGACCATCGTTGAGCAACGCAATCTCCACGGTCCGTTCGCCGACATGGCCGACCTTGTACGCCGTACCGGCATCACTGCCGCGCAAGTCGAAGCTCTGGCCACCGCGGGCGTCTTCGACTGCTTCGGACTCAGCCGCCGCCAAGCACTGTGGGAGGCAGGCCGCGCAGCCGAAGAGCGCCCCGAACGCTTCGCCGGCGTCACTTCCGTCGGACCACCACCCACCCTGCCCGGCATGAACGATGACGAACTCACCATGGCCGACCTGTGGGCAACGGGCATAACCACCGGCAAACACCCCATGCAACACGTCCGCGAACACCTCACGGCACAAGGCATCCTGTCCGCCAAACAACTCCGCACAGCCACACCCAACACCCGCGTCCGCGCCGCCGGTGTAGTCACCCACCGCCAACGCCCCGCAACCGCCTCCGGCGTCACCTTCATCAACCTCGAAGACGAAACCGGAATGATCAACGTCATCGTCTCCCAAGGCTGCTGGAACCGGCATCGCAAGATCGCCCGAGACTCCTCGGCTCTCATCATCCGCGGCCGCCTAGAACGAGCGAACGGAGTCACCAACCTCATCGCCGACCGCCTCGAACGACTCCCGATGACCGCCCGCACCCAGTCGAGAGACTTCAGATGACCTGTAAGTCCCAGGCTCATTCGCCGAACCACTCACATCATCGTCAGTTCAGACTTGGTCCGGAATCCTCGATGCCCGACGAGTAGTAGTGCTGGTTGCCGCTGTCCTTGCGACCGCCTCGACGACCGGTCTCGGGTCCCTTCACGACCAAGTCCGCGAGCAATCTGAGGCGACCCGGGTTCGCCAGCAGCGGGCCGGCAGGGCGTTGCAGCAGGCGGACGTTATCGAACACCTGCGTTAGGTCGATAGCGTTGCGGATTGCTCGCTCACCGTCCGCCAGATGCCCGGGCACTGTCACGATCACCCGGCTGGCGGTGCTGTACTGATGCAGGATCTGCGCCTGCGCAGTCGAGACGGCCGACCCGATCAGCGGAATGCCGACATGACGCGGCTCATTCGAGTAACGGACCGCCAGATCGATCCCGATGGCATCCAGCGGATGATCGACGAGAACCGCCGTTGCTCCTGCCTCGAGAAGGTCGATCTGCTCCAGCACTCCGGCGAGCGCGGCCGAGGAACGATGCACCGGCGTCTCCGGCGTGATCACGCGGGCTGCTCCACCACGATCGATGCCCACGAAGCCCACCGGGTCCAGTCTCCGGTCACGTGAAACCACGACCAGCTGATCTCTGTATCGGTCCACCACACCGTCACCGGTCCAACTGACCAGCCCTGCCCGCATCATCGTCTCGCGGCCGAATCCCTTCTTCTGCAGGTGATCCATCAGCCGCGTCCCGCTGTCGGGTGCGTATCCGACCTGCCACGCCGACCCCAAATCCAGAGCCGTCTCAACACCCCAGGCTCTGAGGAGTGCGGCCGGCCACGGTTCGGATGTCCGAAGCAGCTCCTGCCGATAGAAGACAGCTGCCTCTGCATTTGCCGCATGGAGCCATCGCTCCTCTGGTGACGCGGCACCTCCGGCTTCACCGCCACTCATCACAGCCTCCCGGACACGACTACCTGTGCTTTCGCGTCCAAGATGGCTGCCTTTCGACCTCTCCAGAACCCGGATCTGCGATTCAAGGAGTCGGCCTACCGCTACCTGATGGGAGCGGCATGTCGACCGGTCTGCACTCCAAGCTCGCGCCAGTGGATTGTCGGCGGCGGCCCGAAACCCACGAGCTGATCGATGTGATGGGGCGCTACACCCGCCCGACGAAGTTATCCACAGGTAGACACCGATTGTTCGGCGTTGTCAGCCGTCGAGTTAGTAGCGTGTTGGCGAAGGTGGGGCGGTCGGAGACTCTCGGCGTGTCGCGGGTCGCCTCGAAATGTCCCCAAATGTCTTAGGTTAGGGTCTGTGGCGAACGAACGGCTGCGAGCGGCGATGGTGGAGCACGGGCTCACTCATCTCGCGCTCGCCGAAGAGCTCGGTGTGAACGTGAAGACGGTCGAGCGCTGGGTTGTGGGTGACTTCGTACCATTCCCCCGCAACCGGCATCGGCTGGCGATCAGACTGGACCGGGATGAGTCGTACCTCTGGCCTGACGCGGTGCCGCGGGATCGGGTCACTGCATTGTCGCAGAGCGAGGTCGTTCGGGTCTATCCGCACCGCTCCGACATGCCGAGAGACGAGTGGCTACGGTTGTTCGACTCGGCCACGAAGGAGATCGGCGCCTTGGTGTACGCCGGGCTCTTCTTCGCCGAAGACACTGGGCTTGAGCGGATCCTTGTGAAGAAGGCCAAGGCCGGAGTTCGAATCCGGATGCTGCTCGGCGATCCGGATGACCCACACATCGCGGAGCGCGGTGAAGAGGAAGGTATCGGCGACGGCCTCTCCTTCAAGATCCGCAACGCCCTGGTGCTCTTCCGCCGACTTCGGGAAACCGAGGGCATCGACTTCCGGTTGCACCGGACAGTGCTCTACAACTCGATCTACGTCATCGACGATCAACTGCTGGTCAACACCCACATCTATGGCCTGCCGGCGCCCCGCGCACCGATCTGGCACCTGCGCAAAGTGCCGGGCGGCGAGCTGACGCAGCTCTACCGGGACAGTTTCGATCGTGTATGGGACGTTTCTCACCCGCTGCGCGAGGAGGATTGATGGGCCGCCGGATCGACTACTACGACGACCCCGCAGCACCGGCGGCGAACAGCATGGTGCCGTCGGTCAACGTCATCATCGAGAACGACACCGGCAAGATTCTGATGATCCGCCGCTCCGACAACGGCAACTGGGCCATCCCGGGCGGAGCGATCGACCTTGGCGAGTCGCTGTCGCAGGCCGCAGTACGGGAGACCAAGGAAGAGTCCGGGATCGAATGCGAGGTGATCGACGTGGTCGGCATCTACACCGATCCCAAGCACATCATCCTCTACACCAGCAACGGCGAGGCCCGGCAGGAGTTCTCGATCGTCCTGCGCGCCCGCGCCACCGGCGGGCAACTCACGACGAGTTCCGAGTCCACCGCGGTCAGCTGGGTTTCTCGCTCTGAGCTCGCCAGCCTTCAGATGGACCAGTCGATGCGTCGCCGGATCGACCACTACCTCGAGGGCGCCGCTACACCGCACATCGACTGAGTCACTGCCCAAAGGACAGCAGCGGTACGTCGTACAGGTCGGCGCGCGGTATCCGGCTGAAACTCGGGGACTTCACCTCCACGACATACATCTCGGTCAGGAACTGGATCTTCGCACCAAGCAGATGACTGGTATGAGCGGCCGCCGACTGTGCTTTGAGACCGACCGAGACATGGATATGCGGGCGGACGGTCCCGGTCGCTTCGTCGTACGCCAGAGTGCCACCGCCAAAGGCCTCGGCGTTCTCGAGGTGGACCGAACTCCACACCGGAGCATCAGGGTTCTCGAGCTTCTCGCAAGTGCCGACGAGTTGGACCTCGCGCAGGCCCGCGATGAACATCGGGATGAAGCCTTGCCGCACGTCATGTTCGGCACAGAATTCGGCCAGCGCCGCGTAGAAGTCGTCGCCGTGATCGAAGTGGACGGCGAAGGTGCGGCCCATGGTGAGTTCAGCAGCGTGCAAGACAGGCTCCTTCAATTGTGATGATGTGGGCGATGTAGCGGATCGCGGTATCCAGTCCCCTGGTGGAGAGATGCCGGCTGCGCGGTTGAGCGATCCCATCGATACCAGCTGCGGCCAGCTCCTCGCACCTTTGCCGGAACCAGGACCAGGAGATGCCGAGGTAGTCAGCCGTCGCTTCCAGTCGTCCAGCAGATCTTTCGCAGGCGATCACAGACTCCCCCTCGAGCCGTCTGGCAATGTCCCGGTACGTCGAGTGGCGCTTCGGCCGGGGACGCGCGTCTACGCGCCAAATCCCATCGCCCCCTAGCCAGTTGGCCTCGATCGCCGCATCAGCCAGGACGAAGCCTCCAATATCGCCCAGCGCGGGTTCGGTGGTGAGTTCCACAGTTATCCCGAACGCCTCCATCAGGGCCATCGTGAGCAGGAGAAGGACTCGCTCATAGCGTGGCGACGTCTGAACCTCCTGCTCGGGCACGCAGAACGCGCGTCGGATGCCGGTGAAGCGTTTGGAGGTGTACCGGAGGTAGTCGAGTTTATGGTTCCACAGCAGCCAGTTCGAGGCCTCCTCTCCCCGCTGCTCTCGTGTCCAGAAGAACGGCGTTTCGGAGAGCCTCCCCAGATGCCGGCTGATGTGGCGCGAGCAGAACGTGGACCCCAACCACAGGCTCGCTACCGGATTCAGGTCTGGCACCTCGCTCATGGATGCCTCCGATGCCGGCTGCTCCACATAGTGAGCCAATCTCATCTGGCTGACTTCCAGCTGAGCATCGTCAGCAAGCAACGCACTGTCGGTGTTCACGACGGCCCAGATGATGCCAGTCGTGAGCTCGTCGATGACATGGGCCGAAGCCACCGGCTGACGATTGGTACGGCGGCCTCTCCGCGGCGCGAACCGACGACCGTCGGATACGTAGTACTTGCCCTCGGCATCTGACGTGACGATCGCGTTCCAGCGATCGGTACGGCGAAGCGATGTCGAAAGCTGCTCTGTGGGTTCGATCATCAGCCATCCGCGTCCGCTTTCTTCAGCGACGCAATGATGCAACATCAGTTCGGCGCCCGAGAATGACCGCCCGGCCGGCAACTCGACGACCCTGCTCGCCCCGGTGGGAACGACAGCTTGGCTCTTTATCAAGTCAGAAAGGACAACTGACGACGGTTCCGGAGAGCTGCGAATGACGCGCCGTTTGTAGAAACCGAGCTCTACTGGGTCGGATGCCCCAAGAATCCGGCAGAGCGCTGCGCGAACGTCCGCGGTGGGCCAGGTGTACCAGCCTCGTTCCCAATCGGAGATCGACTTGGCGGTGATCACAGTCACCTCGCCTGTGGCTCGGTAGATCTCCGCATTGACCTGATCAGCCAACGCTCCTTGCGTCATCGCGCCGCGTGCAGCCCGCAATGCCTTGTTGGGTTGTCGGTGGGCATCCCTCATGCGCCCACAATGCAGTGCCTGGGAAGAAATCGTTACGGCATCACGGAACATCTGGCAGACATCTCGACCTGTCCGAAATGCTCTCAGGTATCAGCCAGTCGTAGCCGCACGTCTCGGGCGGTCTTCAGCAAGCATGGCGTCGCCCGAGTGATTGACCGATGAACAACGTGGTCCGCCGGATAACGCTGCAGGATCTCCCCCAACCGCTCCTCGACATCCACCGGCCGGCCGTCGACATCAGCAGTCAGATCGCAGTATGTCAGCGCCTCGAGCAGTTCGCGGTCCGGAGACGGAAACTCCTCGGTCAGACTGTCGATACCTCGTTCGGCCGCCTCGATGACGGCGCAGGTGTGATGTGCGACCAGCCGGCAGACGACCTCGTCGACGTCAAGCACGTCGCGAAGGTAGCGCGCGCCGTCAAGCGGATGGAACCCAGAGACCACGAGCGTTGAGGAATAGCCGATGTCGTGGAGCCAGGCGGCCACTTCGATGAGCTCATCGTCCGGATCCAGCGTCCGGGCCAGCTCGCGCGCACGCCGGGCGACGCCTTGAGTGTGCGCCCATCGCCTAGGCAGTTCCTCAGCGAGCAAATCGCGAGCCACCAACTGCGCGTCGGCTGAACTAATCACCCAGCCGAGACTACCTGCGGCCGGCGTCCAACGCAGCCGCTCTTCCTAAAGTCCAGATCCGCTCGAAGCTGGTCAAGTAGGACCGAAACATCTCACTGTCGGCACCATCACGGAAGTGGTAGACCGGTGACCGCGCCGCCGGGATGCCGAAGGCGTGTTGGTTCACCAGCAGTTGCCCGTCCGACCTGTACATCGAGTTGTACAAAACGGTGTCATGAAGTCTGAGTTCGACGCCGTCCTGCTGGAGGAGAGGACCAAGGCAGGCGATCGCGTTGCGGATCTTCATACTCATCGCCTCGCCAATCTCCTCTTCGACGCCTCGGCGATCGACGTTCCTGCCTTCCGGATCGCCCAAGGCGATTCGTATTCTTACGCCTTGGGCGGCCTTCTGGCCCAGAAGGCCGACGAGCCTCGCATCCTCGGCGAGGAACAGAGCGCTGTAGGCAAGGACGCCGATCTCGGACTCCGCTGCGGAGAAAAGGGACAGCCAGCTCTGCTGACTGATAGCCATCCTCCGTGGATAGACTGCCGCCAGTTCCAAGGGGCGGTCCCCGCCTGCACCGAGCATGCACAGGCTGGGCCAGAGAGCCGTCTCTTCGATACCGAGGAGCCGGGCAATCGCCGCGCGGGTCTGCGGGTGCGGCACCTGACCCTTCAGCCAGTTCCGCACGGTCTTCGGATCCACAGCAAGTCGCGCCGACAAATCCACCTCCGTCAGCTGCGCGTCGAACATCGCGCGCCGCAGGACTTCGTTCATAGTGCCGCACCCTTACCAGCGAGTAGATGTCGGTAAATGTCCATCACGGACGGTAGCACGAAATGTCCCTAAATGTCCGTCGATGCGGTGCCGCTGTCCGGTGCCATCCAGGCAGGCTTAAGCCACTCTCGGCGGAAGGCGCCGAGTGCTTGACCGGGAAGGATCGGCAGCAATGGTCAGGAGCGCGGTGCCCTTACCGACGGACCGTCGTGTCCAAGTGGCTGGGTCCGAGCCAGACGCTGCTGCGCAGTACGGGGTGGCGATGCGGCGACGTTCCGCAAGCTGGTTGGTCCACCCTGGAGCCGCTGAGCGAGCCGTCGACGAGCCAGCTCCTACAGGAGCCAATGCCCGAGTTCTCGTGGCGGAACCCCATGACCGAGGCGGGATCGATCCGGACTCTCTCATCGGACACCCGGCGGCTCCTCACCGCCTGGTCTCGGTGCCGCCTCCTATGACCGGAGCCCCTGGCTTACTCAGCGCCCCTGGCTGAGGCCCCTCCCTGAGAGTCAGGGGCTCCACTGAACCGGCAGGTGGGCGCTAGGACCATCAACGACGCCCACCTGCCGTTCCAACCTGCCGCCGCGGCGAGCCCACGTTGCCATCGACGACGTGGGCTCGGCGAATGCGCATCAAATCGCGGCCCACCGGCGACGTAACCGCTGCACCGGGCCTGGACCGGACACAGGAGATCCGATCTTGACGAGCGACATAGCCGGTACCGACGCCCAACTCGCACAGCAGATCAACGCTCTGCTCGGGCAAGGGCTGCCGGACGGTGAGACGCTGCAACTGATCCGCCGGCTCGTGGAACCAGCGAGGCCCGAGGTGCCCGGGACCGCGTGGGAACGGCATGATGACCCGGAGCAGTCCGGCGGCGATCGTGCCTGACACCGTGCCGGACCTGTGCATGACCCAGGCGAGGGTCTGGCGCGTCTGGAACGCGCTTCTCGGCGAGAAAGACAACTTCGCCGCCGACCGAGAGGTCGCTGCCCGGCTGCTCGTACACAGCCCAGACATCGGCGATCTGGCGCGGACGAGCCATTCGTTTTCCCAACGAGCCTGCGAATACCTCGCTCTGCAGGCGATCGACCAGTTCATCGACTGCAACCCCTGCACACCCTTCGCCAACCCAACGCACGAGATCGTGCAAAAGGTCAACAAAGACGCACGAGTGCTCTACGTCAGCGGAGACCCGATCGAACTAGCTCATGCACAGGCGTTGCTGAATCCTGACTACCGGACCCACGGAGTCGACGCGGACATCTTCAATATCAGCGACCTCTACGAGCGCACCGACGCCGCCGACTTCCTCGACTGGTCACGTCCGATCGCGCTCATTCTCGCCGGCCCCCTCCCGCTCGCACCCGGCACCGCTGCTGATGCCGCCGCAATCATGCAGGCCCACGTCGCCCAGCTCTGCCCCGGCTCGTACACAGCCGTGACCCACTGGCTACAACCGTCAACGGGGCCGACGCGGCAAACCTCCAGCCTCATAGAAGTCGAGCTCCTCAGCGAGTTCGGCGCGGGAATATTCTGCACACGCGAGGAGATCAAAGCGTTGTTCCCCGACCAAGTCCTCGTCGACCCGGGTCTCGTACAGTGCGACGACTGGCCGACGAGAACAGGCGACCGCAAGCGCAACTGGGTCGAGAAATGCTCCGTCGGAGCTGTCGGCCGAAAGCACTGAGTCCCCACGGCGATCGCAGCCGTTCTACTCCGCGCTGCCCTGCTGAGGCGACTGATAGCCGTCGCCTCCCGAAGCGCGCGTGGCGACCAAGCCGTCCTTGCTACCCGCCTCTTCACCTGAGAATTCGCTCCGCTCGGCGACGCCAGCCGCGGCGCCTTCGGCAAGTCCCATTTGCTGGCACACCTAAAGCGTCTATGCGGGCAGCGAAAGCGGCTCCTCCTCGTCCACCTGCGCAGGGTGCGGTTGCGGCCTGCGGCCCCGCAACTGTACGGAGTAGGGATCGGGCTGCCGTAGTCGTAGAGTTCCATCCCGAGCACGGCTCTTGGACTCGGTGATCAGCTCACGCGGATTCGATCGATTCGGCGGCTGGCGCGGCTCCAACTCGTATCCCTGATCAGCCGGTTAGGGTCATACGTCGCCGTCGTGGCGCCAATCGTGTGCGACGTGACATTGCCGGCCGCGGCGCACACATACGACTCATTGTCGCCCCACCGCCACGCCGGTCTTCGTGACCGACTAGAGCTTCCGCGCCCGCGTGTACACACACGCTGACCTGCTCGCCCGTTTCGATGACTCCTTCTACTGCCCCGACCAGACCGTTGTCGATCGCATCGTTAAAGGAGTCGCCGGGGCTCGGATCGACGATCTTGATGCCATCTGAGAAGTCGAGGCTGCAGTCAGCGCCACAGATTTCGAGGCTGGCGCCGATGAAGCCTCCACTGCCCTCCCCCTCTGGCGAGCTGAGGTGACCGTCGAGTTCGATCCGGCTGATCGGGATGCCACCGCCGAACATGTAGCCATTTCAATGGGTCTGAATCGGGCTGACCCACTGCTTGCCAGGCGCCAGCGTCGTCTTTCTTCCGAACGCCTGTCGACGCTCGCCGTCTGACCCGTTCCACCTGCGCGCAACGGGAAGACGCTGCGGATCATGACAAGCTGGTGTGACCACCCCTGCTCCTACACCATCTTCTGCATCCGCCACCATTCGGGTCTCACTGGCGCCGAACTGGCCGACGCGCTCGAACGCACCGTCTGCGGCCTTCAAGAACCTTGAACGAACCGTCTCTGCATGCCCGACTTCTACAGGTGAAGATCCCTGCCCCAAGAGGACTCCGACGCATCCAGAACCTGATAGAAGCTGGCCGTGTCTGGATCGAAGATCACAAGCAGGTTGTCTGGCTGGTAGTCCGGCACGCCTCCGCGAAGCTCCCCTAATGCCACAACGACACTAGCCTGCCCCACGAAGTCAATCCGCAGAGCCCACAATGACTCGACACCATCCCCCGATGGCTGCATCGCTATCCCAAATCCAGCGATCTCTGAAGTCATCAAGAACTGCCACGGCGGGAGACTAGCGACGTCATGAGCATCGGCAATGCCTGCAGTCGCGGCTTCATTAGGCACACCTACGATATCAAGGAACTCGTGGCCGTCAATAATGCGCCATTCCAGTACTATCGTCTGCGATGCGGTCGATATTACGACAGCCTGATCCACTTCGTGGATCATCGCTCCCTCATTCCAACCAAGATCCATAGGCGCATCATTGGAACACTTATAATAAACGCTCGTTACGCTTTGGCCGACCACTGAACGAAGGACGCCAAGAGAGGTATGGAACGCATTGTTGGGCTGATTAGCAGAATTCTTCATGAGAATTATCCGAAGTATCTAAATGCGCCGCTTGCATCGTTGGCGCCGCTGGTCTTCTCGACCAGCGTCCGCAACAGGCCATCTCGTGGTACGTCTGCGTGGTGACATTGCCGTTCGGCTTCGTGACGGTCGACCGTAGACCGCGGGGGTCGTAGGCGTACTACCAGGTGTCTAGTGACAGGGTCGGCGTCGTACCGCGTCATACGCCGACTCAGAGGCGCTCGTGTCCAACGCAGGCCCCGATGATCCGCTGGTAGCCGGCGCACTCGATCTCGGGAGGGAGGATCAGGGGTGCGCCACAGACCCACTTCGAAGGTCCACGCGCACTTCTGGGCCGTCCATCTGGGAGATCAACACGCTTTCATTCTCCCAGCGCACGTCGGTGACGATATCTAGATTCACCCGCCACTCAATCTCCCCAGTGCTACACACAGCAAAGAGTCCGGCTTCTGCCAGAACGATTAGCCGATCCAGGCGAGAGTTAAGTCTAAGGCTATCGAACCTCGAATCGAGGCCGATCTCGCGATCGACTGCCATGCTGGGCGAGATTCGATATAGGTGCGAGTTACAGCCAATCCAACGCGCCCCACCCCACGCGCTACCAAAGATCGTGGGGGATTCAAATTCCGAGTTCATTTGAATCCCTACAGCTGATCCCTGACCACCCTGCCCAGCATCATCCATCGAGGAGAAGACATACACGGGACCAGAGCCGGATCCGTACTCGTTCGCAATGTCCAGGTCGGCGGACGATCCGGCACGAGCTTCTCCGGGGCTGGACCAAACCGAACACTCCATTACACTGTTACCGAATGAAATCGTGAACATCGACACAATCGCCCCCCTATCTCCCGTATCTCGAATTAGATCCGTACAATTGCCCGGTGATCAATTTATTGCCATCCCAGATCGTCTCAGTCTTGAGCATTCCACCGGGCCCTATCAAGAGGCCGTCCCTAACCGTGCGTCCATTCTCCTGAACGCGCACCACGGAGTTGGGGTTATGGAACACCTCGTTAAGGTGCGCAGAGAAGAGCGCACGTCCTCCAGCGCTGTCGCCGATCCCAATCCGGTTCAACTGGCTGGCCATGTCACCACTTCGCTGAATGTTGTGAGCATTCCCGGTGGCGTTCCCAAAGAAGTACTCCAGTTTAGTGCCAATTTCAGGCCCACAGGAATTGTGGACCAGTACGGGGGTGTCGCCCGCGACTACATAGTAGGTGTGGATGTCGTCGACGGTGAGGTTGTAGGCGGCGGCGACGCGTTGGGAGCTGCCGCGGAGGCTCATGACGCGGATCAGTTGTCCGTCGGCGGAAAGTAGTCGGTCGCCTGGTCCGACTTGGTCGGCGCGCTGGTACTCGCGGTCGGTGGCGTTCCAGAACGGGTGGTCCTCGGTGGTGGTGAGGACGCCGCCGTCGACCTCGAGCTCGAGCAGTGTGTCGGTGTGGACCCACAAGTGGGTGACCTTGCGTGGGCCGCGTTCGCCGGTCTTGGGATCGGTGGCCAGGACCGCGTCGCCGACCTTGACCTGTGAGATGGGCTTGCGTGAGCCGTCGGCCATCAGCACGGTCGTGGCGCCGGAGAATGAGCACGTATGGGACGCCGCCTTTGCAGCGGCCTTCTCGCTGAGGGTGATGGCTGTTCGGTCGGCGGTTCGTGCGGCGACGCCGATGGATCCGGTGGGGATGAGCATGGGCCCGAAGAAGCGGCCGGCTTGGTAGGCGGTGCTGTCTGTTTCAGCGGCACCGGTCTTCTGAACGAGGTTGTGGAATAGCTGGCTGTCCGCTGTTCCCGTCGCCTTGCGGAGGGGGTGATCGGGCTGACCTGCTCGCCCGTTTCGATGACTCCTTCTACCGCCCCGACCAGACCGTTGTCGATCGCATCGTTAAAGGAGTCGCCGGGGCTCGGATCGACGATCTTGATGCCATCTGAGAAGTCGAGGCTGCAGTCAGCGCCACAGATTTCGAGGCTGGCGCCGATGAAGCCTCCACTGCCCTCCCCCTCCGGCGAGCTTAGGTGACCGTCGAGTTCGATCCGGCTGATCGGGTTGCCACCGCCGAACATGTAGCGGTTCGTGTTCCACGGTCCTGAGCCCAGGGTCATGTCCTTCAACGCTCCGGCGTACATGTCCCGGGACAGGAACCGGTTCAGACTTGGGTTGTATTCGCGGAAGCCCATGTCGTAGGTGCCGGTGGCGCCGTTGATGCGTTTGCTGTTGAAGCGGTAGGGGTTGACGACGTCGGCGTCCTGGGCGGGGACGCCGGTGATGGCGTCTTCGCCGGTGGTGCCGGTTTTGTCGGTTTGGCCGTAGGCGGTGTAGCGGTACGTCGAGGTGGTCTGGCCAGTCGAGTCGGTGAGGGTTCCTACGTCGCTGTGGGGGTTGGTGCCGTAGAACGACTTCTTGCTGGTGGTGGTGTTGATCGGGGTGTCGGTCAGGGAGAGGTTTTCGCCGGTGGCGCCGTAGGCGTAGGACTTGGTGACTTTGTACGCGCCTGCGGTGTCTTTTTGTTCCTCGAGCGCTACCTGGTCGCCCAGGCCGACGAAGGTGTAGCGGGTGCTGACCGCTTGCGCGGTGCCGACCTTCTTCGACTCTGCAGTCGTCCGGTCGAACGGATCGAACGGATCGAACGCCGCCATCTTTACGAACAGTTGAGTGCCGGCCGAGTCGAACTTCTGCTGCCGGACCACGCGGTCGTAGGCGTTCTGTTCGACGACCTGCGCGCCGGCATCTGTCGTGGTTGAGCGGCCGAACGGGTCGTAGCGGTGGTTCAGGGTGGTCGCGCCCGAGACAGTCTTGATCAGCCGGTTGCGGTCATAGGTCGTCGTCGCGCCGATCGTCTGCGACGTGACGTTACCGGCCGCGTCCTACACACACGACTCGTTATCGCCCTTCTCCGCACCGGTCTTCGTGACCGACTGCAGCTTCCGGGAAGGCGTGTACACGTACGTCGATGCCTGGTCCAGATAGTTGCTCGAGCCAGGCTGGTCGACCTTCTCGACATCCTGCGACCGGTCACCGTCGAGGGTGTACCTCAACGAGTGCGACGACACGAGTTGCGCGCCGCTGACGCCACTGGTCTTCTCCACCAGCGTCCGCAACAGACCGTCCTCGTGGTAGGTCTGCGTGGTGACGTTCCCGTTCGGCTTGGTCACCGTCGACCGCAAACCACGCGGGTCATAGGTGTACTGCCAGGTGTCCAGAGACGAGGTCGAAGCGGAGCCGACCTTCACCGATCAGAACGAGTGCTCCAGGCCCAATGTGTCATCGTGCTCATTGTGGACTCTATAGAGAGTCCACCATTAGGAGACGCTCCAGCAAACTCAGCTGCGAAATGTCGTACCCGGAGCTCCTAGGAGCCTCTGATCCAGCCATGGGACCAGCGGACGGCGATGGGTGTGGAAGCGCGCACATCGGTCCAAAAGCGCCCGAACGCAAGGGGTCTCTCCACCGATCGATACCGCGACCATGCACGTTCCAGGTTGGGCGCCGATTGACTTATTGGCACCCCATCTCCTGGCAGTCGCCTGACTGCCAGGAGTCGGGCTGAGATCTCATCTCGGGTTGCGCAGTTGCCCTCGAATCAGGCCGAGGCAGTTGCAGCGTCGACCCAGGTGACGAAGGCATCGGTCTGAACGCCCTCGCCTGCGATGATCCGATGACCATACGTCGCGACGAGCATGTCAGGATCGACATTGTACTTCGGGTTCGCCACCCCTTCGAAGCCCGTGATCACGTGCCGCTGGAATGCGATATCACGCTTTCCCTTGTCGAACATGACCCACTTCAGCCGAGGATTCCTCTCGATCATCACATCCCCCAGGAACAGCCCTATGTCGTTTACCACGGCGTACCAGATCGGATGAAGTCGACTCTGAGCCGGGTTACCCTCGACCTCGCCGCGGAACCAATCATTGATCGCCTGAAGACCATCGGCGCTCGATGACAACTCCACACCATTGTTCTCCAGTAGTCGCCGCAACTCCTCGATGCGTTCCGACTTAGCTGCCATAAGCCGTTGAAACGCGGCTCGCGCCTCGCGCATCGTCAACTCGTGCAGCGGCCTTGATACCCCGGGGTCAAAGGGCTTGTAGTCATCCCAGTTCACGCTCACCCAACCACCATCCACGGAATTGAGTTACGAAGCAACTCCGCCGCCAAGCCAGCAGTCGGGCCGCCCCTCCCAGTCGTCGGGCTGGTCGAGAACTCCCACATCAACTTTTGCACCGGGCTGTTTGGATCGTTCAATAGTTCTACATCCCGTGCGATCTCCTGGCGAGTTCGCGGGGTCAGCCCGGTGCGGCCGACCTTGGACTCAATCGCCAGCCCTTCGGGAGTCAGCACATCCAGGCGCCGAGACCCACTCCTGGCTTGCAGCGTAACCTCCCGGCGCGCGCCAGCATACCGAGCGGCGATACTGTCCGACGCCGCATCCCCTACCGCCTTGTTCTTCAGAACCTGGGGGATGGCATCGTCGGCTAGCTTGACCGCCCCTGCGCCTCGCAACCCCGGCACGAACCTGAGGAACGGTGGAACCGGGATCCAGGCCAGCGACAGTGACTCGGCGATCCATTCGCCGGGCTGGGCCCGGTATGGGCCGTATTTGCCGACGAAGCCTTCCGGCATCACGCATCCTGGTCCGCCGTTGCAGCCCGCCATCTCGAAGAAGCGGTCGGGGTGAGGACGCGCCTCGGACTCCGAGGACCCAGTCTGCGGCCCTGCAGAACTACCTTGCGGCTCCGCAGACTCAGCCTGCGGCGAAGGCTCGGTCTGCGGCTGGACCGGGCCCGTGTAGGCGACGTTGGTGTCACAGCCGCCGTCGTCGGCCATGGGGCAGTGGCCGTCTAGTTCGATGCCGGTGATGGGGTTGCCGCCGGCGAAGGCATAGCGGTTTACAGTCCACGGGTCTGAGCCGAGGGCCATGTCTTTCAGCGCGCCGTCGTACATGTCCCGCGACAGGAACCGGTTCAGGGTTGGGTTGTATTCGCGGAAGCCCATGTCGTAGGTGCCGGTGGCGCCGTTGAAGCGTTTGCTGTTGAAGCGGTACGGGTTGACGACGTCGGCGTCGTCGGCTGGGGTGCCCGTGATGGCGTCTTCGCCGGTGGTGCCGATCTTGTCGGTTTGGCCGTAAGCGGTGTAGCGGTAGGTGGAGGTGGTTTGGCCGGTGGCGTCGGTGAGGGTTTCTACGTCGCTGTGGGGGTTGGTGCCGTAGAACGACTTCTTGCTGGTGGTGGTGTTGATCGGGGTGTCGACCAGTGAGAGGTTCTCGCCCGCGGCGCCGTAGGCGTAGGATTTTGTGACCTTGAAGGCGCCGGCGGTGTCTTTGCGCTCCTCGATCGCGACCTGGTCCGCCAGGCCGACGAAGGTGAAGCGTGTGGTGATCGACTGCGCCGTGCCGACTTTCTCCGCCTGGGACGTCACGCGGTCGAACGGGTCGAAGGTATGGAGCTTGGTCAGCAGCGCGGTGCCGGCCGAGTCGAACTTCTGCTGCCTGACCAGGCGGTCGTAGCCGTCGTAGGCGTTCTGTTCGACGACCTGCGCGCCGGCGTCGGTGGTTGTCGAGCGGCCGAAGGGGTCGTAGCGGTGGTTCAGGGTGGTTGCGCCCGAGACAGTCTTGATCAGGCGGTTGCGGTCGTACGTCATCGTCGACGTCGTGGCGCCGATCGTCTGCGACGTGACGTTGCCGGCCGCGTCGTACACGTACGACTCGTTGTCGCCCTTCTCCGCACCCGTCTTCGTGACCGACTGCAGCTTCCGCGCCGGCGTGTACACATACGTCGATGCCTGGTCCAGATAGTTGCTCGAGCCAGGCTGGTCGACCTTCTCGACATCCTGCGACCGGTCACCGTCGAGGGTGTACCGCAGCGAGTGCGACGACACGAGTTGCGCACCGTTGGCGCCGCTGGTCTTCTCGACCAGCGTCCGCAACAGGCCGTCCTCGTGGTAGGTCTGCGTGGTGACGTTGCCGTTCGGCTTGGTCACCGTCGACCGCAGACCGCGCGGGTCGTAGGTGTATTGCCAGGTGTCCAGCGACGTCGTCGGTGTCGTGCCTGCTTTCACGGTGTCGACGAGGTTGCGGACATCCCAGGTGTAGCCGGTGTGCCGCGAGACTCCCGGGTTGTTGCCGTCGGCAAGCCGCTGGGCGGAGGTCGAGAGTGGGTTGCTGTTGAGGTCGTAGGTGTAGTCGGTCTTGCTCTTCTCCGTCGTGCCCTTCAGTTCCTGCACCTGTGTGGTGCGGGCCAGTCCGTCGTAGCTGACCTTGAAGGTGTCGGCCAGCGCGTTCGGGTTGTTGTCCTTGACCTCGACCTGCTGACCGTTCTGGTCATAGCTGTAGGTGAAGGAGCGCGACTCGACCGGGTTAGTCGACACCAGCTTCACAGCATCGGCGACAACCACACCTGCGGTCGCCGGCTTCAAGGTGACGGACTTGGCGACGCCGTTCGGGAAGCTGTAGTTGCCGAGGTTGATCCACGGGTTGGCCGCGGTGCAGGCTTTCTGGTCGACGGTCTTGGTCGCCGCGCCGGTGGAGTGGTTGATCGTGTACGTCGCCGCGGTCGTCGAGTCCGTGCGCACCGGGCACGACGCGTAGACGTCGAACGAGCCGGCCACATCGGGCATGACTCGCCAGCTGAAGCTGTCGGCCGCTTCCGGTGTACCGGCCGCAGCGGCAGCGTGCGTCCGGTAGTTCGCGCCTTGGGTGTTGACGCCGCCCGCGACAGTGGCCCATGTGCCCGTGAGGGTTGTCTGCCAGATGTCGGCGTTGTCCATCACGTCCACCGGCTGCTGCGCGGCCGTGTCGGACCGCGACTGCAACGCACCGTCAGGGAAGAAGCCCCACGCCTGGGTGCGTTTGGCATCATCGCCCGGCACCGACATGGCGCGGCTCGTCTGCTGACCCAGCTCGTTGTAGCCGTAGGTCGTGGTGATCTGCCACGGGTCGGTCGAGGTCTTGATGTCGCCGGACTTGTAGTAGGTGAAGGTTGTCCACTGGGTGCCCGAGCTACCGAAGGTGGGCTCGGACTGCGCCTTGACCTGGCCTACCGGGTCGTACTGGATGAACGTGCTCGACGGCGTCTTGTAGACCGGGTCCGCGGTGTCGAACGGGCTCTTCTTCTGGATCGGCCGGTTGTTCTTGTCGTAGACGGTCTCGGAGTACAGGCCGCTCGGCTGTGTCTGACGGACGACGTTGCCGGCCTCGTCATAGGTCAGCTTCGTGATCCGCTGCAGCTGGCGCGCACCGATCGGCGTGTGCGGGACGCGGATCTCGATCGGCTGACCGGCCTCGTCGTACACGGTCTGCTTACGGTGGCCGAGCGCGGTGATCTCCGCCGTCACCAGACCGTCGGCGTCGTACTCCGTCTTGCTGGTGTAGCCGGCCGCATCGGTAGCCGCCGTGACCCGGTGGTTCAGGTCATACACCGCCTTGCTGGTGTAGTCGGTCGCCGGGGAGGCGTTCTTGAGCGGGTCGATCACGGTGATCTTGTTGCCGGCCACGTCGTACTCGAAAGTGGTCGTCGGCGTTTTCGTGGAGCCGTCAGTGTCGACGAACGGCGTCTCCACCTTCAGCACCTGACCGACACGGTCGTAGCTGTACTTCGTGACGAAGTCGTTCGGGTCCGCCGCCGACGCCACACCCTTCGGCGCGGTCTGCGTGATGGGCCGGCCAAGCACGTCATAGGTGTAGGACAGCTGACGACCGGTCGTGTTGTTGTCCGGCAACGTCTTGGTCAGAACGTTGTCCGCGGCATCGAAGTCCGACTTCGTCGCCGCACCGTTCGGGGCCGTCTCCTTGGTGACGTTGTCGTTGAGGTCGTACTCCGTCGCCGTCGTCCGCGTCTCGGTCTCGTCGTAGGGCGTCGTGATCTTCGTCGGGCGCCCGAATGCGTCGTACTCGGCCTTGGTGATCCGCCCGAGGCTGTCCTCCACCTGCATCACGTTGCCGCGGAGGTCGTACTGGAAGTTCGTTGCCGCGAGTGCCGGATCGACGATCTTCTGCGGATAGCCGTTGTTGTCATAGTCCTGGTACTGCGTCACGTTGCCGCGAGCATCCATCGCTGTCGCCAGCGTGCCGTCGGTGTCGTAGCTGTACGTCGGGCCGAAGCCCCGACCGTCCTTCACCGTCTTGAGGTTGCCGTTGGCATCGTAAGTAAAGGTCGAGGCGCGGCCGGCCGCGCTCGTCTTCGACTTCAACACTGTGGGCGTCGCGCCGGTGGTCAGGGTCTCGTAGGTCAGCACTGCCCCGGCCAGGCCGTTCTTGACCGCCATCGCGTCGCGGACCTTCAGCGGATAACCCGTCGTCGGGTCGTACTCCCACGTCGAAACCGCACCGTTGGGCTCCTGCAACCGGATGACGTTGTGATCCCGGTCCCACGCGAGCAGCGTCGACTTGGTGCCCCCGGCGGCGTTTTGATTCGCATCGAGAATGCTGGTCGTGCGGCCGAAGATATCGACTCGGTACGTCGTCACCGACGGGGTGCTGCCATTCACATCCGTGACAGTCGCGACGATGTCCTTGGACGGCGACACCGCGGGATCGGTGTAGGAGAAGGTCGTGTCGTTGTTGCGACGATCCGTATACCGCTTGACCCGCCCCGCTTGCTTGGAGTCCTCTGTCGCGGTGTAGTACTCGACCTTCGTCTCTGCGTTGCGGGGATCCTTGACCGAGTTCAGCTTCGCGTTGTTGTTGGTCGATGTGGCGGTATAGCCGAGCAGGAACGTCTTCACCGGCGCACCCGGCCCGAACGTCTTCGTGCTTGTGTTGAACGCGCCACCGTCCTCCAGCTTGACCAGCTGCTTGGAGGCGTAGGTGAACTTGAGCGCACGCTCGGACAGATCACGGATCCACAGCACAAGATGGGTGCTGGGGTCGTAGCCAAGTGTCAGTACTGCCCGGTTCTTCGAGTCGATGACCGACGTCAGTTGGCCGTCCGCGTCGTAGTTGTACGACAGGGTGTTGCCGTTGCGATCGACGACCGAGGTCTGCCGACCGGTAGTCCCGTCGAAGTAGAAGCGGGTGCCATCCGGCCGGCTGAAGACCCATTGGCGGTCCTGGGCGGCGGTCGGATAACGCTTCAGATCGAGCGCCACACCAGCCGGGCGCGTGTACGTGACCAACTGGGCTGTCGAGGTATCGACCCGGTAGGTGTGAGTCGTCCCGTCGCCGTCCACGAACGACGCCAACTTGTCACTCTCCGCCTTGAGACCGGTACCCAGCCTCGCCAGCGTGGCCGCCTGTACGGAGACCCCGTAGCCGGCCACCGAGTCACCGTCCTGGCTGTTGTACGCGAGCCTGACGAACGCCGACGGGCCGATCGACGGATTCGACATCGCATCGTAGGACCACACAACGTTGCCGTTGTACAAGTTCGTCAGCAACTGCGAACCAGCGCCGGTCTCCTCACCGGCGTACGACAAGAACTTCTCCAACCCCAACTGGGTGGACGTCGGGTCCTCCACCCACCGGTCGACGCACATCAGACCGGACACCACCACGGTGCAACCCTGCGTCGGCGCATCCACGATCACCGACGGATGACTGGACTTGGACAGCCAGTCGGTACCCGTCCACAGATCGAGATACAGGTCGTAGGCCTTCCGTTTCACGCCGCTGTCGGAGTTGATCGCGACACGGATCGGAAGCTGAAGGACAACTGACTCACCCGGCGCCAAGGCCCTACCCACAGGGACGGAGTTCCGGTCCCCGGTGACCGTGAGGTCATCCCAGTTGGCTTTCTCGCTCGGGTTCGCCCACCGGTAGGACAATTCCAGATCGGCTGACCAGGTGTCCTTCGACGTGTTGGTTACGGTCACCGGTGTGGTGACGATGGTGTTCGGATGGAAACGCTCGGGGATCTCGTTCGCCTCGTAGGTCTGGGCGTCATTCTTGATCAGGGACTCGATCCACAGGCGCGGGCGGAACAAGGTGTCCGGGGATTCGCTGTTGGTGATGCTGAGTAGCTGCTGGCTGGCCGTCTCGTCGCGGGTCTTCAGGAGGAAGCCGTGATTGTCGCCGGGGTTGTTCACCCACGCCTGGACCTTGGTGGTCAAGGGCAGCGACCCGAAGGTCAGCCGCTGCGGGTCACCGGTCGGATTCACCTCGCCGAGCAGGGTCGACTCGTAGTCACCGCCGGGCGTGGTCCAGTTGATCGTGGAGGAGGCTTGGTTCCAGGTCGCTTGGTCTTCGGTGAAGTCCTTCGTCAAGGCGTGCAGGTCGAAGGTGGCCCGGCCGCTGCCGGACCCGTAGTTCGAGTACAGCTCCATCCGGGCGTCGGTGACCTTGGTCCCCTGCTTCACGGCCGCGGTGTCGAACTCGAACACCGCCCGCTCGTCGCCGTAGACCGGGTGGTTGTTGCCGACCTGCATCCAGTAGCGGGTCGTGGTGCCACCGTCGGGGCGGGAGAGCACTTCGGTCGGCTTGGCCGCGCTCAGGGTGGTGTCGGAGATGCCGTTGGCGATGTCGCCGGTGAACGACCGCATGATCCGGCCCTCGCGCGGCGTGGTCACGGTCTGGACGTTCGAGGCCGCGCGACCGTTCTGCGCGCCGTCGCCGACGGTCTTCGCCACGACCCAGTAGTTGTACGTCGCCGGCTCGGTCGCCGACGACGGTTCCGCCGACTCGTCCGTCCACGACGTCATATCGGATGCGACGGTGCCGACCAGCTTCAGGCCCTGGGGATCGCTGGTTGAGAAGTACTCGCCAACAGGGTTGGTGCACTTGCCTGCCGGCAGCTTCCGGCAGCCGCGGAAGATCTGGTACTCGACCAGGTTGTCGCTCTCGGCGGTGGTCGGGTCGACGTACTCGCTCCACTTGAGATCCGGGCCGCTCGCCTGGATCGTCGCCGGCGCCTCAAGCGGAACACCGGGCTCGTCATACGTGATCACCAGGTTGGGACGGGCAGCCGTCTCCTGGCCGTACGACGTCTCGCTGGCGCTGTAGTACAAGCCGCCGACCAGACCCGTCGTGCTCTCGTCGACGCGCTTGAGCATCACCCCGAAGTTCTGGGCCGGGTCGTTCACCCACGACTGCACGTAGGACCCGAGCGCGAACGAGTGCCATGAGTCGCGCTGACCCGCGGCCTTGGTCTGGGTGGAGAACTCGGTCCAACTCACCGCATCAGCGATCGGCGTCGTGGCGGTCGTGCCCGCCTGACGGGTCATCTTCACCCGAGCGGTCTTGCCTGGCGCCGTGTGCACGGTGCCCAGCGTCTGCCAAGCCCCAGCCGACGAACCGGCCGTCTGATCCCACGTCGTGTTGAGCACAACCGGGATGCCCGCGTCAGTAGCGCCTGTGATCGTCGTCGCCGGCTTGCCCCGGTACGACGCCGCGAAGGTGAACCCCTCCACCACGTAATCACCCGCACTCGGAACCCGCGCGTCCCAGGTGAACGAATCCGGCGGCGTGCCATTGATGCCACTCGGCGCGTAAGTGAACCGGCCCCCGATCGCCGCGGTGTTGGACTGGTCCTTCCAGAGACCCTCGTACGCCGTCGCGGTGGCGTCCTGATCGTCGACGACCACCTTGTTGAACGCGTAGGTCCCGTTGAATGACGTGCTCATCGACGACCACGTCGCCGTCTCCTCCGACCACGCCTTCGTCGCCTTCACCGCCGCGAACGGGACACTCGTCGTGTCCGAGCCGAACGACGCGCCGAAGTGCATGTTCAGGTCGGCCGAGCGGATCGTCGTACCGGCCGGGATCATCGACGTGTCGAACTTCAACAGACCGCGCCACGTGTTGTGACTCGCATCCTCACCGGCGAGCACCGACGGATGCGTGCCGTACGACAGAGTCGGCGCGGCCTCCGAGATCGAGGTGTCCTGCGCCGCGGCCGGATCCGGTACGACGACGATCGTCGGGTCGATGACGATCGGGAACACCCGCTCCTTCGCCTTGAGCCACTCGAGATCCGGCTTCAGCGTGAGCAGGGACTTGCCGCCCTGCTGGGTGATCGACTGCTTGATCGCGGTCGAGTAGCCGGGCTGACCGAGCTGGTTCTGCGGCGACGCATCCGACATGTTCGGCGCCGGAATCACGTACTTCGGCAGCTCGTCATCGTTCTTCTTGAAGAACCCGATCGACCCGTCCGCCAGCTCCTTGGCAACCAGCCCACTGGTCTGCAACTCGAACGTGTACTCACTCGCCACGTCCGCAGCCGCCGTCAGGACGACGTCCTCCTTCACACCGGTGTTCGTCACCCGGTACCGGACGTCCGCGGTACCGAACACGTCCGGAAAGACCACCGTGGAGTCCTTGACCGTCGGCACCAGCTTGCGCTTCTCGCCCGCCGCACCCAACCGGATCGACGCCCCGTCAACCTCAAAGGTCAGCAATCGATCACTCGACTTGCCGAAGCGGGAACGGAAGGCGTTCTTCGCATTCTGGAACGAGTCGTCCCCCGCGCCAGCGGCCACCTTCGTGTCGACGTCCTGCCACCTGCCCTGGCCGTCACGGAAGTGCATCGGCTCCGCCGACAGCACCGTCTGCGTGGTCCCATCCGACATCACGAAACTCTTCGACGACTCGCTGCGCTTCAGCTCCAGCTCACGAACGCGGGTCGGCTTCGCGCCGGGCGAGACCCGCGTCGACGACGGCGTACCGAGTCGGGCAGCCGCCGGTGGCACCAGAGCGGCAGCCGGGGCTGACGCGGCAGCGGCGCCGGCCTCGGTGCGGGTGCTCGCCCGTGGGGCACCCAGGGCACCGGACGGTACAACTGCGGACAAGGGAAGTGACATAGCCAGGGCAGCCGTCAGCAACATGCGGGCGCGACACATCGACTCTCCAAAAATGGGCGGAATCCGGCGCGCCCCGAGCAACACCGGCGAAGACCCGAACTCTATAACGATCAAAGCCTTCCGTAGCAACAAGATTGCAGCTTGTTGCAACTGGCTCGATGCGGACTCAGTGCAGGGTGGGGGCTGCAGCTATTGACAGTTTTGAGGCGAGGGGTCTAGGGCGGATCTCTGACATACTCCCGGCGACTGTCACTTTCTGAGCTTGGAGATCGCCGTGCCCGTCCGCACTGCACGTCTGCTGCGCCTCGGCCTGCCTGCGGCCCTGGTTGCGGGCTCGCTGGTCGCTCTAACCGGGTCGTCCGGTTCCGCCGCGGAGCCTGGCCCTCACCGTCCGGCCTTCACAGCGCGTCACGACGCCGCGAAGCCGGAGTTCGAGCCGAACACGGTGATGGTGAAGTTCAAGAGCAAGGCGACGGCGTCGGCTCGCAAGGCCGCGGTGTCGAAGCTCGGTGCCGTCACCGAGGATGCGGCGAGCTCGCGGGTGGTGAAGCTCAAGGGTGACAAGTCGGCTACCGAGCTGCTCAAGAAGGCGAAGGCCGATCCCGCGGTCGAGTTGGCCTCGCTGACCTACCTGCGCAAGGTTTCGGCTGTACCGAACGACCAGTTCTATCCGATGGTCGCTGGTGCCGGCCAGGCGACGTACCTGAACACTGTCCGGCTTCCGCAGGCGTGGGACGTGACCAAGTCGACCGGGAACCAGATCGTCGCGGTCCTCGACACAGGCGTGGACGCCGGTCACCCGGACCTGGTGGGCCGCTTGGTCACCGGCTACAACGCGGTCTCGAGCACGCGACCGAACCCGGTCGACGACCACGGCCACGGCACGATGTCGCTCGGCGTCATTGCCGCCACCGCCAACAACAGCATCGGCGTGGCCGGTGTCGGCTGGAGCGCCAAAGCCATGCCGGTCAAGGTCGCGGGCTCCAACGCTGTCGCCAACGATCTCGACATCGTCGAAGGCCTCGACTGGGCGGTCGCCCATGGCGCCAAGGTCATCACCATGCCGTTGGGCAACCCGGGCGACAACCCGGTCCTGCACGACGCGATCAAGCGCGCCGTCGCCAACGGCGTCGTCGTAGTCGCGGCCGCGGGGAACGACGGCAGCTCAGTAGTGCAGTACCCCGCCGCCTATCCCGAGGTGATCGCGGTCGCAGCGACGACCGCCGGCGGAGTACTGACCGATTTCAGCTCGTACGGCGACTGGGTCGACCTCGCGGCACCGGGCTGGGATCTGCTCAGCACAGGGCTTCGCACTACAAACCCGTACTCGTACTGCAGCGGTACGTCGTGTTCGGCATCGATCGTCGCCGGTGTCGTTGCCCTGGTACGGAACAAGTGGCCGACGCTCACGCCCGCGCAGGTCGAGGCCCGGCTCAAGACACTTGCTCGTGACGCGGGTCCCCGAGGCACCGACCCGTACTACGGAGCCGGGATCCTGGACGCCTATGGGGCCCTCGGTGGACGGTGGGCCGCGGACTTCCCGGCCAACTCGATCGACCTCAACGACCAGCCGGAGCGCGCCATTCCGCTGTCGGGCTCGATCAGTACGACGATCAGCACCGAAGGCGAGATCGACTGGTACGAGGTGAGCTCGGCCGACGCCCGCAACCTCAAGGTGTCGCTGACCGGTCCCGAGTTCAACGGCGACAACTACGCGGTCAACTTCGGTCCCCGGATCGACATCTACAACGCCGACCTGACCTCGCTGGCTCACGCCTCCACGCCGTTCCCCACGGAAGTGGATCCGGCGACCAATGGCCCGAAGTGGGGACCGTTGACGGCCGCAACCGAGGTCAGCGTGGCCGCGGGCAGCACCTATATCGCGGTCCGCAACGACAACGGCTCACGAGACACCCGGCCCTACACGCTGACCATCGAGGAGGGCGGCGCGGGCGGTTCCAGCCCGGCCACCAGCTACCCCGTACGGGACGTGCTGCCGCCCGATCTGGGCAGCGGCCAACCGCTCGACACCCTCCCGACCGTGACCTTCGCACGGGACGTCATCGCTGACAGCGTGACCGCCGGTACGGTCCGGCTGGTGCACGGCAAGAACAATACGACCGTGGGCGCCACCGTGACGTACGACCCCGCGACCAAGCAGGCCGTTATCACCCCGACCACGCCGCTGCTGGACAATACGCCGTACAGGATCGTGGTCAGTGGCGTGCAGGAGGCCGGCGGCACGGCACTTGCGTCGTTCACCAGCGTGTTCTCGACGCTCGATCTGGCACCCTCGAAGCCGACGTTCGACGCCACCGGTGCCTACCTCGCCGCGAATCTGTCCTGGCAGGTCCCGGCCCTGCCGGACTTCGATCAGGTGATCGTCAGGCGTAACCCCAACAGCCAGGTGCCGACGCTCACCACCGGCACGCTGGTGTACTCGGGCACGGCATCATCCGTGAAGAACACCGGCCTTGCCCAAGGGGTCACCTACACCTACGGCGCCTGGGTCAGAGACCGTGGCGGCAAGGTCAGCCAGACCGCTGTCACGCAGCTGCTCGGAATGAAGACCGCCATCGGCAGTACCTCGACACTGATCAACTACGGCGGCACGATCACTCTGAGCGGAAGCACCCTGCGCATCGACAACAAGGCGTACGCCGGGTTGCCGGTCAACCTGTACGTCCGGCCGAAGAACTCGTCGACGTTCAAGCTGCTGGCGGCTCTGAAGACGACCTCGACGGGCGCGGTCAGCTACGCGTACAAGCCCACCGTGTCCTCGGTGTTCATGATGACGTTCCCCGGCAACGGCGACCTGATGGGCACCCGCAGCGCCGACCTCACCGTGCAGGTCGCCCCGACCATGTCGGCGACCTTGTCACCGGCAGCGATCCGGTTGGGTCAGGTGACCAGACTGAGCGGGTACGTCGCGCCGGCGCACTACGGCTCCCCGGTGTACCTGCAGCAGTACTCGAACAAGGTCTGGAGGTCGCTCGCCTCCGTGAAGCTGAGCAGCTCGGGGGCGTACGCGTTCGGGATCAAGCCCAGCGTGCGCGGCACGATCGCCTACCGCGTCTGGTTCCCGGGCGACGCGGACCACGCGCAGGCCTTCACCGCGAACAAGTTCCTAACTGTCAGCTAGCCCGCAACCGCCTGGCCTGTTGCAACAAGCTGCAATCCCCACGCTGCAAGCCGATGCATCGTTGGAAGTTGACTTGCGCTACCCCGTCGCGATGCCGCACAGTTCCTCCCTGTGGGGATCACCTTGAAGAATTTGAAACCGAATCGACGGCAAATCTTAATGGCGGGGGCGGTGGCGGCAGTCGGGGGCGTAGTCGCCGCCGAGAGCTCGTCAGCTGCTGGTCTGTACGGATCCGGCATGCTGACGGACTGGACCACCCTCGCCCGGGCGATCTCCAGCGCAGCCACGATCGCGTACGTCCGCGACAACGACGGTGTCTACATGTTCGGTGACAGCATCGCTGTCCAGGACGGCAAGGCGCTGGCGATCCGGCTGAAGGAGCGCACCGGCGCCTCGCTGGCCGTACACAACTGGTCCGGCCGCCCCACGGCCCCGGCCGTCGACGCGCTCGAGAACTGGGCGCTCAAGTACCGGATGCCCCGGCGGATCCTGATGGCCACCGGAACCAACGACGTCTTCAACCCGCCGGTCTTCGCCGCCCAGGTGGACCGCACCATGAAGATTGTCGGCCCGACGCGCACCGTGATCTGGGTCAACACCCAGATCGCCCGGACCGGCCAGCCCGCCTCGGTCCAGCTCGCGGACCAGCGCAACAGCGCCTGGGTCAACTCTCAGCTGTCCGACGCCCAGAAAAAATACCCCAACCTGCGCATCGTCCGCTGGGCCGAGTACCTGGCCGCCAAGCCGACCTTGCTGACCCAATGCCTCCGCGAAGGCGTCCACACCACGGTCCCCTTCGGCCAGGACGCCCGCAACGAACTCATCGTCCAAGCCCTCGCCGCAGCCCAAGCGGCTTAGCCGAAGGCCTACGACTGGGCGAGACCGGCGGCGGGTAGACGCGAGGCGTCCGGCTTGGGTCGATGGGTGCCTACTCTTGGTCCGCGCGACGCAGGAGCGCATTGCCGGGTGGGTGGGAGCGTCGAGTAGTGAGCGACGGAGGAGCGAGCGGCGAGGCAGCGTGGGGCTTTCCCTTGGCTACTTGAGTTCGGCGGAGGTCTTCCCCAGCAACTTGCGGGCGATGATCAGTTGCTGGATTTGTTGGGTGCCTTCGAAGATGTCGAGGATTTTGGAGTCGCGGGCCCATTTTTCGAGGAGTTCGTGTTCGGAGTAGCCGAGGCTGCCGGCTAGTTCTACGCAGCGCAGGGTGATGTCGTTGGCGGAGCGGCCTGCTTTGGCCTTGGCCATGGACGCCTGCAACGAGTTGGGCTGGGCGTTGTCGGCCATCCAGGCGGCTTGCAAGGTCAGCAGATAGGCGGCTTCCCAGTCGGCTTCCATTTGCAGGTACGACGCCGCGGCGGCCGGCTGCAAGTGGACCGGGCGGTCGTAGTCGATTTCGACCCCGGCACCCGACAGCAAGTCACGGGTCAACTCAAGCGAGGCGCGAGCACACCCGACGGCCATCGCCGCGACCAGCGGACGGGTGTTGTCAAAAGTCTGCATGACGCCCGCAAAGCCTTTGTCCGCGTCGATTTCAGGGCTGCCGAGCAGATTCTCGGCAGGCACCCGGCAGTTCTCGAAGCGGATCGTGGCGGTGTCGGACGAGCGGATGCCGAGCTTGTGTTCCAGCCGTTCGACGGTCATCCCCGGAGTGTCCTTGAAGACGACGAAGGACTTGATCGCGGCGCGGCCCAGTGCCTTGTCCAGGGTCGCCCAGACGACGACCGCGTCGCAGCGACCGCCCGCGGTGACGAAGATCTTCTCGCCGTTGATCACGTAGTGGTCGCCGTCGAGCCGCGCCGTCGTCTGGATGTTCGCCGAGTCCGATCCACACCCCGGCTCGGTGATCGCCATCCCGGCCCACACCCCGTCGAACCGCCGCAGCTGTTCGTCCGACGCCACCGACGCGATCGCCGAATTGCCCAGCCCTTGCCGAGGCATCGACAGCAGCAGCCCGACGTCACCCCAGCACATCTCCATGATCGACAGCACCGACGACAGGTTGGACCCGTTCTTCACCTTGCCGTCAGAGTCTTCAGAACCACCGGTACGCCGTACGCCGCCCGCGCCGGCACCCGAACCGTTGCCGGAGGCACCCAATCCGTCCACCATCGCCGCGAGCATGTCCAGCTCCTTCGGATACGCATGCTCGGCCAGGTCGTACTGACGCGAGTTCGGCCGCAACATCTCCGCCGCGACCTGATGCGCCTGGTGAACGAACGCGCGAAACTTCCGCGGAGTCTCGAGGTTGATCATCAGACCAGCACCGCGCCTTCCATCACGCCGACGGCCCGCAAGTCGCGGTACCACCGCTCCACCGGGTGCTCCTTGACGAACCCGTGCCCACCGAGCAACTGCACCCCGTCAGTCCCGATCTGCATCCCCTTCTCGGTGCACAGCCGCCGCGCCAGCGCGACCTCCCGCGCGAACGGAAGCCCTTGTTCTGCCCGCGATCCGGCCCGGTACGTCACCAGCCGCATCCCTTCCAGCTCGATCGCGATGTTGGCCACCATGAAGGCGACCGACTGCCGATGGCTGATCGGTTCGCCAAACGCGGTTCGCTCGTTCACGTACGGCGTGACATAGTCGAGCACCGCCTTCGCAGTACCGAGGGACAGTGCGCACCATCCCAGTCGCGACAGCCGGACACATTCGGAGTAGTCCTCGAGCGTCCCCAACTGCACCGCCGGTACGTCGTCCAGCAGCACCCGGCTCAGCGAGGCGGCCCGCAGCCCCATCGACGGTTCGGCCTCGATCGTCACGCCCGGATGCCCCGACTCCACCAGGAAGAGGGCCGGACCCTGATCCTCGAGCTGAGCCGCGATCACGAACACCTCGGCCTCCGCACCACGCGGCACCAAAGACTTGACCCCGTTGAGCAAATGGCCCGTTCGTTGCCGCGTCGCCCTAGTCTGCAAGGCGAAGGGATCGAACAGCGCCCGCGGTTCGACGATCGCCAGCGCGGCGGCCGGCACCGAATCACCGGTGAAAGCCGGCAGGTACGTCGCCTGCTGCGTCTCATCACCCCACAACGAGATCGCCGTACTGACCGCAGCCGGCGCCAAACACGCGACCGCCTGACCCATATCGCCGTGCGCCATCGCCTCGGCCACCAGTACTCCGGTCATCGCCGACCGCTCGCTGACGATCCCACCGAGCTCTTCCGGTACCTCGATCAAACTCAACCCGAGCTCAGCCGACTGCGCGAGCACCTTCGGATCCGTAGTACCGGCGACATCCGCCTCGGCCGCGGCGGGACGCAGCACCTCGGCGGCGTACTCGGCGACGACCCCGATCACCATCTGCTGATCTTCGGTGGGAGTCAGGTCGAAGAGCCCGGTGCCCTTGGCCGCAGGCAGCCGCGACGGTTTGGCCAGCTTGGTCGCCGCCGTGAAACTCCGCGACAGCGCCCCAGCCGTGCGGAAGCCGGTCTTGGTCGCCTCGAAGACCACCCGCTCGGTGTGCTTGCGCAACCCCAGCCGGTCGATCGCCCGCAACTTCGCCAGCCGGTTCAGCAACGCGACGCCGACCCCGATCGGGTCCCGCCGCCGGCCGGCCTTCGCGCTCTGCTGGATCACCATGCGGCAACTGTAAACCGAAGTTACAACTCAAGTCACGTGACCCCGGTCACGATCGCCAGGCTGCATGCCGGTCTCTGGCTGGTTCCGCAAAATCTCGCCATGATCGTCGGGCTGAACGTCGCACCCTGGCTGGCCGCCCGGCTCAGCACCGCCACGGCGATGGCAGTCGGCTTCGGTGTCGGCGGCCTCGGGCTGACCGCTGCCCTGCGCACCAAGGTGGAGCCTTCTGCGGTTGAGGCTCAGGAGCTCTCGGCGATCTGGGCGGCCTTGGCGGTCAGGTAGCGCTGCTCCGGCAAGGACGTCGTACGGCGCGCTGCCGCGAGGTAGTGTTCGCGGGCTTCGGTGAGTTTGCCGAGGCGTTCGAGCAAGTGCGCCCGTACTGCGTCCAGCCGGTGGTTGTCCGTCATCCGGTTGTCGCCGTCGAGCGTTCCGAGCAGCTCCAACCCGGCCGCCGGCCCGTCGACCTGAGCCAGCGCGATCGCCCGGTTGAGCGTGACCATCGGGTTGGGAGCGACCTTCTCCAGCAGTTGGTAGAGCGCCAGGATCTGCTCCCAGTCGGTCTCCTCCGCACTCGGCGCCTCGGAGTGGACGGCAGCGATCGCCGCCTGTAGCTGATATGAGCCGACCTCCCCCTGCGCCAGCGTTCGCAGGATCAGCGCGGCACCTTCTTCGATCGGCTCCCGCAGCCACAGACTGCGATCCTGCTCATCGATCGGAATCAGGCTGCCATCCGGCTTGGTCCGAGCCGCCCGCCGCGCGTCGGTGAGCAGCATCAGCGCCAGCAGACCGGCAACCTCACCCTCGTCCGGCAGCAACTGGTGCAGCATCCGCGTCAGCCGGATCGCCTCAGCCGTCAGCTCGACCCGCTGCAGCTCAGCCCCCGAACTAGCGGTGTAACCCTCGTTGAAAATCAGGTAGAGCACCTGCAGTACGACGCGGAGCCGGTCCGCACGCTCTTCCTCAGGCGGCAGCACGAACCGCGAGCCGGCCGCCTTGATGCTCCGCTTCGCCCGGCTGATCCGCGGTGCCATCGTTGCCTCCGGCACCATGAACGCCTTGGCGATCTCGGCCGTCGTCAGACCACCGACCGCCCGCAGCGTAAGCGCGACCTGCGAGGCTGGGGTGACCGCCGGGTGACAGCACAAGAACAGCAGCGTCAGGGTGTCGTCGGACTCCGGCGGCTGATCCTGATCAGCACCAGGCGCGACCAGTTCATCGGCACCGGCCATCGCCGCCACCGAGTCCTCCCGCCGGCGCCGCGCGCTCTCACTCCGGAACTGGTCGGTCAGCTTGCGGGTCGCGACCGTGATCAGCCAGCCCCGGGGATTGGCCGGTACGCCGTCCGCCGGCCACTGCGTCGCAGCCGCCAGCAAAGCTTCCTGTACTGCGTCCTCGCACAGATCAAACTGTCCGTGCCGCCGAGCCAGAAACCCCAGCACCTGCGGAGCCAATTCCCGCAACAACCCCTCGACTTGCTCGCCCGCACTCACCAGTCCGCTCCCCTCACCCTGCATCACCCGACACCTCAGGACCCTAGCGCTGGAGGTGGCGGAGGGCTGCTGTGGTGGGGATGCGCGTCAGGGGACCGAGGAGGGAGGCGTCGCGGAGGGCGGCTCGGGCGGCGAGGTGGCCGCAGGCTCCGTGGACGCCGGGGCCGGGGTGGATCGCTGAGCTGCCCAGGTACAGCCCCGAGACAACCGTCCGAGGACTGCCGAGGCCGATCGTCGGGCGGAAAATGAGTTGCTGGTGCAGCTGGGTGGTGCCGCCGCCCAGCGCTCCCATCCCGAGCGAAGCGTTCGCTTGAACAAAGTCGCTGGGCCGCTGGAGATCACGGTCGACGACCAGCTCCAGGAAGCCCGGCGCGTACCGCTCGATGGCGCGATCCATCCGGCCGGCCAGCTTCTCCGCCGAGGCGTCGTCGGCGATTCCGCGGGGCAGGTGCGCATAGGTCCAGACCGCTTCAGTACCGGCCGGCGATCGCGACGGGTCGGCCTTGCTCGGCTGGCCGATCAGGAGGAAGGGTGCTGTGGGCAACCGTCCGGTATCCAGGTCGGCACCCACATGGACCAGCTCGTCCGCAGTACCGCCGAGGTGGACGACACCGGCGTCGCGGGCCTCCGCGGGTCGCCAAGGGATCGGGCCGCTCAGCTGGTAGTTGAGCTTGACCGTCGGATAGTCCCACTCGAAGTTCTCGAGATCGCGACGGAGTCCCGCCGGAACACTTGCTGGCGGCAACAGTTCGCCGTACAGAGCCTGGGCGGAGACGTCGGCGATGACCGCTCGGCGTACGGAGACCGTCTCGCCGGAGGCAGTCCGTACTGCGGTCACTTTGCCGGCGGCAACGTCAATCGCAGTGATCGGCGTACCGGTGGTCAGCACCGCGCCGGCGTGCTCGGCCCGGTGTACGAGTGCTGATGAGAGAGCGCTCGAGCCGCCTTCTGCCACAGGGAATCCGACGTCCTGAGCGAGCATCGCCAACAGCCAGCCCATCGTTCCGCTGACGCTGCCACTCAGTGGGGCGTCCGCGTGAAAGGCGTTGCCGGCTAAAAGCGCCCGTCCCCGCTCGCCCTCGAAGACCTCCTGCCCCATCCGGTGCATCGGCATCGCCATGAACCGCGCGAATCTGGCCAACTCCCCCGCCGACCCGAGCTTGCGCGCGAGCCGCAGCCCGGGAATGACAGGCGGCCAGGACGTCAGCAACGACTCCAGGAAAGGCCCGCGGATCTTGACGTAGTCCTGGTAGAGCCGCAGCCAGGTGTCGCCGTCTTTCGGATGATCGCGCCCGATCGATGCGGCCGTGTCGGTGGGATCCGGGTGGATCGCGACCGCATCCTCGTCGCCGGGATCGAGCAGATGCGCCAAAGCCAGTGGCGCATGCGCCCAGCGCAGGCCGAACTGCTCCAACTCCAGCGCACGCAGTACCGGTGAGGCGACCCCGAGCGGGTAGTTGGAGCTGAACCGGTCGCTCACCCAGCCGTCGACGGTCGTGGACCGCACCGCACCGCCCAGTTCGTCGGCGGCTTCGAGCACCAGCACGTCCCAGCCCGCGTCGGCGAGCGCGATCGCACTCACCAGCCCGTTGGGCCCGGACCCGATCACCACAGCATCGACCACACGCGGCAGCATGCCCTCGACCTTAGCCGCTCGGCCCCTCGGTCCGGGCACGGCGGGGCCCGGACCAGCCAGTTGTCAGAGGTCGATCTTGGCCATCAGTTCGACGATTTCGCGGGCGCGGCCGAGCATGGCGGGGTCGACCATGCGGCCGTCGGGGAGGACGATCACGCCGCCCTCGGCGAGGCCGGCCTTCTCGACGGCCGCGAGCAGAGCGGCCGCGTCGGCCACCTGGGTAGCCGAGGGGGTGAAGCTCTCGACGATGACCGGCAACTGCCGGGGATGGATCGCCGTACGGCCGACGAAGCCGAGCGTGCGACCTTCCAGGCTGGTCCGGCGCAGGCCTTCCTCGTCGTTCACGTGCGGGTAGACCGACATCATCGGCGCGCCCAGCCCAGCGGCCCGCGAGGCCGACACCAACCGGCCGCGGGCCCACGCCAGCCCTTCCGGTCCGTCGACGCCCAGAGAACTCGACAGATCCGCCTCACCGAGAGCCACGGCCACCACCCGCGGATCCGCGGTCGCGATCTCGAAAGCGCGCTCCAGCCCCAGCGGCGACTCGATCAACGCGGTGATCCTTGCCGAAGGCACCTGGTCGAGCACCTGCCGGATGTCGTCCGCGCTCTCCACCTTCGGCAGCCGCACCCGAGCACCCGGTACTGCGGCCACGGCCGCCAGGTCGTCCTCGATCCATGGCGTCCCCGGTGCGTTCACCCGCACCTCGACCGGCGTCCGGCCGGTGAACGCGGCGATCCACGCGATCGCCCAGCCCCGCGCATCGGCCTTGTCATCGACCGGTACGGCGTCCTCGAGGTCGAACACCACCAGATCCGGGCCGGCGGCAACAGCTTTCGCGAACCGGTCCGGCCGGTTGGCCGGTACATACAGGGCGGTGAGCACCTAGACGACTCCAGCTTCACGCAATGCGGCAAGTTGCTCGGGGGAAACGCCGATCTCGGCCAGCACGGCATCGGTATCGGCTCCGTGCGGCCGGCCCGCCCAGCGGATCGACCCCGGCGACTCCGACAACCGGAACAGCACGTTCTGCATCTGGACCGGCCCGCCGAGCTCCTCGTCGTCCACCTCGACGATCGTGTTCAGCGCGGCGTACTGCGGATCCGTCATGATCCCGCGGATGTCGTGCACCGGTCCGACCGCGGCCTCGGCCTTCTCGAAGGCGAGCATGACCTCGTCCAGGGAGCGCTCCGCGATCCAGCTCCCGACCGCGTCGTCCAACTCGTCGGCGTGCTCGGCACGCTCCCGTCCTGTGCCGAACCACGGCTGCGCGACAAGATCAGGCCGGCCGACCAGCGTGACGACCCGCTCGGCGATGCTCTGCGAGCTGGTCGAGACGGCCACCCAGCGACCGTCGGCGGTCCGGTAGACGTTCCGGGGCGCGTTGTTCGACGAGCGGTTGCCGAGCCGCGGCTGCACATACCCGGTCTGCTGGTACGCCGTGATCTGCCCGCCGAGCATCATCAGGATCGGCTCAATGATGGCCATGTCGATCACCTGCCCGGCACCGGACTGATCCCGCTCTCTCAGCGCAACCAGTACGGCGTACGCCGTGGCGAGCGCGGTGATCCCGTCGGCCAGACCGAACGGCGGAAGCGTCGGCGGCCCGTCGGGCTCACCGGTCACAGCGGCGAAGCCACTCATTGCCTCGGCCAACGAGCCGAACCCGGGACGACTCGACCACGGCCCGACCTGGCCGAACGCGGTCACTCGTGCGATCACCAGCCGCGGGTTCGCTTCGAGCAGCACCTCCGGCCCGAGCCCCCAGCGCTCCAGCGTCCCCGGGCGGAAGTTCTCCACCAGTACGTCGTTCGCGCGCACCAAGTCGAGGAACACGTCCCGACCCTGGGACAGGTCGAGTGTCGCAAGCCGCTTGTTCCGGCCGAGCGTCTTGAACCACAGCCCGACACCGTTCTTGCTGGTCCCGTGGCCCCGCGCGGCGTCCGGCCGCGACGGGTGCTCGATCTTGGTCACGTCCGCGCCGAAGTCGCCGAGGAACGTCGCCGCGAGCGGTCCCGCGAACAGCGTCGCCGCCTCCAGCACCTTCACGCCTTCGAGTGGCGCCGGCCTCATCGCAGTACTCCTATTGTCATCCAGCGCACCGGAAGCCGATGGTCTCCGAGCGATCCAGACCGCCACCGGTGAGCACCAGCTTGAAGCTGACCTCAGGCTCCTGGGGCCCGCCGTCGGCGTACCAGTCCGAGCCCTCGGCAACGTAGTACGAGCCGCCCTTGAGGATGCAGAACCGGCTGCGTCCGTCGCGGTGCTCGCTCTCGGTCAGGTTCCAGACCAGCGGCTCGCCGCGGGTGAACCCGGGCAGACCCGCAGCCACCTGCCACTCGTCCTCGGTCGGCAGCCGGCCACCACGCCAGGCCGCATAGGCACGTGCGTCCGGCAGGTCGACGTACGTCACCGGCTGGTCCTCGGTGCCGGCCACCGGAGCGCCGTCGGCCCAGTGCGCGAGGAACCTGTTCGCCACCTTCGGCTTGTAGCCGGTGGACTTCAGGAATTCCGCGTACTCCGCGTTGGTCACCTCCCGGATCGCCACCGAAACCCCTGGCAGCGTGACCTCGCGGGTCAGCGTCTGGATGTCGTGCAGGCGCGGAGGCAACGGCTTCCACTCCTCCACGTACGGCGCCTGGTCGTACAGCCCCGTCTCGCGCCGCCGGTGCCGAACCGTCAAGGAACGCTCCCCCGCCGGTACTGCGACCGTCTCGCCGATCGTGGCCTGCCCGGACACCTCAGGCACCGCGATCCGCACAGCCGGTGAGGCCGGGAACGTCGAGTCCTTGACGTGCGGGCGCGACATCGTTCCCAGCTTCCGGGCGGTCGCCCGGCAGGTCTGCCCGGCGGTCGCACCGACCCGGACGATCCCGGCTACGCCGCGACCCGGCACGACGAGGTGGACACCGTCGTCGTCAGCGGTGATCGGCACGCCCGACGTCACGTCGTACCAGTCGCCGACCTGGTCCTCGGAGCGCAGTACGACGCCCTCGAAGTCCTCCTCGTCGCGGTTGATCAGGGTCCAGAGCGTGACGTCGGCCAGTTCGAACCGCGACCCGAAGACGCCGTGCTCGCGGGCCTTGTCCGGGATCTCCGGCGTCAGCGGGATCCAGTCGCCACCGATCAGGATGGGAGCGAACGCGCGTTGCGCCGCCACCATCCGGCGCAGCGTCGCCCGGTCACGCGCGTTCCAGCCGACCCAGGCCGAGAACACCGACTCCCAGACCAGAATGCCGACCCCGTTGACCCACGCCGACTGCAGTTCGTCGCTGTGGTCGCGGTTCCACCGGCGGGTGTGGTGCATCATGTGCCGGCGCTCGAACAGGTGCGCCCGCAGTACGCCGGGCGCCCGGGTGTCGGCGAACCACTGCGCCCAGGACAGCGCGTGGTCGCTGATCCTTGCCAACGGCAACCGTGACTCGCCTTCCAGGGCGAGCGCCGGATTGGCCCGGCGCAACGGTCGGGTGAACGACGGGTCCGCCTCCTTCAGCGTGTCAAGGAAGACTCCGTCGACGGAATAATCGGCAATCAGGGCAGCGAATTCGTCCCCGTCCGGCCGCACGGCGCGACGGGTGCCGACGTCCCACGGGTTGTAGTCGAAGAACACCTTCAGACCGAGGTCGTGGAGGTCGGCAATCAGTTCCTTCAGCCCGGGCACGTCACGGTAGAAGTCGAACTGGTTGCGCGAGTCGAGCCCGATCACCGGGTAGGCGTGCCACAGCACCACCGCGTCGTACCCACCGAAGTCGTCGATGCCGTGCTGGACGAACTTCTCCGGGGTGAAGACACCGGCGTCGACGTCGTACAGCTGGTCGTCCCACAGCCAGACCAGCGCCACCGAGTACGCCGTCTGGGTCCACTCGCGCCCGGGCACCTCGTAGTGCGAGCCGCCGTCGTACGCCGTCCGGTCGTAGGCGCCCATCAGCCACTCGGCCAGCTTGCCGCGCCAGCGCGGGAGGTCGGTCGGGTCGTCCGGGGCGCCGAGGATCTTGGCATCGTCGAGGGAGGCGAGATCAGCCCGCAGGCCGAGGTCGACCTTCGCGGGCTGGTCGATCCGCCGGGGCTCGAGGGGGTTCACAGGTATACCTCCGCAAGGCGCGCGTCGATGACATCCCCGTGCGGCACCGAGGGGATCGCCCCCGCGGTTTTAACGCTCAATGAAGCAGCAACGTTAGCGCGTCGGACCGCATTCGTCAGGTCGCGGGCGGTAGTTGATCCGGCAGCGAGCGTGGCGGCGAGCACTCCGCAGAAGGTGTCCCCCGCGGCGGTGGTGTCCACCACCTCCACCGACACGCCCGGGACACGAATTTCCGCGGCATCCCGGGAAAGAATCAGAGCGCCTTCCGCGCCCAGCGTCACCACCGCGGCCGGCACCCGATCGAGCAGCGCGGCGAACTCCGCGCCGGCCACCGCCTCGGCCTCCGTCTCGTTCACCACCAGCAGGTCGACGTGGGCGAGCAGCTCGTCGGAGAGCTCGGCGGCCGGGGCGGCGTTGAGGATGAAGTACGCGCTCGCCTCGGCTGCCGCCTGGACCGTGCCGAACGGGATCTCGAGCTGGGCGAGCACGATCTTCGCCTGACCGACCGCTGCCAGTGCCTCGGCCGAGAGCTTCAGGTCGGCGTTGGCCGAGGGAGCGACAACGATCGAGTTCTCCCCGTCGGCGGCGACCGTGATGATCGCAGTACCGGTCGGGCTGGCTGACGTCGAAACGAGTGAGTGGTCTACTCCAGACTCGCCGAGGACGTCTCGAAGCATCGCACCGCCGTCGTCCGCGCCGAGGGAGGCGACGAAGGCGGTCGAGGCGCCGGCTCGGGCCGCCGCGACGGCCTGGTTGGCGCCCTTGCCGCCGGGGCCGCGGGTGAGTCCGCTCGCCAGCAGCGTCTCGCCCGGTCGTGGGATCCGCGGGACCGCCAGCACCAGGTCCACGTTCGCGCTGCCCACGACTACGACCTCAGCCACGCGTTGCCCCTTCAACCGTCGTTGCCCTCTCAATCTCCGCTGGAGGCGTCGGTGTTACGCCTCGAGCGGCTACCGTCCGGGCGGCCAGCTCGTCGATCGCCACCTGGTTCATCCCCGGCAGGCTCGTCGCCAGCCGGTTGTCCAGTGGTCCGGCCCACTCTGCCGGAACCCCGTACACAGCGCCAAGCACGGCACCCACGGTGGCACCGGCCGAATCGGTGTCCCAGCCGCCCATCACCGCGCGGCCGATCCCGGTGGTGAAGTCCGGCGCCGTCAGCGCGTATGCGATGAGTGCGGAGTTGTTCACCGAGTGCACCCAATGCAGATGCCCGTACTGCGTGTGCAAAGCGTCGAGAGCGTCATCCAGCGGCACCTCGGCCAGCGCCAGGCCGAACCTCACCGCCTTGGCCAGCTCGCCCTCGGGGTTGATCGCTTCCAGCCCGGCTTCGGCGACCGCTACGGGGTCGTCGAGAACCATCGCGGCAGCCGACATCGCGGCCACCCAGATCGCGCCATCAACCCCTGCTCCGGTGTGGCTCAGCCGCGCGTCGGCCAGCGCGAGTTTGGCGGCGGCGCTCCGGTCGCCGGGGTTCACCCAGCCGTACACGTCGGTGCGGATCTGCGCTCCGATCCACTCCCGGAACGGATTGCGTACTAAGGCTGCCCGCAACGGATCGACCCCGTCGAGCAGATTCCGATAGGCGACCCGCTCAGCCGTGAACACCCGCCCGGCCGGCAAGTCGCTCAACCAAGCCAACGCCACATCCTCCGTGGTCAGCCCGTCCCCGTGCTTCTCCACCAGCTGCAACGCCAGAATCGCAAAATTCAGATCATCATCCTCAGGCATCCCATCAATGACTTCCCTGAGGCTGGTCGGCTGGGACCTCCTGTTCCAAGGCCACCTCGCGAGCACCTCCACAGGCACCCCAACAGCACTCACGTACCGCTCGAGTGGCCACTGCCCAGAACTCTGCAAAATCTCCCGAATCCCCTCCCGAGGAACCTTCTCAACCGGCTTCCCCAACAAACACCCAGCAGCCCGCCCAACCCACGCGTTCAGCACCCGCTCGTCCACCCCGCTCGCCGGCTCCGCCGGCTCGCGGTCGGTCGATGAGAGGCGCTGAGCCGCAACACTGCCGACACCAGCGAAGCTGGTGGAGCCCGCGGCCTCGGCGACAACCTCGCCCCCGCCCTGCGCTCCGGCTTCTCTCGCACCAGCAGGCGCGCGCTGCGCGCTGCGCAGTAGCGCGAGCGTCGGGATCGTCGGGGCGACCCACTCGACGGCTCGCCGGTCGAGCTCCTCCAGGAGCTCGCGGGCGAGGGCTCGCAGTTCCGGCGGAGCCGGCTTGTCCGAGGCGCCCGAGGCCGGGGCGGTTGTCGTACCGCCTGCGTCTTGCCAGCGTTGGGCGATGTCTGAGACGTCAACTCCTTCGGAAGTCGACTGGACCAATTGGTGTGGGAGCAGGTCCTCCGGTTGCACCCAGGTCATTCTCATCGCGACAGTCTCTCCAACGTTGCACTCCGGTGCGCGAATCGCCGCGCGTCGGCTTCGTGCAATTCCAGCGCGACCGACGCCATCACCCGACCCGGGGCCTCCAGATCCGTCTTGCTCGCCTCCGCGATCACCGTGGCCCACTCCCCCGGTACGCCGTCCGCGCCGCTCAGCGCACCCGTGATCGCCCCCGCCATCGACGCGATCGAGTCCGCATCGCGCCCGTAGTTCGTGCCGCCCAGCACGGCCTCCCGGACATTCCCGCCCGACACCAGCACGAACCCCAACGCGACCGGCAACTCCTCGATCGCCTTCGTCCGGCTCGGCCGGCGGGCGTCGAGCGACTGGTTCCGGTACTCCGGCCCGACCGTGTCGAAGGGCTCCACCGCCTTCCGCAGTACCGGGATCGCCGACTCCCAATCCGTCAGCCCGTCAGCCGCCGCAGCCACCGCCTCGACGGCCGACCGCGTCCCGTCCTTCGCCAATTCAAGCGCAGCCGCAACGGCCGACGAAGCCGTTGCCCCCGGCATCATCGCGGCCGCGACGGCTGCCGCGAACACCCCAGCGGCCTCACGCCCGTAACTCGACTGATGCGCCCCGGCCAGGTCGATCGCCTCGGCATAGGCGCCGGCGGGATCACCGGCGTTGGCGATCCCGACCGGCGCCACGTACATCGCCGCACCACAGTTCACGATGTTCCCGACGCCCGCCTCGCGCGGATCGTTGTGCCCGTAGTGCAACCGCGCGACCAGCCACTTCTCGGCCAGGAAGACGCGCTGCAGCAACAACGCCTCGGTCTCCAGCTCGGGGATCCAGCGCTTCTCGGTCAGCAACTTCGGTACCAGCGACTCCGCGATCGCGTACGCGTCCAGGTGCGCGCGGCGTTCGTCGTACACCTCGACCAGCGCGTGCGTCATCAACGTGTCGTCGGTGATGTGCCCGTCGCCCTTGTGGTACGGCGCGATCGGGCGCGCGGTGCGCCACTCGTCGTACCACGGACCGACGATGCCGGTCACCCAGCCGCCGTGCCGTTCCCGGATCGCCTCCGGGGTCCAGCCCTCGACGGCCCCGCCGATCGCGTCACCGACCGCGGAGCCGACCAGCGCCCCTACCGACCTCTGCTCCAGTGCCGACATCAGGAGTTGACCTGCCCCCAACCATCGTTCAGCTTCTTGCCCAGCGTGGCCAGATCGATCTTGTTCGCCAGGAACTCCTGCAGCGCCGGGGTGGCGATCTGGTCCTTCCACTTCGGGTAGTTCTCGACGCTCTGGAACGGCGCCTTGGTGAGCTCCTCGCCGCTGGCCAGCGTCTGGGTCCAGCCGTTCTTGCCGCCGGTCTGCTTCGCGATCACGTCCCGCGCCGCCTTCGTGGTCGGGATCAGCCAGTCACCCTGACCGACCGCGGCCAGGTTCTCGGCCTTCATGTAGTAGTCGATGAACTGCGCGGCTTGCTTGACGTGCTTGCCCTCGGCCGGCACGGACAGCGTCTGCGGGTTCGCGGCCTGCTTCTCCGACGTACCCTTCAGCGGCGGCAGCACCTCCCACTGGAAGCCCTTCGGCGCCTGCTCCAGGATCTGCTGCGCGGCGTAGTTGCCACCGACAACCATCGCGTACTTGCCACCGAAGAAGCCCGGCAGTACGTCGGAACCGCTCTGGGTCAGCGAGGTCGGGTCGATCGACTTGTCGGTGTAGGCCATCGCGTGGATCCGCTTCGGCACCTCCAGCTCCGCGTCACCGATCTTCGCCTTGGCATCGCGGCCGGTGCCCTCGAAGAACGCGCCGTCGAAGTTCATCCCGAGGTTGAGCACGGTCGCGGTCGGGCTCTTCAGACCCCAGCCGAGCCCGTACTTGCCACCCGCGGTGAGCTTCTTCGCGTTCGCCTGCAGGTCGTCCCAGCTGAGCGAGTCGCCGGTGGTCGCGATACCGGCCTGCTTGAGCGCGGCGGAGTTGCCGAACACGACGTACGACTGCAGCAGGGTCGGCGCAGCGAACACCTTGCCGTCCTTGGAGACCGTCTCCCACACCCCCGGCGAGACGGCGTCCTTCGTTTCCTGACTCAGGTACTGCGACAGGTCGGCGAGGTACCCCTGGTTCGCGAACCCTGTGATGTCGGCCGACTCGTCCTGGATGACATCGGGCGCCGTACCACCCTGGAACTGGGTGACGAGCTGGTCGTGCACGGAGTCCCAGCTGCCCTGGACGTACTCGACCTGGATGTTCGGGTTCGCCGCGTTCCAGTCCGCGACGATCTTCTTGGTCGCGGCGACGGTGCTCTTCTGGAAGGCGAGACTCTGGAACTTCAGCGTCACCTTCTCGGTCGATCCACCGTCACCAGAACCGCTGTCGTCGTTGCCACCACAGGCCGCGAGCGTCACCAGAGCACTCGCCGCGAGCAGCGCGGTCATTGCTTTCTTCATTGCATCTCCTCAGCCATTGTTCCCCCGCATTTCTTTTCTTTTGGTCTTTCAGCCTTTGACGGCGCCGGACAGGAGGCCGGAGGTCAACCGGCGTTGCAGGAAGGCGAAGAACACCAGGCTCGGCACGGTGGCCAGGACGGACGCTGCTGCGAGCGGCCCGAACTGGACCTGCCCCTCGGCACCGACGAAGCGGGCCAGGACCAGCGGCAGCGTCTTCAGTTCCGGGTCCTGCAGCAGGACCAGGGCGAAGAAGAACTCGTTCCACGCCGAGATGAAGGTGAACATCGCGGTCGCGATCAGCCCCGGCCGCAGCAACGGCATCACGATCGACACGATGGTGCGGACCCGGCTCGCGCCGTCGACCGACGCGGCCTCCTCCAGCTCGCGCGGTACGGCTGCGACGTACCCCTGCAGCATCCACAGGGCGAACGGCATCGACCAGACCATGTAGACGATCACCACGCCGGGGATCGTGTTGGTCAGGTGCAGTGGCCGCAGAATCATGAACAGCGGGATCACGATCAGGATCACCGGGAACACCTGGCTGACCAGGATCCAGCCGTTGGTGAGCGGCCGCAACCGGCTGCGGAACCGCGCCAGCGCGTACGCCACCGGTAGCGAGACGACCAGCACGAGCACCGTCGACGCCACCGAGATCTGCAGGCTGTTCCACATCGAGCGGACCAGTCCCTGCTCCTCCAGCGCGTCGGTGAAGTTCGACAGGTTCGGGTGCTTGGGCAGGATCGACGGGGTCATGCTGGCGAACTCCTGCGGCGACTTCAGCGAGCTGGAGATCAGCCAGAGCAGGGGGAACCCGAGAAACACCAGGTAACAGATCACGGCCACGTACTGCGCGGCGCGCGCCGCTGGACTCGTTCCTAGCCGGCGCCGCTTCATGCCTGGCTCCTCAACCGGTTCCGCAGGTAGAAGGCGAGGAACACGATGATGATCACGACCATCACATCGCCCATCGCGGCCGCCATCCCGAAGTTGCCGTACCGGAACGCTTCGTTGTAGGCGAACAGCATCGGCAGCATCGTCTTGCCGCCCGGGCCGCCCGCGGTCAGCACGTAGACCAGGCCGAACGAGTTGAAGTTCCAGATCATGTCCAGACTCGTGATCGCGACGATCACCGTCTTGAGCTGCGGCAGCGTGACGTTCCAGAACTGCGACCAGGCGCCGGCCCCGTCGACGGCGGCCGCCTCGTACAGGGACCGGTCGATGCTCTGCAGACCGGCCAGCAGGGTCACGGTCGTCATCGGCATGCCGACCCAGATGCCGACCACGATCACCGCCGGCAACGCAGTACTGAAGTCGCCGAGGAAGTTGATCGGGTGGTCGGTCAGGTGCAGCTTCTGCAGGATCTCGTTGACCGGGCCGTTGGTCGGGTGCAGCAGCAGCCGCCACATGATCGCGACGACCACCGGCGGCATCGCCCACGGGATCAGCGCGAGTGTTCGCGCGACGCCGCGGAAGCGCAGGTTGGTGTTCAGCAGCAGGGCCAGGCCGAGCGCGGCGACGAACTGCAGGATGGTCACCGAGAGCGTCCAGATCAGGCCGATCTTGAACGAGTCCCAGAACAGGTCGTTCTGCAGCAGCTTGCCGAAGTTGCCGAACCCGATGAAATTGGTGTCGACGTTGAGGCCGGCCCGGGCGTCGGTGAAGCCGAGCGCGATCCCGCGGACGAGCGGGTAGACGCTCAGCAGGAGGACGGGAAGCAACGCGGGCAGGAACAGAAAGATCGCCTCTCTGTTCTGTTTCGGCCGGGCCTTCTGGGGGTCCTTCTTGGGCGTCGCCGTCAGGGTCGCCGCGCTCATGGCGTCGACCTCCGCACACTCAGCGTCGGCTGAACGACGATCCGCCGTGGCGTTCGGGTGCTGTCCTCGATCCTTGCCAGCAGCAACTCAGCGGCCCGCCGTCCCCGCTCGGCCGACCCGAGGTTCACACTCGTCAACGGCGGAAACGACTGCTCGGCCAGCTCGCTGTCGTCCATCCCGATCACCGCAACATCCGCCGGTACTGCGAGGTCGCGCGCCGCCAGCTCATGCATGATGCCCACGGCAAGCAAGTCGTTGGCGGCGATCACCGCATCTGGGGCCGCACTCTTGCCGGTGGCTCCCCCGTTGCCACCGGCAAGAGTGTCGAGCAGCTCGCGGCCGGCCTCGCGACCAGCAGCGAACGTGAAGTCGACCGCCTCGACCGCAGCCACGGGCTTGAGCTTGTTCGCCTTCATCGCGTCGGCGAAACCCTTCGCCCGTGCGGCACCGGGCACGGTGTCGACCGGACCGTTCACGAACGCGATCCGCCGACGACCCTTCGCCAGCAGGTGCTCGACCGCCAGCCGCATCCCCTTCGGAGAGTTGGCCCGCACCGTGTCGACCCCAGCAGAAGCCGGCACGTTACCGGCGACCACCACCGGTACCTCGCACTCACGGATCGACTTGATCAAGTCGTCGTCCACCCGCAGCGGGCTGATCACCAGCCCGTCGGCGTACCCGCGCGCCATCCCCCGAACCAGCGCGACCTCGTCGACGACATCCGGCCCGGTGGTGGTCACCACCAGCCGATACCCCGCGGCAGAGACGACTTCCTCCACCGCCCGCATCATCGTCACGTAGACCGGGTTACCGACATCGGCCACCGCCAGCGTCAGCTGAAACGTCCGCCCCACCTTGAGCGACCGAGCCCGCGAATCAGGCACGTACCCCAGCTCCTGAACCGCCCGCTGCACCCGCTCGACCATCTCCTCGGTCGCCGGCAGCCCGTTCAGCACCCGCGACACAGAAGCCACCGAAACCCCAGCAGCCCGCGCCACCCCCGCCACCGTCGGCCGACTCACACAGCCTCCTGTAATCGTTCTTGTAATCGTTTACAAGGACGACAGTAGAACTCTGCCCGGGCCACCGTCAACACCTGACCACCCGGTCAGCTGGACCACCCACGCAGCGCCTGCGTGGGTAGCCGGCCGGCTACTCTTCCTGGTCGTCGGCGCCTGGGCGTTCGGCCCAGGGGGTTTCTTTAGCGGGGCGGACGACGATGAGTTTGTCGCCGGCGGCTAGGACGGAGACCGAGGAGTCGTAGTACCGGTGGACTCGGCCGTCGCGGACGACGGAGACCACTCGGTCGGGGACCGAGGACGGGGCCTTGCCGACCTCGCGGCCGAGGACTGGGCGTTCGGCGACCTCGAGGCCCTCGCCATACGTCAGCAGGTCCTCCATCACCTCGCCGAGGTTCGGGCTGACGGCGGACAGGCCGAGCAGCCGGCCGACTGCTTCGGACGAGGTGACGACCGCGTCGGCGCCGCTCTGCCGGAGCAGGGGGACGTTGTCCTCCTCGCGGACCGCGACGACGATGTGCGCGTTCGGGTTGAGCTGCCGGACGGCCAGCGTGACGAGCACCGCCGAGTCGTCGCGGTCGGTGGTGACGATCACCTCGCGGGCGGTCATCACCTCCGCGCGGCGCAGTACGGTGCGGTTGGTCGCGTCGCCGTGGAAGGCGGCCATCTGATCGTTGCCTGCGTCACCGATCGCCTGGGCCCGCGGGTCGATCACGACGATGTCGTCGCGCTTGACGCCGTTGCTGAGCAGGGTCTGTACCGCCGACCGGCCCTTGGTGCCGTAGCCGACTACCACCACGTGGTCCTTCATGCGCTTCCTCCATCGTGAGTCGCGCATGATGCGGCGACCTTCGTTCGCCAGGACTTCCAGTGTCGTGCCGACCAGCACCACCAGGAAGGAGATCCGCAGCGGTGTGACGATGAAGGCGTTCACCAGCCGGGCCGTCGGCGTCACCGGGGTGATGTCGCCGTAGCCGGTCGTGGTGAGCGTGACGGTCGCGTAGTAGATGCTGTCGATCAGTCCGACTTCGCCGTCGTAGGTGTCCTTGTAGCCGTCCCGGTCGACGACCACGATGAGCACCATCAGCGTCAGGAGTCCCAGCGCGATCAGCAGCCGCCGGGACAACTCCACCACCGGCGAGCGGGTGCTCGCAGGCAGGTTGACGAGAAGGCCGTGCGGGTTACGACCGGGCAGGGATGGCACGCGTCTGACGATAGGGCACTGACGGCCGATCCACCGCATGCGACAGGCTCTGATCGGACAGGGCGACCGTCACCATCAGGTGACTTGTGTCCTGCACCACCCTGGTCCGCATCCGCAGCCCCTCGACCGTCCGCAGCATCGCGGTGTTCTCCGGCTGGACCATGCACACAACCCGATCGGCACCGAGCTCCTTGGCCTCCTGGATCACCCTGCGCAGCAGCTGCGAACCCAGGCCGTGCCGCTGCCAGCCGTCCTCGACCAGTACTGCGATCTCCATCGCGGAACCGCCCAGCTCGTCCCAGGGAGCAGCAGTAGCCATCCCTACGACGGCATCACCGGCTGCCGCGACGATAGAGATGCCACCGGCCGGCGCCGACAGGTGACGCGCAGTACGGGCGGTGAGCTTGGGCATGGGGACGTGGTAGCGCCTGGTGCGGCTCTCGTACGAGCACCGGTCGTGCATGGCGACTACTGCTTCAGCATCCTCGACAGTGGCCTTGCGCAACTCCGGTACTGCGCTGCCAGGCCGCGGCGGCTCCTGTACCGGCGCCAGCTCCCGCCCGGCCAGGCGACCAGCGATCTCGACCAGTACGTCGGCCCGCGCCCACTCGGCGGGCGTGTACTCGTCGAACCCCTGGAGGCTCTCCAGTTCCTCGTCCACGGCCAGCGGGTCGTCGATCAGTCGCAGTACTGCGCGCAGGTAGCGGGTCGGGCCGTCGTGGAGTACGTCGGCCTGACACGGGCGGACCGTAGTACGGGTGCAGCCGGCCTCGGCGACCAGCGCGGTGAGGTCCTGCGCGGTCCAGCCGACGCCGGTGGAGACCACGAGTTCGTCGACAGCGCCGGACTCGGCGGTGAAGACCTCCAGGCTCAGAATGTTGATGTCGTCCGCACCACAGCGTGCGGCGAGCTCGGCCAGCGCGCCGGGCCGGTCGGCGAGTTCGGTCCTGATCTTCCAGAGCATGGGTGGCCCTCCCTCGTGGAAACGTGCTTCCACTGTGCGTGGGAGGTGTTGCCACCCCGGGTCGTGAGTGTTACGCCGAGGTCAAACCCTCCGCCCAGGCCCACGACCGGCCAGGCCGGGCTGGTTGCGGTGCCGCGGCCGGGCTACTTGCGGCGTCGTACCCGCGGCAGCCGCTCAGTGAGCTTGGGCTTGCTGGCCGCCAGCACGACCGCGCTCTCCCGGCGATCCAGGTCGGCGTGCCGCAGCAGCTCCGGGTACGTCGACTGCGCCACCGGCGGGTAGGTGGTGACGATCGCGTCGCCGCTGAAGACGAAGAAGACCGCCTGCCCGTCCTTGATCACCTTGAGCAGCGACCCGTCCCGCACGGTCAGCGCGTGCTCGATCGCCTTCTTCCGCGCGTTCCGCTTCGCCAGGGCCGCCTGCAGCGCCTGCTGCGCCGGTTCCCGCCCGTGCTTGACCGCCTCGAACGCCATCGGCCCATACCGCACGCCGTACTTCACCACGCTCTTGGCCAACCGCCCACGTCCACCCGCCATACCCCGACTGTACCGACCCACCGGACCTCAGCCTCGGGAGTACGGCGGGGCAACACCTCCGGGTGGGCGTGCGGGGGTGGGGGTGGTCAGGCACCATGGGCGGGTGACCGTTCCTAGTCCGCGCCGGCCGATTCTGCCGGGTGCCAAGTTGTTCGAGTCGCTGCCTGGTGCGCACGACCCGGCCGCGGTGGCCGAGGTTGCGCACCGGACCGCCGAGCTGCTCGTCCGGGGCGCCCGCTCCAGCGAGGACGCCGAGGTGATCGCGCGGGTGGTGAAGCTGGCCGACGACTACGGGCTCGACGAGCTGGCCGATCTGTGGTCCGACGCGCCCGCGGACTCGTTGCCCGGCACGCTGTGGCGGCTCTACCTGTTGCGCTCCTGGGTGCACGGCAACGCCGACGAGGTCTCCCGCGAGTACACGTCCGGCCGCAAGTACGCCGAGGTGCATGCGGTGGTGGCCGGCGTCGCCGACCCACCCGGTCCGGCCGAGGTCAGGGACATGGTCGACGCCGTACTGCGGGGCGTGGCGACCGGGGATTTCGCGACCACCCTGGATCGCGCGGCGGCCTTCGCGCGGATCGTCGCCACCGGCCGGGCCCATCTGGCGGAGGAGGCCCACGACCAGGTCCGATCGGCATCGCGGCTGGTCGAGATGGCAGACCAACTGCAAACCGCCGGGCGGGCCGAGCGCGCCGGGCAACTCTGGTAGTTCACCGGCAGTTCTGGACCGGCACTTGCATCCGCCGAAACCAGGTGGTATCGGCAACCGAAGCGTGAGAAGTCAACAGGACAAGGGGTTTGCCGACCCGTTACACTGATGGAGGTGTCGGGCCGCGGTAGCCCCGGGTCCCAAAATTAGCCGCTTCGAGCGGCCACGCGCCGTGAGGCGCTTCCCGGTCCGGCACCAACAAAACCTCTTCTCCCCCGGCGGATTCTCTCCCCGCCCAGGCGGATACAACTCACGTCCTTCGGCGGATTCTTGTAAGTTTCTTCCTGTCCCACCCGCCTCAGCAGTCACAGGACAGGAAGACATGAAACTGATCGGCAAGCTCTCCGTCGCCACCGGCGCGACGGCGTTCGCTCTCGTCCCGGCGGTCCAGACCGCACAGGCCTCCCCCGCCGCCGAGGACTCCGTAGCGGTCATCTGCAGCGCGATGCCCGGCGGCGGCTACATCTACAACGCGAAGACGCTGGACCGGACGCCGGCCCGCAAGGGACCGTACGAGGCCTGCGCGGTGTCGAGGACCTACTCGGCAGGCGCGACCGTCGCGATCGCGTGCTGGCTGTACAACGACTACAACAACCTCTGGTACAAGACGAACAGCAACACCTACGTCTACAGCAGCCACTTCAGCTCGACCGTGAAGAGCAAGGTCGACCCCTGCGAAGGCTGACGCACTGACACAGGGCTCCCCGCACACACGGGGAGCCCTCTTTGCCCCGTACGCCGTCCCGCCGGCGTCCGCGCCGAACCAGCCGGATCTCCGGGTCCGGTCGGGGGCATCCCCCTGTCGCCGCCAACTGCCCGAGGAGCACACTCGGAGGACTTATCGTCGGCTTTCTGGGGGGCCGCTGATCTGCCAGGGAGGGCGATCGGCACATGGATGGACAGCAGACCGTCGTACGGGCGGAGGATTTGCATCGCACGTACGGCGAGGGTGATACCGCGGTGAACGCGTTGCGGGGGGTCGGGGTGGAGATCACCGCGGGGCAGTTGACCGCCGTGATGGGGCCGTCCGGTTCGGGCAAGTCGACCTTGATGCACATCCTGGCCGGGCTGGACAAGCCGACCACGGGAAACGTCCAGGTGGGCGGCACCGAGATCACCACACTCGGCGATGACGACCTGACCAAGCTGCGGCGCAAGCACATCGGGTTCATCTTCCAGTTCTTCAACCTGCTGCCGATGCTGACCGCGCGCGACAACATCGTGCTGCCGCTGACGATCGCCGGCGAGAAGGCCGATCCGGCGTACTTCGACGAGCTGGTCTCCCGGGTCGGCCTGGCCGACCGGCTGACCCATCGGCCGGCCGAGCTGTCCGGCGGCCAGCAGCAGCGGGTCGCGATCGCCCGCGCGCTGGTGTCCCGGCCGACGGTGATCTTCGCCGACGAGCCGACCGGCAACCTCGACTCGCGGACCAGCAACGAGATCCTGCAACTGATGCGCGGCTCGGTCGACGAGTACGGCCAGACGACGGTGATGGTGACCCACGACGCCAAGGCGGCCGCGATGGCCGACCGGGTGCTGTACCTGGCCGACGGGGTGATCGTGAAGGAGACGGGTCGCACCGATCAGCACGAGATCCTGCAGATCATCGATTCGCTGGACCTGCAGTGAGCGGCCTCGCAGTACGGGCGTTGTCGTGATCGGCTTCGCGTTGCGCGGTCTGCTGGCCCGGAAGCTGCGCACCGCGCTGACCGCGATCGGTGTCGTGCTCGGCGTCGCGCTGGTGTCCGGCACGTACGTGCTGACCGACTCGATCTCGACCGCGTTCGACTCGATCTTCTCCGAGAACTACAAGAACACCGACGCGGCGATCACCGGCAAGACGGCGTTCGACGTACCGGCCGACGGGACCGCGCTGGCACCGCCGTTCGACGAGTCGCTGCTGGCCACGGTCGCCAAGCTGCCTGAGGTCGGAGTGGCCGGCGGCGCGGTGTCGGGCGAAGCGCAACTGATCGGCAAGGACGGCAAGGCGATCGTTTTCGGCGGCGCCCCGAACCTGGGCTTCAGCATCGATCGGGACCGGCCTGAGTTCAACACGCTCGCGCTGGTGAAGGGTGACTGGCCGGGGCCCGACCAGGTCGTAATCGACACCCAGACCGCCGCGAAGAAAGGCTTTACGGCCGGCGACCCGATCGGTGTCCAGGCTCGCGGCCAGGTCCAGCAGTTTCGGATCTCCGGGCTGGTCGAGTTCGGTTCCGTGTCCTCGATCGGCGGCGCGACGCTGGCCGGCTTCCAGCTGCCGACCGCCCAGCGACTGTTCGACAAGCCGGGCAAGCTGGACCAGATCCTGTTGAAGGCCAAGAGCGGTACTTCGCCGCAGGAGCTCATCGACGCGGTCCAGAAGAGTCTCCCCGAAGGCACGCAGGTCCGGTCGGCCGATGACCAGGCTGCCCAGGACGCGGCGGGGACGAGTGAGTTCCTGACCTTCTTCCGGACCTTCCTGCTGGTGTTCGCCGGCATCGCGCTGTTCGTCGGATCGTTCGTGATCGCGAACTCCCTGTCGATCACGATCGCACAGCGGACCCGCGAGTTCGCCACCTTGCGCACACTCGGTGCCTCGCGGCGCCAGGTGATGAACTCGGTGGTGCTCGAAGCGCTCGCGACAGGTGTGGTGGCCGCGGTCGCCGGATTGTTCCTCGGGTTGGGGATCGCCACCGGGTTGTTCAAGATCTTCGACGCGGCCGGGCTGACGCTGCCCAACAACGGCTTGGTGTTTCGCCCTCGGACCGTCGTCATCGCGTTGGCGGTCGGCGTACTGGTGACCTTGCTGGCCAGCCTTCGTCCGGCCTGGCGAGCCACGCGAGTACCGCCGATCGCGGCCGTCCGTGAAGGGGCGAAGCTGCCGCCTGGACGTTTTCAACGCTATCGGGCGCTCGGTGCGGTGCTGCTCACCCTCACAGGGATCGCTCTGGTGGTGGTCGGGTTGTTCGTCGATGGGCTGAGCACCGGCAATCTGCTGGCTGCGTTGGCGATCGGCGTACTGCTGATCTTCGTCGGGATCGCGCTGTTCGCGGCCAAGCTGGTGCGTCCTTTGGCTGCGGCGTCCGATCCAGTCGCGCGTGGGTCGGTGCTCATCCTGAGCATCTTGGCCTGGCCGCTGTTTTCCTTGCCGTACTGGCTACTGCGCCGCGGCTACTGGGGGCCGGGGTCGACGGGGAAACGAGTTGGTGGGTTCTTGCTGGGCGCAGTACTGAATCCCGTGCTTCTCGTGATCGTCACTGCGATGGCCGTACGCCGGAAGGCGAGTTCGTGGCAGCCGGAGTGGCCTGCGGAATTCCCCGGCGTAATGACTGATCGGCCGGCGGCCGGAATCGGTGGGCAGAACAGCAAGCGCGATCCGCACCGGACGGCATCGACCGCTGCCGCGCTGATGATCGGTCTGGCCCTCGTCACCCTGGTCGCGACGCTCGGCGCGGGCATCATCAAGCCGTTCGAGGATGCGGTCGACCGGATCTTCAGCGGTGACTACGCGGTCGCGGCGCAGAACAACTTCAGCCCGCTGCCGCCGACGGTCGCCGCCACCGTCGCGAAGGTGCCGGGAGTCGAGGCGACGTCGAGTGTGCGGGGCGGGCAAGGGCAGGCGTTCAACGAGACGATCCCGATCACGGCTGTCGATACGCAGGCGCCGACCGTGCTCAGCTTCGACTGGCAGAGCGGGTCACAGTCGACGCTCGGAGAACTGGGCGCGAACGGGGCGATCCTCGACGAGGAGTACGCCGAGAAGCACAACCTGCGGCTCGATTCGCAGTTCGCGCTGACAACGGTCGCGGGTCGAACGCTGCAACTGACCGTGCGCGGCATCTTCAAGCCGCCGGCGGGCGGTTCTCCGTTCGGCAACGTGACGATCTCGACTGCGACGTTCGACGCGACGAACCCCCAGCCGCTGAACATCTACACCTTCCTCAAGATGGACGGCGGCGTCACGCCCGCGAACACGGCAGCACTCGAGTCGGCACTGTCCAGCTTCCCGAACGCCAAGGCGCAGACGCGGGAGCAGTTCAAAGCCGCGCAGTCGGACGGCATCAAGAGCCTGCTGAACGTGCTCTACGTGCTGCTCGCGCTGTCGGTCCTGGTCAGCCTGTTCGGCATCGTCAACACGCTCGTGCTGACCGTCTTCGAGCGAACTCGCGAGCTCGGCATGCTGCGCGCGATCGGCCTGACCCGGCGGCAGGTGAAACGGATGATCCGGCACGAGAGCGTGATCACCGCCCTGATCGGCGCGCTGATCGGGATCCTGCTCGGCCTCGGTCTGGCCTCGCTGCTCGCGGCCCGCCTGGACGAGATCAGCTTCGCGGTCCCGACCGGACAGCTGGTCATCTTCGCCGTCGTCTCGGTCGTCGTCGGCATCTTCGCCGCCATCTGGCCGGCCCGCCGAGCCGCCCGCCTGAATCCCCTGGAGGCCTTGCAATACGAGTAGTTCTGCTCAGGATCGGTGATCCACGGCGGTGTTAGCTTCAGTGCTCCCCTGACCGTCTGAGGAGCAGCCGTGGTTCGCCGATCGCTTGTCCTGGCCGCCGTTCTGGTGCTGATCACCGGGTGTTCGACGGTCGACTCGGCCGATATCGACACGTCTGGGATCACCGCAAACCTGCTGGTGACCGTGCCGGACGGTACGACGACAGGCGAGGTCAGCGCGACCTTGCGGGTCGGCACGATGACCTACGTCGAGCTCGGCGGCGGAGAGAAGCTCAGCGCTTCCGGTGGTGGTCAGACGGCGACGCTCAAGCGCAGCAAGCTCGCCGGAGCAACCACCTACACCGGCCGCCTCGACGGAGCCGGTACCGCAGGTACCGAGATCACCTTCGCCCTGGAGCGAGACGGCGGCAAAGCGTCGGCGCCGACATCCGTCGTGAAGGTCCCCGAGCCCGTCCAGCTGACAGCACCAGCCGCCGGCGCCCGCATCTCCCGGCGAAGTGATCTCGTACTCCGGTTCGCGGCGGCCGGCGACGGCGGCAGGGTCAGTTGGGCCGGGCCCTGTATCCAGGGCGGAAGCCTGACTCTCGAGGGCGGGCGCACCTCGGCGACGATCAGTGGTAGCACGATCCGGGCACTGCCCACCCCAACCCCGAACGCCGAGGCCACCGCCAGCTGCGAGCTCACCCTCACTGTGACCAGGCGATCCGACGGCACCCTGGACAAGACGTTCAAGGACGGGTCGGTGGCAGCGGAGATCCAGACGGTCCGCCAGGTGATCTCGGCACCCTGAGTAGGCGAGGGGTCACCAATCGGCCTCTTTTCGGCTACCTTCACGAGGGCCGGGGTATCCCCCAGCGGGAGATCATCGGTCGGCGTCTCGTGTCGGAGGTTGCGTTAGCGATAGCGGTGTCCAGGTGCGTGCATCGCGGTGGCGGAGGAGCGGCCTCGATGCGTTTCCATCATGGCCGTTGCTCCGCTGCCGCGAGGTGCGTGCCTGGGCGCCGGTAGCGCAACGCAACCTCCGACACGAGACGCCTACGCCCTGCCCCTACGAAAGGGAAACCTCATGCGCCGCCTCCCCCGCGCGCTGCTTCCGCTTGCCCTCGCTGCCGGCCTGCTCGGCCAGACGCTCGTCGCCGTCCCCGCCGGAGCCGGCCGGGGCCGTGAGTTCGACGTCCAGGCCCACCGCGGCGGTCTCGGGCTCACAGTGGAGAGCACGATCGCCTCCTTCTCGCACGGCCTCGAGATCGGCGTCAGCACGCTCGAGCTCGACGTCCAGATCACCGAGGACGGCCACGCCGTCGTCACCCACGACCGCAAGGTGTCCGGCACCAAGTGCAAGGACACCGCGCCCTACACCCCCGGCGACCCGGAGTTTCCGTACGTCGGCAAGTTCGTCAAGACGCTGAGCCTGAAGCAGATCAAGCAGCTCGACTGTGGCTCGCTGACCCAGCCCGCGCATCCCGGCCAGACGCCTGACCCGGGCGCCCGGATGCCCGAACTGCGCGACATCTTCGACCTGGTCCACCGGTTCCGCGCGCACAACGTGAAGCTGAACATCGAGACCAAGGTCGAGGCCGGCGCTCCGTCCGAGACGGCGCCGCGGGAGCAGTTCGTCCAGGTCGTCGCCGCCGAGGTCCGCAAGGCCCGGATCAGCCGTCAGGTGACCATCCAAAGCTTCGACTGGGGCGCTCTGATGCGGATGCGTCAGGTCGCGCCGGAGCTGCCGATCGTCGCGCTGACGAACTACGACTTTTTGCAGACAGGTCAGCCGGGCAAGTCGCCCTGGCTGGGTGGCCTCGACATCGACGACTTCGGCGGCGACCTGGTGAAGGCGACCGCGTCCTTCGGTGCCGACGCGATTTCCCCCGTGCACGGCTTCCCGCAAGACGGGAAGGTGACGGATCCGGCGTACCGGCCTTATGTCACCACCGAGATGGTCCGCTCGGCTCACCGGGCCGGTCTGAAGGTGGTGCCGTGGACAGTCGACGACCCGGCGACCATGCAGTCGCTGGTCGAGAAGGGTGTCGACGGGATCATCACGGACTACCCGGACCGGTTGCGGGCGGTCGCGCGGTCGAACGGGTTCCGGCTGCCGACGGCGTACGAGGCTCCGGCGGTCCGTGCCCTGCCGTCGGCCCATGCTCACAACGACTATGAGCACCGGCGGCCCTTGCAAGACGCTCTCGACCGTGGCTTCAACAGTGTCGAGGCGGATGTGTGGCTGGTGAACGGTGAGCTCCTGGTCGCGCACGATCTCGAGGACGTCGTACCGGGTCGCACGCTCGAGAGCCTCTACCTGAAGCCGCTTGCCGAGCGTGTGCGCGACAACCACGGCCAGGTGTACCGCCGCGGCCGTGACTTCCAGCTGCTGATCGACATCAAGAGCGACGGGCCTACGACCTATGCGGCGATCGACGCAGTACTGCGCAAGTACCGCGGAATCAGCACCATCTTCGCCAACGGACGGACCTACCGAGGCGCCGTCACGTCAGTGATCAGCGGCAACCGCCCACTCGACGTACTGCAGGCACAGAAGGTCCGGTACGCCGGGTACGACGGCCGGCTCACCGACCTGAACTCCAAGCTGCCTGCGTCGCTCATGCCGCTCGTGAGCGACAACTGGACGAAGAACTTCACCTGGACCGGCATCGGCCCGTTCCCGGCGACCGAACGCGCCAAGCTGCATGAGATCGTCACCACTGCCCACCACGCCGGCTACCGGGTCCGCTTCTGGGCCACCCCGGACACCCCGGGCGCGGCGCGGGAAGCTCTTTGGTCAGAACTCATTGCCGCCGGCGTCGACCACGTCAACACCGACGACCTCCACGGCCTGGAGGAGTTCCTCCGCTAGACCTTCACCTCGAACAGACGGGCGGTCGGCTCGGCCAAGACGGCGAGCCGACCCCCCACCGCGAACTCACGATTGTTGCTGTCGCCAAGTGGATTCGTTCGCTGACACCGCAGACGACTAGTTGGAGACCGCTGTCAGCGCGACGATGTCTTCACCGGCGGCGAAGGCCTTGCGTTGCTTGACGGCGCCGTTGCCTTCGCGGAGTACCTGCTGGATGGTTTCGGCGACCATGTCCGCCTCGTCCAGCTCTTCGAGCGCTGCGTGGACATGCCGTTGCAGCAAACCGAGTAGCTCGCCCAACGGGAGCGGCTTGGCTTTCAGGACATCCAGGCCGTTGCCGGTGATGCCATCCCGGGCCGCCAGCCAGTACGCCGCGCGTAGTACCGCGGGCTCGAGTTTCGGTCCGAGACCGCCGTCGGCCATGGCTGTCATCGCCAGTGCGCGGATGAGCGTCGCCAGGAGCACCGTTTCGTCGACGGTCAGCGGGATGTCACTGATCCGTACCTCGACCGTCGGCAGGTGACTGGACGGCCGGACATCCCAGTAGACCATCCGCTCGTCCATGATGGCGCCGGTCGCGATGTGCATGGCGACCAGGGCGTCATAGTGCTCGGCAGACTCGAAGTACGGGGGTGGGCCCGAGCACGGCCACCGTGACCACATGATCGATCGCCAACTGGAGAAGCCGGTGTCCGAGCCCAGATAGACGGCACTGTTGGCCGTCAACGCCAGCAGGACCGGCAGCCACGGCCGCAGGTGATTACTGATCCGCACAGCCGCTTCCTTGTCCGGTACGCCGATGTGCACGTGGCAACCGCAAACGGCCTGCTCCCGAGCCAGCAAGCCGTAGCGAGCGGCCATCTCCTCATAGCGCGGCTTGTGGGTCACCAACTGGGCTGCCACCCCACCAGGAGGCGCCGCGATCGCCAGTAGCCGCGCACCCTCGGCCGCAGCCGACTCAGCAAGCTTCGACCGCGCCCAGGTCAGCTGGAGCCGCAACTCTTCGGAGGTCTGACACACAGGCGTGTTGATCTCCACCTGGGCGCGGGTCAGCTCCAGCTCGACGTCTACTCCGTGTGTCCCCTCGGCGACGGCCTTACTGCGCGGCAAAGGGTCGCCACCGGCCGAGACCAGCAGCAGCTCCTCCTCGACGCCCATGGACGGGTGCTTCAAGGTTTCTCCTCTTTCTCGGCTGCCATCGAGGTACCCGGCCCCCGGACGCCGGAAACCGGGGCCCCGGGTACTAGGCTTCGCCGGGTGAGTCTGCCGACGGTCACCGCCACCAGGTACGTGCTGCCGTTGCGCGAAGGCGGCTCACTCCCCGGTGTTGTCGAGGGCAACGACCTCGGCACCTACGTGCTCAAGTTCCACGGCGCGGGCCAGGGCCCGAAGGCGCTGGTGGCCGAGGTCATCGTCGGCGAACTGTTCCGCCGGCTGGGACTGCGGGTTCCGGAGTTGAAGCTGATGGCGCTCGACCCGGCGATCGGCAAGTCCGAGCCCGACGAGGAGATCCAGGATCTCCTGCTGCGCAGCGCGGGGCTGAACCTCGCCGTCGACTTCCTGCCGGGCTCCTTCGGGTACGACGGTTCCAGCGGCAGACCCGATGAGGCGACCCAGGCCAAGATCCTCTGGCTCGACGCGTACGTCGCCAACGTGGACCGTTCCTGGCGCAACACCAACCTGCTGGTCTGGCACAAGGAACTCTGGCTGATCGACCACGGAGCCGCGTTGTACTTCCACCACTCCTGGATGTCGGCCGAGAAGTTCACCGGGCTCGGGTACGACGCGCAGGATCACGTGTTCCGCGACGTCGCGTCCGCAGTACCGGCTGTGGATGCCGAGCTGGCAGCGGCGATCACGCCGGAGCTCCTGACCGAAGTGGTCGCGTTGGTGCCGGACGAGTGGATCGGCGATGGCGATCGGGAGCGGTACGTCGGTCATCTGACCGCCAGGCTCGCCGACCGGTCCGCATGGCTGCCGGGTGGTGCACGGTGAACCTCGTGCCATTCGACTACGTCATCCTGCGCGCCGCACCGCGCATCCACCGTGGCGAGTTCGTCAACGTCGGTGCGGTGCTCTACTGCCGCTCACTGGACTTCCTGGGCGCATCCTGGGACGTCGACCCGCTCCGCCTGCGCGCACTCGACCCAGCGGTCGACGTGGACGTCGTCTGCGCGTCGCTGGAGCACATCCGCGCGATCTGCGCCGGCGATCCGGAGGGCGGGCCCGCAGCCGCGACCAGGATCGGCGAACGGTTCCGGTGGCTGGCGGCGCCGCGCAGTACGGTCGTCCACCCGGGCCCGATCCACAGTGGGCTCACCAACGACCCCACTGCGGACCTGGACCGGCTGGTCGACGCCTTCGTGCGTTAGCTTTCCAGCGCGGTGGAAACCACGTCGCGGGCCTCGGCGAAGACCTCGGCGAGGTGGTCTTCACCCTTGAACGACTCGCCGTAGATCTTGTAGAGGTCCTCGGTGCCCGACGGGCGGGCGGCGAACCACGCCGACTCCGTGGTGACCTTCAGCCCACCGATCGCCGCGCCGTTGCCGGGCGCGCTGGTCAGCCGGTCGAGGATCGGCTCACCCGCCAGCTTCGTCGCGGTCACGGCGTCGGCCGAGAGCCCGGCCAGCTTGGCCTTCTGCTCGCGACTGGCCGGCGCGTCGACACGGCTGTAGGCAGAGGCGCCGAACTTCGACACCAGCTTGGCGTGCGCCTGCGACGGCGTCTCGCCCGTCACCGCGGTGATCTCACTGGCAAGCAGGGCGAGCAGGATGCCGTCCTTGTCCGTCGTCCAGACCGTGCCGTCGAACCGCAGGAAACTCGCACCGGCGGACTCCTCGCCACCGAAGCCGACCGAGCCGTCGATCAGGCCGGGCACGAACCACTTGAAGCCGACCGGCACCTCCCACAGCCGCCGGCCGAGATCGCCGACCACCCGGTCGATCAGCGACGACGAGACCAGCGTCTTGCCGACCGCGACCTCGGGACCCCACTGCCGGTTCGCGAACAGGTAGGAGATCGCCGCGGCGAGGTAGTGGTTGGGGTTCATCAGCCCGGCGTCGGGCGTGACGATGCCGTGCCGGTCAGAGTCCGCGTCGTTGCCGGTGGCCACGTCGTAGCGGTCTTTCTGGGCGACCAGCGACGCCATCGCGTACGGCGACGAGCAGTCCATCCGGATCTTGCCGTCGTGGTCCAGCGTCATGAACGACCAGGCCGGGTCGACCCGTGGGTTCACCACGGTCAGGTCGAGCCGGTGCCGCTCCGCGATCGCGGCCCAGTAGTCCACGCTCGCGCCACCCAGCGGGTCCGCGCCGATCCGGACGCCGGCCGCCCGGATCGCGTCGAGGTTGAGGACGGAGGGCAGGTCGTCGACGTAGTGACCGAGGAAGTCGTACTCCTCGGCTTGCGCCCGCGCCGCCTCGAACTTGGTCCGGCGGACCTCACGGTTGCCGCCGGCGATCAGCTCGTTCGCGCGGGCCGCGATCCAGCCGGTCGCGTCCGAGTCGGCCGGCCCGCCGTGGGGCGGGTTGTACTTGATCCCGCCGTCACGCGGCGGGTTGTGGCTCGGCGTGATGACGATGCCGTCGGCACCCGCACCCGCACCGCGGTTGAGCCGCAGGATCGCGTGCGACACGGCCGGCGTCGGGGTCAGCCGGTCCGCACTGTCCACTAGCGTCTCGACACCGTTGCCCGCCAGTACTTCGAGCACGGTCCGCCATGCGGGCTCTGAAAGGGCGTGACTGTCCCGGCCGACCAGCAGGGGGCCCGTGGTGCCCTCCCCCGCGCGGTACTCGCAGACGGCCTGCGTGATGGCAAGGATGTGCGCCTCGTTGAAGGCGCCATCGAGGGACGATCCGCGATGCCCGGACGTCCCGAAGACGACCTTCTGAGCGGGGTTGTCGACATCCGGCGTGATCCCCTCGTACGCCGCGAGCAACGCGTCGATGTCGACGAGATCCTCGGGCTGAGCGGGCTGGCCTGCGCGTGGGTGCATATGCACATGCAACAAGCCTTCGGGCCTGATCACAACTCCATCCCGCGTCGCGGTTTCCTACTGGCGCGTAGCCAATCGGCGACGGCATAACCCCGGCGACGAAATTGTCCTGTGGACAAAGGGAATTCGGGGCATCGAGGCTCGTAACTTCCCTGGCATGAGCAAACGAATCGTCACCTACTGCGCCGACCAGATCAACTCCTCCGGCCCGCTGACCCCCGAAGACCTCGGAGCCAGGGTCGTGGCCGCAGGCCTGACCAAATCCGGCAACCCAGCAGCCTCAGTCCGTACTACGCTGCGCCAGTCACCCGTGATGGTGCAGCTACCCGACGGGCGGTTCGACTGCGCACGGCGGATGCTGGACGGTGCCGCCCTGACCCACCGGGTCCGCTACGCCACCAAAGGCCGGCAGGTGCTCTACGCCGGGCCGGAGCTCGCGCTGCTGGACCAGCTCCTCGTGCACGAAGGCTCGCTGGCGCTGTCAGCAGGCGGTGCCGTGACGTCGTCCTTCGGGGAGTTCGGCGGGTGGTGCGGTCCACCCGACTGGCTGCCGGATGTCCGAGCCGACGCTCTCCTCGCCTTCCGCCTCCGGAACGGGCGCCTGGCGGTCGAGCCGGTGCTCGACGAACCGTCGCCGTCGAGTCCCGCCACCGAGCGGCTTCGGATCGTGCTGCGGCGCTACCTGAGAGCCGACGACGCGCTGAGTCAACGGCAAAGTCAGCACACCCTCGGAGCGGTCATGCTCCGCGCCCTGGCCGAGATCCCTGACCTCTTGATCGAGCCTCTTCCACCGCTCGACGAGGTGCTGCAGCTCGGCAGCGAACGGTGGGGCCGCGGCTGGGCGGTCGAGGCGGCGGACACTGCTCCCAGCGGCCAGCAGATCGTGCTCGAGGACCTGCCGGCCGGTTTGGTGTCCGCCTTGCATCGCGACGCACAGAACCTGGGGGTGAGTCTGGGCGAACTCACGGTCCTGCTGCTGTCGGCCGCGACATACCGGACTGCGATGCCCTGTCGTCACGACACCGAATCGGCTTGGCTGTCAGCTCCCGCCACCGGCCGCGCGTCCGTCGGCGGCCTCGTCGAGCCGAGCCACCAATGACTTGGGGGCGACGTGCCGATAGGCGTCCTCGACGAGCTCGGCGAGCTGGGGCCAGTCCACGTCCGGCACGTCGAGGTAGACACCGAGCCAGCCGCGGTGCCCGACGTACGGCGGGCGGAAGAAGTGCTCCGGGTCGGTGGCGATCAGTGATTCTTGGGTCCCTGCAGGGGCTGCGCACCAGAATCCTGTCCGGTCGTCGTGATGCTGATCCGCGAACATCACGAACGTCTTCTTGTCCCGGACGAACCAGGTCGGCTCTCCGTGACTCAGCCGTTCGGTGGTCTCCGGCAGCGCAAGGCACAAACCTCGCAACCGTTCGAGTGCATCCACTCCTGCCTCCTGTTCTATCGCCAGATCCGCTGACCGTCCTGGCGGATGGTCCGCTGACCGTCCTGGCGGATGCTCCGCTGACCGTCCTGGCGGATGCTCCGCTGACTGTCCTGGCGGATGCTCCGTTGGCCGTTCTGACGGGTGGTCCGGTGACCTCTCTGGCGGATGATCCGCTGGCCGTTCTCGCGGGTGGTCCGTTCGCCGTTCTGACGGGTGGTCCGCTGAGGTTTGTGGCGGGCGGCTCGCCGGGCCGGCACAGCCGGCTCCGGCCCGACCATGGCTCAGCGGCGCGGGCCGGGAGCAACCACGCCGGCTTCGTAGGCGTAGACGACCGCTTGGGCACGATCACGCAGATTCAGTTTGGTGAGGATCCGGCTGACATGAGTCTTCACGGTCTGCTCAGCGAGCACCAGACCGGCTGCGATCTCGCGATTGGACTGACCCCGCGCAACCAGCCGCAGGACGTCGGTCTCGCGCGGAGTGAGGCCGGCTGCGGTGGCCGGCAGCACAGGTCGCACCTTGGCGAAGTCCTCGACCAGCCGGCGCGTGATCGAGGGAGCCAGCAGCGCATCACCGGCCGCGACGATCCGAACAGCGGCCGCGAGCTCATCCGGGGAGGAGTGCTTCAGCAGAAACCCACTGGCCCCCGCCCGCAGGGCGTCGTACACGTACTCGTCGAGATCAAAGGTGGTGAGCATGACGACCCGAGGCGGCTCACCCGGGACAGCGTCAGCCAGAATCCGCCGAGTCGCTTCGAGTCCGTCCAGCACAGGCATCCGGACGTCCATCAGGATCACTTCAGGCCGAAGCTCCGCCGCCACCTCGACCGCCTCCGCACCATCAGCCGCCTCCCCCATCACCGTCAGATCCGCCTGCGCATTGAGCAACGCCGCAAACCCAGCACGAACAACCGCCTGGTCATCCACAACCAGTACCGAGATCGTCATGCCCCCTCCTCGCCCTCCAACGGGATTACAGCCTTAACCACATACCCCCCATCCGCCCTAGGCCCAGCATGGAACCCCCCACCCAACAACCCAACCCGCTCCCCCATCCCAACCACCCCATGCCCACTCCCCACCGACCCACCCACCCCCGCGCTCCCCGCCACCCGCCCAACCCCGGCCGACTCACCTCTCCCTGCCACCGCTCTGGCCGCGCCCCCCTGCCCTGCCACCCCGTCCCCGGCGCCCCCTCTCCCCGCCACCCCGTGCCCCGCCACCGCCTTCCCGGCCTCCGCCTCACCCGCTACCGCCTCTCCTGCCACCGCTCTGGCCGCGACCCCGTCCCCTGCCACCGCGTCCGCGGCCACCGCCCTCCCCGCCACCCCCTGCCCTGCCGCTGCATCCCCGGCGACCCCTCTCCCCGCCACCCCCTGCCCTGCCACCGCATCCCCGGCCTCCGCCTCACCCGCTACCGCCTCCGCTGCGACCGCGCTCGCCGCCACCCCATGCCCCGCCACCGCCTCCCCGGCCTCCGCCTCACGCGCTACCGCCTCCCCTGCCACCGCCCTCGCCGCCACCCCATGCCCCGCCACCGCGCCCCCGGCGACCCCTCCCGCCACCACCTCCTGCCCCGCCACCGCCTTCGAACGGGCAGCTTGCGAAGGCATCGCACCGTTCACGACCTCCACGATCAACTCGTCGCGGCCATCACCGCCTTCGCGGATGTCTTCCCCCCGCGCTCGCCGCACGCTCACCTCGACCGTCGCTCCGGCCGCATGCCGCACCGCATTGCTCACCGCCTCCTGCACCACCCGGTACGCCGTCAACTCGATCGCGGGATCCAGCTTTGCCAACGGCTCGACCTCCAACCGCACATCCGCCCCAGCCCGCCTAGTACCAGCGACCAGCTCCGCCAGATCACGCAACCCAGGCTGCGGCCCGAGCTCACCACTCGGTTCGCCGCTACCCGGATCCTCCCGCAGCAAGCGCAGTACCCGCCGCATCTCCATCAGCGACGACCGAGCGTCCTCAGCGATCCCCGCAAACTCCTCACGAGCACCCTCGGACAGATCAGCCAAGCGATGCGGCGCACTGTCAGCCCGAACCACAACGACCGAAAGGTGGTGCGCAACGACGTCATGCAACTCCCGCGCGATCCGAGCGCGCTCCTGCCACCGAGCACGCTGCGCCCGCTCGGCCGCACTGATGTTCTCCTGTTCGACCAGTTGCCGCCGAGCCTCAGCCCGCGACCGCAACAAGTCCGCCACCACCACGGCCACCGCCGAGAACACAGCCATGGTGAGAAGTCCCGGCCACGATCCGCGGTCCGGCGCCACCACCATCCCGACCACGCCGACCGCTTGGGTCGCAACCCACCAACCGGCCAGCTCCCGCCGCGACGCACCCCGAGCGCCGACAATCGCCAGTACTACGGAGTGCCCGAAGACTCCCGTCACCGGCCACGGCCACGGTTCACCCGCGTTGATCGGGACACAAACCGCGGCGGTCAGCGCAGAGGTCGCCAAGGAAACCGGAAGAGCTCCGCCGGGCCTCAGCCAGACCATCGCCAATCCCAACGCCCGCGCCACTCCCAAGGCGAGCGCGGCCCCGATCGGCAACCGATAGTGCTGGGCGAGGTCAGCTGTGGTCAGCGCCAGCAGCGCCACCACCCCGACAATCGCACCCGCTCCAGCCCGCCCGGCCGGCCATCTCGAGCTCATCTCTCGACCTTAATGACAGACCAGCTCTTCCCCGGTCGACCGCGCTGCGGACTCACAGCTGCTGAATCCATGAGGAGAACAGGAGGGCACCCAACACAGCCAGGAGAATAGTTGCCGGAAGCACCAATCGTGAGCTGCCCGAGCCGTACAGCCGGCGAATCGTCGCAGCCTGCAGGAGCGCCAGCCCTCGCAGCACAAACGGCAACGCCACGATGATCGGCACGGCGACCGCCGCATGAACGGCCCAGGCCCCCGCCTTGGTCGGCCCACCCCACGTGCCCGGCCCAACCGGCCCGGTCTCGACGAAGCCATAGAACGGACCTCGCACCACCGCGATCACCAGGATCATCAGCAGGAACCACGTCAACAGTCCTAATGCCGCGCTGACCAGACCGTTGATGATCACGCTCGCGGCACCCGGCCTGCGCAACCTGATCGGATCAGGCGAGCCCTGGAAACGCGCCAACCGGCGCCAGGTCCGGTGGACCGTGTCCGCGCGTCCAAGCAGCGAGTTTCCGATCCCCAGTAGGCTCACCGGAACCAACGCAACGTCGTACCCGATGGAGCGGATCAGCCGGGTTGTCAAGGACCCGCCCCCGGATGGCGGTCCGTCCGCCGCGCGAACTGTGCTTCGAACCGTGTCCGTCATGGTCGCCTCCTCAGTCTCAGTAACTGAGATCGAGCCTAGAAACGAGCGTGCCGAGAGGCATCCGGCCACAGAGCCAGATCACCTCCCCTACCCCGGTAGGGGGATGACTGTGACCCAAGTCACAGTGACCACGGTGCGTGTCTCAGCGTTACACGGTCAGTGCCGGAGGAGGCGCGAGCGGCAGGGCCGCGCCGACAGGAGGTTCGGACAACATGCGCATTCAGAACCTGGTGGTGACCGCCACTCTGATCCCGGTCCTGATGCTCGCGGGCTGCGGTGAGGACAAGTCCGCCGACGTGGCAGCTTCGTCGCCCGGTGCCCACAAGGCGATCAAGCCGAGCCTGACCGAGGCAGTCGCCAACGGCACCCTCCCGGCAGCCGACGCACCGCCCTCAGACGACCCAGTCATCAACGCGTACTACGACTATCGGGTCGCGTTCGACACGATGATGCGCAGCGGCGGCCGCGCCACCGAGCAACTCGCTCCGGTGATGACGCCGGCGATGTTCACGGCGATCAGCCAGCAAGCGAAGTACTACCGGACCAAGCGCCTCCACAACACCGGTGCCACCAAGGTCCTCTGGGCCAAGCGCGTCCTGCACGCGAAGGGCATCCTCGTCCGAGCCTGCTACGACACCAAAAAGGCCCGAACAGTAGACAGCAAAGGCCGAAGCGTCCTCCCAGCCAACACCCCCACCCGCTGGCTAGACCAAATGCGCATAGAACAAATCCAAGGCCACTGGGTAGTAGACGGCGGCAGCACCACCCCCCAACCCTGCTAACCCTGCACCAACCGCACAACGGTCCACCCCCAGCGCCACCCACACCACCGACCACCGCTACCCGTCCCGTCTGTACCCGCACCCCGCGATCGGCTCCAGCACCCAGCCGCAGCCCCAGCACCGCCCGCACCACCGACCATCCCCATCACCGTCGGCAGGACAACCTCGGCACCGGCACCGCCGGCAGGACAACCTCGACACCGGCACCACCCCGCAGGACTACATCGGCACCAGCACCACCCGGCAGGACAAACGCCGGAACCGCACCACCCCCGAACGTCTCCGTGCCGCCGTCCACCCAGGACACACCTCGCGGCCCGGAGCCAACTCACAGCGCGGAGAGCGACCCCTTGCCCTCCGCGCTGTCTGTTGCCCACCCCAATCCCCCGAGCGCCTACTGCGGGGATTCAGGCGTGGCGGGTTGATTGTTTGAGGAGGGATTCGACGGCTTCGTAGAGGGCGGCGTCGTCTGCGGGGCCGGACCAGACGATGACTCGTGCTTTGTCGCCGAGTTTTGCGGCGACCAACTCCTGGGCGGGCGTCGGATCGCCTTGGTTGAGCAGGACGACCAGCCGGCGACCGTCGCGTTGCAGTCGGTCTAGCAGCGGCGGCAGGGTCGAGCCGCGGAACAACCCGGGGTCGCTCTTCACCTTCGTCTCGATCATCACGCCTCGACCGCGAACCACCAGCAGGAAGTCCGCGCGATCCCGGGTGAACTCGCGATCGTGATAGACCCGCGCCTTCGGCCAGAGTCGCTCCAGCGCGGCATCCACCTCAGCGTCGTACCGGGTGGACAGCCGGCTGATCTTGGAGCTCGTACCGCGCGGGCGGAACTCCTCCGGCGCGCGCAACCCTCGACGCCTGCGCCGGAGCAAGGGCCGGAGCCAGCGATACAGCCTCGTGTCGATCATCGGCGGACCCCCTGGACCCCGACGCAGGGCACAGCACCCGGCACTGAAGTGGAAGTTTCCCAGCACAGGATGTGACGAACCACCTCCGGACCGGATTCGCCGGGATTGTGACACCATTGCGACGATTCAGCCGCACTGTGCAACATTCGAGCATCGAACCTCGTCATCTGAACCGGTCTATACCGCAGAATTGTGGTCGGTCGGGTCCCGCCGGCTGCGAGGAGGTTCCGTGCGTTCGACCCAGTGGAAGGTCCACTTCAAGTCGGCCCCCAGCGAGGTCTACCGAGCCATCAGTACTCCGCATGGCCGGTCGCGGTTCTGGGCGGACTCGGCCAGGGAGACCGACGGGGTGATCCATTTCGTCCTGCCCGGCGGCCGGACCGACGACGCGCCGATCGAACAAGCTGTCAAGGACCAGCTGTACGTCGTCCGCCTCTCCGGCGAGCGACTCACCTTCAGCGTCGCGTCGGACGGGACCCGCGGTACCGACCTCACCCTCAGCCACGAAGGCAACCCCGACCCGGTCAGCTGGGTCTCCCTCCTGTTGCGCCTCAAGGCACATGTCGACTTCGGCGCCGACCTGCGCAACCACGATCCCCACCGCGTCACCGACTACATCGACGGTTGCTAGCGGCAACGAATTATTCGGTTGCGGCAGGCGATGGGCCTGAGGTTGGCTGGATGTGACCAGACAGGAAGACCGGAGGACCATCGTGCAACCGCTCAGCGCGGACGAGATCAAGGCCAGTTTCGTCAACTCGTCCAAGAGTCTGGTGAAGGCGATGACGCTGCCGCGTGACTTCGGCGAGTTGCCCTGGGAGAGCCTGGACTACCTCGGGTGGCGCGACCCGAAAGCGCCGGCGCGCGGCTACCTCGTCGTACCGCGAGAGGACGGCCTCACCGGGATCGCCGTCAACACGGCAGCAACGGGCAAGCCGCGCCGCGGTACCGGTCTGTGCGACCTCTGCCACACCGCACACCAACTCACCGACGTCTCGCTCTTCGTCGCCCGCCGAGCCGGAGCAGCAGGCAAGGCCGGCAACACCGTCGGCACCTACATCTGCGCCGACCTCGCGTGTTCGCTGTACCTGCGGGGTCTCCGCGACCCCGAAGTCCCGCAAGGAGAGACCGTCGGGCCGGAGATCCGGTCCGAACGACTGGCCGAGCGTCTCGAGACGTTCGTCGGGCGGGTACTTATTTGACGAAGTCCGAACCTGCGCACAGTCGACCCGGGGCACTAGGCTGTGCGACAGGTCACGGGTAGGCCGTCAGAGAAAGGGTCGCGATGTCGGAGTTCAGAATCACCCATGAGGTTCACGAGGTCCACCCGGACATCCGCGAGAAACTCACGACCACCACGATCAACGCGATCAACGAGTCGAGCTCCCGCTCCGCCGCAGACGCCGCCCTCGTCCTGCGCCACAAGCTCGGCGAGATCGGCGTCCACATGAGCGAAGAAGCCTGCCTCTCCGCCGTCGAACGCATCCGCTCCGGCAAAACCCTCCGCTTCGAAATAGAACGCGAAGACGGCCAAACAGACATCCACGAATAGCCGCACCCGCCCGCACCAACCCTTCGGGGTGAGACGTGCGCGCCGCAACGCCCACACCCGGTACGACGCTGCGCTGGTGCCGATGCACAGCGCCGGGGATGTGAGCCGTGGAGTGTGCACGAGGCACCGCAAGCGACGAGCGACGCCGGCATGCGTGGGCGGGCGGGACCTGAGGCCGAGCGGCGGACCGGTGGCTAACGCCGAGCAGGGGCTCGACGGCGGTTGGGGGCTAAGGCCTCTGGTCGCACGGCTAGACGGCGGGTCGGAGCTGAGGCGCTCCCGTCGCACGGCTCGACGGCGGGTCGGGGCTAAGGCGCTCCCGTCGCAGGGCTCGACGGCGGGTCGGGGCTAAGGCGCTCCCGTCGCAGGGCTCGACGGCGGGTCGGGGCTAAGGCGCTCCCGTCGCAGGGTTCGACGGCGGTCGGCGGTGGGGTGGGCGCTGACAGCTGGATCTGGGTTAAGGCTCTCGTCGCGGGAAGCTCAGGTCCGTCCGGCTGTGGATGCGGGTGAGGGCTCGTGCGCGGTTAGGGGTGGAGGGTTGTGGTTGTTAGGAGGGGGATGAGGGTTAGGTCGGCTTCGGCTAGGGCTTCGGGGCCGCCTTGTTGGCGGTCTATTACGCAGAGGGCGTGGGTGATGTTGGCGCCTAGGGCTCGGAGTTCTGCGGTGGAGAGGACTATTTGGCCGCCCTTGGTGACTACGTCCTCGACGATCAGGACGCGGCGGCCGGCGACGTCCGCGCCTTCGGCCAGGCGGCAGGTGCCGTAGGTCTTCGCTTCTTTGCGGACGAAGGCACACGGCAGGCCGGTGTGCCGGCTCAGCGCGGTCACCACCGGGATGCCGCCCATCTCCAAGCCGGCCAGTACCTCGGTCTCGGCGGGTACGAGCGGTGCCATCGCCTCGGCGATCGTGTCCAGCAGCACGGGGTCGGACTCGAAGCGGTATTTGTCGAAGTACTCCGTCGCCCGGATGCCCGACCGCAGTACGAACTCACCATTCAGATGCGAGGTCTCTCGAATCCTTCGCGCCAGCTCAGCAATCTCCACGCCCCGCACCCTATCCGCCACCCCAGCAGCCCTCACGGAAGTCCCACCACGCCAACCGCCGCAACGGGTACGCCGAACGGCCGTGCCGCTCGCGCCTTCGCCGGAGGGCTGTCGACGAGCAACCACCAGGCAGCCCACCCAGACGGCCTAGCCCAGCTAGATCTAGATGGTTGGGGGTGGTGGGGTTAGCTGGTTTTTTGGTGGTTGGGGTTGGGGAGGAGGCGGGTGAAGTCTTCTACGGCGATGATTGGGATGCCTAGTGAGCGGGCTGTTCGGGCCTTGAGCGAGAGGCTGTCTACGTCGGCTGCTACTACGAAGGTTGTGTCTGGGCGCACGGCCTCGTGGGGGACGAAGCCGGCGGCTACCGCGCGGTCCCACCAGACCTCCCTCGGCTCAACCATGTCTCCTGTGAACACGAGGCTGCTGCCCACCGGGAACCCTCGAGCGCCAGGTCTAGCCGGTACGACGTATCGCCCGTTGCTCGCCCTCAGCAGAGCGTCGTCGACATCGGTAGGCCGCTGGCCGAGCATTGCCGCAACTCGGTCGAGGTCGTGGCGCTCCTCTGGGGTGATTGAACCGCCGCTCCACAAGGCGTCCGCCAGGTCGGCGACGTAGACCTGATGTAGTTCATCGACCTGCGATCGCGTGAGACCCAGATCCGTCGCGACGTGCACGAGCTGATCCGCCTCGGCCTGGTTGATCTCGCGGTCGGCCAGGATCATGTCGAGGACGGCCAAGTACGAGTCGGCCTGCGGTGGATCCGGTACGCGCGGCAACTGGTCGACCAGCCGGCTCATCCAGCCATGCCGTCCACTCGCGTGCACAGGCCGAACGGTCGGCACCCCATGAGCACCCGGCAACGCCGGCCAAGGCAGGCCTCTGATCTCCTCATAGGCCCACTGCCAAGGCGGTGGCGACGGAAATGCGCGCAGGTAGTGGCTGAAGAGTTGAGCCGTGGCCCGAGTGTCCGCGAGCGCCGAATGCCAACCCTCGATGGGAATCCCGGCCGCCGAGCAGCAAGCGCCCAACGTTCGCTTGGCACCCGGATACAAGTAGCCGGCGAGTGCCATCGTGCACATCGACCGCTCCGTGATCAGCGGCACGATGACGCCGAGTCGCGCGAACTCCGCCCGCAGGAACCCGAGGTCGAACTCCACGTTGTGCCCGACCACCATCCGCCCCGCCAGCAACTCCCCCAGCTGGGCCGCGACGTCCTCGAACTGCGGCGCCGCCAGTACGTCGGCGGTCAGGATCCCGTGAATGTGTTGCGGCCCGAGATCCCGCTGCGGATTGAGCAGCGTCACCCATTCCTGCTCGAACCGCCCCTGCGCGTCGAGCAGTACGACGGCGATCTCGATGACCCGATGCCGATGACCAGGCGACAGACCAGTGGTTTCGGTGTCGATGACGGCGTACATCCGGCGCCTCCTCCAGCTCCGACCACTGCTCCGACCAATGACCTGCGACCTAGGACAACTCAATCACCCGGCACCGACAGTTTCCGGCGCACCCGCTAACTCGATGTAACGACGGACCGGATCCCCTCGATAGGCCGGGTGGAAGCGCGGGGGGAAGCCGGAAGGCGCCGCGGCCGTTCATTGCGGGGGGATCATGCAACTCAGTATCGACACCGGCCTGACCACCACACTGCTGCGGATCGTGGCGGACCCGCGGGCCGTCGACGACCTGCGGACGTACTACCAGGACGGTCCGCCGAACACAGGCCACCCGGGCCGCTGGTTCGAGCAGATCGGTACGCCGGAAGAGCAGGACCGCAACCGCGACCGACTCACCGCGGACGACATCGTCGCGTTGTCAGCGCTCAACATCCGGCTGCCGATCACGGTCTCCGCCCGCCTACTCGGCCCCGACTCGGCTGAAATTGCCGAATTGCTGGCAACGATTCCAGCCGATGCCGACCTGTGGGCGGTGCCCCGATCCGAGCTGAGCCCGCGCTCGGCGGCGTACCGGTTGTTCACCAAGTTCCGGGCGATGGCCTGGAACGGCGGTGAGCACGGGACCGCCGGCGTCACGGCCAGCAAGCTGCTGGCCCGCAAGCGGCCGCGACTCATCCCGATCTACGACCACCAGGTCAGCCAGCTGATCGACCTGGGCAAGGGCGCGAGCTGGTGGATCTCGTTGCAGCAGGCACTGACCGGCGAGGTCCGCGATCATCTCCAGCGAGCTCACGAGGTCGCCGAGCTCAGCCCGATGATCACGCCCCTGCGCACCCTCGACGTGATCCTCTGGATGCGCGCCCGCCACATCACAGCCAGCTGACCGCCACCCCACAAGAGCTCAGACCGTCGGTACGTCGACCGCGATCTCCTCGCCCAACTTCGCACCACCGATGAGGTCGAGATCGTCGCCACTCCAGAACCGACCCGGGTCGTACCAGTTCGGCCGTCGCCCGGGCGGCAGCAACCCCATCTCCTCATACGTCACGGCCACCACCTCAGCGCAGTACGCGCTCTCCAGCTTCAGCTCGCGCTCACCCTTGCGGAACTGCGGAACCCGTCCGCGCACCCACCGCGAAGCGAGCCGTGCCGTCGACGGGAACGGCGTACCGTCGAGGCGCGCCACAGTTCGCAGTACTGCGTCCTCGGTGGCCCTGGTGATCGGGTACTCGAGCTGCCGCAACCAGGCCTGCTGACCGTACTTCTGCGACCAGGTCAGAACCGCATCCCGCAGATCATGCAGCTGTACGCCGCGCTGATGGTTGCCGGTCCACACGTCGGGCAGCGAGCGGCCGAGTTCGGCGTGCCACATCAGCGGCGGCAGGTCCTCGAGCACGATCGCCATCCCGACGTGATTCACCGGGCTGTTGGTGGTCAGCCGGATCGCGCGATCGGCCGCACTCTCCCCGCGAAACAGCCAAATGTCACCCGTTCGTGTCAGTTCCGTAGCGTCATCCAGTGCTATCCGTGTCTCCACGTCGCTAGGTTAGTGACATGAAGGTATGGAAGGTCGTAGGACTGGCAGGGCTTGTCGGAGTCGCTGCGACAGGCGTCGTCATCGCGCGGGACGAGCGCAAGCGCCGCGCCTACTCACCGGAAGAGGTGCGCGACCGGATCAAGACCCGGGTCAAGGAAGCAGCCAACGCTTAGAGGTTGTGCAACACGACATCTGTCAGGCGGCCTGACTCGATCACGGCCGTCTGATAGGTGCAGTACGGCTGGCGCCTGCGGTCCGTCGGCGAGCCCGGGTTGAGCAAGCGCAGCCCGCGCGGCGACGTGGTGTCCCACGGGATATGGCTGTGCCCGAAGACGAGCAGGTCCACGTCGGGGTAGGCACGCTCACATCGCTCCTCGCGGCCTTTTGCCTGTCCGGTCTCGTGCACGACCGCGACCGACAGGCCGTCCAGCGTCACCCGGGCGACTTCGGGCAACCTTGCCCTGAGCAACGGTCCGTCGTTGTTGCCCCAGCACCCGATCAACCGGCTCGCGCGCTCGGTCAGTTCGTCGAGCAGCTCAACGCTCACCCAGTCGCCGGCGTGAATCACCACGTCCGCCTCGTCGACCGCTGCCCAGACCGCGGCGGGCAGCTTCTTCGCGCGAACCGGCAGGTGAGTGTCCGAGATCAGCAGCAACCGCATGCGAACTACTCTCCCACGACCTGCCAATCAGCCGTGTTACCTCGGCAGCGACTCGATGAGCTCCTGCTCGCGGCCGAGGCTAAGGCCCGCCTTGCGTTCACGGTCCAGGCCGAGCTCGCGTTCCCAGGCCAAGGTGTCGACCACGAGCTCGCGTCGCGGCCGGTGCTTCAGCCCGGCTGCCAGCGCCGCCGCGCCGCTGCGGGTCGACCAGCCCTCGTAGCCGGGCTCGGTCAGCCACATCGCGAGCGACTCCGGTCCCATGAACTGCTCGACCTTCTGCTCCTCCAGCCACTCCCGTGGCGCGAGCACCACCGGCCCGGTGTGCCCACCGACCTCGCGCGCGAGCTCCACCCACTCCCCGAACGGCATCACCGGGCCAACCGCATCAAAGGTCCCAGTCGTGCCCTTCTCGGCACAATCCAGCAACCAGGACGCGAAATCCCGTACGTCGATGATCGAGGTCGCCAGGTCAGGCGTATCCGGCACCAGCAACGGCTCCTCGGGGGCACGCGCAGCACGAGCCACCCAGGCTCCACCCCGGTCGCTCTTGTCCCCCGGCCCTCCGATCAGACCGGCCCGGGCGATCACCAGCCGATCTCCGACCGCCTCCACCGACGCCAGCTCACAAGCCACCTTGGCCTCGCCGTACAGCTCCCGGTCCGCGACGTCCTGGTCAGTTGCCTCCCGCAACGGCGCCGACTCGTCAGCACCCGGTACGTCGAACTTCTCGTAGACGTTGCCGGTCGACACATAGGTCCAGTGCTTCGCCTTCGCCCCCAGAGCACCGAGCGCCCCACGGACAAAGCCGGGCTGCCAGGAAACCTCGAAAACCGCGTCCCAGGCCTTGTCCCGTACTGCGTCGTACGCGTCCGGCCGGCCGCGATCGGCGGCAACCAGGGTCGCGCCCTCGGCCACGCCACCGCTCTCGCCGCGCGCAAGGCAGGTGACCGCATGACCACGCGCCAGCGCCTGGGTTGCGAGCTCACGCCCGAGGAACGCCGTACCGCCAAGAATCAGAATGTCCACGAGGTCAGCCAATCAGCCCGCACGGACAAAGCCCAGCAGCTCTGCCAGCGGCAGACAAGCACGCTTCGTGGCACGCCGTCCGCAGCGCGTGATTCTGGCTTCACCTCTTGCGGGGCCGGGTCGGCGAGCGCACTGTCAGTTTTAGGACGTCACAGCAACCAAGGGGGAAGACATGGCTGGTTTCGTTCAGATCATCGAGTACCGGACGTCGAAGCCGGAGGAAGTCCGCGCGCTCACCGAGCAGTACCGCAAGGACCGCGAAGCCGACGACGATCCCACGCCGACCAGGGCGATGGCCTGCGCCGACAGGGACGAGCCGGGCCGCTACTTCACCGTCGTCGAGTTCAACTCCTACGAGGAGGCGAAGAAGAACTCCGAACGCCCGGACACGTCCGAGTTCGCCGCCAAGATGGCGGAGCTGTGCGACGGTCCCACGAAGTTCTACAACCTGGACCTCGAGGAGACCATGGACATGAGCTGAGAGTTTCGAGCGGGCCGGCGCCGGAAGGAGTTCGGCGCCGGCCCGTTCGCGGTCAGACCGGGTCCGCGGCGCCGGATCCGGTCGTGGTCTGCCGGCCGGACTGGAACTCGTCCGGTGGCGGCTCGGGGGCCGGGTGCAGTTGCGGCCATGGTTGAGGCGGCAGATCGGCACGGCGGGGCAGTTCGGGGTCCGGACCCGGGTCCGGGTCGAGCCACTCGACCTCGGTGGCGCCGTGATGACCGTGGATCGCGATCACCGAATCGATGCTGTCCCAGACGGTGGTGGTCGGATAGTCGCCGTACCAGCGCAGCGCGACGGCCTCGTCGCTGAACTGCACGCCCTCGGCGACGGGCCCGGTACCACTCACACCGGAGACGTCATGATGGCGAATCAGCCGGAAGCGGCGAGCGGTCATTTCGGTGCGACCTCCCACAAACGCTGCTCCGGCAGGGACTGCCCGCCGGGCTCCAGGGCAGGGATCGGTTCGCTCGTCACGCGCAAGCCGGCGAACCGGCGCGACATGGCGGCTGCATAGCGGTCGGCCACATCGGCCTCCGCCCGGTAGTCCGCGACGATGTGGTCACCGAACCACACACGTACGCGGCGACGTTGCGGTCCTGCGGGGTCATCGGACATCAGTGCACCCGCTTGGTACCGCTCGGTGTTCCCATCAGCGACTGCGAAACTCTGCGGTTCACTTCGATCACTTCCACTTCCCTGTGGGGATGGGTTCACTGGTAGTGACGGGCCTGCCGCGGCTTCATGACGCGGATTCGGCAGCACTTTTTCCGGCGACGGCCCGCCGGCGTGACACGCTCCGGCGATGGGGCGGGAACCGGATCCGGGGCAGCGGGCAGTAACAGGCATGTACCGACTCCGAGCCGCCACCGCCGACGCCACCGCCGACCCGCCTGAGCCCAAGCCCGTGCCGCAGCCCAAGCGCGTCCCGCTCGCCGCCGTGCCGCCCGAGCCCGTCTCGCTCGTGTCCGTCTCGTTCGCTGCCGGCCGCGATTCCGATCCGCCGGCTGATCGCGAGCTGATCCAGACAGCCGACAGCCCAGCCGAGTTCGCTCACTTGTTCGACCGGCACGCCGTCAAGATCCACCGGTACGTCGCCCGGCGGCTGGGCAGCACCGAGGCCGACGACCTGCTCAGCCAGACCTTCCTGATCGCCTTCGAACGAAGACACCGGTACTCCGGTACGGCCGACGGCGCGTTGCCCTGGCTCTACGGCATCGCCACCAACCTCATCCACCGGCGGCGCCGCGACGAGGTCCGCCAGTACCGGGCCTACGCCCGCTCCGAACCGGCCGGCTTCGACCAGCACGGTGACCCGCTGGCCACAGACGTCGCAGCACGAGTCGACGCGGCATCGGCGTCGCGCCTACTGAACGGCGTACTGGCTGGTCTTCGGCAGGTAGAGCGTGACGTGCTGCTGCTCTACGCCTGGGAAGACCTCAGCTACGCCGAGATCGCCGAAGCGCTCAGCCTGCCCATCGGAACCGTCCGCTCCCGCCTGCACCGAGCCCGTCGAGCCCTCCGCTCCGCACTCGGCCCCGACTTCCAGGAGAACCAGTCATGAACGAACTAGACCTGCTCAAGCAGGTACGCAGCGACGTACCGGACCCTGACCCGCTGACCCTGGCCCGAGCCCGCCAGCGCCTGTTGAACGCTTCCCCGGTACGCCGCCGCGCACCGCGGCCGCGCGTACTCGTAGCCGCCTCCCTGGCCCTGGCTCTGGCCGGCGCCTTCCTGGCCGCCGACGTGATCAACCACGACAACGCCCCCACCCCCGGCACAGTCGCCGACGCCAGCACCTTCCTGGCCGACGCCGCGGGCCTGAGCACCGCCAACCCGGACGCCCCGCTCCGCCCCGGCCAGTACCGCCAGACCACGATTCAAATGGAGAGGATCCACACCTTCGGAACCATTCCGGCACATCGCGCCACGCTGCACACGCGAATCGACAATTGGATCCCGGCCGGCAAGAGCACGACGTACGTGACCAGAGTCGACAAGAACTTCAAGGTGGACTTCCCGACGCCGGCGGCGCGGCAGGCAGCCCGCAAGCTCGTTCCCCATCTGTTCGTGGACGAGAAGCCCAAGGTCCGCTACCTCGACCGGGACTGCAAAAACGTCACATTCATGGGACGAACTGTCCCAGGGCCGTTCTGCAAGCCCAGCTGGCAGAATCCGACCCCCGACTTCCTCGCCCGCCAGCCACGGGATCCTGATCTCCTGCTGACCGCTCTGCGCAAGCACACCAACCGGGGAGCGGACAAGCTCGAGCCCGACGAGAGAGCCTTCCGCCACCTCACCGAGGCCCTGAGCAGCGGACTCGTACCGGCCGACCTCCGCGCGGCGCTCTACCAGGCCGCCCGCAAGATCCCGGGCATCAAGCTCCTGGACAACGTCACCACGCTGGACGGCCGACGCGGCCGCGCGGTCGGCTACGAGACGAACGGCTACCGAAGCGACCTCATCATCTCGCCCTCCGACGGCCGGATGATCGGCTACCGCTTGGTCGTCACCCGAGACCACCCAGGCAAACCCAACAACGACTCCGCCGGCAACGACTACGAGGTCCTCCTAGCCGGCGACATCGCCTCCGAAACCTCAATCCTCACCCGCATCACCACCACCCCTCCACCCACCAAGTAGCCGCTGCCACACCCTCAGGCCCGCCCACCCGACATGAACGGCAACCCAGACCCCGGCCAGGCACCCCGCAGCACGGGCTCTGCCTGGCCTCTACACGCCGCGCTCAACTCCAGCGTCAACCGCTCACCCAGGGGCGCCAGATGTGCTCGTCCGGCGCGTCCATCGTCGTGCCGCTCTCGAAGGCGTAGGCCCCTGACCCCGGCAGATAGGCGGCGTCCAGGCTGGTGAGGTTATGGGTCAGCAGCGCTGGTATGTCCGGAAGGGCAGCGACCAGCCGATCGAAGACCTTTCTCGCCTCGCGCCGTTGGATCTCCTCATCCTTCGCGCCGTACCAGACGTCGACCTGGATGGAGTAGGCATCGATCGCCTGTACCTCGTCAGGCGCCGGATCTACCTCGGCGTGCCAGTTCCTGTGCACCCGAAAGCCGAGCCAGCCGTCAGCTGTCGCCGCTCGTCCCCGCAGCCCAACCTCGTCTGCCGCCTCCGAAGGTTCGGGAATCGGCTCCAGCTCCAGCAGCTCCGTCAGCCGCGCCCCGATCTGATCCACCCTCAGATCCGTTGCGAGAAAGATGGTGTCGTCGTCGGACATCAGTTCTCCTTCTTGTAGGTGACCAGGCGTCCATCAGCGAGAATGACGTGAACCTGAGACGCGACGGCCGACCCCTGCTGCCCGCGGGCCCGGCGAAACGCCCGGAACGCCTGCTCCTCGGTGACGCCGACCAGCCGACCATCGATGACGACCTCACCGTTCACCGAACGAACCTGCCCACTCCCCTGGGTCATGAGCCGCTTGATCGCGTTCGGCAGTGGACTGTCCAGCCGCTTCAGTTCCACGATCACTCCAGCGTCGTCCCGGTTCTTTCGCACCATGACATCGGGGTTCGACTGATTCTGAACCGTGTGATCTTCCGGCCTTGCGTCGACTCGCCAGCCTTCGCCCGCCAATCGTCGCGCGGCATCCACTTCTTTGGGTCTGAACCGATGCAGCGGATCATGCACGCCTGGGGCGAAGTCATCGCCGAGTGCGCGGCGCTCAAGAGCCGGGTCGAAGTCTGGTGGCTCGTCGAGCGCGATGTCGATGTCCGGTACGTCGAGTTGTTCCGGCTTCGGGTCATCCGCGGGGGCACCAGAAGGCAGTGGCAACTCGACATCGACGATCGCTGGAGCCGGCGCCCGGAGCGGCTCGTCGGGGTAGGTGAAAGTCCCTGTTACTCGGTCCGGTTCGATTAGGATTTTGGCGGTGGTCCAGGTTTGTTTGCCGTGTTCTTCCATGGACTTGAGGAGTTCGGTGGCGGCGGCGTCGAGTTCTACCTTGATCTCGTAGTCGCGTTCCTCCGGGGGCTCCTCGTCGACCACCTCGATCTCGCCCGTTTCCGCGACGACGATCTCGAGTTCGAGTTCCTCTGGTTGCTCCCACTCCTCTTCGGCCTTCTCCTGCTTCTTGCGGAGCTTTTCGAAGGCCTTGCGGGCAACCGTGATGAGGGGCGGCTCCTTGCCCTCGGCATCTTCCAGGGGCTTGAACGGCACCTTCAGACGGGTGACCCGTCCCAGCAGATCGCGCTCGGCGACGTCGCCCGCTCCCCCGGTCGTCCGGTTGCGATCGGCCGACTGCGAGTCGGGCCGATCGCTCGACCGCGGCGTACCCACCAACCGCTCCGCCCACGCCTTCGCCTTGGGCGGAGCCATCGACAAATAATGCGCAGCCTGTTCGCAGGCTCGCGCCGCCGCGTCCAACTGCTGGGCCGCAACCGTCGCCTGGCCGTGCGATGCCGCGATCGCCAAGGCGGCGTTCTCACGGCAGCGCTCGGCCGTGCGGTGCAGGTGGGCGACGACCTGCGGTACTTCGTCCAGACACTCGACCAGACCGCGCGCCACCCGCTGCAGGTCGGAGGGCATCGGAACTAGATCTGGTCGGCGTAGCTCTTGCAGCCGGCCGAGGCGATCTCCAGTGCCTCCGCGGCCTGTTCGACCGCCTTGCCCGCGGCATCCAAGATCTCGGAGATGTCGCGGTCCACCCCGGTCGCCGTACCGGCGATCAGACTCTCCACCTGGGCGCTGTGCTGGGTGAAGCGGAGCTTGAACCCGGCCAAGCCGCCAGCTGCCTGCTTAGCCTCGGCGGAGACCTGGTGCAGCTGTTCCTTGAGCCGCTGTACGTCGGACACTTACTGCCTCTTCTTCCTAGGGGTTGCGCTTCTTCGGCAGCACGATCGCCGTACCGGACACTGCTGCCGGTACGAGGATCGCCAGCCACCACGGCAGTCCTGCTGCCATCAGGACGACGACCAGGCCGGCACCGCCCCAGCCCCACCAGCGGGCGCCGGGCAGCCTTGGCAGGCCCAGTACCCGCGACGCGGCCAGCAGGGTGACCGCCGCGATCGCGGCGGCTTCCAGACCGGCCAGGAGGGATCCCCTCGCTACCCAGACCACGACGAAGCCGACCAATACCTCGACGGCGCTGATCGTACGGCGCTTGCGCCGCTCCTGTTCCGCCCGGGCCGCCTTGCGGACGTCTTCCAGCTTGTCGACGGTCTCCGCGAGCTGTTTGGTCAGCTTCGCCGCGGCCGCCTCCATGTCGGTCATCCCGCGCATTTCCGGCAGCGTGATGATCGCGCGCTTCCCCTCCGGCGGCAGCCCGGCGCGCTGCAGGCTCTCGGCCGCCTTCTCTGCGAGTGCGTTGAGCCGTGTCTCCAGCTTGCGCCCGCGCTCGGCCATCGCGTCCGCCTCTGCCATCGCAGTGGCCTCTGCCTTCGACCTGTTGGCGGTCAGCCGGTCCTGGGCCTGCTGCGCGTCAGCACGGGCCCCCGCGACCTGACGTAGCGCCCGCGCGTACTCCGCCCACTGCTGCTGCTCCGTCTTCATCGCCGAACCAGCTCCAGACAGCGGTCGACCTCGTCAGCACGCAGCGGCGCGAACGGTACGACGACCTGCGCCTCCGGGTGCAGCCCGTCCCACAGCAACGCCCGATGCGGCTCCGACGCCCAGCGCACCAGCGGCCCAGCCACGGCCCGTACGCCGTCCTGCGGGTGCCGTAGGAAGACATGTGTCGCCACGTTGGCCCGGCCGTAGCCGAGTTGCTCAGTGCAGACGTGCAGCCGGTTCCACCACCCGAACGTCACCAGCCCCTGGGCGGGCCCGTCCCGGACGATGTCCTGCAGCGCATTGGCCGGGCTCTCGAAGAACCCCTCCGCATGCGTCTGCATCTTCGGCACCCCGTGGAAGCCGAATCCCAGCAAGTACGTCGTGCCGCCGACATGTCCCTCGCGGATCGTGTCCCGCAGCGAGAACAGCCGCGGTACGACGTCAGCATGCTTGTCCACCGTCTCGACCTCGCAGCCGAGCTGCCGCAAGGTCTGGACCAGCGCATCCTTGCCCTCAGCAACCAACGGCGCCGAGTCGGTGCCGTCCAGAAAGATGAACCGAGGCGGTACTGCGGCCGCGGCGGCAGCCGACACGGCCAGCCCGGTCAACACTCCGAGCGCATCGACCGGCCCGTCCCCGAGCACCAGTACTCCGGCACCCGGCTCCGGCCGCACCTCGACCGACACCGGCGCCTCGGTCACCGCGATCGGCAAACCGGTCCACGGCCGTCCGAGTTCCGGTCGGACCGCAGCCGCGGTGTCGGTCAGCCGCGCCGGCTCGGCCAGGTGGAAGATGCGTGGCGGATGCGTAGTACCGGATCTCAGCCAGAGTTCGCGGCGGAGGTCGTTCAGGACTGCCTTGTCGGCGAAGCTGACCAGGACGTGCTGGTTGTCGTCGGGCGATCCGAAGTTGGCGTTCAGCACTGCCTCGCCTCGGAACTGCAGCTCGGCCGCGGCGGTGTTGCCCGTCCGCAGGATCGCCTGCGAATCGGCAGGCGTCGTCTTCAGCGCGATCCGGTAGGGCACCTGCCCGAAGATCGAGTCACGCCGGGTGGACAGCCGCTTGACGCCTTCGATCGTCTGCGTCGCCAGCACCACGTGCACGCCGTACGCGCGCCCCAGCCGGACCAACCGCTCGAGCAACCGAGCAGCCTCGTCAGCCAGCTCGTCATCGTCTTCCAGCAGCACCTGGAACTCGTCCAGTACGGCGAGAATCCGCGGCGGCCGATCCGCGGCCGGTGGCAGCTCAGCGATGTCGGCAACGTTGCCGTGCGACTTGAAGATCTCGCTCCGCCGGGCCAACTCATCGGACAGATGCCGCAGTACGGCGAGCCCGAACGGTCGGTCGCTGTGCACACCGAGCACGCGTACGTGTGGCAGCCAGTGCTCGCGCTCGCCCGCCGGGCCGAGCGCGGAGAACTCGACACCGTGCTTGAAGTCGAGCAGGTACATCTCCAGGTCTGCTGGGTCGTAGCGAGCGGCCAGGCCGTGGATGAGGACGAGCAAGAGATTCGACTTGCCCTGACCGACGGCGCCTCCCACCAGCACATGGGGAAGCGCGGGGTTGCCGCTGCGCAACCGCAGCAGCGCCGGCGTGCGATCGTCGTACCCAATGACCGTGCTCAGCTCGTCCGTGACCGGCTGCCACCAGGTGGATCTGTCCGGCAGGGTCCGGTTGAACTCGATGGTCGGGAGGACCGCGATCTCGGCGAGTTCGGCGACGACGTCGCAGATGCCGGCGGCAACGTTCGCGTCGAAGGGCGGGTCCAGTCGCGCCGGGATGTTCGGCAGGTGGGAGAGCTCGACCTTCTCGTTGGCGATGGCAACGGGATTGAGCAGGTCGAGCAGCTGCCGGGCATCGACCTCGTGCTCGCCGCTGCTCGCGGGGTCGTGGTGGACCAGGAAGCAGATGCCCCGATCGGCGCCGGTGGCCGCCAGCCGGACCAGATCGCGCTGAGCCAGCTGGTCGATCCCGGACGGGTAGTCGAACAGGACGATCAGCCGGTACGGATCGGTGACCCGCCCGGTTTCGCGAACCAGGTCCTCGAAGTGCTTGTGCCCCAACTGCGCCTGCCGGCTGGCACGCAACGAGGAGACGTCGACCAGGCCGGACAGCACCGTGTGCAGCTGCTCCGCCGTGTGCGTTGCCCTCGGCACCAATTGCGGGTACTTCGTGGTCAGGTGCCCGAGCAGACCCATCATGCCGGTCAGCCGGGGGTCGAACGCGTCGATCCGCAACCGGAACGGTTCGGCGGCCGCGATCAGCCGCAGCGCGACGCTCTGCAACAGCCGGCGGGCCGACTCGTTGCGATCGGCCGACACCTTCCAGCCGTTGGTGCGCAACAGCGGCGCGATCACCGGCGTACCGGTGTCCAGTTCGCCGACGCGCACGTACGACGGCGTACCGGCGCCGACGAGTTGGCGGGAACGCCAGCGGGCGTCGTTGGGGGGAATGGATGCCAGACCGGGCGCCAACCGGTCGGCCAGCAGGCGCGCAGCGGGCTCCGCGGCGGCCAGCGCCTCGGTGGTGGCCGCCTCGACCAAACCTCGCGATTCGCGCCGGGCGGCCGCGGTCTCGGCCTGCAGTTGACGATGCAGCTGTACTGCGCGCTGGTGCTCACCCCGAGTGTGCTGACGCGCGTTCTCGAGCAACTGCCCGAGGGCGAACTGGAGACCGCGGATGCGGGCTTCCAGGATCTCCGGAGCTGCTGCAACTTCTGCGGGCGGCGAGGGCGCACTCCCGTCAGGTTGCTCCGTCACGAGCACCGTCCTTCCACCTCTGCCCCGCGACCAACCGAATGCCTTCGCCAACAATGTCACACCATCAGTCCCGTGCGTCACACCAGACATCAGAAGTCTCACCAACCGATCGTGGGTCAGCCGGGGGCGACGATCTCGAGCTCGTAGCCGTCCTGGTTATGCAGGAAAGCGGCGTAATGTTGCGGCCCCCCGGCGTACGGGTGGCGGTCGGCGAACATCAGCGTCCAGCCGTGCGCGGCCGCCTCGGCGACGATCGCGTCGACCTCGGCCCGGCTGGCCGCGTTCAGGGCCAGATGGTTCATCCCGGGGCGGAGCCGGTCGTGGGTGTCGGCGGACAGCGCGGGGCTCTGCTCGACGACGATGTAGCAACTGTCGACGCCCGACTTCCAGCTGAACCCGCCGGGCCAGCCGTCGCCGTCCTTCCAGCCCAGCCGGCGGAGCACCCAGCCCCAGTCGTTCAGCGCACGGGAGAGGTCGGGAACCCAGATCTCGAGGTGGTGCACGGCTGCGGCCATCGGAGCATTATCTGTGCTGATCGTTGGATCGATGGGCTGGGGATCGATCCGCACCGGTTCGTTGGTCGTGCTGATCCTCGAGGTGGCTCGACACCGCCACCGAGACCAGCCCGGACAGCACCAGCCAGACCAGGGCGGCGACCAGCCACGGCCACCACTCGCGCCCCGCCGCGGCGTCGGCGACCGCTTTGCCGAACAGTCCGCCGGACGGCGCGAAGACCAGCACCAGCAGAACGCGGGCGATGCTGCTCTCCTTGGTCATTCCTTCATTGTCCGAGCCGGTCGCGCTCGGCGCAGAGAACCGGGCGTTTCTTCCGCGATGCGGACCGTTTCAGGCGCCGGGACTTCCCTCCAACGCTTGCTTTCAGCCCGTCAGCGCTTGGTTGTCCACAGCTTTGGCGGGGCTTCGGTTTTTGTCCGCGGGGTGGTCTAGCGTCTGGGGGGACAGGCAGGCTCTGCTGATCAGAAGGGGGCAAGGTGAGCGCGACCCGGATCGAGACCACGGCGTACGGCGCTGCCGCGCTGGCCAAGCTCGGCGAGATCGTCGCCGGACTCAAGGGCGACGACCCGATGAAGCCGGTCACGCTGCTGCTCACCAACAACCTGGCCGGCGTCACCGCGCGCCGCTTCCTGGCCAGCTCGACCATCGGCGCCCTGTACCTGGCGACGTTGCCACGGCTGGCTGAGCAACTCGCCGCCGGCACCCTCGCGCCTCGGCGCCCCGCGACCCGCCCCATCGTTGCCGCGACGTGGCGTACTGCGCTGTCCAAAGCGCCTGGAGTCTTCGCAGGTGTCGCCGACCACCCCTCGACGATCCAAGCGCTTGCCGCAGCGCATCGGGAGCTGCGCGACCTGACGCCAGACGCTCTGGACAAGGTGTCGACCGCTTCCACCCTTGGGCCCGATCTCGTCCGCCTGCATCGATACGTCACGGACGAACTGCTACCGGACTGGTACGACGAGACTGCCTTGCTGCATGCCGCCTCGGCCCGCTGCGAGCCCGGTGTCGTGGCCGAACTGGGCGCCCTCGTGCTGTATCTGCCACAGGAGCTCACCCAGGCGGAGGCGGGTTTCGTCTCGGCGCTGGGCGACGCGGCCGCCGACCTCACCGTGATCGTCGGGCTGACGGATGTCCGCCGGGCCGACCGGGCCGTTCGCCGCTCACTGGATCGCATCGGGATCGACCTGCCGACCTCGATTTCCAAGAACTACCCGGTGGCCACGGAGGTTCTCAACGCATCCGACGCCGATGACGAAGTTCGCTGCGTCGTCAGGGATGTGGTGGCGTCCTTGCGCCGAACCCCGGCTCATCGCATCGCGATCCTGTACTCCGCCGCAGCGCCGTACGCGCGGTTGCTGCACGAGCACCTGGCCGCGGCGAAGATCGAGGTCAACGGGCCCGGCACGCGCCCGGTTCACGAACGCGCGATCGCCCGCACGCTGCTCGAAGTGCTTGCCCTGGTCGACCATGACCTGCCGCGAGCCGACCTCTTCCGTGCGCTCGCCAATGCGCCGACCCGTGACTTCACGGGTGAGCGGATCCCGGTTCCACAGTGGGAGCGGCTGTCGCGGGTGGCCGGCGTGGTTCGCGGTGACGACTGGGACGAGCGGCTCCGGCGTTATGTGGAGTCGGAGCATCGGACCGCCGCGCAGGAGCAGGCGTCGGAGGACCCGATCGCCGGCGTGATCCGGCGCGCGCAGTACAACGCGGGTAATGCCCAGAAGCTGCACGAGTTCGCCGTCGAGCTCCGGCGACGGCTCTTCAGGACCGCGGAGCTGGGGACGTGGTCAGAGCTGGCCGAGGCGGTGCTCGGGCTCTTCCAAGCACTGCTCGGCGATTCGTCGTCGTTGCCGGTCGAGGAGCAATACGCGGCGGTCGCGGTCGAGGGGTCGCTGCGCGGGCTGTCCACGCTCGACCAGCTCGGCACCCCAGCCAGCTTGTCAGTACTGCGGGACGTGCTCGATCTGGAGTTGCAACAGTCGCTGCCTCGGGTCGGGACGTTCGGCACCGGCGTACTGGTGGCGCCTTTGTCGGCGAGCATCGGGCTGTCGGTGGATGTCGTCTTCGTGGTCGGTCTTTCGGAGGATCTGTATCCCGGCAGGGTGCATGAGGATGCGCTGCTCCCCCACCGGGTGCGTGAGGCGGCGGCTCCCGAACTGGCATCGTTCCGGGATCGGCTCGACGAGAAGCAGCGGCATCTCCTGGTCGCGTTCTCCGCGGGCTCGCGGGTCGTGGCGTCGTTCCCGAGGGGCGATCTGCGCCGAGCGAGTCGACGGTTGCCGACGCGCTGGCTGCTCGGAACGTTGCGCTCGTTGACCGACGACCATGCGTTGGCCGCGACGGAGTGGGACCAGGCGTCGTACGGCGATCGGTTGCTGACCTCGGCGTCGTACGCGGGGTCGTTGACCACGGCAACTTTGCCCGCGACCGAGCAGGACTGGCGGGTGCGAGCGTTGACGGCTGGGCTGAGGCTCACCGACGAGGTGGTCGATCGGGCTCGCGTATTGCTGCGTGCTCGGGCCGGGGACGAGTTCACCCGCTTCGACGGGAACCTGTCCGGCGTGCCGGGGTTGCCGGACTATGCGATGGAGGATCGGATCGCTTCGCCGACCTCACTGGAGTCGTTCGCGACTTGCCCGCACGCGTACTTTGTCGAGCGGTTGCTGCAGGTCGAGCCGCTGGAGGCGCCCGAGGATCTGTTGGTCATCTCGCCCTTGCAGGTTGGCAACCTGATTCACAACAGTCTGGACGCCTTTGTGAGCCGGTTGAGCGGTTCGCTGCCGGGGTTCGGTGAGCCGTGGACCGACGAGCAACGATCGCTGCTGGTCGCGATCGGGGCGGACCTGGCCGACCGGTTCGAGGCGGAAGGGCTGACCGGGCATCCGCGGCTGTGGCAACGGGAGCGGGCCCGGATTCTGGGTGACCTGCTGGTGCTGCTCAGCGATGACGAGCGCTGGCGGGCCGAGCACGACGCGTCGGTGGTGGCGAGCGAACTGCGGTTCGGGTTCGACGGTGAGCCGCCGGTGGAGATCCCGATACCGTCCGGGCGGGTGCTGTTGCGCGGGTCAGCGGACAAGGTTGACCTGGGCAAGGACGGGACGATCTACGTCACCGACGTGAAGACCGGTGGGTTCTCGCGCTACGAGGCGATCGAGGTCGACCCGGTCGCGGCCGGGACGAAGCTGCAGCTTCCGGTTTATGCCTATGCCGCGCGGGCGCGGCTGGGCGACTCGTCGACGCCGGTCGAGGCGGCGTACTGGTTCGTCCGGAAGGGCGGGCGGCGGATTCCCGTGCCCCTGACGGACGAGGTTGCCGCGCGGTACGTCGACACCCTCGACGTGATCGTGTCGTCGATCGCCGCTGGCTACTTCCCGGCGAAGGCGCCCGAAATTCCAGACTTTCTGTGGGTGCAGTGTTCGTACTGCAATCCGGACGGCATCGGGCACAGCGAAGTACGGGCTCGATGGGAACGCAAACGTCACGACCCGACACTTGAGCGGCTCGTCCGCCTGATCGACCCTGCCGCGTTGCCGGCGTTCGAGGAGGTGCCGCTCGATGACTGAGCTCTTGGATGGCGAGGCGCGCGAGCGAATCCGGACCGACACCTCGTCGACCCTGTTCGTCGAGGCCGGCGCCGGGTCGGGTAAGACGCATGCACTCATCGAACGCGTGACCACCCTGGTACTGCGGGACGGCGTACCGCTGAGCGCGATCGCGGCCGTGACGTTCACCGAGAAGGCGGGCGCGGAGCTGCGCGACCGGCTGCGGGTGGAATTCGAGAGGGCGCGGAAGGGGCCCGACAGAGCCGCTGCCGACGCCGCGCTGGACGATCTGGACTCGGCGTCGATCGGGACTCTGCACTCGTTTGCCCAGCAGATTCTGCTTGCGCATCCGATCGAGGCCGGGCTGCCGCCGTTGATCGACGTACTGGACGAGGTTGGCTCCTCGGTTGCCTTTGAGGAGCGCTGGTCTGAGCTTCAGCAGCAGTTGCTGGATGACGACTCGGTCGCCGAGGCACTGCTGCTCGCGATGGCTGTGGGCGTGGAACTGAAGCATCTGCGGTCGCTGGCCCGGCTGTTCGGCAACGACTGGGACCTGATCGGTGATCGCGTTCTGGTCGAGCCACCTGAACTGGTCGAGATGCCAGACCTCACCGGGCTGATCGCCGCGGCGGCACAGATCAGCTCGTCCGCCGCGGACTGCCTCGACGCCGAGGACCGGCTGCTGGCGAAGGTGCGTCAGATTCACGACCTCGGGCTGATGCTCGACGCCGCGACGGACCCAGAGACCCAGCTCGCCGTTCTGCAGAACCTACGCATCCTGAAGGTCGGCCGGATCGGCCGCAAGGAGAACTGGCCCGACATCGCGAAACTGCGCTCCGACTGCACCGAAGTCGTCGACGTGGCCGGCTCACTGGTGGAGCTCCTCCTCGATGCTTGCCTGAGGCACCTTTCGCATTGGATCGCCATCCGCGTGCTGGAATCCGCCGAGCTGCGCCGGGCCGAGGGGCGACTGGAGTTCCATGACCTTCTCGTCCTCGCTCGCGACCTGCTGCGCCGGGAGCCGTCGGTGCGGGCGGCGCTCCAGGAGCGCTACCAATGCTTGCTACTGGACGAGTTCCAAGACACCGACCCGATCCAGATCGAACTGGCCGTCCGCATCGCGGGTGGCGCCGGGGAAGACGCCCCAGACTGGCGCGACATCGAAATCCCCGACGGCAGCCTCTTCGTGGTCGGCGACCCCAAGCAGTCCATCTACCGCTTCCGCCGAGCCAACATAGGTACCTACTTGACGGCCCAAGACCTCCTAGGCGACACCGTCACCCTCACCACCAACTTCCGCACAGTCCCCCACGTCCTCACCTGGATCAACACAGTCTTCACCACCCTCATAACCCCCGCCCCCACCGCCCAACCCACCTACCACCCCCTAACCCCCCACCGCCCCACCCCCACCCTCACCCCCACGCCTTCTCCCCCGAACACGGCCACCACCACCCCGACAGCCGTGTCCAGCCCGCCTGCGCATCCCCTGACCCCACACGGCGCCACACCTCCCCAAACCACAGCCCCCAACACGCACACGGACGCGGGTACGCCTCCCACCCCCGCCACCCCGTCCCCGACAGCCCCGTCTGACCCCGCAGCGCCTCCCCTCACCCAATCCGGCGCCACACCTCCCCCGACCACAGCCCCCAGCGCACCCACCGCCACCCCGCAGCCAGTGACCGGCGACCAACTCTCCTTCCTCGACTTCTCCGACGACGAGCCGGCCACCACGGACTCCGTGGACTCAGCAGCAGTCGACGAGCCCACACCCGCCCCCGAGCCTCCAACCGAAGAAGCTCACCTCGCCACCGTCATCCCCCTCCACCGCCACCTGACCTCCGTCCCCACCCTCCCCGCCCCAAGCACCCCCTCACCCACAGACCACCCACCCACCAACGACGACCCCACCGACAACGACCCCACATCCGCCGACACCAACAGCACTCCCGGCGGCCCAGCCGTAACCATCCTCGGCGCCGAACCCCACACCGACCTCCCCCGCGCCCAAGCCTCAGTCCTCCGCGAACGCGAAGCAGCAGACGTCGCCGCCGTCATCCACGAAGCCCTCACCAACAACTGGCAGGTCTACGACCCAAAGATCGAGTCCTGGCGCCCAGCCGGCGCCGGCGACATCGCAGTACTGGTCCCAGCCCGTACGTCGTTGCCGTTCCTCGAAGAAGCCCTCGACCGCGCCGACATCCCGTACCGCGCCGAAGCCAGCTCCCTCGTCTACCAAACGGCCGAGGTTCGCGACCTCCTCGCCTGCGCCCGAGCCCTCGGCGACCCCAGCGACCAACTCGCCCTAGTGACCGCCCTGCGCTCACCCCTCTTCGGCTGCGGCGACGACGATCTCTTCACCTGGAAGCGATCCGGCGGCTCCTTCAACCTCACCGCGCCGGTCCCCGACGCCCTCCTCACCCACCCCGTCGGCGAGGCAATGGAGTGGCTCCGCCGCACGTACTACGCATCCCGCTGGCTGACCCCGAGCGAAGTACTGGCCAAGATCGTCGCCGACCGCCGCATGCTCGAGGTCGCCGCAACGGGCCCACGCGCCCGCGACGCCTGGCGCCGCGTCCGCTTCGTCGTCGACCAGGCGCGCGCCTGGTCCGAGGTCGAGCACGGCGGCCTGCGTTCGTACCTCGCCTGGGCAGCACACCAAGGCGAAGAAGCGTCCCGGGTAGCCGAGGCGATCCTCCCCGAGACCGATGCGGACGCAGTACGGGTGATGACGATCCACGCCGCCAAGGGCCTGGAGTTCCCGATCGTGATCCTCTCCGGCATGACAGCCGCCCCGAACCGCCAGCGCGGAGTACAGGTTCTCTGGCCGCCTGACGGTGGTTACGCCGTGAAGCTCAAGGCATCGGTTCAGACCGAGGACTTCGACCAGGTCCAGCCAGTCGACGAGCAGATGGATGACTACGAGCGCCGCCGTCTGCTGTACGTCGCCGCCACCCGCGCCCGCGACCACCTGGTCATCTCCTTGCACCGATCGGGCACCCGACGCCACTCCAGCAACGCCGAACTCTTCGCATCCGCCGACGCCGCAACCGCGGCCAACCCGACTATCTTCACCGGCCCTCCGGTCACGGTGCCGCCCGAAGCAGCGGTCCACGCAGTACAGGTTCGTCCGCCGGTCAACCGCGCGGAGTGGGAGGCGCGCGTCACCGAGGCCCGCCAGGCCAGTCGCAAGCGCTCCGCCCAGAGCGCCTCCGGCCTCGAAGGCACCGGCCCCGACGTCGCTCTCCAAGGAGCCGACCCCGGCGCCGCCAAAGCAGCCCGCGACGTCGAGCTCCCTCCCTGGTCCAAGGGCCGCTACGGCACCGCGATCGGCCGGGCAGTCCACGGCGTACTCCAAGTCATAGACCTCTCCACCGGCGCCGGCCTGGACGCCGCGGTCTCGGCACAGTGCCTGGCGGAAGGAGTCGTCGAGTACGCCGATGTCGTCACGGCCCTCGTCCGGTCCGCCCTGTCATCCGAGGTGGTTCAGCGAGCCGCCACCCGCGAGCACTGGCGCGAGTCCTACGTGGGCACCCTGCAACCAGACGGCACCATCCTGGAGGGTTTCGTCGATCTCATCTACCGCGAGGACGACGGCACCCTGATCATCGTCGACTACAAGACCGACGCCATCCCCGCCGAAGCACTGGACGCCCGCATCGCCCACTACGCTCCCCAGCTCCGCACCTACACCGACCTGCTGCCCAACTCGGGCCGCCCGGTCCTGCTCTTCCTGGCACCCACCAAGGCACACGCACACCAGCTCTGAAATCCAGTTGCCCGCGACACCCACACGACTGCACGATCGGGGTATGACCACGACGACAGCCCTTCTGCTCTTGACCTCCACCGTTCGTCCGGTGCGGGTCCAGCAGCAGACCGGCCGAGCGCGGAGGCCTATCACCTCGCAGTCGTGACCGCGGCCCTGGTCGCAGGGCTCCTCGCCGGCTATGGCATCGCCATGCCCGTCGGAGCCATCGCGACGTACCTCGTAGCCCTCACGGCCCGCACCTCCCTGAAGCTCGGCGCGTTCGCCGCCTTGGGCGTAGCAACAGCCGACGGCCTCTACGCCCTCATCGCCACCCTCGGCGGCTCAGCCCTGGCCCCGTTGATCGAACCCATCACCGTTCCACTGAAATGGATCTCGGTGCTGGTCCTCCTAGCCCTCGCGACGCGCGGCGCAACCACAGCCATCACCCAACACCGCCGCCTGCAATCCTCCACCGCGTCCGCCACCACCCCACCCAGCCCAACCCGCGCCTACTTCGCCCTACTCGGCATGACGATGCTCAACCCCACCACCGTCATCTACTTCACCGCCTTGGTCCTAGGCAGCCAAGACGCCACCACCCCAACCCACCTTGAACAATCAGTCTTCGTCCTAGCCGCCTTCGCCGCCTCCGCCTCCTGGCAACTAGCCCTAGCCACCAGCGGCGCCCTCCTAGGCCGCCTACTGACCACCCCCACCGCCCGCCTACTAACTGCCCTACTCTCCAGCCTCCTCATCACTGGCCTAGCCCTCAACCTCCTCCTGTCCACCCTCTGATCGAGAATGAGTTCCATGCCCGAAGGAACGCCGTACCGGCAGATCCGCGCGTTGTACGACGACGACACGATCGTGGTCTACCAGGCGTACCCGCCCGAAATCGCCGAGCCCGCTCTGCGGGCCGGCACCTTCGTCGCGCCCTTCGGCATGTCCCGGATGACCTGGATCAAGCCGTCCTTCCTCTGGATGGCGTACCGCTCAGGCTGGGCCACCAAGCCCGGTCAGACCCGCGTACTGCGGATCCGCATCACCCGCGAAGGCTTCGAGTGGGCCCTGTCCCACAGCTGCCTGAGCCACTACGACCGCAAACACCACGCCTCGGAAGCCGCCTGGCGCGCCCAGCTCCACCAGTCGCCCGTGCGCATCCAGTGGGATCCCGAGCAGACCATCCACCTACAACCCCAACCCACCATCCGCTCAATCCAGATCGGCCTCTCCGGGGAAGCCGTCCCCCTCTACGTCAACACCTGGATCACCTCCCTCGAAGACATCACCGAGGAAATGCACGCCATCCACACCCTCACCCGCACGTCCCCGACCGACGCGACCGCACAACTCCCCACAGAGCGCCCCTACCCGCTCCCCACCCTCCTAGCCAGACAAATAGCCGCAACCCCCTACGACTAGCCGGCACCCGCGCGCCCCTAGACAACCTCGACCTCAGCCGCGCCGGCAGCCTTCAACAACCACTCGAGCGCACCACTCGGCGCCGGCGACCCATCGACGTCAATTCACACCTTGAGCCGACGTGGCCCGTCTGCCTCCTGTGGGTGAGGGGTGGTGACGGAGAGTTTATGGGGGTGGGGAGTTGGTGTGGGGTGGCTGGTTACGGGGTGTGGATAAGTGGGGATGTCACCCTGTGCGAGGGCGGGGCTGGGCGTCCCCTACGATTCACCGCATCCGGATGTACTTCGGATTCGCCGACGGATCGCCCAATCCGGCTGGCGGGTCTGCCACGAAGAGTGTGAGGGTGTGGCCATGAACATCGGTAGTCGCAAGATCGTCGTGGACGAGGCCATCGCGCAGCTGCGGCTGTACGCCGAGACGAACGGCGCGGTGCTCAAGTACTACGACGGTCTTCCCGGCATGACGAATGTCGGCGGATCCGAACCCGACCGAGTCACGCTCGAGGACCTGGCCCGGACGATGGTGGCCGGCTCCGACCTGCGCGCGCTCGACTTCCCCTGGTTGCTCGAGGTGGACGCGGAGAAGGAGTTCGCAGCGGTACCCGTCGACGCGAAGCTGGAGGACGCCGCACCCGGTACGCCGTTGTTCGAGGCCGCCACCGCGCTGGACGAGAAGTTCAGCGGTCACCGCGGGTTCGGGCACGCCAAGAAGTCCAAGTTGCTGCACCTGAAGCGGCCGTATCTCTTCCCCGTCAGCGACAGCTTCATCCGGATGACCTACAGCGAGGCGTCGGCGGGGCCCGACTTCCTGGCCGCCGTCCACCGCGACCTGGTCAACCCGGCCAACGTCCGCGACTTCAAGTTGCTCCAGGTCCGCCTGATCGCCGAGCCGGCCACCTCCGCGGCGCGCGTACTGGCTGAGGCGCCCACGCTGCGCCTGCTCGACATCCTCGCCTCTCTCCTGGGCGAGGCGAAGTAACTAGTTACATCACGCCGAGGCGGGCCAACGGCTCGACCAGTTCTCGCTCCTCGTAGGAGAGGTGGGAGAGCAGGGCGTCGTCCAGAAGGTCTACGGCGGCGCGGAGCTTGTCGATGGTGGCGGAGCCGTCCACGAGGGCTACTAGGGCCTTGTCGACGCCTTCCAGTACGTCGTGGATGACCAGGTGCTCTTCCTGGAGGCGGTCAACCACTGGGGCGAGGTCTGGGTCGGCTCGGCGGAGGCGTGGGAAGAGCGCGGCGTCTTCGAGCGAGTGGTGTGTGGTGACCAGGCGGCAGTAGGACTCGCAGTACACGCCTAGAGTCCAGTTGTTCTGGCGCATGGTCATCGTGTTGATGTGGGAACGCGCCTGGCTGACGCCCATCGAGCCGGCGGCTACCTGTTCCACCAGGTCGTGGATCTGCTCGAGCTCGGCTCGCAGGTGGTCGTGCACCTGCACCAGATGCTGCCCCGAAGCCAGCTGCTGCGGCGAGTACACGCGTGTGGGGTCGGCTGCTGGTCCGGTCGGCCGCTGCGACTCATCCCACGGCTGTACTCCGCTCCGCCGGGTAGCGGGCGCCGGCGTCGCCACCACGCTGAAGTTCCCGCGCCGTCCACCGGCTGCGCCGGTAGACGGCGCGGTGGAGAAGGGCGCAGCGCCCGAGATCGGGGTGCCCGGAGCCGGCGGGCCCGAGGCCCGGCTGTCCGACGCCGGGGCACCCGAGACCCGAGGGCCCGGAGCCGGGGTGGCCGGAGCGCGGGTGCCAGCGGTCGCCGGGCTTGAGCTCGGCGTATCGGCGCTAACAGCGCCGAGCGCGGCGGTGGTGTCACCAGCGGTGGCGGAGGGGGCGGTGGGCGGGGCGCCGCCGATGGTTGTAGCGGCGGTGGTTGGGGTGGGGGTGGTTGTGCGGGCGGTGGTTACGGCTTCTTGGACTGCTGTGGCTACCTCGGCGAAGCGGTGGATGTCTTCGGGGGTGTCTGAGGCGAGGATGTAGGTGCTGATGCCTTGGGTGAGGGTGAGTTCGGTCAACTGGTCGATCCACTGGGCTTCTGGGCCTTGGAGGAAGCCGCCGTGGCCGTTGAAGTTGCCTGAGATGTTGTAGAGGCGGCGTACTGCCGACGGGTCGCGACCAGCCTCGACAGCGGCCTCGTCGATGAGTTTGTTGAGGGCGGGGAGGTCCTCCGGCGGCAGGTAGGCGCTGGACGGCAGCCACCCGTCCGCGAGCCGCCCGGTGAGGGCCAGCATGCGCGGCTTGTAGGCGCCCAGCCAGATCTGTACGTCGTGCGCCGGCGCAGGGCCGCGCTTGGCGCCCGCCACCGTGTAGTGCTTACCCGCCAGCCGGATACCGCCGCCAGTAGGAGTCCAGACCTCGCGGATGATCGCGATCGCCTCCTCCAGCGCCGCAATGCTCTCCCCCGCCGTCAACCGCGGCCCTGCATTGGCAGCGACGGCCTCCAAGAACCCGCCAGCCCCCAACCCGAGCTCAACCCGTCCCCCAGTGATCCGGTCGAGGGTGGCGACGCTGCGGGCCAGTACGACCGGGTGGCGCAGCGGCAGGTTGGCGACGTTGGTGGACACCGACACCCGCTCCGTGTGGGCCGCGATGACGGACAGCAGCGTCCACGCGTCGAGCAGCCGCGGCTGGTACGGGTGGTCCTGCACGGTCACCAGGTCGAGTCCGACCTGCTCGGTCAGCTGGGCCAGCGCGATCACCCGGTCCGGGTCGTCCACCGCCGGCGTCAGGAATGTGCCGAAGGCCAGCTCGTGCCCGTAGTCCATGCTCCACCCTCTAGCTCAAGTAGTTCGTGTCACGTAATATTGGCTCGACGAACAAATTACTTCGTGCCACGAACAATCACAAGCGCCGGAACCAAATCACAGGTGGGGAGCAGCCGTGAAGGAGACCCTGGGAGCCGCCAGCGGGCTGGTGCGGCTGACGTTCCTGGTCCAGAACCTGTACGCCGAGGTCGGCCGCGGCTGCGATCTCACCACCGCTCAGGCTCAGATGCTGTGCTCGCTGGCGGACCGATCGATCGGCATGGCCGAGCTGTCGAGCATGCTCGGCCTCGAACGGTCCAGCCTGACCGGCCTGGTGGATCGCGCCCAGCAACGCGGCCTCGTAGTACGGGAGGACGATCCGCAGGATCGGCGCGCCGTGAAGGTCGCTCTGACGCCTGCGGGGTCTGCGGCGCTGCACCGCTTCCACGATGAGCTCACCGAGCGCTTGGACCAATTGCTGCAGGAGTTGCCCGCCACCGAGCGCGACCGGTTCACCAAGACCTTGGGTCGCGTCGTCGCCGACGCTCCGGCGGTCTTCGCGGACGCCGGTTCCTAGACCTCAGGAACGAACCTCCGCGAAGGCCTCGTCCAACTCCAGCCGACCGCCGGCCTCGTACTGCGCCTCGAACGCATCCCCACCCAGCACAGCCCGAGCAGCGTCAGCCGCCCGATCGATGTCGGCCTGCTCACCAGCACTCACCACATGTCCCTCAGCACCCCGTACTGCGGCCGCAACCCCCAGCAGACGCGCAGCCACCGCCTTGTCATCCACAGCCCCGGCAAGGCCCTCCAGAGCCCAGCACATCCCCCGCCGCGACTCGAACTCGCGTGAGATCCGGTACGCCTCCGCATGCAACTCCCGAGCGCGCACCAGATCGCCCTGCAGCTCCACCGTGTAGCCCAGCTCCTGCAGCACGATCGACAGGTACAGCACCGGCTCGTCCTGCTTGCGGGCCGCATCGACCATCCCCTGCAACCGCTTCTCGGCAGCTTCCAGCTCACCCGTACGCCGGTCCGCAAAGCCCAGCACGAGCTCTGCCAACGCCTGCGTCGCGCGGTGGCCCTGCTCCGTCGCCAGCCGCAGCGCCCGCTCGCCAAAGGCCTTCGCCCGGCCGTATTCTCCCTGCCGCAGCGCAGTCCAGCCCAGCCACCCCAACTCCCCGGCAACCTCCAGCCAGAGGTCAAGTGCTTCGGCCATCTCGAGGCCCTCGGTGTGGAGTCGCGCCGCCTCGTCGAAGTCGCCCTTCAGCTCAGCAAGAGCGCCAAGCCAGCCAGTGGCCTGCAGCAAACCCCACCGATCGCCCAGCAGCCGGAACAGGCGAGCACTCTCTACCGCATCCCTCTCCAGCGCCTCCAGGTCGACACGAACGTGAGCATGCACGGCCCGAGCCGTCAGCACCGCCGCTATCCCCCACTGGTCGCCAGACGCCTCAAAGGCCGACAGGGCGTGGTCCAGCATCACCGCACAAGCAGCAAGGTCGCCCGAATCGCTTGCAGTAAAGGCGATGAACCACTCGACCCGCGGGTCAGTCACAGTCGCCCGCTCGCGCACAGCGGCCGCACTGGGGTCGCCCTGCGCGTAGAGGAACCCAGCAAGCCAAGCAATCGCCTTCGCAGAAGACGGCAAAGCCTCCAGCGACCGCCTGGCCTCAGCAAACCGCCCGCGAAGGAACCAGTACCAGGCAAGCGCATCCACCAGCCGCTCAGCCAGCTCAAGGTCACCACCGGCCACAGCGCCGTCCAGCGCAGTACGCAGGTTGCCTGCCTCGTCATCCAGCCGCTGCAGCCACTTACTCTGCTCGGGACCCGTCAGATACGCCCGAGCCGTCTCTGCGAACTCCGTGTAGTACAGCTGGTGCCGCTGCCGCACCAGCTCCAGTTCGTCGGCCTCCCGCAGCTTGTCGACGCAGTACGCCGCCACCGACTCCAGCAGCCGGTAGCGCGGCCCGTCCGCCCCGTGCACCGACACCACCAGCGACCGGTCCACCAGCCGCATCAGCACGTCCAGGACGTCGACCCCGTCCTCGCAAGACACCTGCTCGGCCGCATCCGCAGTACAGCCGTCTGTGTGTACTGCGAGGCGGCGTAGTACCGCTTGCTCGGATGACGACAGCAGGTCCCAGCTCCAGTCGATCATCGCCATCAACGTCTGCTGCCGAGGCGCCGCACCGCGATGCCCGGTCGCCAGCAAGCGGAACCGGTCATCGAGCCGAGCAACCAGGCCCTGCACTCCCAGCGCCCGCACTCGCGTGGCAGCCAGCTCCAGCGCCAGCGGGATCCCGTCGAGACGCCTGCAGAGCACAGAGACCGCAGTGGCCGACTCCTCGTCCAGCGCGAACCCGCGGTCCGCCGCAGCCGCCCTGGCGACGAACAACTGCACGGCAGAGGAGTCCTCCAGGTCGGGCAACGCAGCAGTGATCGCAGGCACCTCCAAAGGAGGCACACTCCACACAGCCTCCCCAGTAAGCCCCAGCGGCTCCCGACTGGTCGCCAGCACTCGCAACCCGGGCGCAGCAGCCAGCAGGTCGTCAGCAAGCGCTGCAGCCGCTTCTATGACGTGCTCACAGTTGTCCAGCACCAACAGCAGCTCCAACGACGACAGCGCGCTGACCAGCCCACCAGACCCCGCTCCAGCCGAGTCCCGCAGATCAAGTGCCGCCTGTACTGCGTCCGCGAGCGACCCTGCGACGTCCAGCGCCTCAGGTGCGACCGCCGCCAGCTCAACCAGGATGACGCCGTCGGGGAAGCGACTGGCAAGACCATCGGCCGCGGCAAGCGCCAGCCGCGTCTTGCCGACTCCCCCTGGACCGGTCAGCGTGACCAGTCGGTCGACGTACAGGCGGCTCTGGACGTCGGTGATCGCCTGGCTGCGGCCGACGAGCTCTGTGAGTTGCGACGGCAGGTTGCTGCGCCGGCGCGCTCCCGGGAGCTCCTGCGTCAGGATGGACTGCTGCAGCTCTACAAGCTCGGGTGTTGGGTCCAGGCCGAGTTCGTCCGCCAGTAGCGTCCGCAGCTGCTCGTAGCTCTCCAGAGCCTCGCCCTGCCGCCCAGCGCGGTACAGAGCCTTCATGTGCGAGGAACGAAGCCGCTCTCGCAGCGGGTGCTCCGCCAGCACGTCAGCGACCTCACTGATCACGGCGTTGTGATCGCCTCGCGCTAGCCGGGCATCGAAGTACTCCTCGGTGGCAGTGAGCCGCTGCTCGCTCAGCCGCGCCACAGCCGTCTCCACGAACGCCTCGTCGGCGAAATCCGCGTACGCCGGGCCGCGCCACAGTGCGAGCGCCTCCTCCAGCCGCCCGTGCTCCAAGTGAGCAGCGAAGCCCAGGGCGTCGTACGAGCCGCTGTCGACCTTCAGCGAGTAGCCGGCCGGGGCGGAGACGACCAGTGCGCGGCTACCGGGCTCGGCGTCCTCGAAGGCACGGCGGAGCTGGGACACCTTCGCGGAGAGCGTTCCAGCCGGGTTGCCGGGGAGGTCCTCGCCCCACAGGTCGTCGATCAGCCGGTCCGCCGGTACCGGGCGACCCTCATGGACGAGGAGGTCCGCCAGCAGCGCACGCACCTTGAGGCCGGGGACGGTGACCGGTTCGCCACTGTCCGTCCAGGCCGTCACCGGTCCGAGCACCCCGAAGCGCATGGCCGCACTCTAGAGGGTTTCCGGCCGACCCACAGAAGACCGGAAAGAAACCGTAAACCCCCTCAGGCAGAGTCTTCCTCAACAGCAGCGAGGGAGGTGAGCAGGGATGAACTTACGGCTCGCAGTGATCATCGGTAGCACCCGCAACGGGCGCTTCGGGCCGACAGTGGCCAGCTGGTTCGCGCAGCAGGCCGCCAAGCGGGCCGACCTCGACATAGACGTCGTAGACCTGGCCACTGCGAACCTGCCTCAGACTCTGTCCGACACGGACGAGCCCACGCCGACAGAGGTCGCAGTACTGGCTCCGCGGCTGGCTGCGGCGGATGCGTTCGCTGTCGTCACACCGGAGTACAACAGCAGCTTTCCGGCATCGCTGAAGACCGCACTCGACTGGTACTACGAGGAGTGGCACGCGAAGCCGGTCGCGATAGTCGCCTACGGCCGCGAGACAGGCGGCCTGTACGCCGTCGCTCAGCTCCGGCAGGTCTTCACCGAGCTGCAGGCGGTCGCTATCCGCAACACCGTCACATTGCCCTGCTACTGGGAACAGTTCGCCGCCGACGGCAGCTGGCCCCGCCCTGGCTCCGGCTACGAGGCCTTGGCCAAGACCACGCTCGACCAGCTCGTCTGGTGGGCGCATGCACTTCGCGACGCACGCATCAAACAGCCCTACCAAGCCTGACACCACACATCAGAGAGGCAAGACCATGCGCAAGATCATCGAGTCCACCTTCGTCACCCTCAACGGCAGCATCTCCGACCCGCAGGACTGGAGCGGGCCGTACTGGGACGAGGACCACTTCGGCTACTCCGGCAAACTGATGGAGAACACCGACGCCCTGCTGCTCGGCCGGGTCACCTACGAAGGCTTCGCCGAGGCCTGGTCCAGCCGCGACGGCGAGATGGCCGACACCTTCAACAACCTGCCGAAGTACGTCGCCTCCCGCACGCTGACCGACACCACCTGGAACGCCCAGCTGCTCGAGGGCGACGTGGTCGAGGCCGTCCGGAAGCTGAAGGAGGAGGACGGTGGCGACCTGCTCAAGTTCGGCACCGGGTCGTTCTCGAAGACGCTGCTCGAGCACAAGCTGGTCGACGAGTACCACTTCTGGGTCTTCCCGGTGCTGGCCGACGGCGACAAGCTGTTCGCGGAGTCCGAGATCGGGATCAACCACCTCGAACTGCTCGGTACGACCACCTTCAAGTCCGGCATCGTCGTCCACAAGCTGGCGCCGAAAGCCTGATCCCGCACCGCTTCGCAGTACCGGCTGACGCCCGGAGCCCACCAGGGTTCCGGGCGTTCGTCGTTTCGGCCCTGGGTACCGAACTGACTTACTCAGAAGGGACTTGAGACCGATGGGAACCGTCATCACCATCATCGTCGTCGTCCTGGTCGTACTCGTCGCCGCGGCGGCGCTCTACGCGTACCAGCGACGGAAGACCGCACAGTTGCAGGAGCGGTTCGGCCCGGAGTACGAGCGCACTCTGGAAGAGCGGGGTGATCGCAAGGAGGCGCTCCGCGATCTGCGCGCCCGGGAGCAGCGGCGGGAGAAGCTCGACGTACACCCGATCAGCGCGGAATCGGCCGAGCGCTACCGCGCCGAGTGGACCGGACTGCAGCAGAGCTTCGTGGACACGCCCGGAGAGGCTGTCAACCAGGCAGACCGCCTGGTACTGCGGATGATGCGCGAGGCCGGCTATCCGGTCGACGACTTCGACCAGCGGGCCGACGACATCTCGGTGGACCATCCCGAGGTGGCGCAGAACTACCGGCAGGCGCACCAGATCGCGGTAGCCCAGACGCAGGGCCAGGTCACCACAGAAGACCTCCGCCAGGCAGTCACCGCCTACCGCCGCCTGGTCACCGTCCTGCTCGAGACCCCGGCCTCCCGCAACGGCCACACCGACCCGAAGGACTACTCATGACTCTCCCCCACGACGACCCCCTGGACCCGGCCACCCCGCGCCCGGCGGACCCCCGTACTACGGACGCCGGCGCCGACCGTACTGCGGAAGGCGAGCGACTGGACCGTACCGCGGACTACGACCCAGCCGACCGCACTGACGGCGACTCACTGGACCGTCGAGCAGACGGCGACGCGCTGGACGGAGGAGCGCGCAGCGATGCGCTGGACCGTACTGCGGATGGCGGGCGGCCGGAGTACTCCGTTGACCAGGTCGGTGACGATCAGGCGCCGGTCATCCCCTCGGGTGAGCGCAGCGACGAGCCGTGGACGGGTGCCGACGAAACACCCACCACACCCAACACCGCGACCGGGACCCCGGCCGGCACCGGCGCTCTGGCCGGGACCCCGCCCGACGCCGGTACTCCGGCTGCGACTCCGGCGGGAACTCCGGCTGCGACTGAGGCAACGACTAGTGAGCCGCTGGTGGCGCCGGCTGAGGCGGTTGACTTCAAGGCTCGCTGGGACGTCATCCAGCAAGGCTTCGTCGACGACCCGCGCTCCGCGGTGACGGATGCCGACAAGCTGGTGAGCGACGTGCTCGAACGGCTCTCGGCGACGTTCGACGAGCAGCACCGCACGCTGGAAGGCCAGTGGTCCGACGGCGAACCCGACACCGAGGCCCTGCGCTCCGCCTTGCAGCGCTACCGCGCCTTCTTCCAGCGTCTGCTGACGATCTAGGCGAACCTTTCCGCCTGCCGCCGCGTCCCAGTGGCATGACGTTGCTGGGGCGCAGGCGGCAGGCGATCTCGCGGGAAGAGGCACAGTCGTTCGATCGGCTGGCCGCGGACTACGACCGCCTTGGCGAGCTCACCGGCAACGCGGTCGGCGACTGGCTGCCGTCGGTGCTGCCAGCCGGGCAGAGCTCGGGCAGGGCGCTCGACCTGGGCTGCGGCGCCGGCAGGCACGCAGTACTGCTGGCTGAGCACTTCGAGCATGTGGACGCCGTCGACCTGTCCGCTGCGATGATCCGGCTGGCCCGGCGCAAGCGGGCTCGTTCCAACGTCTGCTACCTCGAATCCGGGATCCTGGACGTCACCGGCAGCTACGACTTCATCGTCAGCTCCGCGACGCTCCACCACGTCCCAGACCTGCCGGAAGCGCTGACCCACATCAAGAGCCTGCTCGCACCCGGCGGGCAGGCCGTCCTGATCGACACGGTCTCCCCACGCCCGGCCAACCCGCGCTGGTGGCTCTACGGCGGCGAACTCCGCAAGCTGGGCCGCAACCTGGTACGGCGTGGGCGTGCTGACGCCTGGGAGATCTTCAAGCTCTCTACTGGCGACTGGCTCGATCACCGGGTCAGTGACCGATACCTGAGCCGCCAGCAGTTCGAGGAGACCTACGCTGCCGCCTTCCCCGGTGCCACCTTCACCAGGGTCGGCAACGCCCACGCCATGCTGTGGACTAGGGAACGATGTTCTGGTTGAGGTGGAACAGGTTGTCCGGGTCGTACTTGCGCTTCACGTCCACCAGCCGGTCGTAGTTGCCCTTGTAGTTGTCGGCGATCCGGTGCTGGTCGTCGCCGGCCATGAAGTTGACGTAGCCGCCCGCCTCCGAGTGGGGCGACAGCGCGTCGTAGTACCCGCGCACCCACTCGACCCCCGCGTCGTTCTGCGCCGGGTCAGGCCAGATCCCGGCGATCACTGTCGCGAAGTTGGCTTCCCGGTAGGCGAAGGCCGTCGCGTCCGCCGCTACCCGGTGGCAGGCTCCGTCGATCGGGTAGATGTGCACTGTCGAGTTCATTGCCGGCAGACCGGGTGCGTGCTGCAGATGCGCCTGAATAGCGTCGTCTGTGAGCTCCGTGACGAAGTTGGCCTTCCAGTAGTGCTGCAGGCCGGGCGGTACGAGTCCGTCGAACGCACTGTTCAGTGCGGGGTACGGCATCTGCCCTACGCTCTCTGCGACCACCGGGGCGAACTGCCGGAACTTGTTGACCTCTTCTTCGCCCCGCTCGGGATCCCCTGCCCAGCAGGCGACTATCAGCGTGAACGCATCGCCGTGGCGGTCCTCGGGGATGAACGGCAGCGGCGGCGCCAGCTGGAAGGCCGGGAAGCCGCCAAGCTGCTCCGGCGCGTCCTTGATGAGGTCCCTGAACCCGGCGAGCACAGCAGCGCCGTCAGCCATCTCGAACAGCATCGGCCCGCCGTACACGGTGTCCACCGGAGCCAGCCGGAACTCCAGCGACGTGACCACGCCGAAGTTGCCGCCGCCACCCCGGAGCGCCCAGAACAGGTCCTCGTGGTCCTTCTCGCTGGCGGTCAGGAACCGGCCGTCCGCGGTGACCACGTCCGCGGAGATCAGGTTGTCGCAGGACAGGCCGAGTCCGCGGGCGAGGTACCCGATCCCGCCGCCGAGCGTCAGCCCGCCGACGCCGGTGGTCGAGATGACGCCGCCCGTGGTCGCCAGCCCGAACGCGTGGGTGGCCGCGTTGAAGTCACCCCAGGTGGCGCCGCCGCCGGCGCGCGCAGTACGGGTGTTCGGATCGACCAGGACGTTGCGCAGTGGGCGCAGGTCCACCACGACGCCGTCGTCGCACGTGCCGAAGCCCGGGACGCTGTGCGAGCCTCCCCGGACGGCCAGGTCCAGGTTGTTGGCGGCTGCGAAGCCGACAGCGGCCATCACGTCGCCGGTGTTCTCACACTGCACGATCACCCGTGGGTGCCTGTTGTGCATCGCGTTGTGGACCCTGCGCGCCGTGTTGTAGCCCTCGTCCGCGTCGGTGATGACGGGACCTCTGGTGCGTTCCCTCAAGTTCTCGATCGTGTACTCGCCCATGACTCCTCCACGGTCCAGTGGGCTTTCCCTGTGTCGACCGGCGCGCTTCACGCGGCGCCGCCCAGACCGGTAGCCACCCCGCGAACGCAGCGCAAGTTCCCCCAGCGCAACTGGTCCCCCGGCGGCTGCCAGACCTCCCCTGACAACCCTCTCCCCTTGACAGTCCCCCTCGCTCCAGCCTGCGTCAACCCCCGTCCGTCCGCCCGCCTTGGGGCCGGGCGGCACTATGGGGCTATGAAGCTGCCGTGGCTGGGCCGCCCTGCGCTGGGGTGTGCCGCGCTGGTCCTGTCCCTCGCCGTTGGTTGCTCGACGCCCCCTTCGGCCGACCCCACGCCTACTGGACCCGCTGCCACCACGCCGACCCCAAGCTCTCAGCCTTCCCAGACACCCAGCGCCCCGACCCCTACCCCGAGCACCGCCAGCACGCCGGCCACGCCGCCGAATCCCGTGTCGCTCCAGGCCCTGATGGCGAAGAAGTACGACGGCCGTGACCTTCGTCTCGGCCGCGTCCTGGGCCGCACAGACGCCTACACCCGGTACTACGTGACCTACGCCAGCGGCAAGCTCACCATCTCCGGCATCCTCAACGTGCCCCGCACCCCCGGCCGCCATCCAGCCCTCGTCCTCAACCACGGCTTCATCGACCCGGCCGTCTACACCAACGGCCGCGGCCTGCAACGCGAGCAGGACTACCTCGCCCGCCGCGGGTACGTCGTACTGCACACCGACTATCGCAACCACGCGCAGTCGTCCAAGGATCCGCAGTCCGAGGTCAACCTGCGCCTCGGCTACACCGAGGACGTCATCAACGCGGTGCTCGCCCTGAAGGCGGCCCCGTACGTCGACCCGCAGCGGGTCGGGCTGTTCGGCCGGTCGATGGGTGGCGGCATCACCTACAACGTGCTGGTGGCGCAGCCAGGGCTGGTCAAGGCTGCCGTGGTGTACACGCCGGTCAGCTCGAACGCGGTCGACAACTTCAACCGCTGGGTCCGCCCGCAGGCCGAGATCGCCGGTGCGATCGTTCGTACTCACGGCGACCCGGCCAAGAACCCGGCCTTCTGGCGCAACCTGTCAGCCGTCAACTTCTTCGACCGCATCACCGAGCCGCTGCTGATCCAGCAAGGGCTTGCCGACTCCACCTGCCCACCTGTTTGGGCGCAGCAGACCTACGCGGCCCTGCAGAAGGCTGGTAAACAAGCCACTCTCTACACCTACCCCGGTGAGGAGCATGCCTTCGCTGCTGCCTGGCCGAGGTCGATGGCCAGATCTGTTGCCTTCCTCAAGCAACAAGGCGTCTAGCAATGACCCGAGTGCTCGGAGTCGATGCCTGCAAGGCGGGGTGGGTCGGCGTACTGCTCGATGGCGGGTCGGTGCGCGCGTTCGTGGCGAGCACGATAGATCTCCTCATCGCGCAGGCCGAGGAGGGCGGGCCACTCGCTGTGGTCGCCGTCGACATGCCGATCGGGTTGCCCGACAAGGCGCCGCGGCAGGCCGATCTGCTCGCTCGGTCCGCGATCGGGCGGTTGTCGTCCTCGGTGTTCACGACGCCGGTACGAGCTGCCTTGCTGGCTCCGACCCATCGGGATGCGGTCGTGATCAATCGGGAACTGACCGGACAAGGGCTCTCGATCCAGGCCTATGGGTTGCGGGGGAAGCTGTTCGAGGTCGATCAGTGGGTCAAGCGGGCGGGCACGCTCGTGGTGGAAGTTCATCCGGAGGTCAGCTTCGCGCAGTTGGCTGGGGCGCCGCTGACGGTCCGCAAGTCGACGTGGGCCGGCGCTGAACGGCGACGCGCTCTGCTGGCTGGCGCAGGAATCGCTCTGACCGGTGAGCTTGGTCTGGCGGGTGCGGCGGTCGGTGTGGACGACGTACTGGACGCAGGTGCGGCGGCGTGGTCCGCGCGGCGCGTCGCGCGAGGAGAGGCCGTGTCGTTGCCCAACCCACCGGAAACCTTCGCCGACGGCTGGCCGGCAGCAATCTGGGTCTGACCCGGCAGGTGGTTGCCGTGTCAGACCCAGACTTCATTGGTTGCCGTTGGCCCGGATTGGTTCGGTTGCGCTTCAGGGCCGGGCCGGTAGGTCCCAGTCGTCGTTGCGAAGTTTGAGGATCGCCCACCCCGCCGCGGCGAACCCGGCCGCCTGCAGTCCCCAGCCGAACAGATCGAGCGTGTGGTTGGGAACGATGACCGCGGCAACGATATGGACCGGCTGCGACACCATCACCGCGACCGCGGCCCAGCGTGCCACCACCCGCGAGCGCCACACCGCGGCGCCGAGCAGAATCGTTCCGATGACGTGTCCCATCACGAAGAACACCCCGGCGATCTCACCCGTCGGGTGGACTGCCTCGGCGATCCGCGTGACGCCGCCTGCGTCGAGCCCGGCATCTGCTCCCGCCCACAGGAGCTGGTCGCCACCGGCCAGCCAGCCGAGCGACAGGTATCCCGGGATCAGCAGCGCCAACGCGACCAGGGTCAGCTTGGGCGCGCGCCGCCGAGTCAGCCTGCCAACCGCATACGCGGCCGGTACCAGCGTCAGAATCGCGACGAGACCGAGCCACAAGACAGCTGAGGCGCGACCCGGCTCCGCGATCACTTTCGCCGCCATGGTCGAGGTGTCGTCGACGGTGTCGTAGGGCAGGACGTACCGCAGTACTGCGACAGCCGCCGGGCCCACTGGCAACAGGATCGCGGCTGCCCACCGGCTGATGCCCCGGGTGTCCGCGACGGACGTAGTACGGGCTGCTGTCGTTGTCATCGTGCACCTGCCAACTGCCGCGCAGGCCTGAGCAGGAGCGCCACACCGAGCGCAGTCAACGCCACGACCAGCCCTGCGGCCGCCAGCGCCGCTGCCGGGACGTCACCCACGAAGAAGGCCGGTACTGCGCTCAGGGCCGACAGCACCCGCAGCACGATCAGCGGCACGACCGCCCGCCGAGCACCACGCCAGGCGAACACCACGAGCACCAGGCTGAGCAGCCCCAGCGCGGAGCCGATCAGCGCGACCGACATCGGCGGGTGCTCACCATCCGTCAGCAGCGGGCCTGCCAGGTCTGCCAGCGACAGCAGCCCGAGTACGACCAGCCCGGCACGAAATGTTCGAGACATCTCCAAACCTCCCCTGTACTGCGGCCCGTCGGACCGTCTGCCTCCACAGTCGGGCCCGCCCACTCCCGGCGCCTGAGCCGGCGTTCACCCGTCGCCAGGAACTCGCCCGCCACCCCCGGGAACCCATTCCCGAGACACCGGGACACCTCTGAGCGCACACTGATCCCCATGAAGGCCGACCACACTCCCAACCGCCGCGCGCTGGCGGCTGGGCTCGGCGGGTTCGCGGTGGCCGAAGTGCTCACCGGGCTGGTCCTGGCCGTGGTGGTCGGCTGGTCCTTCAGTACTGCGCTCGAGAGCTTCCTGGTCACCAACGGGCTGATGGGACTCACGTTCGCGACCTGCGGCGCGGTGATCGCCTGGCATCGGCCGGCCAACCCGATCGGCTGGCTCTTCATCGCCGACGGCATCGGTCACGCGACCACGGCCGTCGGCGCGCCGCTGAGCCAGCTGCTGTACGACAGTGCGGCACCGATGCCGGTTCAACGCTTCGCAGCGACGGTGTTCCTCTGGTCCTGGCCTTGGTCGATCGGGTTGTTCCTGCCCCTGGCGCTGCTGCTGTTCCCCGACGGCCGGCTGCTCTCGAAGCGGTGGCGACCTGTCGCCATCGGCATCATCGTCACCTCGCCGTTGTTCGCGCTCGAGATGGGCGCGGGCCCGGAGGCGCTCTTCGACGACGGCCCCACGAGCTATCTCCAGCTCCCGGGGTACGACTCCCTTCAACCGTTGTGGACGGCAACCGAACTCCGTGGCTTGCTCGCCTATCTGCTGGCGATCGCCTGTCTCGTCATCCGCTATCGCCACGCAGCTGAAACGGGCCGTCGACAACTACTGTGGTTGTTGCTGGCAAGCGTCATCATGATCGTCTTCATCACGCCTTGGGCGCTGGTCAGCGGCACGCCGATCGTCGTCCTGCTGGCCATCCCGCTCATCCCGGTCTCGGTGGCGGTCGCGATCGTTCGTCATCAGCTGCTGGACATCCGGCTGGTGGTATCCCGCGCACTGAGCTGGGCGTTGCTGTCGATCCTTGCCATCGGCGCCTATGTCGCACTGGTCGCGCTCACGGACTCATTCATCTCTTCCCGCTTCGGGCGCTCCGCCACGGTCACGGTGCTGGTCGCGCTACTGATCGCTCCGGTGCTGCCCCGGTTACAGCGGTTGGTCGATCGGGCGATGTACGGCGACCGGCGCGATCCTGCTCGGGTCGCTTCGCGCGTCGGGGAGGAACTGTCGTCCGGCGTGGCCGGCGGCATGCCCGGAGTCGTCGAAGCCATCCGCTCCGCCCTGCGATTCCCGTACGTCGCCCTCGCAGTGGACGACACAGTCCTCGCCTCTGCCGGAGTCGCACCTTTTGACGTAGTACCGGTTGAACTGTCTTACGGCGGTACTACGGTTGGCTCGTTGCTGGTTGGCCTGCGTTCGGGTGAGTCCGGGTTGTCGCAGACTGATCGCAACGTGCTCGCGCTGGTCGCAGTACCGCTGGCCGTTGCCGTCCATGCGACTCGGCTGTCCTCTGAACTGCAGGCTTCGCGGGAGCACCTCGTCGCTGCGCGCGAGGAGGAGCGCCGGCGGCTGCGGCGAGACCTGCACGACGGGCTCGGTCCGACGTTGACCGGCGTCGCCTTCACGGCGGATGCGGCCGCCAACCTCATCTCCGTCGATCCCGCGCGAGCCTCCGACTTGCTGGGGACCTTGCGGATGGACACTCGAGCGGCGATCGCCGACGTCCGACGGCTGGTGGACGACCTTCGCCCGCCCGCGTTGGACGAACTCGGTCTGGTGGGTGCGTTGCGCCAGCGAGCTGACCAGTTGTCGTGGCGAGCAGACGGCGCATCGGTTTCTGTGCAAGTGTCAGCCGATGGGTTGCCCGCATTGCCTGCCGCGCTGGAGGTCGCGGCGTACCGGATCGCGACCGAGGCACTCACGAATGTGGTGCGCCACTCGCGCGCGACGTCCGCAGTACTGTCTCTTCGTTGCGGTCCCGAACTGGAGGTAGAGGTGACAGACGACGGGCCACCGAACGAGGTATGGAAACCAGGTGTCGGCCTGCAAGCCATGCGCGAACGCGCCGCCGAGCTGGGCGGCACCTTCGAAGCCGGACCCACCCCCGCCGGCGGCCGGGTCCACGCCACATTCCCGATGGCAACGCCTGTTGCCGAGGCATCCCGATGACCGCCGAGGGGACCAGCGCGGTCCGCGTCGTACTGGCCGATGATCACCCGGTCGTCCGCGCCGGACTCGCCGCGCTGCTCTCGTCGCTGCCCGGCATCGAGGTGGTCGGCGTCGCCGCGACCGGCCGCGAAGCCGTCCGCGAAGTGGTGACCACGCGACCCGACGTCGCAGTACTGGATCTCCAGATGCCCGACCTCGACGGCTTCGCCGCAACCCGCGAACTGGCCCGTACTGCGCCCGACGTCGCCGTACTCGTCCTGACGATGTTCGAGGACGACGACTCGGTCTTCGCCGCGATGCGAGCCGGCGCCCGCGGCTACCTGGTCAAGGGCGCGGAGCAGGACGAGATCGCCCGCGCCATCCACGCCGTCGCCGCCGGCGAAGCCATCTTCGGCCCCGGCGTCGCCCGCCGCGTCCTCTCCTTCTTCGCCACACCCCCACAACCCGCCGCCGAACCGTTCCCCGACCTCACCACCCGAGAACGCGAAATCCTCGACCTCCTCGCCGCCGGCCTGTCCAACACCGCCATCGGCACCCGCCTCGGCCTGGCCTCCAAAACAGTCGCCAACAACGTCTCCACCATCTTCACCAAACTCTCCGTAGCCGACCGAGCCACCGCCATAATCCAAGCCCGCAACGCCGGCCTCGGAAACCCTTAGTTTTAAGGCTGGATCGCCAGGAGGTAGCGCTCGCCGATCACCTTGAGGTGGTCGACCAGGGCCTGCGGGGCGGTGACGTGGAAGTCCAGGCCGAGCATGCCGATGTAGACGGCAACTACCTCGAGACTTTCCGCGCCGGTGACGAGTACGCAGGTTGTGTCGTCGACCGACTCGACGATTCCGACTGCCGCGTGGATTCGGGCGAGCACCTCCTCCGCCGAGGCGTACACGGTGATCCGGGCGTGCACCTTCCAGCCCGCGGTGGCGACGTCGCGCATCACGAAGTTCGTGTAGTCGCCGTCCGGCATCGGGCGCGGCTTGTATTTCCGCCCCGTCGCCATCCGCAGGTCCATCCAGTCGACGCGATAAGTCCGCCACTCGCCGGCTTCGTCACGCGCAGCCAGGTACCAGTACCGCTGCCAACTCATCAACCGATACGGCTCCACCAGCAGCGGCAGCGAAGCAGCCGACGACTCCTGCCCCGGTACTGCGTAGTCGAACCGCAAGTAATGCTCATCGCGAATAGCCGCCGCGATCGTCGTCACCACCGCCGGATCGATCTCCGGATCCGGAACGTTCGACCCCGTGTTGTCCGGGCCCTTCGACAGCGTCGTGTGGATCGCGTTGACCTGCCGCCGCAGCCGATGCGGCAGCACCTGTTCGAGCTTCGCCAGCGCCCGGCCGCTGCTCTCCTCCATCCCGCTGACCCCAGCACCCGTCCGGAGCCCGACAGCCACAGCCACCGCTTCCTCGTCGTCCAGCAGCAGCGGCGGAAGCTTCGCGCCGACACCAAGCTGGTAGTACCCGGCCGCACCCCGCGTCGCATCCACCGGATAGCCCAGCTCGCGCAGCCGGTCGATGTCGTTGCGGATGGTGCGCGTACTGACCCCCAGCCGCTCCGCCAGCTCGGACCCGGGCCAGGCCGGCCGCGACTGCATCAGCGCCAGCAAGGACAGCAATCGGGACGAAGTTTCACGCATGCGGAAAACAGTATCTCAATTGGGAATCTAACGTTCCTATATGGCTTCTACGGTAAAGCCATGAACAACAACGACACCGCAGCCATCCGCCCCTTCCGCGTCGAGATCGCCCAGGCCGACCTGGACGACCTGCAGGCCCGCCTCGCCAACACCCGCCTCCCCGCCGAGGCGCCCGGCGACAACTGGGACCTCGGTACGCCGAACCACTACCTGCGCGAGACGGTCGAGCACTGGCGCAACGGGTTCGACTGGCGTGAGCAGGAGGCGCGGATGAACGAGTTCCCGCACTACCTGACCGACATCGACGGCCAGACCGTGCACTTCATCCACGTACCGTCCGCCGAGGCCGACGCGACTCCGCTGCTGCTGATCCACACCTACCCGGGCTCGTTCGTCGACTTCCTCGACATGATCGGCCCGCTCACCGACCCGGTCGCGCACGGCGGCAAGGCCTCGGACGCGTTCTCGGTCGTCGTACCGTCGATCCCCGGCTTCGGCTTCAGTACTCCGCTGGTCGACCGCGGCTGGACGATGGCGCGAGTGGCGCGCACCTTCGACAAGCTGATGCGCCGGCTCGGCTACTCGTCGTACGGGTCGCACGGCAGTGACGGCGGCGCGATGGTCTCCCGCGAACTCGGCCTGCTGAACCCCGAAGGCTTCCTCGGTCTGCACGTCCTGCAGCTGTTCTCGTTCCCGTCGGGCGACCCGTCCGAGTTCGAGAAGTTCACGCCGGAGGACTACGCGGCGCTGGAGCACCTGAAGTGGTTCCAGTCGGTCGGCGGCTACAACGCGATCAACTCGACCCGCCCGCAGACCGTTGCCGTCGGCATCTCCGACTCCCCGGTCGGCCAGCTGGCCTGGAACGAGCTGTTCAACAGCTTCGGCAACGGCACCAGCTTGGTGACCCGCGACCAGATCCTCACCGAGGTCAGCCTGTACTGGTTCACCAACACCTCAGCCACCGCCGGCCGCTACCACTACGAGGAGGCCAACGCGGGAACCGAGCCGGCCATCAACCACGCCCCGACCGGCGTAGCGGTCTTCGCCGACGACTTCAAAACCATCCGCCCCTTGGCGGAACGCGACAACTCCAACATCGTCCACTGGTCCACCTTCAAAGACGGCGGCCACTTCGCCTCCCTCGAACGCCCCACCGAACTAACCGAAGACCTCCGCACCTTCTTCCGCAACCTGTAGCCCCAGCTGAACCACCTTCGGCCGGCCACCGCATCCCGCGGTGAGCCGGCCGGTTGGCGTGTGCGAACCACTACGTACGAGCAGCTCGGCCGCCTCCTGATCCCGCCAGAACGTGACCACCGTCCGCCCGCTCGCGGTCCGCCCGAAAAACACCCCAAACATCCACGGCCTCGTCCTTCATGACTTGGTCAACGAGTAGGAGCGTCTACTGCTGGGCACAGGCGGACCATGAGTGTTGTCGCCATCACCGGAGCCAGTGCAGGGATCGGCCGGGCCACCGCCCAACTGTTCGCCGATCGTGGGTACGACGTGGGTCTTATCGCGCGCGGCGCCGACGGGCTGAGTGCCGCCCAGATCGAGGTGGAAAAGCTGGGGGCGCGCGCGGTCGCAGTACAGGCTGATGTCAGTGACAATGACGCCCTCGATCGCGCCGCCGGGCAGATCGAGGAGGAGCTCGGCCCGATCGACGTCTGGATCAACGACGCGATGGCCACCGTCTTCGGCCCGTTCCTCGAACTCGAACCCGACGAGTTCCGCCGCGTCACCGAGGTCACCTACCTCGGCTTCGTCAACGGCACCCGCGCCGCCCTGCGCCGCATGGTCCCGCGCAACCGCGGCGTCATCATCCAGGTCGGTTCGTCCCTCGCCTACCGCGGGATCCCCCTGCAATCGGCGTACTGCGGCGCCAAGCACGCGGCCCAGGGATTCACCGAGTCGATCCGCTGCGAACTCCAGCACGACGAGGTCGACATCCACATCTGCGAAGTACACATGCCGGCGGTCAACACACCGCAATTCCGCATCCAGCGATCCAAACTGGACCACAAAGCCCAGCCTGTCCCACCGATCTACCAACCCGAACTGGCCGCCGAAGCCATCTGGCACGCAGCCCACCACCGCCGCCGCCAACTCTGGATCGGTTTCCCCACCGTCTACACGATTCTCGGCAACCGCATAGCCTCCCCACTCCTGGACGCCTTCCTAGCCAAAACCGGCTACAAAAGCCAACAAACCGACGAACCAGACACCCCCGACCGCCCCGACAACCTCGACAACCCCCTCCCCGGCGACCACGGCTCCCACGGCGCCTTCGACAAAACCGCCAAACCCACCAGCCGCTACATAGCCCTCATCCTCTCCCCACCAATAGCCCGAGCCGCCGAAACCGCCAACGCCGCAGCCACCCAAGCCGGCCGGCTCCTAGCCCGCCTAACCGGTTGACGGCATGAAGCCGCAGCGCAGACCGGATCTACTGCGCCTGTGGAAAGCTTCCGTGAGCGATCTCCTCGTTGCCTTAGGGTGATGAGGTCCTCTTGGAAGGAGCCCCGGATGTCATCCGAGACACCCCACGACCGCCCCAACGGCGAACGTCTGCTCGTCATCGACACCGCGACCGCCGCCCACAACCTGCCCAAGATGCTCGGGCGCTTCCGTGCAGGCCAGTCGGAGCCGCTGTTCTTCGGAGACGAGGGCAAACCCGAAGGGGTCGTGATCTCCTTCGCCGAATGGGAGCGTCTCGATGCCCTCACGGAGGAAGCCAACCAGACCGAGCGCGCCCGCGACGTAACCCGGCAGCGACTCGCGAGCGCCCAGCCAGACGAGTACGTACCAGTAGATGACCTGGCAAAGGAGTTCGGCTGGGACCTCGATGACGATGACGAGGCGCCCGACAGCGGCACAGCCCCGCGGCCATGACCGCGAAGTACCACCTAGTTTCACACCCGGACCTCCAGGCCCAACTCCGGGAGCTCCATACCGCAACTAAGCAGGACCCGTCGGGCCCGGAGGCACAGCAGTTTGCCGCAGTACGCATCGGTCTGGCCGCACTGCGAGCCGGCCGAGAGGCAGACTTCGCCGGCGAACGACTCGGCTATTCGGACAGGCACTCGGACCTCCGCGACTGCGCCGAGATCAAACTCCCGGTAGTCCAGGAACTCAACCGCCGCGGCAGACCAATGGGCCCGTCCCATCGCCTGACCTACCGCGAGTTCGACGGACCCACCGCAGACCACCTACCCGTACGCCAGGTCCTCGCCTTCGAACCCCGCAAGGACGGCCGGCCCTTCGAGGTCACCGCCAACCGCCTCGGCCGCACCCGAGGCGCTCCCCTCGCGGAACTGGACAGTCTCCCGAACGTCGAACCCGCAGTCGGATCAGACAAAGACCCCACCAGACCAGTGACCCCAATGCGCAGACCCCCTCCCACCCGACCTCGCCCAAGCAATGAAGGCCCTAGAAGGCAATGCCCCAGCTCGAGGCGCTGCAACACCCCTAGCCAGCCACCACCAGCGTCTCCCCCACCGCCCCCAGCCAGGCAACTCCCCAACCCGAGAACTCTGAGCAGGTCCGCCCGCCGATCGACGCTTGAAGACTGGCCGGGCGGATGCTGAACCCATGAAATGGTCAAGCGGGGTTGCGCAGCGCCCTAGTTGTCACACCTCCTTTCTATCCGGTTGAAGTTTCCATCCCGACAGGAACCATGATCCCGAAACTCCGTACTTGCTCTCCGATGGAGAGCGCATCTGGGTGATCGCCCCCATCCACATCAGAAGTCCCCACTCTGACCACACCGAAGTCGTTCAGTCAGCTAACTCGGTAAGCAGCCATTGACGCGTTCGAAATGGGAGACATCCGGCGCCTGGACGCCGTGCCGAAGGGCGCGTCTGCCGTCACAGCACAGCGCGGCCACACCACTCTGAGACGCCATTCCGCCCACATCGAGGACGACTAGGACTCCATCGCTCGCTCGAAGTGTCGGTAGAGGTGGGAGACGATGCTCAGTGCATCCAGGCAATCCTGGTAGGTCATTGCCTCGGTCTCGATCAGGAGCAACTCCTCCTCGTGCGCGACTGGGTTGCGGAACGCAGCCACGACACCGTCCGAGAGCTTCCACTGTCCGTTCCGAATGGCCCTCAATGTCTTCACATCGAATCCCGCGTCGGCGTAGGCCTGTGTGACGTCGATCTGGGCGGGATCGTTGCCATCGACCTTGAAAGCTTGGTTCACGATGGCCGAGGCCTCTTGCCCTTGGATCCCAACAGCCTTTCTGATGTCGTTGACGAAACGCTTCAACGCCTCCGACATCGCTGCATGGAAGTGGCCGGACTCGTAGTACGACTCGGAGACCTCTTTGATCGCCGGGTGCAGATGCCGCCAGTGCAGGTCGGCGTAGTCAGGTGCGATGGTTCGGAGACTCTTGAGGAGCGAATCTCGGTCCTTGTCGCCCAAGGCTGAGTCGGCGGATGTCAAGATCGATGCCGCTCGACCGACAGCCTCTCGCTCCTCGCTTCGGATCGATCCGACCCACTCGTCCAGATCTACTCCGTGATCCGATTCGATCCGCGCCTTGGTCGCCTTTTTGCGCGCCGTGCGACGTTCCGACGAGGCCCACCGCAGCAGGTCCTGCAGGTATCGGTTGAGTTCCGCCGTCAGATCGCCATCCCAGCTGATCGACCGTCGGTCGGTGGAGATGACGTCGGCTATGCCGTCGTCGATGTAGTCCACGTCGAGATACCCCGTGAGGTACGAGAACGCATAACTGGACTCCGAGACTCCATAGAATTCTGGTTCGTTCGCCAGCCTGCCGTGCGCGTACAGGGCGATACCGCGCTGGTCGGCAGGAACCGGTTTGGCCGCCGACACGATCCGACCGCTGATCTTGTCGTTGGGGATTTTCGCCTTCAGGTCGTCGGACAGGTCGTCGGGAATACGCCATTCGATATCTCGGGCGAGCGAGTCCAACCGAGCGTTCCGGTCCACCGGCCGACGGCCGCCGGCCGCATCGACGACCTCGATCGTGAAATGGTCGTCGAGATAGCCGAAGAGTCTGCCCAGGCTCTGAGCCAACTCCCGCGCGTTGACGGGCGTGCGCCGGTGCAATCTCGTCAACTCGACGGATGTCCCGTGCGACTCCGGTGGCGCCTCGTGAGCGGACAGCGCAGGATGGTATTCCGTACCGGTCGCGTTCTTGATTTCGGACCAACTGAGCGCAACCCGCAGTTCCTCGGACGTTCCTTGTCGTTTGGTGGTGAGAAGGATGGTTTCCCCGATTCCGAAGAGCGCCAGCTTTCCCAGACCCTTCTTTCCAGCGACTGAACGGCGGCCGGACTCCGACCGATCGTTGCCCTCGGCCCGTCGGTTACGACCGATCCGGAGATACTTCTCCTGAAGGTCGCGGACACCCATACCGTGGCCGTTGTCCTCCACGACGACCGCGCGCTCCCCCTGATCGTCACGAAGGAGTACCTTGACCTTCGTCGCATCGGCGTCGTACGCATTGGCGATAAGTTCCGCCAGAGCGTTCGGCAGATGGGAGTACATCTTGTATCCCAGGTGCTCGATCGTCAGCGGATCGAACTGCAGAGTCAGAGGGGCTCTCACTGATGTCATCCTCGAATTCGGCCAGGGCGTACCGGCACCGATCACGCGACCACTGCGCCGTCGAACGGACCAAAGCTATCGAAAACGCATCCAGCAGGTGCACCCTCGGGCGTGTCAATTCGGCCGATTGGCTCGGATCGCGTCGATCGTCTCGAGAGCGACGATGCGAAGCTCGCCGTCGAGCGCAACGGCGTCCAATGCATCGAAAACCATGAACGGGCTCAATCGGAGCAGTCGCTGCAGGAAACCACGCAGAACGTCTCGCTCGTCGAGGTCCTCCAGGTCGAGGCCCGCCCACGTGCGGAGGATCGCCTTGACCAGATGTGGACTCGCTCCAAGTGCCCTTCGACGGGCGTAAATTTGGTCGAAGGCGGCTTCTCCAAGGATTCCCAGCGCACTGTAGGGGGCGGCGTCGTCGCTCGAGTACACAAGATGTGCCCGCCACCACAACCGCCCGAAGACATGCCTGGTGATATCGGTGCCCAGTACACGGTCTCCAGGCGGGTGGGGATAACGCCAGTAGGCGACGTCGGGCAGAAGGACCAGAGCGAGGAATGCCCACACGTCTCCCGCGGCGGCCTCCGCCGGCACCATTTGCATGCCGGAGTGCAGAAACTCGGCAACCTGCAGATCGAAGTCACGGCGCGCATCACGCGTGGATTCGCCCGGGAATCCCTGCTTGGTGGCGAGTTGGAGAACCGCAACGCGAAGAGCAGCCAGGTCCTCGGTTCCGGCCCGGTCCCCACCGACCGCGGCGAAGATGCTCGAGTCGTGCACGGTACTGTGCCGCCGCCCCAGTTCGGCGATCTCCAGAGTGCGATAGAGGTCGTGCAATGTCTTGGCCTGCTCGGCCAGAAGTCGAGGATAAAGAACGCCCATCAGCTGTCTCCGAACACTTTGACCGCGGCCTGGATCTCCGAGGCGAAGTGCGCCGGCGCGCTCTCCATACGTAGCCTGAGATCGCTGATCGAACTACCTGGAAAGAGCTGCTCGACGAGCGCCAGAAGCGTGGCGCCCAAGGTCTCGTCGTCGTACTCGGACGTTTCCGAAAACTCTTCCGAACGCAGCGCGTGCTCGACCATCGTACGAGCGACGTCCATGTAGATCGTTGACAGAACGACCTTGTCCACCGGCCGGGGCTTCGCGGCATTCTGGAAGGCCGACAAGGCGACCGGGTTACGTTCGTTGATCAGCAGCAACATGGCGCCCATCGTTGCTGCAGAGAGATTCTGGGAGATCTGCAGGTGCCAGGCGGCATCGTTCGGGAACGAGGTCCTCTCGAAATCGACGACGGCCAGCGGAAACTGTGGCGCATCGCCTTGAAGACGAAGTTCCCGGCGCTCACGCCAGAGAACGGAACCGGCGCGCCGCGCCGCGACAGGCGCCGCGTCGACCATCCGCTCGTCCAGCACGATCACGGTCTCGAGTGCCAGCAAACCGCCTAGGTCCGCCCCCGCAATCAGCACCTCCAGATCAATCGATTCGCTCTCCGTCGCCTTGAGTGGGATGCGGCAAGCCGCGGCTCGCAGACCGGACCCCGAAGCATTCCAGACAACCGCGAGCGAGATCGGTGCGCTGAGCGGCAGTGCCGCTCCCGTCCGGAGCGCATCTGCGTCGATCTGAACAGTACGGCGAAGGTGGAGGTTCGTCCGATAGTCCCAGTCCGGCAGATGGCTCGGTAGTGGTACCTGCTCGTCGTCCATGACGATCACCCATTCATCGGCCCGGACAACATCGGCTGCCGGCTGCCGATACGGCAGCGAGAGTCTCTTCATCGAGAACTCGCCACGGATCGCGCAGTCACGTTGAGTTCGGTCACCGTATCCGCGGCCGGAGTCACCATGACGCGCCAGGTCGAGCCGTCGCCACCTGTGACACGCAGAACTGGCTCCTCAATTGCCCGACCATCGGGGTGTTCCCATCCGAGGAGCTCTGGTACAGCGGCACCGAGTGGTGCTTCTGTCTCCCGTGTACCGGGACCGGCCAGAACAGCCGCGTCGACGTGTACTTCGTACTCGCCGTCGTCCGGCAACCGGAAATCCTGGACCACGACCGTACGTCCACCACGATCGTCAAGGTACGGGTCGCCGATGTACTCGATCCGACTCCGTCGAGCCGACCGACCTTTGCCCCCCTCCGAGCCGCCTGCTCCACCGCCGCCTTGCCCACCCGTAGGCTGTCCGCCTCCGGCCGCCCCGGAGCGTGATGTGAAGTCGGACGCGCCTCCGAGGCCTTCGGAGCCGGTGACGAGCGAGGCGAATCTTCCGCTCGCCGCCCCGAGGGAGATCGCGGTGGATCCGCCACGAGCCGATCCTCCCAACTCGAGCAGGCCGTCCAGGGCCTCTCCGATACGGCGGAACGTAGTACGCACGAACGTGCTCTCAGGAAGCTGCAGCGAGTGAGGATTCCAACTGTCATGGGTAGGTGGTTCGGCGCGTGCGTACACCTCGTCCATGCCGGTGTCGGCCCGGAAGACACCGGCATAGGAAAGTAGCTCGCTCGGCGGTTTGGGCCCCTTGTAGTAAGTCACGACCAACTCTGCTGGGCGCATCAGACAGACGTGGTGCACGAGGCCTTCGACACCCGCTGTCAACGAGGCCATGGAGGCTTCGACAGACAGACCGACTCGCTTGGCCAGTCCGAGTTGTCCCAGTACCTTCTTCGGGCTGCGGCACTGCAGAGTCCTGGACTCGCCTCCCGTGAGTTCGCGATAGGCGGCGACGAAGAGATCCAGCGGCCTCGTGGTCTCCGGATCAGGAATCGGTACCTCGGCGCCGTCGCAGCGAACCGAGAAGCGCATAGGCTCTGGGCGTCCCTGGGTCTCCAGCATCTTCGGCCAGAGCTGCCACGCGATCGTGTCTGCGACGTACTCCGCAGCTTGGCCGGGATCCAGGTCGTCGAGCATCGGGTCGATGACCACGACGGTCGTCCCGGTCTCATCGGCTAGGAAGGGCCGCAGACCGAGACGTTGAGCAGCCTGGTCGGCAACCTCACCGATCAGCGGTTCGACGATTCCGCTGGAGGGGTCACCCCACCAATGACGTCCCGTGTAACGCTTCTCCTCAGTTGCTCCCTGGCCGATGTAGCTCTTCCACAGAGCGCATCCGATGAGTCGGGTCTCGAGGCCGTCTTGGGTGGCGCATCTCGTGTGGAGGAGGACGGCCCCGGCCTTCGAGACGAGGTAGAAGATTCCCTTGCCGAACCCATAGGTTCCGCCCCCCAGTTCGGTGTCACGCGGCTCACCGATGTTGCGGACGAAGGACACGAAGTCGTGGTTCTCACCCTGGGCGACATCTGCTCGGGTCGGTCCCCCGAGCCCGGTGGTGCCCCTGTCCGACACGGTGAGGGTTCGGATGTCCGAGCGGCGCAGCGCACCTCTCAGCGGCAGTTGATGCTCGAGCGGTGCATTCTGAAGCAGCAGTTCGCGCCAGCCGGACAAGTGAGCTGCACTCACCGATCCGAAATCCACTTGGAATTCGACGGGCGCCTGATTCTCCCGCTTTCGAGCGTCCCACGAGTTCTGGGCCGCCTCGCGAACCAGGATCGTCAAGAGGTCCAGTTCCGGGCGGCCCAACTGGTTCCTGATCCCCTCCGCCGCACTTGCGCCGTCCGGTGGGAACGTCTGGGACAGCCATCCTGGCGTCATTTCGGACCGTCCTGCAACATCGCCACGAGATGATCCTCGGCCTGGTCGTCGGAGACTGGAATCGGCGGCTCACTCGACAGATCCACCGTGTAGTGAACATCTGTCACGTTGATCGAGAGGCCTGCCTCGTCCAGGTCACCGGCTACCAACCGCGGGAAGTCCGGACCGACGGAATACCGGCGCCTGGCGGCTACCGCGAACCTCGGCTGGTCGTAGTGGCGACGGTCGACCACGTGATATCCCGCCGCCGCGAGCCGAGTCCACAGGTCGCCCTCGTCGTCGCAGAGCTCGAGCGCCCGGTCGACCAGACTGTTCAGACTTCGGCCCGTCTCGCTCCTCGGGTCGAGACGAATCCAGTACAGGTGCAGGCCTCCCGGCGGCGCCTCGAGTTGGTCGAGTCCATGGACCCTGATTCGCCGACCGTCGGAGACAATGGTCGATTTGACTTCGACGGCATGGCCGGCGCCCACGAAGTCATGGCGGTACCGTTCGGGGCCGGTCCAGGTCCGGTGCGCACTCGGATCAAGTTCCAGCAGATCCGTCAGCACTGTCAGCTCGGCGAACAGGCCGGCCTGTTGCTCGGGCCCCAGCAGATGGCCCGACGTCCGGAAGAGCGCCCGCCAGCGATCCAACCGCCCGTAGAGAACTTTGAGTGGATCGTGCGGTTCCCGATCGACACTCTGCAGAACATCCGCGCACAGGCCGGTGAACACGTCGTCGAGATCCTTCCGGAGGCAGCCGAGATCGGCAAACGTCCGGCGATCGTCGCCGTCAACCAGCGTCCGCTTCCGAAGGACGAGCGTCGGGCCGTCGAGACCGCCGCGGACGACGCGCTCTGCGGAAATAGGGACCAACAAGTGCCGACAGCCCGCATCATCCAAGGCCACAGCCACCGGACCGGCGGTCGACGTCACCGGGGTGTCCGCAACGCGTAGCCGGTCGGAGGCAGACGACGTCCTATTGCCCAATGCGTCCCAGAGATCCTGCACGACAACCCGCAACGGCATCGCTTTCACTCCGCCGGCGCGCCGAGGGCGGTGAAGTCCTCGACTTCAATGTCGATCTTGGAGAGATCTGCCGAGATGTAGTCCCACTCGACCGCACTGTCGACGCCCGGTTGCGGAAAGACCAGCCCGACCCCGATGACATCGACCTTGGCGTTCAGAGGCGCACGCGACTTACGGCCTGGCGCGGGCTGCGAAACTCGATCAATGGGATACAGCACCAGCAGACCCGTCTCGGGAAGCTGATCCAGACGCGCTCTCTTGATCTGCTCCTCATCGAACCGGCGGGTGTCGCCGGTCAGATCGATAGCAGCATCCCGCCGGCTCATCAGCGTCTTGATATCGGCCGTCGACCGATCAACCGACCGAGACGTGCCCGGTTCAGCCGGTCCGAGCTGAGCACGAACGACCCGGCCTGTGGTCAGCTGCCCAGCGAAGGTGTACGGCCCTGGCGCTGCGTCGACAGGATTGCCGACGACAGCGACGTTCCATTCGCGAAGGGCCCCGGACTTCCGACGCTTCTCGATGTACTTCGTCAGAAGGCCGGAGTCGCATTCCTGGGACTTCTCGTGGAACTGGTACGAACTCAGAAATTTCAGGACGTCGTCGCTGTGGACCCCCCTGACGACATGGCGTCCCTCATCGGACGGCGGGTCGAGCCGTCCGGTGGCGAGAGCCCGCTTCACCAACTCATCGGCCGCCCGCTGGTTGGACAGCAGCCAGTCGTTGTCCAGATGGAAATAGCGCGTTTGGACGCGCTGGCCACCGTACGCCGATGCCGCGGGGACCGCGTCCTTCATCTTCGCGGCCGCTGTCACCCGAAGCGCCGGGTGCGTCCGGAGTCTGACTGCGAATGTCTGCGGATTCTTGTCCTCGGTCATGTAGACGTCGATGTCGCGGCGCATCTCGGCCTCGACCGTCGACAGGTGGCGGAACCAGTCCTGTAGCTCTTCGGTCATCCAGATTCGCGGCAGGTCGGCATAGCCGTCGCGGTAGCCGAACCACCGCCCCATCTGCAACAGGGTGTCGTAGGCCGAGACGGCGCGGACGAAGTAGCTGACCGCAAGTCCTTCGAGCGTGAGACCACGAGACAGCGTGTTACCGCCGACCGCTATGGCAACGACCGGCCCACTCTCGTAGTCGAGACGATCCTCGCTGCTCGAGTTGTCCATGATGATCCTGCAGTCGTCGACGACACCAGCGAGCTCCGGGAGCAGCGCCTTGAATTCGAGGGTCTGCTCGCCGAACGATTCGGCGGGCACTCGGGTGATTTCCTTTTCCCACAATTCTCGCAACTCGTCAGAAACGACGCCTGCCCTGAGTTCTGCCAGTAGCTCCGACCGCAGATTCTGGAGTGGCGCGCGGAAACGCTGGTGTACGACCGTATTGACACTGGTGTGCACCAGCATGGTGCTGTGGGGCACACCAGTACCACGCACCCGCCGGGCGGCAGTGCTGAGCCAGAAGTAATGGATGGCATCGCGAAGTGCATCCGTTATTTCGGGCACGAAACCCTCGACATCGACGCGCTTCAGGGGTCTCACACGTTCGACATCGGAGTCCGGGACGGTCCTGATCATGTCGTAGCCGTCATCGACGTCTTCTGGATCCTCGCCGTCAAGGGCATAACGTCCGAAGAGGACCTCCGTGCCGAAATGACCGACAGGCTTCGGCAAGTTGACGACGAAGTCCTTCGGATAAAGATCCTCTGCGCTCGGATCGATCAGCAGGTTCGCGAACGGCGAGGCCGTATAGCCGACGTATGCAGACTTCGGCAAGGTGCCGAGGATCTCGAGGATCAGGGGGTTGATCGACTTGGTCGCGACCGTTGCCTGATCGGCTTCGTCATCGATGATCAGGGCCGGACAGTCGGCAAGATAGTCGGATGCGGACGCCAGCCAGTCCGCGAACTTCCGCAGCACTGTCGCGTTCTTCTTCACCACGCAGAGAACATGAGTCTTGTTCGTCCTGCCGAAGAAGGACGCCGCGTTTGCCGGAGGAACAAAGTCTCTGTCCAGATCGGTCAACTGTGTCCAGCGCGTCGGATTCTGTTCCACCAACTGCTGCACCAGACGCTTCTGGGTCTGACGTCGAAGGCCGTTGTGGATGCCGGCCAGGACGATGAACAACTTGTATCCACGGTCAGCTGCCTTCGCCATCACTGCGGTGAAGTTCGTGGTCTTGCCCGACTGGACGTATCCCACCACCAGCCCGCGGGTAGCAAAGAGCTTCTCCCGCGGGTGGCTCAACAATGACACCACGCGCGTCGACGCAGCATCCAGCGATTCGATCGCCGGATCCCATTTCCACCCCGAACCTTCGAGTTGCTTGACGAGCGCAGGCCAGCACTTGTCCTGGGATCGCGGGCCGGTGTACCAGGTGTACCTGTTGTCGAGCACCACCGCCCGAGGCTCTTCCATCTCACGAATCTCGATGACCCGTTGCTCGTGCCGCTCGATGATCTGCTGGATCACCCGATCCTCCACCCGGAAGGTCTCCAACGCCTTCACGGCGTCCTCGGGTGTTCTCGAGTCCAGGAGATCCACGAAGACCTCGTACTTTTCGTCCAGGTCATCGATCATCTCGCCCACACCGACATCTCTCCCATCCGCCCCACCGCTCTATTCGTCGACACCGCGACGCCCTGGCACCTATATCGCATCCACGGCTCAGACGTTACGTACCGTCACCTGAACCTCGCTCGGTAGTCAAGGCTTCGACTATTCGATGCACTGCCGTCTCAGGATCCTCGTGCTCCCAGATCCGGAGAACGGTCCACCCTGAACCCTCCAGATGCCTGTCGGTCTCCCGATCGCGTTCGACGTTCTTTCTCAACTTCTCGCCCCACCAAGCCCCGTTGTTCCGCGGGCTGGTCCCGTGCTCAGGACAGCCGTGCCAGAAACACCCGTCGACGAACACGACCAGCCGCTTTCGGCCGAAGGTGAGGTCTGCGCGCCTGCGGGGCATTCCAGGAAGCGGACTGTTGACGCGGTAGCGAAACCCGAGACGGTGCAAGCGGCGGCGTAGTTCGATCTCGGGCTTCGTGTCGCGGCGTGCCTGCCGTGCCATCCTGGCCGAGGTCTGGGCCGAGGTCACAAGCGGGGAACGCGGCGGCACACCGGCTCGTTCGCCGACAGCAGCGGCATTTTCTTTGTCCATGTCCATGACATCGTCCAACCTCTCACGATGCGCTGATCGTGTCTCCCGAATCGCCCGAGGTGCCGCTACCTGCTGCCGGCGTTGCGTGGTCCTCGGCATCGAAAGGACCCATATACTTGCCCGCTATGACCCGGGATCAGCACGGTCTACCTCTGAATGTGCACATGGTGGATCTGTTCGCAGGACCCGGTGGACTGGATGTGGCCGCACAGTGGCTCGGCGTCGCCGTCGACGGCATCGAATGGGATGCCGACGCTTGCGCGACGCGCGACAGGGCCGGCCTGAAGACACGCCGAGGCGATGTCCGAGATATCCACGCCAAAGAGTTTCCTGATGCGAGGGTCCTGGCGGGCGGACCGCCGTGCCAGACGTACACGGTCGCGGGCACGGGTGACGGGCGTCGTGCCCTGAGCGAGGTTGTCACGGCCGCGGAGAGCATGGCCGCCGGCGAAGATCCCGCGGAAGTGTTCACCAATCTCGACGAAAGAACCAGGCTGGTCCTCGAGCCGCTCCGATGGGCTCTCGAGGCCCACGAGGCCGGCAACACCTACGAGGCGGTCGTACTGGAACAGGTTCCGGCTGTTCTGCCCGTATGGCGCACAGTTCGGGACGTCCTGAGACGTATCGGTTACAGCTGCGAGTGCGGCATCCTCCGGACAGAGCAGTTCGGCGTTCCACAGACTCGACGGCGCGCGATCTTGATCGCGCGCCGGGATGCCGAAGCCAGTCTGCCCAGACCGACGCATCGTCATTTCCGCCGAGGCGTCCCTTACGACGCGGGTGATCAGTCTCCTCTGCCGCCTTGGAAGACCATGGGAGAAACCCTCGACAGGGCAACACCCTTCACCGTCATCTCGAACTACGGAACCGGAGGGAATCCGAAGCTTCGCGGACGTCGTACTTCCGACGAGCCCGCATTCACGGTGACCGGCAAGGTCCGGCGCAACAAGGTTCAGATGCCTGGCGGAATCATCGAGCGATTCGACTTCGCCGAAGCAGGCATGCTGCAGACCTTCCCCCGCGACTATCCGTGGTCCGGCCGCGACGTCGCCCAGCAAATCGGGAACGCGATCCCGCCACGCCTGGCGGTGCACGTCCTTGCATCGGCACTCGGGCGGAGAGTTGACCCAGAGTCGCTCGACGATGCCGTCACCCGGAGCTGGGCCGACGCGCAGGGCAAGCTGCCGCTAGTGCATTCGACAGCCCTGACCGCCGAGTCCCCGGACCCCGACCCCAAGTAGAGACCCTCAAATCCAGCTCCTCCGCTGACTCAGAAGCCTCAGTCATAGGACTGAGTGGATTCTTCTGTTGGAGATCTCGGGTGGGATGGGCGAGGTTGGGGGTATGGACTTCACTCATCTGGGCCGGACTGGCCTGACTGTTAGTCGGATCGTTCTTGGGACGATGAACTTTGGGCCGCATACGAGTGTGGAGGACTCGCACGCGATCATGAGTGCGGCTCATGAGGCGGGGATCAACTTTTTTGATACTGCCAACGTGTATGGGCGGGCGGTCTCCTCGGGGCGGACGGAGGAGATTGTTGGCGAGTGGTTCGCCAAGGATCCCGCCAACCGGCACAAGACGGTGTTGGCTACCAAGGTCTATGGGGACATGGGCGATGGGTGGCCTAACGAGGGGAAGTTGTCGGCGCTGAACATTCGGCGGGCGCTGGATGCTTCGTTGAAGCGGCTGCAGACGGACTACATCGATCTGTACCAGTTCCACCACGTGGATCGCGCTACACCGTGGGAGGAGATCTGGCAGGCGATGGAGGTCGCCGTACGGCAGGGGAAGGTGTTGTACGCCGGGAGCTCCAACTTTGCCGGCTGGCATATTGCTCAGGCGCAGGCTGAGGCTGCTAAGCGGAACTACACCGGGCTTGTAAGTGAGCAGTCGATCTACAACCTGATTGTTCGGGATGTGGAGCGGGAGGTGTTGCCGGCGGCGCAGGAGTTTGGGCTTGGGGTGATTCCTTGGTCGCCGTTGCAGGGCGGGTTGTTGGGCGGCGTACTGCGGAAGGACGTCGAGGGCGTGCGCCGGCTCGAAGGGCGCGCGAAGGAGGCCGTGGAGAAGATGCGGCCGCAGATCGAGCAGTACGAGGCATTTGCCGATGAGCTCGGGCATGCGCCGGGCGACATCGCCCTGGCGTGGTTGCTGCACCAGCCCGCCGTGACTGGACCGATTGTCGGGCCGCGGACGATGGAGCAGTTGGAATCCGCAGTACGGGCGGTCGATCTCAAGCTCGACGACAAGTCGCTGGCGAAGCTCGATGAGATCTTCCCGGGGCACAAGACCGCTCCTGAGGACTACGCCTGGTAGGTCGCCTGCCCGAGAGCTGGCTAATACTCCTCCGTCACCCGTACGACGCGTCGCCGTCGTGCGGGTGATGTGGTTTGTGCCGGTGACGGGATTAGGTGTTGCTGGTGGGGAGCATGCCTATTAGGGCGTCGGCGGCTAGGGAGGCTGCGGAGCCGGTGGGGACTGCTACTGAGACTTGCCAGGAGTCGGCTGAGTTGGGGGTTAGGGGGATGGTGATGTGGTCGCCTCGTTTGGCGGCTATGCGTTCTGGGACCAGGGCTACGCCTAGGTTGTGGCTGACCAGGGCCAGGAGGGTGTGTACGTCGTTGACCTCGATGGTGACGGGGTGAGCGACGCCGGCTGTGGCGAAGGCGTGGTCGGAGATGGCTCGGGCGCCCCAGGTGGGGTCGAAGTCTACGAAGGCCTCGCCTGCTAGGTCTTGGAGAGAGACGACGGGGGCTGAGGCTAGGCGGTGTTCTGCTGAGCAGACCATGACCATGTCTTCGGACGAGAGCGGGCGCAGGTCCAGGCCGTCGATGGGGTGGCCGGCGGTGGCTACGAAGGCTACGTCCAGGCGGCCTGAGGCTAGTTCGTCGAGCATGGGGGTGGAGCCGCCTTGGCGGACCTCGATTTCGACTCCTGGGTAGGCGGAGCGGAACTTTGCCAGGAGGGCCGGTACGTCTACCACGCCTAGGCATTGCTCGAGGCCAACTGTGAGGGTGCCGCGGAGGAGGCCCTGTACTGCGGCTACCGCGTCCTTCGCTGCCTCGGCGGCGGCTAGGGTGCGGCGGCCTTCGCAGAGGAGGGCTCGGCCGGCTTCGGTGAGTTCGACGCTGCGGGTGTTCCGGACGAAGAGGGAGGCGTGGAGTTCGCGTTCCAGAGCACGGATCGACGCGGAGAGGCCGGACTGCGAGATCGACATCGCCTCCGCGGCGCGGGTGAAGTGCTTCTGCTCGGCGACGGCGACGAAGTGTTCGAGATGCCTCAGCTCCATGACTCAGAAGTATAGGTTATCGATCTCTTGCGATTCTGCGGTCCCAGATGTCGCTATGCGCGATGAGGTCCAGCTGTCCACAGGCTGCGAGGACGCTCGGGGTTGAGGGCCGGAAGTCAATATCTTCCCTGGCATGAAGAGGAAATTGACAGCGGCCGAGGTCCGCAACGGTTGGCCCAATCTCCGGGTGGCAACCCCGTTGGAAACTGCCCAGCTCCTCCTGGACCAGGGGCGGCCCGAGGGTGCGATCGCCATCTGGCGGCAGATGGCCCGCGCAGGCGGAGAGGAAGGCGACTGGGGCCATTTCAAGTACGCGGAGCATCTCCTGAGGTCGGGTCAGGAGGAAGAGGCCCGCGCCGAACTGGTCTGCCTGATGGTGGCGCGGCGGGTGTCCGGCCTTCCTTGGCGCTTGACCGCGGAACTGCTCGAGGACCACGACGATCTGGAAGCAGCGCTGTTCTGGTACTCCGCGGCGGTTGCGTCTCTGTCCGCAACCGAACGCGCCGATCCGGACGCACCGGCTTGGGCCCGAGACGTCATGAACGGCCGGCGCAGACTCAGATGGGCGACTGGCATACCGCTCGATGAGGACGACCTGCTTGCCCAGATCGGTAACACCGAGGCCGAAGAGAAAGTCAGGGCCCTGAACGAGTTCGTGAGCTTGCCGCAACTGGTTGACGGCAGGATGCAGTTCTGGACGCGGAGCGACCTGGACGAACTCAGACAGGTGGAGCCGGCTGTATCCAGCAGCGCAGTAGATGCCTATTACGAGCTTGCTGAGCAGGTACTCCGAAAGCAGGTTGGCCGCCGGCCGGTGCTCCTGCCGCGTCGATTGAGAGCGATGTCCCTCGTCCTGCAGAGTGCATTTGATGCCAGGACAACGGCCGAGTTGCCATCTCTCACCAGTCAATGTGACGTAGCTGAGGCTGTCGAATGGCCGCCGGGGCGGAATCAGCGGTGCTGGTGCGGGTCGGGGATGAAGTACAAGAAGTGCTGTGGGGGCCGTCGGGTTGAGGCTGCGCGGATGCGGGCCTGCTAATCGGTAGGGTGTGGGTATGGCTGATGAGTACCGCGTTGAGGTTGAGCTCGATGATGCTGAGCACGGGTTGTCGTTCTGGGAGCGGTTGCGGGCGCTTGATCTGGACGACGATGCGCGGAAGCGGCTCGGAGGTCAGGTAACTGTTACGCGGGATGGGTCGCGGATGCTGATCTATGCGGACACCGAGGCGGATGCTCGTGAGGCCGAGAAGACGGTGCGGGAAGTTATCTCGGCAGATGAGTTGAGCGCGGACTACACGCTGACTCGGTGGAGTCACGCGAAGCAGGAGTGGGTCGACCCGAGTACGCCGGAGGACGAGGCCGGGGCGCCTGAGCCGAGCTACGAGGGTGTCGAGACGCCGGATCCGCGGTACGTGGTGATGCAGGCGTACAAGCCAGAGTTCCTTCGCGACCTCGGGCTCTAGGGCAGCTTCGGCAGGACGCGTAGATGGTGACGCCGCAGGCCACCAGTTCGCGGATGATCTTTGGCGACCGGGTCGGTCTGCGTGACTAGGCGGGAACTCCAGCCGCGTCTCTACCTCAGGAACTTCGGGCGGCGACTGGTACATGTCAAGCCGGGCAGTAGTCCGGCTCAGAGCAGTTACCGGAGTCGGGATAGTGCCGTGTTAATTTCGGTCAGGTTGAAGGCCGCCGGGTCGTAGCTGTCGCCGAGCCAGTTCCGGTACTGCGCGTGGTCGGGGTGCCCGGGATCCGCGTATGCCTTGAGGAACTCCTCGAGTGCGTATGGCCCGCCGATGTCCTCAGGCGGGCAGTTGCGTCTGCCGGCTGTGCACCGAACGGTAGGAGCAGAGTCCGCGGGCAGCACCTTCTCGACCGTCACCTGGTGATTCCAGCTGTCACCGAAGTCGTAGAGGTAGTCGAACCGGTCGCCCGCCTGAGCCACCTCAGCCAAGGTGAAGCCGCTGGCGTCGAGAACTCCCGGCGCCTCGTCATCGACGACGCCGTACCTGCGGCGATTGATCTCGAACTCGTGCAGATGCGAGTTCGACCACCCCATGGCAACCTGGATCACTTCGTGCAGTTCGGCCAGGCTGATGGATCCAGGAACCTGGATCCGCCGCCACACGGGCGGCTTCACATACCGCAACACCGCCTTCAGCTGGTACGTCGAGTCCGCCGGCGCAGGCGTCGCGGAGCGGAGACGCATCACGCCCTTCCGTGCGGCCTTCGCAGCAGACGGCTCGGGGTAGTAGTCAGCGAGGGCTTGCAGCACCGGCAGTGTCTCCGGGTGCTCGCACCGCCAGAGATCCTCGAACAATGCGGCGGCGTCGTATTCGACGTCATTCGCCAGCTTGCCGATCACATCGCGCGGCGATTCCAGGGTGCCATCCAGGTCGTTGGCGACCATGTCGATAAAGACTCGGTGGAGGTCGTCCAGTGTGGATTCGCCCGCCGGCAGTCCGCGGGCTGACAGCCAGGCGTTGGCGTGGGGGCGCAGATCGCGGTCGTCGAGACAAGCCCGCACCCGCTCCTCCGCGACGGCACCGACCTGGTTGAGCATCCCGAAGGCGACCACCCGGTGGGTCGGCGTACCGCCGCGCGCGTACTCGAGGATGCGGTCCGCCGCGATCTCCGGACCGACCGTCGCGAACCACTCGTCGAAGGCCGAGTCCTGCGTCAGACCGAGATCGAGGACCTCGGCCACCGTGGCGTCCGCCAGGTCGATCACGAAAGGCGCGCCGATACCGCCGGACTCGAACCAGTGCACCAAGCCGAACCGGCCAAGGTCGGTGAGCCGAACCAGCTCGCCCTCGATGACCAGGGCGTCGATCGCTGTCAGCGACTCCACCAGGCTGCGGATGAACGGCTCCGCAGCCGCCTGCACCCGCGGCGGGAGCCCTGTCGACGCCGGCCCATCCAGCCCGATCTCGAGTGAAGCAGCGAGGGCGTGCTCCACCAGTCCATCGACGGTGGTCCCGCGCGTGTCGACGTGCAGCCGCATCAAAACCGGAAGCACGAGCTGGTCGTCGGGCCGGGGCAGGTACAGCAAGGTGGTGGCGAGTAGGTCGATCCAGAGCTGGACGACACCGCGGTCCGAACCGTCATCCGCTTCCGCTCGGTATTCGGCCCGCCCGGCTCCTCCTTCGACCAGATGCATCCCGACGACCGAGGACCACAATTCGTTCAGCTCGGGGAGTCCGGTGGCCGAGCGTGCCTCGGGATGCTCGGGCAGACCGAGCTCCCGCCCGGCGGTCCTGGCATCGGCGAGCAGCAGAGTGCCCGTTTTGGTAACCCGCCGCTTGCCAGTCCACTTGGCCAGGCGTCGTACCTGCTGGAGCCGTTCGCAGCCGCGCGCGGCTGCGGCCAGCTCCCCAAAGGGAGCCACTCGGACGGCAGGCAACGCGAACAACGGCTGCGAATCATCCATGGTCGTCCAGCCTACGGCCTGGCGTCGTACCGTCGAATCGGTCCTGTCGCAGACGCCGGAGGAACACAGTGATGAAAGCGAAGCCTGTACTGCGGATGGTTGTCGACTGGGCTGGATTATGCGCCGACCTGGCTGGTTGATGATGTGGGCGAGGCTGTCGCGGCGATCGTTGCGGGTGGGGTGAGGTGCGGAGTGAGCCGTTCGACGTACCGGTTGGGCGGTGTGGGGTGGTTGCCGGTGCGTTTGGCAACGAACTTGTGTTGATCGGTCTGTTGGAGGGGTGATGCGCGGTCGATGACAACGGTTCGGTGACGGGTGGGGGAAGGGCGGCTTGGGGAACCTGTGGGGGTATTAGCCTCGGCGGGCGGCAGGGTGTGCGGCGGGTCTTCGGGTGATGGGGCTGCCTCTCTGCGACTCTGAGAAGTGCCGACGGAAAGGGGAACCGTGTCTCGCCGACGTGGTCTCGTTGCTGGTACCGCCCTGCTGGCCCTCGTGCTGACGGGATGCGCCGATGTTGCGGCCGAGCCGAACTCCTCCGGTACGCCGAGCGCTCCCGCGTCGTCCGGCAGCCCGTCGACCACCCCGAGCACGACGGGCAGCGACACCCCGAGCACCCCGGCCCCGAGCACGACGCCGAGCGACACGCCCAGCACGACGGCGCCCACCTCAACGCCGACCCCGACGCCAAACGACTCGACCACACCGGGCACCACGGGCACCCCCACACCGGCCCCAACCTCCACGCCCACAGGCCAGCCGACAACGCAGCCCACCGGTAAGCCGACCGCGAAGCCCAAGCCGCGCCCGGCGGCGGCGTACGCGAAGCAGGTGGAGGCCAAGCTCAAGGCGTTCGGTTACCCCGTCGGCGATGTCGACGGTGACATCACCAAGCGGGCCAAGCAGGCGTTGTGTGCCTGGCGCGAGACGAACGGTCTGCCGGTGAGCCGAGGTGGGCTCACCTACGCCGATGTCCAGTCGGTGCTCACGGCAACCAAGCGGCCGGCCGCCAACCGCGAGCCGGGGATCTACGTCAACAAGACCTGCCTGGTGCTCTACCAGATCGTCGGCAAGGAGATCCGCCGGATCGTCTGGGTGTCCACCGGCGCGCCGGGGTACGAGACGCCGAACCGCACCGGCAAGGTGTGGCGCAAGTGGGCGGGTGCGCACGAGAGCAGCCTGTACGACGACGCGTACATGTACGACTCGATCTACTTCCTCAAGGATCGGCCGGGGATCGCGCTGCACGGCAGCCGCGTCAACAGCCTGATCAAGACCTATCCGGCCAGCCACCGCTGCGTGCGGGTCATGCGGCCGGAGATCCACCACATCTTCGAGGAGACCCCGATCGGCACCAAGGTGCAGGTCTACGGCAAGTACTGAACAACCGGCACCAATTAAACGGCATTCGATCCGCGACACGCCCACTTGATTTTCCGGCAACTGTCCGGGGGTTCGGCTATAACTGGTCGCATGCATGAAGACCTGCTCGCCGAGGTGACGTCGGACTGGACGGCGAGCGGCGTCCTGCCGGAGTTGGTCGGGTTGCTGCGCGATGTCTGGCGCACCAACCTCGATCGGCACGAACCGGCCCTCGGCGACGACGCGGTGACGCTCGGAATGGGGTCGGCGCGCAACTTCGCGAACCGGACTGTGCAGGAGTTCGCCCGCCGTACCGACGTGGTCGCCGACCTCCAGGGCAACTCGCTGCGGGTCGTCCACCTCGGCCGCATCCTGCGCGCCTCGAAGCTGCCGGGCAAGTCCGTCCACGCGGATCCGTACTCCGTCGACTGGGAGTCGTCCGCGACCAGACACCAGGGCCCCGCGGCGAACAGCCAGCAACTCGAACTCTTCGACGGCTTCGAGCTGCCCGATGAGGAGCTCCAGGCCAACTCGAGAGCCAACTCCCCGCGATACCTGCATCTGGCGTGGGCCGGTGATGCCGAGACCGGTGACATTGCCGCGCATCTTGGGTTCCCGCGGGACACCAAGGACGGTGCCGGGCCGTGGTTCGCAGTACGGCTGGTGCACCGGGATCTTCCGGGCGACCAGTTGCCGATCGTGCCTGCGACCGGGTACGACGCGGACCGGTTCGACCAGCGTCCGGTGCCGCCGATCGCCGTTCGTCTCCGCGATGCCGAGCAGCATGCGGCCGGCAACGATGGTGCGTAAGCCACACCCGGACCCGAACGAACGCCGGTCCGCGGGCGTTGCCGTGCGCTTCGACCCGCTACGGCTTGCCCTCGCGCGTCGACTTCGGGGACTTCGCCGTACCGAGCTGGCCGATCTGATCCGGGTGACTCCCGCCGCGGTCAGTCAGTTCGAGCGCGGTCAGACGAGGCCGACGCTGCCCCTGGTCGCGGCGATGTCGTTGGCGCTCGCAGTACCGGCGGAGTTCTTCACCTTGGGGCGGTCGCTGCAGCCTGGTTCGGCCTCGAGTCCGCACTTTCGCAGTTTGCGGACCACGAGCCAGCTGCAACGGGATCGCGCGCTCGCCTTCGCCGAGTTGGCGGCCGACGTACTGACGGCACTTGAACAGCACGTCGAGTTGCCGCATCTGCTGCTGCCCGACTTGAGAGCGCCCGAGGATCACGCCGACATCGCCAAGCTGGCGGCCGAGGCGCGGGCGCATTTCGAGTTGAGGCCGGGTCCCGTGCCGCACATGGTCAGGATGCTGGAAGCGGCCGGGGTGCTCGTACTGCGCCTGCCGGAGATCTCGCAGTCGGTCGATGCGTTCTCGGCCCATCTCCCGACTCGCCCTGTCGTGCTGCTCAATCCGGCCAAGGGTGATGCTGCCCGCGCACGCTTCGACTCGGCGCATGAGCTCGCGCATCTGGTGATGCATTTCGACGCGGCACCCGGTTCGCGGATCGTGGAGAAGGAGGCCGACTCGTTCGCCGCCGAGTTCCTGATGCCGGCCGACGAGATCTTGGACGAACTCCCCCGCCGGCTCGACTGGGAGAAGCTGCATCACCTCAAGCAGCGTTGGGGCGTCTCGCTCAAGGCGCTCGTCTATCGCGCGCATCACCTCGGCGTACTGACTCCCAACGCCTACCGGCGTGGGATGCAGCAGCTCAAGGAATGGGGATATCCCGAGCCGGGTCCGTTGACCGCGATCGAGGCGCCGACGTTGCTGCAGCTCACATTCGACTTGCTGGCGAAGTCGGGCTACGGCGCTGATCAGCTGGCCGAGGAGCTTCACCTGCCGTTGCCGGTGCTGAGCGAGATTCTGAAGGCTGGCAGCGATCCGCGTCCCCAGTTGCGGCTGGCTTAACCAAGCGTTGGCCACGGCCGATGGGTTGGCACCACGGAGTCGATGTAGGCGGCTAGGCGGAGTGCGGCCAAATCGTTGAACCGGGGCGCGGCGATCTGCAGGCCGATGGGCAGGCCGTCTGTGGAGAAGCCGCAGTTGACGGTGGTCGCGGGGTGGGCCGACATGTTGTACGGGACGGTGAAGGCGATGTGTTCGAAGGGCTTCAGCGGGTCGGCCGTCGGGTAGGCGAGCTCGGCGGCAAATGCCGTGATTGGGGCGACCGGCGACAGGATGAAGTCGTAGTCGGCGAAGGCGGTGTCGACGGCGACGGCGAGCGCATGCATCTGCGAGTGGCCGTGCATGACGTCGAAAGGGGTCAGGTCGGAGGCGGTCGAGACCCATTTGCGGATCTCGGGGAGGACCTTCGCCTGCCGGTCTTCGGGCAGCCGGCTGATGTCGTACGCCGAACGGACGCGCCAGAAGCGTTCCAAGCCGTCGAGCATTTCGCGGGTCACGATGGGGGCGATCGGTTCGACGGAGGCGCCCGCTTTCTCCAACAACGCGGCGGCAGCTGAGACAGCTGCGGTGACCTCAGGGTCGACGGGGAGGCCGACGCCGGCGTCAAGCAGGAGACCGATGCGGATGCCTTCCGGCAGATCAGCAAAGTGGTCCGGGTCGAAGCGTTCGCTGGTGGGCGGTAGGGACGTGTAGTCGCGGCGGTCGGGGCCGGAGATGATGGTCAGGGCTAGGGCGGCGTCGGTCGGAGTACGGGTTAGGGGGCCGATTGCTCTTCCTGGGTAGGGGATTCCGACTGCTACTCGGCCGTGGGTGGGCTTGATGCCGACTAGGCCGCACCAGCCGGCGGGGAGGCGGATTGAGCCGCCGATGTCGGTGCCGAGGTGGATCGGGCCGTAGCCTGCCGCGGCCGCAGCGCCAGCTCCTGCGCTGGAGCCACCGGGGGTGCGAGTGAGATCCCACGGGTTCCGCGACAGGTGGTGGAATGTCGAGACGCCGGACGAGAGCATGCCGTAGTCCGGCATCGTGGTCTTGCTGAAGATGACCGCCCCGGCTGCGCGCAACCGAGCCGCGGCGGGAGCATCCTCGGCGGCCGGGATGAGCTCGGTCGCGGCCGTGCCCTGCGGGACCGGAGTACCGCGGGTTGCGATGTTCTCCTTGACAGTCACCGGTACGCCGTCCAGCGGGCCGGCCTCGCCGCGGCGCCACCTGTACTCCGAATCGCGGGCCGCGGCACCTGCGGCGCCAGGGTCGAGCGCATAGAGGGCGCACAACTGAGGCTCGAGCTCCTCGACCCGGGCAAGCACGTCTTCGAGCACCTCGACAGGCGACAGCGAGCCTTCCTGGTAACGGGAAACGAGCTCGACAGCGGTCAGATCGGCGAGGCGCTCGGTCATCGTGGTCAGGCTCCAGACAAGTCAGTGGTGGTCCGGCTCGGATTCCGCCAGGTCAGTTCGGTGGGTCGAAGCGGCCGTCGACGGCCGTCCAGCCACCGTCGACGTGCAGGACGCTGCCGGTGACGAAGGACGACGCGTCGGAGGCGAGGTAGACGACGGCGCCGGCCAGTTCGTCGGGGGTTGCCCACCGACCGAGTGCGCCCTTCTGTGCGTACGCGTCGTACCAGGCCTTGTTCTCTTTGATCTGCGCGGTGAGTGGCGTCTCGACGACGCCGGGGGCGATCGCGTTGACCCGTACGCCGTTAGGGCCGAGCTCGGCGGCGGCAGTGCGGAGGAGCTGGACAAGACCGGCTTTGGTTGCCGCGTACACCGATTGCCCGGGCTCGACGGTGCTCGCGCGGATCGAGCTGAAACCCACGATGCTGCCCCGGCCGCGCGCCGCCATCGGGCCGCCGAACGCGCGGATCAGGTCGAAGGACGCCCGCAGGTTGAGCGCGACGACCCGGTCGAACTCCTCGCCGGTGTAGTCGAGGATGCGCTTGCGGACGTTGGTCGCCGCGGTGAACACCAGCACGTCGACGTCACCGAGCTCGCGGACCGCGGTGCCGATCGCCTGCTCGTCGAGAACATCCAACTGGTACGCCGTGAGCTGGTTGCCGAGGGCCCCGGTCTCCGAGGCGGCGCCGAGATCATGGTTGCCCAGGGCCACCGTTTCTGAGGCGGCGGCCAGATCGCGGTCGGCCGCGGTCACGCGCGCGCCCTGGGCGGCGAGGGCGAGAGCGGCCTCGCGACCGATACCGCTGCCCGCGCCCACGACGACCGCATGCCTGCCATCCAGCCGGAACAACTTCGCATAGTCGGTCATCGTGAACCTCCTCCTCAGGACTTCGGGGCGTCGGGCAAGCTCAGGGCGTCGGGGGTGTCGGGGGTGCCGAAGGCCTCGGGCGGATGATGGCCATTCGGGTTGTGGTCAGTTCCTCGATTGCGAAGCGGGGGCCCTCGCGGCCGGTACCCGAGTCCTTCACGCCGCCGTACGGCATCACGTCCGAGCGGAAGCCGGGGACCTCGTTGACCACCACTCCCCCGACGTCGAGTTGGTCGATCGCGGCGAACGCGGTCTCCAGTGAGGAGGTGAAGACGCTGGCATGCAAGCCGTAGCGCGAGGCGTTGACGGTCTCGAAGGCGGCCGCGATGTCGGGGACCGAGCGGATCGCGATCACTGGGCCGAAGATCTCCTCGTCCCAGACGAGCTGGCCGTGCGGGAGGTCGAGGAGCACGGTGGGCCGGATGACTGCGTCGGCGGCACCGGCCGGCTCGGGCGATGCGGTGGCGGCAGATCCGGCCGCCGAAGTGGGATGGACGAGGGTGGCGCCGGCGGTGATGGCGTCGTCGATCCAGCCGCGGACGCGCGTGGTGGAGCGGTCGTCGATGAGAGCCGAGACGCGGGTGGCCGGGTCTCGTGGGTCGCCGACGACGATCTGCTCGAGACGAGGTGTTAGCTCGGCGAGGAAGGCGGCTCGCACGGACTCGACGACGATGACGCGCTGGACGCTGATACACGCCTGACCGGATGCGTAATAACCACCCCGTACTACGGCGTCGGCGGCTGCGGCGAGGTCTGCATCCTCCGCTACTACGAGAGCCGAGTTGGAGCCGAGTTCGAGCAGCACCTTCGTGGGCGCGGCGTCGCGGGCGATCTGGTGACCGACGGCGGCCGAACCAGTGAAGGAGACTGCGCCGATTCGGCGATCGGTGGTGAGAGTGGCGCCGACCTCAACTCCGCCTGTCACCAACTGCGCGGCAGCAAGCGGAGCACCAGCCGCCGCCAAAGCCTCGCGGACGAGGTGAACAAGCCAGAGCGTTGCGAGTGGCGTCTGTGGCGCAGGCTTGATGATGACCGGGCAACCGGCCGCGAGGGCCGGGGCGAGCTTGTGGGCGGCGAGCAGGAACGGGTAGTTGAAGCCGGTGATGCCGATGACGACGCCGATCGGTTTGCGAACCCAGAAACCTTGCAGACCGTCGCCGCTCGGCAGGAGGTCGAGAGGCACTGTCTCCCCGTGGAGCCGGGCTACTTCCTCGGCCGCTGTCTCCAAGGTGAGCAGGGTGCGTTCGACCTCGACTCTGCAGTCGACGAGAGGCTTGCCGGTTTCCAGGACGAGGAGGTCGACGAAAGCGTCACGCTGGTCGGCTACCGCAGCCAACGCGCCCTGCAAGGCTGCGCGGCGAACGTGCGAGGGCAAGCGGCCGACTTGAGTGCGCACCGCGAGCGCTTCGTCGAGCGCCTGGCGAGCAAGCTCCACGGTGCCGACGGGCGCCTCGGCCACCACAGAACCGTCATACGGGAAATGCACTGGGGCTGTGGTGGGCGTGGGTACCCAGGAGTCGCCGATGGGGAGACCTGGCGGGGTGGTCATTCCGGGGCTCCTCTCAGAAGGTCAGAGGTGGTGGCTCCGGCGAGGGCTCGGGGCAGGGTCGGGATGGCGGAGACGAGGCGGCGGGTGTACGGGTGGGTGGGGGTTGCGTAGACCTGGCCGGTAGGGCCGGTTTCGACGATCTCGCCGGCGTTCATCACGGCGACGCGGTCGCAGACGTGCTTGACGACAGACAGGTCGTGGGAGACGAAGACCAGGGTGAGGTTGAGTTCGTCGACCAGGTCGGAGATGAGGTTGAGGACCTGGGCCCGGACGGACACGTCGAGCGCGCTCACCGGTTCGTCGGCGATCAGGATGCGTGGGCGGGGCGCCAGGGCTCGGGCGATCGAGATGCGCTGGCGCTGGCCGCCGGAGAACTGGTGTGGATAGCGGTCGCCGGCATCCGCGGACAGGCCGACTGCTTCGAGCAGCTCGCGTACCCGCGCTCCGGAGGCCGGATGGCCTTGTACTACGAGGGGTTCGGCGATGATGTCGCGGACTCGCATCCTCGGGTCGAGAGAACTCATCGGGTCCTGGAAGACGAGCTGAAGGTTCTCCCGGAGGAACTTGAGCCGGCGCTCGGGCAGGCGGGTGATGTCGGTGCCTTCGACAACCACCTGGCCGGAGGTGGCGCGGTCGAGGGCGGCGATGATCCGGAGCAGGGTCGACTTGCCGCAGCCGGACTCCCCGACGATTCCGAACCGCTCCCCTGCCTGTACTTCGAGGCTGACGCCGCGGAGTGCCTGGATGGGCGGAGTTGCCTTGAGCAAGGAGGTCCGGGGACGCGGGTAGTCGCGCCGGACGTCTACGACCTGGATGACTGGCTCAGGCATGGGTGGGCTCCAAGGCGGGAGCTGGGTGGTGGCACGCGAAGCCGCGGGTGGCGGTGCCGGTCCAGGGTGGGGTCTCGGCGCAGATCTCGGTCGCGTGAGTGCAGCGCGTCCGGAAGACGCACCCAGACGGGAACTGGCCGGCCGGTGGCACGTTGCCGGGAATAGTCGCAAGGCGACGACCAGGCAACTCTTGGTCGACGGTCTCTAGGTCGGAGGCGGCCAATAGGCCTTGGGTGTAGCGGTGGCGGGGGTTGGTGAAGATCTCGTTGACCGGGCCGGACTCGACCACGCGGCCGCCATACATGACCAGCACCCGCTGACACACGGTCGCGACCACTGCAAGGTCGTGCGTGATGAAGAGCAGCGCCGACTCGCGAGCCGCGACGCCTTTCATGATCAGGTCCAGGATCATCGCCTGCACCGTCACATCGAGCGCCGTGGTCGGCTCGTCGCAGATCAGCAACGCAGGATCGTTGGCCAGGGCAAGCGCCACGACGACTCGTTGCCGTTGGCCACCAGAGAGCTGGTGCGGGTAGGTCCTGAGAGCGCCCTGCAAACCCACCCGATCCAGCAGTTCGCCCGCAGCGACCCGCGCCGCACGCCGGCCGACCGCCGTCCGATGGATCAGCATCGCCTCGGCAACCTGATCGCCCACCCGCATCGTCGGGTTGAGCGCGGTCATCGGTTCCTGGAACACCATCGCCAACTCGCGTCCCCGCACGCGAGACATCCGCCGCTCGTCGGCGCCGATCAACTCATGTGAGACGCCGGCCAACCGCACGGACCCGGCCGCGTGCACGTCCTCCGGCAGCAGACCAATCACGCTCAACGCGGTCAGCGACTTGCCGGACCCGGACTCGCCGATCAGCCCGACCCGCTCCCCCGGCCCCACGGTCAGGTTCACGTCCTCCACCAGCGTCTTGTCCCGCACAGTGACGGTCAGCCCCTGCACGGTCAGTACGTCGCTCATCGCCGGTCCTCCAGCTTCGGATCGAACCGGTCCCGCAACCCGTCGCCCAGCAGGTTGAACCCCAGCACGGCGACCGCGATCGCCAGCCCGGGGAACACCGCCAGCCGCGGCGCGCTGAACAAGAACTCCTGGCTCTCCTGCAACATCCGCCCCCACGAAGGCGTCGGCGGCGGCGTCCCGTAGCCGAGGAACGACAGCGCGGCCTCAGCCAGTACTGCGATCGCGAACGACACCGACGCCTGCACGGTGATCAGACTCGTCACGTTCGGCAACACGTGCCGCAATGCGATCGGAAACGGTGTCCGTCCGGCAGCCCGCGCCGCCAGCACGTACTCCGTCCGCATCACCTGCAACGCCCCACTCCGGATCACCCGGGCGAACGACGGCACGGTAGCGATGCCAATGGCAACCATCGCGGTCAGCGTGCTCGCCCCGAAGACGGCACCGAACATGATTGCCAGCAGCAACGCCGGGAACGCCAGCAGAAGATCGTTGGCCCGCATGATCACCTCGCTGGACCACCGCCGGCTCATCGCCGCGAGAATCCCGACCGGTACGCCTATCACGGCCGCGACGCCGACCGCCACCAACCCGACGAACAGCGTCGTCCGGGAGCCGACCATGAGTTGACTCAACACGTCGCGGCCGAACTTGTCGGTGCCGAACCAGTGTGACCACGACGGCTCGGCCAGCCGGCCGGCCGGGTCGACCAGCGTGGCGTCGTACGGGGTCCAGACGAAGGAGAGCAGAGCGGTCAGCACGATCAGGCCGACGATCGCGGCGCCGACGATGAGGCTTGGATTCAGTCTTCTCATCGCGCTACTCGCAACCGGGGATCGAGGGCGACGTAGAGCAGGTCGACGAGGAAGTTGACCACCAGGACGGCGACCACGAGGACCATCACCACGTCCTGCACGAGCAGCAGATCGCGGTTGGAGACCCCGTCGAGCAGCAGGCTGCCGAGGCCCGGGATGACGAAGACGCGCTCGACCACAACGGCCCCGATCAGCAAGGTTGCCAACTGCAACCCCAGCACGGTCACCACCGGCACGGCCGCATTGCGCAGACCATGCCGCCACAACGCGGGGAACGGCCGCAACCCCTTCGCCCGCGCGGTCCGCAGATAGTCCTCACGCAGTACTTCGAGCACGGCGCTGCGTACGTAGCGAGTCAGCACCGCACCTTGCACGAGACCGAGTGACAACGCGGGAAGGATCAACTGTTTCAAGAACATCCCCGGATCGGAGGCGGGCGGCGTCCAGCCGTTCGCCGGCAACCAGCCGAGCTTCACCGCGAACACCATGATCAGCAGGATCCCCGCGAGGAACGCCGGTACGGCAACCCCGACCTGCGACAGCGCCGACAACGCGAGCCCGGAGATCCGCCGGTGCCGCGCCGCCATGACTGTCCCCGCCGGCGCGGCCAGCACCAGCGCGACGACCATCCCGACCACGACCAGCCACAGAGTCACCTGGAACCGGTCGGCGATCTGCGGGCCGATGGCAACCTTCGACACGTACGACGTCCCGAAGTCACCCTGCAGCAGACCACCGAGCCAGTCGAAGTACTGCGTGGGCAGCGGCCGGTCGAGTCCGAACTGCTGACGCAACTGCGTGACGGCCTCGTCCGACGCGTTCACGCCCAGCGCGACCCGGGCCGGGTCGCCCGGCAGGACCACCATGAACGCGAACACGAGCACCGAGGCGACTGCAAGGCTGACCAGCAGCACGGCGGTGCGCTCGACCAGGCGGAGAATCATCGGACTAGGAACGCGCTAGGCGGGTCAGGTCGAAGGACTCGGTGATCGCGTTGGTCGGCAGACCGGTCAGGTTCTTCTCGGCTACCACCAGGTTCGGGATCAGGTAGAGCCAGTCGGCCGCCGCCTGCTCGGAGATCCGGCGCGCGGCCTTCTTCATGTTCTCGGTCTGCGCCGCCTCGTCGCCCGCGTCCGCCGCGGCGAGCAGCCCGACGAGCGTGGGGTCGTCGTACCGGGTGTAGTACTTCGCGTTGAAGACGGCGCCCAGGTCGCGCGGCTCGACGTGAGCGATGATCGACATGTCGTAGTCGGCGTTCTTGAACACCGTGGTCAGCCAGGCCGCCGGGAACTCCAGCTGGTCGATGGTCACCTTCAGCCCGACCTGCTCCAGCTGGCTCTTCACCACCTGGCCGCAAGAAGTTGCGTACGGCAACGTCGGCAGCCGCAACCGGAGAGTCGCACCGGCCGCCCCCGCCGCCTTCAGCTCGGCGGTCGCCTTCGCCTTGTCGTACGGCGCCACGCTGGTCAGGTCCTCGTACCACGGGTCGGTCGGCGGGACCATGCTGCCGATCAGTTTGCCGCGACCCGCGAAGCACGTGTCGAGCAGTGCCTTGTGGTCGATCGCCTGGCGAATCGCCTGCCGGACCCGGAGGTCCTTGAACACCGGACGCGAGTTGTTGAACGACAGGACGACCTCACCGTTGGTGGTTCCCTCGATCACCTTGTACTTGTCGTTGCTGGTGAACTGGGTGAGGGCCTCCGGTGCCTGCACCGTGCCGACGACGTTGATCGTGCCGGTGAGCAACGCGTTGTTCAGCGCGGTCGGGTCCTTGAAGTACTTCAGCGTGACCTGGTTGAAGAACGGCTTGGTGCCCCAGTAGGCGTCGTTGCGCTGCAGCACGATCGAGTCGCCGCGCTTCCAGTTGGCGAACTTGTACGGCCCGGTGCCGACCGGCTCGCTGGCCAGCTTGTCCACGCCGGTCTGCGAGAACATCGCGCCGACCCGGGTGGTCATCCGGAACAGCCAGCCGTTGCTCGGCTTGGTCAGCGTCACCTGCAGTTGCGTCGGCGAGACGGCCTTGGCCTCCTGGACGACGTCCATCACCGACTTCAGCGAGGTCGTCCAGGCCGTCTTCACCCGGTTGATGCTGAACACCGCGTCGGCCGCGGTGAAGGCGGCGCCGTTGGTGAACTTGGCGTTGTCGACCAGCTCGAAGGTGTAGGTCTTGCGGTCGGGAGACACGGTCCACGACTTGGCCAGGTCCGGCACGATCTTGCCGGTCTCGTCCTGCTTGACCAGTCCGTTGTAGACGTTGCCGAGCAACGCCTGCGGGATCGCGGCGCCGTCCGTCGTGGTGAAGTCGAGACTGGCCGGCTCGGCGACCAGGCCGACCGCGAGCGACTGGTCGCCGCCGGGAGACGAGTTGCCCGACGTACCGGAGCCCGCGGAGCAGGCTGCGACAACAGTTGTCAGCAGGGCGGCGCCGAGCAGCGCGACCGCCCGAGTGGGATAGGACTTCACGCGAACTCCTCTGGTGCCGTCGGCCGTTGCCCTCATGCGGCTGATTTTGCCTGTCCGCTCGTGGGGTCACGCTGGCGGATCGCCGGGCAATGGCCGACGGGCCGCCGAGATGTGACTGGTCCGACCAGTGGACTAGGTATCAATAGGCCACTAGGTTTGTCGCTACTGATCGGGCTGTCAAGCGATGGAGGGTGCGGATGGCCGGAAGAGTCCAGCCAGTGCGGTTCGAGCCGGTCCAGCCCGTCCGCGCGTACCAGCGGATCGTCGAGCAGATCGAGGACGCGCTGGCCCGCGGCGAGCTCACCCCCGGGCAGCGACTGCCCAGCGAACGGGAGCTGGTGACGCAGTTCGCGGTCAGCCGGTCGACCGTGCGCGAGGCGCTGCGGGTGCTGGAGAGCAACGGCGTGGTCCGCTCCCGGCCGGGCGACCCCAACGGCCCGGAGATCCTGCCGTTCTCGCAGGGCCCACTGCGCAAGCAGATGACCCGGCTGGCCCGGGTCGACGAGTTGACCCTGGCCGAGCTGATCGCGTTCCGGATGATCATGGACGGCGCGGCCATCCAGCTCGCCTCCCGGCTGCGCACCGACGAGCAGCTCGCCGAGATGGAGCAGACGCTGGTCGCGATGCGCGAGGCGATCGACATCGACTTCGCCGCGTTCAGCGAAGCCGACGTCGCCTTCCACGAGGCCGTCGCCCGGGTCAGCCGGAACTCGCTGATCCAGACCTGCAACGAGGTCGTGCGCGGCGTCGTCCTGAGTCTGATCTCGGACAAGATCGCGCACGCGACCAACAGCCGCGCCCTGATGCTCGCCTCACTCGAGCACCACACCGAGGTCGTCGAAGCGATCCGAGCGGGCGACGGCCACGCTGCCGCCCGCCTGGCGCGCCAGAACCTCTACGACTACTACGCCACCTACGTCCCCGAACCAGCCCGCGACCCCCTCCGAGCCCTCATCGACGACTGAGCGGCCGCCGTGGCCGGGTCAGTCGGCGTGTTCCAGGACTCGGATGCGGGGGATGTTGAGTTGGCGGCGGGCGTTGGCCGGCCAGTTGGAGCAGAGGAAGCGGGCGGCGGTTTCGGGCCAGGCGACCACGACGACTTCTTGGCTGTTGGTGCTCCTCACCAGGGTTTTCAGTGCCAGCAGGATCTCGCCGTGGGTGATCGAGACGTTGACCCGGCAGTCGTTGAGGCCGCGGAGTCTTCGCGAGCTGTGTTCGATCACCGAGGCCAGGTCGAACTGCGGATCGGCCAGCGCCGTCGCGGTCGCAGTACGGGCCGGAACTGTTCCCGGGGCCAGGCCGGCGACGTCGGCGAAGCTGGAACCCAGCAGGGCCAGTGGACCGCCGATGCCCTCGGTGGGGTGACTGGAGACCAGCAGGTGATAGTTCACCGGCTCCTCCTGCCTTGCATGCAGGGCGGCGACCCTTCGCGCGTCGCCCTCACTCATCTCCCGCTCGATGAGTACCACCACGTCGTACGTCATTCGTGGCTCCCTTCGCCGACACTTCCTTTGTACTCCGCGGCACCGTCCACGGCCACGATCGCCGCGAACGGCATCGAAAAGTCACCGAACTCTCAGACTCGTGAGCCTGGGGTCAGTGGGTGGGAAGGGCCGCTCGGGAGTCGGGGGCCAGGGTGGAGAGAAGGTGCGGGGCGTCGATCAGAGTGAGGTTGCCCGGGTCGAGCAGGTGGGGGTGCAGGGCGTAGACCTCGGCGCCGGACTTGGGATCCACGTCGCCGGTGACGACGGCGACGAAGTCAGCGCGGTTGGCGGCGTCGAGGTCCCAGTAGCGGTCGGGCTCGAGGCGAGCGGTCAGCCGGCGGGCGAACTCGGTCAGGTCCTCGGACTCGCCGCGTAGGTAGCCGACGATCGAACCGTCGGCACACCGGACCACGGCCTCGTCCGTGCGCCCCGCCGCATGCCAGCAGGCCAGCTCCCAGAGGCTCACCCGGTGGCCGGCGCCGTGGACCTCCTCCATCGCGGCGGCCATCAGGGCTAGCTGGCCGCCGTACCGCGCGATGTTGTGTCCGTAGCCGGCGGCGCCGAGGTTCACGTCGTACCAGCGGAGCTCCTTCGTGTGCAGGTCGACGCCGAACGGCAGCAGGATCTTCGCCGGACCGGTCAGGTCGAACCGCTCCTCCACCGCGGCAGGGTCGAACAAATCCGCCGGGCGGCGCATCACGCCGGCGAAGCCGCGCTCCAAGGCTTCGAAGGGCACGTTGTTGTAGCTGAACACCACCGGCAGCACGTAGCGTCCGCCGACCCGCCGGAGCGCGACGAGGTCGAGGTCGACGAACTCGGTCGCGCCCAGCGGACCCGGTGCCGAGGTCAGGTCGCCGGAGTGCACCAACGCGTCCTGGTCGAACCTGTACCGGGTGTAGTCGCAGAGCCCGACGAACGCCCACTCCTCGTCGAAGACCGCGACCGAGAGATCGAGATCCACCCGCCGTCCGTCGGGCTCGACCCAGTGCAGGAAGAGCCGCAACAGGTCGTCCTCCGGGATCGGTTGCGCACTCCCCCGGGTCATCCGCAACAACGACGAAGACGCGCTGCGCTCCGATCCTGGAACCGCCAGCAGAGACAGCTCCTCATCCAGGAACGCCCGCCGCACCCGCGGCAAAGCGGTTGCCCTCCGCAACAACTCCCCCACCAGTACTGCGCCCAGCGCCGCGGCCAGCTCGGCCGGCAACGGGGCTCGCTCGTCGACGGTGGTCCAGACCTGCGCAGTACCGCCTCGTGGGAAGAACAGGCGCAGATCGCCTGGCGGGGTGCGCACTTGGCCGAGTGCCGCGGTGAGCACCACCGGCGATACGTCGGACACCGCTGTGGTGACTGCTTCGACCAATGTCGTGTGCGCATCTGGCGGTAGCGCGCGAGCCAGCTGGACGAGTCGGCGCAGCATCTCGCCTGGTCGGGCGCGCAGTAGCTCCAAGGCGAGCTCGGGCTGGGCCGCCGTGAATGCTCCTTCGACGCGGCTCGCGAAGGTGTTGACGGTGAGCCGTCCGTCGTCGATCCGGACCAGTGGATGGCGGGCCGCCTCGCTCAGCACGGCCCGCCCGGCCGGGCTCGATGCGTCGAGCTTTGTTCGGCGGAGTACGGCGAAGGCCAGCGCGGTCGTCGGATAGCGGACCGCGAATTCGAATGGGTGGAGGTTTTCGGCGATCCGCTTCCAAACGCGCTCGTGCCGCAGCATGTCCTCGATCAGTGTCTCGACCGGCAGGCGATCGAGCCTGGCCAACACTGAGCGCCGGATCGGCCGTGGGAGCGAGAGGCGTCGATCCGGCGGGGTGCGCAGGCCTGGGTCGGCGCCCATCAGCACGTACAGAAGCCGCAGCGCGTCGGTCGCCGTCTCGATCAGCCGGTCGAGCTGGGTCGGAAACCGCGGCATCAACTCGGCGAGCACGAGCGCTCGCGTTTCGCGCACGGGGATCACGTCGGGGAGCCAGCTCGGGTCGGCCTCGGCCAGCAACACGACAAGATCGGCGCGGTCGGCGGCGGACAAAGGCGCTCGTCGCGCGAGTAGGTCAGCTGCCGTACTGCGGGCGGCGGTCGCGGGCGCCAGCGTCAACAGCCGCAGCCGGTGAGCACCACCGGGCGTCGCCGAGCCGCCGTCCCTGGCCGAGGGGTGCAGGGACGAGGCACCGTCCCTGGCTGAGGGGTGCAGGAACGAGGTGCCGTCCTCGGCTGACGTCTGGTGGACCCCAGCTCTGCCAAGGCGCTGCAGGAACGAGGCGCGGCCCTCAGTCGAGGGCTGCCGGGACGAGTCCTCCTCGGCCGACTGTTCCTGGGATGAGGCCAGGAAGAAGGGGTCGTGGGGGTCTATGCGGCGGAGGCAGAGGGGGCAGGCGGAGAAGTCGGAGCCGTCCCAGCAGGAGCGGCAGACGAGGTGGGCGCAGGGCGAGACCGGGTGGACCGTCTTTGCTTCGCCGCAGAGCACGCAGGGCTGCTCCGGCTCCTGCAGGAGCCGGGCGAAGACCCGGTCGATGTAGAAGGTCTCGGTGTTGCCCGGCACGCTCTCGGGGAACTTGCGGAAGAGCGGCACGTGCGAGGCGTCCGCGCCCGACTCCTGGTCTAGCAACTCAAGCATCTTCCGGCCCAGCCCAGCCAGTGCCAGAGGGTTCAAGCCGGAGCAGTAGCGATAGAGCTCGGCCGACAGCAACAGTCCGCGCTGGATCAGCTCGCCCTGCAACGCGGTCAGCCCGGCCTGGGTCGTCAGCGGACGGCGGAGCCACTGCCAGGCGGACCGGCGTACCGGTGGGGTGAGGGTGGCGTGGACGAGCCGGCGGCGGCGCAGCAGCACCGCGGCGAGCGCATCGGTGCTGACGACAGCTTCCGGCACAGCGGCCTCCCGCGGGCAGCGTCATGGACAGAACTGCCAGGGGCGGAGAGCGGACGCGCTAGTTGCCTGGTGAAGGAGAAGGAAGCACGTCCAGAGCCGCCCCTGGCAAGAAGAACGCTACCGGGCCGCACCGACAGTTTTCGCCGTCGAGCCGGGCCGAACACCGGCTCGAACGCCGGGCCGTCGAGCCGGGCACAAAAAAGCTCTGGTACCAGGGTCGGGGCCGCCCCGCCCAGACCCCAGTACCAGAGGACTCCAGGATAGAGGCGCCGGACAAGTGGCGCTGCACCGGGCACCGGTTTTGGCACTCTTTCGCCTTGTTCAAACCCTTGAACCAGGACACCAGTACGGCCGCTGGTACCAACCACCGGGGTGCGATCGATCACACGGAACGGCTACCGCCGCGCAGGGAAACCCTCGGTGTCACAGTGAGAAGGTGTCAGGGCACAGATTGTGGTTAGGGTCTCCGGCATGGTGGAGGGGGCGGTGACGAAGGCTCGTTGGCGGGACCTGTTCGGGCACTCGGAGTTTCGGGCGCTGTTCCTGGCCGGCGTGCTGTCCGTCGTCGGCGACCAGCTCGCCCGGGTCGCACTGTCCGTGCTCGTGTTCGAGCGGACCGCGTCGGCTGGGCTGACCGCGCTGGCCTACGCCCTCACCTACATCCCGGACCTCCTCTTCGGACCGCTGCTGGCAGGGTTCGCCGACCGCTACCCGCGGCGTCGCATAATGATCGTCACGGACCTCGCGCGGGCTGTCCTGGTGGCTCTCATGGCGATCGACGCGCTGCCGCTGTTGGCAGTGATCCTGCTGCTGGTCGCGCTGCAGGCTTTTGGCTCGCCTTTCAACGCCGCGCGAGCCGCCACGCTGCCGGTGGTACTGCCAGACGACCACTACGTCCTGGGCAAGGCTGCGAACGACATGGTCGTCCAGTTCAGCCAAGTGCTCGGCTTCGGGACAGGTGGACTCGCTGTAGTCGCCGTAGGGACCTCTGGCGGCCTGCTGCTGGACTCTGCGACCTTCCTGCTGTCTGCCGCCTTCATCACTTTTGGTGTGCGCTCCCGCCCAGTCCCGGCGCGACCAGCAGAGGACAACCCACAGCGCAGCTACTTCAAGGACCTGGCCGCCGGCGCCTCCCTGGTCGCCCGTACGCCGAAACTGCGGTCGCTGGTGGCCCTGGCAACCGTCGCCGGCTTCTACGTCACGGTGGAGGGCCTGGCCGTGCCCTATGCCGACGAGATCGGCGGCGGCCCCAAGGCGGCCGGGCTCCTGCTGGCCGCTAGTCCCGCCGGAGCCGTACTCGGGATGTGGCTGATCACCCTGTGGTCGCCTGAACGCCGCATGCGTTTCCTGGGTCCGCTGGCCGTCGCAGCCTGCGTTCCGTTGGTCTTCTGCGCCCTCAAGCCCGGTTTGGCCGTCACAGTGCTGCTCTGGGGCCTGTCCGGCCTCGCATCGGCGTACCACCTGCCGGCCAGCGCGAGCTTCGTCCAGGCAGTGCCGGACCACCAGCGGGGCCAGGCGTTCGGCGTCGCGAGTACGGCGCTGAAAAGCAGCCAAGGCCTCGGAATCCTGCTCGCGGGCCTGCTCGCCGAACGATTCACGCCGTCCACGGCATTGGCCGTGATGGGCACGGCCGGTGCATTGACGGCGATCCTGGCGGGCGCTGCCTGGCGGCGCGCCCGCCCATTACCGGCGGATTCCGTAAAATTCCGGTAAAGCACTGGCCGAAAACAGCTGCGAAATCATTTCGGCGGACCGTAAGAAAAGGGTAAAGATTGACCGTCGGTCACCAGTCGTTACCGCCCGGCGCGGCCGGGACGAACCAGTCGTTGCCACCGGCAAACCAGTCGTTGCCGCCGCCGGTGAACCAGTCGTTACCGCCTGTGAACCAGTCATTTCCCCCGTGGAACCAGTCGTTGCCGCCGGTGAACCAGTCGTTGCCGGTACCGGTGCTGCGCGCTGCCTTGCTCATGATTTTCGACCCTTCGCTGAGTTTTCGTCCGTCAAGGAATCCGGACACAGGGGTGACCTGACGTGAACAGGCCGTTACGATGACCACATAACCGTTCAGGTCGACTGTGTGAGGCTCATGATGATTCTGATCGGTCGGAGCAGCTGGGTGCCACCCCGGCAATGGAAGCTCTGGTCGTTGCCACCCGCCGCGCTCGGATATGTACTGGTGATCGATTTCGTCGCGATCACCATTACCGCCTTCGCGGTGCGGTCGACGGTGTCCGGTCCCGGCGCGGGGGTGAGCTCCAGCGAGTGGGCCGCGTTCGCCGTCCTGGCCGTCGCCTCCACCCTGCACCTGGAGTCCGCCCGCGGGATCGAGCGGCGCCGCGAGATGGCCGCCAACACCTCGCCGCACACGAACCTGAAGTGCCTGTGGGTCTTCGCCAGCCTGCTGCTGCTGCCGCTGTCGCTGGTGATCCCACTGATCTGCCTGTCGTACCTGTACTCGTGGTTCCGCGTGTACGGCCGCACCGTGGCCCACCGCAAGATCTTCTCCACGTCCACCTACATCCTGGCCAGCGCCGCCGCTGCCGCCGTCCTGCGGGGCGGCGGCCTGCTCACCGAGCCGCGCGTCCCGACCAGCTTCTGGACCCTGCTCGTCGTGATCGCCGCCGCGGCAACCTGGTGGCTGGTGAACTACGCGCTGGTGATCGGCGCGATCCTGCTGGCCTCCCCGGAGGCGACCGCCCGCGAAGCGCTGGGCGAGCTGTCCGACCAGCTGGTGGTCTGCGCCGGGCTGGGTCTGGGCGTGGCGATCGCGGCGATGCAGACGTCATACCCATGGGTCGTCCCCGTCCTGATGGTGACCGTGCTGGCGCTGCACCGCGACCTGCTGCTCCCGCAGTACCAGCGGGCCGCCGGGACGGACCTGAAGACAGGGCTCGCCACCCCGTCGTACTGGGCCAACGCGGTGCCGGCGGAGCTCGCCCGCGCCGAGACACTGCGCAGTACGGTCGGCCTGCTGATGCTCGACCTGGACAAGTTCAAGGAGATCAACGACACCTACGGGCACCCCGCGGGTGACCAGGCACTGAAGGCGGTCGGCGAGTGCGTCCGGGCTGAGGTGCGTCAGGGCGACCTGGTCGCTCGGGTCGGTGGCGACGAGCTGGCCGTGCTGCTGCCGGGCGCCTCGGAGACCGAGGTGCTGGAGGTGGCGGAGCGGATCAGGGACCGGCTGGCCGCCCTGACCGTCGCGGTCACTACGACGGGAACGTCGAAGACCATCATCACCGGCGTACCGGCTTCGTTCGGGGCTGCCGTGTATCCGGAGGTGGCGGTGACGATGGACCAGCTCGTCCTGGCCGCCGACAACGCGCTGCTCACCGCCAAGCGGGCCGGCCGGAACACGATCGTGTCCGCTCAGCCGCTGCCCCCGGCCGTCGGCGAGCGCCCCGACCAACCGGTCGGCGACTGACCGTACGCCGTACCCGCCTGCTGCTCCGAGCGACATGGGTCAGCCCTCCTCGAGGCGCTGGTGCCATTAGTGCACCAATGCCCCGTGGAGGGAACAAGCTAACCGATAGTCACTGAATCCTGATCAAAGCCTTACCCACCAGTGCGCGGGCCTCGACGGCGGTGTGTGCCTCGGCGAGCTGGTCGAGCGGAAAGGTCCGGTCGACCACCGGGACCAGGTCGCCCTGGGCCGCTCGCCGCATCACGTCCTCACCGGTGATGTCGATCGCGCGGGTGTCGGCGCGCAGATCCATGATCCCCTTCACGGTGATCCCCCGCCGCTCGGCCTCCGCCGGGTCGAACGCCGCGAAGCCGCCGCTGGGCGCACCGTGCGCCGAGATCCACCCGCCGTCCTTGACGGTGCCGAACGCGGTCGCGCCGAGCTGGCCACCGGCCCCTTCGAACGCGACGTCGACCCCCGCGCCATTCGTTGCCTCTAGCACCAATTTCTCCCAGCCCTCGACCGAGTAGTCGATCACCACGTCGGCACCCTGCGCCTTGACCAGGTCGAGCTTGGCCTGACCGCGCGCCGCGCCGATCACATGCGCACCGGCCTGGTGAGCGAGCTGGACGAGCAGGACTCCCATGCCTCCCGCCGCGGCCGTGATCAACACCTCTTTCCCTTGCAGGCTTGGCGCGAGCTGCTCGAGCAGCAACGTGGTGAAGCCGTCACCGAACACGGCCACGGCGGTCTGGAGATCCAGCTCTGCCGGTACTTCGACCAGCTCCGTTGCTTCGGCGACCCCGAGCTCGGCGTGACCACCGAAGTCGACGGTCCGGCCGACCACGGTGCGGCCGACCCACTTCTCGTCGACGTCCGGACCGACCGAACGCACCTTGCCGCCGAACGAGTTGCCCGGCACATAGGGCGGCTTCACGTCGAAGAAGTTGCCATGGGCACCCTTCCGGATCGCTGTCTCGACGAAGATGAGGTCCGTCAGCTCGATGTCCACCAGCACCTGGCCAGGTCCGGCCACCGGCTCCGGCCAGTCCTGCACCTCGATGACGTCCGGGTCGCCGAATGCTGTCACTACTGCTGCCCTCATATGTCTGGCTCCATTCCGTTATCGCGGATCGTGGTGGCCAGCCTGCTACCTCAACCAATGTTGAGGTCAAATGCATCTTGTCGGTGGTGGTCGGTAGGGTTCGAGGGGTGTTGGAGGTTGTCTTCAGGCCCGCCGACCCGCCGCGCGCGGGCCGGCTACTCCTGTACGGCGACCTGGCAGCAGCCGGCCTGGTTGCGAACGAGAGGGCCGAGCTGGTGCTCCCCCGCGGCGACCAGGTGCGGCGGGTGCGGGTGCCCGTGGCGACCCTCGGGATGAAGGAAGGGCTGACCTTCTTGCTCGGGTCAACAGACGCGGTGTCGGGGAGTCTGCGGGCGTGGGCGGCTGCTGCGTTGGCTGGGTTGGGGTTGGTCGGGCGAGGGCGGTTGGTGCCGGAGAAGAGCCCCTCCGGGTACGGCGCCTGGCGGGTTGCACCGCTCGATCCGGGCGACCACGGGTGGTTGCGGAATCTGGCGGCAGCCATGCCGGCGCACGGACATGCGTTGGCGATCGACGGGTCGCGGCCACTGAGACTGGTGGACCCTGAGCAACTCGTGCGGGCGTTCTGGGATGCTCTCGCCGACACTTTGGTGCGGACGCCCGCCGCCGCGGTCGCAGTACGGGCTGGTGCCGCGGCTTTCGCGGAGGTTGAGCCAGTGGCGTTGACGGGGTCGACGGCTTGGCTCGAGGAGACCGCTCGCAGCGAGGAGGCCGGCGCGCGACTGGTACTGCGTATCGAGCCGCCTGAGGATGACTCCGAGTTCCGGGCCGTGCTGCAGCTGCGCAGTGGGGTCGATCCAAGTCTGCTCGTCGATGTGGCCGACGTGTGGAACGCGCCTCCCGCAGTACTGGCTGCTTTGGGTGAGAGGGCCGAGACTGATCTGCTGCTGGCTCTGCGTCGGGGTGCTCGGGTGTGGCCGCCGCTCGGGGCTGCGCTGCGGGATGCGGCGCCGGCCGCAGTACCGGTGGGCGATGCGGCGCTGGACGAGTTGGCAGGTGACAGTGACGCGCTCGACGGTGCCGGGATCGAGGTGTTGTGGCCTGCCGAACTGTTTGCTGGTGAGCTCGCGTTGCGAGGTGCTGTGCAGGCGACGCCGACGCCTGGGGCGGTGACTGGTCCGGACTTCAGTTTGACGGAGTTGCTGGCTTTCCGCTGGCGGCCGACGCTGGACGGGCAGGAGTTGACGGAAGCTGAGATCGCGGCGCTTGCCGAGGCGAAGCGGCCGATGATACGGATGCGCGGGCGCTGGGTTCGGATCGATCAGGAGCTGGTCCGCAAGCTGCGTCGCGGTGGATCGCGGAAGCTCAGCGGCGCCGAGGCGCTGGGGGCGGCGCTGACGGGGACGCTGGAAATCGACGGCGAGCTGGTCGCTTTCGACGCGGACGGTTCGCTGCTGACGATGGTCGAGCGGCTGCGCGCCGCCGAGCAGCCGGAGCCCGTGGCCGAGCCGGTCGGACTAAGAGCGACTCTGCGCGACTACCAGCGGCGAGGGGTCGCGTGGATGGCACAACTGGCCGAGCTCGGGTTCGGCGGGTGTCTGGCCGACGACATGGGTCTGGGCAAGACGATCCAGGTGATCGCTCTGCATCTGCATCTGTCCAAGCGTGGTCGCGGGCCGACGCTGGTGGTCTGCCCCTCGACGTTGCTGGGGACTTGGGAGCGCGAGCTGATGAAGTTCGCGCCGGACGTGCCGGTACGCCGGTACCACGGGGCTGGGCGATCCTTGTCGGATGTTGGGCCCGACGAGGTGGTGCTGACGACGTACTGGGTGGTGCGGCAGGACCATCGGGTGCTGGGTGAGATCTTCTGGGGACTGGCGGTCGCGGACGAGGCGCAGCACGCGAAGAATCCGTTGTCCCGGACGGCTCGCTCGTTGCGGACGTTGCCAGCGGCAACCAGATTGGCGTTGACCGGGACGCCGGTGGAGAACCGGTTGTCCGAGCTCTGGTCGATCCTCGACTGGGCCGCGCCGGGACTGCTCGGCACGCTCGACCGGTTCCGGCACGACGTCGCCGTACCGGTTGAGCGGTATCACGATGAAGAGGCGACGGCCCGGCTGGCGCGGGTGACGAGGCCGTTCCTGTTGCGGCGACGCAAGAGTGATCCGGGGATCGCGCCGGAGTTGCCGCGCAAGACTGAGCACGACGTCGTCGTACCGCTGACCGCGGAGCAGGCGACGCTGTACCAAGCCGTGGCCAAGGAGACGCTGGCCAAGATCGAGGAAGCCGAAGGGATCGCGCGGCGGGGGCTCGTGCTGAGTCTGCTGACGCAGCTGAAGCAGGTCTGCAACCATCCGGCGCAGTTCCTGCACGAGCCCGGGCCGCTCCCTCGGCGCTCGGGCAAGCTCGCGGCCCTGGACGAGTTGCTCGACGTGATCCTCGCGGAGGGCGAGTCGGTCCTGATCTTCAGCCAGTACGTCGAGATGTGCCGGCTGATCGAGTCGCATCTGGCGGCGCGGCAGGTGCGTTCGCTCTTCCTGCACGGCGGGATCGGGGTGCGGAAGCGGGAGCAGTTGGTCGAGCAGTTCCAGGCGGGTGAGGCGCAGGTGTTCCTGCTCTCGCTCAAGGCGGGCGGTGTCGGGCTGACCCTCACGAAGGCGACCCACGTCGTGCACTACGACCGCTGGTGGAACCCGGCCGTCGAGGACCAGGCCACCGACCGCGCCTACCGAATCGGCCAGGACCGCCCGGTGCAGGTCCACCGCCTCGTCACCGAGAACACCCTCGAAGACCGCATCTCCACGGTGATCGCCACCAAGCGCGAACTGGCCGACGCGGTCATCGGCTCCGGCGAGTCCTGGCTGAGCGAACTCTCCGACACCGAACTGACAGAACTCGTCGAGCTGTCCACAACCCCCGCAAAGTCCGGCGCCGCAAGCGCCTACAACCCCTCAGCAGTCGGCCGCACGCCGCAGTTGCAGGAGGTAACAGATGAATGAGCGGACGCCGTGGCAGGGGTGGCGGGAGCGGGGTGGGGAGAGTGCGGCGTTGCCGGCGGCCAAGGGGCCGGGGAGTCGACGGCCGTTCGGGGCGACCTGGTGGGGGAAGACTTGGCTGGAGGCGTTGGAGCATCGGGCCCGGCTGGATCCGAACCGGCTGGGTCGGGGACGTTCCTACGCGCGCCGTGGCAGTGTGCTCCAGCTCGACGTCGACCCCGGTGTCGTGCGCGCGTCGGTGCAGGGCAGCCGCGTCACGCCGTACGAGGTGACGGTGAAGATTCGCGCGTTCGACGACGCCGAGTGGGATGCGGTGCTCGATGTGGTGTCGGCGCAGATTGGGCGGGTCGCGGCGCTGCTCGACGGCGAGTTGCCGCCGGAGCTGGTGGATGACGCCCAAGCGGCCGGCCTCGAGCTGCTGCCCGACGCGGGTGAGGTGCGAACCGACTGCAGCTGCCCGGATTTCGCCGTTCCCTGCAAGCATTCCGCCGCGGTTTGCTACCTGATCGCCGACGCGCTGGACGAGGATCCGTTCGAGCTGCTGTTGCTGCGCGGCCGGCAGAAGGACGAGCTCCTGTCAGCTCTGCGCGCACGCCGATCCGTCGGCAGCGAGCCGCTGGCGATCAAGCCTCAACCGGTGGGCGTCGTGGCCAAGACGGCTTTCGCGAGGACACCCGGTCCCCTGCCGAATCCTCCGCGGCCGATGAATCAGCCCGGCGCGCCAACCGCAGTACTGGTGCTGGAACCGCCACGGCAGTCGGGTGTCGACGGCAAGGACTTGGTCGCGCTGGCGACAGACGCAGCGCGGCGGGCGTGGGAGTTGGCGGCCGGTGACGGCGACGGCGGACTCCGCCTGACGCGTGAACAGGACCTGGCCCGTCGAGCCGCCGACTTGCTCGGTACGCCGGGAGGACTCGCCGACCTAGCGCATCGCGCCGGGCTGACAGCTCGGCAGTTGACGAATTGGGCCGTCGCCTGGCGCGAAGGCGGCGCCGGCGGGCTGGCCGCGGCCGCTGATCGGCCCGCGGACCTCGATCCGAGCGCCTTGGCGGAAGGGCTCGAGGTACTCGACGGCGTGGTCGAGGGGAACCGGATCACGGCCGCGCGGGCTCAGCTGCGACTCGGGGCCGACGGGCTCTGGTACTTGTTCATCAAGCAGTTCAGCGACTGGGTGCTGAGCGCGCCGCCTTCGCCCGATCCTGCGGAGCTACTTGGTCGTCCGTGACGCGACGAAAGCCTCTGCCAGGCGGCGGATGAGGTCATAGGGAATCGGCTGGCTGAGCGGGAACTTGAGTGTTCCTTTGCCCGACCGATAGGGCTCGATCGCCTGCGCCAGGTGGTCGTCCACGGGCGGGATCGGGTAGACCGCGATGTGCTTCTTCCAGCCGCTGAAGTACATCAGCGGCTTGCCGTCCATCGTGATGGTTGGCAGCTGGTAGCTGATCTTCTCGCCGCTGCTCGGCACCACCGCATGGATCGTCTCCCGCACCTGCCGCAGGATGTCCTGCACGTCGGCCGGGAACGACGCGAGGTATTCGTCGACACTCCGGAAATCCGTCGTCGCCATGTCTCAGAGTGCCCCCGCCCGCCGACGGGGGCAACCTCAGCCACCCAGGTCGGCCTTCAGTTCCTCGGTGAGCCGCGCGGCGATCTTGGCGTGGCCGTCGACGGTCGGGTGGACGTCGTCGGTGCAGTCGTCCGTGGTGATCCAGCCGTCGGTGCTGACGTACCGGATCCGCGGATCGCGCGCCGCCTTCACCGCCGCCTCGATCTCGCTCGCGTGCTTGCCACTGAACGGGCTCAAGGCAACGATCTTGCTGTCCTGGTACGCCGCCCGCACCCGGGCGAGGTAGTCGCCGTACTGCGCGGCCGTCAGCGTCTGGTCGTTGACCCCGAGGTTGAGCACGACCACGTCGGGCTGCTCGACCCGCTCGGCGGGCGAACCGGCGAAGTTCCAGCCGAACGACTCGGGCCCTGGCGGCACCTCACCGTTCCCTGGCTTGAGAACGCCCTGACTGCCGAACCCCACCTGGTACGCCGAAGCCCCGAGCGCTCGCGCGGTCAGGTAGGCGTACGACTTGCTGCCGTCCGCCCCCTCCGACTCGGGGTGAGCACTGAGCGCCCGAACGCCCTGGGTGATCGAGTCGCCGTAGAACTCCAGCCGCGGACCACCCGGCCGGCCGCTCAACCGCAACCGCGTCTCGGCGTCGAGCACCAGCCCGGCGAACACCACCGCGCACCCGAACGGCGGGTTCCACCGATTCGCGTGTTCGTTGACGTCCTTCACCACGATCTCGACCTTGTGCTGCCCGGCCCGCTCGGCGGTCAACTCGATCACCGGACTCTCGACGACGTGCAACTCGGGCTCACCCTCGTCGACGCCGACCCACAGGTGCGGTGGTGTCGTCAGCCCACTGACGTCGAACAACACCTGGACCGCGGTGCCGTTGAACGTGAAGGAGATCCGCGACCCGGAGTTCACCGTGATCGCCACGCCCGGCTGGTGTCCCCACTGCCCTTCCAGCACTACCCGCGGATCTCCCGGCGCCACCACTTCGCCCGCCACAAACCCCACAGCTCCACTCCCGACTCCCGGCAACCGCCCCATTCTCGCCGAGCCATCCCGACTCGCGGTCACCACCCTTCCTTCCGGGCGCGGGCCTCGAAGAGCAGGATGCCGGCCGACAACGCGACATTGAGCGAGTCCGCCCGCCCCAGCATCGGAATCGAGACAGCGTCGAACCCCTGCTCGTGCCACTGCCGGTCAAGCCCGTTCCCCTCCGACCCGACCACGAACGCCGTCGGCCCTCCCCTGTACTCCGGTACGCGGTAGCTCCCCGTCGCACCAGGGTCGGCCAGGTGGACGGCGAACCGATGCTGCCGGAGCCACCCGGCCGCCGTGGCGATGTCGTCGAACTCGAGCACCGGCGTACTGAGGACCATGCCGCGACTGGCCGTGTAGACCGATGGATGCGACAGCTTCGCTCGGCGGCTGGTCAGGACGAGGCAGTCCGCGCGGGCTGCGTCGACTGTGCGGATCAGGGTGCCGAGGTTTCCGGCGTACTCGACCCCGTCGGCGACCAGGACCAGGGACAACTCGGTGAACGTGAACTGCTGGGGCTGCCAGACCGGAAGCCGGGCGATGGAGACGAGGCCGTCCGATCTGCTCCGCCGGGCGACCCGGGCGAGGAGCTTCGGGGAGATCCGGTAGACCTCACGGGCTCGGGCGGCGGCGCGTTCCGCAGTACTGGTGTCTTCTGCTGCTTCTGGGCAGTAGTACAAGGTGTCGATGGTTGTCGGCGTGGTGAGGAGCTGGTCGTGCTCCCAGTTGCCTTCGACCAGGATCCGGCCGGGGACGGAATCCTTGCGGACAGCGAGCAGTTCGCGAACTCGCGGGTGCTGCGCGCCGATGGACAGAGCATCGAGACGTGACGGTGCCATGGGTGACTCCGGTGAATGAGAACAGCAAGCAGCCCGGGGACAACCGCCTGGGTCGTCCGCACCGGTACTGCTGCTGGGGTCGGCTAGAGCGTTTGAGGACGCACTAGCCGAGCAGTCTCATCATGCTTCGGATGGTAGGAACTGCGGCCGCCCGCCGCATCAGGTTTTCTGCTCGCCGAAAAGCCCGGGAACTTGTCGGTGCGGCGCCTTAGGGTGACCGCATGTCCAACGGACCCGCAGTCGAAGCGATCGATCTGGTGAAAGTGTTCGGCACGAACCGTGCCGTCGACGGAGTGAGTTTTGTCGTTCCGGAAGGGACGGTGCTGGGCCTGCTCGGGCCCAACGGCGCCGGTAAGACGACCACGGTGCGGATGCTGACAACGCTCAGCGTGCCCACCAGCGGCACCGGCCGGGTGGCCGGCCACGACGTGATCAAGGAACCGGCGGCGGTCCGGCGGAGTATGGGCCTGACCGGCCAGGCCGCCACCATCGACGAACTGCTGACCGGCCGGGAGAACATCCGGCTGATCGGCAGGCTCTACGGTCTGCCGACCAAGTACCTGCACAAGCTGGCCGACGAACTGCTCGAGCGGTTTCTGCTGACCGACGCCGCCGACCGGGTGGCGAAGACGTACTCCGGCGGCATGCGGCGACGGCTCGACCTCGCGGTCAGTCTGGTCGCCTCGCCGCCGGTGCTGTTCCTGGACGAGCCGACCACCGGCCTCGACCCGCGTAGCCGGGCCGACCTGTGGGAGGTGCTGCGTGGTCTGGTCAAGGACGGCACCACCTTGCTGCTGACAACGCAGTACCTGGAAGAGGCCGACCAGCTGGCCGACGAGATCATCGTGATCGACAAGGGCAAGGTGATCGCGGCCGGAACGCCGACCCAGCTCAAGGACCAGGCGGGCCGCGCCAGCGTGATGGTCACGGTGACCGCGGCCGTCGATCTGCCCCGCGCCGCCGAGCTGCTGCGGCAGCACGCGCCGGAGGTCCACGTCGAGGAGGCGAGCCGGCGGCTCACCGCACCGGCGAGCGGCCTGGGCGACATCTCCCGGATCGCGAACGTCTTCGCCGACAGCGGGATCGGCATCGACGACCTCGGCCTGCAACGACCGAGCCTCGACGACGTCTTCCTGCACCTGACCGGCCACCGCGCCGAGTCGACCGATACCGACACCGACACCGTTGAGGCGCTGACCGAGCAGGAGACCGTTCGATGACCGCCGTGATGACCAGGCCGCCGATCCACCAGCGGTCCCTGCTGCAACAGTCGATGACCGTCGTCTGGCGCAACCTGCTGCACATCCGGCGGATGCCGGAGATGCTGCTCGACGTGACGGTGCAGCCGGTGATGTTCGTGCTGCTGTTCGCCTACGTCTTCGGCGGCTCGATCAGCGTGCCGGGGACGTCGTACCGGGAGTTCCTGCTGCCGGGAATCATGGCGCAGACGATCATCTTCTCCTCCGCCATCGTGGCCATCGGGCTCACCAGCGACCTGGAGAAGGGCATCGTCGACCGGCTGAAGTCGCTGCCGATCTCGCGGTCGTCGGTGCTCGTCGGGCGGAGTCTGTCCAGCCTGATCCACTCCGGCATCGGCATCGTGGTGATGAGCCTGACCGGGCTGCTGATCGGCTGGCGGATCCGCGACGGGCTGGTCAACGGCGTCCTGGGCTACCTGCTCCTGCTGCTGTTCGGCTTCTCGATGATCTGGCTGGGGATCTGGGTCGGGTCGCTGATGCGCTCGGTGGAGGCGGTGAACGGCTTCATGTTCACCGTGATGTTCCCGCTCACCTTCGTCGCGAACACGTTCGCGCCGACCCAGAACATGCCCGGCTGGCTGCAGTTCATCGCCGAGTGGAACCCGGTCTCCGCGCTGACTGCCGCCTGCCGCGAGCTGTGGGGCAACGGCCTGGCACCGTCCGCGGACGCCCAATGGCCGCTCCGGCACCCGGTGATCGCCTCCATCGGCTGGTCGATCGTCTTCACCGCCGTGTTCGCCCCGCTCGCCCTGGCAGCCTTCCGCCGCCGCTCCAGGGACTAGCCCTGTGCCTTGACCGGCCTGTTTGTCCACAGGCCGGTCGGGGCGGGTTTCGGTCTGTCGGGCCGCGTCGATAAAGTCCGTTGTCTGGTCGTCCTCGGGGCGGCCGGGCCACGGGAGGAGAGGCGCGATGGACGCGACGTTGCTGGACGCGGAGGCCGAAGCGGCCGTTCTGCGCGTCTACCGGCAGGTCTTCGCCGTGCTCGCCCGCGAGGCCGGCGCGATGATCGTCGATCCCGAACTGCTCGATGTCGACCAAGCGATCCTGGACGCGTTCGCCGAGGCCGGCAGCGACGGGATGACGGTCGAGCAGGCCACGCTCGCCTGCCGTGGCTATCCGCATGACGTGATCGTGCGGCGCTTCGAAGTGCTCCGGCAGTACGGCGCGATCACCAAGCTGGTCGACCGGCCGAACGAGTTGCGCCACCGCGCCGCCTTCGCGCCGTACGTGATGTTGATGTTCCTCAAGCGGATGTCGGTGCAGGGCGGTCAGGCCGAGCTGCACCAACTGCTGACGCTCGAGGCGCACAGCGTGAGCGACCCGCGGGCCGTCGAGGAGCAGGGCAAGGCGTCGATCGAGCGGCTGACCAAGGTGTTCCGGCTGCTGGGGAACGAGTTGTCGATCCTGGTCTCGACCAGCACCACCGCACAACTGCGGGAGAACGCCCAGCTCGCGTGGGGCAACGAGCGGCTGATCGAACAAGCCGAGAAGGTGCACCGGATCGTCCTCGACCGCTGGCCGACCCTGCACCAGGTCTGCACGCAACTGCGGATGTCGCTGGCCGCGTATGCCGATGCCGTTCAGCTTGCGGCCGGCCGACTGGTCGAGCGAGCCGGTACGACGCGGGCACTGGGGTTGCTGCCGATCGAGACCTGGCTGACGTTCACGCGGAGCAGCGAGATCGACGTACTGGCTGGAGTTTTGGACGGGCTGCTCTTCGACGCGGCCGCTCCGGAGTTCTCGCCCGAGGGGATGCTGGAAGCGGTCGAGTCCGGACGACGCACCGGTACTGCGCGGATGGCGCCGCCGCGGCCTTCTTCGGAGACGGACGCGCCCGAGTCTGCTGCCGCGACGGATCGCGAGGATCTTCGGGCGGAGGCCGAGCGCATCCTGGCCGGGCGAGACAGCGTCAGCATCGTGGAGGTGGTCGACGACGCGGGCGACTGGGTGACGGCGCGGCGGGTGCTGGCCGAGCTGACGGCCGCTCATCTGCATGACGAGCTCGACTACGAACTGGTCTGGGGTGACGGGATGCGGGTCGATCCGTCGGCCGGGACGCCGTGGGCGACCGAGGGTTCGTTCCGGCGGGTGACGCGATGAGCGCGCCGGAGGTTGTGGAGAGCGGACGCAGCTACAACGCGTTGTGGTGGGCGAAGGTGCAGTCCGCGGGGCCGTTGCAGGTCTCGCCGGATACACCTGCGGTCTCGGGGATGACTCGGGCGGCTGAGCCCGATGGCGCGTCGATCTGGATGGTGCCGACGCTGCCGGACGGTGCGGGGCACGGGGTTCTCGACGAGCTCGGGATGTCGGCGGTGGCGGTTGAGCAGCCGAACGAGACGGCCCGAGTGCTCGCGATCTGCGTAGCCTGCTGCTGGCCGGATCGCAGCGGCTCAGCCTGGCCGGGCGTCGTTGGCACGCTCACCCAAATCAAAGCCGTGTACGCCGGTCTGCGCGGCCGCCCGGAACAGTCGAGCGACCTCACCCTGATCATCGGCAGCCTCCGTCGCCTGCACGCAACCAGCTGGCTCCTCTGGAACGAAAAGGCCGGCGAGGTCCGTCTCGGCCCCCGGGTCATCACGTGGGGCCCATCGCAACTAATCGGCCTACGCGAGGTCTGCCGAGTCCTACCCGACCCGCCTCCCGCAGTACTGGCTGCTCCGCCGGCGCCTGAGGTTGCGCCGGAGCCGCTGCCTTCTGAGTCTGAGTCTCCAGCGACTGAGGAGGACGTGTGAGCGAGCAGCACGCGTTGTTTGATCCTCTGTTGCAGGATCTGAGTGACCGGAGCCGGGACGAAGTGCTGGCTGCTTTCAGCGCGGTGCAGTACGCCGCGCATCCGGTGGCCGAAGTACAGCTGGCTGGGCTGCGTGACGTTACCTTGCGGCGCCAGGTGCAGAAGATGTTGAAGCTGATCGGGCGCACGTTGGTGCATGTCGACGGGACCCATTGGACCGCGGGTTACGCCGACGACATTGCCGAGACGCTTACCGCGCAGGGCTGGCAGCCGTTGTCTGTTGTTGATCGCGCGGTTCTGGTGCTCGTGTTGGTGCATTCGGTGGCTATCCCCCGCAGTGAAGGCATTCTCACCGGCGACAGCTGGAAGTCCGCGCGGCCGACGACGGTCGACGAACTGCGCACCACGAAGATCAGCGGTGAAGAGCGCCGGCTTGCTCTGCAGCGACTTCGCGCGGCCGGGCTGATTCAATTGTCGGGCGATCATTCCGGCGGTCCGAGCTACATCCCCGGTCCGCAACTCCAGCGGCTCACCCCGGCGGCACGACGCCGGCTCCAGGACCAACTGATCCTCGCGGCCGCACCGTCGAGCCCGATCGCCGAAGCAATCCGAGCCCGCCTCGAGCCATCCCCAAGCTCCACCTGAACTGCGGTTCGTTTCACCGCACGGCCCAGGAATCGCGCTGCCTCGGCTGCAGCTCGTTTCACCGCACGGCCCGGGACGGCGCAGCCTCGGCTGCAGCTCGTTTAACCGCACGGCCCGGAAATCGGCGCAGCCTCGGGTGCAGCTCCGGGGAGACAGCCGTGCCCGGCGGGGTGACAGGGTTCGCCTGGGACCTCGCCGGGCACGACCTCAACGCAGTACCTCAAGGGCTACTGAGTTTGACGGGCACACGACCGGTGACTTGCGTGCCCGTCCACCGAGCTCAGAGTCCGTGATTCAGATCTTGCCGGTGCCTGCGTTGGCCGTGACGATCGACTTCACGTCGGCCGCCGCGTCCAGGGTGAAGCTGTAGGGGATGGCCGCGACGCTCCCCGGGTTGCGCGACACCGGCGTACCGGAGCCGACCAGGTAGTTGCCGTCCAGCTTGAGATTGCCCTCGGACGAGTCGCCGGTCTGAGCGACCGCCGGCTTGCTGACGCTCTCGAAGTAGTTGCGCTGGACGAACACGCCCGCGCCGACCGTGGAAGCAACGCCGTACCCGCTGGTCGCGCGGTAGTAGTTGTTGTAGACGTGCACCGGGTTGGCGAAGCGCACCCGCGGGTGGCGCTGGGTGGAGCCGTCGAAATAGTTGTGGTGGTAGGTCACCCGCAGCTTGCCCCGGTCCTCACCGCCGTTGTCGTCGGAGTGACCGAGCAGGAACGACTTGTCGTGGCTGAACACCCGGTTCCACGACACGGTGATGTAGTCCGAGGCGCGCTTGATGTCGACGGCGCCGTCGTACCCGTTGCTGAAGTTGTTGTGATCGATCCAGACCCGGGTCGAGTACTGGACGTTGATCGCGTCGTCGTTCCAGTTCCGGAAGTTGATGTTGCGGATGATCACGTTGCTGACCTGGCTGACGTTGATGCCGCCGGTGGTGATCGTCGCGCCGCTGCCGACGCCGATGATCGTCTTGTTGGACGCGACCTTGGTCATGCCGCTGGGCAGCGCGATCGTGCCGGAGACGCGGATCACCCGGGCACCGCTGGCCTGCATGTTGCTGATCAGGGCCGCCTGGGTGGTGACGGTGACCGGCGACGCGCTCCCGCCACCGGTCGTACCACCACCCTGGGTGGCCCAGCCTTGGAGCGCGAACGTGTAAGCGGAAGCCTCCGGCGCGACGGCGACGCTACCGGCCGCGACGAGTGCCGCGGAGGCGGCCATAGCCAGGGCGGCACGGCCGAGCCGGCGGCGCGGAGGGGTTGAGGTTGGGGCGGAAGATGACACGAGGAACCTCCAGGACGAGTACCAGGTTCCGCGCGGCCCGCGTCCGGGTTGCGCAGTACTGGCGGATGGAAGGGTTGGATAGAGCGCTCTATCCGCGGGGGAAAACGCTTTCCTCGCAATGCAAGGTAGTCATGGGTGACAGCGGCGTCAACAGTGCGTGAGCAGCTGATTACGTATTCGACAATCTTCGATTTTGCAGAGCGCTGCCGAAACTTTTCTGGGCTCGGGCGAGGCTCGGCGGCTGCCTTCCGGACGCCGCGGGAACGCTCCGGGCCTGCCGATGCGGCCCAGCGCGCGCCGACTGGATATGGTCGGTTCTTCCGGCCGGGGGACCTGGAGTCACCCGGACGAGCTCCCCGAACGCAGACCAGATAGGAACGGCATGAGCACCACGACCCCGACCGAGGACGGCCCGTTCGACATCCTCGGTTCGAAGGTGCTGCTCGGTGTCCAGGTGGTCGATCTGTCCCGGCTGTCGACCCATCCGATCCCGATGGTCAGCCAGGGCCTCGTCACCGTCGCCGGCCAGGGCCCGGTCGACTCCAACGGCGCCGGCAAGTCGTCATGGATCGCCGCACTGTCGCTCCTGCACGCCGACGAGCAGTGGCGGCTGACCAGCGGTGCTCCGGGCGCGGCCGAACTGCTCTTCACCGCGGAGGCGGCCGGCCAGGAAGGCACCTGGTCGAACGTCGATCGCGGCTACATCATCGGCGTCTTCTCCGACCCCGACCTGACCGAGCTGGCCGAGATCGAGGCGGCCGCGATCACCGTCTGGATCCGGATCAACCGCAAGGCGTCGTACCTGGATCTGCGCTGGAAGAAGGGCCTGCACGTCCCGTACGGCGCGACCGAGGCCGAGCGCGCGGCCGGCGCCGACGCGTTGTGGGCGGCCCTCCCCCACTCCAACGGCCGCACCGACTTCCACGCCAACAAGCTCTCGACCGTCCTGTACGGCGGTCAGGTCCGTTGCGTGTCGTTCCTGTCGACCTCCGTCAGGTCGTCGCCGACAGCCAACCTTCTGGCCGAGCCGCTCAACGAGCTCGGCCCGGCCCGCATCTTCAACGCGATCGCCACGCTGACCGGACTCGATCACGAACTCGAGCAGGAGCAGGCTCACCGTTCCGCCGAGCACACGCAGCGCGAGGCGACCAAGCAGGCGGCTGCCGACCTGCAGCGCTGGGAGCAGGAGATGGCCACCGTCGAGGCGGGCATCCTGCAGCGCGCTGCGGCCCGCGAAGCTCTTGCCGCGGCCCGCGAATCGTGGCGAGCTCGTTGCGCACGGCACCTGATCGACGGCGACGCGCGGAACAGCGAGATCGTCCAGGAGCTGGGGGTTCTCGACGAGCGGGTGGCCGAGCAGGAGGCCCGCCGCGAGACGATCGACACCGAGATCGAGGCGTTCGGCAGCGAGGAGAACCTGCTCCGCGACGTCCAGCTGACCCGCCAGGAGCGCGACAAGCTCGACGCCCGGGACCGCGAACTGGATCTTGCCCAGCGTTCGGTCCGCGAGCAGCTCGAGCGGCTCGGCCAGGAGCACCGGCGATTGCTCGAAGCGGGTCGCTCGGCCGACGGGCGCGATTTGGCCGCTGCTGCGGATGAGCAGGAGGAGGCCCGCGCAGTACTGGAAGAGCACATCGGGCGGGATCACGCGGCGCGTGCTTTCGTGGATCAGGCCTCCGCCGAGTTGCGGGAGGCCGAGAGTGGCCAGACCGTTTCGGCCCCGCAGCAACAGGTCCTCGCGAACGCGGGCATCGAGTGCGGTGCGCTGACGGACATCACCGAACTCGCTTCGCCCGACCGTGCGGAGTGGGAGCCGCGGCTGGCGCCGTACCGGGAGGCTGTTGTCGTTGACGCGGCCGATGTCGCGCTCGCGACCTCCGCGCTGAGCGATGCCGGCTATCCGGGTTTCCTGCTGGTGCTGGCGAATCGGCCCGGTGCCGCTGCTTTCAAGGGCGGTCCGTCGTCGGCGGACAAGCGCTTCAAGCTGGATGGATTCTTTGCCGCGCTGGCCGCCCGCTCGGCCAAGGAGGTCATCGACGATCAGGCGGGTGTGGTCGCCGTCGGGCAGTTCGAGGAGGCGATCACCGGTCGCACCGCCCGGATCGAGGCCGCTCGCCGCCGACTTGACGCAGCCGTCGAAGCGCGGTCGGCCGCATCAGCTGCGCTTGAGCAAGCTCGCGCACGGGTCGAACAGGCCGAGCGCCGTACTGCGGCCGCTCGCGCGCTCGGCACGGCCGCCGACGTCCAGGAGCAGATCCTCGCTCTCCGCGAGGCCAACGATCAGCACGAGACCGATCGCGAAAAGCTCGCGCCCGCGTTGCAGGCGGCGAAGGAGTCGGCCGAGGCAGCTGCCGGGCAGCAACTCGTCCGGGACGAGCGGTTGAAGAACCTCGAGGCGACCCGCCGCGATCACGACCGCATCCTCGACGAGCTCGCCAAGCGCCGGCTGGTCCTGCTGGAGGAGCAGGCCGCGCTCGACCTCGTCTCCAGGACAACTGCGTGGGGCGGCAGCGGCGCGGAAGCCGCTGAGTTCTTGGTGGCCTTGCCGGATGAGGCCGCCCAGCGACGGACCACGGCCGACTGGAACCACCAGGCCTGCACCCAACTCGACGACGTCGTACGCCGATGCTTCCCGAACGCACGCTCGCGGGAAGAGATCCCGTCAGAGCTGTGGGAGATCCTCAACGGGCCCGAGGGCTGGTCGAACGGGACGCTTGGGGCGCGCGTGGCGCTGGTACCGGCTTTGCAGCGGACGCTGGCGAGCCACCTGGCGCAGCACGAGACCTTCGACAGCCTGCAGCAACAACAGATCGCCAGCCAGCGTGCTGAACGCAATGCGGCTCTGGAACGCGCCCGCGAAGGACTCGGCGAGGCTGAAAGCACGGCACGCGCCCACCGCGCATCGCTTGCCGACGGCATCAAGGCGCGGCTGCGCCTGGTGTCGACGGAGTTCGACCGGCTCGACCAGCAATACGGCGGGTACGGGGCCAAGCTCGAGTACCCGGAGCCCGACCCGCCGGCCGAGCCGGACAAGCCGTGGCGCTGGACGGTCACGCCGAAGTGGCGACGGTCCGAGGGCGGTCCGTTCTCGGCGTTCAACGTCAAGGGCAACACCGCGCAGATGGACGAGAAAGCGGTCAAGCTCGTGTGCGCCGCCGCTCTCGCTGGGGGTAGCGACCGGCCGCTGCTGCTGATCCTTGATGAGCTGGGGCGCAACCTGGGGTCCCAGCACCGGCGTGAAGCGGTGGCATTGTTCGAGCAGATCGGCCGCGACCGGAACATCACAGTGATCGGCGCCCTGCAGGACGACATGGAACGCTACGCACTGTCCTCCTCACGCCTCTACGTGAAGCTCCGCCGCTCCTCCGACACGATGGCCTACAACCAGGCACCCGTGGTGAAGGGCAACGAGGAGTACGCCGACCGCGTAGAACTCCTCCGAACCTGGCTCGACTCCTACCGCGGCCCCCGCCCCACCCTCGACCTACCCCCAGCCACCCTGGACTCCATCCACCCCGACCCACCCACGCCAGCCACCACCAACGCACCGCCGCCACCCACCAACGCAACCACTGCGCCTGAGTCCAGCACCTCGACGACTGAACCCGCTCCCACCACCCCAGCCGCACCAGGGTCCCCAGACGTCGCCGTACCGGCACCCACCGACGCCGCCGCACCAGCGCCCACCAAGCCCACGTCCCGCCGCCGCTCCCCCAAGGCAACCAAGCCAGACCCCAGCGACACAGCGCCAACTCCCGCCCCCACAAAAAGCAAGCCCACCGCAACCACCCGCAAAACCGCCGCCTCTGGCAGCACCTCCCAGAACCCCACCGCCAGCACCGACGCGGACAGCACCAGCCAGGACGCCACCGGCGGGAGCAGAGTCAGCGACGCCGACGGCACGACCGCGGCTGCGGACAGCGAAGTGAGCAGCACCGCCCAGACCGCGACCGACGGCACCGGCGCCGCAGACAGCACCGGGGGCGCGGACAGCGCAGTCAGCGAAGCCGACCGCACGACCGCCGTCGCCTCGGGCAACAACGCCCCGAACGCAATCGGTAGCACCGGCACCGACAGCACCGGCGGGAGCGGAGCCGGCGACGCCGAGGGCACAACCCACGGCACCCGCGGCGCAGACAGCGAGGTCGGCGGCACCGACCGCACGACCGCCGTTGCCTCGGGCAGCAACGCCCGGCACGCAACCGGTAGCACCGGAGCAGACAGCGGAGCCGGCGACGATGATGGGGCTGGTGGCGAGGTGGACGGAGCGGAGTACTGAGTGCTGTTGGTGGGGTGGACGGTGCAGGGGAGGGTTGCAGCGGTTTCCGGTGGGAGGTTGCGGAAAAGGGACCCCGGTGGTCGGGGGTGACCTGTGGCTGCTTCACACTGGAGCGGTGACGTGTCAGCAGCTGGGCGTTCCGGCCCGCACCATCTGTTCACACGGAGTAGGCGTAGCTCTGGTCAACCACTCACCGGTCGGCGTACCGTCCGTTGGACAGGTCCAGCCGGCAGCTGATCGGAGGGCGTGAGATGTCATCTTGGCTACTGCGCGCCCAATGGGCTCACCGCGACGAATCGGTCGACCACCGGGCTCTCCGCGTCGGGCGCACGCTGACCGCGGTCGCCGTCGCGTTCCCGGAGGTGCACCTCTGGACGCAGGACGAACGCTGGGGCTTCCACGTGCTCGAGGCCGACGCGTCGACGCCGCTGCAGGAGATGGTCGAGGCGACCACCAAGGTCCTCTCCAACGGTTCCAGCACTACCCGCCTGCACCTGCAAAGCGCCGGTGAACTCCCCTGGCTGTTCGACCTCTCCATGGGCGGCACCCTCACCACGGTCTCGGACCAGCTCACCCTGCACTGGAGCGACGAGGACGCCCTGAGCCAGTCAGAGCGCTTCGCCCAGGTACTCCGCGCCGTCGTCACGATCTGGGAACCCGAATGGGCCAGCATCGCCGACACCGAACTAGCCGCAGCCGCAGGCGTCTTCCGCCGCGGCATCCCGATGATGGGCTGGCTCACCTACGTCCGAGGCATGATCGCCGGCGCTCCCGGCATAGACATCGCCCTCACCCCCTTCGAACGAGGCACCCTCCTCCAGGCCCCCGTAGCCCCCGCAGACCTAACCCCCATCCACATCTGCGCAGCAGCAGCCCTAGTAGGAATCTCCCCCGAAGACCTCTAAGCGCGAAACAGCCGCCGGACTTCGGCACACACCAGGACTGTCCGCTGCAGGGGAAGCTAACACCACATGGCTTCCGCTCCGCCGAGACGCCCACACACCAGTACGCCGGTAGGTCGACACGGCGCACGGAGGCGCTGACGCGGGGAGGCCAGGTGCCGGCGCGGCGGCACGGCACGGAGGCGCGGGCGCGCGGAGGCGAGGCGCAGGCGCGGCGGCACGGAGGCGGAGGCGCGGCGGCACGCCGGCCTGGAGGCGCGGACGCAAGGCGGGGCGAAGGCACGGAGGCGCGGACGCGAGGCGGAGGCACGCCGGCACGGTCGCGCGGACGCAACGCGAGGCGGCGGGGCGGAGGCGCGAAGGCGGGCAGGCGAAGGGGCGGCGGCACGCCGATAGGTCGACCCCTGGCCCGCCAGCACGTCGATCGGCCAAGGACGTCGGTTGGCCAAGCACGTCGGTTGGCCAGCGCGTCGGCAGGTGGGCACTCGGCCCGTGGGCTTGCCTTTGCGGCGACCGCTCGCCCCGTGGGCGCCGACGTTCCTGAAGGAACCGCCGTCAGCGTGCCCGTGGAATCCGCCTTTGGCCAGCCGCGCGGTCTCGGACCGTCAGGTCCCATTCATTGAGCTCCGTCGCCACCGTCCGGCCGGACTTCATCGCCGTCACCAGCCGACCCGTGGCGGCAATCAACTGCCGGCGCCGCCCACCGAACGTCCTGGGACGGGATGTGGTCGCCCGTCTCGCCGCCTGGCAACCGGTGGGAGAAATGTTAAGGGCCACCCCGAACGGGGTGGCCCTTAACAGTGTGAATGTCCGGCGACGTCCTACTCTCCCACGACCTCCCGGTCGCAGTACCATCGGCGCTGAAGGGCTTAACTTCCAG
>NZ_JBFAAA010000016.1:0-122997 GCF_040639475.1 Kribbella sp. NPDC023855
AGGGGCCTTACCGCTCGACTTGCATGTGTTAAGCACGCCGCCAGCGTTCGTCCTGAGCCAGGATCAAACTCTCCGTTGAATTCAATATGTCAACCGTCCAAAAACGGATAACAAACTACTTCGAGTGATCCTTTGATATCTCAGAAACAATCAAACTGACTTGAATCATTATTTCTCAAAGGAATCCGAACACGAACAACAGACAACCCAGCACCCAAAATCCAGGAAGGACCAGGGGTGGACAAGATCATCCAATGCCGTGAAACGGGTTAATGCTAAATTTCGGCATTGACTTTCGGCACGCTGTTGAGTTCTCAAGAATCGGACGCACACCGCGTCCGTAACCTTTCGGCCAGGACTCCGGGGCAACCCGCCAAACATTACTGTTCCGGCCGAAGCCAGTCAAATCGGCTTCTTTCATCCCAGTTTCCCGGCAAGACTCAGTGACCGAAGTCCGCACTAGGCGTGCTTCAGCTCCTGGATCCTTCAGGGAGTTCGCAGCGACCGGCCGCTTTCGCGTCCCGCACTCGCTCCGACAAAGAGAACAATACACGCTCCGGAGAGTGCTTCTGACCAGGGGTACCCAACGACGGCCCGGCCGGGACCACCTGCCCCCGGCCGGGCCGTCGTACGGGGTGGATCACCAAGACGATTTGGTGATTCCGGGGAGTTCCCCACGGTGGGCCATCGTGCGGAACCGGACTCGGGAGATGCCGGCCTTGCGGAGGAAGCCGCGAGGGCGGCCGTCGGCCACATCGCGGTTGCGCACCCGGATCGGGCTGGCGTCTCGGGGCATCTTCTGGAGCTTGAGCTGCGCGGTCTCCCGCTCCTCGTCACTCGAGGCCGGCGAAGCGATGATCCGCTTCAACTCCGTACGGCGCTCGGCGTACAGGGCGACGGTGCGCTTGCGCCACTCGTTCTTCGCGATCTTGCTGGTCTTCGCCATCGGTCTACCGCTCTTCGCGGAAGTCGACGTGCCGGCGGATCGTCGGGTCGTACTTGCGCATGACCAGCCGATCGGGGTCGTTGCGGCGGTTCTTCCGGGTCACGTAGGTGAACCCGGTCCCCGCGGTACTGCGCAGCTTCACGATCGGGCGGACGTCGTTGCGCTTGGCCATCGGACCTTCCCTCCGGGCGCCCTGCGGCGCCGTTGAACTGTGACGGGTGAACATCGGCCACCCGGGCTGACATTCCCGTGGCCCAGAGTGTAGGTTGTACTGGTAATCATTTTCAATAAGGCGGGAGACCTGATGCTACCGGTGACCTTGCTGACGGGTGTCGACGAGCAGTCCCGGGCCGCGGTGGCCGGCGACCTGCTGGCTGTCGCCGGCTCCACCGTCCTGGTCGAGTACGACCTCACTGGGCTGGTCGGCGGCTCCGTACTACGCATCGCCCGGACCGCGGGCGGAGTGATCGATCGCGAAGTGATCCGGATGGGTCATCCCTGCGTGTCCTGCGCGATGCGCGGCTCACTCGTCCCCTTGCTGGTCAGCATCGCGGCCACGGAGAAGTACGGCGCGGTGATCGTGTCGGTCCCCGGTGCCGGCGACACCCAGGCGCTCGCCGAGGAGATCGCCCGCGATGCCGGTGAGGAGCTCCGCGTCGACGCAGTACTGACCGTGCTCGACACCGCCCCCTTCGCCGACGACGTGAGTGGCGACGACCTGATCCACGACCGTGGCATCCCCACCGCGGCGGAAGACGGCCGGGCGATCGCCGAGGTGCTGATCCGGCAGGTCGAGTACGCGAACGCCGTCATCCTGAGCAACCCCGCGACCGCCCACCCCGACGACGAGCCCACCACTCGCGCGCTGGCGCAAGCACTGAACCCCCACGCGCTGGTCAAGACGACCGCGGCGGCGCGGGAGCTGTTCGGCGTACGGCTGCATGATCCGGATACGGCCGAGACGTGGGTGGAGCCGGGGTCGATCAGTGCTCCGCTGCAAACCGACGGGCCGGTGCGGACTCTCGTCTGGCAGTCGGACCGGCCGTTCCATCCCGAGCGCCTGTACGACGCCCTGGAGGAGCTGGTCGTGAAATCCGCGCGCGGCAAGGGAACGGTCTGGCTCGCCTCGCAGCCGCACGCGCGACTGGGCTGGGACAGCTTCGGCACCAACATCTCCATCGGCGTGCTCGGTCCGTGGCTCGCCGACCTGCCGGTCGAGCGCTGGTCGGAGGTCGGCCAGACCCATCAGGCCAGGTCGGCACTCGAGTGGCACCCCGAGCACGGCGACCGCGCCTCGTACCTGTCCATCACCGGAGTCGATCTGGACATCTGGGAATTAGAGCGGCTCCTGGATGGTTGTGTCCTTCGTACGGGTGAGTCGGCCACCCAGCTGACCGACCCGTTCGCCCCTTACCTGGAAGGAAGTACCGCTGCATGAAGCAAGACATCCACCCCGACTACCGCCGGGTCGTCTTCCGGGACAAGTCCGGCAACTTCAGCTTCCTGACCGGCTCGACGCGCACCAGCACCGAGACCATCGAGTGGCACGACGGGAACACCTACCCGGTCGTCGACGTCGAGATCTCGTCCGCCAGCCACCCGTTCTACACGGGTCAGCAGCGCGTGATGGACACCCAGGGCCGCGTCGAGAAGTTCAAGAAGCGCTACGGCAAGTCCTGACCCGAACCAGTCTTCCCAGCCCGCCGATCTCCGGATCGGCGGGCTGTTTGTTGCCCGGACCCCATTGTCTCGGATTTCAGACGGCTACCAGCCGACGGTACTTCGTGGGCCGGGCCGCAGGACTCACACTGGGCGAGTGGAGCCCGTGGAGTTGGTCGGGGCGGGATTGTCGCCTCTGGATGCGGTCGCGCTGGGGCAACGGCGGACGGCCGTGCGACTGGGGAACGCCGCGCGTGAACGGATGGCGCGATCCGCAGCGGCAGTCGCCGAGATCGCCTTGCATCGGCCGGTCTACGGCCGAACCACAGGCGTCGGCGCCAACCGTGATGTGCTCACCTCCGACCCGGAGCACGGTGCCCGGTTGCTCGCCTCGCACTCGACCACCGGTACGTCGTCGTACCCGAAGGACGTGGTTCGGCTCGGACTGCTGATCCGGGTCAACCAACTCGCGGCCGGAGGCTCCGGGCTGGCCCCCGAGGTGGCCGACGCGATCGTTGCCCTGCTCAACGATGACGAGTTGCCCGAACTGCATCGCGGCGGCGCGATCGGTACCGGTGACCTCGGCGCGCTGGCCGAGCTCGGTCTGGCCCTCGGTGACGTCATCGACGGGACCAGCGCGCTTCCACTGCTGTCGAGCAACGCGATCACGCTGGCCGAATGCTGCCTGGCCTACGTCGAGGCCGCCACCCTGATCAACGTCGTCCCGCTGGTCGGCGCGCTGTCTCATGTCGCGCTGCGCGGCAACGCCGAGGTGTACGACGAACGCGTCCAGGCGGCCCGCCCGCAACCCGGCCAGGTCCGGGTGGCCCGGCGCATGCGCGGCCTGCTCGACGAGCTGCCGATCCCGCCGGCCCGGATCCAGGATCCGTTCGGCCTGCGCGCCTTCGCCCAGGTGCTCGGTCCGGCCGTCGACCATGTCGATGCCCTGGGCAACGCACTGGCGATCGACATCAACGCCTCGGCGGAGAACCCGTTGGTGGCCGGCGACACCGTGCTGCACAACGGCAACTGGCACGCGATGCCGATCGCGCTCGGGCTCGACTCACTCCGGCTCAGCCTGCACTCGGTCGCGACCCTGTCCACCTCCCGGGTGGCGAACCTCGTCGATCCCGACTTCACCGGCCTGAGTCGCTTCCTGGCCAGCGGTTCGGAGGCGAGCTCCGGCGTGATGATGATCGAGTACGTCGCCCATGACGCACTCGCCTCGGTTCGCTCGTCGGCCCAACCGGCAACCCTGGGCACAGCGACCCTGTCTCGGGGCGCCGAGCACCACGCGAGTTTCGCGCCGCAGGCCGCAGTACAGACCGGGCAGTTGCTGGATGCGTTGCGGGACGTGCTGGCCTGCGAATTGGTGACCGCCGTGCGGGCCGTCCGCCTGGCCGGCCTGGAACCAGAGAAACTTGCGCCTGCCGCGGTCGGCGCGTGGCTGGCCGACGCGCTGGCCGCGCTGCCCGACGTACTGACGGACCGTTCCCTGCGCGACGACCTGGAGATCGCTCGCGGCCTGCTCACCCAATGGGGCGACCGCCAGGTCGAGCATCCGGCAGAGTCCGCCTAGAGCTCCACCAGCATCTTGCCGACGTTCTCACCGCGGAGCATGGCGAGGAACGCGTCGACCATCGAGCCGAATCCGGGCACGATCGTCTGGTCCGAAACGATCTCGCCGGACCGCAGATAGGGCGTCAGGAAGTCGTAGAGCTCAGGTCGAGCGTCCTGGTGTTCGCGGACGAGAAAGCCTTCCAGCCTGAGTTGCTTGCCGACGACCTCGTACAGGTTGCTCGGCGCGGCCGGAGCCTGATGGTCGTACGACGAAACGGCTCCGCACCACGCGATGCGACCGCGCGGGCGCAGTACGTCGATGGCGGCGGCCAAGTGCTCGCCACCCACGTTGTCCAGGCAGACGTCGACACCATCGGGAGCCGCGTCGGCCAGCAACTCGCCGATCGGCCCCGATCGGTAGGAGAAGGCCGCATCGAACCCGACTTCTTCGGTCAGGTACTTCGCTTTCGCGGTTGAGCCGGTGCTCCCGATGACTCGGCCCGCGCCGAGCAGCTTGGCGATCCGGCCGGCCGCAGTACCGACTCCACCGGCGGCGGCCGTGACGAAGAGCGTCTCGCCGGGCTGGAGCTTCGCGATTCTGGTCAGGCCGACGTACGCGCTGAGCCCGGTGCCGCCGAGGATGCCGAGATGCGCCGACAGCGGTACGCCCGGGAGGTCGTCGAGCTTGCGGACTTCCGCGGGAGTCACCAACGCGTGCGTGCGCCAGCCTTGGCGGTGGAAGACAAGGTCGCCGGGCCCGAGTTCCGGCGTACCGGACTCGATCACTCGGCCGATCGCGCGTCCCTCCAGGCTCGCGTTGAGTTCCCATTCGGCGTCCATGCACTCGCGCATGTAGGGGTCGACGGACAGCAGCAGGTTCTGCACCAGGGCCGTTCCCGGGCGAACCGTTGGGGGCTCGGTCTCGACGTAGGCGAACAGGTCGGCCGTCGGTGCGCCGGACGGACGTCTCACGAGTTGGATCTCGGTCATGCCCATGATGAGAACCTGAGGCGTCCCGGCCGAGCCAGAGAGTTAGCCTGGAGCTAAATGATCAGCTACCGGCTCGGCGTCGACGATCTGGCGGACATGCGCTTCGCGTGTTCGCCGTTGCTGGAGACGATGACGAGTCTGTGGGCTCTGCACGAGCCGTCGGCGCACGTGCTGCACCTTCCCTGGATCCGGCAGACCAAGGCATTGATCGAGGACTGGCCGGATCGTGAGCTGTTGCTGTCGCTGGTTGCTCCCGAGGTGCAGTGGCTGCCCGACTTCCTCACACCACGACCCAGCTCGCCGCTCCCGGATGTCAACGACGAACTCCGCCGCGTCCGGTCGACGCCACCTGGCCGAGCCGTTGTCGACGTCCGGAGCGCGTACGCCGGACGGCCTATTCCCGTTGAGCTCGAGCGACTGTGCGACCGGCCGCGGGTTTTGCGGGATCGACTCGCGGAGCTGGTGGCGATGTACTGGGTGGAGGCGGTGGAGCCGCATTGGCCGCGGATGCGCGCGGTGCTCGAGGCGGACATGGTTCACCGGGCTCGACTGCTCGCGCGAGACGGCGCTGCCGCAGTACTGACCGGGCTCGATCCGAGTGCGCGGTGGTCGGACGGAGTACTGCGGCTCCGCGTCTCGTCGTACGAGCTGGATTACGACGTGGAGGTCAAAGGGCGTGGGTTCTGGCTGGTGCCGACTCTGTTCGCCAAGCACGCGATCAGCCCGGTGGGCGCGGATGAGCCGCCGACTGTCGCCTATCCCGCGCGTGGGATCGGGACGCTGTGGGAGCAGAGCAAGCCGACGCCGGGCGCGCTCGACAGTCTGATCGGGCCGGCGCGTGCGGCGCTGCTGATCGCGCTGGAGTCGCCGGCGTCCACGCTCGAACTGGCTCGCCGGCGGCAGGTGACACCGGGCGCGATCTCGCAGCAGCTGGCGACCTTGCTGACCAATGGGCTGGTCAGCAAGGCGCGAGCCGGCCGGGTGGTGCTCTATGCCCGCACCGAACTAGCAGATCAGCTGATCGGCAGGCGGCCGTAGGCCTTGAGGGTGCGCAGAGCCTGAACTGTCACGATGCCGCGGTACTCAAGGGTCGCGGCGGTGCTCGGCGGCTCCCACGTGATTGCCCAGCCACCGTCGGCTTGCTGGTCGGCGACCAGGCGGTCGAGGTGTCCTTGGAGCTGCTCCTCGGTGAACAGTTCCCGCCACGGGTTGTCCGGGGTTGGCGCGAACTGCAGCGGCGTCACGCCGTACGACGGATCGCTCGCGTCGGCGCGGTAGTGCGACAGCTTCGGCAACCACTCGCGCACTTTGGCCAGGTCCCGCTCTCCGCTGTGCTCGAGGAAGATCATCGACTCGTGCATCGCGTGCGCGTCCTCCGGGAAGCCCTTGGCCAAGGCGTCCAGGCACGACGCCTCGGCCTGGTCGCGCCACGGGTGCTCGACACCGAACTCGTAGAGGCGACCGACCAGCCCGGCGGTCGGGTTGAGATCGGGCACGTAGGTCCACTCGGCGATGTGCTCGGCACGCGGATAGCCCTCGACGACCGGTGAAGCGAGCGAAACGGCACCCTCGGGCGTGGCGACCGACTGCAGCCAGTCGCAGGCCCGGCGTACCAGCTCGTCGTCGCGGGCACCGGCGGCCAGCAGGATGTCGAACGCGGTCTCCACATCCAGCGCCGTACTGTCCGGGCACCGCTTGTCGGGCTCCAGCCCGTGCCCGAACCCACCGTCCGCGTTCTGGTAGCCGCGCAACGCGTCCACCACCCCGGCCGGATCGGCCCCTTCGAACACCGTCGCGAACAGCCGGCGCTCCACCAGCCGCGCCTCGGTCCGGACGAACTCCCGTGCAGCCTCGAAAATTTCCATGCAGCCACCCTGCCCGATCCCGGCCACGCTCGTCTTGAAGGAATCGGACATCCCGGACCCCACCTGCGGGCATGATCGGCACCGTGGACGACAACCTGTACGCCGACGTCGCAGACGAGCACCTGGTCCGTCCGGACGGCCGCACGGTCGCCTGGACCAGAGCTGGCGGGACCGGAACCGGTACGCCGTTGCTGCGGTTGCCCGGGACTCCCGGATCGCGGTGGAGCATCCGGGCCGACCGGTCGCCGTGGGTGGACCGTGGGCTGCAGGTGATCACCACCGAGCGACCCGGGTTCGGCCGGTCGACCAGACTGCCCGGCCGCAAGCTTCGCGAGCACTCGGACGACCTGGCCGCGATCCTCGACCAGCTCGGGCTCGATCGCGTCTACCTCCTCGGCGGTAGCGGCGGCGGTCCGCACGTGCTCGCCTTCGCCGCCCATCACCCCGACAGAGTGATCGCGGCGACCGTCACGGTCGGGTTCCCACCGCTGAACGACGACGAGTACGAGCAGATGATCCCGCTCAACGCGGCCGCCTTCCGGGCTGCCCGCGACGGCGACGAACGAACCATACGGGAGTTGCTGGCAGCGCCGTACGAGGCGACCAAGACGTCACCGCTGGCCGGTCTGGAGCAGGCGATGAAGACCGCGCCCGCGTCCGACCTGGAGGTGATGAACGACCCGATGTGGCGGGCAGCCCAGGCCAAGGCCCAGCAGGAGGCCTTCGCCGCCGGGATCGACGGCTGGGTGGACGAGACGCTCGCCCTGGGGGGCGAGTGGACCGACGTCGACCTCACCGCGATCCGGACCAGCATCACCTGGTGGCACGGACGAGCGGACCGCAACTGCCCCTTCACCGCCGCCGAGCGCCTGATCGAAAAGTTGCCCACGGCAACCCTCCGGGAGCTGACCGCCGGCCACTTCGAGCCGTACCAGCGCGAAGGCGAGATCCTCGACGAACTGCTGAGCCGTCACGGTTCGCAGCGGTAAACCGTTCCTGGATCGCCTCTGACAGCCAGCGGCGGCGAGACGGTGTGGGACTCGACTTCGCGCTGTCGGTCGGAGTGCGCATACTTACGGCTGGCAAGAGCAGCCCCCACCAGAGTTAGGGACGACGCAGTGACTGAAGTGGACAACCAGGAGTTCTCCGCCACCGGGGAGCAGTTCTTCTCCGAGGAGAGCCGCAAGGCGCTGGCCGAGGCGAGCCGCCTGCTGGCGGAGCGCCTGCAGGCGCACACCGAGGCCCTGCTGGCGATGACCGGCGACGAGGAGCAGAGCACGCTCTACGAGCAGAACGCCGCGCTGGAGGAGCTCGTCGAGGGCTGGAACGACGCCGTCTTCGAGCACACCGGGACCGCGCCGCTGCTGCTGGACGACGAGGTCGAGGACGACGACGAGGAGGAAGAGGAGGAGCGCGACCAGGTGATCAGCGTGGTGTCGCGGTTCGACCTGCGCGTGGTCGACCTCGAGTCGCTGCTGGAGGCCGGCCGGTCCGCCCAGGAGCGGCACCCGGCCGAGCTGGACGAGACCGGCGAGCGGGTGCCGGTCGAGTCGGCCGAGCAGGCCATCTACGAGATCAGCCGCGAGGTCGGCGAGGCGTGGTTCGAGCTACCTGGGGTCGACCTGGTCGCGGGCGCTCGCGCGTACGTCGTACCGGAGTGGCCGTTCGAGCCGCTCGAAGCGGACGCCGAGGACGTGCTGTCCGAGCTGAGCGCCCCGAACGGCGCGATCACGCACGCGGAGACCTGGGCGTAGTCGCTGTGGTTTCAGACCAGTAGTTCGCCGTCGAGGACGGTGACGGCGTGGCCGGTGAGGTGGACGCGATCACCGGCCAGCCGCACCTGGACGACACCGCCTCGGGCAGACGCCTGGAACCCCACCAGCCGCTCCCGCCCGAGGCGCTCCGCCCAGTACGGCGTCAGCCCGGTGTGCGCGCTGCCCGTCACCGGATCCTCGTCAATCCCATGAGCCGGCGCAAAGAACCGGGAAACAAAGTCGTAGTCGGCATCGGCTGGGGCGGTGAGGATTGCGCCTCGGAAGGCATGCTGCTCGGTCAGCGCTGCGAGTGCTTTGGAATCGGGTGTCGCCGTTCGGACTGCTGCTTCGTCCTGCAGGATCACCAGCAGGTCGCCGAGTGGTTCGGTGCGATAGGTGGCTTCCGGCTTCACCCCCAGCACTTCAGCCAGACCGGCCGGTACTGCGATCTCCGTCGGCGTGGACGCCGGGAAGTCGAGCGTGATGGTCTCGCCATCCACCGACGCGAGCAGCACTCCACTCAGGCTGTCGAACCGCACCGGCCCGTCCAGCAACCCGTCGGCGGCCAGCACGTGAGTCGTCGCGAGCGTGGCGTGCCCGCACATCTTCGCCTCCACCGTCGGAGTGAACCAGCGCAGATCCCAGTCCGCGTCCGGATCGCCGGAGGACGGCCGCGCGAACGCGGTCTCCGCGAGATTCACCTCCGCGGCGATCTGCTGCATCCGGCTCTCGTCCGGCCAGGGGCCGGCGGGCAGCAGGCACACTCCGGCCGGGTTCCCGGCGAACGGCTGGTCGGTGAACGCGTCGACGATTCGGATCCGCATGCCCCCGACCGTAGTTGCGCGGATGCGGGCCGATCCATAACCAATCCGGGGTGAGTGGCCCGCTCGCGGTCCGCAGTACGGGGAATCAGGCGGCGGCGATCGCCTCGATCTCGAGCAGCCATTCCTCGGCGTAGATGTCGCAGATGATGATCGTCAGCGCCGGGGCATGATCGCCGAGGATCTCCTCGCGGATCTTCGAGTTGAGCGCCCGGTGCTGCCGGTCCGACAGATAAGTCGTCACCTTGACCAGGTTCTGTACGCCGAGGCCGGACTCGGCCAGCACGGCGAGCACGTTGCGCCACACCATCCGGCACTGCTCCTCGAACGAGTCGGGGACCTTGCCCTGGTCATCGCCCCACGGCACCTGGCCGCTGACGAACACCAGCCGCTCGGCGCCGTCCACCTGGACGCCGTGCGTGTAGTTGCCCGTTGCCGGCGGCAGCAACGGCGGGTTCAGCGGCTGGATCGAGAGCTCTGCCATCGGGTTCTCCCCCTCGGTCGGCATGGTTTGGCCATGTCTATCGCGCCGGCCGTGAACCGGCCAGTCCATTTGCCCGTATGAGGGATGTATTCGACCAGGGCTGAGGATCCAAGGGGGCTCCTCAGTCCTGGTCGTCAGCTGGTGAGGTGCTTTTCGAACCAGTGATGGGCGTACGGCTCGGTGTTGAAGGCCGGTACTTCGGTGTAGCCCGTGGCGCGGTAGAGCGCGATGGCCTCGGTGAGACTGCGGTTCGTTTCCAGCCGCAGTACTGCGGAGCCGTGCGCGACGGCCTGCTTCTCGAGTTCGGCGAGGAGCCGGCGGCCGAGCCCGAGGCCGCGGACCTCCGGTGAGACCCACATCCGTTTGACCTCGGCCGGACTGTTCGCGGGGAACTTGAGGGCGCCGCATCCCACCGGAGCCGAGTGCAGAGTCGCGACGAGCAGCAGGCCGGAGGGCGGAGTGAGCTCGTCCACCCCGGCCGAGATGCTGCGCGCATGGTCGAACCCGCCGTCGAAGCGGTCAGCCAGCTCCTCGAAGTACGACTGCAGGCAGTACTGCGCGTCCTGGTGCCGCGGATCGACGATGCCGACGGTGACCGTCGAGGCTGTCAAGAGACGTTCGACTTCACCCATCGCGGTGATCAACCGGGTCCGCTGCGACTCGCTGAGTGGTTCGAGGATCGACGCCGCGAGCTCGTCGGAGCGGCGATCCAGGACGGTCCGCTCCGCCAGCCCGCGAGCGGTGAGACGAGCCGTGCGCACCCGGCCGTCGTCACCGCTCTGCTCCACCTCCACCAGCCCGTCGCTCTCGAGCGTGCGGAGGAGGCGGCTCAGGTACCCGGAGTCGAGGTCGAGCCGGGACCGCAACGACCGCACGTCGCAGCCGTCCGGGCCGATCTCCCACAACACCCGGGCCTGCCCGAGCGGCCGGTCGCGCGCCATGTAGGTGTCACTGAGCGCCCCGATCCGCTGGGTCACTGTCCGGTTGAATCTCCTGACGTCGGCGATCCCCATTCCTCTGACTATAGTCAGGCAAAATCTGGCTGATCGGGTCCAGCGGCCGGTAGGGCTGCCACTCGGTCAGGTACGGATGCACGAGCCAGCGGATCCTCCCGGTGTCCTCCAACCAGGTGCCCGGCGCCGGAACCCAGTCAGCCACGCCAGAGCGCAGTACGCCGCCCGCCGCCTCCACCTGCTCACGCGGAACCGAACCCTGGCTGACGAAGAACCACCACTGCCGTTTGGCGGGAGCCATCGCCGTCGGACAACTGGCTTTCAACCGATGGTTCACCAGCGCCCCGTACTCCGGCGGCAACTCCAGTACGTCGAACCACTCAGCCACCAACGCAACCCCCAACCCGCCAACCGCCGAGCCGGTGGCCGGTGGGCTCCAGACTTCGGCTGCTTGGTAGCCGTCGCGGATCACGTCGCCGACGAGATGCGGTTCCACGCATCCCTTGCCACACAGGCAAATCCCGTGATGCGGTACTGCGAGCGGCGCGACCGGCCAGCCGTTGGCGGCGTACCGGACAGCGTCCTCGAAGACCTTGCGCCGGCGATGCCGGTCAAACACACTGCCCCACCGCGAACAGCAACGAACTCGCCGGGACCAGCTCCGGATGCCGGTCGGCCAACCGCGAACACTCCAGCGCGGTCAGCATCGGATCATGCCGGGTGAGCGTGTCCGGCAGCTCGATCTCGGGGAAGTGCCGGTCGATGGCGACCGTCAGCCAGCCACCGGGCCCGGTCAGCCCGTGCAGCGTGACGGAGCGCAGGCCGACGTTGGTCAACTCGGTCCGCAACTGACTGGTGGTGTGGTAGACCGTCTGCGCCATCCGCTCGTTGTCCGGACTGAACCCGGTCTCGAGAATCTCCGTCACCACCCGCTGCCGATCCAGCAACGTGTTGGCCAACGTCGACCCGATCAGGTTCGCCGCCCGATTGATCGCCACCACCGCGAGAAACCCACCGGGCCGCACTACCCGAATAGCCTCCCGCAACGCCAGCCGCCGATCGGCCGCCTCGGGCAGGTGATAGATCGGCCCGGCCAGCAGAGCCGCATCAAAATGATCGTTCTCCCACGGCAACCGCCGCGCATCCCCTTGTACTGCGGTGATCCCAGCCGCCGTCGCCTGCTGAATGTGCCGCTCCACGGGATCCAGCAACTCGACCGAATACCCGCGATCCCGCAGCCAGCGCGCATGCACCCCGGGCCCACCACCGATATCCGCGACATCCGCCGGCGGCTCCGGCAGATACCTACCCAGCAGATCCTGCATCCGAGCCAACTCGAACCGCCCACGCAAGGTCGAACTGAGCCGAGCCTTTTCGTCATGAAGAGAGGTGTAGTGAACATCAACATCAACCTGAGCCGTCATACCCACGAAGTCTGCTCACGCCACCCACCCCACAGCAGGCCATCCCCCGGGCAACTCCAGGCCACCCCGGGGCAGCTCCTTGCTTGAAAACAAGGGTTTGTCAGTCGAGGGGGCGGAGTTCGTCGGCGTAGGAGACTGAGACTCGGCGGAGGACTCCTTCTTTGACGGAGTACTGGCCCATGCGCCACAGCGGGGGGCTGTAGGCGTGGATGGTGACGCTGCCTTTGTCGAGGCCTACTACGCGGTGGATGTGTTCGGGGCCGAAGCCGTAGACGTCGCCGGCTTCGATTTCGGTTTCGATGGACTCGGTGCCGATGGCCAGGTTGTGTTCGACGAGTTTGCCGCGGGCAACCGCTACCGCTCCGGAGGAGACGTCGTGGTCGTGCCAGCCGGTGTCGTTGACCGGCGTCCAGCAGATCAGCCAGACGTCGACGTTGGCGTCACGGTGCAGGGAGGCAAAGACGCGTTCCTCGTCGTTGTAGGCGACCTTGTCTTCCCACAGGTGTGGCTGGGCGGCCAGGCCGCCGGCCAGCTCGGCGAGTTCGGCCGGGGTGAGATCACGTCCCGGGAGGTTGTCGAGCGACAGACAGTCGTTGAGCTCCACGAGCCGGCTGGCCTGGCGCGCGGGTACGACGGGTGCGTCGGAAACGGGCTGAGCAGTCACTGCACTCCCCTCTCAGGAGGTGGCACCGGTCCGTACAGGAGCCGGTGCGGGTTGTCGTGGCGAATCACCGCGGTCGCGGCGTCGCCCTGCCGGAGGTCGACGGTCCCGGCGTACGGCCGGTCGGTGCCGTGCACGACCTGGTCGATGCCGAGGACCCGGGCGACCGCGTCGATCCCCTGCGGGCCGTAGCTCGAGGTGTCGACGTACAGGTTGGGGTCGATGGTGCCGAGCCGGCCGCCGCGGGCGGTCAGCCGTTCGTGGTGCACGGGCGCGAGACCGGCCGCCGCGACGAAGCACAGCCGCAGCTTCGGGTACGCCGTACGCCCACCAAACGCGTGCCAGGCCCACCACGCGGCCTGCAGTTGAAGCGTGTAGTCAACCACCGGCGGCCACCATCCGGGCAGCTCTTCACCAGGCGGCACAACCGTCCCCGGGTGAACCAGGATTGGCTTGTTCAACCGCTCTGCCAGAGCGAGCAACGAGCCGACGGCAGCCCAGCCAGCCGGAGTACCGATCACCTGGGCCGGCAGCTGCAGTCCCAGGAACCCCTGCGACAGCAGGCCTTCCAGCCCATCGAGATCCGGCTCCACCAGGTTGACGGCTGCCCAGGCCTTGAAGGGTGCGGGCAGAGACGCAGTACCGGTGTGCCAGGCATCCAGCAGCGCCGCGTCGCCGAGGTGCTCGATTCCGAGCGGGCTCGACAGCGAGAGCCCGACCAGCGAGGTCCCGGCGTCCAGTTCCTGCGCGAGGCGTTTGTCGATCGCATGCGCCGCCGGATCGACGTCGTACGGCGGCTCGCCGCTCGTGTGCAGCGTCCAACCATCCAGGTACGGCGGTTCGGTGCGAGCCCGGAGCCGGTCCACGAACTCAGTCGGCCACAGGTGCTGATGAACGTCGATCACGCGGACACCTCCTTCGCCGGCCCGAACTCTTTGAAGCGCTTCAAGACACTCGTAGTGAAGCGCTTCAAAGACCGGTTTGTCAAGCCACGTCCGCTCGAAGCCGACCGGCCCGCAGGGTTTTGTCCCCGCCGTGCCCTAGGGTCGTTCACATGTCCGGAACAGGCCGAAGGCCGACTCTCAAGGACATCGCAGCGGAGACCGGCCTGTCGATGGCGGCGGTCTCCTACGCTCTGCGAGGTCTGCAAGGCACCCCGGAGACGCAGCAGCGGGTGCAGGAAGCCGCCGAGCGTCTCGGGTACCAGGCGGACCCCGTGGCGCGCGCTCTCGCCTCCGGCCGGAGCGGCTCGGTCGGCGTACTGTGCGCTTCGCTCGAAGATCTCTGGCAGCAACGCCTCGCCGCCGCGCTCGGTCGTGAGCTGCTCGCTCCGGATCGCAACGCGTGGATCATCGACTCGGCCGGCGACGCCGACCGGCAGCTCCAGCTCGCGCAGCATCTGGTCGACCACCGCGCGGACGCGATCGTGGTGATCCCGATCGATCCGGGCGCCAAAGGCTGGGCGGCGATCGCCCAGCAGGCGCCGGTGATCGCGATCGGCGACGCGCTGCCGGCCGCCAAGGCGAAGTCCGAGGTGCTGTTCGACAACGAGACGGGAGTCAGTACTGCGCTGCGCCGGCTGGCCGACGCCGGTCACCGCAGCGTCGCCGTACTGAGCCCGTCGCGCCGGTTCGAGGTGGAGCGACCGGCCGAGGAGATCGCTCAGCGGGTCGCGGTCGGGCTGAAGCTGAAGGTGCGGATCGTGCCGTGTCCGCACGACCTGGCCGGCGCCACCGAGGTCGCCCGCGAACTGCTGACGGCAAGCCACCGGCCGACCGGCATCCTCGCGCTCGCCGACTCGATGGCCTTCGGTGTCTACGCCGCCTGCAGGGAGCTCGGCATCCGCGTCCCGGAGGACCTGTCCTTGCTCGGGTACGACGACCAGCCGATGTCCCAGCTGCTCAGTCCGCCACTGTCCACGTTCCACTGGCCGCTCGACGACCTGGTCGCCGATGTGGTCAGCCGGGTCACCTCGGCCGTCGACACCAACCGGCGAGTTCGCCGGACCACGGTCGAGCCGACCCTGATCGAACGCGGCTCGGTCGCCGCCCCGCCCGCGAAGGCGTGACGACGACGCTGAGTCACCCACGACGGCCACACCGGCGAAACTAGACTAATCCACTGCACTTACAGTCCATTGTCCACGATGTGAAATCGCTGACCACAGTGAGCAGGTCAGCGGAATGCTTCCACGTTGCGCAGCGCCCACTCGGCGAAGGAGTGGGGTGCGCGCCCGAGCACCCGCTCGACGTCCGGGCTGAGCCGCAGCTCGGCGGCGTTGGGTTCGCCGAGCACGTTCAGCGTGGTCTCCACGACCGGCTCCGGCATGAACGTGACCATCCGCGCGTGCGCCTCGGCCCGGGTCAGCTCCACGAAGCGAATCGGTTCGCCGAGGGCCGCGCCGATCGCCTCGGCCTGTTGCCGTGGGGTGACCACGGCCGGCCCGGTCAACTCGTAGACCTGTCCCGCGTGCTCGTCCTTGCGCAGGGCCATGGCCGCGACCTCCGCGATATCCATCGGATCCACGACCGGCAACCCGACGTCACCGAAGGGCGCGGCGACGGTCCTCTCCCCGCGAACCGATTCCACCCAGGCGTAGGCATTGGACGCGAAGCCGCCAGGCCGCAGGATCGTCCAGGCCAGGCCCGACTCACGGACCGCTTCATCGATCGCCAGCCCGACACTTCCGTGCGAGGCCGACTCAGGCCTGGTCGCCACGCCCTGCGAAGAGAGCAGCACCACACGCTGGACCCCGGCCGCCCTGGCCAGCTCCGGAATGGCTCGCGGATCCAGCCCTTGGCCGCCCGCCCCGCCGTCATGGAGGAACAGAGCCTCCGCACCGTCCAGCGCTGCCCGCAGCGACTCCGGCGCAGCCAGATCCGCCCTCACGTGCCCAACTCCACCCGGCAGGTCCACCGGGGCCAGGCCCCGCGAAACCGCCCTCACCTCAAGGCCCGCTGTCGCCAAAGCCTGGACCAGCGGCCGCCCGACATTCCCGGTCGCACCCGTCACCACAATCACGAAAACCCCTTTATTTACTGTGCTTTCCGCTGACATCAAGAACGCTAGCAGCGCCGGTATAGTAGGTACCTACAGGAAAGTAACCAGCTCAAAGGGGTGTAACTGGTGGCAGCACAAGAGACGAGCTGGTCGGCTAGCACGAACGATCCGGAGCTGGCCTGTCCCATCGCGCCGGTCGTCGACATCGTGTTCAGCCGGTGGACCACGCCGATCCTCTGGTCACTGCACACCTTCGGCCGGCTGCGGTTCGTCGAGCTCGAGCGGCGCATCCAAGGCATCACCCCGAAGGTGCTGACCCAGCGCCTTCGCCAACTCGAGCGCGACGGCATGATCGTGCGCACCTACTACCCCGAGGTGCCGCCGCGGGTCGAGTACGAGATCAGCGAGCTCGGCGGCAGCCTCGCCCCGCTCTTCGCCCACCTCACCGAGTGGGCCGGCACCAACCTCGACCACGTCGAGCAAGCCCGCCGCAGCTTTGACGACGCAGGTAAGTACCTCTGATCCGTGCAGCTAGGTCAGGCGCTCCAAGCGAGCACTGACTGCGGGGCGACGGTGATCAGCGGCAGGCAACCTGCGGTCGAGGACTTCGAAGACCTCGAGATCCTCAGCACCGGTAGGAGTCTGCGCGAACCGCCACAACAGTTCGGCATCAGCAGAGTCCAGTACTGCGCGCCGAAGCGTCGCGTCGAGCTCGTCGCGTTCGACTCGCAACGCCGGCGCGTCCGATCGCCCGAGCAGCGGACCGTTGTACAGGTCCAGCGCTTTGGCCAGGTCACCGGTTCGCAGGGCGCTCTGGACGTCGGTGACGTCGCCGGACACGTCGGCGATGATCCGGTACGGCTTGGTGTCGAGCACTCCTTGGCCGAGCAGGTTGCGCAGCCGGTGCATCTCCGCGCGAACCGTCGTCGGGTTCCCCTCGTCGCCGTACAGCTGCAGCATGAGCTGCTCGGCGGTGAGCCCGGCAGGATGCAGTAGTAACAGTGCAAGGACTTCAGCCCGGCGCAAGGTCAATGCGATCTCGCGGCCGCCGACAACAGCGGCCGGTTGTCCGGAGCCCAGGAGTTTCAGTCGCAGCAAGGGCCGGCGTCGGGCTACCGGGCCTGGGATGCGCAACAGGTAGCCCTCGTCCAACTGCTCGACAACGGCTTCGCGGCCGTCCCCGAGCTCGATCCGGTCGGCGCCGGACGGAACGTGGAGACGGTCGGGCAGCCAGGCCAACGGCTGGACCGCCAGGACCCGGCCGCTCGGGGTGAGCAGAGCGCCCGGCGCGTCGCCGAGCGCGATGAGGTGGCGCATGTTGCGCGCGCGGAGCTGTTCGTCGGCCGCGGCCATCCGGACCCGGAGTTGCCCCTCGGCCAGCTGAGCCGCGGCGGTCACCAGCGCCATCATCGCCGGATGGACCGTGCGGAGCGGACCACTCACGTCGACGGCGCCGATCAGCTTGCCGGTGTCCGGGTCGTGCACCGGCGCGGCGGCACAGGTCCAGGCGTGGATCCGTCGTACGAGGTGTTCTGCCGAGTGGATCTGGACGGGCTGGTCGGCCGCCAGCGCGGTACCCATGCCGTTGGTGCCGATCGCGTCCTCGGACCAGACAGCTCCTTCGGTCAACGCGATCCGGTCGGCCTGCCGGCGGACGTCGGCCGCACCCTCGCGCCACAGGATCAGCCCTTGCGCGTCGGTGACGATCATGATGTGCGACGCCTCGTCCGCGATCGTCGTCAGCGTCTCCCGCAGGATCGGCAGTACTGCGCGCAGCGGGTGGTCCTCGCGCAACGACTCGAGGACGTCGGCCCCGACGACGAGCGGCGGCGCATCGAGCTCGGGATCGACCTGCGCGGCCAGCGAACGTTCCCAGGACGCTGCCACCAACGGACGCGGTACGCCGGGCACCCGGCCTCCACCGAGCACCTCGTCGTACAGCTCACTGAGCCGGCGCGCCTCCTGCCGTGCGTCCACGCCTCAGCCTCGCCCGGAACGCAGCCGCAGACAAGGCCGTGACGCGATGCAACGTCGATGCAACGTGGCGCGACCTAGCTTCGGAGCACGCTCTTCAAGCAGGAGGACCCATGACGATCTATGCGGCGCCCGGACAGCCTGGCAGTCCGGTCGAGTTCAAGACGCGCTACGACCACTTCATCGGCGGTGAATGGGTGCCCCCGGCCAAGGGCGGCTACTTCGAGAACCCGACGCCGGTGACCGGTCAGAACTTCACCGAGATCGCCCGCGGGACCGCCGACGACGTCGAGGCGGCACTCGACGCGGCGCATGGAGCCGCGCCGGGCTGGGGCCGGACGTCGCCGGCCGAGCGGGCGAACATCCTGAACAAGATCGCCGACCGGATCGAGGACAACCTCGAACTGCTCGCCGTCGCCGAGACCTGGGACAACGGCAAGGCGGTCCGCGAGACGCTGGCCGCGGACATGCCGCTGGCGGTCGACCACTTCCGGTACTTCGCCGGCGCGCTGCGCGCCCAGGAGGGCTCGATCTCGCAGGTCGACGACGACACCGTGGCGTACCACTTCCACGAGCCGCTCGGCGTCGTCGCCCAGATCATCCCGTGGAACTTCCCGATCCTGATGGCGACCTGGAAGCTGGCGCCGGCGCTCGCCGCGGGCAACGCCGTCGTACTGAAGCCGGCCGAGCAGACGCCCGCCTCGATCCATGTGCTGATGGAGCTGATCGCGGATCTGCTCCCGCCGGGCGTGCTGAACATCGTCAACGGGTTCGGCGTCGAGGCCGGCAAACCGCTTGCCTCGAGCAACAGAGTGGCCAAGGTCGCGTTCACTGGTGAGACCACGACCGGCCGCCTCATCATGCAGTACGCCTCGGAGAACATCATCCCGGTCACGCTGGAGCTCGGCGGCAAGAGCCCGAACCTGTTCTTCGACGACGTGGCCAGCGCTCGCGACGACTTCTACGACAAGGCCCTCGAGGGCTTCACCATGTTCGCGCTGAACCAGGGTGAGGTCTGCACCTGTCCGTCCCGCGCGCTGATCCAGTCCGGCATCTACGACACGTTCCTGGGTGACGCGCTGCAGCGCACCGAGGCGGTCAAGCAGGGCAACCCGCTGGACACCGACACGATGATGGGCGCGCAGGCCAGCAACGACCAGTACGAGAAGATCCTGTCCTACATCGACATCGGCAAGGCCGAGGGCGCGAAGGTGCTGACCGGCGGCGAGCGGGCCGACCTCGGCGGCGACCTGAGCGGCGGCTACTACATCCGGCCGACCGTCTTCGAGGGCGACAACAAGATGCGGATCTTCCAGGAGGAGATCTTCGGGCCGGTGGTCTCGGTGACCAGGTTCGACGACTACGCCGACGCGATCAAGATCGCCAACGACACCCTGTACGGGCTGGGCGCGGGTGTCTGGTCGCGCGACATCAACACGGCGTACCGGGCCGGCCGCGAGATCCAGGCCGGGCGGGTCTGGACCAACTGCTACCACGCCTACCCCGCGCACGCGGCGTTCGGCGGGTACAAGAACTCCGGCATCGGGCGCGAGAACCACAAGATGATGCTCGACCACTACCAGCAGACCAAGAACCTGCTGATCAGCTACTCGCCGAACAAGCTCGGTTTCTTCTAACCCATGACGGACAGGGTTTCGTACACGGAGGAGGCGGCGGAGTTGCTCCGCCGGCTCACCGAGCTGCACGGCCCGCTGATGTTCCACCAGTCCGGCGGGTGCTGCGACGGCAGTTCCCCGATGTGCTACCCGGACGGCGAGTTCCGCACTGGCGCTTCCGACATCCAGCTGGGCGATCTCGTGGTCGACGGCCTGGACCGGCCGGTGCCGTTCTGGATGTCGAGGAACCAGTACGAGTACTGGAAGCACACCCACCTGACCGTCGACGTCGTCAAAGGCCGGGGCAGCGGCTTCTCGGTGGAAGCCCCAGAGGGCGTCCGCTTCCTGATCCGCTCCCGCCTTTTCACCGACCAGGAGTCTGCCGACCTCGGACTCCTCTGAAGCGAGTGCCGGCCGCCCGGTGGCGTTGCCGGACGGCCGGCACTCTTCAACCGTCGAGCAGGTGACGAGCCACCCAACGGGGGCGATCCGAAAAGTCGGGGGGAATCCTTCACCCCCGGCCCGATGCGCGAAACCTGGCGTCCTGACGGGGAAAACCACCCCGCCGTACCGGCCTCCCGGTCCTTCACCCATGACATTTGTCAGGGACCGGATCGCTGGCTTACGGCTGCCGCGCGGGCGGACGATTCCGGCACCACTCACGCCGGTTCCGCCCCCGACCGAGATGATCAGGGCGGGCCTGCCCAGCTCGAGGAGTTCTGTTGAGGCAACGGATTCTCGTGTCCGCCCTGGGCGTCGGTGCACTAGCCGTCGCAGGACTGACCGTCCAGCTACCGGGGGCCGTAGCGGCCCCGTCCACCACCACCGGAAAGCACGTCGCGAAGGTCTGCTCGGCCGCGGCGATGCCGCACACCGCCGTCTGCCACGCGGTCAAACTGGTCAACGACCAGGGCGTCACACCGGCCGCCACCGCCCCGCCGTCGACCGGGCTCACCCCGGCCGGCCTGCGGGACGCCTACAAGCTGAACGGGCTGAGCGCGAGCGGCCGCACGGTCGCCATCGTCGACGCCTACGGCTACCCGTCACTGGAGCGGGACCTCGGGGTCTACCGCTCCCAGTTCGGCTTGTCCGCCTGCACGGTGGCCAACGGCTGCCTGCGCATCATCAACCAGAGCGGCGGCACCTCGCTGCCGCGGTTCAACGCCGGCTGGGCCGGTGAGCAGGCGCTCGACGTGGACGCGGTATCCGCCGCCGCGCCGGATGCCAAGATCCTCGTCGTCCAGGCCAACTCCGCCAGCTTCGCCGATCTCGGCGCCGCCGTCGTCACGGCCTCCCAGCAGCCCGGGGTGGTCGCCATCTCGAACAGCTACGGCGGTGGTGACGCCTCCGACGCGACGTACGGCACCTACTACAACCACCCCGGCATCGCGATCACCGCCTCGACCGGCGACGACGGCTACCAGGGCGGCAGCTACCCGGCCTCCTCGTCGTACGTCACGGCGGTCGGCGGTACGTCGCTTGTTGCCGCCGGCAACACTCGGGGCTGGAGCGAGACGGTGTGGAGCGGCGCCGGGTCGGGTTGCTCGACGTACAACACAGCCCTCGCCGCGGCGGCATCCGCCGGTACCGGCTGCGCCAAACGAGCGATGGCCGACGTCTCCGCGGCCGCTGATCCGGGCAAGGGCGGGATGGCGATCTACTACCCGACCACCAAGACCAGCTCGACCTGGGCTCAGTTCGGCGGTACGAGTGAGGCTGCTCCGATCATCGCCGCCGTGTACGCGCTGTCGGGCCGGACGGCCGGATATCCCAACGCGCTGCCGTACGCCAACACCGGCGCCCTGTTCGACGTGACCAGCGGCAGCAACGGCACCTGCCCGACGACCCAGTGGTGCAACGCCCAGCCCGGCTGGGACGGCCCCACCGGCCTCGGCACTCCCAACGGAGCCGCCGCCTTCTGATCCATCCGCCTGCGGGCACCAGGTACGTCAAGCCACCTGGTGCCCGCCAAGCGGCGTAGGGGTAGATCCACCCCCGCACGGGACCTGACGCTCCTGTAACCAGGGCAGCGAATCCCGACGATCGATGCATGACCATGACGAGCGGGATTCGACCCGTAGTACCGGCTCTGCCTGATAGGCCTCGGCGGCTGCATCGGCCGTTGATGATCGTCACGATCGCGTTGAGTGCGCTGATCGTGGTGGCCATCGCGGGGGCGTTGTTCGACGATCGCCAGTTGCTCGGGCATGCGATCTGGATGAAGCCGCTCAAGTTCCTGATGAGCTTCAGCGTCTACTGCGCGACGCTCGCCTGGTTGCTCTCGTTGCAGACCAAGGCCCGCCGGCTCGGCTGGTGGATGGGGACCGTGGTGGCTGTCGGGATCGCGGCCGAGATGGTGCTGATCATCGGCCAGGTCGTCGTCCGCGGGCGGCAGCTCCACTTCAACCAGTCCACGCCGGCGGACGAGATGGTCCACAACATCATGGCGTTGACCATCTATATCGTCTGGGCCGCGGTGCTGGTGATCGCGATCCAGTTGCTGTTCGACAAGCCCGGTGACCGGGCGCTGCGCTGGAGCATCCGGCTCGCCCTCGGTACGACGCTCGGCGGCATGCTGCTCGGCAACCTGATGTTCCGTCCCACCCCCGCCCAGGAGGCGGCGATCGCGGCGACCGGCCGGCACGACTTCTTCGGCTCGCACACGGTCGGCGGCGAGGACGGCGGACCGGGCATGCCGATCACGGGCTGGAGCACCCAGGGAGGAGACCTGCGGATCGGGCACTTCCTCGGCATCCACGCCCTGCAGCTGATCCCGTTGGTTGCCCTCGGCCTCGTTCTGCTCGCCCGCCGGTTCCCGGTACTGCGCCCCGAGGGCCCGCGGACCGCGCTGGTGGCGATCGCCGCCGCGTCGTACGGCGGACTGATCTGGCTGCTCACCTGGCAGGCCGGCCGTGGGGAGTCGCTGGTCCACCCGGGAAACCGGACGCTGGTCGCAGCCGGATCGCTGCTCACCGCGACGATCGTGATGTCGCTCGCAGTACTGCTCCGAGCACGAAGGACAACCCTCGCATCGGTCAATACTTCTTCCCCGGGCTCGCCGTCACCCTTAGGGTCGGCTCGGACGGGTCGTTGAGGGCGGCCCGCGCGACTTTTTTCTGGAGCGTTGCTGTGAGAATTTCTGGCAAAGGACGGGGGCTCCTGGCAATCACTGCCGTCGGCGTCACCACCGTCATGGCTGTGACGGCCGGAGGTGGGGCGGTGGCCGCCACCAGCGCCGACCCCGGACCGACGACGGCGCCCGAGGCGACCAAGCCGATCTCGGCGAAGGAGCGCAAGGGCAACTTCGACGCCCGGACGCCGAACAACCGGGCCACCTACGCCCGGGCCGCCAAGGTGGTCGGCAAGGAGACCGCGGCGTCGGAGAAGTTCCGTACGTCGCTGGGCAGCCAGGGCGTGGTGGCGGTCGACCCGAACACCGGTACCCCGGAGCAGGTGACCAAGCTCAACGGCTTCCTCACCGGCAAGAGCTCGAAGAAGGCCACCGAGATCGCGCTGGCCTACGTCAAGGCGCACCCCGAGGTCTTCAAGCTGTCCGAGTCCGACCTCGGCACCCTCAAGCTGCGCAAGGACTACGTCGACGACCTCGGCACCCACCACATCTCCTGGGTCCAGGTGGTCGACGGCATCGAGGTGTTCAGCAACGGCCTGAAGGGCAACGTCACCAAGGCCGGCCAGCTGATCTCGCTGCAGGGCGCGCCGATCGCCGGCCTGGTCTCGCAGGCTCAGCGCACCCGCGGCGCGGCGCTCACCGCCGACGAGGCCCGGGCCGCGGCCGCCAAGGACATCGACGCCGAGCTCGGCGCCGCCAAGGCGACCAAGTCCGGCGGGGTCACCAAGTGGAGCGACGGCGGCACCGCCAAGCAGGTCTGGTTCCACACCGCCGACGGGCTGCGCAAGGGCTGGCTGACCTACGTCACCGCCGGCAACATGAAGAGCTACAGCCACGTCATCGACGCCCAGACCGGCGGCCTGCTGTACCGCCGCGACCTGGTCGCCCACGGCAACGGCGACGCGCTGGTGCAGGACAACTACCCGGGTGCTCCCAAGGGTGGTACGCAGCGCATCGAGAACCTGATCTACAACAAGTGGCTGCCGAAGAACGCGAAGACGCTGCTCGAGGGCACCTCGGTGGCGGCGTTCGCGGACGTCAACGACGACAACGAGCCGAACGCGGGTGAGACGGTCAAGGTGCCCGGCACCAGGACCACCGCGGAGTACAAGCTGGTGCCGTTCCAGTCCAGCTCGTCGTACTGCGCGGCCACCTTCGTCTGCACCTGGGACCCGGCCAAGCCGGACTCCTGGAAGACGAACATGAACCAGGACGTCACCAACGGCTTCTACCTGGCCAGCAACTTCCACGACTGGCTGGCCAAGCCGCCGATCAGCTTCACCCCGGCGGCCGGCAGCTTCGACGCGGCCGGTGGCGACCCCGTCCTGCTGAACGCGCTGGACGGCGCGGCCACCGGCGAGGGCGGCGGCCCGGACGGCAACCACGTCAACAACGCGAACATGAACACCCCGCCGGACGGCACCCCGCCGGTCATGCAGATGTACCTGTTCCACGCACCAGGCGCGAGCGACGAGCAGGACGGCTTCGTGCCGAGCAGTTCGAGCAACGACGCGAGCATCCTGTACCACGAGTACACCCACGGTCTGTCGAACCGGCTGGTCGTCGACGCGACCGGCAACTCGACGCTGAACAGCATCCAGGCCGGCTCGATGGGTGAGGCGTGGAGCGACTTCTACGCGATGGACTACCTGGTTTCGCACGGCCTGGAGAAGGACACCAAGGCTCCCGGCGAGGTGCTGGAGGGCAAGTACGTCAGCCACGGCCAGCTGTTCCGCACCCAGGCGATGGACTGCCGGGTGAAGGCGGTCAGCGACAACTGCATCGGCCTCGACGGGTCGAAGGGTGGCTACACCTACGGCGACTTCCCGACCATCGGCGGCAGCCCCGAGGTGCACTCCTCCGGTGAGGTCTGGGCCCAGACGCTGTGGGACCTGCGGGAGCGGTTCGGCCGCAGCTACGCACTGAGCATCATCACCCGCGCGATGGAACTGTCCGCCGCCGACCCGACGATGCTCGACATGCGCAACGCGATCGTGCAGGCCGACCTGGTCGCCAGCGGCGGCAAGAACGCCGGCATCATCTGGCAGGTCTTCGCCAACCGCGGCATGGGCTGGTACGCCGGTGTGCTCGACGGCGGCGACTCGCGGCCGGTCGAGGACTTCCACATCCCGCCGACCGGTGCTCCCACGAGCATCTACGGCACGGTGACCGACAAGGACACCGGCGCCCCGGTAGCGGGCGCGCTGGTCTTCATCGGCGGTCACGCCTCCGGGTACGCGGGTGACTACTCCGCAGTGACCGGCGCCGACGGCAAGTACACGATCACCGGCGTGCTGCCGGGCACCTACGGCAAGTTCGTCGTCTCCGGCGCCGGCTACGAGGTGCTGGGCAACGCCCTGACCGTCAAGGCCGGTGGCACCACCGCGAACTTCGCCACCCGGCGCAACTGGGCGGCGGCATCCGGTGGCGGCACGATCAAGGCCTTCACCGGTCCGGACTTCACGCCGCAGTGCGGTCCCGGTTACGCGATCGATTCCAGCCAGGGCACCGGCTGGGGCAGCACCACCGGTGACAACAACGGCACCCCGACCAACGTGATGATCCCGAAGAACCTGGACATCGCGCTGCCGGCCGCGGTGAACCTGACCAGCTTCTCGATCGATCCGTCCAACACCTGTGGCGACCCGGGCAGCGCCTCGACCGGCAAGTACCGGATCGAGACGTCGGCCGACGGCACCACCTGGGCGACCGCGGCAGAGGGTGAGTTCACCGCCGCGAACCGCAACCAGTACAACGAGGTGACGCCGACGGCCAACACCACCGGCGTGAAGTTCGTCCGGTTCGTGATGCTCAGCCCGCAGGTCCCGGACTTCGCCACGAACTGCCCCGACGGCGGCTACGGCGGATGCCAGTTCACCGACCTGACCGAGATCCAGGTCTTCGGTACCAAGTAACCCCGAGCTCCATCCCGCGAGGGCCGGCCGAGTATCCACTCGGCCGGCCCTTCGGCTTTCCGGCGCCGGTGTGGAATGGTTGTCACCCCTGGTTTGCAAGGACAAAACCGGCAGGCTATTCGAAATGGAAATGCCGCCACTGACCGGGCAACCAATCGCGCCGGACTACCCGTACGCGGGCGTTCGCAAACCCCCGGGACGGCAAAACCCCAGGCCATCGGCCTGGGGTTACTGGAGCGGGTGACGAGAATCGAACTCGCACTGTCAGCTTGGGAAGCTGATGTTCTGCCATTGAACTACACCCGCGTGGCCACCGGTTCACCGGCGGACAGTGAGGATCATACCTGGTCCCCGGGGCGGTTTGCACGGGGGGTTATGGGGGAGTTTTCCACAAAGGGCACGCCCAGGACTGGGCAGGCCGGTCATCTTCTGGCAGATTAGAACGCGTTGCCGGGGGCAACATTCGACGCAACGTGAGGATGCGGTCCTGACTGGGGCCGGACAAGATGGTTGCGGGGCAACTGAAAAAGAAGGGGTGAACGGTGGCAACTGACACTAACGACGCGCTGGAGAACCTGGAGAAGGAACTCGTCACGCTCGCTCGCCGGCTGCGCGGTCTGCAGCGGACGCTGTCGGACGAGGCGCATCCGGACCTGGAGCCGGCGCAGTACGCGTTGCTGAACCACGTCGAGGAGCTCGCGCCGGTGCGGATGGCCGACCTGGTCGCGGCGCTCGAGGTGGACAAGGGTCCGGTCAGCCGGGCCTGCGCGCGACTCGAAGAAGAGGGACTGCTGAAGCGGGCCGCCGACAAGTCGGATGCACGGGCCACCCTGCTGACGCTGACCGCGAGTGGCAAGCGCAAGCTCGCCGCGGCCCGCAAGAAGCGGCACAAGGTGATCGAGGATCTGCTCAAGGACTGGTCGCCGGCGCAGGTGAAGACGTTCGCCGGCCAGGTCTCGAAGTTCAACAAGCTCGCCAACTGAGCTGTTGCCGAGGGCCCGTAGCCGCGCTGTCGGTCCGGGGAGCTGAGGGCTCCGGAACAGGTGCGTGGCCAGGTCCTTGACCGACCCCCGGGATACGGGGCCCGGGGAGTATCGGCGCCAGGTGAGGCGGAGGTGCGGCACGCTGCGGTAAGTTGCGTCCGTGCTGCTCTCCGACCGTGACATCTTGGCCGAGCTCGACGCGAGGCGCGTCCAGCTGGATCCGTTCGATGCTGCGATGGTGCAGCCGTCGAGCGTCGACGTACGGCTGGACCGGTTCTTCCGGGTGTTCGAGAACCACCGCTACCCGCACATCGATCCGGCCGAGGAACAGCCCGACCTGACCCGTCAGGTCGAGCCCGAGGGCGACGAGCCGTTCATCCTGCACCCGGGCGAGTTCGTGCTCGGGTCGACGTACGAACTGGTGACGCTGCCCGACGACGTGGCGGCGCGGCTGGAGGGCAAGTCCTCGCTGGGCCGGCTCGGTCTGCTCACCCACTCCACCGCCGGGTTCATCGATCCTGGCTTCTCCGGCCACGTGACGCTGGAGCTGTCGAACGTGGCGACCCTGCCGATCAAGCTGTGGCCGGGCATGAAGATCGGCCAGCTGTGCTTCTTCCGGCTGTCCTCCCCGGCCGAGCACCCGTACGGCGCCGCGAAGTACGGCTCGCGCTACCAGGGCCAGCGCGGCCCGACCCCGTCGCGCTCCTACCTGAACTTCCACCGCGGCGGCATCTGAAACTTCCGGTACGACGAAGGCCCCCGGCAGCAGGTCTGCCGAGGGCCTTCGTCATTGGTACTGCCGTGGTCAGGCGATCGCTTTCTGGACGACCAGGATCTTCTCGCTCTGCGGCGACTTGCCCCCCGCACCCAGCGTGTACACACTGCCGTACTTCGAGACGGCCTCCGGCGAGACCGGATCGCCGTAGAGCAGCGACAGGTCGCCCCACTTGCCGCTCCCCGGGGCCGGGGTGCTGCCATCGGTCGGCGAGGTCCCATCGGTCGGCGAGGTGCCATCCGTCGGCGAGGTGCCATCGGTCGGCGACTGGCCGGTGCTCGGCGTCGGGGTCGGCACGGGGACGTCCTGACCGGTCTTCGCGTCCAGTACCGCGGGCAACTTCTCGGCCTTGCCGTAGATGTAGCCGTTGTAGACGGCGGTGACGGACGGGACCACTCTGCTGCCGCTCACCGAGTTGTAGCCCCAGCTCTTCTTCCCGGTCGCGTCGTCGAAGGCCAGGATCTCGGTGATCTCTTTGCCGTCCGCCGTGCGGTCACCGCTGCCGTTGCAGACCAGGCTGGTGACATGGTCGGAGAAGCAGGTGAAGCCGAGGTACCCGTCCTCCGTCCTCTGCAACTTGGTCTCGACCAGTGCGCCGGAGGCGAGGTCGACGGCGTACATCGAGTGCAGGTGATCGGTGTCGTACTTGCCGTCCTTCACCGAGCCGCTGCCGGACAGGTAGGCATGTTTGCCGCCGGTGCCCTCCACGTGGAGGTAGTTCATCGTCGGTAGCGGCAGGTTCTTCTTGATCGTCCCGGTGGCGCCGTCGGCCACCACGATCGACATCGCCGTGGAGCCTTCGCCGGACTGTCCCTTCGCGCCGACCACGGTGCCGTTGAGCACGCCCGCGGCCTCGACGCCCGGGATCGCCACCCCCTTCTTGGTGGTGGGATCCGCGAAGACGGTGACGACGTCGTGCTTCGCGGCGTTGCCGTTCCCCGAGATACCGACACCGACCGCGAGTTGACCGGTCGTGGCGTCATAGGTGGTACTGGCGAGCCCCGCGGCGGTGTTGCCCGGGCTGGTCACCGGGCCGAGGTCGACCGAGACGCTGGACAGTACCTTGCCCTCGACCGGTTCGATCCACTGCAGAACGACCTGCCCGTGGGCCTTCTGAGTTCCGCCCGCCTCGACGTTCTGGGCGTACGCCATCGCGATCACTTCTTTGCCGTCCAACTGGACCGACATCGGGCGGCTGTAGGCCTCGACCTTGGTCGACGCAATGTCCTTGGCCGGTACCTGCCAGCTCGGGCCACCCTCGATCCCGATCCCGGCGAGTCCGTTGCGGTTCGCGTAGAGCGTGGTCTTGCCGACCATGCCGGCCTTGCCGCCGTCCAGCTCGGTGGGGCCGTCCGGCCTGGCCTCGGCCACCGCCGCGATGACACTGAAGGCCTTCGGCGGATCGAAGCTGGGCACCTCCGGGGCGGTCGGGGTCGGGCTCGAGGACGAGGACGCGTTGGTGCCGTCGCCTCCCGGCGGGGAGTCGGACTTCTTGTCGTCTCCCCCGCTGCACCCGGCCAGCAGCACGGCGGCAGCGGTCACGGCGACCAACGGACGCAACATCGTTTCGTTCTCCCCAAGTTCGGCCTCGACTGACGGCGAGAACGCTAGCAGCGTCAGCGGTTCCTGGCGGTGACCAGACCCAGGCGTTGCAACAAGCTGCAAATTGCCTGACAGGACAGCGATCTCACCGCACAACAGACAGGCCGGTACGGCGATGGCGCGGCTGCGGCTCGAGCCGGTCGGCCCACCGCCGCAGTACGCCGGCAAGCTCGTGCCTGGCTCGGCCGTTGCGGGCCTCATCCGGCAGCGACTCACAAAGTTCCTTGCGCTGGGCCCGTAATTCGGCGGCCCGGATCTGCTCGGCCACCCGGTAGCGGGCGACCTCCTGCTGTTCGCTGATCATCTGCTTACTCCTTCACTGGTGGCTGCTCCCCGTTGACGACTGACTGTGCGGTGGTTCAGGGCGATCAGACCCGGACGACGGTGATGTCTCCGGAAACGGTGCGGGCCCGCAGCATCAGCGAGCGCTCCCCCTCGGCCGGCTTCTCACCGGGCTCGAGAGCACACCGGATCTGCCCGGTGACGGTCTTGAGGTCGAGATAGGTCGGCACACCGTCCGGTACGCCGATCTGCACGTCACCGCGGGAAGTCTCCGCGCGGACACTCGGCCCCTCGGCGGACTGGACCCGGACATCGCCCGAACCGGAGGTCGCGACGGAGTGGTCCCGGAGCCGCTCGATGGTGATGTCACCCGAGCCGACCTTGACCGTGGTGGGTCCGCCGGCGTCACCGATCCGTACGTCGCCGGAGCCGGTGGACAGCCCGACCAGGCCGGCCGCTTCTCCGATGTCGATCGAGCCGGAGCCGGTCCTGGCGCGGACCGCGTTCGCGGCGTACCCGATGCGGACGTCGCCGCTGCCGGTGCTGGCCGCGAGCTCGCCCTCGATCCGCTCGGCGCGGATGTCGCCCGAGCCGGTCGACAGCCGGGCCTCACCCAACGGCATCCGGGCTTTGATGTCACCGGAACCGGTCTGGATCCGGGCGTCCAGGACGGCCGGGGTGTCGATCCGGACCCGGATCTCCGGGCCGCGGCGCAGCTTCTTCGGGCCCTCGACGATCAGCTCGCCGTTGACCAGCTCGAACACCACGTCACCCTCGTCGCCACTGTCGACGTCCAGTGTCACCACCGTCTTCTCGCCGTCGGCGGGGCGGATCTCCACCCAGCCGGAGCCGATCTCGATCCGTACCCGGTCGAGCTCGCCGGCCTCGCCGATCAGTTGGCTGCTGTAGCTCACTGCGCCCACCCCGTCATCCGCTGGCCCGGGCCACGTCCACCCTTGCGCTGTCCGGGACCGCGGTCGCGGCCCCGCTCGCCCTTGCCCCACTCACGGTCGCCCCGGTCACCGCGGCGTCCGTCGCCGAACACCCCGTCCGGTCCGAAGGGTCCGTCCGGCCCGAAGACCCCGTCCTTGCCGAAGACGCCGTCGGGACCGAGCGGTCCGTCCGGGCCCAGCGGTCCGTCGGGACCGAAGAGGCCGCCCCGGGGCGCGCGCGGCGGCCGCGGCGGACGACCCGGCCCGTAGCCGCGGCCGCCGGTGAGGGCCGTCATCACGGTGCGCATCAGCCACGCGTTCGAGGAGATGCCCTCCGCGGTGGCCGCCTCGTCCACCTTGTTCTTCACCGACATCGGCAGCCGCAGCGTGATCCGTGCGGTCGGCTCATCGGCGTCCGGCGCGAGCTCCTCGGCGGCCGGTACGTCGTCCACCTGGTCGTCGAGGTCGTCGTCCGGGCCGGTCAGCTGGCTCGGGGCCGGCGTGACGACGAACTCGGGACGGCCACCGGCCATCCGCAGTTCGACCGAGCCCGGCGACAGCTCGCGGCTGATCTCCCCGGCGGCGTCGGACAGGGCTGAGATGAGGGCCAGCCGGCCCGCGTCATCCAGCGTTGCTCCGAGGCGCTGGGCCACCGAGCGAGTTTGGTCGTCGGCCAGCGCGGTGGCGTTCTCCACGCTACGGCGGACCGACTCGAGGTAGTGATCAAGTTCCATGACGCAATCATGACGTCATAGTGACGTCACTGTCAACACCTTCTGATGTCACCCCGCCGCCATGATGCTGTCAGGGGCAGAATGGCGGGCATTCGAGCAGAGGGAGAAGGCATGTCCAGAGGGGTACTTGTCACCGGCGCATCGCGCGGCGTCGGAGCCGAGGTCGCGAAGGTGTTCGCGGCGAGTGGCGACCGGGTTGTCCTGCACTGCCGCGGCGCGGTTGGCAAGGCCGAGGAAGTGCTGGCCGAGCTACCCGGCGAGGGGCACGCGGTGGTCTCCGGCGATCTGGGCGATCCGGCCGGAATCCCTGCCCTGGTTGAAGAATCGGCAGCAAAGCTCGGCCGGATCGACGTCCTGGTGAACAATGCCGCGCTCTTCGTCGACGACCCGGCGGCGGGCTCACGCCGAATCGCGCATCCGCTGGCGGAGACGTCGTACGACGCGTGGGTGTCGGCCTGGCGCCGGACGCTTGCGGTGAACCTCGAGGGGGCAGCCCACCTGACCTGGTGCGTGGCCCGGCAGATGCTCGACGTGGCGCCGGCCGAGGGGTCCCGGCGAGGCGCGATCGTCAACGTCGGGTCGCGTGGCGCCTATCGCGGCGAGCCGGACGTACCGGCGTACGGGGCGAGCAAGGCGGGGCTGCACGCCTTCGGGCAGTCGATGGCGATCGCGTTGGCGCCACATGACATCACGGTGACGTCAATCGCGCCCGGCTTCATTGCGACGGAGATGACCGCCGAAGGGCTGAGCGGCCCTGGCGGCGACGCGATCCGCGCCCAGAGCCCGTTCAACCGGGTGGCAAGCGCCGCCGAGGTCGCCGCGGCCGTCCACTGGCTGGCCTCCACCGAGGCCAGCTGGTCCACCGGCGCCGTCCTGGACTTCAACGGCGCCTCCTACCTCCGCTGACCCGCTAGGCCAGCAGCGGCAGGGTGGCGGCTAGTGCTGCCACCCTGAACCGCAGGTCATCGTCTTCAGCGCTTCTTGACGATCTTGCTGGCTGGGGGTGCGGTGATCGGGCGCACGGTGTTGTAGCCGGTGATGTCCATCTGGACGTCCATCCCCAGCAGGTTGAAGGACAGCTTGTACGGCAGGTTGTCGGTGCCCATCCAAACCGTGTAGGTGACCGTCTTCGGCAGTTTGGCCTCGGCCGGGATGCCCTTCGCCTTGGCGCCGAGCGCGGTCTTGGTGTCCATCGTCACCAGGTAGCGGTCGAGCTTGCGGGCGCCGACGGTCTCGCTCTTGACGAACTTGACCTTGAGCCCGGCCTTGTTCCAGCCCTCGAACGTCTTCGCCGGGTCCGCGCTCTCGGCCATCTCGGCCAGCGCCGCCAACTCCGCGTCCTTACCGGTGCTGAGCTTCAGGTACTTGCCGGCCGGGAGATCCGGGGTCGACATGTACATCCCGGTCTTGACCACGATCATCTTGATCAGGCCGTCCGGCGTGGACATGTCCATCTTCAGGCCGAACGGCTTGGTCGTGGTGGCGACCTTCATCGACATCGCCTGACCCTGGACGACCATCCGGGTGGTCGCCTCCATCGAGGTGACCTTCTGGTTCGCCTTGTTCATCGCGGGCATGAAGCTCGCGTTGGTCAGCCGCAGCGGCGGCGCGGCCTTCAGCGGCGCGGTGCTGGCGGTGGTCGTGGCGGGTGCAGTCGCCGGGGCGGGCGTCGGGGTGGTGCCGGCCGGAGCGCCGGACCTGTCATCGGTGCCGCAGGCGGCGACGCCGAGAATCATCGGTAGGGCGACGGCAACAGCCGCCACCCGGGAACGTAGCCTCACGAGATTTCCCTCCCAGTGGAACAACCAGCCAAGTTTATGGTCTCGTCCACTATGAGGGCAGAAAACTGCAGGAAGTTGCAGCGGTTTTTACTCGCCGCGCTTGACCGAGGCGAGCAGCAGCTGGGCGACGTCGGCGACCTCGACCTCTTCGCGGGCCGAGCCGTCGGCCTGCTTGGCGGTGAGCCCGTCGGACAGCATCACCCGGCAGAACGGGCAGCCGGTGGCGATCTTGTCCGCGCCGGTCTCGACCGCCTCGGTGGTCCGGTTGACGTTGATCCGGCTGCCGGTCTTCTCCTCCATCCACATCCGCGCGCCACCCGCGCCGCAGCAGAACGACTTGGTCTTGTTCCGCGGCATCTCGGCGAACTCCGCGCCCGGGATGATCTCGAGCAGCTCGCGGGGCGCGTCGTACACCTGGTTGTGCCGGCCCAGGTAGCACGGGTCGTGGTAGGTGATCTTCTGCCCGTTGAGCGCGCTGTCGGTCGGTGCGACCGGGGTCAGCTTGCCCTCGCGGACCAGCCGGTTCAGCAGCTGGGTGTGGTGGATGACGTCCAGCTCGACGCCGAGCTGGGAGTACTCGTTCTTCAGCGTGTTGAAGCAGTGCGCGCAGGTGGAGACGACCTTCTTCACGCCGGTCTCCTTGAACACCTCGGCGTTCTGCATCGCCAGCTGCTGGAACACGAACTCGTTCCCGGCCCGCCGCGCCGGGTCACCGGTACAGGTCTCACCATCACCCAGTACTGCGAAGCTCACCCCCGCGATGTCGAGCAACTCGGCGACGGCCTGGGTCGTCTTCTTGGCGCGATCCTCGAAGGCACCGGCGCAGCCGACCCAGAACAGGTACTCGACCTCGGCCAGCGTCTCCACGTCGGTGCCGACCTGCTTGACCTCGAACGGCAGGTCCTTGGCCCAGTCCATCCGTCCGGACGGGTTCATGTTCCACGGGTTGCCCTTGTTCTCCAGGCCCTTGAACAGCCCGTTGAGCTCGGACGGGAACGACGACTCGATCAGCACCTGGTAGCGCCGCATGTCCATGATCGCGTCGACGTGCTCGATGTCGACCGGGCACTGCTGCACGCACGCGCCACACGACGTACAGGCCCACAGGGCTTCTTCGTCGATGACGGCGACGTCGGGTGAGCCGACCAGCGGCCGCTCCTGCTCGGCCAGCACCAGCTCGGGCAGCGACTTGCGGTCGTCGTCGGAGGATGCCAGCAGGTACGGCGCTTTCGCGTAGGCGTGCTCGCGCAGGTTCATCACCACGAGCTTCGGCGAGAGCGGCTTCTCGGTGTTCCAGGCCGGGCACTGCGACTGGCAGCGGCCGCACTCGGTACAGGTGGTGAAGTCGAGCAGGCCCTTCCAGGTGAAGTCCTCGACCTTGCCGACGCCGAGGGCCGCGTCCTCGTCGAGTTCCTCGATGTTCTCGAAGTCGATCGGCTCGCCCTTGACCATGATCGGCTGCAGCGCGCCGAGCGCCGTACCGCCGTCGGCCTTGCGCTTGAACCAGATGTTCGGCCAGGCGGTGAACCGGTGCCAGGCGACGCCCATGGTGGCGTTCAGCGAGATGGTGATCATCCAGGCGAACGAGATCAGGATCTTGATCATCGCGACCAGGTAGACGGCGTTCTCCAGGCCGTGCTCGCTCAGCCCGCCGAACAGCGCGTCGCCGACGAAGAACGTCGTCGGGTAGTGGAACTTGTCGCCGCCGGACAGCTCGGACTCCAGGCCGCGCAGCAGCAGGATGCAGATCATCACGCCGAGGATCGTGTACTCGACGTAGTACGCCTGCCAGGCGCGGGAGCCGAAGAACCGGCTGTACCGGGCCAGGTGACCCTTCGGCAGGTTGAGCAGCCGGATCGCCGTCAGCCCGACGATCGAGACCAGACCGGTCCAGGTGAGGAACTCGGTGGCCCACTCGAAGACGAACCAGTGCCCGATCAGCGGCAGCGCGTAGTCAGCGTGGAACAACTGCCCGAACGCGGTCACCAGGGTCAGGAACAACCCGAGGAAGCCGAACGCCACGAACCAGTGCAGGATGCCGATGTGGCTCCACTGCAGCATCCGGGTGTGGCCGAGCGTCTCCTTGGCCAGCGTGACGGTGCGCTGCCCGGGATTGTCGGTCCGGCCCGCGGCCGGCTGACCGAGCTTGATGACGGACACGATGTGCCCGATCGTCTTGCCGAACAACGCGATACCCACGGCGGCGATCGCGAGCGAGACGACGATGGCGAGGATCTGCATACCAGCGATGTTATTGGTTGGTTACCGGTGAGTCATGTCGGTGTAGGCCTCATCACGCCCCGCGTGTTGCGTCTCACTCGCTGGGGTAAGCGGTTGCCGTAACATAGTTTCGACTGGTTGGCTCCCTTGGGTGAGGTTTTTCCCTTTCGCCCGGGAGTACCAGTGGACATCACCCGTCGTCGCCTGCTGTCTTTTGTGCCCGCCGCCGCTCTGTTGAGCGCGGTCTATCCTGCGCCGGCCCACGCTGGGCCCAGCACCGAGGCCACCTCCGATGAAGCGGGGATGCTGCTGGCCAATGCGGTCGCCGTTTTCGCCGGTACGGCGGAGTCGAATGCGCGGCCGGAGGTCAAGGCGAAGCTCGCCACGATGGATCAGACCGCTCGGACCTGGCTGGCCGCGATGGATCGGGCTCAGCCCGGGGAGCTCTTCGCCGGGCTTCCTCTCGGTACGAGCGACCCCAACCTCAGTGCGTCGTACCAGCATCTCTACGAGATCGCGCTGGCGTTCAGGCGTCCCGGCCCGGCGTCCGACCTGCAGGGCAACGCCGCGGTGCGGGCGAAGGTGCTCGACAAGTTGGCGTGGTTGCACGCGAACTACTACGGCGACCAGTCGAAGGGGTACTACGGCAACTGGTTCACCTGGGAGATCGGCATTTCGCAGTACGCCGGACGCACGCTCGCCCTGCTCGACGCGCCGGCCGAGCTGGTCGCGACGTATGTCGCCTCGATGGACGCCTACCTGCGCAACGGCCAGAACGGCGACGTCGATCTCGACTCGCGTTTCCACACCGGCGCGAACCTGGCCGACATCACCGCCAACCGCGTCATCCAGGGCGCGCTGCTCGCCGACGACGCGCGGATCCGCAAGGCGCTGCAGGACCAGTTCACCGTGTTCGCCACGATCGATCCGTACCACCTCCAGCACGGCGTGACGGACGGGTACTACGCGGACGGCTCGTTCATCCAGCACAGCTCGGTCGCCTACACGGGCTCGTACGGCAAGGCGATGCTCACCCGGGTCGTGCAGACGGTGAAGATCCTCGACGGCACCGGTTACGCGCGCAGCGACGACCTGGTGAAGGTCGTGCAGGGATGGGTCGAGCACGGCTTCGCGCCGCTCATCTTCGAGGGCTGGATGATGGAGGCCGTCAAGGGCCGGGCGATCTCCCGGCCCGCCACCGGGTACGACGATGTCGCGGTGGTGGTCGAGGCGATCGTCGACCTCGCCGATTACGCGGCTGCCGCCGACGCGGCCAAGCTGCGCGGCTACGTGAAGTTCACCGCCCGGCCGACGCTGAACCCGAACAACTTCGTCTCGCCGGTCAGTATCGCCCGGTTCGCCGATATCGTTGCTGACAGCAACATCAAGCCCGCCGATCTCAACCCGGCGTCGAGCTCGGTCGCCTTCAACGCGATGGACCGGACGGTGCACCGCCGGCCCGGCTACGCGTTCGCGCTGGCCCGGAGCTCGAACCGGATCAGCAAGTACGAGTACATGAGCGGCGAGAACCTGATGCCGTGGTTCCAGGGGGACGGCGCCTACTACCTCTACCTCAGCGGCCAGGACCAGACCCAGGCGTACGGCGTCGACTACCTGACCACCGTGTCGCCGTACCGGCTCGCTGGAGTCACTACACCTTTGGAGCAGCGCAAGTCGATCCCGGAGCTCTATGGCACGGCGTACTACAACAGACCGCCAGAGTTCACGGCCTCGTCGGAGCTGCAGAACAAGTACGTGTACTTCCCGACCGGCACGAACCAGTACTCCGGTGGCGCCACGCTCGGCACCTATGGAGCCGCGGGCTGGATCCAGTCGAGCGATCAGGCCTACGCCGACCGCGACCAGTTGCCGGACGACTTCGTGGTCTACCGCAACGCCGAGTCGACCAAGTCGTGGTTCCTGCTGGACGACGAGATCGTCGTACTGGCCGCCGGGGTCGGCGATCAGGAGGAGCGCCCGGTCACCACCTCGATCGACGCGCGAATCGCGGCCCCCACCGATGCGATCCAGCTCACCGGCGTACTGCGGAACGGCGGCGCGTGGTCCGGTACCGGTTCGGCCGACCTCAGCTGGCTTCGCTATGCCAACACGACGGCGGGCACCTCGGTCGGCTACTACTTCTTGCAGCCGAGTCCAGTGACCGTCGGACTGGAGCAGGTCACCCGCAGCCGCCGCGTGGTCCGCGCATCCAACCCGGACACGGCGGTCACGAAGCAGGTCTTTAGCCTCACCCACGAGACGCGCCGGCGCAGCACGCTCGCCTACGCCCTCGTCCCCAACGCCACGGAAACCAGCCTCCGCTCGTACCGCTACGGCCGGCTGCTACTCCTCTCGAACACCCCACGCCTGCAGGCGATCCAGCACCCCGCCCTCAAGCTGACAGCGGCCAACACGTTCACTCCCGGCCACCACCACCTGCTCAACTACACGATCGGCGGGCCCGCGTCGTTCCTGACGCAACACCACCCCGACCGCACCACCACCATCGCGGTCAGCGACCCCACCACGACCCGAACCACCGTCACCGTGACAGTCCAGGCCCGCTGGCTCACCAAACTCACCGGCGACCCCGGCATCACGGTGAACCACACCCTCACCGGCACCCGCCTGACCTTTCCAACCCACCAGACCCACGGCCGGACGGTCAGCGCGACCTTCCGCGGTTAGCTACCGCCGGCGCCGACCAACTGGCCGTCGATGGAGAGGATCCGGGGCTTGCCGGTGCGCGGGATCGCCAGGGCTACTTGGTGGAGGTAGTCCTGGTGCAGGCTCTGGGTGTACTTGACCATGCTGCTGAAGGCGGTCACCGCGCCGTTGGTCCAGTACGCGTTGGAGCCGGGCTCGATGTTCTGCCGGTACTGCTCGGTGAGGGTGAGGAAGACCAGCGCCTCGCCGTTCGCCGCGATGAAGGTGAGCGGCTGGCCGGACAGCTGGAAGGTGTCCACGACGGTGGAGATGTAGGTCTCCTTGGCGTCCTCGACCTTCGCCTTCGCCCGCTTGGTGAGCAGGTTGACGGCGCCGGGCGACGGCACGAAAAGCGCCGCCTGCTTGGCCTTCGCACCACCTGACAGGTACGCCGCCAGGTTGGTGCCGGCCGTCTGCGGCAGCACCGGCAGCTTGGCCATGTCCGCCTTGACCGGCATCCGGAGGCCCGCCATCGGCGGCAGTTTCATCGCGAGCGGGGGGTAGACGGAGTGGGTCAGCAACCACGGCGACCCGGCGTCCTGCCGTTCCCAGACGCCGAGCTGACGGCTCTGCGGGTCGGTGGAGATGCCGGAGGCAACGACGAACCGCATCGGGTACGCCGAGAACTGGGGCGCGCCGATCTCCGGGTCGGTGTAGGTGAACGGCTTGACCTTGTCCTTGCCGGCGGCATCGAGTTTGCGGTCGATCTGGTAGCCCGCCCGGGTCTGGGCCAGGGTCGGGTCGCCCTCGATCGTCTCGGACAGCTTCGCGTCGCGGGTCAGGTTCGCCTGGTTGTTGATCTCGTTGTACTTCTTGACCACCGCCTGACCGTCGGCCAGCGTGACGGCGGGTTTCGTGGTCACCTGGTGGCTCACGTTCTTGGTCGGCACCGCCACGCATCCGGTTGTCACGAGCAACAAGGCGGTGGCGAGCCCGGCGGACCGGCGTACCTGGGTGGATTGTTTGGAGGCCGGCGGGGTGTAGGGCATCACCGGGGTGGTCGCCTGGACCGGCGACATCACCGGGACGGGCGGGAGCGGACGGTTGCGGCGGCGGGCGAACATCAGCAGCAAGCCGGCGAAGAGCAGCACGAGCCCGCCGCCGAGGACCAGCAGGGAGGTCCCGAAGGCGCCCTCGAGTTCGATTCCGAAGGTCACCTTGGCGTCGACGCCGGGTGACCCGTCGGCGTTCATCACCACGACGTCGTACCGGCCGTCGACGATCGGCCAGGCGATCGACTGCTTCCCGGCCCCGGCCGCCTTGACCGTCCACCAGTCCAGCCGGCCCGGCGCGGTCAGCGGCACGGCCCGGCCGGTCATCTCCTGGGTGTCGAACCGCGCGGGCAGGTCGAACCGGACCACCCGCGTGTACTGCGCGGCGCCGAGGTAGCTGGACACGTCGATGTCCTGACCGATCCCGACGAAGACCGGCTTGCCGGCCGAGGCGGTGACGTGCAGCTTCGGGCCGTGGCGGTTGATCAGGTCGGGTGCGGTCATCACCGCCAGGCCTTTGCTCGCCAGTGACTGCTCACCGGTGTCGAGCGTGTTGTCGGGACCGACCAGCCAGAACGCGGCGACGGCTCCCGCGACGGTGACCAACAGTCCGATCAGAGCCAGCAGCAGGCCGAAGACGATGCGGGCGAAACGCATGAAAAGCACTCCCCGTTGGAATGACAAGTTCGGCCCAGGGCGGAGGACCGACCGGCACAGACCCTAGCGGGGCATGCCGCGACCCCGCCGTCCACCCGTCACCAGGGAATAACTGAGCCCGCAGCAATCTGTTACGGAGTAGGGCTTGGTCAGCCGCGGCGGGGGGTGTACAGGCTGCGGCGGAGGCGGAGTTCGTCGCGGATGGGTGGGGGGATCGGCAGGTTGCGCTCGGTCAGGGCGGCGGCGCAGGCCTCCAGGCTCTGCAGCAGCCGGTCGGCGCGTGGTCCGCCGACCGCACCGATGCGCGGCGCGCCACGCTCGACCTGGTTCGCCGACCGGGCGGCGTTCAGCTCGGCGAAGATGACGCCCAGCGTGATGTCGGAAGGTCTCAGCCGCAATGGTTCGGTCGGCGCCTGGACTGACGGCAGAAAGAGCGGGAACGACATCGCGATCGCCTCGTCACACCGGAGACTCCAAGGCGCTCGACTTTGAGGCGCCACCGACCCCGGTGCCTCTCAAGATACTCCTACGTTTGCTTTCCGGACGCTTCGCGTACTCAGCAGGGTCGCTCCGGCGAGCGTAGTACCGGCTGCGCAAGTCAGTACTGCGACCGGCGCGCCCGCCTCGGCGACGCCTCCCAGCAGGTTCATGGACGCCACCAACGGGAGCGTCTGAGCCAGGGCCAGCAAGGACTGCAGCCTGGTCAGGTGGGATCGCGGCGTACTGGCAACGAACAGCGGTGCGAGGTGGGAGGTGAACAGGCCGACTCCTACGCCTTGGACGAGCCCGCAGAGCAGCGCTGCGTAGGCGTTCGACGACATTGCGAGAGCAGCCATCCCTGCGGCGGCCAGCAGGCAGCCCGCAGCCGCTGTCGTTCCGGGAAGCGCGAAGGTACCCAGCCGAGCGACGCCGACGGTGACGAGCAGGCTGCCGACCACAGTGGCGCCGACGACCAGCCCGGCCTGCGATGCATTCCAGCCGTTGGAGCGTGCGAGCAGCGGGACGCACAGAGAGGTGACCGGCAGCACGAACGCAGCTGTCAGGCCGACGGTCAGCAGCAGCGCCCGCAGCACCGGCTCGGACCAGGCGAGGCGAATGCCGTCCAGCGCCTCCTTCAACGCCGACTGCCCGGAAGGGACTGCCGTAGTAGCCAGTGGCGGCTTGATGGCAAGCAGGATGACGAACGACACCAGGAAGGTGAGGCCGTCCACCAGTAGCGCTCCGACCAGCCCTGCGACTGCAACCAGGAGCCCGCCGAGTGGGCCGGCTGCCAGGGTCACCACCTGCTGGGTGGACGTGCGTAGTGCCATTGCCTTGGGCAGGGTGTTGTCGTCGGCAAAGAGGCGAGGAAAGGCTCCCGCTGCGGGCAGTACGAAAGCGTCGACGGTACCGATGGCTGCTGCGGTCAGGAGGAGTAGCGCGGCCGTAGTACCGACGAGGTGGAAGGCGCCTGCGAGTAGGAGGGTCAGGAAGGCCAGTAGGAAGTCGCAGGTGAGCAGTACGCGGCGTGGGCCCCAGCGGTCGCCGAGGACGCCGCCTGCGAGGAGGAGAACTGCTCTGGGCAGGGTGTAGCCGGTCAGGACCAGGCCGGCGACCTGCGGACCGAGATCCGCCGCCGCCCAGCCGAGCGCGAAGAACAGGGTGGCATCCCCGAACGTGGAGAGTGTCGCGCCTGCCAACCAGCCGTAGTAGGCGCGGTTCACCCGTCGAGGCGGGTCGGCATCACCAGCGTGGTGAAGGTCCCCTGGTCGGCCGACCTGACCACCACCGGCCGGTCGACGGCACAGAGCTCCAGCAGGACGTCCGGGCCGACACTCACGCTCAACGCGGCCGCCAGCAGCGACGCCGAGAAGCCAAGCTGCACAGCGCCCGAGCCGATCCCCTCCAGCACCCCGAGCGACTCCCCCGAGTCCACCGCCGTGACCGTCAGCTTCCCCGAGTCGATGTCGAGGGCAACGGTCTCGCCGGTGAGCAGCGCGAGCAACTGCTGCCGGTCGGCCACCACCCGGCAGGTCGGCGGAGTCAACCCGTCCAGGATCGACTGGTACGCCGGGAACTCGTCGTCCACCACTCCCAGTGGCCGAGACTCACCGTCGACGACCAGCGCAGTACCGGCTGGTCCCGTCTCCAGGCGGACCTCCGCCGCGGCACCAACCCAGCGGGCCAGGGCAGTCAGCTCGGACGCACGGACCAACAGGTTGCGCGGGTACCCGGCGAACCCGAGCGGCTGGAGCTTTCGCACCGACAGCCGGTAGCGATCGGTGGCCACCAGCGTCACCTCGTCCTCGCCGAGCTCCAGCAGGACGCAGGCGAGCGCAGGGATCTCATCGGTCGCGGCCGCCGCAGCGGCGACCTGCCGGACCGCGCTGGCGAGCTCCGCGCCGCCCAGGGTGACAGCGCACTCGTAGGGCACGGCCTGGAGCGACGCGAGGATCCTCGCCGTAGCCCGCCGCGCCGCTTCCGCCTTGCCCTCGACAGTCTTCAGGTGCGACTGGATGACGGCCACCCCGTGCGAGGCGTCCTCGTCCAGGACCACCCGTACCTCGGCCAGCGGCAGGTCGATCTCGCGCAGGTCGCGGAGCAACGCAGCGCGCGCCTCCTGCGACGGGGAGTAGTACCGGTAGCCGTTCTGCTCGTCGACCGAGGCCGGGCGGAGCAGACCGCAGTCGTCGTAGAAGCGCAGCGCGCTCGGGGTCAGCCCGACCTGGCGGGCGAAGGCGCTGATCGTCAGCAGCTCGTCTGTCATGCCGCCGATCCTGGGTCTTCGACCAACTCGAAGGTCAACCTGCCGCACTGAGTGTCGCCTACCGCCCGGTTCGGTGAAAATGGGGGCGTGACGAGGTTGTTCGTGGTGACCGGTGCGCCGGGCTCGGGCAAGTCCACGGTGGTTCCCGAGTTGCTGCGGCTGCGGCACGGCGCACTCGTGGTGATGGACATGGACGAGCTGCTCGACGACCAGGGCCGGGTGCTCGGGATCGAGATCGCCGACCCGTCCGCGGCCGCGAACTGGCCCGCGTACAACGCGTTGTGGCTGCGCATCACCGAGCTCATCCGCCGCTCCGGTGCGCCGGTCCTGCTGCTCACGCCAGGCGTCCCGGCCCAGCTGCCCGAGGGCCGCTGGCTGCACCTCGACTGCCCGGACACCGTCCGCCGCCGACGGCTGCGCGAGCGAGGCTGGCCGGAGGCGAAGATCGCGGAGGCACTCGAGGACGCCGCCGAGTTGCGCAAAATCGTCCCCCGTTCAGTAGCTGCCAACGGGACGCCCGAGGAGGCGGCCCAACAGATCCTTGCGTGGGTCAACGAGTAAACCAGTACCGCGCCGTAGTCAGCTGATCCGCAGTGCGACCGGCGCGCGGTGCGGGCCCGTTGAGACCGGCAAGGGGCCGGCGCCGGGGGTGATCGAGCCGAGGACGCTGTTGTGTCGGGCTCCTGTGCAGCTCGGCACAGTTCCAGCAAGTCCGTTCACGGTCAAGTAGCCCAGTACTGCGAACGCGTACGCCTCCTTGGCCGCCGACGGCAGTCCCAGTTCATCAGTACTCCGCAACGGCACCCCGCGAAGCTCCTCGGCCAGCATGCGCATCAACACCGGGTTGCGGATTCCACCACCGGCCGCAATCACCTCCGTCCCGCCGTGAGCAAGTACTGCGTCCGCCACGGTCCGTGCCGTCAGTGCAGTCACCGTGGCGACGAGGTCGTCCGACCCGATCAGCGGGAGCCCGGACATCGCCTCCGCAAGGTAGCCGAGGTGGAACAACTCCTTGCCAGTGCTCTTGGGCGCCGGCCGCGCGTAGTACGGCTCAGCCAGCAACCGCGCGAACAGCTCCTGGTGGACCTGTCCCCGACCCGCCATCACGCCCTCGGCGTCGAAGGTGGATTGCCCGGCGGTGAGGTCGCGAACCACAGCATCCGCCAACGCGTTGGCCGGGCCGGTGTCAAAGGCAATGGGATCAGCCGCGGCCGGTACGACGGTGATGTTCGCGATCCCGCCGAGGTTGAGCGCGACCGGGGTGCCGGGGCGGCCGCGGAGCCAGAGGACGTCCACGATGCTGACCAGCGGCGCGCCCTGACCACCGGCGGCGACATCGCGGGATCGCAGGTCCGACACCACCGCAGTACCGGTTGCCTCGGCGATCCACGCAGGTTGCCCGAGTTGCAACGTCCCGTGCACCCGGCCCTCGTCGACCCAATGGAAGACCGTCTGCCCGTGCGACACGATCAGGTCGGCGTGGCCGCCGCAGAGTTGCTCGACCGCCTGCTCCGCGACTGAAGCGAAGGCCTGCCCGATCCCGGTGTCGAGCCGGCAGACCTGTTCCAGCGTTGTAGTTGCCGGAGGCAAGGAACGCGCCAGCTCCGCCCGCAACCCGTCGGGATAGGTGTCGCTCAGCATGCCGAGCGGAGTCAGCACGAGCTGGTCGTCCTCGATCCGGAGATCGGCCGCCGCCGCGTCGATCGCGTCGTACGAGGTGCCCGACATCAAGCCGATGACGCGCACGTCAGTCCCGCAACTCGCGTCTGTGGTCGTCGCCTCTCAGGGTCAGCAGGGCGACGACCGAGACCGCGCAGGTGACGACCACGTAGTACGCCGGGATGTCGATGTTCTTGGTCCGCTTGATCAGTTCGGTGATGATCAGGCCGGCCGAGCCGGAGAAGACCGCGTTCGAGAGCGAGTAGGCCAGGCCGAGACCGGTGTAGCGCGCTCTGGTGGGGAACATCTCCGCGAGCATGGCCGGTCCTGGCCCGGCCATCAGCCCAACGACGAGTCCGGCCGCGAAGACCGCCAGCCCCTTGCCGGCGTTCGAACTCTCCTTGTCCTGCAGGAGATTCATCAACGGAAAGGCCAGTACGACGACCAGCGCCGCGCCGGTCACCATCACCGGGCGCCGCCCGATCCGGTCGCTCAGCCAGCCGGCCGGCAGGATCGACACGGCGAAGCCCAGGTTGGCCAGGACGGTCGCCACCAACGCCTGCTGGAAGGTCGCGTTCAACGTCGCCTGCAGGTACGACGGCATCACGACCAGGAACGTGTACCCGGCGGCCGACCAGCCCATCAACCGGCCGATGCCGAGGGCAATCGCCTTGGCCACCTCGGCCTTGTCCGCCGGCGGCGCCGCCTCCTGCTGGACCTTGGCGAAGTTCGGCGTCTCGTCCAGTCTCAGCCGCAACCACAACGCGACCAGGCCGAGCGGCAGCGCGAGCAAAAACGGGATCCGCCAGCCCCAGTCGGTCAGCGCCTCCTTGCTCAGCACGGTCGCCAGGGTCGCCGCGAGTCCCGCGCCGGTGAGCAGGCCGAGCGCGACGGTGAAGGACTGCCAGGCGCCGTACAGGCCGCGCTTCGTCCTGGGCGCGAACTCGGTCATGATCGACACCGCGCCACCGAACTCACCGCCGGCCGACAACCCCTGCAGTGCTCGGACCAGGGTCAGCAGCCAGGGCGCCGCCGCACCGACGGTCGCGTACGTCGGCAGGATGCCGATCAGCGTGGTGGACACGGTCATCAGCAGCAGGACCAGGATCAGCGTCGGACGCCGGCCGATCCGGTCACCCAGCCGGCCGAACACGGCCGCACCGATCGGGCGGAAGAAGAACGCCAGCGCGAACGAGGCGTAGGTCTTAATCAGGCTCTCGGCATCACTGGTGGAGGTGCTGCTGAAGAAGTTCGCCGCGATCACGGTCGCGAAGAAGCCGTAGGCGCCGAACTCGTACCATTCGACGAAGTTGCCGACCGTGCCGGCCACCAGCGACCTGCGGGTCCGCCGGACGTCGGCCGGCGCCGTACCGGGTGCAGTGCTCATCGTTCCTCTTCTCCGCCGTGCCCCCGTAACTTTCCTCCCGCGAACGGCTCCATCTTGGTCTATGAGTTCCCTCCGACGCGAGCACCGTCTCAAAGCAACCTTCCCGGCCAGGCCGGTGTCATAGCCGGTAACTAGCCGCAAAGGGGGTCGAATGGTCACCCGGGGTGATGATTTCGACGATTTCGTGCGGGGAGCCTCGACGAGGCTGTTACGCACCGCAGTACTGCTCACCGGTGATCGGCAGGCGGCCGAGGACCTGGTCCAGGAGGTGTTCGAGCGGGTCTACGTCCGCTGGCGGTGGATCCGCGGCGGTCCCGAGCCCTATGCCCGCAAGACCCTGACCAACCTGGTCGCCAACCGCTGGCGACGCCGGAGCCGCAAACCCGAGGTCGCCCTCACCGGTCACCACGAGGAGGCACAGCCCGACGGCACCGAGGGCCTCGCCACCCGCGACCAGCTGCTGACCGCGCTCCAGGAGCTGCCGCCCCGCCAGCGGGCCGTGATCGTGCTCCGGTACTACGAGGACCTCACCGAGGCGCAGACCGCCGAAGCCCTCGGCTGCTCGCTGGGCACGGTGAAGAGCCAGACCTCGCGGGCCCTCGGCAAGCTCCGCCTGATCACCGAACCCGCGATCCTGGAGGGACTGCGATGACCGACACCGAACTGAAGGAGCGCCTCGGCGCCACCGTCGACGGGATCGAGGCCCCTGCCGACCTGGTCCACCGGGTCCGCACCGGAGGGGCCCGAAGACTGCGCCGCCGCCGCTTCGCGTCACTGACCGCGACCGCACTCAGCCTGGTCGTCCTGGGCGGGGCCGGCCTCGTGGGTCCCGACCTGCTCGACCGTTCCGACCAGGTCCAACCGGCCAAGTCCGTCGTCACCGACCCCTACGGCTTCCTGTTGAAGGGGTCCACCCGCGGCGATCTGGCCAAGGACTCCGCCTATCTGCGCCAGGTGGTCGAGATCTGGAACAAGAGCCACGCGACCTCTGCCAACGCCGACCGCGGAATCTTCAACGACCTGCGCGGCGAGGCCAGGGTCGCCTGGGCCGGCCAGACCCCTGGCGGCAAGGCGGCGATCGTCGTCCAGCGGGCCTACCTGCACCCACACGACAACATCCAGCTCGAGGGCGAAGGGATCCAGACCCTCGTGGGCTACGTGGCCGAGGATGCGGCCGGGAAGCAGACCCTGATCGCCGACAGCTACCCGGCCCCCGGCAGCGGGCTCGACCTGGCGTTCGTGACCGGCGGGCGGACGAAGGCGCTGGTCGTGATGGACCCGACCGGTGGCGACTTCGGCTTCTCCCCCGAGCGCATCTACACCCCGGGCGGCTCGACCAGGAAGTACGAGCCACTCAAGTTCAAGGACGGCGTCAGCGTCCTCGGGCTGCCCGCTGACGTGAACCTCGACGGCCTGCGAGTGAGCGCGCTCCCGGCCACGACACCACAGGCACGAGCCTTCGAAATTCGCGACAACCGGCCGCCGCTGACCGCGATCCCGGACAACCGGTTGTGGAAGAACCCGGAACCCGTCTACGCAACCTGGCCGATGACCGACGGGGCCGACGACCAGGCGAAGACGGCCAACGACGACTTCCTGAAGGCACTGGACTCCGTCAGTGATCCGCACGCGTACGGCACGGCGATGTCTTTGTGGGTCGGCTACGGCGTCACCGCGAACGGCTCACGGGTCCTGCTCGGCGAGCAGGCCCTCGACGAGGACCCCACCCACATCTACGCCGTACTGCGTTCGCCGGACGGCAAGCAGACCGTCGTACAGGGTGGTGTCCCTGATCCGAAGGCTGCGCTGCCGGTCTCGATCAAGCTGCCCGACGGACAGGGCTGGGCCGTCGCGCAGATGAAGGCCGAGCTGTCCTACCGGTACGGCGACGGCGCCTGGAGCGCGCCGCGGAAGGACACCACCCTGGTACCGGCCGGGCAGGACGCCGAGGTCCGGATCACGCTGAACGGCAAGACGAAGACCGTCTCACTGGACTGACGTCCCACGGGGCTCGTCACGGTCCGCTCCGACGTCTTGACACAACGTCCCGCCCGGTCGAAGATCGGTCGCTATACCGGTTTATCTAGTTCAGCTCGCAACTGCCTCGCCAGGCGGAAAGAGCGGCTTAACCGGTATAGCGATCGTCCGCCCACCCGACCAGGAGTTGATCGATGAGCCCAGCATCCGTCAGTAGAAGAACGTTGCTGTCCGGCCTTGCGGCGACCACCGCCGCCGTCGCCACCGGCGCGGCGCTCCCCGCCGAAGCGGCCCTCGGCCGGCGTCGCCCGGCGGCGAAGTCCGGCCCGCTCTCGGTGGTCTACATCGAGGTAAACGACCACAGCATGCTCAGCGCCGGCAAGTACACCCTCAGCAAGGGCGGCGCGCAGGTGTTCGACATCGCGGTGATCTTCGCCGCGAACATCAACTACGACGGCACCAAGGCTTACCTGCACTTCAACGAGAACGTGCAGAGCGTGCTGGACAACGCGGCGACGCAGATCCGGCCGCTCCAGCAGAAGGGCATCAAGGTGGTGCTGTCGATTCTCGGCAACCACCAGGGCGCGGGGTTCGCCAACTTCCCGTCGCAGGCCGCGGCCGAGGAGTTCGCCCAGGAGCTGGCCGACGCCGTCACGCAGTACGGGCTGGACGGCATCGACTTCGACGACGAGTACGCGGAGTACGGCGTCAACGGCACCGGGCAGCCGAACGAGAGCTCGTTCGTCTACCTGGTCTCGGCGCTGCGCCGCAAGCTGCCGGACAAACTCATCACGCTGTACGACATCGGCCCCTCGGCGGAGCGCCTGAGCTACAACGGCCAGAGCATCGCCAACACCTTCAACTACGCCTGGAACCCGTACTACGGAACGTGGAGCGTGCCGAACGGCCCGACCGACAAGTCGCGCCTGTCACCGGCCGCGGTGTCCTACACGGCCACCAGCTCGTCCACGGCCGCAAGCTTCGCGCAGCGCACCGTCAACGAGGGCTACGGCGTCTTCCTCACCTACAACCTCGGCGAGACGAACACCGCGAGCTACATCTCCGCCTTCACCAGCAAGCTCTACGGCAGCACCGCGATCTACAAACCGTAGGCGGGCCTGGCTCACAGGGGAATCCGCTTTGCGGAGATTACTGACGGGTATATACTTAAGTTACTCGTCAGTACAGCGGCGCTCAGAGGCCGCACCAAGAGGTAGGGGAACCCTGTGAGCCACTACAAGTCGAATCTGCGCGACATCGAGTTCAATCTGCTCGAGGTGCTCGGCCGCGGCGAGGTGCTGGGCCAGGGCCCGTACGCCGAGATGGATGTCGACACCGCCCGCGAGGTGCTCGCGGAGATCGACCGGCTGGCCAAGAACGAGCTGGCCGAGTCGTTCGAGGACTCCGACCGCAACCCGCCGGTGTTCGACCCGGCCACGCACGAGGTGCGGATGCCGGAGTCGTTCAAGAAGAGCTACCACGCCTACATGGACGCCGAGTGGTACAAGCTCGAGCTGCCGCCGGAGCTGGGTGGCCAGCCGGCCCCGCCCTCGCTGCGCTGGGCCGCCGCCGAGATGGTGCTCGGCTCCAACCCCGCCGTCCACATCTACGCCGCCGGGCCGAACTTCGCGCACGTGCTGTGGCGCAACGGCACCGACCGGGACAAGTTGATCGCCCAGCACATGATCGAGCGCGGCTGGGGCGCCACGATGGTGCTGACCGAGCCGGACGCCGGCTCCGACGTCGGCGCCGGGCGGACCAAGGCGACGCTGCAGGACGACGGCAGCTGGCACATCGAGGGCGTCAAGCGCTTCATCACCTCGGGCGAGCACGACATGACCGAGAACATCGTGCACCTGGTGCTGGCCCGCCCGCAGGGCATCGAGGGCGTCGGCGGCCCGGGCACCAAGGGGCTCAGCCTGTTCATCGTGCCGAAGTACGACTTCGACCTGGAGACCGGCGAGCTGACCGGTGAGCGCAACGGCGCCTTCGTCACCGGCGTCGAGAAGAAGATGGGTATCAAGGTCTCCACCACCTGCGAGATCACCTTCGGCGAGAACACCCCGGCGAAGGGCTACCTGCTCGGCGAGGTGCACGACGGCATCGCGCAGATGTTCCAGGTGATCGAGTACGCCCGGATGATGGTCGGCACCAAGGCCATCGCGACCCTGTCGAGCGGCTACCTGAACGCGCTGGAGTACGCCAAGGAGCGGGTCCAGGGCCCCGACCTGACCAACCCGGCCAAGGACGCCCCCCGCGTCACGATCACCCACCACCCCGACGTACGCCGCTCGCTGCTCACCCAGAAGGCGTACTCCGAGGCGCTGCGCGCGCTGGTGCTGTTCACCGCGACGTACCAGGACCGCGCCGAGCAGGCCCGGTACGCCGGCACCGAGGACGCCGAGGCCGAGCGGGTCAACGACCTGCTGCTGCCGCTGGTGAAGGGCTACGGCTCGGAGAAGTCCTGGACGCTGCTCGGCACCGAGTCGCTGCAGACCTTCGGTGGTTCCGGCTTCCTGCAGGACTACCCGATCGAGCAGTACGTCCGCGACGCCAAGATCGACACCCTGTACGAAGGCACCACCGCGATCCAGGGCCAGGACCTGTTCTTCCGCAAGATCATCAAGGACCAGGGTCTGGCGCTCGGTCACCTGTCCGAGCAGATCCAGGCCTTTGTCGCCTCCGAGGCCGGCAACGGCCGGCTGAAGGAGGAGCGCGGACTGCTCGCCAAGGGGCTGGAGGACACCCAGAAGATCCTCGGCGTCATGGGTCAGGCGCTGATGGCGAGCAACCCGCAGGCCGAGAACGGTGACCCGCGCAACATCTACAAGGTCGGCCTGAACACGTCGCGGCTGCTGTTCGTGCTCGGCGACGTGGTCTGCTCCTGGCTGATGCTGCGGCAGGCCGAGGTCGCGCTGGAGAAGCTGGGCGGCGAGCTGTCGCCGGCCGACCAGGACTTCTACACCGGCAAGCTGGCCGCCGCGCAGTGGTTCGTCCGCTCGACGATGCCGACCGTCCGCGCCGAGCGGATCAAGGCCGAGCTGACCGACCTCGACGTGATGGACCTTCCCGAGTCGGCCTTCTGACCGGGGCCTTCTGATCGGGGCCTTCTGATCGGGGCCCTCTGATCAGGGCCCTCTGATCGGGGCGATCTGCCCCGATCTGCCCGTCGATCTGCCCTGCCGGGGCGGATCGGTGCACGGAAGAGTTTCGCCCGAGCGGTCCGCGCCCCTGGCTTGGTCTCCCCTGTCCGAGCCAGGGCCGCGGCGCCGCGGAACCGACGGGTCCACGCTCGCGTCAGTGCTGACGTGGAATCGCCCGTTGGACCTAAGCTAAGCGCGATGTCCGCCCTGTCCCTCGTCAAACGCCCCCGCAGCCGCCGCCTGGCCTTGCTGCTCGCCGTCCTGGCGTTCCTGCCGTTGACCCCTGCCCAGGCCGCGCCGCCGGAGCTGCCCGACCAGATCGCCGCCGCCTGGCGTACCGATCACCTGTACGTCGATGCCGCGATGCGGCAGGGCTTCCCCCAGGCGGAGCTGGCCCGGATCCGGGCGGCAGCTAGCTCGGCGGGCTTCCCGGTGTACGTCGCGCTGATCCCGCGGACGCCGTACACGCGGCAGGACCAGCTGGACCTGCCCACCCTGCTCCAGGCACGCGTCGGAGAGCCGGGTCTTTATCTGGTCTGGACCGCCTCGGACGGCTACTGGTCCGGTACGGAGAAGTTGGTCCGGCCCGGTGGACTGAGAGGCCGCAGCCTGATCCGCGTGCAGCTCGACGACAAGCTGGACAACAAGATCGTCACCGATCGGCCCGCCCCCAAGATCGTCCGAACGATCCAGCAGGCCGGTACCGCGTACGACGGCCGGCCACTGCCCGAGATCCCGGTCAGCGACCTGACACCGGAGCTGATCCGCGGACGCTCGACCTCGGAGAAGGAGGAGCTGTCCGGGTACGTCGGGATGGGGATCGGCGGCCTGATCGGCTTCGTCTTCGTCCTCACCCGGGTACTCCGTCGCCGCCGGCGGCCCGCTCGCCCGGCCGCTGGCCCGAAATCGCCGGCCACCGTCGACCACCGGCTCGCATCGGTCCGGACCCAAGCGGACCGCTGGATCCCCAAAGCCGGGCGGGCCCTGCGGTCGTTCGAGAAGCGGCGGAACCTGACCGCGGAACAGCTCGACCTGCGCGACGACGCCACGGCCCGACTGGCCGCCGCCCGGACCTTGCGCGCCGGTGCCAGTGCCGACGACCGGGCCGACGACCAGGCCAGTGGCAGCACCGGCGACCGGAAGGCTGGTACGCCGGACATCTTGGCGCTCACCGGAGCGTTCGTGCTGGCCCGGCAGGCCTTCCAGCTGGTCAGCGGCAACGACTTGCAGCCGCCCTGCTTCTTCGACCCGACGCATCCCTCCGGCACGCACCGCGCCGCCTGGTCGGACGACATCGAAGTACCGGCCTGCAAGACCTGTGCGCAGACCGTGGAGCGTGGCAAGACGCCGCACGGGCTGCAGGTCAAGGCGAAGACCGGTCTGTTCGGCAGTGGCTTCGTGCCGTACTGGAACCTTGATCCCGACGAGAGCCCGATGGTGGCCACCGGCTTCGGCGCGCTCTCGGACGACCTGGCCGAGCGAGTCACCCGGGTCTACGGGGGTGTTCGGTGAGACGCCTCACGATGCTCTTGCTGGCCGCCGTCGCGCTGCTGGTCTCCGTGCCTTCGACCGCGGCTGGTGCTGCCTTCCCGACCGATCCCCGGATCACCGCGGCGGTGGCCGCCTGGAAGTACCGGCCGGTGTACGTCGACCCGCAGTACACCTCGGTGGCCGGCGCCGACCAGGTGGATGCGATGGCGGATCGGATCCGCTCGACCGAGCTGCCCGTGTTCGTCGCGGTGGTTTCCTCCGGTGACTGGTTCCAGGAGAAGGGCGACACCCAGCTGCTGGCCGGCTGGCTCGCGCATGCCAACGGCAAGCCCGGGATCTACCTGGTGATGGACGGCGACACCACCTACGGCGCCACCCATCTGGTCCGCGCGGACGTCCCCACCTACACGTACGCCCGCAGGGAGGAATCGATGGACAAGCAACTGTCGAGCTACCTCAACACGGTCCGGGTGGCCGACCGCTACGAACCGACAGCGGCCCGGACCACACCGCACCCGCCCCTGCCCGAACGGACCTCCACGCGAAAGCCGTTCACCGTCGGCAAGGCGATCGCCCACGGGTTCGGCGGCCTCCTGCTCGGATTGTTCGGCGGCGCCCTGGTCGCCGGTTGCGTGCTTGGACTGGCGGCCCTGGTCGCCCGACGTGGTGGAGGACGGCTGTGAAGGTCAGATATGCGCTGACTCTCGTGCTGGCGCTGGTGCTGTCGCTTGCGGCCGTTCCCGCGAGTGCCGCCCAGACGCCGGCCGAGCGGGCCCGCGAAATCGCGACCGCGCTGGCGAAGGACCCGCTGTACGTCGACCGGGCGTACGCGAGCGGCGTGCCGGAGAACCTGCGGGAGCAGGTCCGGACGAAGGGCAAGGCCCTCGGCTACCCCGTCTACACGATCATCCTGCCGCTGACCCCGAGTGACGTGTTTGAAGGCAAAGAGCGCAACGTACTCACGCTGGTGATGGACGCACTGCGCAAACCCGGCCTGTACGTCGTGGTCGACGGCGGCCAGCGGTTCCCCTGGACCGAGACGAAGGATGTACCCCAGCTGTCCGACGAGCAGCTGCGCAACGCCCGCGCCCACGCGCTCGAAGACACCGGGTACGACGCCGGGCCGACCGAAGTGGTCGCCCGGCTGTACGAACTGCTGGCCGGTCCGCCGCTGCCTCCTGTCAAGCGAGAGGAAAGCCCTACCCGCCCGATTCGCGATGTGATCGAGCGCGAGGGGTTCCCGGTCTTCACTCTCGTGGTCGCAGCGCTGGCGATCCTGGTCCTGCTCGGACTCGTCATCGGCCTGCGACGACGGGGCAACGGGGCCGGCAACCGGAAGGCCTTCACCATCCCGCCGCACGTCGCGGCGACCGTGGCGGCCGAGCGCAGGCGGCGCCTGACCAAGGAGACGACCGCTGAGCTGACCCAGCTCGGCTCCGACCTTGCCGCGCTTCCTACGGTCGCCGGTGAGGGCCTGCGTCATCAGCAGCTTGCACTCGACGCGCACGACGCGGCTGGGCGGGTCCTGGACGCTTCCCGGGATCTGGTGGACGTGGTCGGTGCGATGGTGCTGCTGGACAAGGGCCGGCGGGAGTACGACATCGCGCGGGCTCTCGCGGCCGGCCGCAAGCCTGAAGTGGTACAGCCGCTGTGTGCCTTCAACCCCTTGCACGGAAGGGCTTCCGGGCAGCCGACACGGGTCGATTCCGATGGCAACACAGTGACCCTGCCGCTGTGTGCGCAGTGCAGGAAGGCGCTGAAGCACAAGAGCGCGCCCGCCTCGCTGCCTGGCGACGACGGCCCGTACTGGCACGGTGACGACCTCTGGGCCCGCACGTTCTTCGGGGCTCTGGGCGATGACCTGCCCGCTGCCGTCAGCCGGGGTGAGTACCGGTCCTGACCGGCCTTTCCCTGAGCTCGGGGTGAGCTGTCCCTGAGGTCCGCGTCAGGGCGGTTTCGGGGGTTCTGCCTGATCCGGCGTACCGGCGTACCGGCCTAGTGTCGAGCGACGAGCAGGCGGGGACGAGCAGAGGTGGATGGCGATGGCGACGATTGGGCAGGCAGGGGCGCTGCTGCTGGTGGCGGGGGCCGGAATGGCCTTCTGGACCTTCGGCGAGAAGGACGCCAGCGACAAGCACGAGGTGAGCGACAAGATCTCGACCGTCCGGCTGGACTCGCCGAACGCCGACGTGACCATCAAGGTGGCCGACGTCGACAAGACCACCGTCGAGGAGAAGCGGTCGTACTGGCTGGTCAAGCGCGGTGACGCGTTCGACGTCGACGGGGAGACGCTGACCCTCGACGGCGACTGCGGCTGGCAGTGCCGGGCCGACTTCGTCGTCACCGTGCCGCGCGGGACCAAGGTGACCGGACAGAACGGCAGCGGCGACCTGGCCATCACCGGCGCGAGCGGCGTCGACGCACGCTCGCGTTCCGGCGAGGTGACGCTGACCGACATCACCGGCGACGTGAAGCTCGAGCTGACGTCCGGCGACGTGGAGATCGACCGGCTGACCGGCAAGCTGGAGATCGAGGCGACCTCCGGTGACATCGAGGCCAAGGGGCTCAAGGGCGGGCCGGTGCAGGTGGACATCACCTCGGGGGATCTCCAGCTCGAGCTCGACGAGGCGGTCGACGTCCGGGCGAAGGGGACCAGCAGCGATATCAAGGTGACCGCGCCGTCGGGTGACTACAAGGTCCACACCGACACCCGCAGCGGCGAGGTGGAGAACCGGCTGGGCAACGATGCCGACGGTGGTCACAGCATCGATGCCAGCACGGTCAGCGGCGACGTGACGCTGGCAACCCGCTGACGGGGTCTGAAACGTTTACCAACGGGTACCACGGGGGTTGTACGCCGGCCGTCCGGCTATCGGGTTCTGTTCGACATGCGTCGTTCATTGTTCCGCCGGGCGGGCGGGCGTAGCGTCGAAGGTGTCCGTTGACTGCAAGGAGGGCTCGGCATGAGCATCGGTGTGGGGATCTTCCTGATGGTGGTGGGCGCGATCCTCGCGTTCGCCGTCCGCGACTCCTGGGACGCCGTCGACCTGACGGCGGTCGGGTACATCTTCATGCTCGCCGGACTCGCCGGGATCGTGCTCTCCTTCTACATCACGAACCGGCGCCGTCGCGTCCCGACCGACGCGATCGACCCGGCGGTCGAAGAGGAGTACCGGGTCGTGGAGGAGCACCACCGCGACATCAAGGAGTAAGTATCAGCTGGTAAGGGCCCCCGACAGCACCAGTTGCAGGCGGTCGGTTCCAGCGGTGCCGACCTGGACGGGTACGCCCCAGTCCTGCCGATGCATGTGACAGGCCGGGAACTCCACCTCCGCCGAGTCGTCACAAGAAGCCGCCTGTACTGCGACGTGCAGCACCCCGTCGCCCACGCGCTCGTCGATCACCAGTCGCCTGGTCAGCTCGGTGGAGTCACCCGCACCCTCCTTGAGCAACCCGTCGGGCGTCGATGAGACCAGCAGCCGGGTGGAGGGGCCGTACCGGTCGTCCAGCTTCTGCCCCGGCGGCGGCGTGAACACCACCTCCAGAGTCACCTCGCCGGCCGCGATCTCCGTCGGCGGTCGCTGAGTACGGGTGCTGAACTCGTCTGCCTTGGCCGATGCGCCGAGCGGTACCCGGGTCAGCCGGTGCGCCGCCGACTCGACCACCAGCAATTCGTTGCCCACGACAACAGCGCCGCTGGGCTCGGCGAGACCGGTCGCCATCGTCTCGACCAGACCGCTCGCCGGGTCGTACCGGCGTACGGCGCCGTTGTAGGTGTCGGAGATCGCGATGGAACCGTCGGGCAGGACCGTCACGCCGAGCGGGTGCTGCAGCAGCGCTTCCTCTGCCTTGCCGTCGCGCAGCCCGAAGTCGAACAGGCCCGTCCCGATCGCAGTGTGCACCTCAGTGTCGAGCCAGCGCAGTGCGGAGATCTCCGAGTCCGCCAGCCAAAGCCGGTCCCCGTCGACCGCGAGCCCGGACGTTTGGGCGAACCATGCCTGCTCAGGCGCGCCGTCACGCAGCCCTTCGTTCGTAGTACCGGCGGCGACCTCGGTGACCTGGGTGAACGGGTCGTAGGTCCACAACTGGTGAACGCCGGCCATCGCAATCCACACCTTGTCCTGCCACCACGCGACATCCCACGGCGAGCTCAGTACGCCGGTCCCATCGCCATCCATCCACTGCTTGCCCGTGCCGACCAGTGTGCTGACTTCACCGGTGGCGAGGTCGATACCGCGGAGCGCATGGTTGACGGTGTCGGCGACCACCACGTCGTATCCGACCTTCTCCGCCACGTCGCGCGGCAGCACGGTCAGCCCATTGGGTTCGGAGAACGAGGCCTCTTGGGCAGGTCCATCACTGAACCCCCGCTTTTGTGTGCCGAACCGCCTGACCACGGTGGTCGCATCCGCCGCGAGCTCAACGATGCTGTGATTCCCCGCGTCGGCCACCAGAAACCCGTCGCCCAAGGCAACAACCTTGGCCGGGAACCGCAACTCGGTCGGCTCGGCCACCGGCGCGACGTACGGCGACTTCCCCCGCGTCAACGTCCCGGCCTTCTCGTGCTCAGCGATCAACTCCGCCAACCGAGCATCTAACGCATGCTCATGCCCTTCCCCGGAGTACTGCGCCACGATGTACCCATTGGGATCCACCAGCACCAACGTCGGCCAGGCCCGAGCCGTGTAGTTCTCCCAAGTCACCAACTCAGGATCATCCAACACCGGATGCCCCACCTCATACCGCTCCACAGCAGCCTTCACAGCCGCCTCTTCCCCCTCATGCGCAAACTTCGGCGAATGCACCCCCACAATCACCAACGCATCCCCATACTTCTCCTCCAACGGCCGCAACTCGTCCAACACATGCAGACAGTTGATGCAGCAGAAGGTCCAGAAGTCGAGCAAAACGGCCCGGCCGCGGAAGTCCGAGATCGAGTAGGACCTACCACCGGTGTTGAGCCAGCCGCGGCCGCGGAGCTCAGGCGCGCGGACTAGAGGACGACGAGAACCAGATGCAGAGCTTGCAGGAGTCACCCGACCATTGTCCTCACCGCGGCAAAGAAACGATCAGGTGTCCAGTGTCCGGTCGGTCGCCCAGAGGATGACCAGCCGACTGCTGGGGTCGAATCTCTGCCCCCGAACGCCCTGGCAGACCTGGACCTCCCGGATGGCCAGATCCAGCAACTCCCGCTGCTCGTGGATGTTCGCGGACGACCACCGCTCCTGGAGCAACGCGGGATCCAGGAATGATCTCAGGTCGATTTCCGTTCCAGGGATCCTCTCGAGACTCCGGCGCAAACCATCCAGCCGGCGAGCCAATGCCTGACTCAGGGGCAGAAAGCGGTCACGGTCAATGATCCGCCGAATGTAATGATCCGTGTCCAGGATCGCCAGAGCGGACTGCTCGGACTCCAGCGCGGACTGGATCGACCGGCGCTTGGCCGAGGTTTCGGGATCCTGCCGGAAGGCCAAGCGCTCGGCGATCACTTCTCGGAGCGGATCGTCATCGCCGGCCGTGGTCAGCCGATCGAACCATGCCTGCTGAACGGCGTTGTCCAACGCCCGCATGTAGGCGCCGCCGGGAGCAGCGCACTCGCGTCCAAGACGAACCGCTTGGCAACGATAGGAGTTGCCCTGCCGGCTCATCCGTTCGCCGCACCCGGCGCAGCGGAGAAGCCCAGTCAGCAGATACCGGCTCCCTGCCGCCTCCGCTCCGGTACTTCGTCCGAACTTGGAGCCGGTGGCGCGTTGCTCGAACTCCACCATGATGCGCAACTGGTCCGCGGGCGAGATCAGGGGCTCCTCGCCAGGCGCGAGGATCGAAACGGCTTCGCCGGTGGCTGGGTCCTGCCACGGCCGCACCTTGCCGGAGTACCGGCCGTCGACCGTCTTGATCGTCTCGGGCATCAGTCCCGCTACGGTCGGGCTACGCATCAACTGAGCGATCGTCCCGATACCCCATCGACCACCGCGCGGTGCGGGTACGCCGCTCGCGTTCAGCCGGCGTGCGACCATCGCGAGCGACTCGCCCGCCAGCAGTCGGTCCGCGATCTCACGCACAACAGCGCCCGTCTTCGGTTCGACGAACAACTGACCATCCCGGCTAACCAGACCGTACGGCGGCGCGCCGCCGATCCACTGACCCTTTGCCCGAAGAAACCTCTTCGCCGACCGAATCCGCAAGCCGAGGTTCTCGGATTCCGAGCGAGCCAGTTCGGCGAGCAGACCAACCACCTGGCGGTCCGCGGTCAGCGACGTATCGAGATTGTCCTGAACTGACACCAGACGGCCGCCCGTCGTGCTGATCTTCTCCAGTACCTGTCCGACCTCTCCCATTCCCTGGCGAGACAGACGGTCGAGCTTCCAGATCACGAGCGTTCCCACTACACCTGATGAGACAGCGGCCAGTGCGTTCCTGAAGCCCTCTCGTTCGACTCCGGGGCGATAGGCGGATCGGCCTCGATCGACGTGGCTCTGCCGCAGCTTCAATCCACTGCTCCTCACCCACGCCCGGCAGTCAGCCTCCTGCCGTTCGATGGTGGTCTTGCCCGCCTTGTCGATAGAGACCCTCAGATAGAGGTCGGCGTACTCACCGCTGGCTGCCATCGATGCCCCTCTTGCCCACCGCATACCCACGGTTTACCCCAAGGCACCGACACCTTCTTGCCCACAGCGAACGTCGAGCGCTTAGACCTCCTGCACCAGGCAGCATCCAACTCTGTATTTCTCTTTGTGGCCTTGTCTTTCTTTGCCTTCTTCTTGTCCTACTGACCCGTCTCACTCGTCCGGCCTCGACGGCTCCTACCGAGGCAGGATGAGGGTGTCGGTGAGGAGTTTGGTGGTTTTTCTGAGGGTGGGTGGGGAGGAGGAGAGTTCGGCGGCCAGGGATTGGGGGGTTAGGGGTTCGCCGGGGCCTACTAGGCGGTGGCGGTGGGCTAGGAGCCAGACTATGGCTCGGGGCCAGGTGGAGAGGCGGGCCTTGGTGAGGAGGTCGGGGGCGTCGCGGACCAGGCGGTCGGCGATGTCGAAGGCTTCGGCGGCGTAGCCGGTGCCGAGGGTTTCGCCGGCCAGCAGCCAGGCGTGGGGGGCTAGGACGGACAGGGTGGCTGCTTGGGACTTGTCCAGGCCGCGGAGGTCGGGGCGTGGGGGTGAACCCAGGCCGGCCAGCGTCCGGTACGCCTCTTCCAAATCGTCGCTGGTGTCGTCGAGGAAGACGCGTTCGCCCGACTTCGCGCCGATCGGCTCGGACAAAGCTGCCGCTTCCAGGGCGGGCTTCCACACGTCGACGGCATCGACCGCTTCCTCGATCGCGTCCAGCTCGAGTGCGGTCCGCTCGCCCGCGAACGCCAGCCAGGCCTTGATCACCACCGGCACCCCGGCGAAATAGGTGCTATCGGCAAGCACCTTGCGTGGCAGCCAGTGCGACAGGAAAAGCTCCACCAGTACTGCGCTCACCCGCAGCGGGCCGCCGACTGTCCGGTCCACCGCGTGGTCGATCCACAACCGCGCAATGTCCGACGCGTCGTCCGGCAACCCGACGGCAAAGGGCGAGGCGAGGAACTCCTCCACCAGTTGGTCGCGCTGCCGCCCGGACAGCTGAGCCCGCACCGGCGGTCGCACCGGCCGCTCGGGCAGTTGCGTCAGCCGGTTCACCAGCAGTCCGGAGAAGAACTCGAAGTCCTCGGTCACCGGCGGGTCGTCGTGATCGTGCGTCTGCCCCAACGCCTGCAGGATGATCCCCGCCGCCGTCGCGGGCCGCACCGTCCGGACAGTGACCCGCCCACCGCGCTGGTACGCCTCGACCACCCGGTCCACCGGCGGCCCGACGAACACGTCCTTCGCGATCGCGCCCAGGTTGTTGTCCACGAACACGACCACCGTGTGCGGATGCTGCTCGTCGTCGTAGTCGAGCACCACGCTCAGCCCGTCGCCGGTGACGTCCTCCGAAACGATCGCGCTGGTCAGCCGGAAACTTGCGATCCGCGCCACCCAGTCCGGTACGTCGTACTGCGTCCGCCCGCGCGACAAGTGCGCGCGTTGCAGCGGCAGCCGCCCGGCCGGGCCGACCGTGCGGGCCAGACTCGTCAACAGGACAAAGGAATCCGGGTCACGCCGCTCCCCCAGCACGCGGGCCGCATCGGCCCAGAAGAACCGCTCGACCTCGCCGATCTCGTCGGGCTGCCCGGCCGGCCAGAGCTGGTCGGCGAGCAGCGCGGCCGATCGGGCGACGGACGCCTCGGCGATGACCGGATGCAGTGCCGGTGGGGCCGCCGCCAGGTCGAGCAGCAACGTCTCCTGCAAGGTGTCCAGCACGGCGACGCTCGGCGTGGTGTCGAGGTCCGTCCCCACGACACCCGCCGGCTGCTGCCCTGGGGTCGGGCCAGGACTCGAGCCGACCAGCCGTAAGTGGCTGCCGCGTCCGTCCCTGCCTCGTGACTTGGTCACTCTGGCGAGATTACCGCCGACCGGCCCTGTGCCGCAGGACGGTGCGCGCGTCCTGTGGACAACCACCCTCGACACGCCGTCACCAGACGCCTACGGTCCGTGGATCGAGTACGCCGTACCGGGTGCCACGGGCCGCAGGCAATCACGCGGGCCCGCAGTACGGGTCCCCCGGATCGAAGTACAGGATCAGCCCTTCAGGGCGCCGGCCATCAGGCCGCCGATGAACCAGCGGCCGAGCAGGATGTAGACGATCAGGGTCGGGAACGACGTGATCAGCGCACCGGCCATGCTCGCCGCGTAGTCGACCTTCTGGCCGCCCGCCAGCGCCGCGAGCCCGAGGGTGACCGGGCCGTTGTTCTGCTGGGTCAGGAACAGCGCGAACAGGAAGTCGTTCCAGACCGAGGTGAACTGCCAGATCAGCGTGACCACGAACCCGGAGATCGACACCGGCAGGATGATCCGCAGGTAGGTCTGGATCAGGCCGGCGCCGTCCACCCGGGCCGACTCGATGATCTCGGTCGGGATGACGGTGGCGTAGTAGTTGCGGAAGATCAGCGTGCAGATCGGGATGCCGTAGATGACGTGGGTGATCAGCAGCGTCGGGATGCCCCGGGTGACGTCCAGGTCCTGGTAGGTCTGCCGCAGCGGCAGCATCACGGCCTGGTACGGGATGAACATGCCGAACAGGATGAACGCGAACACCAGGTTCGCGCCGGGAAAGCGCCAGCGGGCCAGCACGAAGCCGTTGGCCGAGCCGATCAGCGAGGCGATGATCGCCGCCGGTACCGCCAGGGACAGTGAGCGGACCATGTACGGCTGCAGGACGTCCCAGGCCTTGCGCCACGGCTCCAGCGTCCAGGTCTCCGGCAGCGACCACTGCTCGGCGGCCGTGGTGTCGGCGGAGGTCTTGAAGCTGGTGATGACCACGACGTACACCGGCGTCAGGATGAACAGCAGGAACAACAGCAGCAGGATGTAGCGAACGGTCCGGCTCTTCCGGGTCGAGCCGTCGGCGATCGTACTGCGGCGTGGCTTCTGGCTGATCGCCGCGGCTGCCTTGCCGGTGGCGGCGGTCGCCTCGTCGACGACGGTCATTCTTCGTTCTCCTGCCGGACGGTGTAGGCGACGTAGGGAATGACGAGTACGGCGACGACGGCGAGCAGCACAATCGCGATCGCTGCCGCCTTGGCCATGTCACTGCGCAGCAAGGTGTTCCACATGTAGACCGACGGCACCTCGGTCCGGAACTGGTTCGGCCCGGTGATCGCGTAGATCAGGTCGAACAGCTTCAGCGACATGTGGCCGAGGATGATCAGCGCCGACAGCGCGATCGGCGACAACTGCGGGAACAGCACGTGCCGGTAGAGCTTGAACTCACTCGCGCCGTCCACCCGGGCCGCCTCGCGCAGCTCACCCGGGATGCCCCGGAAGCCGGCCAGGAACAGCGCCATGATGTAGCCGGACAGCTGCCAGACCGCGGGCAGCGCGATGGACGCCATCGTCGTCCACCGGTTTCCCGCGGTCCACCAGGCGTTTTCCAGGAAGTTCAGGCCGACGATGTCGAACAGCCGGTTCAGGCCGCGCGCGTCGTCGCCCTGCGAGGGGTTCAGCAACCAGCCCCAGACGACGCCGGACGCGATCATCGAGACCGCCATCGGGAACAGGAACACCGACCGGAAGATCCCTTCGCCGGTGACCCCCTTCTCCAGCAGCAGCGCCCACAGCATGCCGAAGATCAGCGTGCCCACGATGAACGCCACCGTGAGCACGCCGAGGTTCTTCAGCGAGTTGAGGAACCGGTCCTCACCGAACAGGTTGACGTAGTTCTCGAACCCGACATGGTTCGTCGGGACCGGGCGGGCACTGTGCTTGTCCGTCAACGAGGTGTTGAAGGTCCACGCGATCAACCCGTAGACGAAGTACCCGAGCAACAGCACCGTGGGCAGCAGCACCAGCGCTCCTGGCCCCCAGGTGCGGATTCTTCCGTGCATGACTCAGGACTCCCGGTCGAGATCAGTCAGGTTCGGTTCGGACGGCACCGGGCCGTCAGCTCGGCTTCGCGGCGGCGACCAGCGCCTTCTGCAGCGTGGGGACGTCCAGACCGCTGCTGAACTGACCCATCGCCGACAGGATGCTGTCGTTCTGGCCGAGCGTGCAGGCCGCGCCGTGGGCGCAGGACGGCACGATCTTGTTGGACTTCCAGTCCGCCATCGCGGTCTGCTGGTACTTCGGGTAGTCCGCCGCGACCGCGTCCGAACGGGCCGGGATCGAGCCCTTCTTGGTGTTGAACGCCTTCTGGCCCTCGGCGCTGCCGGAGACCTTCAGCCAGCACTTCGCGCCTTCGGGGTTCTGGCCACCGGTCGGCAGCGTGAACGAGTCGGCCAGGAACTGGAAGGTTCCGGCCGTTCCGGGCGACGGCCAGTAGGTGTAGGCGGTGTCCGGCACCTTGTCGGACAGCTGCTGCGCGGCGACCCAGTCACCCATCAGCGTGTACGCCGCCTGGCCCTTGTTCACGTACTGCAGCGCGTCCGGCCAGTCGATCGCCTCGCGGTCGGCGTTGCTGAACGAGAGCAACTTCTTGAACTTCTCCAGCGCGGCGGTGACGTCGGCGCCGGCCATGTCGGTCTTGCCGTTCCACAGTCCGGTGAACTTCTCCGGGCCGAGCTCGGCCAGCAGGACGACCTCCATCACCATCTCTTCGGCGAAGCCCTTGGAGGTGGCCAGCGGGGCCTTCACTCCGGCCGCCTTCAGCTTCTCCATGTCGGCGATCCAGGCGTCGACCGAGGCGGGTGCCTTGGTGGCGTCGATGTTCGCCTTCTTCAGTACGGCGGGGCTGGCCCAGACGACGTTGGCGCGGTGCACGTTGACCGGGACCGAGTAGATCTTGCCGTCGACGGTCAGGTTCTCCAGCAGGCTCTGCGGGAAAGCCTTGTCCAGGCCGAACTCCTTGTAGAGGTCGCTGACGTCGTCGACCTGGGCGTTCTTGATGTAGTCGCCCAGCTCGGCGCCGGCGTGCGCCTGGAACGTCGACGGCGGCTTCTTGGCCTGCAGGTCGTTGGCCAGCACCTGCTTGGCGTTCGAGCCCGCGCCACCGGCGACGGCGGAGTTGACGAAGTTGAAGTCCTTGCACTCGTTCTTGAACGTCGAGACCAGGCCGTCGAGGCCGGCCTTCTCGCCACCGTCTGCCCACCAGGTGAAGACGGTCACGTCCTTGGTCGCGGTTTCGCCCCCGCCACCGGAGTCATCGCTGTTCCCGCAGGCACTGACCGCGAGAAGACCCACGGCACCCACGGCCGCGAGGGTCTTGCTCCATCCACCACGCATCTTTTCACTCTCCGATCAGCTCGTGAGCTGTGACAACGAATGCCCCCTTGACGGGCCCACTCTGGGCACGGCGCCGGTCGGGTGTCAACGCTCCGCGCAGGCGCGTTGCGCAGACGTGATCACCTGCGCACACCGGGTTTGAGAGCGCACACATGCTGCGCCCGACGGGCCTGCTGAGGAAGCTCGCGAACTCCCTGGACGGGTCCGGCCCAGGCAACATAGCAGCCCTTCCGACCCGTTCCGGGCACAACCGGCCAACACCTTCCGCTCAACTTCGGTCACCCGGAATGACCAATGACAACGAAGTCAAACGGCAGCAGCGCTCAGAGAGCTGTGTAGCGGCCGCGGCGGTGGATCAAGGGTGGGAGCTCGTCGGGGAGGAGTTCTACGTGGGCCAGTTCGAGTTGGACCTGGAGGGACCAGCCGACCTCGGGTGGGTCGGTGGAGACGAGACGGCAGCCGGCCCAGGTGGTGACGCCGACGGGGGCCGGGCCCCACTCGGTGTCGGTCCAGTCGAGCATGCGGAACGGGCCGCCGGGGGCCGGGGCGACGTACCCGAAGGCGTCGGCGAGTTGCTGGTGCGGGCCGCCGAGCAGGCTGACCACGGCGACCCTTGCCTTGCGCAACATTTCCCACAGGTCCGAGTCCGGGTCGATCAGGCCGATCACGTACCCGGGCTCACCATCCGCCACCAGCATCGACGAGACAGTCAGCCCGGCCCGCTTTCCCTCGTACTGCGTCGTCCACAACCCGACCGGCGACGGCAACCGCCCGCGCAACCGCCGTACCGGGCTGCGCTCGGACTCTGGCGGCAGAAACGGATGGTCGCCGTGGATGGTCATGCTTGAACGGTACTCACCCGCACTCGACCGGGCAGCGTGAAGCCGTCGATCGGGCGGGACAGGCCTACCGACCCACGCACCGACTCGACCTCTCCGTCCGATCCGAAGACGAAGCGATAAGCCTCACCAATGGCGCCATAGCCAGAGCCACCGGTGACGCGGAGGTCGTCGCCGTCCACCTCGACGGTCGTCGGGTCGGCAGCAGGGTCGTCGGCGGTCGGGTCGATCACGTAGAGGCGGCCGCCGAGCAGAACCACATCCATGACGCCCCACAGGTTCGCATAGCGGCCGGTGAAGCGGCTTAGCCCAGTCGCATCCTGCCGCGGCTTGGACTCGGCCAGGTCGGCCAGCTTGAACGCGGCTTCGGCCAGCTGCCGCGCGGGCCCGTCGATCGCGTTGGTCAGCACCGTCACCGCCAGCCGGCGCTCGGCGTCGACCAGCGACATCGTGATGTGCCCCGGATAGCCGCCGCTGTGCCCGAACAGCTCCCGCTCGCCGAGCTTCGACACCATCAGACCGAGCCCGTACTTCGACCCGTCGTCCTCCGCCGTCTTCCACCACGCGTGCTGCATCTGCCGCTTGGACGCATCGGTCAGCAGCCGGTCGTCGCCGGGCAGGTGCGCCGACCAGTAGCTCACCACGTCGCGCGCGGTACCGAAGAAGCCGGTCGCCGACGCGAGCGCGCCGGTGTCGATGTGGTCGATCGGCACCCGCTGGTCGGCGTACGCGAGGGAGCTGTAGCCGGCCGCGTACTCGCCGGCCCGGTTCGGGTCCAGCTCCGGGCCGAGTCCGGTCAGGCCGAGCTTGTCCACGATCGCGGTCTGCACGAAGGCGTTGTACGACGTACCGGTGACCGCTTCGATCACCAGGCCGAGCAGACCGAAGCCGATGTTGGAGTACTTGAACCGGTCGTTGTCCGCGAGCACGTCGGTACCGGGCTGCTTGATCACCCGGAGCAGCTCGTCGCGATCCGGGAAGGCCTTGCCGAGCTGCCAGAAGTCGCCTTCGTCGCTGTCGCGGCTCACCCCACCGGCGTGGCTGAGCAGGTCCCGGATGGTCCGCTCGCCCAGCGGCGTACCGACGATCTCGGTGACGTGCATCGCGACCTTGTCGTCCAGCCGCGCCTTGCCCTGCTCGGCCAGTTGCAGCAGGGCGGTGGCGGTGAACGTCTTCGAGTGCGACGCGATCCGGAACAGGTGCTGCTCGGTCAGCGCGACGCCCTGCTCGACGTCGGCCAGCCCGTACGCCGCCGAGAACGCGACGCCATCGCCGGCGAAGGCAGCCGCTTGGACTCCGGGAATTCGCCGGTAGCGCTGATTGAACGCCAGCCAGCGGTCGTAGTACGCGAGTACTTCGTGCAGGTTCTCGGAATCCAGGGCGTCAGACATGACGCCTAGACTGAATGACGCGGAAGCGACTCGCAACGTAAGCACCGTCCGTGTACGTCGCGTTAGCGGCCGGGTTCGCTCCGGTGCCGTGGAAATCGCTGAAAGCAGCCGATTGATTGACGAACACCTGACCGGTCAGGTTCTCCGAGAGGGCCACGCCGACGTCGAGCGCCGCATCCCGCGTTTCCTCCAGCACGGCCTCGTCGGTCGAGTACACGCCGGCCGTCATCGCGCCACCGTCGCGGACCGTCCGCCGGAACAGTTCGATCGACTCCGCGGTCCCGCTCGTGCGGACCAGGAAGGACACCGGGCCGAAGCACTCGCGGCCGTAGACATCCTCATTCTTCGCGTCGATGGCGACCAGCAACGGCGTCCGGACCACCGCGTCCTCGTACGCCGGGTGCTTGATCGCGCGGGACTCCAGGACGACGTCGCCGTACTCCGGGGCGAGCTCGAGCCGGTTGACCACGGCCTGGTTGACGATGCCGCCGAGCAGTTCGACCGCGCGGGCGTCGTCGCCGAGCAGCTTGCTGATCGAGTTGGCCAGGCCGGCGCCGACCTCGTCGAAGGACTTGTGCCCCTCGTCGGTCTCGATGCCGTCGGCGGGGACGAAGAGGTTCTGGGTCGTGGTGCACATCTGGCCGGAGTACAGCGACAGCGTGAAGGCGAGGTTGTTGCACAGCGCCTTGAAGGAGTCGGTCGAGTCGATGATGACCGCGTTGACGCCGGCCTTCTCGGTGAACACCTCGGCCTGGGTCGCGTTCTGCTCCAGCCACTCGCCGAACTCGCTGCCGCCGGTGAAGTCGATGATCTTCACCTCGGGGCGCAGCGCGAGCGGCTTGGCCAGGCCGTCACCGGGGTGCTCGGCGGCCAGGGTGACCAGGTTCGGGTCGTAGCCGGCCTCGGCGAGCACCTCGCGGCAGACGTCGACGGTGATCGCGAGCGGCAGCACAGCCAGCGGGTGCGGCTTGACGACGACCGCGTTGCCGGTGACCAGCGACGCGAACAGGCCGGGCCAGGAGTTCCAGGTCGGGAAGGTGTTGCAGCCGATCACCAGCGCGACGCCGCGACCGGTGACGGTGAAGTTCTTCTCCATCCGGATCGGGTCGCCCTTGGCCGGCTTCTCCCAGACCGCGGTGGCCGGGTAGCGGCCCATCTCCTCGTACGAGTACGCGATCGCCTCCAGCGCCCGGTCCAGGGCGTGCGCGCCACCGGCCTGGAACGCCATCACGAACGCCTGACCGCTGGTGTGCTGCACCGCGTTGGCCAGCTCGAAGACGCGCTTGTGCAGCCGGTCGAGGATCTCCAGTGTGACGCCGGTCCGGGTGTCGACCCCGGCCTTCCGCCATCCGGAAAGTCCCTTCCGCGCAGCCTCCAGCAGCTCGTCCAGCCCGCTCTCCGTCATGTGCGGGTACTGCACGTCCAGCTGGACACCGTACGGCGACTCCTCCGAACTGACCGTCCCGTGCGCCCCCGGCGTCTCCAGCGGGTACGCCGTCCCGCGGTGCGCCTCGAAGGCCGCCTTACCGTCCTCGGCCGCCGTTTCGCCGTACACCCGGGGGCTCGGCGACTCCGGGAAGGCGGAGAAGTAGCCACGGCTGCGGATGGCGGCCAGCGCGCCGTCCAGCCGGTCGCGATGGGCGGCAAGCCAGTCAGTAGTCATGACCCCGATGTTACAGTCCAAGAACAGATCGGGGATAGAGTGTCACAACACTCTCTGCTCAGGTGTCCCGCAGCAAGGAGGAGTCATGGACCGCGCGGTCTATCTGGTGGACGGTATCCGCACACCGATCGGACGGTACGGCGGCGCGCTCGCCGCGGTCCGGCCGGACGACCTCGCGGCCCACGCCCTCTCCGCCCTGCTCGCCCGGCACCCCTCGCTCGACCCGGGCACTGTCGACGACGTGTACCTCGGCTGTGCGAACCAGGCCGGCGAGGACAACCGCAACGTGGCCCGGATGGCGCTGCTGCTGGCCGGGCTGCCGGACAGCGTGCCGGGTTCGACGATCAACCGGCTCTGCGGGTCCGGACTGGACGCGGTCGCCGCGGCGGCCCGGTCGATCCTTGCCGGTGACAACGACATCGTGCTGGCCGGTGGCGTCGAGTCGATGTCGAGGGCACCTTTCGTGATGCCCAAGGCAACAACGGCTTTCGCCCGCCAGGCGGAGATCTTCGACACCACGATCGGCTGGCGGTTCGTCAATCCGGTGCTCAAGCGGCAGTACGGGATCGACTCGATGCCGGAGACCGCGGAGAACGTCGCCGCCGAGTTCAACATCTCGCGGGAGGACCAGGACCTGTTCGCGCTGCGCAGCCAGCAGCGCGCCGCCAAGGCCATCGCGAACGGACGGCTGGCCGAGGAGATCGTCCCGGTCGAGGTGCCCGGCAAGCGTGGCGTGGTGACGGTGGTCGACACCGACGAACACCCGCGCGAGACGTCACTGGAAGCCCTGGCCGGTCTGAAGACTCCATTCCGCGACCCGGGCACAGTCACGGCGGGCAACGCGTCGGGTGTCAACGACGGCGCGGCGGCACTGCTGGTGATGAGTGGCGAAGCGGTCGAGCGACTCGGCGTCACGCCGCTGGCCCGGATCGTCGGGACCGCAGCAGCCGGTGTTCCGCCGCGGATCATGGGCGTCGGCCCGGTCCCGGCGACCCGCAAGGTGCTCGTCCGGGCAGGGGTCGCGTTGTCCGATGTCGGCGTGATCGAACTCAACGAGGCCTTCGCCGCGCAGTCCCTCGCCGTACTGCGACAGCTCGATCTTTCCGACGACGCCGAGCACGTGAACCCGAACGGCGGCGCCATCGCTCTCGGTCACCCGTTGGGCATGTCCGGCGCGCGTCTCGCCCTCACCGCCGCCCTCGAGCTTCGCCATCGCGACGCGGAGTACGCGCTGGCCACCATGTGCATCGGAGTCGGCCAGGGGATTGCCACGCTGCTGGCCCGCCCCTGAAGCTCCTCTTATGACTGAGCGATTTCTCGGCGACGCCTGTCCGCCCGAACTGCTGGACGACGGCGAGCGGCTGTCCGCCGACGAGCTCAAGGCGCGGCAGCTGGCCGGGCTGCAGGCGACCGTGCGGGCGGCGTACGAGAATGTTCCGCACTATCGCGCGGCGCTGGACAGCGTGGGGTTCAAGCCCGGCGATCTGCACGAGCTGGCCGATCTCGGCCGGTTGCCGTTCACGGGCAAGCAGGATCTGCGGGACAACTACCCGTTCGGGATGTTCGCGGTGCCCCGGGAAGAAGTCGTCCGCGTGCACGCCTCCTCCGGTACGACGGGCCGCCCGACCGTCGTCGGGTACACCCGCCGCGATCTCGACAACTGGGCCGACCTGGTCGCCCGGTCGATCCGCGCCGCCGGCGGCCGGGCCGGCGACGTGTGCCACATCGCTTACGGCTATGGGCTTTTCACCGGCGGGCTGGGTGCGCACTACGGAGTCGAGCGGCTCGGCTGCACCGTCGTACCGGTCTCCGGTGGGATGACCGGGCGGCAGGTCGACCTGATCCGCGACTTCGGGGCGCGGATCATCATGGTGACACCGTCGTACTTCCTGTCCATCGTCGACGAGATGGTTGCCCGAGGCATCGACCCCCGCGAGACCTCGCTGCGGATCGGCATCTTCGGCGCGGAGCCGTGGACCGAGCAGATGCGCACCGAGATGGAGAGCAAGACCGGTGTGCATGCCGTCGACATCTACGGCCTGTCCGAGGTGATGGGGCCGGGCGTCGCGCAGGAATGCGTCGAGACCAAGGACGGCCTGCATATCTGGGAGGACCACTTCTACCCGGAAATCATCGATCCGGTCACCGGCGAGGTGCTCCCCGACGGCGAGGAGGGCGAGCTCGTCTTCACCACCCTCACCAAACAAGCCTTCCCGGTACTGCGCTATCGCACCCGCGACCTGACCCGCCTGCTCCCCGGGACGGCGCGGCCCGCGATGCGCCGGATGGAGAAGATCACCGGTCGCACCGACGACATGATGATCGTGCGCGGCGTGAACGTCTTCCCGACCCAGATCGAGGAACAACTCCTCCTGGTCGAGGGCCTCACCCCGCACTACCTCTGCATCCTCACCCGCCCGAACCGCCTCGACGAGCTGACGGTCCAGGTCGAAGCCGCACCCGATCTCCCGACCTCTTCCTATGCCTCGGCGGGCACACTGCTGGCCGGCCGGCTCAAGGAGCGGGTAGGCGTGACGGCAGCGGTAGAGGTCCTCCCACCCCACGCGCTCGAACGCTCACTGGGCAAGGCGAAACGCATCCGCGACGACCGCCGGCGCTGAGCCGCGATTAGGGGACGAGCAGTTTGGGGAGGATGCGGTCGACGCCTTCGCGGAGATCCTGCAGGGCGTCGGGTTGTCCGGACAGGTGGCGGAGGAGGGCTTGCTGGAAGAGGCCGTCGAACAGGGCGTAGGCGGTTGAGGCGGAGACCGTGATCGGGCTTCCGCTCAGCTCGGCGTACGTGCTGACGATGCGCCAGATCATGAGTTCGAGCGTCTGGTCGATCTCCAGGACGTCCTCGCGGAACGACTCCTCGAACAGCGCCTGGTTGCGCAGGTCGTACCACAGCCGGTGCATCGAGCCGTCTTCCGCACAGGTGACGGCCAGCGCCTCGGCGAAGTCCGTGCGCAACTGGTCGGCTGACCGGGCCGTCGCGACGATCTGGTCGTAGCGGGTCACGCACTCGGCCTTGTAGAGCTTCACGCAGTACGTGATCAGCTCGACCTTGTCGCGGAAGTAGTAGTGCAGGACGCCGTGCGAGAAGTCGGAGTTCTGGGCGATCTCGCGCAGGCTGGTGCGGGCGTAGCCGAGCTCGGACAGGGTGCGCAGGGCCGAGGTGGCCAACTGGGCGCGACGCTCAGCGAATTTGTCCACCTGGCGGCGTGAGATCCGGTCCGTCACCTCGGTCACGCTCTGCCTCCTGGGGTCTGTTGCCCCGAGTTTACCCCGGAATCCGGATTTTCTTGACAGTTGTCCAAGAAACTCTTGACGACTGTCAAGAAAATGGCAACGCTGTGCATCACCACCCGGTCACCGCACCTCACCGGAGACCGAGTGGTCATCAGCAGAGGTCCAGCTGCGCGGCCGAAGGGGAGAGTTCATGAGCGGGTACGACCTGACCGGAAGGAAAGCTCTGGTGACCGGAGCCGCGCGCGGCCTCGGAGCCGGAATGGCCGAGGCGCTGGCGAAGGCCGGCGCCGCGGTCGTGATCGCCGACATCAACGAGGACCTCGGCCGGGAGACCGCCGACGCGCTGAAGCAGACCGGCGCCAGCGCCGCCTTCGTCCCGCTGGACGTGACCGACGACGCGAGCTGGGAGGCGGCGATCACCGCCACCATCGGCGAGCTCGGTGGGCTGGACATCCTGGTGAACAACGCCGGCGTCGAACTGTCCGGCCTGGTGGTCGACCTGGATCCGAACGACGTCCGCACGATGCTGGACGTCAACGTGCTCGGCACCGCCCTGGGCTTGAAACACGCGTTCCGGGCGATGCGGCCGGAGGGACCCGCCGGGACTGGTGGCTCGGTGGTCAACATCTCCAGCGTCGCGGCGACCATCCCGTTCCCCGGCATCGCCGGGTACTCCGCCACGAAGTCCGCCGTCGACCGGCTCACCCGAGTCGCGGCAATGGAGTCCGGCAAGCTCGGGTACGGCGTACGGGTGAACTGTGTCTACCCGGGTCTCGTCCCGACCGAGATGGGGATGAAGCTCGCGGCCGACATGGTCACGTTGGGCCTGTGGCCGTCGGCGGAAGCTGCAGTTGGTGACGTCATCGGACTGACTCCACTCGGCCGTCTCGGTGAGGTCGGCGACATGGCCGACGCGGTGGTCTTCCTGGCCTCGGACGCGGCCAAGTTCATCACCGGCGCGGGCCTGCCGGTCGACGGCGGAATGGGGATGTGAGATGACCAAACCCGTCGTCGTGTACGGCGCCTCCGGGTACACCGGCCGGCTCGTCTGCGAGTACCTGCGTGAGTTCAACGTCCCGTTCATCGCGGCCGGCCGCGACAAGAAGCGGATCCAGGAAGTGCTCGACCGGGTCCCCGGCATCGACACCGTCGACCACGAGGTGGTCGAGGTCGAGCACGAGGTGAGTGCGCTGACCGACCTCTTCCGGGGCGCGAAGGTGGTCAGCAACATGGTCGGCCCGTTCGTGAAGTACGGGCCTGAGGTGGTCGAGGCGAGTCTGGCGGCCGGTTGTCACTACCTGGACACCACTGGTGAACAGGACTGGCTGCTGGACGCGCAGAACGGGTGGGGTGACAAGTTCACCGCCGAAGGACTTCTCCTCGCGCCGGGGGTCGCGCAGATGTACACGACCGGTGAGATCGCCGCGAACATCTGCCTGGAGACCCCTGGCCTCGACACCCTCGACATCCTGGTGCTGTGGAAGGGGTTCCCGACCTACGCGTCGACCCAGACCATCTTCACCATCCTCAAGGCGGACTGGCACTACCTGGAGCAGAACGAGCTGGTGAAGTGGGACCCGCTCACCACCTTCGAGGTGAACGTGCCCGGCCAGCATGCTTCGGCACTCGCGTTGCCTTGGGGTGGCACGAGCCATCCGGTCTGGTTCAAGAACGACCCGCGGGTGGCCAACGTCAAGGTCGCCGGTGGCGTCTTCGACCGGACCGTCATGCAGGGCGTGGTCGAGGCCGTGAAGATGGTCGAGTCGCAGATCAAGACGCTGCCGATCGAGCAGCAGGACGCCGCCCTCGCCGAGGTCGCCGCCTCGGTCCAGGCCAGCATGCCGCCGCGCGAGAACCCACGGATCAACACCTCACTCGACTCGGTGCACGCCTCCGGACCGCTCGGCCGCGCGCACTGCGTGATCCATGGCAACAGCAACTACAAGCAGACCGGCGTACTGCAGGCGTACGCCGCGTACTCGCTCCTGCAGCAGCCGCCGAAGCGCGCGGGGCTCGCCTCGGCCTGCCAGGCCTTCGGCCACCGCGAGCTGCTCGGCGTACTGCGGAGCTTCGGGCTGGTCCTCGAGCCCGTGGTGACCGTTCACCACTGAGACCAGGTGCGGGGGTGCCTCCCCAGTCACCCCCAAGACATCCCCGCACCTGTACCACCTGGAGTTCTCGTGAGGTTGTACGACTATCTCGACAAGGGCGCCTCGCTCGGCGCGGGCGCGCCCTGCCTGACGATGACCGGTACGTCGCTCAGCTACGCCGAGGTGCAGCAACTGTCGTGGCAGGTCGGCCGCGCCCTGCACCGGTCGGCGGTGCTGCCCGGCGACAAGGTGGCGATCCTGTCGGCCAACAACCCGATCGCGTTCGCCTGTGTCTTCGGGATCGCCCGGGCCGGCGCGATCTGGTGCCCGATCAACCCGCGCAACGAGGCAGCCGAGAACTGCGAGCTGCTGAACGCCTTCGACTGCACCGCACTGATCTTCCAACGGGCGTTCCTGCCGCTGGTCGAGCGGATCCTTGACGACCTGCCGAAGCTGACCACGTTGATCTGCCTCGAAGAGTCGTTGCCTGGCGCAATGAGTCTGGCGGAGTGGCTGGACGGCGTACCGGCGGAGCCGTGGTCGCTGGAGCCGCTGGACGACACCGCGATGCTGGTCGGGACCGGCGGCACCACCGGGCGGCCGAAAGGGGTGATGCTGACCGAGCGGAATCTCGAGACGATGTCGGCGATCACCTTGATGAGCTACCCGTTCGCCGGACGGCCGGTGTATCTCGCGCTGGCGCCGCTGACCCATGCGGCCGGGGTGTTGTGCTTTCCCGTCCTCACGCTCGGCGGCGAGATCGTGATCATGCCGGCGCCGGATCTGGACGAGTTCCTGCGCCTGGTCGAGCGACATCAGGTCACGCACACGTTCCTGCCACCGACGCTGATCTACATGCTGCTCGCGCACCCCGAGCTGGACGGTACGGAGCTCGGCTCGCTGCAGTGCTTCTGGTACGGCGCCGCGCCGATGTCCGCGGCCCGGCTGGAGGAGGCGCTGACCCGGATCGGGCCGGTGATGGCGCAGCTGTTCGGTCAGAGCGAGGCGCCGATGATGATCTCCACGATGGCGCCGGCCGATCACTTCCACCCCGATGGAACGCCTGCGGTCGAGCGGTTCGCTTCCGCGGGACGGCCGTCGCCGCTGACCCAGGTGGCGATCATGGCCGACGACGGGCGGCTGCTGGGGGCCGGGGAACGCGGCGAGATCGTCGTCCGGGGCTCGCTGGTGATGGCCGGTTACTACCGCGACGCGGAGGCGACCGCGGCAGCTTCGCAGTACGGGTGGCACCACACCGGTGACATCGGATTCCTGGACGACGACAACTACCTCTACATAGTGGATCGGGCGAAAGACATGATCATCACGGGTGGATTCAACGTGTACTCGGCGGAGGTCGAGCAGGCGCTGATGACGTATCCGGCGATCCGCGACTGCGCGGTCATCGGCCTTCCCGACGAGAAGTGGGGCGAGCGGGTCACCGCGGTCCTGCAACTCCATCCCGGGCTGACGGTGACCGAGTCGGAGGTCCGCAACTACGTGAAAAGCAAACTCGGCAGCGTCAAGGCCCCCAAACAGGTGATCGTCTGGCCCGACCTCCCCCGCTCCAAGGTCGGCAAAGTCCTCAAGAACGAGATCAAGGCACGCCTGGTAAACCAGTAGGCCGGCGACCCTGCGGGACCGGATGATCGATGGCTATGCAAGCCATTCCCCGCAATCCCCGTGACGGTGTCTACCCCGCGACCGACGACTACATCCACGCCCTCGAGGTGCGCGGTGCCGAACGCATGCTGTTCGTCGCCGGCACCATGGGACTCGACCAGACCGGTACGCCGGGCGGCTCGCTGGACGAGCAGCTGGAGCTGATCTGGTCGAACCTGGCCCGCATCCTCGCCTCCGCCGAGATGACCGTGGACAACATCGTCCGGATCACCAGCTACCTGCGCGATCCGGCGTACGCGGAGGCGAATGCGACCGCCCGGATCAAGGCGCTCGGCGGCCGGGCGGTGCCGACCACCGCGATCGTCGCGCAGACACTGGCCGAGGACTGGCTGGTCGAGCTCGAGGTGATTGCGGTCGGGTGACCGACTCGCCGGGTTAATAGGTGGAGGGGCGGCGGCGGTGGGCGCTAGGGTCTGGGTGACACGAGAGGGGGTGAGCGCGATGTTTTCGCCCGTCGTGCTGCCTGCCTGTCGCGCCCGCGGCTGAGACAGGTGGCCTGGTTTCACCTCAGGAGCTGCAATGACCGTGGTATCCCGTCCGCCGCTGACCTCTGACGAGCGGACCCAACTCACCGGCTGGCTCGACCTGCAGAGGTCGTTCGTCCGGATGAAGTGCGAAGGTCTCGACGAGGCCGACGCGCATCGCAAACTGCTGCCCACCTCGCCACTGATGTCGATGGCCGCACTGGTGGCGCATCTGCGCTGGAACGAGTACGCCTGGTTCCAGCTCAGCCTGGCCGGCGTACCGGACACCGGCCAGACGCCCTGGACCGAGGGTGGTCATCCGGACGCCGAGATGTTCGTGGACGACGTGCCGCTGGCCCAGCTGCTCGACGAGTACGACGCCGAGTGCGCCCGCTCGAACGCGACCATCGCCGGCCTTCCGCTCGACGCGCTCGAGAAGGGTGTCGAGGGCGAGCCGGCCTCGCTGCGGTACATCCTGTGTCACATGATCGAGGAGACCGCGCGGCACGTCGGCCACCTCGACATCATCCGCGAACTGATCGACGGCGCGACCAGCTACGACCGGCTGCAGACCCCGTGAGGCCCAAGGCGCTGCTTCAAGCCGACGAACGAACCAGTTTGGTCGGCTGGCTCGACCTGCAGCGGTCACTGGTCCGTAGGAAATGCGAAGGCCTGAGTGAGGCCGACGCCCATCGCAAGGTGTTGCCGGGCTCGCCGCTGATGACGGTGGCGGGCTTGGTGGCCCATCTGCGCTGGGTGGAGTACTCGTGGTTCCACCTGAACCTGCTCGGTACTCCGGACGAGGGCCAGACGCCGTGGACCGAGGACGGTCATGTCGACGCCGAGATGTTCGTCGACGACCGTCTGCTGGCCGACCTTCTGGACGAGTACGACGCCGAGTGCGCCCGCTCGAACGAGATCGTCGCCGGCGTCTCGATGGACGACGTGGAGAAGGCGGTCGTCCGCGCGGACGGCGCCGCCTCGACGCGGTACATCCTGTGTCACATGATCGAGGAGACGGCCCGCCACCTGGGCCATCTCGACATCATCCGCGAACTCCTCGACGGCACCCGGGAGCCGCCACCCCGCTAGCCCCGTCCGCTGGACGCGGCCCGGACTTGCGGCGCTTAGTCTGCGCAGAGACAATCTTTGCGTGGACTAAGCACCCGGGAGCGACCATGGCGCCTGAAATCAGCTTCGCGGAGATGGCCCGATGACCCGCCGTCCCGGCAGCCCGGCCGACAGCCCCGGCTTCCTGCTCTGGCGAGTCACCCACGACTGGCAACGCGCCGTCACGGCCGCGCTGGCCCCGCTCGACCTCACCCACGTCCAGTTCGTCCTGCTCGCCTGCGCGGGGTGGCTCACCGCCCAGGGCCTCACCCCCAACCAGCAGGACTTGGCCCACGAGGCCGGCACCGACATCAAGATGACGTCGCAGGTCCTCAAAACCCTGGAGTCCAAAGGCCTGCTGACCCGCGACCCGTCCCCCACCGACGCCCGCGCCAAAACCATCAAACCCACCAAGACCGGCACCCGCCTGACCCGCCAGGCCATCACCGCAGTACAAGCCGTCGACGAAGCCTTCTTCGCCCCCGTCTCCATCCCCCACCTCCAAAAAACCCTCACCCACCTAGCCAACCCCTAACCACCGAGGCCCGGCCGATTCGGTCAACCCCACTTCTCCGGACGCCGCCGGAGCTTCCGGCCGACCGGGTCATAGACCTGCTCAGGCAGTTGCGACTGCCGCAGTGCAGTCTCGTTGATGGTGAAGAATCCGACGTCGACGAACCGTTTGTGGGGCTGCAAGCTACCCGACGGCAGCGCGAGAATCACCGGATGCGTCGGCCGGATCCGCTTGACGGCGGCCACCGCCGGCGCGAAGTCGGAGTCCGCGCTCACGAGGAGGGTCAGATCGGCGATCCCCACCGCCGCGTCCTCGACCATCGAGACGGCCAGAGCGACGTCTGTCTCCTTCTCCTCGAAGGATCGTGGCCGCCGAGGACACTCGCACTGCCAATGCTTACCGCAGAGCTTGCAAGGTGAGAGCGTTCGCCGTTTGAACCAGCCGATCTGTATGTCGAGCACATCACCGGAGTGGGCACGGAGTGCGTCGACGTAGTGGATCTGGTTGGCAGCCGCCTCTGGCTCGCCCCGCACGATGGTCGTGAAGTAGCGGACCTGCACCACCTGGTCCTCCGGCCGGAGGTGGCCTGTGAGCTTCACGAGGTCGAGCCAGAGGTACTTCCGGCCGTACTTGTTCTTCATGCTGTAGTACAGGTTGAAGCCATCGATATAAGCGGCGACGGTGCCCACGCCCTTGCTCTCCTGTTCGGAACATGGCGTACGCGACGTGTTATTCTGAAGGCCGAATGCCGGTACGCCCGGCTACAACGACCCCCTTCTGGGGGTCGTTTTTTTGTGCGTACCGGTTTGGGCGGCTCTGCCGCCTCATCTCCCGACAGCCGAAAAAGGGAGAAGCCCCACCGGAGTGGGGCCTCGCGCTCGATCGCCCGGAGGCGATCGACGGTTGTCCTCAAACGTAGCCAGCGAGCTACCCCTGGGTCAAAGTTGGAGCCATTCGCCGAAGGCTAGGGGTTGGCGGGTGCAGAGGTAGGTGGCCCAGTGCAGGGTGACGGGGGTGCCGGTGGTGTCTCGGGTGATGCGGAGGAGTTCGCCGGTTTCGCGGCCGGAGATGGTGCGGTAGACGTCGTCGGTGACCTTCTCGAAGACCGACGGCGGCTTCCAGTCGGGGGCGCCGGGGGCAACTGCCTGCAGGGCGCCTTCGCGGACGGAGAAGACGTACGGCGAGCCCTCGGAGAACCACGTCCCCAGTACGCCGGTCAGCTCCTCCGGGACCGTGGTGCCGGGTGTCCAGGCGGTCGGCGGCATCGGCTCGTCGGTGAGGACCTTGAGCAGCAGGTCGGTCGCGAGGGCGGCCGGGTCGGGGGCCGAGGTGGTGTTCATCAGCGCGATTCCCGCCGTACCGGATGCGCGGTGCACGAAGGTGCCGGTGATGTGGCCGGGCATGCCTCCGGTGTGGCCGACCACGACCCGGTCGCCGAGCCGGAGCAGCATGAAGCCAAGCCCGAAACCGAACTGCCAGCGCTCGTCACCCATCACCTGCGGCTGGCACATCTCCTCGACGGTGTCCTTGGCGAGCACCTCGTCCACCGGGTTCGCGATGAACATGGCCCACTTGGCCAGGTCGGCCGCGGTACTGGCCAGCCCGCCGCAGGCGTTCATCGCGCCGATGTCGAGCAGCGGCTCCTTGACCGGTACGTCGGAGAACGGCGGCACGTAGTACCCCTGTGCCGACGGCCCGCCGTCCATCCCGACCGTCGTCCGGTTCATCTCCAGCGGCTGCAGGATGCGCGCGTTGATCGAGTCGTACCAACTGCGCCCCTCGATCCGCTCGACCACCTCACCGAGCAGCGAGTAGACCAGGTTCGAGTAGTGGAACTTGTGGTGCGGCTTGCCGACCCGTTCGGCCTCGTTCCAGCCCGACAGCAGCTCGTCGCGGCTCGGGAACGTCATCTTGTCCCAGACATCACCGACCGGTTCGCGCTGCATGCCGCTGATGTGGCTGAGCATCTGCCGCACGGTGATCCCACCGTGCTTGGTCTCGGGCAGCAGGGTGTCCAGGTGGTCGTCGAGGCTGAGCTTGCCCTCGTCGCGCAACGCCATCACCGCGACGGCGGTAAAGGTCTTGCTGTGCGAGGCGATCAGGTACTGCGTATCGGCGGTCGGCGCGACGCCCGGCTGCTCCAGGTCGGCCGAACCGACGCCTTCGGACCAGGCCAGCGCGCCGTCACGGGCGACGGCTCCGACGAGTCCGGGGACGCGGCCCTTGGCCTGGCGTTCGACGACGATCCGGCTGAGGGCGGACTGGGTCTGAGCGGAGATCTCGGTCACCGGACGACAGTAAGCCATCGACCGGACCGTGGGGAGCTGGCGAAGTGACAAACCACAGGGGTCCGGCCGGGTCGGTGTGGGAGGCTGGTGAGGTGCGCATAGCGGTGCTCGGTCCTCTCGCGATGTGGGCGGCCGACGGATCTCCGCTGGACGTCCGCGGGGTCCGGCTGCGCGGCCTGCTCGCCAGGCTGGCGCTGAGCGCGGGCCGCCCGGTCGGCGTCGACACCTTGGTCGACGGCCTCTGGGGTACCGAGGCGCCCAGCGCGAACGCCCTGCAGTCGCTCGTCTCGCGACTGCGCGCCGGCCTGCCCGCGACCGAGTCGAGCATCTCGGTCCAGTCGGGTCCGGCCGGTTACACACTGACCATCTCACCGGAGTCCGTCGACGCCCTGCAGTTCGAGGCGCTGGTACGCCGCGGCCGCGAACTGCTGAGCACCGACCCGGGCCAAGCCAAGGCGCTGCTCACCCAGGCCGAGCGACTCTGGCGGGGTGATGCGCTGGCCGACCTGCGCGATCTGCCGTTCACCTCGCTCGAGGCCGATCGTCTCGAGGAGCTGAGGCTCGGCGCCTCGGAAGACCTGGCCGAAGCGGCCATCGCCAGCGGCAACGCCCGCGAGGTGACGCCGGAGCTCGAGCGCCTCAGCGCCACTCACCCACTCCGCGAACGCGTCCACGAACTCTTGATCAGAGCCCTGTACGCCGACGGTCGCCAAGCGGAGGCACTAGCGGCGTACGAGCGGGTCCGGGCGACCCTGGCCGACGAGCTCGGCGCGGATCCGGGCGCGAGACTCCGCGAGCTCCAGGTGGCCGTACTGCGCGGAGAGGCGATCGACCCGGTCGCCACGACCCCCGTAGTACCGGCTGCTCCGGTGGCTCCGCCGCGGAACAACCTGCGAGCCTCCATGACCAGCTTCGTCGGGCGCGCGGACGATGTCGCCGAGCTGGCCTGCCTGATCGGCGACGGCACGCGACTCGTCACGATGGTCGGTCCTGGCGGTGCGGGCAAGACCCGGCTGGCCACCGAGACCGGCCGGTCGCTGGCCGAGCACTCCGGCGACGGAGTCTGGTTCGTCGAGCTAGCCCCACTGGCCGACGCGGCCGAGGTGGCGCCGACGATCCTGACCACGCTCGGCGCCAGCGAGTACGTCGACAGCCTGCAGTCCGGTCTCGCCCCGAAGAACTTCCCGACCAGCCGGGCGGCGACTCAGCGACTCGTCGAGGTGATCTCGGATCGCCGGGTGCTGCTCGTGCTCGACAACTGCGAGCACCTGGTCCAGGAGGTCGCCAACCTGGTCGACTCGCTGCTTGCGGCCTGCCCACGGCTACGGGTGCTGACCACCAGCCGCGAGCCATTGAGCATCCCGGGCGAACACCTGCACCCGGTCGGACCGCTCGGCCTGCCGCCGGTCGGCAGTCCCGACGACAGCTATCCGTCGATCCAGCTGTTCGTCGATCGCGGTCGCGCGGTCCGGCCCGACTTCGCCATCACCGATCAGAACCGGGAGTCGATCGCCGAGATCTGCCGCCGGCTGGACGGGATGCCCCTGGCGATCGAGCTCGCCGCCGCCAGACTGCGCGCCCTCAACCCGCCGCAGATCGCCGAGCGACTCAGCGACCGGTTCCGCTTGCTGACCAGCGGATCGCGGACCGCTCTTCCCCGGCACCAGACCTTGCGGGCGGTCGTGGAATGGAGTTGGGAGCTGCTCACCGCCGAGGAGCAGGCAGTAGCGCGGCGGCTGTCGCTGTTCTCCGGTGGCGCGACTCTGGAAGCGGCCGAGCAGGTCTGCAGCGGACCAGGTCTGCCGCAGGAGGCAGTCCTCGGAGTACTGGCCTCTCTGGTGGACAAGTCGCTTGTCGAGGCGAGTGCCGATGACCGGTCGGTTCGCTACCGGATGCTGGAGACGGTGAAGGCGTACGCCGCCGAGCAGCTCGCGGCGTCCGGCGAGACAGCCCGGGTCCGTGAGGCCCACACGGCGTACTTCAGCGGGTTGCTGCGGCAGGCGCGCCCCAAGCTGCACACCGGCGAGCAACTGCAGTGGATCGCCCGGTTCGACACGGACAACGAGAACCTGCTGGACGCCGTCCGTACTGCGATCGAAGCCGGCGACGCGCAGTCCGCACTGGACCTCGTCTCGGTGCTCGGCGAGTACTGGAACATGCGCGGCCGCCCGGCCGAGGCGGTCACCTGGTTCGAGGCGGCGCTCGCCGTACCGGGGCCGACCGATCCGGTCGCGCGGGCGTCGACGCTGATGATGTACTCGCTCGGCACGCTGTCGAACGGTGAGGATCCGTCGGCCTCGTTCTACGGTGCGATCCGTGGCCTGGCCGAGGTGCGCCTGCTGAGCCGCCGGTACCCGGTCGTGGCCGAGTCGGGAGTCGGCCGGTTCACCAACGCCGTCTGGGCGATGATCCGCCGGGACAAGGCAGCCTGCTTCCGCGAGCTCGAGGCGGCCCGCGACCACGAGGACGCCTGGACCCGGAACATGGCCGTGATGATGACGGCGATGTTCCTCGAGAACGACGGCGAGGTGGAGCAGATGGCCGCCCATCTGGCCGTCGCGCTCGACGGGTTCCGCACCCTCGGCGATCGCTGGGGTACCTCGCTGGCGCTGCGCGGACTGTCCAGCAACCAGATGGGCCAGGGTGACCATCGGGCCGCGCTGGCCTCGGTCACCGAGGCGTTGCGGCTGATCGACGAGCTCGGCACCACCGAGGGAGTCGCGCAACTCCTGGCTCAGTGCGCGCTCAGCCGGTCCGAGCTGGACGACTACGAGGGCGCCCGGTCCGATCTGCGCCGGTCGCTGCAACTGTCCGAGGAACACGGAAGCCGTGGCGGGCAGGCGATCGCATTGACCGGGTTCAGCGTGCTCGCCCGGCGGCAGGGTCGCTTGGACGAGGCCAAGGAACTGGCCGACCGGAGCTACGCGATGCTCGATCTGCCGTCCGAACGACTCTCGCCCCACGGGCAGGCGATCGTGCTCGGTCAACTGGCCCGGGTGGCCGTCGCGCGCGGCGAGCTGGCGGACGCGCGCGAACACGCCCAGCTGGCGATCGGCCTCTCGCTGCGCACCGAGGACATGCCGGTGGTCTCCGGCGTCATCGAAGCCGCGGCCGACGTGGAGCTGCTGGCCGGCGATCCCGCCCTGGCCGCCCGGACCCTCGGCATCAGCGCCGCTCTGCGCGGGATCAGGGCGATCGCGGATTCCGACGTACGGCGTACCGTCGAGCGGTTGCGCGCGGAGCTCGGGGACGATCGCTACGACGCTGCGTACGACGCCGGCGCCGCGTTGCCGCGGGAGGACGCGATGGACGAGCTCCGCAAACGCTACGACCTGACCGCCGACGAACCGATCCACCTGTTCGGCGAGCCAAGCTAGCGCCGGGCGGCAGGCTCACTTCAGCATGAGGGAGACGGCGAGGTCGCGGAGGGCGCTCTGCACCTGCTGCTCCGGCGGCCGCGGCTCGGTCAGCATCCAGTCGTAGACGACGGTGTTGACCGCGCCGATGAAGCACAGGCCGACGAAGCGGAAGTCCTTGCGGGCCAGCTCGCCCCGCTCGACCGCCGCCTCGCCGACCCCGACGACGCTGGAGATCAGCAGCTCGCGGAAGGCGATCCGCTGCTCCTCCACCGCGGGACTCGCGCCGACCACCTCGACGAACGAGATCCGGGCCCGGCGCAGGTCGGTCATGATGGTCCGCAGATACCCGTCGACCGCCGCCACGATCCGCTCCTGGACCGGCGCCTCGGCGGTCGCCGCGAGCGCCTCACCGGTACCGCGCAGCGCCAGCTCGATCACCTGGGCGTGCACCGCCAGCAGCACGGCTTCCTTGTTCTGGAACTCGTGGTAGAAGTGCCGGGTCGACACTTTCGCCAGCGCACACAGGCGTTCCACCGAGGTCGCGGGGTAACCGTCGGTCCCGAACAGCTCCAGCGCGGCTTCCAGCAGCCGCTCCCGTCGCGCCGCCTTCCACTCCTCGACCGATCGTCCGGAGTAACGGCGTACGGAGGGTTCGCTCATTGCACCTCTTGTCGATACCCCGTGCGTGAACCCTTGTCATCTTAGTCAGACAGCGGGCCGCCGTACCGCGATTATCAGGTCCGCTGCCGGTAGGCGCGGATGGCCAGCGGGGCGAAGACCGCGACCAGGCCGACCATCCAGGCCAGCGTGATCAGCAACGGTTTCTGCACCTCGCCGCCGAGCATCAGGCCGCGCATCGTGTCGACCAGGTACTTCACCGGGTTGACGTTCACGAACGCCTGCAGGAAGCCGGGCAGCGTGTCGGTCTGGACGAACACGTTGCTGCCGAAGGTCAGCGGGAACATCACCAGGAAGGCGATGCCCTGCACGCCCTGCGCGGTCTTCAGCTTGAGCCCGAGCCAGACCCAGATCCAGCACAGCGACAAGGCGAACGCCAGCACGATCAGGCAGGCCAGCAACCCGTTGCCGATGCCGTTGCCGAACCGGAAGCCGAGCACGAACCCGGTGGTCATCAGGATCACGATCGACAGCGTGTACCGCACCGCGTCGCCCAGCACCGCACCGATCAGCGGGGCGACCCGCGCGATCGGCAGGCTCCGGAACCGGTCGAAGACGCCCTTCGCGAAGTCGTCGTTCAGCGCCACTCCGGTGCCCATCGTGGAGAAGACGACCGTCTGGACGAGCAAGCCGGGCAGCAGGAACGGCAGATAGTCGCGCCAGGTGCCACCCTGGGCAACCGCTCCACCGAAGACGAACAGGAACAGCACCAGGAAGATGATCGGCTGGAACGTCACGTCCGCCAGCGCTTCCGGGTTCTGCCGGATCCGGACGATGTTGCGCCAGGCAAGCGTGAGGCTCTGCTCCACCCAGGCGAACGGGCGGTTGCGGCGGGCGGCATGTGCCGCGGGGGTTTCCAAAGTCGCGGTGCTCATCGGCCCACTCCTTCCAGGACGGCGTTGTTCTGTTCTTCGGCGGTGTGCCCGGTCAGCGCGAGGAAGACCTCGTCCAGGCTGGGCAGCCGCAGGGCGAGTTCGGTGACCGCGATCCCGGCCTCGTCGAGGCGGCGGACCACCACCGGCATCGACGTGCCGTCGGAGACCGGCACACTCACCAGCGCGTTCACGACGTCGACCGTCGGCCGGGTACCGACCGCTTCTGCGACGATTGCGGCCACCCGCTCGAGGTGACCCGGCTCGGCCGGGCGGACGTCGAGCGACTGCCTGCCCGCCTGCGCCTTGAGCTCGGCCGGCCGCCCCTCGGCGACCACCTTGCCCTTGTCGAACACCATGATCGAGTCGGCCAGCGCATCGGCCTCTTCCAGGTACTGCGTGGTCAGCAGCACCGTCGTACCGTCGAGCACCAGGTTGCGGACGGTGTCCCAGACGCCGTTGCGGGCGTGCGGATCGAGGCCGGTGGTCGGCTCGTCCAGGTAGAGGATGCTCGGGTTGCCGACCAGGCTGGCGGCCAGGTCGAGTCGCCGGCGCATGCCGCCGGAGTACGTCTTGGCGATCCGGTCCCCTGCGCCGGACAGCTCGAAGCGCTCCAGCAGTTCGTCGGCGCGGGACTTCGCCTGCACCCGCGACATGCCGAGCAGCCGGCCGATCATGGCCAGGTTGCGCCGCCCGGACATGTCTTCGTCGACCGAGGCGTACTGCCCGGTCAGGCCGATGATCTCCCGGACCCGCGGCGCCTCCCGGACGACGTCGTACCCGCCGACGGTGGCGTGCCCGGCGTCCGGCCGCAGCAGCGTGCCGAGGATGCGGACGGCGGTGGTCTTACCGGCGCCGTTCGGGCCGAGGACGCCGAGCACGGTTCCGGCCGGCACGGTCAGGTCCACGCCGTCCAGCGCGGTGGTACTGCCGTATTTCTTGACCAGACCCTCGGCCGAAATGGCGACCTGGTTCGTTGTGGACATTGGTTCCTCCCAGCTGACTGTTACTGGGAACAACCGTGCGCGTCCGCGCTGGCACCGCCCTGGCACCGGGCTGGCAGCCCGTGCCAGGGCCTGCTCAGGCCGGCTCAGCGCTGGCGGGCGAACTCGCCGGTGTCGGCCTTGAGCGGGACGATCTGGTTGGCCCGGAGCGCCTCGTAGATCTCCGGGTTGTACCGGGCGAGCGTCGCGCGCGCCCGGCGGCGGTAGCGCAGGATCTGGATGGTCCCGATCGTCCACAGCACGTACTGGAAGGCCAGGGCCGTCTTGAAGTCACCGAGCGTCTGCGCCGCTCCCCCGGACGATGCGTCCAGCAGGATCCCGATCATCCCGATACAGATCAGCATCGCGATGAAGCCACCGGTGTTGACCATCCCGTTCGCGGCCCCGAACCGGGTGGTGGGATTGAAGGTCCGCGCATAGTCCAGCCCCAGCATCGACCCCGGACCACCAGCGGCCTGTACGACGATCAGCAGGAGCAGCACCGGCATCGGAGCACGACCCGGCCAGGCGAGCACGACCGTCCACATCAGCACCGAACCGGCGATCACGGCCAGCACGATCCAGGACCGGTAGAAGGGGAACTTCGCGGCGTACCGGCCGACAAGCGGGCCGTAACAGAACCCGGCCAGTACTGGCAGCACGAGCATCGCCGCTGCCGTGGTCGGCGCGACGCCCTGACCCTGGACCAGGAACGGGTAGCCCCAGAGCAGGCCGAACGTGCCACCGGAGAAGCTGGTGGTGAAGTGGGTCCACAGGCCGAGGCGGGTGCCCGGCTCCTTCCAGGCCCGGCGAAGGTTCTGGCGGACCACCGACAACGGCTGCTTCGCGCGACGGGGCGGTTCGTCGTACGGGCTGTCCTTCAGGAGGAAGAGGACGGCCGCGCCGGCTGCCAGGCTGAGTACGCTCGCGGCGGCGAAGGTGGGCGTCCAGCCGAAGGCGTGGAACGCTGCCGCCATCGGCACCGTCGACACGATCGCGCCGAGGCCGCCGAGCATTCCGGTCACCTGCGACATCACCGGCTGCTTGAGCGCGGGGAACCAGGACATCACAACGCGGAGCACGCTGATGAAGACGAGCGCGTCACCGATACCGAGGATTGCCCGGGCAGCCAGGGCGGCCGGGTAGGAGTCGACCACGCTGAAGGCCGACTGGGCAACGAACAGGAGAAGCGATGCGGCGATCAGCAGACGCTTCGAGCCATAGCGGTCCAGCAGGATGCCGACGGGCACCTGCATCGCGGCGTACACGGTCAACTGGACGACGGTGAAGCTGGCCAGCGCGGAGGCGGAGATGTCGAACCGCTCGGCCGCCTGCAGACCGGCGACGCTCATCGAGCCGCGGTGCAGCACCGTCACCAGGTAGGTGAAGACAGCAGTGGCCCACACCGCCCAGGCTCGCCGACCGCCCAGGGGGAAGAGGAGTTCGGTCACTGCCCGCCCCGCAGATCCGTCGCGGCGACGTGGATGTGGTCGATGACGAGCTCGCGGAAGCGCTTGACGCTGTTGCTGCCCAGGGCATCGATCATTTCCTGGTGCGCGGCGATGGACTTGTCCATCCTGGCCGGCTGCATCTCGATCCCGGGCACGCCCATCCGGACCTGCCGGTCGCGCAGGCTGTTGTAGAGCTTGGCCAGGATCTGGTTGCCCGCGGCACCGACAATCGCCTCGTGGAAGGCGCGGTCGGCCTCCAGGAAGCTCTTCGCGTCACCGGCCTTGCGGTGCTTGCGCATCTCCTGGACGAGCGGGACCAGCTTCTCGGCCAGCTGCTTGCGGCGCGGCCAGACCTTCGCGGCGGCGTGCGTCTCGATCAGCTCGCGGGCCTCCAGGACGTCGTTGACCTCCTGCGCCAGCACCGGCAGGACGAGCGCGCCCTTCTTCGGATAGAGCTTGACCAGGCCGGACTCTTCCAGCCGGAGCAGGGCCTCTCGGACCGGAGTACGGGAAACTCCGACCGCGGTCGCCAGCTCCCCCTCGGTCAGCAGCTCGTTGCCGGGATAGACCCGGTCGAGGATCGCTGCTTTCACGTACGCGTAGACGCGCTCCGCCGCCGGGATCTTCTCCACCCCCGGCCCGGCGTCCGCGACGATCCGCGCGATTTCTGTCGTCTCTTCACCCAGTACCAAACCACTCGCCGGATCTTCGTCGGCTGCCCCGCTACCCACTACACCCCTCACATCACGTATCTCTGTTGTATCTATCTTACACACAAGGTGGTGAGACCCAGTTATCCACAGGCTTGTGCACAGATGTGGGGAGTTGTGGACAGCTAGGCCGCCAACGCAGGGTTTCCCGTGTCTTGTCCACAGCTAGTCCTTTGACGGGGCGATGCGTTCTAGAGTCTGGCCAGGGTTTCCGTCCAGCCGCCCTTCCGAGGAGATCGTCTTGTCCCCCAGCTCGCGTACCCGTCGACTGAGCGCCGGCCTGGCCGTCGCGGCCCTGGCCTTCGCCGGTGCCGGCAGCGTCACCGCCGCCCACGCCGTCCCGCTGTCCCCGTCCGCTTCCGCCGCCTCCGCGGCCGAGCCGGGGATCCTGATGAACTACGTCGTCAACACCAAGCCCGTGCCGATCCACGTCGACCGCGCCGAAGCGGCCATCAAGGCCGCCGGCGGCACCGTGGTCAAGTCGTACGACGACCTCGGCGTCGTCATCGCGCAGTCGACCAGCTCGACGTTCCGGACCGACGTCCGGCTCGGCAAGAACGGCAAGAGCATCCAGTCGGTCGGCGCCACCCGCACCGCGGCCGTCAAGGAAGGCCCGGTCGGCGCGGCCGCCAAGCCCGCGGCGGCCAAGGGCCTGGCGGCCAACGAGTCCACCCCTGCGCTCGACCCGCGTGAGGGCGAGCAGTGGGACATGGTCCAGATCAAGGCGGACCAGGCCCACCTGCAGACCGACGGGTCGAAGAAGGTGCTGGTCGGCGTCAACGACAGCGGTGTCGACGACACCCACCCGGACCTCGCGCCGAACTTCGACGCGGCCAACTCGGTCAACTGCAACAACAACGGCGTACCGGACACCACGCCGGGCGGGTGGCGACCGACCACCAGCGACCACGGCACCCACGTCGCCGGCACCATCGCCGCCGCCCGCAACGGCGTCGGCATCGTCGGAGTCGCCCCCGGTGTCCGGATCGCCTCGGTGAAGGTCGTGAACGACGACGGCTTCATCTACCCGGAGTACGCGATCTGCGGGTTCGTCTGGGCCGCCGAGCACAAGATGGACGTGACCAACCACAGCTACTTCATCGACCCGTGGGAATTCTGGTGCGACGACAACGCTGACCAGGGCGCGGTCCAGGAGTCGGTCCGCCGGGCCGTGGCCTTCGCCACCAAGAAGGGCGTGCTGTCCGTCGCGGCGGCCGGCAACTCGAACTACGACCTGGCCAACAAGACCACCGACACCGGCAGCCCGAACGACACCACCCCGGTGACCCGGACCATCAACAACGACTGCCTGGACATCCCGACCGAGCTGCCGGGCGTGCTCACGGTGGCCAGCACCACCCAGACCAAGGAGCGGAGCGGCTTCTCCAACTTCGGTCTGAACAAGATCGACGTGGCCGCGCCGGGCAGCCGGATCCTGTCCACCATCCCCGGTGGCAAGTACGGCCTGAAGAGCGGTACGTCGATGGCGTCGCCGCACGTCGCCGGTGTGGCCGCGCTGATCAAGTCGTCCCGCCCGTGGCTGAAGCCGGCCGAGATCGAGCAGGCGCTGCGGGTCGACGCCGACGACCAGGCGTGCCCGGCCGTCGTGGACGCCCGGTGCACCGGCACCACCGCGAACAACGCCTTCTTCGGTGAGGGCCTCGTCGACGCGCTGGACGGCGTCAAGCGCTGGTGACGACGGACCGGGCCCTCGGCTGAGGGCCCGGCCGCACAGCCTGACCGGGGCGGTGCGGTGGGAGAAGTATCCAAGACAGAGAGAGGGGATCCCCCGCCCGGGATCCCCTCTCTCCTTTTGTCTTGTTGCTCAGAACATCAGCGCGCGGGCCGGGTCCTCGAGGATGGAGGCCACGTCGGCGAGGAAGGTGGAACCCTTCTCGCCGTCGATCAGCCGGTGGTCGAAGGACAGCGCCAGCGTGGTGATCCAGCGCGGCACGATCTCGTCGTCCACCACCCAGGGCTGCTTGCGCACCGCACCGAAGGCGAGGATCGCGGATTCGCCCGGGTTGATGATCGGCGTACCGGCGTCGACGCCGAAGACGCCGACGTTGGTGATCGTGAACGAGCCGCCCGCCTGGTCGGCCGGGGAGGTCTTGCCCTCGCGGGCGGTGGCGACCAGGTCGTTCAGGGCGCCGCACAGCTCGGGCAGGGTGAGCGAGTCGGCCGACTTGATGTTCGGCACGATCAGCCCGCGCGGGGTGGCCGCGGCGATCCCGAGGTTGACCGACCCCTTGATCACGATCTCCTGGTTCGCCTCGTCCCAGGTCGCGTTGATGATCGGCGTACGCCGGGCCGCCAGCGTCACCGCCTTCGCCACGATCAGCAACGGCGAGACCCGCAGATCGCGGAACGCCTTGTCCTTCTTCAGCCGCTCGACCAGCTCCATCGTGGCGCTGACGTCGACGGTGATCCACTCGGTCACGTGCGGCGCGGTGAACGCACTGCTCACCATCGCCTGCGCCATCACCTTCACCACACCCTTGATCGGAATCCGGGTGTCACCCTGCGCACTCACCACCGGAGCAACCTGCGCCGGAGCGGTCGCAGCCGCCGTGTGGTTCTCCACATCAGCCCGAGTAATCACCCCACCCGGCCCGGTCGCGGTCACCTGCGCCAGATCAATCCCCAGATCCTTCGCCAACTTCCGCACCGGCGGCTTAGCCAGCACATGCACCTTCCCCGCCTCGTCGCCTTCGGCAACCTCGGCGGGAGCAGGAGCAGGAGCCGGCGCGACCGGTTCGGCTACTGCGGGTGCTGCCTGAGCAACAGCCTCAGAACCGGCTGTTTTGCGGGGGCGGCGTTTGGCTTCTGTGGCTCGGGGGCCGTAGCCGACGAGGTTGGGGGTGCGCGCTTCCTCGCCGGGGATGGAGGGGACGAGGTCTTCCTTCGGGGTGCCCTCGGTGACCGGTGGGGTGAGGTCGCCGGGGGTGGGTTCGCCGGTCTGGACCGCGATGATCGGCGTACCGACCGGGACGGTCTCGCCCTCGGGGACGAGCAGCTCGGTGACGACCCCGGCGTACGGGACCGGCAGCTCGACCAGTGACTTCGCCGTCTCGATCTCGACGACCGTGTCGTTCAGCTTGACCGTGTCGCCGGGCTTGACCTTCCAGCTGACGATCTCGGCCTCGACCAGGCCTTCTCCCACGTCGGGGAGGCGGAACTGCTGGATGCCCATCAGTACCCCATCACCCGGTCGACAGCGTCGAGCACCCGGTCCAGGTCGGGCAGGTACTCCTCCTCCATCCGCGACGGCGGATAAGGAGTGTCGAAACCGGTGACCCGCAGCACGGGCGCCTCGAGGTGGTAGAAGCACTCCTCGGTCACCCGCGCGGCCAGCTCCGAGCCCGGGCCGAGCGACAGCGGCGCCTCGTGCACGACGACCGCGCGACGGGTCTTCTTGACCGACGCGAAGACCGTCTCCAGGTCCAGCGGCGAGATCGAGCGCAGGTCGACGACCTCCAGGTTGCGCCCGTCCTCGAGCGCCGCCTCGGCCGCCTGCAGACAGGTCTTCACCATCGGGCCGTAACAGAACAGTGTCGCGTCGGTGCCCTCGCGGACCACCTTCGCCTTGAACAGCGGGTACTGCGGTCCGGCGTTCTCGTCCAGCTCCGCCTTCTCGTGGTACCGGCGCTTCGGCTCGAAGAACACCACCGGGTCGTCGGTCGCGATCGCCTGCTGGATCATCCAGTACGCGTCGACCGGCTCGCTGCAGGCGACCACCTTGAGGCCGGCGACGTGCGCGAACAGCGTCTCCGGCGACTCCGAGTGGTGCTCGACCGCGCCGATGCCGCCGCCGAACGGGATGCGGATCACGATCGGCATCCGCAGCTTGCCCATCGACCGGTAGTGCATCTTGGCGACCTGGTTGATGATCTGGTCGTACGCCGGGAAGACGAACCCGTCGAACTGGATCTCGCAGACCGGCCGGTACCCGCGCAGCGCCAGGCCGACCGCGGTGCCGATGATGCCGGACTCGGCCAGCGGGGTGTCGATCACCCGGTCCTCGCCGAAGTCCTTCTGCAGGCCCTCGGTGACCCGGAAGACGCCGCCGAGCTTGCCGATGTCCTCACCCATGATGAGGACCTTGGGGTCCTTCTCCATCGCGGCCCGCAGGCCCGCGTTGATGCCCTTGCCCAGGCTGATCTTCGCCATCTCAGTGCTCCCCTTCGAAAGAGGCGGCATAGGCGTTGTACTGCGCCTGCTGCTCGACCAGTTGCGGGGTCTTCTCGACGTACGCGTGCTCGAAGAAGTCCGTCATCTTCGGGTCGGGCATCGCCAGGCAGCCCGCCCGCAGGGTGGCGGCGACCTGGTCGGCCTCGGCCTCGATCTGCTCGAAGAACTCGTGCTCGACCCCGATCGACCGGGCCAGGTAGGCCTTCACCCGCTCGATCGGGTCCTTCAGCTTCCAGTACTCCAGGTCCTCCGACAGCCGGTACTTCGTCGGGTCGTCGGACGTGGTGTGGGCGCCCATCCGGTAGGTGTAGGCCTCGACCAGGGTCGGGCCGCTGCCCTCGCGAGCGCGCTTCAGGGCCTGCTGGGTGACGGCGTACGTGGCCAGTACGTCGTTGCCGTCGACGCGGACACCGGGGAAGCCGAAGCCGGCCGCGCGCTGGTACAGCGGGATCCGGGTCTGCCTGTCGATCGGCTCCGAGATGGCCCACTGGTTGTTCTGGCAGAAGAAGACGACCGGTGCGTTGAAGACCGAGGCGTAGATGAACGCCTCATTCACGTCGCCCTGGCTGCTGGCGCCGTCGCCGAAGTACGCGATCGTCGCCTCGCCGTTCTCGTCGCCGACGGCGTGGTCGCGCTGCTGGCCCATCGCGTACCCGGTCGCGTGCAGCGTCTGAGCGCCGATCACGATCGTGTAGAGGTGGAAGTTGTTGTCACGCGGGTCCCAGGCTCCCTGGTCGACGCCGCGAAACAGGCCGAGCAGGTTGAGCGGGTTGACGCCCTTGCACCAGGCGACGCCGTGCTCGCGGTAGGTCGGGAAGACCATGTCGTTCTCGTTCAGGGCGCGGCCGGAGCCGATCTGCGCGGCCTCCTGGCCGAGCAGGGAGGCCCACAGGCCGAGCTCCCCCTGGCGTTGCAGGGCGGTCGCCTCTGTGTCGATGCGGCGAACCATGACCATGTCCCGGTAGAAGCCCTTGATCGCCTCGTCGTCGAGGTCGAACGAGTAGTCCGGGTGCTCGACGCGTTCACCTTCCGGCGTCAGCAGCTGGACGAACTCGACCTCCTCGGAGGCCTGGGTGGGACTGACCGGCGCCTTGACGGGCGCGAACACTTCCGGGGCAGGGCCCGGCTCCGACTCACTCACATGCACTCCTCGGGTTCGAGCGCGGGATCGCCGCGACCGCAACATTGCACGGGGCCCCGGCCCAGCCAGCCGGGTGAGGCTTCGCAGGCGGGACCGCGTGGATCCAGGTTGATGCACACCGCTCGGCAGTGAACCTCCTCACTGGTACCACTGCCCATCTTGCCGGACACCGTACCCAGCAGGTTGCTGATCCGCTAACTGTCTGGACGCCGACTTGTACGCCGGTACCGAATGGCGTCTCGCGCTGAGACACCAGTCCGCCCACTGGTCACCTCGCACCCCGGTCGCACGCCTGAATCCCGTCGATGTAACACCGTTGGGGGATCCGTGCGATCTGTGTCACAACCCGATACCGATCGGGGCAAATCCTGACGGCGTACCAGTTCGGAACTGGTCCCGTCCGCTCACTGTCACCCGGAGTGTTCTCCTCGTCATGGACAGCGAGCCACCCTCACGTATGGGCAGGCCGATCCGTTGTATGCGTGAAGGCCGAGGACGGAGTCGGCCGCCGGCGATCAGGTGACTGGCCGGATCTCGGCGTTCGGAGGGCGGAAAGTCCCTTGTGGAGGCCTCGACAGCACCGTTAACGTCAGCACTGTTATTGCATTTCACCCATGACAGCTGGAGGACCCGCGATGGCCGCCGCCCCCGCGCAAGCACTGCCCGAGGCCGGCCCGCGCCCGGCGGCTTCCAGCGCGATGATCTGGTCGGCGCTCGCGGTGGTCTACCTCGTCTGGGGCTCGACCTACCTCTTCATCCGGATCGTGATCGAGGCGGACATCCCGCCGATGCTCGGGATGGCCACCCGCTTCCTGCTCGCCGCCACGCTGCTGGCCGCCTTCCTCGCCCTGCGCTCAGGTGTCCGCAGGCTCCGCGTCACCGCCCGCGAGCTGCTCGGCGCCGGCGTTGTCGGCCTCCTTCTGCTTGCCTTTGGCAACGGTGCGGTCGCCGTCGCGGAGAAGACCGTGCCGTCCGGTCTGGCCGCGCTGCTGATCGCCGCCGTACCGCTCTGGCTGATGCTCCTACGGGTCGGCGGCGGAGAACGGCCGCGACCGCTGACCTGGCTCGGCGTACTGATCGGCTTCGGCGGGGCGGCCCTGCTCGCAGCGTCCAGCGGCGACACCAGCGCCAAGCCGATCTCGGTCGCGATCCTCGTCCTCGGCACGATCAGCTGGGCGGCCGGCTCCCGCTTCTCCCCGCGACTCGGCCTGCCCAAGGATCCCTTGGTGGCGACTCTGTACGAGATGGCGATCGGCGGCTCCGTCATGGTGCTGCTCGGCGTACTGAGCGGTGAACCGGCGCGGCTGCACCTCAGTGAGGTCGAGCCGAAGGGCTGGATCGCGCTGGCCTACCTGGTCGTCTTCGGCTCACTGCTCGCCTACTCGGCCTACTCCTACCTGCTCGCGAACGCCCCGATCTCGCTGATCGGTACCTATGCCTATGTGAACCCGGTGGTGGCGGTGTTCCTCGGCTGGCTGATCCTGAGCGAGCCGATCACGGGCAGGATCCTGATCGGCGGAGCGATCGTCGTCCTGGGCGTCGCGCTGGTGGTCAGCGCCGAACGCCGCCGTACGGTCTGACCGGACCCGACTGGACGGCCTGACCGGCCGGTCCTGCACAAAGGGAAAGACCCGGGCTCCCATGGGGTGCCCGGGTCTCCCACCGCTGCCGATGCGCGCGGCAGCGGGTCCGAGTTGCCGGCCCAGCGCCGTGCCCCGAAAAAAACACGGCGCGAAACTTCGGCAATGGTGCGTGACAATCCGTTTCCTCATGGTAATGCCATTTCGCCGACCACCGAGACAGGCGAAAATACCCCATGAAAGACGAGCAGCCGTGCGCCCGCGATCAGACAACGACCAAACGGCTGATCGGTTACGGGTTGCCGGAAGCGAATTGTCTTCACGTCCGCTGAGCCGCCGCACGACCCTCCTGGGCGACAAGTTGCCTGGTCAGAGACAGATTGTTGCCACGGCAGCGAACTCATCACTCGCCGGCTATGCCCTACCCGGGGATTCCCGCCTCAACCAAAAAACGATCGAAGAATTCTGTAACCCGCCCCAGCACCCGTCGTTACCCACTAAGACGAATCCGTCATACCCGAAAGGAAACCTCGCATAATGCAGGTAACACGCAAGATCGCCGCTGCAGCGGCAGTGGCGACCGTTGCCACGCTGGGCCTGGCCACCGTCGTCAGCGCGAACATGATCGACGACAGCACCAAGGCGACCGGCGGCCTGACCGACGCCAGCGCGGTGAAGGGCTACGCCAAGGGCGGCAAGCACTGGTACTGGGTGCACGGTAACGGCTCCCTGGTCTCCATCACGGACACCAACCTCGGCCCGTTCCAGGCCTGCCACAACAACGTTCCGATCAACGCCGTCGGCGGCCAGGTGCCCGTCAACGACATCACCGGCATCGTTGGTCTGAGCAACGCCGGCAACTCGGTGACCGCGGTCAAGACCTGCGAGCAGGAGTCGAAGGCGAACACCCACGGCAAGTGGTACCGCGTCAACGACGGCGGCCTCGTCGAGGTTGCCGACACCAACGTGGGCCCGTTCCAGGCGTGCCACAACGACATCCCGATCAACGCCGTTGGCGGCCAGGTCCCGATCAACGACATCGCGGCGATCCTGGGTCTCACGAACTACAAGAACTCGGTCGACGTGCTGAAGACCTGCGAGCAGGAGTCGGCCGCCAACACGCACTGACCGCCCTCCCTGGTCAGTGGTGATGGACACCGGAACGATCACCTCGGTGGGGTGATCACCCGGTAGCAACACCTCGAAGCGGCATCGGGAAGCAAGCCTCACTCCTTCCCGGTGCCGCTTCTTCGTGGGCCCAGGATGGCTCCCCCGGCCCACACCACATCTCCCGCACCACCCCGCCCGGCCCCGGTCCCAGCCGAGGGCCGGGCGGTTTCGTTTGCCCGGGTCCCAGCCGGCCCGGGCTGCTCGCCCCAGTGGAGCCTGGCCGGGCAGTTTCGGCTTGCTTCGCACGCGGGACTCGGCGGATTTCGGCTGGTCCCGCTTGTGCCTGCGGTCCGCCGTCAGGTCACCGGCAGGCAGTTGCCGCCTCGGGGGCAGGCAGGCCGGCAGCCACAGGTCGGGGACGGCAGGCAGTTCGGGGCTGGTGGTCAGTTCGGGAGGTTGCGGAGGTCGAGGACGGTGCCGGGTGGGTACTGCGCGGCGATGACCGCCCACAGACCCGCGGCGGCCTCCTCCGGGGTGCTCAGGCCGCCGGAGCTTTTCAGCTCGCGGAATCGCTTTACAGCGGGGAAGGCCTGTTCGTCGACCGAGCGGATCTCGTCCTGCATCGCCGTGTCCACCACACCCGGCGCCACCGCGATCACCCGGCACGCCTTCACCGCACCGCCGCTGTCCTGCTCGGCGGCAGCCTCTTCGAGTCCTACCGTGCGGACCCAGTGGTCCACAGCCGCCTTGCCCGCGTTGTAAGCGGACCACCCTGGATAGGCCTTGGTCGCCGCACCCGACGACAACATCACCAGGTGCCGCTCGCAGTCGAGGCCCGCGGTCGCCCGCAGGAACGCCCGCCCGAGCACCTGCGGTGCTGCCGAGTTCAGCAGCACCGCCTTCGCGTACGCCTCGGCATCGACGGTCGCGGCCGGCCCGATCGGAACGACCGTGCCGGCGTTGTGCACGAAGACCACCCGCTCGCCCTTGAAGCCGTCGAGCTCGGCGACGAAGTGTTCCTCGACCCGCCCCCAGTCCGCCGGCTCCGCAAGGTCCGCCGCGAAGTGCTCGACCACTCCACCCCTCCGCGACAGGTCGATCACCCGCGCCTCCGGGTACGGCGTACTGACGGCGAGCGCCGCCCCGATCCCGGACGAGGCGCCCGAGATCCAGATCAGGTTCCTCACCGGCGCCACGCGCACGCGGTGGTCAGGAACAGGTCGTTGGCCTCCTTCTCGCCGATCGTCACCCGGGCACCCTCGCCGGGGAACGGCCGGACGGAGACCCCTTCGGCCTGGAGCGCCTCGGCGAACGCCACGGTCTCGTCACCGAGCGGCATCCAGACGAAGTTGGCGTGCGTCTCGGGCACGTTCCAGCCGGCCGCCCGCAGCGCGTCGACCACCCGGGTCCGCTCGGCCACCAGCCCGTCGACGCGCTCCAGCAGCTCCTTCTCCGCACGCAGCGAGGCGATCGCGGCGGCCTGGGCGACCTCGCTGACACCGAACGGCAGTGCGCACTTGCGGATCGCGGCGACCACCGGCGGGTGACCGATCGCGTAGCCGATCCGGAAACCGGCCAGCCCGTAGGCCTTCGAGAAGGTGCGCAGGACAACGACGTTCGGGCGGTCCCGGTACATCTCCAAGCAGTCCGGCGTCTCGGGTTCGCGGACGAACTCCCGGTACGCCTCGTCGAGCACGACCAGCACGTTGCGCGGGACCGCGTCGAGGAACGCGACCAGCTCGTCGCGACGGACGACCGGGCCGGTCGGGTTGTTCGGCGTGCAGATCAGGACGACCCGGGTCCGCTCGGTGATGGCGGCCTCCATCGCCTTGAGGTCGTGCCGCGCGTCCTCGGTCAGCGGTACCTGGACCGACGTCGCGCCGGTCAGCTGGACCGCGATCGGGTAGGCCTCGAACGACCGCCAGGCGTAGACCACCTCGTCGCCTTCACCGCAGGCTGCCTGCAGCAGGTGGTAGAGGACAGCAACCGAGCCGGTCCCGACGGCCAGATCCGTGACCGGTACGTCGAACCGCTCGGACAGCGCCTCGAGCAGCGGCAGCGCACCCATGTCGGGGTACCGGTTCATGTTCGCGGCGGCCTCGGTGGCGGCGGCGAGCACGCCTGGCAGCGGCGGGTACGGGTTCTCGTTGCTGGACAGCTTGTACGTCGGACGGCCGTCGGCGCGCTCCGGTGGCTTGCCCGGCTTGTAAGCCGGAATGTCGTCCAGGACGGAACGGAAACGGACCTCGTGGTCAGGGGTCATGCCCGCAGGCTAGCTCCAACCCGGCCGGCTTAGAACCCCGTGGAATCGCACTGGACAAATTGCTCAGCGCGTGCCGGGAGACATCGTCAGTCAGTCATCAAAATGGCCGGGTCGCCCGTCCATTCGTCCAGCAATCCAGCTGAACCATGGGCAGGCGCCCGGCCATCGGTACGGCGTACCGGCCTGGCTTGTCAGGCGGGCAAGACGACCTCGCCACCGGCGACGCCGGCGGGGGCGAGGTCGAAATCGAGCGGGTTGGTCAGGCAGCGCGCCGACCCACCACCCTTGTGGAACTCGGACAGGTCCAGGACGACGGCGCGCAGACCCAGCCCGGTCAGCAGCTCGCGCAACCGCGGCGAGCAGGCCGGCATGATGATCGTCTCGTTGACCACCAGCGAGTTGCCGCTGAACGCGAACGCCTCGTCGTCGGTGAGCACGATCGGGTCGGGCACGATGCCGAACAGCTCGGTCTGGCTGGCCGCGTCCAGCGCCGGCGGGTAGACCAGCGCGTGGGTGCTGTCGATCGGGCAGAACGGCAGGTCGAGGTGGTACATGCCCTCGTGCGTGATGCGCAGACCGCGGACCCGGACGTTCCACTCCGAGGCAATGTGCTCGAGTGCGCCGGCCTCGGTGCGCGGGCCGTAGCCGATCACCAGGCTGTCGCCGAAGACGAAGGCGTCACCGGACTCGAAGTGCGGGCCGACGCCGTCGCTGCCGGTCCGCTTGAGCTCGAAGTCGTGCTCCATGAACCACTCGGCCGCGGTCAGCGACTCCTTGCGGCGCGGCTCGAACCGCATGTGCGAGAGCATCGCCTTGCCCTGCGCCGTGCCGAAGCCCAGGTTCATCGCGTACACCATGTCCGGGGAGTCGTCGCGCTGCTCGAGCACCTCGACCTCGCCACCGGCGTCGATGATGGCCTGCCGCAACGAGTCCCACTGCTTGAGCGCCAGCTCGGGGTCGGGTTGGTCCTGGGTCGACATGTACGGATTGATCACGTAGTCGATCCGGAAATGGTCCGGCCGGACCATCAGATACCGGCGGCCCCACCCCAGCGGCTGACCCATTCTGCGCACCCCATTGAGCTCACGATCGTCGCATTGACCGATCACCTGATTGTCCGACAATCAGTCAGTGTGCAGGTCGTCCGGTGTCGCGTCAACCTGAGTTTGCGCGCCCTCAGGCGGGCGGGCGGGTGCGGTTCGCAGTACCGGTGGGGTTGCTCACTTGGTCGCGTAGATGATGTCCAGCGACGCGGGATCCCAGCCGTTGCCGGTGATCCACTGCAGCGCCTTCTCCTTGCCGGTAGCGGTCCAGGTGACGATCCGCACCGAGATCGCCTCGGGGTTCGTCGGGTCCGACTTCGAGCCTTCGTAGGTCGCCTTGAAACCGGGTCCGACGTAGGGCAACTGGGCCAGGATCGGGTACTTCTGCGCGAGCCGCTGCTGGATCTCGTCGTACCGGCGGCCGGCCTCGGCCTCGGCCTCGCGCTCCTGCTCCGGGTTGTTCTTGCCCCACTCGTAACCGACCGGACCGTTGGCGTAGAGGTACATCTTCACCGAGACGGGATCCTCACCGCGCACCGTGATCGTCTTGGTGTAGCTCTGGAAGCCATCCCGGCTACCCGTCAGCGTGTGCGTCCCGGGCCGGACCTCGGTCTTGCCGTTGGCGGCGATCGGCTGGCCGTCAAGAGTGAGGGTCAGGTCGTTCGGGATCGACTTCACGGTCAGCTCAGCCTTGGGATCGTGCCGCCAGATCACGAATCCCCCGATCAGCACCAACAGGACCGCGAGCACGACGACGCCGGTCACGAACGGCCGCCGGATGTCCTCCTCCATGGTCTGCTCCTACTTCTTCTTGAGCCGCGCGACGGCGAACCGCCCGTTGCTGGGGGTATAGCCGCCGACGTCGTAGGCGTAGCCGGCCTCGGGCACGTGGCCGCCGAGGGAGCCGGCGGCGGAGTTGTACTTACCCCATTGTCCGACGTACAGGTACGTGTGACCGGCGCCGATGAAGATGTCACCAGGCTGCAGGTCGCTCATGGCGATGTTGTCGAAGACGTCGTACTTGCCCGAGGTGCGCAGATAGTTGTCCTGCACCCCGGTCGACACCATCGGGTACTCCGGATCGGCGCCACTCATCCGCATCACGGTCGCCACGAACCGCCCGCAGTCGCTCCACACCTCGTACCCCTGGTCGCTGTTCCACTTCGGCAGCGCCTCCTGGAACGCAGGGGTCGCATCACTCTTGTTCTTGCCGTGCCCACCGTCGGGCCAGGCCAGCGACTTCGCCACCTCGGCGATGTTGCCACTGCCGGCCGCGCACGCGGTCGACGGACCCGCGCCCGGCTTCCCCGGTGGGGCCGCTCCGCCGGAGTAGGTGTCGAAGACCTCCCGGGCGGTCTTCTTCCGTTCGTCGTACTCCGGGTCGTTGTCGTCGAGCGTGAAGACTTCGTAGTCGTGGGCGAACAGGTAGGCGGCTTCCTCGACCGTCTTGGTCGCCTTCATCTTGTCGCCGATCGCCTTGAGCGCCACCGGCCCGGTCCCGTCCAGCTGCTCCTTCAGGAACTTGAGCTGGTACTCCAGGGTCTCGATCGTCTCGTAGCTGACCCCCTTGCTGCGGGACGCCGTGATCATCTTCTTGGCCGGGTACCACTGCACGATGCCCCAGGCCTTGTCGAGGCCTTCGGCCACCTTCGCGCGGGTCTCCGTCGGCGGGCTGGTGCCGTTGAGCAGCGTGGGCGTCACCTGCGACTCGTGGATCATGTTGCCGACGATGCCGGCGGCCTGCTCCTTGGTGTAGCCGTTGCTGACCAGGTAGTTGAAGGCCTTCTCCTGGTTGGTGCTGCCCACCAGCGGACCGTCAGTGTTGCAGCTACAGCCGCCGCCCGATCCGGACGACGAGGCGCTCGCGAAGAGCTTGGCCGGGTCGGCCTGCTTGAGCGCCCCGCCGTCGTCGCCCTGGGCCCAGACCTCGAAGTGCAGGTGGGCACCGCTCTTGCCCGGCGCGGTCTCGGTGCCCTCACCGGACGTCCCGATCTGCTGGCCGCGGTCGACCTTGTCGCCCTTCTTGACCGTCTTGGTGTCGAAAAACTGGTACCAGGTCTCCATCGCGTCGCCGTGGCTGATCTTGATCCAGTCGCCGGAGACCGACTTCACCTCGCCGGACTCGACGGCGTACACCTTGCTGCCCTTGGCGACGTCGAAGTCCATGCCCTTGTGCTGCTCGGGACCCTCGTCGTCCCAGCCCTGGGCGGCCTCCTTCTTGTCGGTCGGCCAGGCCATCCCCGCCGCCTCGGTCGCCGGGCTCGGAGTACAGGCCGCGGCGCTGCCCATCCCGCTCATCACTCCGACCAGCAGCGCGATCACCACCAGCAGCGGGAGGAAGAACACGAGCATGACGCCACCGATCATCGGCAGTGCCTTGCTGTCACTCACGGCGTTCTCCTCGCTCTGGCAGGGGCGGCCACTGCGTCAAAGACTGCCCGAAAACCAGGTCATTATGTCGAGAGTTATCCACAGGATGGGCGGCGGGCGCCTCGCGGGTCCGCGCCGAACGCGACAACTGGGCCGGACTGGACGAGAATCGCTGCATGTACGAACGGCTGCGGGTGGACCGCTCGACCACGGTGGACCGGGTTGTCGACGCGCTCCGCGCCGCCCTCTTCTCCGGCGACCTCGAACCCGGTACGCCGCTGCGCGAGCAACCCCTGGCCGAGGCGCTCGGGGTCGCGCGCAGTACGGTCCGCGAGGCGATGACGATGCTGGTCACCGAAGGACTCGCGGTCCGCGAACCGAACAAGGGCGTCAGCGTCGCGATCCTGCACCCGGCCGCGGTCGCCGACATCTGCCGGGCCCGGTTCGTGCTCGAGTCGGCCGGGATCAGAGCCTGGTTCGACGCCGACGAGTCGGCCCGCGAGCGGGTCCGCGCCGCGATGCGCACGTTCGCCGCGACCGCCAAGGAAGGTGCCGACCCGGAGGCGATGACGGAGACGCACCTGGCGATCCATCGCAGCCTGGTCGCCCTCACCGGCAGCGAACGCCTGACCGCCACCGCCGACTCGATCACCGGCGAGGCAAGACTCGCCCTGGCCCGCGTCGACGCCCTCCGCCAGGACGCCAGACAACAGGTAGCCTCCCACCGCAAACTCGTCCGCCTGCTGGAGAAGGGCGCCCTCGACGAATGCGTAGAAGAACTCCGCCGCCACCTGGCCGGCGCCGAAGAATCCCTCCTAGAAGCCATCGCCACCCCACCCTCCTGAACACGCCTGTGGATAACGCAGGCCCGCCCGGCGGCTCCGCCGATACACTCGAAGCGGAAGGACAGTAGGCGAGTCTTGCACCCACGTCGGACGCGCTACTGCTCCACTTGGATCCGCGGACTACGAATCGGCAGCAAGCACTCCGTCGGCGGTGATGTTGTAGGTGCGGTTTCCGACTCGGAGGTTTCGGAGGCGGGCGGTGGGGTCTAGAGGGGCGACTTGGGGGGTTGCTCGGACTGTGCCGTCCAGGGTGATTTCCAGGCCGAAGACTCCCTCCAGGATCAGGCTTACCCAGGCGCCTGAGGAGGAGCAGGACCAGTCGATCAGGTACGGGTACTGCGGTGGAGACTTTCTTGCACCGCCCGCCATCGCCGGTACCGCCTCCTCGACGAAGTGCGCCTGACCACACGGCCCTTGGTTCGCGCTCTTCGCCAAGCCCGGGAGCCAGTCGAGCGCAACATCACCGCGGCCGAGGGCGAACAGCGCTCGGGCGGCATCGGCGGGCCAGGCGGGGTAGGCGCCGTTCCACTGGTGATCGGGTCGCAGGCTGAAGGCCGCGTCCGCGTCGTACGGCGAGAGCGCGCGCATCCAGGTCGGGGTCTGGAGTTCCCGCTGGAAGAACTCCACCATCTCCGCCCGCTGCGTGTCCGACAGGTCGTCGGCCATCGTGGTGCCGACGAGGTTGAAGTCGTAGCAGTGCCGGACCGGGACCAGCGTGCCGTCGGGCTGGCGGGCGTGCCAGAAGCCGGCGCCCTCGACGTACAACTCGTTCACATGGCCGGCCTGCTCATCCGCCTCCTTCCGCAGCAGGCGAGCGCGATCGGACTCGCCGGCGCGGTCGGGCTCGATGCGGTCAGGGTCGCCGCCGCGGTCGGGCTCGGTGCGGTCGGGGGCGCCGCCGCGGTCGGGCTCGGTGCGGTCGGGGGCGCCGCGGAGTTCCGCGATCTCGGCGGCTACTCGTAGGCACCAGACGTTTGCTGCGTTGAAGCTGGCGACCTCGTGGACGTAGCTGCTCACGCACTCGAGCAGGTTGTCGATGCCGCCGTAGTCGGCGAGCGCGTGGTTCTTGCGCAACCCACGCCAGGCCGTCGCCCAGTCATGCAGGTGCTCGGCCACCGGCTTGCGATCAGCGTCCCGGCCGGCCAGAGAGTCCAAGAAACCCTCGTCACCGCTGAACCGAACGTAGTCCCGCACCAACCGCGTCATCGCGAAATCGTTGACCGAGTACCACTGCCCGACCGGCCCGCCGGTGAGCCACTCGGTACCGAAGTGCGCATGGGTGTCCAGGTCGATCCAGTGCTCGATGTGCCGGCGCATCGGCACCGGGTCGAGCAACGCATGGGTCAGCGACGACAGGCTGTAGTCCCAGATGAACGTCGTGGTCTGCCAGTACCGCGGCATCAACGTGTCGTAGGTCCGCCCGATCACACTGGCCGGGTTGTCGCGGCGGAACCACACCACGCCGAGCACTCCCCACCAGTAAAGCTTCCGGAGCGCCTCGTTCGAGGTCTCCAAGATCGGCAGCGAGCCACTGAACCCGTCGCTGTCCGGATCAAAAGCGTCCGCCAGCGCCTTGTCCCAGTGCACCTCGGCCGCCGCGATCACCGCCGGCACGTCGGCAGCGCAGGCGTTGTAATGCTCGGCCGCCGACGCAACATCGCCGTCCAGGACATGCACGAACCCAAGCTGCCCGTTGCCAGCAGCATCCAACTCAACCGTTGCCTCCAGCATCGACTGCGGCCGGAGCGCCGCCGCCGCGGCAAACTCTGAGGAGGAGGCGGCCGAGGCGATCGAGGTAGTAGTCACCGCGGCGGTGTCCGACGTCACCACATCGAACCCCTGCAAGCTGACAGCCGACCCCGACTCCCCGCTCCCGACCACCGCACCCCGGATCTCGGCTTCCCGCAACGTGTTCGGCTCCGACGGCGGCTCAGGACGCGACCACCCGCCGGCCGCGCGAATCGCAGTACTGGCCAACGCCAAACCGATCCGCACCGAACGCCCCGCTGCACCCTCCACCTCGAGCTGCACGACCACCGCCGGCCGTCCCGGCGCGCAGGCCGTCGTACTGCGTAACGTCAACCCGTCGATCCGCGTCGAGCGAACCACCCGGTCCGGCCGCCACACCACCTCCACCTCACCGCCGTACGACCGAGCCAACCGCCCGTCGACGTACAGCTGACCGGTGATGACATCGCCATGCGAATACGGCGGGAAGTTGATGCTCCGAACGGCGAACACGTCCAGGTCGACCTGTGCCGTGCCGAGGAAGTTGGTCAACCCCGGCGGGTTGAACATGTCGTCGTAGGTGTGCGTGAGCACATCGCTGGAAAGGTCCGTACTACGGGGGATCATCGCAGCCCTTCGGTGGGATCGGCCCAATCGGTGTTCGGCAGCAGCGGGTACCACCCAGGCCTCGCCGGATCACGGTCATACGGGTAAGGACCCAGTTCACGGAACAGTTCGGCGTACTCCGCAAGCTTGTCGCGATCCAGCTCGACGCCGAGGCCGGGACCATCCGGTACGGCGATCGCGCCATCGACGTACGGAAGCTTGCCGCCGGCAATGATGTCGTCGCGCAGGTGGTGATAGTGCGCGTCGGCAGCGAACGACAGGTTCGGTACGACGGCGCCGAGCTGGAGCATGGTGGCCAGCTGGATGCCCAGCTCACCCGAGGAGTGCACGGCCACCCCGAGTTGGAAGGTCTCGCAGACCCCGGCGGCCTTGACGCAGGCGCGGATCCCACCCCAGAAGGTGGTGTCCAGCAGGATCACGTCGACGGCGGGATCACGCACGTTGGCGGCCAGCTGCTCGAAGTTGACCACCACCGTGTTGGTGGCGAGCGGGATCGAGGTGTTCTCCCGGACCCGGCGCATCCCGTTCATCCCCCAGGTGGGGTCCTCGAGATAATCGTTGTCCAAGTCCTCGATACCTCGCGCGAACCGGATCGCCTCCTCAACCCCGAAGGCTCCGTTGGGGTCGAACCGCACCCGATGCCCGGGAAACGCCTCGGCGAGCGCCCGGAAACACTCTCGCTCGTAGTCCGGCGGAAAGACTCCGCCCTTGAGCTTGTGCACGGAGAACCCGTAGTCCGCAACCAGCGCCCGCGCGTGCTCGACCAACTGCTCCGCGGTACGGATCTCCCCTGTGCCGTCGTCGGCCGCATGCCGGAAGAACAGATAGCTCGCAAACGGCACCTTGTCCCGCACCTTGCCGCCCAGCAACTCGTGCACCGGTACGCCGAGCTGGCGCCCCTGCAGATCCAGACACGCAAACTCCACTGCTGCGAGCAACTGGGTCCGGTTGTTGTAGAGACTCGCGGTCGGATTCGCCAGCATCCAGCGCAGTGCTTCGGTGCGGGCGGGGTCGTGACCGATCAGGTACGGCTTCAGCGCGGTGACGGCATCCTCGGCGCTCTGACCACCGCCACCCATCTCACCGAGACCGACCAGGCCGTTGTCGGCCTCGATCTCGACCACCGTCCGCACGAACCGCCCCCAGTGCGCGCCATTGCTGTGCCGCAGTGGCGCCTCCAACGGCATCGTGATGGTGGTCGCGCGGAGGTCCACGATCTTCATCGAGCGTCCTCCGGCAGTACTACGGCCAACTGGGCGGTCAATCCACCGTCGACCTTCACGTCGGCCCCGGTCACGAAGGCCGCGGCCGGCGACGCCAGGAAGTGGATGACCTCGGCCACCTCAGCCGTCGTCGCCACCCGGCCGAGCGGATGGGACCGGCCCCACTCCGCAACAACCTCGTCGGTCGACCGATCACCGGCGAACTGCGCGGCCGAGGTCCGCAACATCGGAGTGTCCACCGATCCCGGACAGACCGCGTTGACCCGGATGCCGTCGGCCGCGTGATCCACCGCCATGGCCCGGACGAGTGAGAGCAGAGCACCCTTCCCCATCGAGTACGCCGCGACGTTGTGCTGCGCCGCGTACGCCTGCACCGACGCGACGACCACCACACTGCCGCCTCGCGGGATCAACGGCACGAACGACTGGCAGGCGAAGAACACCCCACCGACGTTGACCGCCATCACCTCGTCGTACGTCGAGGCAGGCGTGTCCACAACCGTTCCGTACCGCTGAACCCCCGCCGCACAAACCAACGCCCCGAGCCCACCGCTGCCGCCGCCATCGCCATCGCCATCGCCACCGCGATCGTCATCGCCACTGCTGCCGCCATCGCCGCTTCCGCTTCCGCTTCCGCTACCGCCGAGAACCTCGCTCACCCGCTGGGCCGCTGCCGCCAGCGCGGTGCGGTCAGCGACGTCGACGGCGATGCCGGTGACCCGATCACCCAGCTCTGCCTCCAGAGCGGCCAGGGCCTCCGCATCGCGGTCGAGCGCGAAGACCCGGTCACCGGCGGCGACGAACCGCTCGACGGCGCCACGGCCGATACCGGCCGCGCCGCCGGTGACGACAACCGCACGAGGTCCTGCTGGCATGTGAGATCCCTTCAGAACTGGCCGAGGGCGAGGCCCCGGGAGAAGAACCGCTGGGCGGCGAGGAACAGGACGACGGTCGGCAGCGACACCAGCAGTCCGCCGGCCAGGACGGTCGGCAGGGCAGCACCGCCGTACGTGCTCTGTAGTCCGGTGAGTGCGGGCATGATAGGCCGGACCGACTCGGACTGGCTCAGGGTCAGACCGAGCAGCAGGTCGTTCCAGACGAAGGTCGCCTGGAGGATGAAGATGGCCGCCAGGGCGCTGCCGGCCATCGGCACGTAGATGCTGCGGAAGATCCGGAACAGCCCACCGCCGTCGACCACCGCCGCCTCGAAGACGCTCCGGGCGATGCCGGTGAAGAAGTTCCGCATCACGAAAGCCGAGAACGGAACGCTGATCGCCGTGTAGACGAGGATCATTCCGACCCTGGTGTCATAAAGCCCCGAGCTCGCGTAGCCGGAGAACAGCGGCATCAGCACCATCTGCAACGGAAAGATGGTGCCGCCGAAGATGAAGACGAACCAGACAAAACCGTACTTGAGCCGCAGCGCCACGATCGCATAACCGACCGCCGCTCCAATCAGTACTGCGAGCACCGGCGCCACCACGCTGTAGAGGGTTGTCGCCAGCAACGTTCCGCCCAGTGACGCCTTCTCCCAGGCATCCTGGAAGTTCGCGAACAGCGAGAATCCGGACGGCTTCCACACCGCGGCGGGGTCATAGGCATCGACCGCCTTGGACGCGTTCACGACCAGCAGGTAGACCGGCGCAAGCCAGATCACCCCGAGGACGACGAGGACCGCAGTACGGACCGGGCCGGATGAGGTCTTGTTCATCGGGAGTCACCGTCCGCCAGCTGGTAGCGCAGGTACAGCACCGACGCGGCGAACGTGACCAGGCTGAGGAACAACGCGATCGCCGCGCCCTGGCCGTAGTCGTTCAGCACGAAGGTCTCCTTGTACATGGACAGGGCCAGCGTCTCCGACGACGTACCTGGACCACCCTGCGTCATCACCCAGACGACGTCGAACGTTTTGAGGCTGCCGACAATCGACAGCCCGACGACGACCGTCGTGATCGGCCGTAGCTGCGGCCAGAGCTGGTGGAGAAAGAGCTTGAAGCCCTCCGCCCCGTCCAGCCGGGCAGCCTCCAGCGGCTCGGCCGGGATCGACTGCAGCCCGATGACGAACAGCAGCGCGTTCACCCCGGCGGCCTGCCAGGAGGTCGCCACGATCATCATCAGCGTGTTGCCCGGCCCAGCCTGCAACCAGCCCGTGTGTGCGCCCGGCAGACCGAGGAAGCCGAGCACCTGGCCGAGAGCGCCGTCCGGCTGGAGCACGAAGCCCCAGATGACACCTACCGCGACACCTGAGATCGCGTAGGGCAGCAGGAACGGCAGCCGCAACCAGGTGCCCCACCGATGCCCATACGTCAGTACTGCGATCAGCAGGCCGAGCACGATCGGCAAGGTGACCATGCCGACCACCCACAACAGCGTGTTGGTCAGTGCTCCCACCAGATCGGGATCGCTGAACATCGCCTTGTAGTTGGTCAGCCCGGACCAGACCGGCGTACCGAGGCCGTTGAAGTCGGTGAAGCTGACGTACGTCGTCCACACGAACGGCAGGTACAGCAGCAGCGCCACGATGCCGGCGGCGGGCAGCCCGAACAGCGGCGCCACCCGCCCACCAGTCCGGGCCGAGCGCTGGGCCGAGCGCGGTACCGGGCGCTGGGCCGAGCGCCGGGCCAGGCGCTGAGGGCTCCGGCTCACTTCTGCTTGGCCCAGTAGGCGTCCGCCTCGGCCTGGATCTTCTGCAGACCCGGCATCGGGTCACCCGGCTTGGTGACGAACGCACCGAAGACCTCCAGCGCCTTGTTCATCACCGGCACCGGCGTGGCCTCGAACCAGCGGTTGATCAGCCGGTAGCCGTCGCCGCCGACATCCTTGTTCAGCGCGGCCAGTCCCGGGTCCTTCACCTCGGCCTTCGGGTTGAAGGACAGGTCGCCGCGGGAGTTCGCCCAAGCGGTCTGCGCCTGCGGAGTGACCCACCAGTCGGTCCACTTCTTCACCGTCGACGCGTGGTCGCTCTGCGCGGCGGAACAGACCGGGCCGGTCTCGAAGATCATCGAGGTCTTCGGCAGCGACGGGTTCACGTTCGGGATGACGAAGAAGTCGTAGTCGGTACCGGCCTTCATCTTCAGCGTGTTCAGGTTGCCACTGAACCAGGTGCCGAAGTTGACCATCCCGACCGCACCGCTCTTCAGCTGCGCCTGCGGCTCGGTCTTCGAACCCGGGTCGCTGAAGAGCCCGGCGTCGATCATCTTCTTCCACTCGTTCATCACGTCGACCACGCCCTGGTCGGTGTACTTCGCCTTGCCGGTGGCCAGCGCGTCGTACAGGTCCGGGTCCTTGCCGGCCAGCAGCGTCTCGAACCAGACGAAGCTGAACAGGATGTTGGTCTGGTAGAACGGCTGCACCCCGGCCGCCTTCACCTTGTCGGCGACGGCGAGCAGCTCGGCCCAGGTCTTCGGGTTCTGGGTGATACCGGCCTTCTTGAAGACGGCCTTGTTGTAGTACATCACCCAGTAGCCGGCGTTCAGCGGCATGCAGTACTGCTTGCCATCGTAGCTGAAGTACTGCTTCAGCTGCTCCGGGATGTTGCCGTCAGCAACCGCCTTGGTCCACTGGTCGGTGGTGTCGGCCACCAGCTTCTGGTCGACCAGCTCCTCCAGCTCCTTGCCGGTGTGCCAGGTGAACAGATCGGCCTTCTCCTTGGTCCGGAACGAGGACCGGATGAACGCGGTGTAGGCGTTGGAGTCGGAGTAGCCGACCGGTTCCATGCCGACACCGATGTCCTTCTTGCTGGCCGAGCCGACCTGGGTGAAGGCTTCCTTCCAGCCACCCTTGTCGTTGTAGAACTTCAGCGCGTCGACCGGCTTGTCCTCACCCTTCGCGGCGGTGGAGTCACCAGCTCCACCCCCACAGGCGGTCAGCGCCAACGCGCCGGCCACCACCAGTGCGGTCAGCGCCTTCGGTTTGTGCTGCTTGTACGGCGTACTGCGTGACATGGTGCGGTCCCTTCGGCTCTGTGAAACTTCTGCCCCACCGCACCGGTCACGGGTGCTGGGCGCTGTCGCTGACGACGGTGAGTACGCCGTCCAGGTGCTCGCGGGTGAGTCGCTCGGCCAGTTCGGCGTCGGCGGCCCGGACCGCGTCGAGGATGGCGCGGTGCTCGTCCAGGTCGGCCTGCCGGTCGCCATGGATGTGCAGGATCTCCAACTGCTCGCGGACGTTGACGACCGTGACGGACTCGACCACCTCGGCCAGCGTGGCGTTCCCGGACGCCTGGGCGAGACACCGGTGGAAGTCCATGTTGACCTCGGCGAGCCGGGCATGGTTGCCGGAGGCAATGAGATCGGCGGCTTCGGTGAGGCGCTCGTCCAGCCGCTCCAGCGCCTCAGCGGTCCGGTTCTGGGCCGCCAGTGCGGCGACTGGCGGCTCGATCAGCGCGCGAGCCTGCAGGAGCTCCACCAGCCGATCCGCCGACGGAGTCGGCGCCAGCGGATTGGCGAGCACCAGCCGTCCGATGTGCTGGCCGACGTACACGCCGGATCCGTGCCGCAGCTCGACCGCACCGGTGGCCTCCAACCGGCGCAACGCCTCCCGGACCGTCGGTACGGCGACCTTGAACCGCTCGGCCAGTGAGCGAACCGACTCGAACTGGTCGCCCGAAGCCAGCTTCCGCTCAGCGATCAGGTCCAGCATCGAGGCAGCCAGGTCGTCGAGCAGGCTGCGCCGGACGACGCCACCCGAAGTACTCATCGCAGGCCGTTCGGGGTCAGGGCCACGCGGACGAACCGGGGCCGGTAGATGCTGACATCGGCGTACAGGTCGACGTTGGCGTCGAGGCTGTTGACGTTGTAGCTGACCAGCAGCGAGTTGCCGCGGCGCCGGTCGGGATGCTCGTGCGAGTTGTACGTGATGATGTCCGCGTCTCCATAGCTGCCGGTGGCACCGGTCTCGGGGGTTTGGTAGAGCTCGACCGGGTTCACGAACGGGCCGGTCGGTGAGCAGGCGAAGTAGCCGAGCACTCGCTTGCTGAACAGCTCGGTGGTGTCGTGCGTGACGAGCAGATAGCCGTCACCGAACCGGGTCACGCTGTGCTCGTTGGCGACGCCCTCGAGCACGCGCACCGACGCCGACTCGTCGGCCGACCAGCCGGTACCGGTCCAGTACTGCCAGCGCTTCGTGGTCAGATCGTCGCCGCGGACCCGGGCGACATGCTCGTACTTCGAGGCGCCGAGGTCCTCCACCCCGTAGATGTAGGTGTAGCCGCGGTCGCGGAGCAACCACGCGGACCACTGGATGTTGGCGCTCGAGGGGAGCGGGATGAGCTTCTCCAGCTTCAGCGTCGAACTGTCGAACCGGGCCAGGTGGTTGGACGCCCAGCGCCAGTCCCACTGGCCGGTGCCCGTCCGCTCGAACTGCAGCGTCGTGACGTCGAGGTTGCGGCCGGCCTTGCTCGTGCCGGCAGCACCGAACCAGTACCAGCCGTTCGATGGCGGCGGGACGAGGGCGGTCGGCTCGGAAGCGGTGCCGCCGGTGACGGTCTTCAGCGACTTGCCACGCTGGATCACGAAGGAGTTGTTGATGAACGGGGTAGTGATCGGCCGGCCGCCATCGGCGTTGACCGGTCCGAGGAAGGTGTCGGAGAAGATCCACGCGGTCCGGCCCCCGCGCAGCTTCACCGAGTAGGTGCTGTCCCCACCGGTCCAGCCTTTGCCGGTGTCGCTGTAGGCGTTCAGCAACGGCTCCGGAGCCGCCTGCGGCTCCGGCTCGACGGCCCAGTTGGCGCGCGTCACCGCGCAATCCCGCGGACCCTTTGTCACGAGCGGGCCCTCTTTCAACGGAGTCGCCGCAGTGAACGGCCGCGGGATCGCGCCGACCTGGGGATGACCGGCTTGGGGATGACCGGGTTGGGGATGACCGGGTTGTGGATGGCCGCTCAAGGGGCGGGCCGGGTCGGGCGCGGCGAGCGCCGGGACTGCCAGCGCAGTACTGAGTACTGCGGCGCCGAGCGCCCAGCTCATCCGGTGTCTCATGGTCGCCTCCTCGCGGGAACGAAAATGATCAGATCACTTGGTCATTATCGTGTCAAGGGTGTGGCGAACCCCCGGCGCGGTGATCGCGGGGTGGGCGAACCCCAGGGTGGCAGGATCGAGGCATGAAGAACCTGCTCATCAAGTTGCTCGCCAACGCGGTGGCCCTGGCGGTCGCCAGCTGGGTCGTCAGCGGCATCACCCTCGAGGGTTCGACGGCCGGGCGCAGGGTGCTGACGCTGCTGATCGTGGCGGCCATCTTCGGCGTGGTGAACGCGGTGGTGAAGCCGATCGCGAAGCTGGTCTCGCTGCCGTTCATCATCCTGACGCTCGGCCTGCTGATCTTCGTGATCAACGCCCTGATGCTGCTGCTCACCTCATGGATCACCGGCAAGCTCGACGTGCAGTTCCACGTCGACGGGTTCGGCGCCGCGCTGCTCGGCTCGCTGGTGATCACGCTGGTCGGCATGCTGCTGAACGCAGTACTGCCGGACAAGGCCGAGATGCGGTGACTTCGGTGGTGAGGCACGTCGAGGTGGTGTGTACCGGCAACATCTGCCGCTCGCCGATCGGTGAGGTGGTCCTGCGCGCGAAGCTCGCCCACGCGGGCATCGACGACGTCGTGGTGACGAGCTCCGGCACGAGCGGCTGGCACATCGGCGATCCGATGGACTACCGCGCCGCGGCCGCACTGGCCAGGCGCGGGTACGACGGGAGCGCCCACCGGGCGCAGGAGTTCCGCAGCAGCTGGTTCCCGGAGCGCCACTTGGTGCTCGCGATGGATTCCGGCCATCTGTCGGCGCTGCTACGACGGGGTGGCAGCGACCTCGCAGTACCGGTCGAGCTGTTCGACGACAGCGACGTACCGGATCCGTACTACGGCGACGACGCCGGTTTCGACGACGTGCTCGACCAGATCGAGAAGGCGGCCGACCGCTGGGTCGACCGCCTTTCGGGCTAGCTGCTTACTTGGTCTGGCCGATGTCGGTGAGCAGGGTGGTGAACCACTCCACGCTCGGGTCGAACTCCTTGCCGCCGGCGATCCGGGGGAACTCGATGGCGCGGAGCTCGTCACCGCGCTCCTCGTCGTGGCCGATCACGCCGCTCTCGCCGCGCAGCGCCGCGTCCACCGCGAAGTCGGTGCACTGCTTGATCAGTTCGAGGTCGGCGTCATTGGCGGCCGCCGACCGGCTGAAGTAGCCGCTCTTCTGGACCATCGTCTTCTCCGCGCCGATCCGCTCGGCGAACTGCTTCGCGAACCACGCGCCCGGGTTGATCGTGTCGAGCTTGACGTGCCCGAACGGATCCCGGCCGACCTCCTCGCCGCGGGCCTCCATCTCGGCCACGATCGACGGCACGCCGGCCCCCTCGGACAGGAAGATGTTGACGCAGTCGTTCTCGTCCATCACCGCCTTCAGCCGCTCGGCCTCGGCGTCCAGGTCGATCGTTGCCTCAGGCACGTAAACCGCGTGCACGTCCCAGCCGCCGGCGGTCAGGCCGATCCCCGGGTTCCACTCCTGCGCCGTGACCCACTTCCGGTACTCCGCTGCGGTGGCCGCGGTCAGCCAACCGCAGTTGCGGCCCATCACCTCGTGCACGACCAGCATCCGCGGGTTCGAGCTGTGCTCGGCGATCACGTTGCGGGCGAACAGCGCACCCTGCTCGGCCGCGGTCCAGGCACCCAGGCTCTGCCGGATCGGGATCACGTCGTTGTCGATCGTCTTCGGCAGGCCGACCACGGTCAGGTCGTAGTCGTGCTCCTGCAGGTACGCCGCCAGGTCGGCCGCGGTCGTGTTGGTGTCGTCGCCGCCGATCGTGTGCAGCACGTCGACGCCGTCGGCGACCAGCCGCTCGGCCGCGACCTGCAAGGCGTTCTGGCCGTCGGAGATCAGGCCGCGCTTGATCAGGTCGGCGGTGTTGGTCAGCTTCACCCGGCTGTTGCCGATCGGGCTGCCGCCGAACTTGTGCAGCAGACCGGCCTGGGCGCGGATCTCGGGGGTGACCTCGAGGTGCCGGCCGCTGAGCAGACCGTGGTACCCGTTCAGGTAGGCGATGATCTCCACGTCGGGCGCCACCTCGGTGTAGCGCTCGATCAGCCCGCCGACGGCGGACGACAGGCAGGGCGCGAGCCCGCCCGCGGTGAGAAGGGCAACTCTGCGGACAGACTTGTCGGCAGCCATGGTCAGGGTCCTTCCAGAGGTCGCTGAAGTCGCCTTCAGCGTAGTGATGCAGACCACTCCACACGCTGGTTGGGGTTCAGCCTGTGGACAGATCAGGGCATCGGGACGTTGCGGGGCTCGATGGGGGTGGAGACGATGAACGAGGTGGTGGTCTGGCCGTGGGTCTGGAATCTGTCCAGGATGTCTTCCAGGCCGCCGATCGCGGCGACCTGGACGCGCAGCAGGAAGCAGTCGTCGCCGGAGATCCGGTGGCACTCGACCACCTCGGGGATGCGCTGGGCCAGCTCGATGATGCGCGGGATCTGGCCGGGTCCGGGGCGTAGCCGCACCCAGGCGCCGACCGGCAGGCCCAGCGCGCCGGGGTCGATCTCGAGGCGGTAGCCGCGGATCACGCCGGACTCCTCCAGCCGCGTCACCCGTTCCCGGACCGTCGGGGCGGAGACTCCGAGGCGGCGCGCCAGCTCGGTCGTGCGGAGTCGCGGGTCGGCGGTCAGCTCGGTCAGCAGGCGGATGTTCAGGTCGTCGATTGTCGGCTTCTCGGTTTGAAAGCCAGCAGCCAGTTCGATCTTCGTTTCGGTAGCCATCAGAGGCCTTTCGGGTCCGAATCGCCATGGGAACGCCGCGAATCTGTTCCTAGGGTAGTCACGTGACAACCGCTGTGGAAACCTCCCCCAAGACCTTCCTGGTCACCGGTGCCGCCTCGATCTCCGTGCTGCTGTGGGCCTCGTCGTTCGTAGGGATCCGCCACGCCGGCACCGAGTTCTCGGCCGGGGCGATGTCGCTGGCCCGCCTCCTGGTCGGCAGTGTGCTGCTCGGCGCCTTCCTCTTCCTGAGGCAGTCGCCCAGCAGCCTCACCTGGCCGGACAAGCGCGACTGGCCGCCACTGCTCGCCTGCGGCCTGCTCTGGTTCGGCGTCTACAACGTGGCCCTCAACGCAGCCGAGCGCCGCCTGGACGCCGGTACTGCGGCCATGCTGGTCCACATCGCCCCACTGCTGATCGCACTGCTGGCCGGCCTGACGCTAGGCGAAGGCTTCCCGCGACAGCTCGTCATCGGGAGCCTGGTCGCGTTCGGCGGCGTAGTACTGATCGGCCTGTCGACCTCCACCGGTCGCGCCGAGACCTGGGGCGTCATCCTCTGCATCATCGCCGCCATCGGGTACGCCGTCGGCGTGGTGACCCAGAAGCCACTACTGACCCGCCTTCCCGCCGCACAGGTCACCTGGCTCGCCTGCATGATCGGCACGCTCGCCTGCCTCCCCTACGCTCCCGCACTGACCAGCGAGCTCCGTACTGCGAGCGCAAGCACCATCTGGTGGGTCGTGTACCTCGGCGCCTTCCCCACCGCACTCGGCTTCACCACCTGGGCCTTCGCACTTCGCCGTACGACGGCCGGCCGCATGGGCGTCACCGTGTACGCCGTACCAGTCGTCGCCATCCTCCTCGCCTGGCTGTTCCTCGGCGAAGCTCCAGCACTGCTTGCACTCATCGGCGGAACCCTCTGCTTGGCCGGGGTCGCCATCTCCCGACGTACTGGAAAGGCTTGAGACTTGATGCATTTCGGAGTGTTCGTGCCCCAGGGGTGGCGGATGGATCTGGTCGAGCTGGCGGGTCCAGTCGAGCAGTGGGAGGCGATGACGGCCGTCGCCCGTGCCGCCGACACCGGTCCTTGGGACTCGATCTGGCTGTTCGACCACTTCCACACTGTGCCCGAGCCGGCCCGCGAAACGGTCTTCGAAGCCTGGACCGCGACAGCCGCGCTGGCCCGCGACACGCAGCGCGTCAAGCTCGGCCAGATGGTCGGCTGCAACGGTTACCGCAACCCGGCCCTCTACGCGAAGATGGCCGCCACCGTCGACGTCGCCAGCCATGGCCGCCTGTACGCCGGGCTGGGAGCGGGCTGGGCGGAAGACGAGTGGACGGCGTACGGGTATCCGTGGAGCAGCCTGAAGGACCGGATGGGCTCGTTCCGCGAGTCGGTGGAGCTGATCCATCGGCTGTGGACCGAAGAGGACGTGGTTTTCCACGGGAAGTACCACTCTGTGGACAAGCCGTACGTCGAGCCCCGCCGCAAGCCGCCACTGTGGATCGGCGGCGGCGGCGAGCAGGTCACCCTCAAGCTCGTCGCGCAGTACGCCGATGCCTGCAACTTCGGCACCGGCCAGGTCGACGTCATCGAGCACAAACTGTCCGTACTACGTAAGCACTGCGAATCCGTCGGCCGCGACTACAACGAGATCGTGAAGTCGACCAGCCTCAACCTGTTCCCGATCTCACCCGGCGCCGACCCGGTGACCGCGACAGCCAAGGCACGCGGCCGTTACAGCGTGGAAGAGTTCCGCGAGATCGGCGCTGGTGGAGGCGTCGGGTTGGCCGACATTCTCACTACTGGGGAGATCCGAAGCCGCCTCGAGCGTCTGGAGGAGATCGGCGTCCAGTACGTCATCCTTTACATCCCCGGTGTCGCCTATGACCACGATCCCCTGCACCTGTTGTCGTCGGACGTCGTACCCGCTTTCAGCTGAGGGTTGCCGCCAGGTCGCGCAGGTGAGTGTGAATGTTGCTGTAGGCATCGACTTTGGGGAGGTGGCGTTTGGGGACCTTGGTGACCACGCTGTAGTTGGCGTCGACGACATTGGCCAGCGGGACCTCGCTGATCTGGCTGAGGAGTTGGTAAGCGTCCAGCTTGTCGAGGCCGTAGAGCTCGCCCAGCCAGCCGACCATGTCGACCTGACCGGCCCGCCAGGCGTCTTCGAGCGGGCGGCTCGAGCCGACGACGGCGAGGTACGCGTCGTTCTCGATCCGCGGCCAGACCGGGCCCGGCGTCTTGAGGAGTTCGACGATGAGGACGACGTTCATCGCGCCCTCGACCGCAGTACCGCAGGATTCGCCCTCGCCCTGCCGGTAGTGCCCGTCACCGACGGAGAACAGCGCGCCCTCTACGTTGACCCGCAGGAAACAGGTCGCCCCGGCCTTCATCTCAGGCGTGTCCATGTTGCCGCCGAACACATCCGGGACCAGCGACGAGCGGGCCTCACCGTTGGCCGGCGCCACCCCGACCGTGCCGAGCATGGTCTCGATCGGCAGGGCGATCTCCAGGTCACTCCCCTGCGCCTGGAACCCAACGGTCTGCCGCTCGGTGTCCACCTCGTAGATCCAGGTCCGTTCCGGTAGCGGGTCCTGCAGGGTCGCAGTACGGTCTGTGCTGGTCAGACCGCCGAAGAACGGGATGGTCGCGGACGCGCCCCACCCGCGCGCCGGGGTGAGCTCGACGAAATGCAGCACGAGAGTGTCGCCCGGCTCGGCGCCCTCGACGTAGAACGGCCCGGTCTGCGGGTTCACGAACGGCATCTGGAGGCTGGCGCTGGCGAGATCCGCCGTACTGCGCAGGCGGCCGCAGAACGCGTCCTCAGTCCACAGCCGCATCGCCGTACCGGGTTTGACCCGGCGCAGCGGCGCGGCGCCGCCGAAGGTCCAGGTCAGCTGATCGTTGCCGGGCGTGAATTCGACGATGTCCACGCGGAGAACCTACGGCTCGGCCGGTGTCCTTCGCGACTGATCAGCGGGTTCTCAGCCGATTCTCAAACAGACGGCATAACCTCGGCTGCATATCCTCAAATGGCGGGGTTCAGCCGAGCCCTGGATCGAACTGTGGGCGAGCGGGAGCGCGAGATGCGGGTACTGGTGGTGGACGACGACCGGGCGGTCCGGGATTCGTTGCGCCGTTCGCTGGAGTTCAACGACTTCGAGGTGGTGACCGCCTCCGACGGCGCCGAGGCGCTCGCGGTGATCGGCAACGTCGACCCCGACGTGGTCGTGATGGACGTGATGATGCCCCGGCTGGACGGGCTGGAGACGACCAAGGCGTTACGGGCTGCGGGCAACAACGTGCCGATCCTGGTGCTGACCGCGCGGGACGCCGTCGCCGACCGGGTCGACGGACTCGATGCCGGTGGCGACGACTACCTGACCAAACCGTTCGCTCTGGAGGAGCTGCTCGCGCGGCTGCGGGCACTGCTCCGCCGCAGTACGACGCCGGGCGAGGGCGGAGCACGCGGCGAGATCCTCCAGTACGCCGATCTGGTGGTGGACGTGGACGCCCATGAGGTGCATCGCGGCAACACCCCGATCCCGCTGACCCGGACCGAGTTCTCGCTGCTGGAGCTGCTGATCCGCAACCCACGCCGGGTGCTCGAACGCGCGGTGATCCTGGACGCCGTCTGGGGCTACGACTTCCCGACCACGGCGAACTCGCTCGAGGTCTACATCGGCTATCTCCGCCGCAAGACCGAGATCGACGGCCTGCCCCGCCTGATCCACACGGTCCGCGGCATCGGCTACGTCCTGAGAGACACCCCACCGTGACCACCCAACCCCCACCCGGCGACTTCCCCCGCTACACCGGCCCCCCGGACGAGGAAGCCCTGGAACTAGGCCCCACCCACAACCGCCCCGGCCGCCCCCACCCCACCTCGGCCCGGCCTGGTGCAGGACAGCCCGGTGCAGGACGACCCGGCGCGGGACAACCCGGTGCGGGACAGCCCGGTGCGGGACAACCTGGCGCGGGACAGCCCGGCGCGGGACAACCCGGCGCAGGACAACCCGGCGCAGGACAACCCGGCGCGGGACAGCCTGGTCCGGGACAGTCGGCGGCTGGGCAAGCGGGTGCTGGGCAACGGGGCGCTGGGCAACCGGGTGCTGGGCCGGCAGGTCCGCCGCCGGGCCCAGGTCGACCGAGTGCGGCGCAGCCCGGTCCATCTCACCCGAAGCCAGCTGGGCCCAGCCAGACTCAGCCAGGCTCAGCTCACCCCGCGTCGGCTCCCTCCGGCTCACCTCGTCCCGGCTTAGCTCAGTCCAGTCCGGTGCAACCGGGTGGAGGACAGCAAGGTCGGCCGCAGGGTGGGCAGCCTGGGAATGCTGGGCGGGTAGCGGCTACGGCGGGGCGGACTCAGGACTGGTGGCAGGAGAAGCTGCACCAGCTGAGCCTGCACGCCCGCGTGACGCTGCTCGCCGCGGTCGCCGTCGGCCTGGCCGTCGCGTTCGTCAGCCTCGGCGCCTACGTCACGGTCCGCCAGCAGATGTACCGCAACCTCGACGACAGCCTCAAGGACCGCGCAGTCCAGGCAGCCAACAACGGCGTACTGACGAACTACTACAACCTGCAACGCATCTCCTCGGACGCACTCGGGCTCAGCGACATCCGGGTCGGCGTCTACCTGGACAGCGGGCAGAAGGTCAACGCCAAGCTCAGCCCGCTCCCACCGATGAACGCCACCGAGCTCGCGGTCGCCCGCGGCACGGCGCCGGACGGCTACAGCATCGAGACCGTCGGCACGCCCAACAGCCCGCACTTCCGGGTGGTCGCAGTACCTGCCAGGTTCTGCCCGCGGGAGGACGACCAGGCCTGCGACGACGGCGAGACTCTGCAGGCAGCCTTGGTGGTCGCGCAGTCGCTCAAGCCCATCGACCGGACGCTGCACAACCTGGGGATCGTGCTGTGGGCGATCGGCCTGCTCGGCGTCATCGGCGCCGCACTCGCCGGCAACGCCATCGCACAGTCCGGGCTGAGGCCGCTCGCCCGGCTGACCGCGGCAGCGGAATCCATCGCCCGGACCGAGGACCTACGACCGATCCCGGTGACGGGTTCGGACGAGATCACCCGGCTGGCGGTGGCGTTCAACGCGATGCTGGCTGCCCTTGCGCGCTCTCAGGACCGGCAGCGACGGCTGGTCGGCGATGCGGGGCACGAGTTGCGGACGCCGTTGACGAGCATCCGTACCAACCTCGACCTGCTCGCGCAGGCCGACAAGCGCGGCGGGTTGCGGGCCGAGGATCGGCAGCAACTGCTCGACGACGTCCGCGCGCAGATGGACGAGCTGACCACGCTGATCGGCGACCTGACCGAGTTGGCGCGCGATACGCCGCAGGTCCGCGACGCCGAGTTGATCGAACTGTCGAACGTCGTCGAGGACGCCCTGCTCAAGGTGCGCCGTCGCGCGTCGGGAGTGGAGTGGGACGTCCAGCTGTCACCGTTCCCCGTCTGGGGTGACGAGCGGCTGCTGGGTCGCGCCGTGACGAACCTGCTCGACAACGCGGCGAAGTACAGCGTCCCGGACGACACCGCCGGCCACCGGACCGACGGCGAACCACTCGGGCGGGTCACCGTACGCCTGCTGGACGGCGTACTGACTGTCACCGACAGCGGCCCCGGAATCGCCGAGGCAGACCTGCCGCACGTCTTCGAACGCTTCTACCGCTCCAGCGAGGCCCGCAGCCGCCCCGGCTCCGGCCTCGGCCTGGCGATCGTCAAACACGCGGCCGAACAACACGGCGGCATGATCTACGCCCGCAACGCCCCCAACGCCGGAGCCCAATTCACCCTCTGGCTCCCCCACGCCGCCACCCAATCCCGCTGACCCAACCACCAGCCAGCCCACCTGCGGGCAGCCGCACGCTCCCGCCCAGCCAGCACACGCACCCGTGCGGCCAAACACGCGCTCTCGCACACCGGGCGCGCTCCGCCCCGACCGCGCGCCCCAAGCGCCAGTACGCCGACCCGCGCTCCGCACAGCCGGCACACGCTCCCGCCCAGCCGGCACACGCTCTCCCGTGCGGCCAGCATGCGCTCTCGCACACCGGGGCGCGCTCCGCCCGACCGGGCGCTCCAGCGCCAGTACGCCGGGCCTGCCCAGCCGGCACACGCTTCCCGTGCCGCCGGCAGCGCTCGTGCGGCCAGCACGCGCTCGCGCACGGCCGGCGCGCTCCACCCAAGCCCAGGCGTTCCAAGCGTCAGTACGCCGGTCCGCCGCGCCTTTCCCACTCGCTCAGCGCCCCACTGGCTGTCCACGCCGCCACTCAATCCGGGGATGACGTGGGCCACCATCGTCTCCGCCACAGCAGCTGCCGCGCCGGGGCGACGCGACCACCCGCGCACCGAGCCGGCGAGGGGCGAGACAGCGCCTTCAATCCATCAACCCAGCCCAGCGGGAGGGGTCAGCTTTGTTCGGTGGGGGCTTGGAGTTCGGCGTTGAGGCGGAGGGCTTCGGCTAACTGGTCTTCGAGGATGATGATGCGGCAGGCCGCTTCGAGGGCGGTGCCGTTGTCGACCAGTTCCCGGGCGCGTGCGGCCAGGCGGAGCTGGTAGCGGGAGTAGCGGCGGTGGCCGCCCTCGGACCGCTGGGGCGTGATCAACTTCGCTTCGTCCAGGCTTCGCAGGAAGCCCGGAGTGGTGCCGAGCATCTCGGCGGCGCGGCCCATCGTGTACGCGGGATAGTCCTCGTCGTCGATGGCCGGCGGACTGTTCGGTTCAACCACTGTGTGCTCCAGGCTTGGGGTCATGCCACCTCCGTGTCGAGGGCCCCGGTGCCTAAGCACCGGGGCCCTGGGTTTGGATTCACCATCTACCAGCTATCAAGCCGGCCTCTGCTACCGCTGTCCGCCGTTGCCGGCGAACTCAGCGGGGATCGCTAACTGCGTAACCGAGAACCACCTCCGTACGACGATGGGACTGCGGTACCCACCCGGCGCAACTCAGCCAGGGCGGGCGATCCTGATGATGTAATCCTCTCCTTCTCTTCGGTGTTCCAGCTGACACTGCTCACTACCACCGGCCGTACTCACTGACCGGCCGGCGTCCTGCGGTACTGCGCACTGCTACTTCTGTACTGAGAACTGCTGGTACTGCGTGTACTTCTCGTACTGCGTTGGTACCTACTGCGTACTGCGTTCGTACTTCGTGGGCAGTCGTTGGCTACCCGCGTCAGCTTCTGCTGTTCTCTCTTGCGTCATCAAAAATACTAGCCACCTTGCTGGCAGAAGTCTAATCCCGTCACGTTAGATTTTCGTTCAGACGGGGTATAGCTTCCCTCTCGCCGCGACCGCAGGCCGGGTGCCGCCCGTCTTCAGCGGATCTTCATGGAGTTCTTCGGCAGCTCTGACGGGATCTTCAGCGGGTTCTCAGGTCCGGCCGCCAAGGTTGACCCATGACCGAGAACCAGCCGCACCAGCCGCAGAACCAGCCCGGTGACAAGTCGCCGGCGCAGGGTTCGACGTACGGGAACCAGTCTGCGAACCAGCCGCCGCAGGCCGGAGCGCCTGCGTTCGGCTCGGGTTCGTCTGAGCGCACGCAGCAGCTGCCGATGGGTGGCTACGGCCAGCATCACCAGCAGCAGTACGCGCCGCAGGGCGGTCAGCCGCGGCCAGGGCAGCACCCCTCAGGCGGGGGTGCTTACCAGCAGGGCGGGCAGTTCGGGATGTCCGGGGCGCATCAGGGGACGCCACCGGGCCCGAGCTGGCCGTTCGGCCCGCAGCCGCCGGCCGAGCCCCAGCCCGCGAAGCCGCCGAAACGCCGCGGCCTCGCACTGGTCGCAGCCACCGCGCTGCTGGTCGGTGCAGCGGGCGGTATCGGCAGTGCAGCCGTGTACTCCGCCACCAACGACCCCACGTCGAGCTCCTCGGTGACGGCCCCACTCAACGGAAGCCAGGCGGCACCGGTCTCCGCGCCGGACGGCTCGGTACAGAACGCGGCCTCGAAGGTCTTGCCGAGTGTGGTGAAGATCGGCGTCGCCACAGCACAGGGCTCAGGGACCGGGTCGGGCATCGTGATCAGCAAAGACGGCCTGATCGTCACCAACAACCACGTGGTGGCGGGTGCCGGCAACGGCGGCAAGATCCAGGTGATGCTCAACGACGGCCGGACGCTCAACGCGACGATCGTCGGTACCGACCCGTTGACTGACCTCGCGGTGATCCGCGCCGACGCCAAGGACCTGACACCCGCCGTACTGGGCAAGAGCGGCAACCTCGGTGTCGGGCAGGGAGTCGTCGCGATCGGTTCACCGTTCGGACTCGAGGCGACCGTGACGAGCGGTATCGTCTCCGCGCTGAACCGCCCGGTGACGTCGGGCGACGAACAGCGCGACAGTACGACGGTCTTCCCAGCAATCCAGACAGACGCCGCCATCAATCCGGGGAACTCCGGCGGCGCACTGATCGACCTCGCCGGCCAAGTGGTCGGAATCAACAGCGCGATCAAGACCGCCGGAGGATCGGGACAATCCGAAGGCGGCAACATCGGCCTGGGCTTCGCAATCCCGATCGACCAGGCCAAGCCGATCATCGACGAGCTGGTGGCCAAGGGCAAGGCCACCCACGCAAGGCTCGGCGTACAGGTCGGCAACGCGCAGTCCTCCGACGCGTTCCAGCAGGGAGCGACGATCGGCGAGGTGACGCCGGGCGGTGCGGCGGACAAGGCCGGCCTGAAGAGCGGTGACGTGGTCACCGCGATCGACGGCAAGGCGATCGCGTCAGGGGACGCGTTGGTCGCCGCGGTCCGTTCGCACCGCCCGGACGACGAAGTAACCATCACCTTCACCCGCGACGGCAAATCCCAGCAAATCAAGGCCAAACTAGGCTCCGACAACGGCAACCCCACCGGCTGACCCCCCCAAAGGCTCCGTCGTCCCTCACCCCCCGGGGACGACGGAGCCCCCTCCCAGATAGGGACTGCGACCGCCCACCGAGCGGCCGCAGTCCCGCTTCTTGTGTATGTTCCCACGCGCCCTGCACTTCCGCTCCTCCGTCGCTCCAGTTCCGGGGCGCTCTGGGCTTGCCCCCGGGTGGTGGACACCGGGTTATGCGGCTTTGGCCGCGTGGTGGTGTGTGAGTTCGTACTGTATTGGGCTGGTCATGCCAAGGGCTGAGTGGCGTCGGCGGCGGTTGTAGATGTTGGCGATCCAGTGGTTGATGGCTTGTTTGGCGCCGGTGCGGGTGGGCCAGCTGTGGCGGTA
>NZ_JBFAAA010000017.1:0-122020 GCF_040639475.1 Kribbella sp. NPDC023855
GCGCGACAGCGGACGCGGGCCGCGTGGCGGGTGGGTCGGGCGGGGTGGGCGCGACAGCGGACGCGGGCCGCGTGGCGGGTGGGTCGGGCGGGGTGGGCGCGACAGCGGGTGCGGACGGCGAGGTGGGTGGGGCGGTGGTCTTGGTTGTCGGCGCTGTTGGGGAGGTCGCGGCAGGCGCAAGCCCGGTCTCGGAGTGCGGGGTTGGGGTGACATTACTGGGCGATGGGCTTGACGCTGGGGTTGAGGTGGGGGTGGGTGGCTCGGTTGGTGAGGTCGTGGGGGTGGGGTTGTCTTTGGTGAAGCCTAGGTGGATGGGGAGGGGGTGGGCGCGGAGGAGGGATTGGTGGGTGAGGGTGTGGGCCGGGGCGGTGAAGAGGGATGGAGGGAAGGTTTGGGGGTCGCTGCCGGCTTGGTAGGTGATGGTGCTGAGGGCGGTGAGGTCGGCTTCGGGGGTGCTGGGTGGGGCTTGGGTTCGGAGGCCGGCGTCGGTGATGACCGGGCGGCCGTCGGCGTCGAACATGATGTCGCCGATGCCGAGATGGCCGTGGGTCAGACCCCTGCTGTGCAAGGCGGAGAGGCCTTCGGCCAGTGGGCTGATCAGCGTCACGAGTTCGCCGGGTGAGAGGGCGCCACGGCGTTCGAGCAGCGACGTCAGCGTGCCCGCGGCGACGTACTGGGTGAAGAGGAGCCACTCGCGGTCGGACTCCCTGACTTCGAGCAGCCGGGCGATGTGGGGGTGGTCGATAGTGCGGACGAGTTCGAGGTCGGCGAGCAAGTCGTCAGGGGCCGCGACGGCGGCCTTGGGGATGCGTTTGAGCACAGCGTGCCGCCCGGTGGCCAGGTCCCGGAGCAGCCAGACGGTACCGGCTGAACCGGACCCGAGCCCTCGGCGCAGGCTGTAGCCGGAGAGGTCTTCGAGTGCCATACCCAAGAGAGTGCCCGGATCGGCGTCGGCGCTCCGGAAGTTATCCACAGGCAGCTACCGGACCGTGGGCCTGTGGATGGCGGCGAACGGGCGGCGGATCGGACGCATACACTCGAAGGCGTGAGGGCTATCAAGTTTGTGGAGGCCGGCTTCGGAGCCGACGCGGTGGACTACGAGCAGGCGTGGGCCGAGCAGCGGCGCCTGCACGCGGAGGTTGCCGAGGGCACCGGTTCCGACACGGTCATCTTGCTCGAGCACCCGCCGGTCTACACGGCCGGCAAGCGCACCGAGCCACACGAGCGACCGCTGGACGGTACGCCGGTGGTCGACGTCGATCGTGGCGGCAAGATCACCTGGCATGGGCCGGGTCAGCTGGTCGGTTATCCGATCGTGAAGCTCGCCTCACATGTGTATGTCGTGGACTACGTACGCCGGTTGGAGGAAGCGTTGATCGCGGTCTGCGCGGACCTCGGCGTACGGACCGGGCGGGTCAAGGGGCGCAGCGGAGTGTGGGTGCCCGCGGATGAGCGTGGGCGGGAGCGCAAGATCGCGGCGATCGGGATCAGGGTGGCGCAGGGCGTGACGATGCACGGGTTCGCGCTGAACTGTGGCAACGACCTGAGCTGGTTCGACCGGATCGTGCCGTGTGGGATCTCGGATGCCGACGTCACCACACTGTCGAAGGAACTCGGTCGGGAGGTGCCGATCGCGGAGGTGCTTGCTCCGGTACGACGTCACCTCGAGGTGCTGCTGTCTTGGCAGGACTATGAGCGCACTCCCGACCTGGGTCAGGAGAACGAGCCCACCCCCACCGGAATCACCTACGGCCTCACCGTCTGACCTTCGGTCTACTCGTCGAGACGCTGTGCCCAGGCGGTCGGCGCAGTCAGTTGCGGTGGACGATCGGGAGCCGGTCGTCGGTGCGGGGCGGGCGTAGCGGGTCTCTGGGTCAACGGTGAGCGGGGTCGCACGTCGGTGAGGGGTGAGCGGGAGCGGGCCCGGGTTCTGATGGGTGGGGAGCCGGGCTTCGGTGAGGGTGAGCGGGTCGCGCCTCGGCTTTGATGGGTGGGGAGCCGGGCTTCGGTGAGGGTTAGCGGGTCGCGCCTCGGCTTTGATGGGTGGGAAGTCGGGCTTCGATAAGGGGTGAGCGGGTCGCGCCTCGGCTTTGATGGGTGGGGAGCCGGGCTTCGATAAGGGGTGAGCGGGTCGCGCCTCGCCTTTGATGCGTGAGGGGCCGAGCCTCGGTGAAGGTGAGCGAGATCGCGCTCGGCTTTGATGCGTGGGGGGGCCGAGCCTCGGTGAAGGGCGAGCGAGGTCGCGCCTCGGCTTTGACGGATGGGGAGGCGTCAGGGGCGGTAGGGGGTGGGCTTTGGCGTCGGGGTGGTGAGGGGCGGGCTTTGGCGTTTGGGGGTGCGCGGTTGGGTTGCTGGGGGCTGTTGGTGTGTTTCGCGCCGCGGGTGCTGGTGCCGGGGCTGCTTGCCGGTGGCGGGGGCGGTGTGGTTGCGGTGGCTGGTTTGCTCGGGTGGGACGAGCGGGATCTGTTCGGTACTGCGGCATTTGGGTGGATGGTGGGGCTCGGTGGGGCAGTCGTCGTGTTGCTGGTCATGTTGGTGACGGCGGGCGACCCGGTGCCCTGAAGGGTGTTATTGCCAGTGGAGGTCGCAGACGAGCGCTCTGTGGTCTGAGGGGTCTAGGCCGGCTATTGGGTGGCCGGCGAGGGTTGCTTGGGTGACTGTGAGTTGCTGCAAGGGGTGGCCTGGGCGGATGAAGACGTGGTCGATTCGTTGGTCGATTAGTTCCTCCGCCTCGACTGGGGCGAACGGGTGGCTTGAGCTCAGGGTTACGGCTTCTGGGTCTCCGCCGCCGGCTGCCCAGGCGTCGGTCATGGTGTTGGCGAGCGGGCGTAGTACTGGACTGTCGGGGGCTGCGTTGAGGTCGCCGGCGACTAGTACGGGCAGTGGGCCGTCTAGGGCGGGGTCTGTAGCTAGGTCAGCTAAGGCCTGGCCTTGGGCTAGGCGGTCGTCGTTGTAGGCGGGCTCCCACTCCAAGCAGGCCACTACGACGTGCAAGGGGCCGGCTGGATGGTCGACAGCGGCGAGTAGGGCGACTGGCGGGATGCGGTGTCGCGCTGGCATCTCTACCTGTCGGGACCAAATGATCGGCCAGCGGCTCAACAGGCCAAGGCCGATCTCGACGTCGCGTTGGTCCGGGGTCTCGGGTGGATCGGGACAGGGCGGCAAGGACGGGGCCGCGTACGCCGCGTGCATGCCGAGCTGGGCAGCGAATTCGTGTGCTTGCGATGTCCCGTCCGCGCCCCAGACCTCCTGCAGGGCCACGACATCGGCATCCACCAGCTCGAGCGTCTGGAGAATGCCGGGCTGGCGCTGGCGCCATTGCGGTCCGAAGCGCCACCAGAGATTCCAGGTCATCACCCGCAAACCCGATCTGCTCATACCGGACATTCTGCCGAAGCCGGAGTTCTGGTTTGTGTTGCCGGGAGATCACGCTGCGGGAACCGCCGGTGGAGACGTAAAGATTGCGCGAAGTGTCGTCGCTGTGCGGAGCGTAAACGTCGCTACGGTGGGGATGTGTCCAAATTTCTCGGCTTCCTCCTTGGCATCGCCGTAGCGCTCGTCGGGCCGGCCATGTTCGGTGTCCTCGCGGCGGACGGCGGTATCAAGCTGAACGCGAAGGAGATGGCGCTTGCCTATGGCATCGGTGCGCTGATCTTCTGGACCGTGGCGTCGTACTTCTCGGGTGCCGCGGCACTCGGTGCGGCGCTGACCTTCGGCGCGATGATCTACACCGTGCACTGGATCCCCAACCGGATGACGAACTTCCTCAACGACGTCCCCGGGGTGACCACGGGGATGATCGACGGGATCAAGCAGTACACACTGAACGGCGTCGTGCCGATCCTGGCGGTGATCTCGCTGGTCTTCGCTATCCAGTCGATCGTGCGGACGGTGCAGCAGCGCCGGCGTGAGCGCGCCGAGGCGGAGCGCCTGCAGCGCGAGCAGGAGGCGGCGGCGCAGGCGCAGCAGGTGCCGGAAGCTCCGGCGGCGTACCCGGTTGCCGGGGGCGACTACCAGCCGGACAGCCGGTTCGCGAGCAACTTCGGGAACAGTAGCTACGACGACCTGTTCGAGGAGGAGCCGACGCCGTTCAAGCCGCGCAGTCAGGCGGACGAGCAGACGGCGCAGTTCGCCCCTGGTACTGCGGTGATGCCGGCTGACCGGGACGAGACGCCGGAGGACGAGGCCGAGGAGACGAGGCTGGTTCCCACCGATGCCGACGAGACGGTGATGGTGCCGACCGCGGACAAGACGGTTGCCGACGGCTCCGATGCGGACGAGACGGTAGTTGCCGCTCCCCCGCAAGCTGAGGAGGAGGCTCCGCAGCCGGTACCGGTGCCCGAGCCCGAGAAACCCAAGCAGGTCGCGCCGCGAGTCGCAGGCGGAACATCGGAAGCCGGTACGCCGCAGGCTGGTGGCCCGGGAGCCGCCCAGGGTGTGGCGCCGCAGACGGAGAAGGCCGAAGAGGCTGCTCCGCAGCAGGTGCCGGTGGATGAGCCGCGCGCGGAAGAAGCTGCCACGCAGCAGGCGCCGATGGATGAGCCGCGAGCGGAAGAAGCTGCGACGCAGCAGGTGCCGGTGAGTGAACCGCAGAAGGACCGCGCGGAAGAGGCTGCCACCCAGCAGATGCCGGCGGGAGTGGAAGAGACGCAGCCGATGCCGGTCAACGAGCCCAAGCAGTCGAAGCCTCAGGAGCCCAAGGGGCCGCAGGCTGCTTTCAATCGGCGGGAAGAGGTTGGGCAGCAGTATCGGGAGCGGATGGATCCGCCGGATGTCGATGACACCGGCGAGTTCCACGTCGGCGCGTTCGAGACTCCCCCGAAGCAAACGATGATGGAGTTCCCCGGCCAGTTCCGGTCCTGAACGTAGAACAGCCCCGCTGATGCGGGGCTGTTCTACGTTTCAGGCAACATGCATGCGTTGGTGCTGCCCCCACCGAGCATGCTCGGCGAACGCCTCGTCATAAGCGTGCACCGCCATCTGGCACACATCCCCGGCCATCTGCGCCCGCGGTGAATCGGTGCTCCAGGCAATCATCAGCCGCCGGTGGATAGGGTCGCCGGCCAGCGGCCGGGTGACCACGTCACTGGACAGCATCCGGTACGACGTCGGCGAGATCAGCGCTACCCCCTGCCCACTCGTGACAAAGCCCATCACCACCGAGGTGTCCACCGAGTGGTGCTCGATCTTCGGCTGGAACCCCGCCTGCTCGCAAGCAGCGCGGAAGAGCACATGAAAGCCACTGTCATCCGGCGGCTCCCCGATCCACTCCTCGTCCGCCAGCTCGGCCAGGTCGATCTCACCGCGATGCCGGCTGGCCACCGCCTTCGGGTGATCAGCAGCCAGTACGACGTACGCCGACTCCGATTCGACGATCGTGCACGCGTCGACACCGGTCGGCAACCGCAGCTCAAAGCCCGGGAACTCCCGCAGCAAGGCGAAATCGAGTCGCCCGCTCTCCAGTTGCTGCAACAGCACACTGGTGGCCCACTCGACCTCGATGCTGACCTGCTCGATCTCGCCGTGATCGCGTAACCGGCTGGCGATCCCCGACATCGGTGCGGTCGGGAAGCCGCCCAGCCGTACTGCGCTGGACTCGACCGCGGTCATCGCCGACACCGTCGCGGACAGATGGTCCACGTCGACGAGGATCGCGCGGGCCCGGTCCACGGCGTACCGGCCGAGGGCGGTCGGGGTGACCCCGGTGCGCGAACGCTCGAACAGGGCACCACCGAACGCCGCCTCGATCCGTTTGAGCTGCGCGGTCAGGCTCGGCTGGCTGACCTTCAGCCAGCGGGCGGCCCGGCCGACGGACCCCGCTTCTGCCACCAGGACCACCACCCGCAGGTGGCGCAGCTCGACGTTCATGCGTTGTGACCGTAGTCGAGTTCCGGCGTCCGGACACAGTTATCCCGTATTGCGGTTTTGTCACAGGATCCAGATTCCATGTAACACTCGCCGTCCCAGCACGATAGGTCAGGACGCGTCGAGCGAGATCGCCTCCCGGTACCCGAGCCGGCGGCCGGTCTGCAGCAGCGTCCGCTCGTACAGCCGGGCCCCGAGCCGGACCACCAGCACGGTCGTCACCAGCAGGATCGCGATCGCCAGCAGCGGCTGCCACAGCGGCACGTTCTCGGTCAGCATCCGTCCGGGCATCGCCATCGAGGACGCGATCGGGACGAACGAAGCCCACTCCTTGGCCTCAGCACCGGCAAAGGCCGAGAAGAAGAACGGCACCATCAGGACCATCTGCCCCGGCAACGTCGTCGAACCGAGGTCCTCCTGCCGCGTGGCCAGCGAACCGGCCACCGCCCACAACCCCGCCAGGGCGACGAAGCCGAGTACGAAGAACACCACGAACCAGCCCGCCACCGGCGCGATCACCGAGAGGATGTCGGCCTGTCCGGTCGCCAGCAGCCCGATCAGCGAGGCCGCGGCGATCACCACGATCTGGCTCAGCGCCAGCACCGTGTTGCCGACGACCTTGCCCCACAGCAGCGCCCGGATCGGGATCGCGGCGGCCAGGATCTCGACCACCCGGCTCTCCTTCTCCTGCACGACGCTCTGCGCGATCATCATCCCGAAGCTGAGCGCGGTGATGTAGAAGACCAGCGCGAGACCGATGTTGACGAAGTCGGCAACGACCTCGGGCAGCGGCCCGGGATCGAGCAACCGCTCCTGCACCTGGGTCCCGGCCCGCAACTGCTCAGGCGTCAGACTGGCGCGCGCCGCGTTCTGCTCCATCCCGAGGTTTCCGGCCGCTTCGCGCAGGTTGTTCTTCAGGCTGGTGCCGACGCGCTGCTTACCCAGTACTTCGAACCCGTCCTTGCCCGGCAGCAACGCGGCATCCGCATCACCGTTCCGGACGAGCTGCTCGGCCGCCGCGACATCCGCAGTACGGGTGGCTTCGTAGCTGTCGCCGCCCTTGATGGAGTCGGCGACGGCCACCACCTTGGCGCCGGAGTCGTCCACCACCGCGATCTTGTCCGGACCCTTGTTGCCCGCGATCAGCGCCGGCAGGATGATCGCGGCCAGGACGACGATCAGCATGAACGCGGTCGAGCCGAGGAAGGTCTTGTCGCGGATCTTGGTACTGATCTCCCGCTGGGCCACCAGTTGCCACGGGTGCCGCAAGGTCTCGCTCATCGGGTCGCCTCCCGGAACACGTCGCTCAACGCCGGTCGCTCGGGGGTGAACTCGAGTACCGGCCCCCGGCTCATCGCCTGCTGCAGAACTTGTTGCACAAGGCCCCCATCGTCCTCACCCTCGACCTCGAACAGCGCCGTGCTCCCGGCCACGTCGCGAACCACGACTCCCGGTACGTCGCGCAGCCAGCCGGCGTCACCGTCGACCACCAGCCGGTACGCCGTCGTCGGCCCGGCCGCGAGTTCCGAAACGGGGCCTGCGGCAACGACCTTGCCACGGGACAGCACCACCAAGTCGTCGCAAAGACGCTCGACCAGCTCCAACTGGTGGCTGGAGAACAGCACCGGTACCTGCGGAGTGACCTCTTCGCGGAGCAAGTCCACCATCGCGTCCACAGCCAGCGGGTCGAGGCCGCTGAACGGCTCGTCCAGCACCAGCGCGATCGGCTCGTGCACCAGCGCCGCGGCGATCTGCACCCGCTGCTGGTTGCCCAGCGACAACGTCTCGAGCGCGTCGCCCGCGCGCTCGGCAAGCCCGAGCCGGCCGAGCAGCTTGTCGGTCCGCTCCCCCGCCCGCAGCGAGTCCAGCCCGTGCAAACGGCCGAAGAACACCAACTGGTCGCGGATCTTCATCTTCGGGTACAGCCCGCGTTCCTCCGGCATGTAGCCGAAGTCGCGCCGTACGCCGGCCGTCAGCGGCTCGCCGTTCCAGGTCACCGAACCGCTCCCGGCCGCGAGCACGCCGAGAATGATCCGCATCGTCGTCGTCTTGCCGGCCCCGTTCGCTCCGACGAACCCGGTCATCCGGCCGGGCCGTACGTCGAAGCTCACGCCGTCCAGCGCAAGGTGATCACCGAACCGCCGGGTCAACCCAGCCACGCTCAGCATCCCGTTCACCGTTCCTCTACTACTCCGGCCCCCTGGACCGGACACCCGCCCGGACCGCTCCCATCGCGGGGAGTGGACACCACGCTAGCCAGCGCGCACCCCGCAGTACGTCGGCCCGCAGGGTGATCACCCAAGTCATCCGCAGGGGGGAGCAGGTGCCCCACGGGCTGACACGCGGGAACTCTCCTCGGTGCCCCTGCACCGCCCCTAGAGTTGGCGGGTGAAGCCAGTTCGTGTGGTTCTGCGTTCCGCCTATCGTGCCCTCACCGACGAGAATGTCGACCTCTGGCTGCTCACCGGCGCGGCAGCGGTGTTCACCGTGCTGGGCATCATCGACGTGGCCAGCATGAACGTACTGAGCTCCGCGATCCTCGCGCTGCTGGCCGCGCTGGCCTTCGCCCAGATCAAGTCCCGCAAACTGGTCGCCCAGATCGCCACGGACCGGACCGGCGCCAAAGAGGTCCTGCTGCGCGACTTCCCGGCTGACCTGATCACGCGTCGCGCGGAGGCCGACGATGTGCTGCTCATCGGCATCTCGATGGCGCGCACCGTCCAAGGCGCCCGCGACGACTTCTACCGCGCGCTGCTCCGGGGCGCGACGATCCGGGTTCTGCTGGTGGACCCGACCGACGAAGCACTGATCCGGCAAGCGTCGCTGCTCCGCCCGGCCGGCCGGGCCCCGCTGCTGTCACAGCGGATCAGCTCGACCCTGGACGAGCTGACCGAACTCAAGGACAGCACCAACGGCAAGCTGGAGATCAGGGTGGCGCAGTTCATCCCACCCATCGGCGTGAACCTGCTCCGCGGCCGCGCGCACCCAGCCAGCATCACGATCCAGCATCCCGAGCTCCGCCCGGCCACCGAGCCCGGCCCGATCCTGCACTTCGAAGAACAGGACGGCGGCTGGTTCACCTTCTACACCGAAGAAGCCGAACGCCTCTGGACAGCCGGCACGCCCTGGCCGCCGACCCAGCAACAGAAGCTGGCCGCGATCGCCCGGCCCACCTTCGTCGAGTCGTTCGGGCCGGAACTCCTCAGCTCGATGGAGTCCGCCCAGGACTTGTTCATCACCGGCGTCGGGCGGACGACGCTGCTGACGCAGCACTACGCCAAGTTCGAACGCTGGCTCAAGCGCGGTTGCCGGATCCGCATGCTGCTCATCGAACCCACGTCCGGGGCGGTCGAGTTTGCTGCCGAGCGGTACTACGCCGAGCGATCGCCGGAGTCGGCCAGAGCCCGGATCGAGCAGTCGCTGCGGCTGCTCGCGGAACTCGCCGACACCACCGGCGGCCAGCTCGAAGTACGCCGGACGAAGCACCCGATCCCACTCGGCGTCATCGCCGTGGACACGCCGCAAGCCGTCCGCGGCCCGGCGTCGGCGCTCTTCGTGGAGTACTACACCTACCAGGCCGAAGGGGAACCGAAGTTCGTCCTGCAACCCTCCGATCCGTGGTTCGACCAGTTCCTCGCCGAAGCCGAGCAGGTCTGGACCAGCTCGTCCTCGTAGATCAGTGCTCGTCGCCCGGTACGACGAGGCCGCATTCGTAGGCGAAGACGACGGCCTGGACGCGGTCGCGGAGGCCGAGTTTGAGGAGGACTCGGGAGACGTGGGTCTTGACCGTGGCTTCGCCGACGAACAACGACGTGGCGATCTCGGTGTTGGTCAGGCCCCGGGCGATCAGGCCGAGTACCTCGCGTTCGCGTTCGGTCAGGTCGGCCACCAGGTCGGGGCGGTAGACGCGTTCCCCGCCGCCGGTGAATCGCTTGATCACCCGCCTCGTCACCTCGGGCGCGAGCAGCGCGTGGCCGGAGTGGACTACCTCGATCGCTTCGACCAGGTCCTCGGGAGCGGTGTTCTTCAACAGAAAGCCACTGGCGCCTGCACCCAATGACTCGAACAGATAGTCGTCCCGGTCGAACGTGGTCAGGATGATCACCTTGCCCGCGTCCGCGCTGACGATGCGCTGGGTCGCCGCGATCCCGTCGAGGCCGGGCATCTGGACATCCATCAGTACGACGTCCGGCCGCAACTCCAGCGCCAGCTCGACCGCCTTCTCGCCGTCCGCGGCCTCGCCGATCACCTGGATGCCCGGCTCCACCGACAGGATCATCTTGAAGCCCGCCCGGACCAGGTCCTGGTCATCCACCAGCAGCACGCGCATCGGCGTACCGGCCTCACTCATTCTCTGGTTCTCCTTCGGGAGGTACTGGCTGCAACGGGATCCGGGCGCGGACCCGGAAGCCGCCGACCGGGCGAGGCCCGATCTCGGTCTCGCCGCCGAGCAGGCTGACCCTCTCACGGATGCCGACGTGGCCCAGCCGGCTACCGACCGGCGCGTGCTTCGGGCGCCCGTCGTCGATCACCTCGACCTCGACCGCGGTGTCGTCCAGGTAGCGCAGGGTGACGTGCGCGCTGCGGGCGGTCGAGTGCCGCCGGACGTTCGTCAGCGCCTCCTGCGCGATCCGGTAGACCGACACCGAGATCGTCTCCGGCAACTTCAGCGGCTGGCCGATCTGGTGGAACCCGACCGACAGGACGTCGCTGTTCGCCGACGAGACCAGCGCCGGCAACCGGTCCGCTCCCGCCTGCGGAGCCTTCCCGACCGGTACTCCGAGCTCGTCGTCCAGCTCGGGATCGGCGGCCCGGAGCATGCCGAGCAGTTGCCGCATCTCGTTGACCGCGGTCCGGCTGGAGTCCTCGATCACGCTCAGCGCGTTCTTGGCCGCCTCGGGATCGGACTCCATCACCCGGCGCGCGCCGCCGGCCTGGATGCCGATGCTGCTGATGTGGTGCGCGACCACGTCGTGCAGCTCCCGCGAGATCCGCAGCCGCTCGTCGATCACGGCCCGGCGGGCGTTCTCCTGCTGCTGGGTAGCCAACTCCTCGGCCTGCTGCTCGAGCTCGTGCCGCTGCCGCGCGACTCCCCACGCAGTACGGCCCCAGAAGTAGGCGCCGAAGAAGTAGAGGATGTTGACCGCGGTGTTCAGCACCACGAACGACACGTACGGCGACAGCACGCCCTCGTTGGCGCCCTTGATCGCATCCGTCTGCAGCGCCTTGACGAAACCGTAGAAGAGCCAGCAGAACATCATCAGGAAGACGACGACGAGCACGATCTTCATCCGGCGGCGGTCCTGCGCCCAGGCCACGGCGGTGTACATCGCCATGAACTGTGCGATCTGCGTCACAAGATTCCCGGCGAACGCGAACGGCACCCGCTCCCCCGCCGTGAAGAACAGCACCGACACGACCAGTACTACGGTCAGCGGGTAGCGCCGGCGGAAGCACAGCGGCAAGGCGATCGCGGCGCTGAGGACGTACGCCTCGATGCCACCGGCGCCCATGTCCACCGAACCAGGCGCGGTCGACTTCGCCAGCTCGGTGCCGATCAGCCCGGCGACGGCCATCCCGAGCCCCAGCGCGATGTCCCGGTTCAGCCCACGACGGTCCGGCGTCGGACGCGGCCACACGCCGCCCGACGTACCGGTCCCCGGGGGCGTTCCGGGCTGCGAGGCGGACACGGAGGTGGACATGGTGGCCCAGCCTACGGGTGGGCTGGCCGGGGTCGCGGGAGCGCCGCGTACTCTGGTGGGCGTGACGATCGCCCCAGAAGGACGGAAGCTGCTCAGACTCGAAGTGCGCAACGCGGAGACCCCGATCGAGCGCAAACCCGAGTGGATCAAGACCCGCGCGAAGATGGGCCCGGAGTACCAGAAGCTGCAGGCGCTGGTGAAGTCCGAGGAGCTCCACACCGTGTGTCAGGAAGCCGGCTGTCCCAACATCTTCGAGTGTTGGGAAGACCGTGAGGCCACCTTCCTGATCGGTGGCGACCAGTGCACCCGCCGCTGCGACTTCTGCCAGATCGACACCGGCAAGCCCGAGGCGCTCGACCGCGACGAGCCCCGCCGCGTCGCCGAGTCCGTCACGAAGATGGGCCTGCGCTACGCGACCGTCACCGGCGTCGCGCGCGACGACCTGGAGGACGGCGGCGCCTGGCTGTACGCCGAGACGATCCGCCAGATCCACGCGCTGAACCCCGACACCGGGGTGGAGATGCTCGCGCCCGACTTCAACGCGGTGCCCGAGCAGCTGGCCGAGGTGTTCTCCTCGCGGCCCGAGGTGTTCGCGCACAACGTCGAGACCGTGCCGCGGATCTTCCGCCGGATCCGGCCGGGCTTCCGCTACGAGCGCTCGCTCGACGTGATCACCCAGGCCCGCGACTACGGCCTGGTGACCAAGTCGAACCTGATCCTCGGCATGGGCGAGACCCGCGAGGAGGTCAGCCAGGCGCTGACCGACCTGCACGAGGCCGGCTGCGAGATCATCACCATCACCCAGTACCTGCGCCCGTCGGTGCGGCACCACCCGGTCGAGCGCTGGGTCCGGCCGGAGGAGTTCGTCGAGATGAAGGAGGAGGCCGAGGAGATCGGCTTCGCCGGAGTCATGTCCGGACCGCTCGTGCGTTCGTCGTACCGGGCCGGTCGGCTGTACCGTCAGGCTGTGGAGTCGCGGATGACGTCGGCGGCCCAGGATGCCTAGGACCTCGCTCAATTACGGACAAAGGTAGAGATGGCCAAGAACGACGCGCCCGCAGAGAAGACCGGTCGGCTCAAGCAGATCCGGTCGGCGTACCAGCTGACCAAGAAGTCCGACCCGCGGATCGGGCTGATCCTCGCCGGGATCTTCCTCGGCGTGGTGGCCGTGTTCGTCGCGCTCGGCGTCTTCGTCGGCCCGCTGCTGATCTGGATCCCGCTGGGGGTCGCGCTCGGCTTCCTGGCCACCACGATCGTGTTCGGCCGCCGGGTCGAGAAGGCGGCGTACAGCCAGATCGAGGGCCAGACCGGTGCGGCCGCCTCCGCGCTGCAGACGCTGCGCCGCGGCTGGACCGTGACGCCGGCCGTCGCGGTCACCAAGAACGCCGACATCGTGCACCGGGTCGTCGGCCGGCCGGGCATCGTGCTGGTCGGTGAGGGCCAGCCGAGCCGGGTGAAGAACCTGCTCGCCGCCGAGGGTAAGAAGCACACCCGGGTCGCCGGTGGCGCGCCGGTGATCCAGCTGGTCGCCGGCAACGGCGAGGGCGAGATCGACATCCGCAAGCTGACCAAGCACGTGATGAAGCTCCCCCAGGCGCTGCAGCCGTCGGAGATCACCGACCTGCTCCAGCGGCTGAAGGCGCTCGACGCCGTCCGCCCGCAGGTCCCGATGCCCAAGGGTCCGGTGCCGACCAGCATGAAGGGCGCCCGGCAGGCCATGAAAGGCCGCTGACAGGTCGCTGATCCGCGGTCGATCGGTGCGGTCCTCGTTCGTCAGACAGGGTGACAAACATCCTTTTTCGAGCGAGGAGGTAACGCAATGGTGGTCGACGACGTTTTCCCTATCGTGACCAGTGCTGACCTGGAGCGGCTGCTGCCGTTCTACACCGAGGTGCTCGGCGGCGAGCCGGTTTACCGGTTCCCGCCGCAGGGCGCACCGGCGTACGTCGGGCTGCGCTTCGGGAAGGCCGCGCTGGGGCTCGGCCACGACCCGGAGTACAAGCCTGCCGCGGGGACGCCGGCGATCTCGCTGTGGCTGTACGTCGACGACTGTGATGCCACCGTCGAGCGCGTTCGGGCCGCGGGTGGACGGATCACCGAGGAAGCGACCGACCAACCGTGGGGCGAGCGGATCGCGCGTGCCGAGGACCCCGACGGCAACCTGCTCATCTTCGGCCAGCGAGCCGGCGAGCCCGCCCCCTAGCGAGTGCCGTTCCTCGTGTCGCACCCGCTGGTCGTCATCCGGCCTTAGGGTGCGACCAGGAACGGATGAAACCCGAGGTAGACAGATGACCGACCTATACCCCGCCGTGCACGAGCCGGCGGTGGAGACGTGGCCGTCGTTGACGGCGCCGCGCTCCAACCCGGTACGCCGGGCCGGCGCGCACGCCGCGTTGCGCATGATCGCGCGAGATCTGCCTGCCACCATCACGCTGGACAACCGCCGGTACGGGCTGGGCGGTCCCGCGATGCTGGTCCACCGGACCGGCCCGTTCCTCGACCGGCTCGGCCACGACGCGGGCTCCGGTTTCGGCGAGGCCTACCTGGCCGGGGACTGGGACCCCGCGCCAGGCACCGACTTGGCCGACCTGCTCGTGCCGTTCGCGGAGCGGTTCAGCTCCGAGCAGGACCGGCATCTGCTGCCGAAGTGGGCCCAGTCGCTGCGCTGGCTGGTGACCCGCTCGCAACCGTCGGACCAGGAGAACGACCGGGCCGGCGCCCGGGAGAACATCTCCCGCCACTATGACCTGAGCAACGCGATGTTCGCGGAGTTCCTCGACCCGACGCTGACGTACTCCGCGGCGCTGTTCGACCAGCAGCCCGAGTCCGACCTGGCGACGGCGTCGTACGACGAACTGACCAACGCGCAGCTGCGCAAGCTCGACGCGATCCTGGACGCGGCCGGCGTACAGTCCGGGTCCCGCGTGCTCGACATCGGGTGCGGCTGGGCGAGCCTGGCGATCCGGGCGGCCCAGCGCGGCGCCTGGGTGACAGCCATCACCATCGCCTCGCAGCAGGCGCTGCTGGCCCAGCGGCGGATCGCTGATGCGGGGGTCAGCGATCGCGTGCAGGTGGCGCTGCGCGACTACCGCGACCAGATCGGTGTCTTCGACGCAGTGCTCAGCGTGGAGATGATCGAGGCGGTCGGCGAGAAGTACTGGCCGGTGTACTTCGACGTGATCGAGCGGCGGCTCGCACCGGGCGGCAAGGCCGTGGTCCAGGCGATCGTGATGCCGCACCAGCGCATGCTGGCCACCCGGAACACCTTCACCTGGGTACAGAAGTACATCTTCCCCGGCGGCCTGATCCCGTCGGTCGACGTGATCGAGCAGGTCACCGCCCAGCACACCGGCCTGCAGGTCGAGGTACTACGGCACCTCGGCCCCGACTACGCCCGGACCCTGCGGATCTGGCGCAACCGCTTCATCGAGCGCTGGCCCGCCATCGCCGACCTCGGCTTCGACGGGACCTTCCGGCGCATGTGGGAGTTCTACCTCGCGTACTCCGAAGCCGGTTTCCGGGCCGGCTACCTGGACGACGTACAGATCCTGCTGACCAAGCGGTTCGGCTAGCGGCGTACGACGATGGTGTGAGCGGCCAGGTCGTGCAGGCCGCGGCGGTCCTTGTCGAAGATGACGGCCGGCAGGACCAGGCAGATCAGGAAGGTGCGGATCGTGCCGCCCAGGAGTCCCACCTGCGCGGCGTACCCGGTGCCGCCGCCCTTGGTGCGGATCACCCGCAGGCCGAGCAGGCGGTGACCGATGGTGGCGCCGGCCAGGCCGGTCAGGATCGCTGACATGGCAAAGAAGATCACCAGCTGGGCGGTGTTGAAGTCGTTGCCACCGGCCCAGATCGGTTTGCCGACCACGGCCGAGGCGATCAGGCCGGCCAGCAGCCAGTCGGCGAGCAGGGCGCCGAACCGGCGGGCCCAGCCGGAAACTGACCCCGGCCCTTCCTCGGGCAGCCCGAGCCGGTTGCCCGGATATCGGTACTCCTCGGTGGGTCCCGCCCCGGATTGCGCAGATGATGCCATGATGACGAGGCTAGTGCCTCGTGCCGGAGGTTCTAACGAGGTGGTCCGGGAGATCTCACTGCCCGTCCGCCGCACACCAGTGGGTCAGCGCGGACACGCTGGGCGTAACATCCGCGAAACATTGGGGTCACTGCCGAGTAATGCGCAGGGCCTACGTTCAGAACAATCTCTGAGCCACCCCGAGGAGTATGTATGTTTTCCAGCGCTGAGGAGCTGCTCGCCTACGTCAAGGACGAGGGGGTCGCGTTCATCGACGTCCGGTTCTGTGACCTGCCGGGCATCATGCAGCACTTCACCGTCCCGGTGTCGTCCTTCGGCCCGGAGGTCTTCGAGGACGGTCTGCAGTTCGACGGTTCGTCGATCCGTGGCTTCCAGCAGATCCACGAGTCGGACATGTCGCTGCTGCCCGACCCGACCACGGCGTACCTGGACCCGTTCCGCCGGGACAAGACGCTGATCATCAACTTCTTCGTGCACGACCCGCTGACCGGTGAGGCGTACTCGCGCGACCCGCGCAACATCGCCCGCAAGGCGCAGGAGTACCTGAAGTCGACCGGTATCGCCGACACCGCGTTCTTCGCGCCGGAGGCCGAGTTCTACGTCTTCGACGACGTCCGCTTCGAGACGAAGCAGAACGAGGGCTACTACCACATCGACTCGGTGGCCGGCGCCTGGAACACCGGCCGGGTCGAAGAGGGTGGCAACCGCGGGTACAAGGTCCGCTACAAGGGTGGCTACTTCCCCGCGCCGCCGGTCGACCACTTCGCCGACCTGCGCAACGACATCACCAAGCACCTCGAGACCAGCGGGCTGATCGTCGAGCGCGCCCACCACGAGGTCGGCACCGCGGGCCAGGCGGAGATCAACTACCGCTTCAGCGAGCTGCTGAACGCCGCCGACGACGTGATGAAGTTCAAGTACATCGTCAAGAACACCGCCTGGGAGGCCGGCAAGACCGCGACCTTCATGCCGAAGCCGATCTTCGGCGACAACGGCTCGGGCATGCACTGCCACCAGTCGCTGTGGAGCAACGGCGACCCGCTGTTCTACGACGAGTCCGGCTACGGCGGCCTGTCCGACGTCGCCCGCTGGTACATCGGCGGCATCCTGAAGCACGCCCCGTCGCTGCTGGCCTTCACCAACCCGACGGTGAACTCCTACCACCGCCTGGTGCCGGGCTTCGAGGCGCCGGTCAACCTGGTCTACTCGCAGCGCAACCGGTCGGCCTGCATCCGGATCCCGATCACCGGCTCCAACCCGAAGGCCAAGCGGATCGAGTTCCGCTGCCCCGACCCGTCGGCCAACCCGTACCTGGCCTTCTCGGCCCAGCTGCTGGCCGGTATCGACGGCATCCGCAACAAGATCGAGCCCGCGGACCCGATCGACAAGGACCTGTACGAGCTGCCGCCGGAGGAGCACGCGTCGGTCAACCAGGTCCCGACCTCGCTGCCGGCCGTGATCAACTCCCTGGAGTCCGACCACGAGTTCCTGCTCGAGGGTGACGTCTTCACCTCGGACCTGATCGAGACCTGGATCGACTTCAAGCGCGAAAACGAAATCGCCCCGATCCAGCTCCGCCCCCACCCGCACGAGTTCGAGCTCTACTACGACGTCTGATCGGTACGACGTACAACCAGCGGCGGTCGGCCCTCGGGCCGGTCGCCGCTGTGTTTGTTGTCAGCGTTGCTGGCGGTTGACCATCTCGGCGATCCAGATCGGTACGAACGGCGACGTGCAGCCGCGGGGCGTCGGGTAGTCGGCCAGCACCTGCAGGCGCTCGCCGATATCGATGGCTCGGGCCCGGTACTGCGGGTGGTCGATCCCGATGTGGCCCAGGCACTCGTTCATCGCCCATTGGAGGCGATCCGGGGCGTCCTTCAGCTCGGCCTCGATGGTGTCCAGCAGCGTGGCGAGGTCGAGGCCCTCGGGTTGCTTGCGTACGCGTTCCGTGGTGAGCATCCAGCCGGCCGCGGCAACCCCCGGCTCGGGATCGGTGGACCAGGACAGGCGCAGGTCCTCCGAGCGCGGGTGCTTCTTCACCACGTAGTTCACCAGCCAGTCCCGCACCTTCGGCGCCCGTGCCGCACGGATCATGGCGTCCAACTCCCCCGGCTCGAACGCCTTCGGACGGCAGATCAGGATCGCCAGGAGTTGTGCCGCGGTGTCACCGGTGTCCCAAAGCTGGCGGGCTAGATCGTGCTGCGTCTTCAGCCGCTTCGCCAGAGCGCGTAGCTCGCTGAGGTTCACGCCGTGGTCGTCACCGCGCTGCTCGTTCACCGCGCGGACCTTCGGGTCCTCCAGCGCAGCCAGCTCGGCCATCACCTCAGCAACAGTCATGTTTCAGTCGCCTGCTGGCTCGCCGAGGTAGAAGGCGGTGGTGCGCTTGGCGGCCGCAGTCGCCTCTTCCTCTGGGGTTCCAGCCTGTACCGACGTCTCGCCCCAGCGCTCGCTCACGGTACGGATGAACTGCTGCGCCGCAGCTGTCTTGCCGAACGCCTCCGGGTCCTCCGGGCGGTCCTCACCGGTGATCAGGTGCATCGCGAGCCCCAGCACGGCCAGGTCCCAGCCCACTCCGGTGGCACCAGGCCCGAACTGCGTCCAGAAGTCCGAATCGGCGTCCCCGGTGTGCTCGTGCTCGAGGGTGAACCGCGCTCCCTCCCCGTCCGGCGTGAGCCGCACAGTCACCTGGCTGGAGTCACCGCCGTACTCCCACGTCACTGTGTAGAACCGCGGCGCCTCGCACGCAATCACCTCGCCGGAGGCGTTTCCCTCGACCTGGTAACGGCCGCCCAGCCGGAAATCACCGCTGACCGGCCCGAACCAGCGCTTGAGCCGATCCGCTTGCGTACAGGCCTCCCAGAGGTCTTCCACCGTGGTCGGATACGCCTGGCTGATGGTCTGAACCGTGTGTTGTGTCTTCCCGTCGCGCTTGACGGTGAGCCCACGATCGACCTCTCCCGGCTGTCCGGCGATGAGCTGGTCGGTCGACTCCGTCATGATTGCTCCTGTTCGTTGGTCGGTGGCGGCGGGTTGCCGTCTCGTCGTGCCTTCTTGCCGCGGGCGATCTCGGTCGCGAGTGCGTCCAGGCGCGGCACCCAGAACCGCCGGAACGGGTCCAGCCACTCGTCGACATCACGCAGTGGTGCCGCGTTCAGCGAGTAGACCCGGCGGGTGCCTTCGGCTCGCACCCCCGCGAACCCGGACTCCCGCAGCACCTTCAGATGCTGGGACACCGCGGGCTGGCTGATCCCGAACTCCTCGCCGACCACGCGGACGACGTCACCGGCCGGCAACTCACCGTCGGCCAGCATCTCGAGGATGCGCCGGCGGACGGGATCACCGAGAACGTCGAAGGCGTGCACGGATCTAAATATAAGCCCAATCCAATATAAGTCAAGGCTGATCATCTGGCTCGGAGACTGAGATCGCTTAAGTCGAGTAAGTTCATCGGAATAATCTGTTAGCCATGAGCCTCGAGACGCTGTGGTACATCCCCAACCAGGTCGAGCCCGGGCACCGAGGTGACGACGCGGTCCAAGGCCACAACAGCTTGGACCGGCTGACGGAGCTGGCCGAGTTGACCGAGCGGCACGGGTGGGGCGGAGCACTGCTCGGTACCGGGTGGGGTCGCCCTGACACCTTGACGGTCGCCACCGCACTGGCCGCCCGTACTACGACCTTCCAGCCCCTGGTCGCGATCCGCCCGGGTTACTGGCATCCAGCGCATTTCGCGTCAGCGGCGTCGACGCTGGACCAACTCAGCGACGGGCGGCTGCTGGTCAACATCGTGTCGGGCCAGGACAACCTGGCGGCGTACGGGGACAGTGAGGGCGATCAGGCTCAGCGCTACGCCCGCACCAAGGAGTTCCTGCAGCTCGTACGGCGGCTGTGGACCGAGGAGGACGTCACCTTCATTGGGGAGCACTTCTCGGTCAGCGGCTCGACCGTCGCCACCCGCCCGGTCGCCCGCGAAGGCCGCCCGCACCCACGCCTGTACTTCGGTGGCGCCTCCCCTGCCGCCGAGCGAGTCGCCGCGACGGACGCCGACGTCCAGCTCTTCTGGGGCGAACCACTCGACGGCATCGCCGAACGCATCGACCGCCTGAAGTCCCTGCAGTCCGAGGTGGGCCGTGAGCACGCGCCGCTCGAGTTCGGCCTGCGCATCACCACCCTGGTCCGCGACACCACCGACCAAGCCTGGGCGGATGCGGAAGCCAAGGTCGCCCGGATGTCCGAGACGGACTTCTTCCGCGACGAGCGACGCTTCAAAGCCGTCGGCCAGCAACGCCTGCTGGAGCTGGCGAACCGCGGCGACGTACTGGACGACATCCTCTACACCGCCCCCGGCAAGTACGGCGGCGGAGGCGCCGGCACCACCTGGCTCGTCGGCTCTCCCCAAGACGTCGCCAAAGCCCTCCGCAAGTACCAGGACCTCGGCATCACCCACTTCATCCTCAGCGACACCCCGTACCGCGAAGAGATCACCCGAATCGGCAACCAACTCCTGCCACTGCTGCACAACTGATCCTCGGCGACGTCTCCGCTCCTACTCGGGAAGGTTCCACCTCATCGGGACGCGGCCTTCCCGCCAATGAGACCAAGAACAGCCCCTACGCCCATCTTGAACATATCCGAGCACGTGCCTACAGCAGACTTCATAGCCTCCGTCTCTTCCCCAAAGATTGACAACACGACCATCGCCGCGCCGCAAAGCAGGGTTAGACCAAGGGCGGACAGAAAGACCAAGGCGAAGTGAGGAGTGATCCGGCCGGGATCTCGCCGCTGAGTGTCAGCCATCCTGGTCACCCCTGTCGTTCTCGTTCCTTCGCCGGCTCCACTTGTCCCGGTGAAGGAGGGCGCCGCTCACCCAGGCCGCGCCAACCGAGGCAGCAAGAGAGGCTGTCCCAACGATCAGACTCACAATCAGCTTCGCCTCGTCGGCTCTATCAGCAGAGATAACGTTGCTGAACAAACCACCCAGGACTGCCAGGAAGACCGATACACCAAGTAGTACGGCGGTGGCTATACGGTTTCGCAAACCATCCAACCCCTTTGATTCTTGAAGATGAGGCACCCGCCAGGCCCGCCCATAGCGAAGCGAATATCCCAAGCACGGCGTCAGGAAACGGAACAAGCCGACATGAACCCCTGCGGGTCCGCCACTCGCGAACCCGACCCCACATAGTCCGAGTGAAGTCGTCGGCGGTCAAGACCCTGCGGCAACGCCAGCAGAGCTATCAATTAACCCGGAAGACGCCGAGGCGATGCGAAGCAGCAATAGCGTCGACTGCTGGGCTGCGGTAGGTAGCTTCTTCGGAGCTTCGGGGTGTGCGGGGGTTTGAAGGCGCGGTACGGTGGGGAATCACCGCATGTAGGGGACCCGCCACTCCCTGTTGCCGGAGGGGTGGGCCTCGCGCCGCCAAATGCAAGGAGCCCCGATGGTCGTCTACCTACCCCGTTCGGCCTGGGGTGCCCGGCCACCGAGGTCCGGTCCGGGCGGGTTGCTCGCCTCGAGGGTCCGTGGGGTCGCGATCCACTGGCCCGGGACCGGATCCACCAGACCGATCCACACCCAGGCCGCCGTCGCGTCCGCGTTGCGCGGCTGGCAGGCGTTCCACATGGACAGCCGCGGCTGGTCCGACATCGCGTACCAGGTCGCCGTCGACCAGGCCGGCCGGGCCTGGGTGCTGCGCGGCCTGCGTGTGCAGTCCGGCGCCAACGGCGACCTCACCCTCAACCAGCAGTTCGGCGCGATCCTGCTCGTGCTCGTCACCGGCGAGCAGCCGTCGAGCGCGATGAAGGCGACGGTCCGCGGGGTCGTCGCCGACTTCCGCCGATCGTTCCCCCGCGGCACCAGGATCGTGCCGCACTCGGCCATCCGCCCCGGCGGCACCGACTGCCCAGGACCCGCAGCCCGCGCCGCCATCGCCCGCGGGGACTTCACCCCGAGAAGCTCATCGGAGACTCCTATGACACCGGCTCAAATGACGGAACTGAAGAACTTCATCGAGGCCCGCAACAAGGCGTACGCCCTGTGGGTGCACAAGGCGCTGACCCGCCAGATCGACGTCAGCAACCAGGCGTACACCCTCTGGCTGCACCGGCAACTGTCCCGCCAGATCGCCCTGGTCACCCAGTCCGCACCCAACACCCCGATCGAGCCGGTCGACCCGGACCCGGAAGTCCCGACCGAAGACCCGATCCCCTTCCCCGAACTCCCGCCCCACAACGAAACCCCTGGCACCCCGGAAGACCCTGGTACTCCGGAAGAGCCCGAGGAGCCCGGTACTCCGGAAGAGCCGGACGACCTGTCCGAGCCGCCCAACCCAGACCCCGACGCAGTCCCCGCCGGCCAACAGCCCGAGCGGTAACCCGCCGCCCGCCCCTCTCACAGCCCAGCACCGACCTCCACCATTTCGGCGGTCGACCCGAGCTCGTGGGTTGCTACCTCGTCCGCAGGGTGGCAACCGACAACTTCAGGGGTCGGCCGCCGAAATGCTGCGCCGGTACGCCGCCCCGCGGGTCGGCGTACCGGGAGCGGTTCCGAAACTTCGCGGGACTTTGGCTAACTCTTGAATTAAGTGGGGAAGTTGGCTTTCCTTGGGGAGCGCTGCTCTGAATGCGCATTCCGTCCCCGAAAATTCCAGAGGAGAGTCAATGACTCCAGGAGGCGCCCCACTCCGCCCGCCGCCGCGAACCCGCCAGTTCGCGGCGATCGCCGCGGCACTGGTGACCGCCGTGGTCGCGACAGCTCTGACCGTTGCCGCATCCCCCGCCGCGAGCGCCGCGATCTCGCCCACCGGCTGGAACACCGTGGTGAGCAAGAACAGCGGCAAGTGCGTCGACGCGCGCGCCGCCGCGACAGCGAACGGTACTGCGGTCCAACAGCAGGCGTGCAACAACACCAACGCCCAGCAGTGGCAGTTCCAACCGACCAGCAACGGCTACGTCCGGGTCAACGCTCTCAACAACGCTGCGCAGGCTCTCGACGTCACCAACGTCTCGACCGCCGACAGCGCGCCGATCCAACTGTGGGCCTACGGCAACGGCCTCAACCAGCAGTGGCTGCCGGTCGAGGAGGCCGACGGCGCCTACCACCTCGTCAACCGCAACAGCGGCAAGTGCCTCGACGTACCGGGTGCCTCGACCGCTGACGGACTCCAACTGCAGCAGTACACCTGCAACGGCACCGCTGCCCAATCGTTCAGGATCAACCCCGTGGACGGCACTCCCCCGACCGACCCGCCAGCCGGCCAGCCGGACCTCGGCCCGAACGTGTCGATCTTCGACCCGTCCATGCCGCAGAGCACCATCCAGGCCAAGCTCGACTCCGTCTTCCGGCAGCAGGAGACCAACCAGTACGGCGAACAGCGGTACGCGCTGCTCTTCAAGCCGGGCACCTACAACGTGAGTGCCAACGTCGGATTCTTCACCCAGGTCGCCGGGCTCGGACTCACGCCGGGCAGCGTGAACATCAACGGCGCCGTGCACGTGGAGGCCGACTGGTTCCCGCCGCAGAACGCGACGCACAACTTCTGGCGTGGTGCCGAAGGGCTGACCGTCACTCCCCCGGGTGGGCTCGACCGCTGGGCGGTCAGCCAGGCATCGGCGTACCGGCGGATGCATCTGAAGGGCAATCTCGCGCTCGACGACGGCGGCTGGGCCAGCGGTGGCTTCATGGCCGACACGGTCGTCGACGGCCAGGTCCGGTCCGGCAGCCAGCAGCAGTGGCTGTCCCGCAACACCAGCTGGGGAAGCTGGACCGGCCAGAACTGGAACCATGTCTTCGTCGGTGCCCAGAACGCACCCGCAGGCGGCTTCCCGGACCCCGGCTACACCAAGATCGCGCAGACCCCGATCATCCGGGAGAAGCCCTATCTGTACATCGATGCTGCTGGCAACTACAGGGTGTTCGTCCCCGCGCTCAAGGCGAACTCGGCCGGCCCTGGCTGGATGAGCGGCAGCCCGGCGGGTGAGTCACTGCCGATCGACCAGTTCTACATCGCCAAGCCAGGTGTCACCGCGGCGACTCTCAACGCACAACTTGCCGCGGGCAAGAACCTGCTGTTCACGCCGGGCGTCTTCAAGCTCAGCGACACATTGCGGATCACCCGCGCGAACACCGTCGTGCTCGGTCTCGGTCTCGCGACCCTGATGCCGACCAACGGAACCCAGTCGATCACCGTCTCCGACGTCGACGGTGTCAAGCTCGCCGGTCTGCTGATCGACGCGGCACCGACCAACTCGCCGCTGCTGATGGAGATCGGCCAGGCGGGCTCGTCGGCCAACCACTCGGCGAACCCGACCTCGATACACGACGTCTACTACCGGATCGGCGGTTCGGCCGTCGGCAAGGCGACCGAGACGTTGCGGATCAACAGCAACAACGTGATCCTCGACCACGTCTGGCTGTGGCGGGGTGACCATCGCGACGGGGTCGGCTGGACCGTGAACACGGCCGACACCGGATTGGTTGTCAACGGCAACGACGTGACGGCGTACGGGCTGTTCGTGGAGCACTACCAGAAGTACCAGACGATCTGGAACGGGAACGGCGGGCGGACGTACTTCTACCAGAACGAAATGCCGTACGACCCGCCGAACCAGGCGGCCTGGATGAACGGCTCGACCCGCGGCTACGCGGCGTACAAGGTCGCGGACTCGGTCACCACCCATGAGGCGTGGGGGCTGGGCAGCTACTGCGTCTTCACCTCGGACGCGAGCATCGTGGCCGAGCGGGCGTTCGAAGTACCGGTCAAACCGGGCGTGCGGTTCCACAACATGATCACCGTCTCCCTCGGCGGTCGCGGAACGATCAACCACGTCATCAACAACACCGGCGGACCGTCCAACTCCGCCAGCAATGAAGCCACCGTCGTGAACTTCCCCTAGGGGTTTGCCCTCAACGTCCTGCCGCCTTCAGGCACCGCAGGGCGTTGAGGGTCACCAGCTCGTTCGGACCGGTGCGACCCCAGTCCACGACCTCCTGAGCGCTGGAGCCACCCGCGGGACGCCACCACTGCAGCCTGGTGTGCCACAGCCCGTCCGACTGCCGCTGGCTCTCCAGCTCGTCCAGTGCGTCGCCAGCTCGCTCGTCCTTGACCAGACCGAGCCGCGACAACACCAGCAGGGCTTGAAGGATGTCGTAGTGCCAGTACGGCGGATAGCTCGGCTGCAGCCATCGCTTGTTGATCACCTCACCCGTACCGAGGGTCCGGAACACCCGGTGCTCCAGGAACAACTCCCCAGCCCGTACTGCGGCCTCGCGCGCCGCCTCGTCGCCAGTAGCCCGCCAGTACTCGTGCAGACCCCACGCCGCCGCATGCGTCTCGTGGAACGACGACCGGTGAGCAGCAGGGTTCCTGTCGCAGTTCCAGCCCCCATCGGGCCACTGCCACTCCAGCAACCCCTCCGCCAGTCTCTGCACGCGGGGATCCTCCGCTATTCCCAGCCTGGAGCAAGCACCCAACGCATTGCCCTCGATCGACCCACAGCGACGTGCCAGGCCTTCGATGACCGGCACCTTGTAGCGCAACGAAGCCATCCGGTCAGTCAGCACTTGCTCCGCCGCCGCAACCGCTCGCGGCTCCCCAGCCGGTACTTCGAGCTCCACCAGCGAGACGATCCGCCAGTGTGCCCCCTTCCACTTCTGGTACGAACGCCGCTCCGGCGGGGCCGCCAGCAAGGCCTGCACCTTCCCACCCCGCAGTACGTCCTCACCGAACGGCCGGCCCAACAGGTCCCGGCGCGTTATCCCACGAACCGCCGGCTCCTCAGAAGCCAGCAGCCACTCCACAGCCCTGTCCATCCACCCATTCTGGCCCTCCCTGGGCTGTCGGAGCGCTGTGATTGGGTGGGCGTGTGGAGATCATGGAGTTGTCAGACCGGCTGGAGAAGTTGTCGGCTCGGTACGGGGAGCACGTCGGGTTCGAGCGGGACGGCGACTGGTTCCTGCTGAAGCTCCAGGAGGAGATCGGCGAGCTCACCCAGGCGTACCTGCAGGTCACCGGGCGGTCGCGTGCCAAGGGGAAGTCCGCCGAGGAGCTGCGGGATGCCTTTCAGCTGGAGTTCGCGGATGCGTTCTGCCAGCTGTTGCTGCTTGCGCGGCACTTCGACATCGACGTACCGCGGGAGATCGAGCGCAAGTGGTTGTCCCACGAGTGAGGGTCAGCCGCGGGTAGCTCGCTTCGGGCGCGCGTTCTGGAACAGGAGCGACACCATCGCGGTCTGGGTCACGATGATCAGCAGCCAGCCCACCCGCGCGGGCCAGACCGGGATGTCGATGGAAGGGGCGTGCTCGAGCAGGAACCCGATGAAGGCGTACCCGAACGGCCAGATCAGCGTGCCGAGGCACTTCTCCCGGGTCGTCCAGCGGTCGGAGGCCCACAGCAGCGCGACCCCGATGAGCCAGCCGCCCAGGAACAGGAAACCGCCGCAGGCCAGGAACAGCAGCGCGAACACGTCCCGGCTGCGGAGCCGCGGTGGCGCGTCGACCAGCACCAACCCGTCGGTCGCGGCCGCCACGATCTCGTCCGGCGCACCCAGCCGGGTCAGCATGTCGCGGACCTCGCCGTCGCTCACGGCACCTGCGGCTCGCGCCTCGGCGATGTGGGCGGTGACCTCGGTCAGCAGGTCGGTACGCCGTGCCTCCGGCAGCGGCTCCGCCGCCGTGGCCAGCCGGCGCAGGTAGTCGTCGACCAGCCGGTCCGCGTCGTTCTGCACGTTCATCCCTGTCTCCCTCGCCCCAGTACGGTGTCGACCGAGTTGCGGAACCTCTCCCAGTCCGCGGCGAACGCGGCCAGCGCCTGCCGTCCCTGGTCAGTGGTCTTGTAGTACCGCCGTGGCGGCCCCGAGTCCGACTCGCGCCAGGTGGTGTCCACCAGGCCCTCCCGCCGCAACCGCGCCAGCAGCGGGTAGATGGTCCCTTCGGTGGTCACCAGCCCATCGACGTCGCCGAGCTCTTTCACCAGCTCGAATCCGTAGCGCTCCTCGCCCTGCAGCAGCGCGAGCACGCAGAACTCGAGCGTGCCGCGGCGCAGCTGGGTGAAGACTCTCTCCGCTACCATGCGCTACAAGGTACCTGCGCACGCCAGCAACCGCAAAGCCGGTTGACCGCTCAGCTTTGTTTCGGTTGTACGGCGAAGAGGATCATGCCGACGATCGACGGCACGATCACCACCCACAGGTCGCTCAGGCCCAGGAGCACCGGCGCCAGGCAGATCAGCAGCAGGTCGAAGCCGCGCATCGGGGTCGAGAACAGCCCCGGCGGGATGGCTCCCATCGGCGAGGCGACGAGCGGGCCGCTGTACGACGGCGGCCGGGCCGACGCCTGCCGGACAGCCCCCGTGAGCATCCCGGCCGCAACGGCGAACGCCACGGCCGGACTCCCCAACGCCGGCTCAGCCAGCGCAGCCCACACAACAGCAAACCCGCCCGGTACTACGGACATGATCACGCGCAACTCGCGAAGGTCGAACCCCAGCGCTCGCACCAACCCACCAGACCGGCACACCGATCGCAGCCCGTCCATCAGCGGCCGCACGGCCCCGAAGCCAGCCAGCCCCGCAGCGAGGGGCACCAGTACGTCGTACCCGGTGCCGGCGACGGCGTACGGGACGACCAGCAGGGCGAAGGCGATCACCAGGCGGCGCGGCCAGCGCTGCACGCGCAGGAACTCCCGGTGGATCATCGCCACCGGCCCAGCCCCTCGGCCACGGCGCGACTTCAGGCGACCCTTCATCCGCCAGTGGCGTCCGGCAACGACGTCGGCGAGCAGGCTGACGTCCAAGGTGATAGCTGCACCGGCAAGCCCCTGAAGCAGATCACCACCAGCCACAACCGACTGCCGACTGAGCCGCCCGAGCGTGCGCCCGGCCAGCATCACCAGGACGACTGCGACCAGCATCGCCAGCACTCCGACCACCAACAGCCGGATGTCTGCGGTCGCCAGCGTCTGCTCCTCCAGCGGGCTGTACTCGGTGATGACCACGTAGCTGGTCGACTGACCAGCGACAGGCGCTGGGCGAGCGGCTAGCAGCAGCGCTGGGATTGCTGCAACAACCAGGAGGGCGTCTGCTATCCGCAGTGCCCAGCGGGTGCGGGTGGCTGTCTGTTGCGCCCAGACCGTGGTGCACGCAGTACAAAGAAGCAGGACCGTCGTCAGGATGGCCGCCTCACCCACAGTCGACCAGGCGGCGCCGAAGAGCGCCCAGCCCACTACTGCCGCCAGTGCTCCCACCACTGCAGCCACAATGACCACCAGCCGGTACGACGGACGCAGTAGCGACGCACGGTCAACCGGTGTCGCCAGTAGCCAGAACGCGGTGGCGCGGGAAGACGACACGGGCCCGATGCTCAACAGAGCTCGCAGCATCGTCGAGACGAGTAGCGGCACCAGGATGTACGGCACCGTGTCGAGCAACCAGGAACACGACCCCGACGTACAGGCTGCTGATTTCTCGTTGAGGTCCAGCAGCACGCTGGAGCCGGTGGCACCGACCATGGCCACGGCGAAGAGGATCAGGTACACGTCCTCGAACTGCTGCCAGAACGTGCGATCCGCCTTGCCCCGGCGCACCTTGCGCATCCAGCGCCGCAGCGATCGCGCCGAGGGGATCGCGCCGAAGTCCGCCGGATCGAAGACGACCGGGCCGTCCGCAGTACTCATGGCAGCGGGGTCAGGGTGACGGTCTCGTCGGCGACGGCCTCCACCAGCGCCGCGTCGTGACTGGCGAACAGGATCGACGTACCGGTCTTCTTCTCCGCCACCAGCTTGGTGGTCAGCCAGGCAACTCCCTCGGCGTCGAGGCGGGCCTCGGGCTCGTCCAGGACCAGCAACTTCCGCGGCCGGACCAGCGCCGTCGCCAGCGCGAGCCGTCGCCGCTGGCCCGAGGACAACGATCCGGGCAGTTGGTCGGCCGCGCTCAGCAGGCCGACGTCGTCGAGCACGGTGTCGACCAGGTCCTCCGGCTCGGCGTTGCCGTGGGCGCGGGCCAGCAGGTCGAGATGCTCGGCAGCGGTCAGGTCGGGGAAGAAGTCGAGGTCGTCGAGCAGCGAGGCGACATCCCGGCGTACCGACTCGGCACGTTCGTCGATCGGCGCGCCGTCCAGCAGGATCTCGCCGGCGGCCGGCTCGGTGGAGCCCACAATGCACTTGAGCACCGTGGTCTTGCCGGACCCGTTCGGGCCGACCAGGGCGATCGCCCGGCCGGCGCCGAGGGTGAAGGTGAGGTCCTCGATCACCGGGCGATCGGCGTACAGGTGCCGCAGGCCCTTCACCGCCAGCCGTGGTTGGGCCTTCGTCACCGCTTCCGGACCAGGGTGAGTCCGTCGCCGATGCCGAGGATGACCACGTCGACCCGCTGGTCCGCGGCGATGTGCGCGTTGAACTCCTTGCGGTCGACCGGGTCCTGCTCGTGCTCGCCGACCACCCGGCCGCCGGCCAGCGTGTTGTCGAACAGCAGCAGGCCGTTCGGGCGGATCTTCGGGACCAGCTGCTCGAAGTAGTCGATGTAGCCCGGCTTCTCCGCGTCCACGAAGGCGAGGTCGAACTCGCCCTCCAGCTTGGCCACCGACTCGTGCGCGTCACCGATCCGCAGGTCGATCTTGTCCGCCACACCGGCCCGCTCCCAGTACCGGCGGCCGATCGAGGTCCACTCGTCACTCACGTCGAGGCAGACCAGTTCGCCGTCGGCCGGCAGCCCGCGGGAGATCGCCAGCGCCGAGAAACCGGTGAAGGTCCCGATCTCGACCGCGCGGCGGGCCGACACCAGCCGGGTCAGCGTGGTCAGCAGCGCTGCCTGGTCCGCGGTGGTCAGCATCTCCGAGACGCCACCCAGCGACCGGGTCTCGGCGACCAGGTCGCTCGCGATCTCGTCCAGCGGCATCCCGTGCGCGACCATGTACTCGTGCAGTTCGTCGGTGACCAGAACCTGACTACCCATCGAAACCCGCCATCCTGAATGTCGTCGTTGTCTCGCCTGTAGTCTCTACGGGTTGTCCAAAGGCACGACACCCACCCCTCCGAGGAGACCTCGTATGCGCATCGCCGTCGCCGGATCGATCGCGACCGACATCCTGATGACCTTCCCCGGACGCTTCAAGGACCAGTTCCTCGAAGAGCAGATGCACAAGGTGTCGCTGTCGTTCCTGGTCGACGAACTGGTCGTGCACCGCGGCGGGGTGGCCGCCAACATCTGCTACGGCATGGCCCAGCTCGGCCGGCCGTCGCTCCTGGTCGGCTCGGTCGGGTCGGACTTCGCGGAGTACGGCGCCGCGCTGGCCGCCGCCGGCGTCGACATCTCGCACGTCCGGATCTGCGAGAACGTGCACACCGCCCGCTTCACCTGTACGACGGACCTGGACGCCAACCAGATCGCTTCGTTCTACACCGGCGCGATGGCGGAGGCGCGGGAGATCGACCTCGGCGCGCTCCACGCCGCGACCGGCGGGATCGACCTGGTGCTGATCGGCGCCGACGACCCGGACGGCATGCTGCGGCACACCAAGCTGGCCAAGGCGAACGGCATCGCGGTGGCCGCCGACCCGTCCCAGCAGCTGGCCCGGATGGACGGCGAGCCGATCCGCGAGCTGATCGACGGCGCGACATACCTGTTCAGCAACGAGTACGAGTCCGGCCTGATGGTCCAGAAGACCGGCTGGAGCCACGACGAGATCCTGTCCCGGGTCGGCGTCCGGGTGACCACGCACGGTGGCGACGGCGTGGTGATCGAGAACGCCGACGGAATCCTGGCGAAGGTCCCGGCCGTACCGACCCCCGGCCTGGTCGACCCGACCGGCGGCGGCGACGCCTTCCGCGCGGGCTACCTCACCGCCCGCGTAGCCAACCTCGACCACGAAGCCGCCGCCCAGGTCGGCTGCACCCTCGCCACCACAGTCCTCGAAACAGTCGGCACCCAGGAATACACCCTCAACCGCCCCGCCTTCCTCGCCCGCCTAGCCTCCGCCTACGGCGACGACGCAGCAGCAAAGGCAGCCTCTACGCTCAACCTGGGCTGAAGGAGATCGCTATGACTGAAGTTGTTGCGGCGGCGGCTGGGGAGTTTTCGGTCGGTGGGGACCTGACGGTTCGGCGGCTTGGGTACGGGACTATGCAGTTGCCGGGGGCTGGGGTTTGGGGGGAGTCGGCGGATCCGGAGGGGGCGGTTCGGGTTTTGCGGCGGGCGGTGGAGTTGGGGGTCAACTTCATTGATACGGCCGATGCTTATGGGCCGTTTACTGCGGATTTGTTGCTGAAGAAGGCGTTGCATCCGTACGCCGATGATCTGGTGATCGCCACCAAGGCGGGCTTTACCCGGAGTGGGCCGGGGAAGTGGGCTCCGGTGGGGCGGCCGGAGTATTTGCGGCAGGCTGTTGAGTTGAGTCTTCGGCATCTGGGGCTGGAGCGGATCGATTTGCTGCAACTGCACCGGATTGATCCCAAGGTGCCGGTGGCTGATCAGGTTGGTGAGTTGGCGAAGATGCAGGCGGAGGGGAAGATCCGGCACATCGGGCTTTCCCAGGTCAGCGTCGAAAAGATCGAGGAAGCGGCCAAGACCGCTCCGATCGTGTCGGTGCAGAACCTCTACAACCTGAGTCAGCGCAATGACGAGCCGGTTCTCGAGTACGCCGAGCAGAACAACCTCGCCTTCATTCCGTGGTTCCCCTTGGCCACGGGCGACCTCGCGAAAACCGGCGGCCCGCTCGACGCGATCGCCAAGGAGCACGGGGCGAGCCCGTCGCAGCTCGCGCTGGCGTGGCTGCTCAAGCGCTCCCCCGTGATGCTCCCGATCCCCGGCACCTCCTCGGTCGCGCACCTGGAGGACAACGTGGCAGCCGCGAAGCTCGAGCTCACCGACGAAGAGTTCAACCGCCTCACCGAAGCAGTCAGCTGACCCGACGGGCCGCGCCTCACCGAAGCAGTCAGCTGACCCGACGGCCGGCGCCTCACCGCGGCGGTCAGCTGACGCCGACGGCTGGCGACTCAACAGGCTAGCGGGCTCAGGACTCCGGTTGGGGGTGGCCGGCCCAGAGGCCTCGGACGTGGCCTATGTGGCGGAGCATGAGTTGTTCGGCGCCGGTGGCGTCGCGGGCGGCCACCAGGTCGACCAGCTCGTGGTGTTCGGCGGCCGACTGGACCAGGCGGCCGCTCTTCACCAGTGGGGTCAGGCCGAGCAGCCTGGTCTGTGACCGCAGGTCGGACACGACGTCCACGAGCCGCGGGTTGCCGCTGTACGCGAGCAGGGTGACGTGGAAGACCCGGTCCGCCTCGATGTAGTCGACCAGGTTGCCCGCCTCGGCCGCGACCACGATGTCCTCAGCCAGCTCCCGCAGCCTGGGGATGTCCGCGTCCGGAATGAGCGGTACGACGTCGCGCACGGTCGGCGGCTCGATCAGCAGCCGCAGCTTGGTGACGTTGTCGAGGTCCTCGTCCGACATCTCGGTCACCCGGAAGCCCTTGTTGGGCAGCGAGATGACCAGGCCCTCCTTGACCAGGTCGAGCATCGCCTCGCGCACCGGCGTGGCCGACACCCCGAACTTCGCCCCGAGCATCGGCGCGGAGTACACGGTGCCGGGCTCCATCTCACCGGAGATGACGGCGGCTCGCAGGGCGTGGGCCACGCTGTCGCGCAGGTTCTCCCGCTTCAGCCTGCGAACGCTCGGCAGCGGCTGGACCGAATCCGCACTCATCCCGTAGAGCCCCCACTCGTGGTCGACACGGCCACATTGTCGGCCATGACGTGCCCGGGAGCGAATCTCCCGGGCTCCGGCGAGCCGGTCAGACTCCGCCGCCGACGGATCGGACCAGCTCGGTCAGATGGGTGAACACCCGGTCGGACAGCCGCAGTCCGTCGTGCTCGAACTCGTTGGTCACCCACGGCCGCAGGTTCCCGACCCGCCCAGCCGTCTCCAGCTGCAGCCCTGAGTCGACGTACATGTCGTCGAAGTACACCGCAGCCACCACCGGTACGTCGTTCGCTGCCAGCCGGTCGAGGTCGTACAGCTCGCTCCACTCGGTGCGGGCCGCCAGCAGCTCCGCGGCTGCCCGGAACGGACGCAGTACGCGGATCTCCTCGAACATCCAGGGGTAGATCATCTCGCCGGTGAACAGCAGCGGCCTGGCGGTCTCCGCGAACTGCGGGTGAGCCGCCCGCTCCCGCTCCGCCGCCCACCCGGTCGCACCTGGACCCGACCCGTAGCAGGCCTCCTGCAACGCGGCGAACAGCGGACCGTCGGCGTACGAGCTCAAGCTCATCACCTGGCTCAGGAACGTGTCCGACAGCTCGTCGCCGGCGAACGCCTCGTCGACCAGCCAGTGGATCCGCTCGTACCCGGGCTTCATCCCGAAGTCGATCCCGAGCGACTGGAACCGGCGGACCGTCAGCAGGTCGCCGTCCGGCAGCCGTACGTCGCCGGCCGCGAGCCGGTCCGCGATCGCCGCCACCCGCTCGACGTTGTGCGGGTACCGCTGGTAGAACTCCCGATTCTTGGTCTCCACCCGCGGATACGTCCGCCGGTAAACCTCTGCCGCATCGGGCGTCACCGAGGGGAGCCCGCCGGTCACATAGCAGGCCGTCAGCGCCTCGGGAGCCCGCGACAGGTAGGCCATGGTGATGAAGCCGCCATAGCTCTGCCCCAGCGTCGACCACTTCGCACCGCCGAACACAGTACTGCGCAGGTGCTCGGCGTCGGCCACGATCGAGTCGGCCCGGAAGCACGCCAGGTAGTCAGCCGCTTCCTGCGCCGACGCGAAGGAGTCCATCCGCCGCCCAGTGACCGGCGTACTGCGACCCGTACCGCGCTGGTCGAGCAGGACGACCCGATAGCGCTTCAACGCCTCCCCTATCCAGCCGGACGGGTCAAGCGGCCGGGGCGACTTGCCACCGGGTCCACCCTGCAGGAAGAGCAGGCAGGGCAACTCCTCGTGCTGGCGCATAGGGTCCACCAGCTCGCGGGCGAAGACCGTGATCCGCCGCGGATCGCTGTCGTCCCACCAGTTCAGCGGGACCTCCACCGAGTGCTCGCGGACGTGCATACCGGGAATCGTGTAGCTGGTCATCTGCTCGCCATCCGTTCCTGTTCGCGCAACCGCCGCTTGCGGTCCCATTCCGGGTTGATCCGCGGAACCGCCGCCAGCAGCGTCTTGGTGTACTCGTCCTGGGGCCGGTCGAAGACCTCGTCCCGCGACCCCAGCTCCACGATTCTGCCCTTGTTCATCACCGCGACCCGCTGCGCGATCTGCCGGACGACGGCCAGATCGTGCGCGATGAAGATGTAGCTGAACCCGCTCTCCCGTTGCAACCGGACCAGCAGCTCGAGGATCTGCGCCTGGATCGAGACGTCCAGCGCCGACACCGCCTCGTCGCAGATCACCAGCTTCGGGCCGACCGCGAGCGCCCGGGCGATCCCGATCCGCTGCGCCTGGCCGCCGGAGAACTGCGACGGGTACCGCGAGGAGTGGTCCGGGTTCAGCCCGACCCGCTCCATCAGCTCCTTGGTGAAAGCCCGCCCGCCACCCTTGGGCGCGATGCCCTGGTAGGCCAACGGCGCGGTGACGATCCGCTCCACCGTGTACCGCGGGTTCAGCGACGAGAACGGGTCCTGGAACACCACCTGTACGTCGTTGCGGAATCGCGCCAACTGCTTCCCGGAAGCACGAGTGATGTCCTCGTCCTCGAACTCCAACGTGCCGCTGGTCGGATCGAGCAACCGGGCGGCGATCCGGGCGGTGGTCGACTTCCCACTGCCCGACTCCCCCACGATCGCCAGCGTCTCCCCCAGTTCGACGTCGAAGCTGACCCGGTCCACCGCCGTGAACGGCACCTTGGGCGCCAGCAACCCGCCTTGGCCCCGAGTGACGAACTGCTTGGTCACATCCTTGACCCGCAACAGACTCACGCCGGCACCTCCCCGGCGGCGGCCTCGACGGCCGGTACCAGATCGTCGATCCGCGGTACTGCGTCGAGCAGTGCGCGGGTGTACTCGTGCTGCGGATCGGAGAAGATCTGCTCGGCCGTGCCGTACTCCACCGCGTTGCCCTCACACATCACCAGCACCCGCCGCGCGATCGAACTGATCACCGCCAGGTCGTGCGTGATGAAGATCAGGCCGGTACCGGTCTCGCGCTGCAACTCGGCCAGCAGCTTCAGGATCTGCGCCTGGACGGTCACGTCGAGTGCGGTGGTCGGTTCGTCCGCGATCAGCAGTGCGGGCGAGCAGCACAAGGCCATCGCGATCATGATGCGCTGCCGCTGACCCCCGGAGAACTGATGCGGGTAGTGGTCGATCCGGCGGCCCGGGTCGGGGATGTGGACCCGCTCGAGCGCCTCGATCGCGACCCGGCGGGCCTCGCGACGGGAGCCGCCCCGATGCGCCCGGTAGCCCTCCTCGATCTGCAATCCGACGGTGTAGTAGGGATTCAGCGCCGACAGCGGGTCCTGGAAGACCATCGAGATCTCGTTGCCGCGGATACTGCGTAGCTCCGCCTCGGATCGGCCCAGCAACTCCTGACCGTCCAGCCGGATGCTCCCCGTCGTACGAGCGCCTGGTGGCAGCAGGCCGAGCACGGCCAGTGAAGTCATCGACTTCCCGGAACCAGACTCGCCGACGATCCCGACCGTGTCGTCCCGGTCGACGGTGAACGAGACGTTCTTCACAACGTCGACCGGGCCGCGGCTGGTGGGCAGCGTGACGGTGAGATCCTCCACCACGAACAGTGCTTCGCTCATGCTGTCGTGATCCTCACTCTCGGGTCGAGGGCGGTGTAGACGAGGTCCACCACCACGTTGCCGACGACAACGAAGAAGGCGGCCAGCAGGGTGACCGCCATGATCACCGGCTGGTCGTTCTTCGCGATCGAGTCGGCGGCCAGCTTGCCGATCCCGTTCAGGCCGAACACCGTCTCGGTGATCAGCGCGCCGCCGAGCAGTCCGGCGAAGTCCATCCCGAAGATGGTCGTGATCGGGGTCAGCGCCGGCCGGAGCGCGTGCCTGCGCAGGATCAGCGAGCGGTGCAGCCCTTTCGCCCGGGCGGTCCGGACGAAGTTCTCGGCCAGGGTGTCGATCACGTTGGCCCGGGTCAGCCGGGCGTACAGGCAGGCGTAGCCGATCGCCAGCACGGTCCACGGCATCAGGTAGGACTCGAACCACAGCGCCGGGTTGTCACCGAACGCCGGTGCCGACGGGAAGGGCAGAACCTGAAGCTTGACGACCAGGACGTACTGCAGAACGAGCGCGAGCACGTAGTTCGGAACGCTGACTCCGGTCAAGGCCAGGGCCATCGCGCTCCGATCCCACCAGGTTCCTTGCTTGACCGCGCTGATCAGCCCACCGACCACTCCGGCGAGCAGCCACAGGACGGCCGCGCCGACCGCGACCGTAATGCTCACCGGGAGGCGGGAAGTGATCATCGACCAGACCGGCTCGTTGGTCTGGAAGCTGTAGCCGAGACAGGGTGCCGAGCAGTGCGCCGTACCGTAGTTGCGGCCGGCAAAGATTCCTTGCAGGAACTCCCAGAACTGGGTCAGCAGTGGCTGGTTGAGACCGAGCACGGTGCGGATCGAGTCGATCCGGTCCGGCGTACAGGTCTTGCCGCAGATCATCACCGCGGGGTCCGGCGAGAGCTTGAAGAAGATCAGATAGGTGAACAGGCAGACGGCGAGCAGGATCAGCAGTACGCCGCCCAGCCGGCCGATCACGTACCGCGTCATCAGACCGCCTCCCCGGCGTCGATCAGCGAGCGGATCTTGTCGCCGAGCACGGTCAGCGACAGCACCGTGAGGAACAGGAACGCACCGGGGATCGCGAAGAACATCGGATCCACCGAGTACCAGCTCACCGAGCTCGAGATCATCTGGCCCCAGGACGCGGTCGGCGGCGTCACGCCGACCCCGAGGAACGACAGGCCGGCCTCCGTCCCGATGTAGCCCGGTACTGCGAGCGTCGACATCACGATGATCGAGCCGCGCAGGTTCGGCAGGATCTCCCGGAACACCAGCGCCAGGTTCTTCGCCCCGGACGCGCGGGCCGCCTCGACGAACTCACGGTTGGCCAGCGTCATCGTCTGACCGCGGATCACCCGGGCCAGGTACGGCCAGCCGAACGCGCTGATCACCACCACCAGCAGCACGGGACGGTTCCCGGCCGGCAGCGAGGACAGGATCGCGATCATGAAGATCAGCGCCGGGAACGCCATCAGGAAGTCCATCAGCCGCGAGATCAACTGGTCGACCCAGCCGCGGTAGAACCCGGCCAGCATGCCGAGGACGACACCCAGTACGCCGGTCAGCACGGTGGCCGAGATCGCGATCGTGATCGAGACCCGGGCGCCGTACACGATCCGGGCGAACAGATCGCGCCCGTTCTGCGGCTCGACACCGAACCAGTGCTCATCGCTGACACCACCGAGCGCTCCGTGCGGCACCCCGCCGAGGGCGGAGTCGATCGCGCTGGAGTCGAACTCGTACGGTCCCCAGCCACTGAGCTTGGTGATCAGCGGCGCGAACGCGGCCATCAGGACGACGACCAGCAGGAACGCCAGGCACAGCAGCGCTGCCTTGTCGCGGGCGAGTCGGGCCAGGATCGGCCGGGCCTGGGGGCCACCGGTGGTGGCCCCCAGCTCCTCGACCTCGAGCAGGGTCGGGCTCGTCGACATCGGCTACTTCCCGGCGTCCGTCAGACCGACCGAGACCAGGTCGATGCCACCGGAGAAGCCGTCGTGCAGGTAGGCGCCGGCGATGTTGCTACCGACAACGATCAGCACCTTCTCGTACAGCAGCGGCACCATCGGGGCGAGCTTCATGATCTGCTTGTCCAGCTCGCCGTACGCCGCGTTGGCAGCCGTGACGTCCTTCATCGCCGCGATCTCGTCGATCTTCGCGTTCACCGCCGGGTCGTTCAGCTGGGACAGGTTCCCGTTGCCCTTGGCGGTGATGTTGCGGCCGTCGAACAGCGGCGGCAGGAAGGTCGCACCCGACGGCCAGTCCGGGCACCAGCCGGTGATCGCCGCGTCGTGCTGCTGCGACGGCGTACCGATCACCTCGTAGTACGTGGAGGTGTCGATGATGTTGATCTTGACCGTGATCTTCAACGGCGCCAGGGCCTGCTGGATCGCCACCGCCATCGCCTGCATCTTCGGCTGGGCGCGGGTATCGAGAGTGAAAGTGAAGCCGTCGGCCTGACCGGCCTCGGCGAGCAGCTTGCGCGCGGCCTCGATGTCACCCTTGCCGTCCGGGCTCGGGTACGGGTTGTAGTCCACCCGGCCGACCACGGTCGGCGGCTGGATGCTGGTGGCGAGCTCGGCCAGGGTCGAACCGCCGACCGCGTCCCGCACGGTCTGCTTGTTCACGGCGAAGTTGATCGCCTGCCGGACCTTCACATCGTTCAGCGGCTTCTTCGTGGTGTTCAGCCCCATGTACGTCGTACAGCCGCCGAGGCCGGTCAGCGTCCGTTGCTTCAGCTGGGGCGTCTGCACCCGGGCCACCGAGGCGGCCTGGATGGTGCCCGCGATGGCATTGGCGTCGGTGCCCTGACCGGCGATCATCCGCTCGTCGATCGTGGCCGCGTCCAGCCCGAAGGTCCACTGGAACCCGTCCGGCTTCGCCGCGCGGACCGAGTCGGTCTTGACGTCCCACTTGTCGTTGCGGACCAGCTTCAGCGCCGCACCCGGCTTGTACTCCGCCACCTTGTACGGACCCGACGCGATCGGCTTGCTGTCGAGCGAGGTCCCGGCGCCGGCACCCTTGGGGACCGGGACGAACGTGTTCTGCGCGACCACGCTGCCGAAGTCGGCGTACGGCTTCTTCAGATGGAACACGATGGTCTTCGCGTCCGGCGTCTCGATGGTCGGCAGCTCGCCCGACTTGTACGGACCCTGGTAGCTCGCGGGCGCGGCGATGATCTGCTTCGCGTACGGCGAGCCGATGCCGATCTCCGGATCCCAGGCCCGGGAGACTCCGAACTTCACGTCCGCGCTGGTGATCGGCGCGCCGGTCTCGAAGGTCACGCCGTCCTTCAGCGTGAACGTCCAGGTCTTGCCGCCGTCAGTCGGCTTGCCGGTGTCCGTCGCGAGGTCGGGCACGATCTTCGTCCCCTCCGCGCCGGGCGCGGCCCCCTGCGTGGTCAGCGTGCGGTAGATCAGCCGGTAGAAGTTGTTCACCCCGCCGTCGAAACCGCGGACCGGGTCGAGGTGCGAGAACCCGGCGTTGGCGAGGACCTGGACGGTCCCGCCGGTGGCGGCGGGACCGCCGGGACCGGCGGAGTTCTTGGCCGCGCCGGTCGCGTTCCCCGAGCAGGCGGTCAGTGCGAGTGAGCCGGACAGCAGGAGTCCTGCCAGCATCGTCGATCGTTTCATCGGCACTTCTTCCGGTTCGCGGGCTCGACGAGCCCCGGGTGGTTGGTGAGTCAGGCCTGGCGCAACCAGACGCGCATCGCCTGCGCCCTGCGGTTGCCCCAGAGGAAGTACGGGACGAAGGTGGCCGTCACCTCGCTGTCCGGGCTGCTGACGGCGGGCTGTTCCCGTAGTACGGGGTAGAGGTCGGTGGGTGGCGTTGGGGCCACACCCGCTGTGACCGCGAGCGCGATGGCACCCGGCGCGATCGGGCTCTTGGTGGTCCGAGCAGCTGTGACGGAGGCGACGTCGAGGAGCAGGTCGTCGACCGGAGCCTCGGTGTCTTGTTGCTCGAGGCAATAGACAAGGGGGCCGCGGGCAACGGCGATCCCGCCTCGGGTGGCGTCGAGGTACGGGTGGGAGCCGTGGGCGCGGGCCGGCATCCGTAGTACCAGCTGGAGTTCGTCGCCGGCGGTGAAGACGTGGGTCACGGTCAGCCAGCCGTCCTCGGCCGTGGCGTCGGCCGGGGTGCCGTTGACCACGAGCTCTGTTTCGTCAGCCCAGCTGGGGATGCGCAGGGCGAGAGTCTGCTCGCTGTCCGGCGCGTGCTCGACGGTGATCCGGATCTCGCCGTCCCACGGGTAGCTGGTCCGCATCTGGACGGCGAAAGCGCCGGTGTCGACGCGCGCATCGGCGTACAGGCCGAGGTAGAGCGTGTCGGTTCGCTGCGCTGCCACATAGTCCTGCAGTTGCGCCATCCAGCGGACGACGTTCGGCGGGCAGCAGGGGCAGCCGAACCAGGACCGCCGCAGCGGCTCGCCGCCGTTCTCCGCGCCACTGCGCTGCTCGTGATCGGGGCGGCGTTGCAGCGGGTTGTCGTAGAAGAACGCGGCACCGTCGAGCGAAAGTCCAACGGCATAAGCGTTGTAGAGGACCGTCTCGAAGACATCCAGGTACTTCGCGGCGCCGGTGGCGAGGAACATCCGCCACCCCCACTGCATGGTCGCAATCGCGGCGCAGGTCTCACTGTAGGAGCGTTCGGACGGCAGCTCGTACCGGTCGCCGATCGCCTCGTCGGAGTGCCTACTGCCGAGGCCGCCGGTCAGGTAGAGCTTGGTCGCGACCATGTCGTCCCAGAGCCGCTCCAACGCGGCCAGCAGCGTCTCGTCGCCCGTCTCCAGGTGGACGTCCGCTGCGCCTGCGGCGAGATAGGCCATCCGTACTGCGTGGCCGATGACCGACGGGAGTTCGCGGAAAGGCGCGTTCTCCTGGAAGTACTCGGCGGGCATGAGGGCGTACTTGAGATGGCCGTGACCCCGCCGGTCCACGAACAGCTGGGCTTGCGTGAGGTAATCACGGTTGCCGGTTTCGCGGTACAGCTCGACCAGGGCCATCTCGACCTCGGGGTGACCGCACACCGCCTCCGTCCCCTCGGCGCCGAACTTCTGGACCACCAGGTCGGCGAAGCGGCACGCGATGGTGAGGAGTCTGGCGTCGTCCAACTGACGGTTCGCCGCGACGGCTGCCTGGATCAGGTGACCGAGGTTGTACAGCTCGTGGCCCCAGGCAAGGTCTTCCCACGGCTTCTTGGCCTGGTCGGGGTCCTGGAAGTACGAGTTGAGGTAGCCGTCGTCGGCCTGGGCCTGCTCGAGAAGCTCGACGGCTTCCTCGAAGAAGGCCCGCGCGTCGGCCGGCTCGCCGTCGCCGCCGAGCTCGTAGGCGAGGCCTTCGAGCGTCTTGTAGATGTCCGTGTCGAGGAACGGGTAGCGGCCGCGGTACGGCTCGGCGGTGGGCTCGAGCAGGCGGCGCAGGTTGTCGAGGTTTCCCGCCTTGCGGAGCTCGGTGATCGCGTGCGGGATGGTCGCGGACCGGTTCCGGCGCTGCCAGTCGGCCAGCAGGCCGCCGGTCAGCTGTACCGCGTCGGTGGCCAGCGGCTGGACCGCGCCCGCGCTGGTTCGGACCGCCCCAGGTCGGCTTCTCATCGGATTCCTCACAGTGCCGTGTGACATTGCACAGACCCTAGAGGGAAAACCTTTGCCTTGACAAGCACTTCTGAAAAACGAGCTAGCCCGGGGCGCCCGCTGGGCGGCCCGGGCTTCCCCCGGCTAGAGGCGGGGGTCGACCGGTTCGGACTCGAGGGCGAGGACGGCGAAGACGCATTCGTGGATGCGCCAGAGTGGTTCGCCGCGGGCGGCTCGTTCGAGGGCTTCCAGGCCTACGGCGTACTCGCGGAGGGCGAGGGACCGCTTGTGGCCGAGCTTGCGGTCACGCAGCCGGGAGAAGTTCTCCGGCTCGGTGTAGTCCGGGCCGTAGATGATCCGCAGGTACTCCTGCCCGCGGACCTTCAACCCCGGCTGCGCCAACCCCTTCGCGGTTCGAACCAGGTTGGCCGCGGGCTTCACCACCATGCCCTCTCCCCCAGCGCTGGTCAGCTCCTCCCACCACTCGATCCCGGCATCCCAGGTCTCCAGGTCGACAAACAGCCGACGGGTCGGCGCAACCAGAGAGGGGCCGGCGGCAACCAATCGGTCGGCCACTGCGAGATGCCAGGCGTGCGGCTTCTCCTGGTACGTCGCGCCCTCCGACGCCAGCAGCTGGAACGGCGCCAACTGCACCCCGCCCAGCCCGTCGGTCGGCCAGCAGTACCGCCGGTACGCCGCACTGAAGAGCTCCACGTTCGCAGTACGGCGTTGAGCGCGCGCGAGCAACGCGGAGACATCAAGGCCTGCTGCTGCAGCGGATTCCAGGGCAACTGTTGCGGCAGGCAACGAAGCTCGCGCGGCCGCACCGACAGCGGCGTACTGGTTGCGGAGCAGCTCACCTGCCTTCGCGCTCCACGGCAACAGCTCCGCGTCCAGCAGCAACCACGAGGTGTCCAGCTCGTCGAAAAGGCCGGCTTCTTCGACGACCGAACGCAGCCGGAGGAGCAACTCGTCCGTCAGTGTCGCGTCGAAGAACGAGCGTCCGGTTCGGGTGTGAACGGCTCCTCGCCCAGCGAGCCCGAACCGCTTCTCGGCGACGTCGTCATCGCGGGTCAGCAGTACGACGGCCCGTGAGCCCATGTGCTTCTCTTCGCACACCAACTCGGTGACGCCCTGCGCCTTGTACGCCTCGAACGCCTGCGCCGGGTGCTCCAGCAGTCCGGGCAGCGGCGAGGTCGCGACCGGGCTCATCGTCGGCGGCAAGTAGAGCAGGAACCGCGGGTCGATCGCGAAGCGGCTCATCACCTCCAGCGCCGCACCGGCTTGCTCCGCGCGGACACTGATCCGGCCGTGGGTCGCGGTCTCGATCACGCGCCGGCCGACCACGTCGGTGATGTCGAGGACATCCGGCTCCCGCTCAGGTGCGGCCGGCACGTGGAGCGGCTTGGCCGGCTTGTAGTACTGCTCGGCTGCCTCGACCTGGACCAGCTCGCGCTCGGGATAGCGCAGCGCGGTCAGCGAACCGCCGAACACGCAGCCGGTGTCGAGGCAGATCGTGTTGTTGATCCACTCCGGTTCCGGCGTGGGCGTGTGACCGTAGACGACCATCGCGCGACCGCGGTACTCGTTGGCCCAGGGGTAGCGGATCGGCAGGCCGAACTCGTCGGTCTCACCGGTGGTTTCGCCGTACAGGCAGAACGAGCGGACGCGACCCGACGTACGGCCGTGCATGCGCTCGACCAGGCCGGCGTGCGAGACGACCAGGTTGCCACCGTCGAAGACGTAGTGCGAGATGAGCCCGTCGATGAAGGTCGCGACCTCCGCGCGGAACTCCTCCGGCTCGGCTGCGAGCTGCTCCAGCGACTCGGCCAGACCGTGGTTGATCCGCACCTTCTTGCCGCGCATCGAGCGGAGCAGCTTGTCCTCGTGGTTGCCGGTCACGCAGTAGGCGTTGCCTGCGGCAACCATGCCCATCACCAGGCGCAGTACGCCGGGGGTGTCCGGGCCGCGGTCGACGAGGTCGCCGACGAAGATCGCGCGTCGGGTGGCGTGCTCGGCGTTGATCGGGCGGCCGTGCTCGTCACGGGTGAGGGTGTAGTCGAGGGTCGTGAGCAGCTGCTCCAGCTCGGCCCGGCAACCGTGGATGTCGCCGATGATGTCGAACGGGCCGGTCTGGTCGGTGAGGTCGTTGAACAGCCGGGTGCGTTCGATGCCGGCGGCATCGATCTCCTCGACCGAGGAGAGCACGTGGACGGCGCGGAAACCCTCACGTTTAAGGCTTTTCAGGCCGCGTCGCAGTTGCGACCGCTGCCGGATCACCACTTGTTTGCCGAACTGCCGGTCCGGGCGCAGGTCGTTGCGCGCCACGCAGACCTGCTCGGGCGGATCGAGAACGATTGCCACCGGCAACACGTCGTGCTCGCGGGCGAGCGCTACCAGCTCTTTGCGTGCTTCCGGCTGCACGTTGGTCGCATCGATCACGGTCAGTCGGCCCGCGGCGAGGCGCTTGCCGGCGACGAAGTTCAGGACCTCGAAGGCGTCCTTGGTGGCAGCCTGGTTGTTCTCGTCGTCCGAGACGAGTCCGCGGCAGACGTCGCTGGAGATCACCTCGGTGCCGAGGAAGTGCTTGCGCGCGAAGGTCGACTTGCCCGAACCGCTGGCGCCGACCAGCACGACCAGACTCAGCGCCGGTACGTCGATGGTCGCCATCAGACGGCCTCCTTCCGCCGGAACAACGCAAGCTGCGTCGGCGGACCCACCTCGGGGTCATCGGGTCCGACCGGGCGGAACTCCACGGAGTACCCGTACGACGTACAGACCGACTCCGCCCAGGTCTGGAACTCGATCCGCGTCCACTCGAACCGGTGGTCGGGATGCCGGAACTCCCCGGCAGGCAACGTCTCGAACCGCACGTTGTACTCCGAGTTCGGCGTAGTCACCACCACCGCCCCCGGCCGAGCGGCGCCGAACACCGCCTTCGCCAACGCGGGCAACCGCGGTGGGTCAACGTGCTCAACAACCTCCATCAACACCGCGGCGTCCAGCCCGGCCAAGCGCGCATCGGCATACGTCACCGAAGACTGAAACAACCGAAGCCGCTCCCGCTGCCGATCAGACATCTCCCCCACATGCAGTCGCCGCTCAGCAAACCCGAGCGCCCGCGAAGAAACATCGGTAGCCACCACCTGGTCATACCGCCCATCCTTCAACAACTCCCCCACAAGCACCCCTTCCCCACACCCCAAATCCCCCACCCGCCGACCACCAACTTCACGCAGCACCTCCAACACGGCCTCCCGCCGCTGCACGCCAAGCGAAAGCGGCGCTGCATCGCCAGCGATGCCAGCGGGCGTCTCGGGAGAGGTCGAGGGATTGGGTGGGGCACCCGCAGCGGCCACGGTCGGGTCAGCCGAGGCGGGGAGGTTGTCGCCTACCTCGGTGGCGGGCTCTTCGTGGAGGAGGTCGCCGTCTGCCTCGGCCATCCGTTCGAGGGCTGTGTCCGTGAGGTTGCGGCGGTGGGCGAGGTAGCGGCGGGAGATCAGTGCTTTTTCGGGGTGGTTGGCGAGCCAGCCTTCGCCGGCTCGGATGAGTTTGTCGATCTCGTCGGTGCCGACCCAGTAGTGCTTGGTGTCGTCCAGGACCGGGAGGAGGACGTACAGGTGGTTGAGGGCGTCGGCCAACCGGAGTACGCCCGTCAGGTGGAGGTCGACATAGCGCGAATCACCCCAGGACGGAATCTCCGGGTCAAGCGCGATCGGCCGAGCATCAACGCTCCAACCGAGCGGCTCGAAGAAGCGACCGGCCAGCGCGACACCGCCCCGGCACGGGAGGGCAGGGATGTGGATTTCCAGCGGGATCGACTGGGCCGCCAACTCAGGACGTGCGTCGCAGCGGCCGTTCATCGCAGTACGGAAGAGTTTTCCGAGCGCGACCGCCAGCAGACTCGACGCGGCGTACGGGCGATCGTTCACGTACTGCCCGAGCGTGAACCCCTCCGCGGCGCGCCCTTTCCCCGAGCGGACCAGCGCGATCGGGTCCACCTCGAGCAGCACCGCCGCGGTACAGCGCTCCGCCGTCGCCTCCGGGTACACCACATGCGCCACCCCACCGGCGACCTCCACCGACTGAGGTCGCGCCGGGTTCTTGTGCAAAAGGAATCCGAGATCGGTCGCGGGAACTTCGGCGCCGGTGGAGCGGGTGGCGATCGTCAGGAACACTTCGCCATTCGACCACGCCAACCGTCCATTCAGTGCCTGATTTGTCAGGAGCTGAGCGCCCCGCGAGCGTCAAACCGCAGCGAAGTTCGAGACACGCCCGATGACCCCTGGCGTGTCCGGCCGGTTGGTTCTACCTTGATTTGCAGTGAATGAGTCGCTACAGACCGTCCTTCCCCGCTGACAGTCCGTACCGGTCCCCGGTTTGTGGCGAATGCCCTGAACCACGCCGACTTCCGGGGAAAGGACCATGGCAACTCCCTCAGGCCATCCCAGCAACGAATCCAGCACGGCATCCAGAACTGCGCAGCGGGCCCTCCGCCCGGCCGGGACCGAAGAGGTCCGCCGGTGAAACCCCAGACTTTCGAACTCGTCAGGTACGCCGACATCAGCGGCGTCTCCGGCACCGGAACGGTCGCCGAAGGGTGCGTCTTCACCGACGGCTCGGTGGCCCTGCGCTGGCACGGCCCGAACCCGTCGACAGCGGTCTGGCCCGATCTCGACTCCATCCTCGCCGTCCACGGCCACTGCGGCTCGACCGTCGTTCGCTGGCTCGACGTCTCCGAGATGGAACCGGTCCCCGGCACCGACCTGCTGCCAGGGGAGGTCGCGCACATCCTGGCCACCGGCCGCCACACCCACCACCCACCGGCGGTGGCCACCGCCTGACCCGTACGCCGGTACGCCGCGCCCCGCGTCCTCCAGCCGGCCCGATGCCGGGGGCCGTGGAGAACTCAGTTCGCGGAGATACCGGTGAGCGCGAAGAACTCCTGACGCGAGCCGGGGCTGTCGCGGAGCATGCCGTGCAGCGCTGACGTGACCGTCCGGGAGCCGATCGCGCGGACACCGCGGAGCGACATGCACTGGTGCTCGGCCTCGATCACCACGCCCACACCCTTGGGTGCGAGGTGGTCGCGCAGCCAGTCGGCGACCTGCTTGGTCAGCCGCTCTTGCACCTGCAGGTCACGCGCGAACAGCTCCACGACGCGCGCCAGCTTGGACAGCCCGAGAATGCGTTCGCCCGGCAGATAGCCGACATGCGCGACGCCCTCGAACGGCAGCATGTGGTGCTCGCAGAGTGACTGGACCGGGATGTTCCGGGCCAGCACCAGTTCGTCGTACCCCTCGTCGTTCGGGAACGTCGTCAGCTCGAACTCGCGGGGCGTGAGCATCTCGGCGTACGCGTGGGCCACTCGCCGGGGTGTCTCGGCCAGGTGCGCACTGTGCGGGTCACGCCCGAGCGCCACCAGCAGATCGGCCACTGCCCGCTCGGCGGCGGCAAGGTCGATCTCCGGACGCCCACCGACGACGTGCAACGGCGTCGCCCGTCGGCCCGCCTTCGGCTGCGCGGCCGGCTCGTCGAGCCCGGCCGGATCGAGCTCCGTACGAATCATGGTCATCTGGCGCCTCCACTGATCGAGAACGATCGACCTTAAAAGCCACGTAGGTGTTTCGTCAACGAAAGTTGGAGATAGAATCACCTCGTGGACCAGCCGACGGACGCGAGCATCCAGGCGGTGGCCGCGCTGGACGAACCGACCCGGCGCCGGCTGTACGACCATGTCGTCGCCGAGTCGGCCCCGATCAGCCGCGACGACGCCGCCAGCGCGCTCGGCCTGCCCCGGACCACGGCCGCGTTCCATCTCGACCGGCTCGTCGACGAGGGCCTGCTCACGGTCACCCACGAGCGGCGTACCGGCCGGACCGGACCCGGCGCGGGCCGCCCGGCCAAGCTCTACCAACGCTCGGACCGCGAGATCGGGGTGTCTCTCCCCGAACGCCAGTACGACGTCGCCGGGCAACTCCTCGCGGCCGCGATGGAGGACGCCGAGGCCTCGGGCGGCTCACCCCGCAAAGCACTGGACCGGCGAGCCCGCCAGTACGGCGAATCCGTCGGCCGAACCCATCCCGGCAAGCCGCTCGCCGAGGTGCTGCAGGCGCACGGCTTCGAGCCCCGGCGTAACGGCTCGGCCATCGAGCTGGCCAACTGTCCGTTCAAGGCGCTGGCCAAGAACCACCCCGACCTGGTCTGCACCATGACGCTGCACCTGCTCGGCGGGCTACTCGACGGGCTCGGCGGCACTGGGTTGCAAGCGGTTCTCGAACCGAGACCCGCGCACTGCTGCGTGCGCCTCCTGCCGGACAGCCAGAACGCGCAGGAGCGGACGTCGTAGGGTTCTGGCGTGGCGAAAGGGAAACAGAGCGGACAGGGCACCCCGGCGACGGTCGCATTGACGAAGGCCGGCGTGACGTTCACGACGCACACGTACGAGCACGATCCGGCGGCCAAGTCGTACGGGCTGGAGGCTGCCGAAGCGCTCGGTCTCCTGCCGGAGCAGGTGTTCAAGACGCTACTCGTCGATGTGGACGGGAAGCTGTCGGTGGGCGTCGTACCGGTCGACAAGCAGCTGGATCTGAAGGCGGTCGCCGCCGCGCTGAACGGCAAGAAGGCGACGATGGCGGATCCCGCGGCGGCCGAGCGGATCACCGGGTACGTGGTCGGCGGGATCAGCCCGATCGGCCAGAAGCGGCTGCTGCCCACGGTGGTCGACGAGACCGCCTCGGTCCACGAAACCGTCTATGTCTCCGGCGGCCGCCGGGGTCTCGATCTCGGCCTCTCCCCCGCTGACCTGATCAAACTCACCGCCGCGCGCACTGCCCCGATCGCCCGCTGACCGGCTTACGTCTTCTTCAGGACGGACTTGAAGAAGGCGACCAGATCCTCGGCCAGCAGCTCGGGCTCTTCCCAGGCGGCGAAGTGGCCGCCGCGGGGCATCGCCGTGTAGCGGGTGACGTTGTAGGTGCGCGCCGCCCAGCTCCGCGGTGGCCGGACCAGGTCTTCGGGGAAGACGGCGATCGCGGTCGGCACCGACACCGAGGTCACCCGCTCACGCAGGCCGCGGTGGTACTCGTAGTACGGGCGGAACGAGGTCGAGATGGAGTTCGTGAACCAGTACAGCGAGGCCTGGGTGAGGATGAAGTCGTCGCTGAACCGGGTGCTGACCTCGCCGTCGCAGTCGCTCCACGCGCGGTACTTCTCCAGCAGCCAGGCGAGCAGCCCGGCCGGCGAGTCCGACAGTCCCGCGCTCAGCGTGGCCGGCCGGGTCATCTGCTCGTGTTCGTAGCCGCCCTCCTCGGCGAACCACTCCGCCTCGGCGTCGAGGTACGCCTGCTCCTCCGGGCTCAGTTCGTCCGAATCGACCGAGGCCGGATTCGCGACCGCGAGCAGATGAATGCCGACGACCTCCTCGGGGTACGCCTGGCCGAGCAGTGCGCTGATGCCGGCACCGAGATCACCACCGTGCGCGCCGTACTGGGCGAACCCGAGCTCGTCGCGCATCAACCGGTGCCACAGCTCGTGCGTAGCTGTTGCTGGCGGCAACGAAGGTCGTTGCGGCGAGCAAGGGAACCCCGGCAACGCAGGCACGATCACCGTGAAGGCTTCCTCCACCGGCCGCCCGTACTGCGTGGGCGAGGCGAGCCGTTGCGCCAACTCGGTCAGCTCCAGTACCGAACTCGGCCAGCCGTGCGTCAGGACGAGCGGCAACGCGCCGGGCTGCTCGGCGTCGTACCGGAGATAGTGCACCGGTACGCCGTCGAAGTCCGCGAAGTGGGACGGCAACGCGTTGAGTGCCGCCTCCTGCTTGCGCCAGTCGAATCCGTCGGCCCAGTACGCGACCAGCCGGCGCAACGCGTTGCCATCGGTACCGGCCTCCCATCCGGTATCGGGCCAGCTGGTTGCCCACCGCGTTCGCCGCAGTCGCGACCGCAGGTCCTCCAGTTCGTCCTCGGCAACAGCAACAACATCCACGCGATCCTCCCCACAATCGCCCCGATGGTTGTCACCCTTCCGTAGATTTCGCCGGATCGCCAGAGGTCATGACCAGCCGGTAACCACCGGGTCAGCCGGTCACGCTGGGAGAGCCGTTCTCCAGGTGACCGGTCAGGCGGCGCCGGTACGTCGGGTCCTCGGCGGTGGTGACCTCGACGTCGTACCAGCCGTGGTCGGTCGGCCAGGTGAGCGCCCGGGTCTGCTTGCCGCGGACATCCTGGTTGATCGTCCGGCTGCCGTAGCCGCGCGCCTTCAGCTTCACGCTGAGTGGCTTGGTGCCGGTGTTCTCCAGCTCGACCTTCAGCGAGCCACGGTCTTCGCGGATCCGTACGTCGAGGCCCGCCGCGATCCCCTCGACCGAGCCGGCCAGCTCGACCCAGAACCGGTTCGGGCCCTGCACCGCGAGCTCGTACGGACCACTGACCGGCACCTCCTGGGCGAGCTCCCCCTTGACGTCGAGATGCGCCGGCGCGGGCAGCTCCCCGCCGTACGGGTAGACCGCGAAGTGCGCCGCCTCGGGCGCGTTGTTGCCGAGTCGCAGTTTCAGCTTGCCTTTGGCAACGAAGCCGGAAACCGACGGCTGGTAAGGCAACGCGCGAGCCGGGCGGCGGCCGGGTTCCTGGCCGGGCAGCGTTTGGGTTGCCGGTGGCACCGGCTTCCACCGGGTGATCGGCGCGGGGACCGAGCCGGGCGCGTCGACCGACGGCTGGCGATGCGGCCGCTTGAAGTCGAAGGCCGAGGTGAGGTCACCGCAGGCCGTCCGGCGCCAGGAGCTGATGTTCGGTTCCTTGATACCGGTCCAGCGCTCGAGGAACTGGAGGACCGAGGTGTGGTCGGACACCTGCGAGTTGACGTGCCCACCGACCGACCACGGCGAGACCACGGTCATCGGAACCCGCGGTCCGAGACCGATCGGGCGGCCGGCGTACCAGTCGTCCCCGTCACCGGAGTCAGTACGCGGCGCGACCGGCGGCGGGACGTGGTCGAAGTACCCGTCGTTCTCGTCGAAGTTGATCAGCAGCACGGTCTTCGACCAGGTCTCCGGGTCCGAGGCGATCGCGTCGAGCAGGTCGTAGACGAGGTTCGCGCTGCCGACCGGCGTCGAGGTGCTCGGATGCTCGGAGTCGACCGCCGACGGGACGAGCCAGCTCACCGCGGGCAGCTTGCCGGCCTCGATGTCGGCGCGGACACGCGGGATCAGCGACTCGGGCTCGCTGCGGTACATCGCCTGGTAGAAGAGCTTCTGGTCGGCGGCGGGCTGCTTCGCGACCGCCTCGTCGAGCAGTTTGAGCGCGGCCGTCCGCTCGGCCGGCGTCTTCTCGAAGAGCTTGTCGTAGAACTCCTCGGTGGTGCGGTAGCCCGGCACGGACGCGAGGATCCGGCGACCGAGTTCCTTGAAGGTCTTGAAGTACTCGACGGCGTTGTCGGTGAAGTTGTCCCACTCCTGGTAGATCTGCCACGACACCCCCGCCGCTTCCAGCCGCTCGGGGTACGCCGTCCAGTCGTAGCCCTGGTGGTCGTAGGAGTACGCCGCGTTGGTGACCGCGCGTTGCGTCGTACCGGGCTCGTAGCCGGTCGTACCGGACCACAGGTAGTTCCGGTTCGGGTTGGTCGAGCCGTTCACCGAGCAGTGGTAGGCGTCGAGGATGGTAAAGGTCTCGGCCAGTTCGTACTGCAACGGGATGTCGCGACGGTCGTAGTACGTCATCGTCGCGGCGGTCTTGGCCTGCACCCAGTCGTCGTTCCAGCCGTTGTTCCAGGCCTGGGTCGCGTCGGTGAAGCCGTGCGCGAGAGCGCCGAGGTACTGGATGTCGTCCGGGGCGCGACCGGCGTCGGCGGCCGCCTTGCGCAGCGAGAACGGCAGCACCTCGCCGCCACCGGCGACCGGCTGGTGGAACACCGACTTGCCGTTGCGCAGCCGCAGCGGCAGGCGGTCGCCGTACCCGCGGACTCCGCGCAGCATGCCGAAGTAGTGGTCGAAGGAGCGGTTCTCCTGCATCAGCACGATCACGTGCTCGATCGCGTCGAGTCCACCGGGCCGGATCGGTTGCGCCATCGCCGCGTGCAGCGACGGTGGGAGCAGCGACAAAGCTGCCCCACCGGCTGCGGAACCAAGAACCAGGCGGCGGGAAATGTCAGTCATGCCCCGGACAGTAGGTCAGGACCAGGTGCCTGCGGGATGCCTCACGACCGACATTCTCCTGAAGTTCACGCGCCCGTACGACGCTTGATCACGGCGTCGCGCAACCCCTCCAGCACGCCCACCGTGGTGTCCCAGCCCAGGCACGCGTCGGTGATCGACTGTCCGTAGGTGAGCGGCTGCGTCGGGTCGAGGTTCTGCCGGCCCTCGACCAGGAACGACTCCAGCATCACGCCGACGATCGCCTTGTTGCCATCGGCCACTTGCTGCCCGATCTCCGCCGCGACGGCGGGCTGGCGGTGGTGGTCCTTGCGGCTGTTGCCGTGGCTCGCGTCGATGACGACTCGCTCGGGCAGGCCGGCCTTGCTCAGCAGCTCGGTGGCACCTGCGACCGACTCGGCGTCGTAGTTGGGTCCGGCGTCGGAGCCGCGCAGTACGAGATGGCAGTCGGGGTTGCCCCGGGTGTGCAGGATCGCGGGGGCACCGTCGTGGGCGATACCGGTGAAGACGTGCGGGACGGCCGCCGCCTTGATCGCGTCGACCGCGGTCGCGATGCTGCCGTCGGGACGGTTCTTCATGCCGATCGGCATCGACAGACCGGACGAGAGCTGCCGGTGCACCTGGCTCTCGACGGTCCGCGCGCCGATCGCGCCCCACCCGACCGTGTCGGCGATGTACTGCGGGGTGATCGGGTCGAGGAACTCACACCCGACCGGCAACCCCTTGGCCAGTACTTCGAGGAGCAGCGCGCGGGCGGTCCGCAGGCCGGTGTTGACGTCGCCGGAGCCGTCGAGACCCGGGTCGTTGATGAGGCCCTTCCACCCGAGGGTCGAGCGTGGCTTCTCGAAGTACACGCGCATCACCACGAGCAGACCGTCGGAGAGTCGCTCGGCGACCGGGCGGAGGCGTTCGGCGTACTCGAGGGCCGCCTGGGCGTCGTGCACCGAACACGGGCCGACGACAACGAGCAGCCGGTCGTCGATGCCGTTGAGGACATCCGTGACGGCCTGCCGCCCGGCGACGACCGTCTCGGCGAGCTCGGCGCTCAGCGGCAGTTCCTCGTGCAGGGCGAGCGGGGTGATCAGCGGGACGGTCTTCTCGATCCGTCGATCGACGACCGCGCCTTGCGGAATCTGGCGGACCTGCTGCGGGAGGGTGTTCATGGGGGGACCTTTCCGCCGGTACTCCGCGGTGGACCCGAGGACAGCGCCGGCTGGGAACGAGAAAAGGCAAGGACGAGTGTCCTTGCCTCGAGAGCCGGCTGAAGTTCTTGGTCAGGCGTCAGCGATCAGCTGAGCTACCCGGCACGACAGCCGGCCACTCAAAAAATCGCCAATAGCAACGCTTCACGTCGCCGACGATATCACCCACCGCAACCATCCCCCGAAATCGCCTCGCCTTTCCGCTCCCCCCCATGGTTGCCTCTGGCCATGACCACGATCCGCTTCACCACGGCCGACGACCTGGGCCGGCTGCAATCGATCGAAGTGGCGGCCGGGGCGTTGTTCCGCGAGATCGGCATGACCGACGTCGCCGGGCATCCGCCGCCTTCGATCGAGACGCTCGAGCGCTACCGGCAGGCCGGGCTGGCCTGGACCGCCGCCGGGCCGGACGACCAGGCGATCGGCTACGCGCTCGTCGACCTGGTGGACGGCGCCGCGCATCTCGAGCAGGTCAGCGTCCATCCCGACCACGGCCGCCGTGGCGTCGGCCGGCTGCTGATCGACGAGGTCGACCGCTGGGCCGCCGTACAGGGACTGCCCGCCCTCACCCTCAGCACCTTCCGCACCGTCCCCTGGAACGCCCCGTACTACGCACGCCTGGGCTTCCGTGAGTTGGCGGCCGGCGAGCTCACTCCGGGGTTGGTCGAGGTTCAGCGGCACGAGGCCGCCCTGGGGCTCGATCCCGCTGAGCGGGTGTTCATGCGCCGGGAGATCGAGACGGGGCGTGTCAGTGGGTGAGACCCGGATTTTCTGCGGTGTAACCGGGGGTGGTCGTGGGTCGTTGAGGGTCGCAACAGGTTGAGGGCTTCACTGAGGAACTTCTAAGGAGTGCGAGCACGGTGGCAGGTCCGCTCGGGGGTCAGGGGTTGCTGGTGCCGTCTGGTTGTCGGCCTGCCGGGGCTCGGCGGTGAGGCCGCGGACCTTCGAACTGGTCCGCTTCCGCGATCTCAGCGGGGTCTCCGGCACCGGGGTGGTCGCCGAAGGGTGCGTGTTCACCGACGGGTCGGTGGCGCTGCGCTGGCGGGGCAACAACCCGGCGACGGCGGTCTGGCCCGACCTGGAGTCGGTGCTCGCCGTCCACGGCCACCAGGGCGCGACGGAGGTTCGCTGGCTCGAGGTCTCCTCGGACGGCACCTGGACCGAGTCCGCTGCCGAGGCCCGGCCTGAGTTCGACCTCGAACAGTTCTTCGGCGAGCAGCACAACGTGCGGCCGCCGAGCTCGCTCACCGACCCTTCCGCGCTCCCGCCCAGCCGCACCAGAGGCTGGGCCGGGGCGCGCCATCTCCGGTAGAACATCCTCGTGACCCAGATCTACCTGGTTCGGCACGGTCAGCCGGACTACGCGCCGGTGGATAGCCGTGGCTGGCCCGGTATGGCCGCTGACGCCGCTCCGCTGACTCCAGAGGGGGCCAAGCAGGCCGAGGCGGTTGCGGACCTCCTGAGTGGCATCGGTGCCACATACCTGGTCAGCTCGCCCTTCACCCGCGCCCTGCACAGTGCCGCCATCATCGGCCACCGGCTGGCCCTCGGCGTACGGGTCGACTACGACCTGCGCGACTGGCTCCCCGACAGCACGGGCTTGTGGCGCGGGGTGGCCGACGTACGGGCTGCGCAGGCGGAGCTGGACGAGTACGGCGGCGAGTGGCCCGAGGGGATCGTGCGGAAGTGGGAGCCGCTGTCCGCAGTACGGGCTCGGGCGCGGGCGGCGCTGGCGCGGCACACGGCCAGCACCGACGGCCCGGTGCTGGCGATCACGCACGAGATGGTCATCCGGGCACTGACGGGCGAACGCGACACAGCCCACGGCAGCCACCGGTACTTCCGCTACGACCCCGCCGACGACTAGCGGCCGCCGGCCGAGCCTAGGGAGCCGGCCGCCGAGGCTGGTGCCGGCGCCGAGGCTAGAGCCGGGTTGCTGAGACCAGGGCGCTTACGGCGTCCGCCAGGGAGTTCACCCAGCCGTCCGGCTCCCCCAGCGCCTTCCAGCCCGGTCCACCGACCACGAGCCGGTACGACGGCCTGGTGCGCGCGAGGCTGCGCACAGCCTCCAGGTCCGCGGTTGCGGGCGCGCTGGACCAGACGAAGACCGCAGCCGGCCGGATCTGGCGTACGGCGCTCGACAGCGCCTCCACCGGCGTGGCAGCCCCCAACGTGCGCACCCGCACCCGGCGCTCGGCCAGCGCCGCCGCCACGGCCAGCAGCGGCAGCGCATGGTCCTCCCGCTCAAGGCAGGCCAGTACTACGGGTCGCGCCGACTCGTCCGGCTTGAACCGGTCCAGTGCGCGGCGGGTGTGGTACCTGAGTCCGCCCGCCACCGCATCGGACGCAAGGTGCTCGACCTCGACACACGCTTTGGTCTGCTCCCACTGCTCGCCCACCTTGACCAGCAGCGGCATCAACCGGTTGGTCCACGCCTCGACGGCGCCCGACCTGTCCAGGCTGCGGGCGATCTCGTGAGTGAGCCGCTCGGCGTCCATGGCGTTCGCGAGCTCGAACAGGTCAGCCAGCTTCCCGGGCTCGGGGGCGCGAGACCGCGCGGACCGGCGTACCGGCTTCAGCAGCAGTTCACCGCCCGGCCGGGGGCCGTCGGCAACAGAAGTGGCGGATGTCACAGTGGGTGATTGAGCAGAGTAGATCTGGTCACGAACCGACGCCGCCGCTTCCGCCGTCGGCATGCCCTGCTCGACCATCCGCAGCATCGTCCGGAGCCGGACCAGATCCTCCGGGCTGTAGCGCCGATGACCGCCTACTGACCGTGCGCTCGGGCTCAATCCGTACCTACGCTCCCAGCTCCGCAGGGTCGGGGCGGCGATGCCGAGCCGGCGTGCGGCGGCCCCGACGGTGAGAGTTTCCGACTCGGTCATGCTGTCCAATTCCCGCTCTGCGACGACCGGAATCGCCACGTCCCGATAACAACTCGACGGACTTTCGAGACAACAAGGGTTGAACTGCGCATGAGTTGAGCATAGTTTTCACCGAGCGCCCGTCCGCGCTCACGGTGAGTCAAGGAGGTTGCCATGTCGAGAGGGATGCCTCGCCTACCCCGCCCGCTCATGGATCTGTGGGACTGGCAGTCGCAAGCCGCTTGCCGCGACGTCAACCCGGAGCTGTTCTTCTCCCCCGAATCGGAGCGTGGCGTTCGCAAACGCGCTCGCGAGATGGTGGCCAAGTCGCTCTGCGGTACCTGTCCGGTCCAGCCCGAATGCCGCCAGCACGCCCTCTCCGTCGGAGAGCCCTACGGCGTCTGGGGTGGGACCACGGAATCCGAACGGGACAACGTCGTCCTCGCCGAACACAGGAAGTCCGCCTGACGGCCGCCGGCAACTGAACCACCTCGACCCACCCGGGTCCGGCCTCGCGCCGGACCCGGTCCCCGATCTCCAGCGGCCTCACCCGCCCACAGATCGGCACAAGCCCGGCAGAGCCGCGGTTGGTTACCTGGCATCGATTGCAGCTCCCGCACTCAGCTCGTGACGCCTGCTCCGCTGCGGAGAAATCTGGTGGCGGCGGGGAAGTCGCGAGGTGAGCATGGGTAGATGCTCAGCGACGGCCAGCTGGAAGAGATCACCCGCGACGGGATCGTGCGGCTTCCGGGTGCGTTCACGGCCGGCGACGCGGCGCGGATGCGAGACGTGCTCTGGCGCGAGTTGACCGAGTTGCACGGGATGCGGCCAGACGATCGCAGTACCTGGACGCCTGTGCGCCCGACCAGACTGGCGGCCACCAAGAAGCATCCAGCTGCCGACGCGATCCTCGGCCCGCCACTCCGAGCCGCACTCAACCAACTTCTCGGACCGGCAGGCTGGGTCGAGCCGCCGCACCAAGGCCAGGTCCTGGTCACCATGCCGACCGGCGAAGACTGGGTAGTGCCGCACCGGCAATGGCATACGGATGTCGGTTTCGACGTACCGCAGGACGAGCCAGGTGGCGTCAAGATCTGGGCCCTCCTGACCGATCTCGAACCCGGCGGCGGCGGTACGCCGCAGGTCGCCGGCTCGCACCGGGTGATCGCCCGCTATCTGAGCACCACCGAAGAGCGGGACTTCACCACGGTCCGCGATGGCGTCCTGGCATCCCATCCGTGGTTCGTCGACCTGACTAGCGAGCACAGAACCGCTGACGCCGACTTCATGACCGAAGCCGACCTGGACGGCATCCCGGTCCGAGTAGTCGAACTCACCGGCCACGCCGGCGACGTCTACCTAACCCACCCCTGGATACTCCACTCCATCGCCCCCAACGCCCGCCCCACCCCCCGCATGATGCGCAGCCGCATGATCTGGCGGACGGGAAGCCAGTAGAACCGGAAATGCGTGGCGGAAGTTCTGATTGTTGGCTCAGGATCTGACTGTGGATACGCCCTCGACGCCTTCGGCCGCTGTGATCGAAGGGTTTGCGATTACTGACGAGCCCGTCCTCCTCGGCGGCGGTCGGGGCGGCACCTGGCGAGCCGGCGGGGTGATCCTCAAGCCGGTCGACTTTGCCGCCGAGACCAACTGGCGAGCGGACGTGCTCGATGTCCTCCCCGCCTCAGAGCATTTCCGGATCGCCCGCTCGGTCCGCACCGTCGACGGGATGTGGATCGCCGACGGGTGGGAAGCCAGTCAAGTGGTCGACGGAGCCACCGACGTCAGCAGGCAAGACGACGTACTGCGAGCCGGGATCGAATTCCACCGAGCCATCGCATCCGTCCCACGCCCTGATTTCCTGGACACTCGCCAGGACCCGTGGTCCACCGGAGACCGCGTCGCCTGGGAGGAGATCCCCTTCCGGCTCGCCCCCGCCGCCGACCCGTTGACCAAACCCTTGAGCCAAACCCTTCGTCCTGTCGACCTCCCCTCACAGGCGGTCCACGGCGACCTCCCAGGAAACGTCCTCTTCGCTCCGGGTCTGCCACCGGCGATCATCGACTGGCCCGTCTACTGGCGCCCTCCGACCTGGGCCCTGGCAATCGCAGTCGTCGACGCTCTGTGCTGGTACGACGCCACGCCTGGCCTCGCGGAGCGCTGGGCGCACCTGCCGGCCTGGGGCCAGATGCTGATCCGCGCCCTGATCTACCGGATCGCCACTGACGAAGCAGCTTCCGGTCCATCGTGCTGGACCACATCCCGACTCAACGCCTACCAGCCGGCGGTCGACCTCGCAGTCACGATCGCCGACCAGTAGCGGGTAGCGCGCTACGGGTGGCGGCGGGCGAGGTGGGCGTGGACCTGGGCGTTGAGTTCCACGGTCGCGGGGAGGACCTGGAGGATTCGGCCGAACACCTGGTCTCGGTCCGCAGGCTGCAACATCACGTACGCCGACACCGTCGACAGTTGTCCGACATAGTCCTGAGCGCTCATCGTCAAGCGCCGTTCGATCACCGCCTGCCGCACATCGGTGAACCACTCGGACTGCTGGAGTTCTGTGCCGGGCCATTCCATCGGGCGATCCGCGGGCGGCGTACTGTCAGGCGATGGGACGCCGTCGTCCTCCAGGTACGGCGCACGTGCCGCGCGCACGGCCTGCTTGAGGTCCGGGTCAGCCAACTGGATCGGTACGCCGAACGAGGCGAACACCCCACCCGGCCGGACCAGCGCGGCCATCCGGGCCCACCGGCCTTCAGGGTTGGTCCAATGGAGCGCGGCAGCCGAATACACCAGCTCGTACGACGTATCCAGCGGCAAGTCCTCGAAGGCGGCCTGCACGGCGGTGACGTTGGTCGGCACGTGTTTGCGCAGCTCCGCAAGCATGTCCGCATCCGGCTCGGTCGCCGTGACCGCGATCCCGGCCTCCGCAAACAGACGCGTCGCCTTACCTGTCCCAGCACCGATCTCGAGAGCGGTCCGGATCGGCCCACCGGCGTACGCCATCACCAGCTCGAGAAGTTCCCCCGGATACCCAGGCCGGAACCGCTCGTACGCCTCCGCCACCACCCCAAAACTCAACGCCCGCACAACCATCCCAGCATCCTGGCACGCCTCCACAACCCCGCGCCTGCCAATTTCGATGGCTGCCCCCAGCGGGATGACACACAATCAGCCCATGAGAGCCACTCTGACCCGGTCGGCGGACCAGGTGAGCGCCGCAGCCCTGATCTGGGCCGAAACCACCGCCGCCCGAGACGGCGAAAGCGTCGTACCGACCCTCGACGAGGCCCGGCCCGTCATCCAGGCGGTCATCGACAGCTCACCCCGATCCTTCCTGCTGATGGCCACCGATCCAGCCGGTACGGCGCTCGGTTTCGCCGCCGTCGAGCCAACCCAGCAGCCGTCCGTCGCCGAACTGCGCTATCTCGGCGTCCGCCCACGGGCGTGGGGACGCGGAGTGGCGCAGTTGCTGCTGAACGAGCTGGCGCAGCAAGCGAAACCCCTTGAGTTCCAGACTCTTCAACTGTCTGTGTACGCCGACAACCTGCGCGCCGTCGCACTGTACGAGCGGCTGGGCTGGAAGCCCGACGGCGATCCGACGCCCCATCCGCGCCACGGCCGCCTCGAACAGCGCTACCTCTTCACCCGGTGATCCGTTCGGCCAACCAGTTGTCTCGCCAGAAATCTGTTGAGGGGGTGCAGCGTAAAGGCGTGGGCCTTCCGTCTTGAGGGGGACATGGAGAGTGGAGGCGCGGATGGCTGAGCGGGACAAAGCGTTCGTCGAGTTCGTCGAGGCGGCGACACCGTCGCTGCGGCGGACGGCGTACCTGATCGGCGGTGACCGGCACAGAGCCGACGACGTCGTCCAGGAGACGCTTTACAAGGTGTATCTCGCCTGGCCGAAGGTGCAACGGGCCGGCAACCCGTTCGCCTACGCCCGCAGGATGCTGGTCAACGTCGCGTACGACGGTGGCCGGCGACCCTGGCGGCGGGAGGTCACCATCGCCGAGGTCCCGGAGCACGACGGTCACACCGGCGACTTCGCGACCGGGCACGCTGAGCGTGACGAAGTGCTCGAAGCGCTGCGAGCACTGGGACCACGGCAGCGAGCCTGCATCGTCCTCCGGTACTACGAGGACCTCTCGGTCGAGCAGACCGCGGAGATTCTCGGCTGCACGGAGGGCACGGTGAGAAGTCAGGCCTCCCGCGGTCTCGAGGCTCTCCGCAAGGCCATCGATCGGCGACGGAGTCCGGCGCTGTGAAGGAGAACGACATGGAAGACACCCGCGAGGTCAGCGCCGAACTACGCCGCCTGGCCGACGCCGCACCACTGGATCAGTTCGACACCGTAACGGTGCTCACCCGAGGCCGCCGCGGCCTCCGCCGGCGCCGCATCCTGGGCGCGGGCGGTGCCGTCGCCGGCGTCGCGGCGGCAGCCCTCGCTGTCACCTTCATCCCCAACCTCACCGCCGCCACCAGTGAGCAGCCCGGCGTGGCCGGTACCGAAACCGAGAACTCTCAGTTCAGCCCGGTCCCCGGCGTCCCCCGCGGCGAGGACGGCGCCGGCCAGCAGATCACCAAGGAGGAGGCCGAACGCCGCTGCGCGCTGCGGTACGGCGGTACGAAGTACCCGCTGGAGCAATACACCGGCGACTCGGCCGGCTTCCGGTCCGTGAGCGCTCACGGGTACGACGGGCGGAAGAGTTCCGAGCTCCCAGGCCGCTTTGGTTGCCTGATCCCGGGCGGGGACAAACCGTCGGCCGCACTGGTCGCTGCCGCGACAGCGGATCCGGACCCGAAGACCGCGGCCGGCCAGCTTCGCAATTGCTCTGTGAAGGCGTGGGTCGACATGACCAAGTGGCACATCCAGGTCTCCGACCGGCTGGATCAGCGTGCCGAGGGAATGTTCCCGCCCTTCAGAGCAACACTGCTGATCGCGACCTCGCCGTCGGGCAAGACAGCGATCATCTGCCAGCCGCGCGGGGGCGAGCGCATGGAAGGCAAAGCTTACGGCTGGGGCGTCACCGCCGTGCGTCTCGACCGGCCCGCACCGGACGACCCGCGGGTCCCGTGGCCTGACGGGACCCGCGCCCAGGAGATCGGCGCGATGTTTCTGCAGAGTTCGGACTGCAACGACACCGGCAAGGTCTGTGCCCGGTCGCTGCCCATCGGCTGGGGGCGGGCACCGGCGGACACCGCCAAGGTCGTCGTCCAGGTCGGCTCCGGCCCGAAGTACGAGGCGCCGTTCAAGGACGGCTGGTTCGTCTTCACCCCACTCGACAAAACCTCCCACGCCAGCAGCGACAGGATGACGGTCAGGGCGTACGACAAGAACGGAAAGCTCCTCAGCAAGCTCTACCCCGAGAAGTAACCCCACCGTGGCCAAAGGCGGTTGCCTCAAGCAACCGCCTTTGGCAACGATCCGGCTGGCTAGCATGGGTGGATGGGTTGGCCGGTGTGGGCGTTGGGGGATGTGCTGGCTGGGCGGCCTGCTGTGCGGGTTAATCAGTGTGGGTATCAGCCTGGCCGGCCGATGGCGGCGACCGTTGTTCATCCCGCGGAACAGCCGTTGGCGTTCGTACTGCGAAACGGCGGCGGGCAGGTGGTTTTCGAAGGGTGGTCCGATCCGTGGCCGGTCCGGCCGGAGCCTACCTCGGGGCAGTCGGTTCACGTCCTCGACTTCTCGGCGACGCGTCACCGCGGTGATGCCTTCCGGCTCGAAGTCGGCGGGATGCAGAGCCACCCCTTCCGGATCGGCAACGTGCCGTATCGGCAACTCGGTGCCGATGCGTTGCGGGTGCTGACACTCTTACGGTCCGGGACGCCCGTGGCCGACCCCGTCTATGGCCGGCCCGCTGGACACCTCGGTGTGCTCCCCAATCGCGGCGACATCGCGGTACCGGCATGGACAGGGCCGGAGGCTGAGCGGCTCTATCCGGGTTGGCGCTGCGAGGGTCGGTTCGACGTCTCCGGCGGCTGGTACGACGCCGGCGACTACGGCAAGTACGTGACGAGCGGCGCCATCGCGTTGTGGCAGCTGTTGAGGACCCTCGACCTCCTAGCCGCGCTCGAGGTTGACGACCCCACTCTCCAGGCAGGGCTGCTGGACGAGTGCCGCTGGCAGCTGGACTGGGTACTGCGCATGCAGGTGCCGTCCCCGGATCCGCTGGCCGGGATGGCGTTTCACCGTGTCCACGGGACGGAGTGGTCGCCACTCCCCGGCTGGGCACACGAAGACCCCACCGAGCGCGTCCTCCACCGACCTTCGACCAGCGCGACTCTGCATCTGGCTGCGACAGCGGCGCAGGGCGCTCGACTGTTCCGTGCCACGGACTCCGCCTACGCCGACCGATTGCTGACCGCAGCTCGCCGTGCTCACGTCGCGGCGCACGAGCATCCCGAGCTGTTCGCACCCGATGACCATGCCAAGTTCGGCGGCGGTCCGTACGGCGACTCGGAGCACGGGGACGACTTCTACTGGGCTGCCGTCCAACTGTGGCTGGCCACCGGAGATTCGCAGTACCGCGAGGAGGTGCTGAACTCGCCCTGGCACCTGACCACGATCCACTTCGACGGTTTCGACTACGACCGCGTCGCCGTACCAGCCCAACTCGATCTGGCTCTCCTTGGCCAAGCCCTGCCAGGTCACGACCAAGTGGCGAGCAACGTCGTCGAGGCGGCGGACGGACTGCTCGACCTGCAGGCCCGACAACCGTGGGGCAACCCGTATGCCCCATCGGACGGCTGGGCCTGGGGATCGAACGGCCGGCTGCTCAACAACCTCGTCGTACTGGTGGCGGCAGACCTGCTGACCGGGGAGCGTCGCTTCGCCGATGGTGTCAGCACCGGGATGGACTACCTGTTCGGCCGCAACGCGCTCGGTCAGAGCTACGTCACCGGCTACGGAATCGACGACACACGCCACCAGCGGACCCGCCAGTTCGGCCACGACCTCGACCCGGCGTTTCCTCCACCACCTCCGGGCGCACTAGCAGGCGGCGCCAACTCGCAGCCGAGCCCCGACTTCCCGTACGACGCCCGTCTGCTTGGCCAACCACCCCAGTGCTGCTACCTAGACGAGCCGACCTCCGAGGTCACGAACGACATCTGCATCCGCTGGAACACCCCACTGGTCCACATCGCCACCTACCTCGCCCACACCCAGCCCGACTGAACAGGCTGTCAAGGCTTGTCTTCGGGCTCGGTGTCGGCTGGTTCGGGCGTGTCTTCGTCCTTGGGCGGGTCGGTGGGCTTCTCCGGCTCCGGGGGCTTGGCCGTGGTTCTGGGGTCGCGGTAGCGGTCCAGGGACGCCAGGAAGTCCGGGTCGTCGTCCGGGGCGACCGGGCGGCCCGTCGGCTTGGTTTTGGGGACGGCGGCTCGCTCGCGGCGTACGGCGTGGGTGCGGGACATCAGGAGCCAGACGATCGGGCCGGCGAAGGGCACGAAGACGATCAGGACGATCCAGACCAGCTTGGGCAGGTAAGGGACGTCTTCATCGCGTGTCTGGATGCAGGAGAAGAGCGCATACACGCTCAGCACCAGGCTGATCAGGAACGGCAGAAATCGGACCACACCCCAACAGTACGGCGCCCGTCAGGTCGCGCGGGTCAGCCCGCGCGCCCGCAGGACGGTGTTCTCCAGTGGACGGAAGACCAAGAGTTCGATTCCGACGCCCACGACGAAGATCAGCAGGACGCCCGCGAAGACCATCGAGATGTCGGACAGGGACATCCCGTTGTGCAGGTACTGACCGAGGCCCTCGCCCAGATCCGGGGAGGTCGCGATCAGCTCCGCGGCCATCAGTGAGCGCCAGGAGAACGCCCAGCCCTGCTTCAGCCCACCCAGGAACCCAGGCAGCGCCGCCGGCAGCAGGATGTACCGGATGCCGCCTATCCGCCCAGCGCCCAGAGCCTTGCCGACCCGCGGCAGGATCGGCGGGACCTGGTCCAGACCGGACACCAGCCCGTTCGCGATCGACGGTACTGCGCCCAGCAGCACCACCCAGTAGATCGCCCGGTCGTTCAGCCCGAACCACAGGATCGCGGCCGGCACCCAAGCGACGGACGGCAGGCTCTGCAACCCGGACACGAGCGGCCCGATCCCCCGCCGGACCACCGTGATGTGCGCGATCGCCAGTCCGAGCGGTACGGCGATCAGCAGCGAGATCGCGAACCCGATCACCGCCCGATGCACCGAGGTCCAGAACAACTCGATGATCTTGCCGGTGGTGACGAGCTGCCAGATCTGCGCCCAGACGTCCACCGGCGCCGGCAGCTTGAACTCGGGCCAGAACGCCGCGGCCCACAGCGCCTGCCAGATCGCCACCAGCAACACCAGAGCCACCACCGGCGGCAGCGCCTTGCTCAGAAAGCGCCGCCCGAACCCGGCCTCGGGTGCGTTGACCGGGGTGTCGAGTGCGTCCAGACCGGCCTCGACCGACCCGGACTCGTCGGCGACGCGATCCCGTACGCCGGTATCAGGCTGCGGCATGACTGCTGATCACCTTCCGCAACGCGGCGTTGATCTCGTCGACGGCCCCGGCCTCCCCGGCACCGGACAGCCCGTCGACGTCCCACTGCTCCACAACCCGGCCAGGCCGTGACGACAGCAGTACTACGCGCTGCCCGAGCCGCACCGCCTCGCGGACATCGTGCGTGACGAACAGGATCGCAGTACCGGTGGCTCGCCAGATCCGCAGCAGCTCGCCCTGCATCACGTCTCGCGTGATGGCGTCCAGCGCGGAGAACGGCTCGTCCATGAGCAGCAGCGACGGCTTGCCTGCGCCTGAGCCGGTGTTGTCGGTCGTAGACGCCAGCGCCCGCGCCAGGGCGACCCGCTGGCGCATACCGCCGGACAGCTCGTGCGGACGCTTGTCGCCGAGACCGCCCAGCCGTACGAGCTCCAGCAGCTCAGCAGCCTTGGCACGACGCGCAGCCTTCGGTACTCCGGCCATCCGCAGCGGCAGCTCTACGTTGCCCGCGGCGGTGAGCCACGGCATCAGCGCAGCCTCCTGGAACACCACAGCGGGCCGGGACGAGCTCAGCTCGATCCGCCCGGTGGTCGGCTTGTCGAGCCCGGCCACCAGGTTCAGCAGCGTCGTCTTGCCGCAGCCGGACGCACCGAGCAGGCAGACGAACTCACCGACCCCGACCTCCAGGTCGACCTGCTCCAGCGCCACGACGGACTTGCGCCCGTGCCCGAACGCCTTGCCGACCTGGTGGAACCGCACCGGCCGTACGGCGGTGTCGGTGGTGCTGTGAATCGTCTCGCGGGCTTCGACTGTCGCAGTCATCGTCTGCCTCCTCGTTGCGGAACCGGCGTACCTGTAGGCACTTCGGGGCGCTACTTCGTGTCGAGCCCGGCCGCGTCAACGGCGGGCTTTCCGGCCTTGCTCAGTACTTCGTTCAGCGGGCCGAGGTCGGCGAAACCGGACACGCTCGGCGCCTCCTTGGCGATCCCCGCGGTGACCTGGTCCTTGGCCAGCTGCGGGAAGTCGGCCGCGATCGGATCGGCGGTGATCTCGATCTTGCTGAAGGCCCGGTCGATCACGGCCGGTTTCAGCGCCTTGCCGGTCAGGTCGAGCAGTTGCTTGTTCACTTCGGTCTTGGTGGCCGCCTTGTCGGCGTTGCTGACCTCGATCGCCGCGACCAGACCGGTGAGCAGCTGCTTCACCGACTCCGGGTGCTCCCGCAGGAACTGCGTCCGGACGATCAGCACAGTGGTCGGGAACTTGCCGTTCGGCCACAACGAGGCCTCGTCCAGCAGCACCTTCGCGCCCGCGTCGAGGACCAGCCGTGACGACCAGGGCTCGGGCAGCCAGGCGGCGTCCACTTCGCCCTTCTTGAACGCGTCCAGGGTCTGCGCGTTCTCCAGGTTGGTCACCTTGACCTTGTCGGTCAGCTTCTGCTCGGCCAGCCACTTCTTCAGCGACACGTCCTGGGTGTTGCCCAGCTGCGGAGTGACGACGGTCTTGCCCGCCAGGTCCTCCGGCTTGGTGATGCCCGGCTTGACGACCAGTTGCGCGCCGCCGGACGTCGTACCGGCGATCAACCGGACGGCCTCACCGTTGGACTTCGCGTAGGCGTTGATCGCTGGGCCGGAGCCGATGAACGACGCGTCCAGGGAGCCGCCGAGCAGCGCGCCGACCGCCTCCGGGCCGGCGTTGAACTTGGTCGGGACCAGTTTGGTGTTGCCCAGCTCCTTGCTGAACAGCCCCTTGCCGAGGCCGACCAGGGCGGCCGCGTGGGTGACGTTCGGGAAGTACCCGAGCCGCAGCTCGGTGGCGGGGCCCTTGTCGGACGCGGCGGCCGCGGTGTCGCCGCGGTCAGCACGCGTGCACCCGGCAACGGCGGCGAGGAGGGACAGGACGGCGGCCGAGGCGGCCAGGACACGGGCAGGACGGAAGCTCGTGATGCTCACAGGGTTGACCTTCGAAGGGTGCGGGCGACCGTGGTCGCGGGCGGGATCAGAGCAGGCTGGAGAGAAAGAGCTCAGGCAGCAGCTGAGAAGGCGCCGAAGGTCAACAGGTTGCGGAGGCGACGCGGAGCAGGTCGACATGCCGACGGCGGGTGAGCGCGTCGGATGGCCTGTTGGCGGTGACCTGCATGCACACCATGAAACCTGACAAAGTCCATCAACGGGCTGTGGTTTCGCGATGTGAGACACAAAATCACGCACTGAGACAACTCCGTCGACCGATCCGGACATCGGACGGCACCGAAGACTCCCCGACAGCGACGAACAAGCGGGCAAAACTTGTTCGAAACTTATGCAACGGGAAGGCTTTCGGTTATGACCGGCGACCGTCCGACCGCCGCGGTCCTGGGCTCCGGAGTCTCCGGCCTGACCGCGGCCTACCTGCTCAGCCGAACCCATCGCGTCACCGTCTTCGAGGCCGACGGCCGCCCCGGCGGCCACGCGCACACCCACGACGTGACGGATTCGGCCGGCAACGCCCTGCGGATCGACAGCGGCTTCATCGTGCACAACGAGCGCACCTACCCCAATCTCCTCCGCCTCTTCGCCGAACTGGGCATCCGCACCCAGCCGACCGAGATGAGCATGAGCGTGCACTGCGACGGCTGCGGTCTGGAGTACGCCGGCGGGCGCGGGGCCGCCGGCGTACTCAGCCAGCCGCATCGAGCCGGCGATCCCAGGTTCCTCCGGATGCTCACCGAGGTCCCCCGCTTCCACCGGGAAGCCCGGAAGGTGCTCCGCACCGGTGACGACCTGACCTGGGCAGACTTCCTCCGCACACGCGGCTTCTCGCAGTACTTCGCCCGGCACTTCGCCCTGCCGCTGGTGGCGTGTGTCTGGTCGGCCGGCTCCGCCGATGCCGGGCTCTACCCGGCGCAGTACCTGTTCCGCTTCCTGGAGCACCACGGCATGCTGACGGTGAGCGGCTCCCCGCAGTGGCGCACTGTCAGCGGCGGTTCGCGCGCGTACGTCGACGCCGTGGTCGCCCGGATCGCCGAAGTGCGCACCTCGACGCCGGTGCGCGCAGTACTGCGGCACGACGACGCCGTCGAGGTGATCACCGACCGGACCGAGGAGTTCGACCAGGTTGTCGTGGCCACTCATGCCGACACCGCACTCGACCTCCTGGCCGACGCGACGCCCGACGAGAAGACGCTGCTCGCCACGTTCCGCTACTCGACGAACCCGACCTGGCTGCACACGGACACCAGCGTGCTGCCGATCGCGAAGCGGGCGAGGTCGTCCTGGAACTACCGCATGGCCAGCTGCGACACCGACCAGTCGCAGGTCCTCGTCAGCTACTGGATGAACCGCCTGCAAGGCCTGCAGAGCCCAGACGAGCACCTGGTCACCCTGAACCCACACGGCTGGGTAGACCCGACCAGCGTCACCGCACAGATGACCTACGCGCACCCGGTCTTCACCCCGGAGTCAGTAGCCGCAGCACCCGTACTACGAACCGCCGGCGGCCCACGACTCGCTTTCGCCGGCGCACACCTCGGCTGGGGCTTCCACGAGGACGGCTGCCGATCGGGAGTCGAGGCAGCCGAGAGGCTCGGCGCCTCATGGTGACTCTCCCCCAGCTGCCGGCCCTAGTGGTCGGCCACGTCAGTCACTCCCGGCGGATGCCACTGCGCCACCGCTTCCGCTACCGCACGTACCAGTGGCTCGTAGACGTCGACGACCTCCCCCGCCGTCGGTTCTCTGCCTCCGACCACCTAGGCCCGGGCACCTCATTGCGTGCCAACGTGGCCGCCTTCACGAAGGCGCAAGGCGTACCCCTGCAGCCGGACGACCGAGTAGTGATGCTGGCCAACGCCAGAAGCCCGCTCGGGTTCGTATTCGACCCACTGAGCGTCTTCTGGTGTCTCACCTCGAGCGGCGAGCTGCGCTGCGTAGTACTGGAGATCCACAACACCTACGGCGAGCGGCACGCACAGCTGGCGAGACCTGACGCCAACGGACGCTTCACGCTGGGCAAGGAGTTCTACGTCTCGCCGTTCTTCACCGTCAACGGCCGGTACTACGTGACGTTGCGGCTGGACGCAGAGCGGGTCTCCGTGGCAATCGACCTGGTCCAGCGCGAGCACAGGGTGTTCTCGGCAGCCTTCACCGGTCGGGCCCGGCCGGCGAGGCGGCTGACGGTCCTCAAAGCGGCGTTACTCACACCCTTCGTGACCTATCAGGTCTGGGCGCTGATCCGAATCCATGGTGTCTGGCTCTGGCTGCGCCACCTCCCGGTGGTCCGTCGAGAGCCCCACACTCCACCGGAGGGAGTCCGATGAGTTCCCTGCCCCTTGTCGATGCAGACCGTTGGCCCGGCGTCGCCCGTACGCCGTACAGCCCGGTGCGGGCCGCAGCGGCGCGGCGGATCCTGCGCAGAGCGGTCCGTGACCTTCCCCTCGTCGTCCTGCTACCCGACCGCAGCCGGCTTGGCGCGGGTGGTCCGGGCGCACCTGTGCTGGAGATCGTTGGGGAACAGTTCTTCCACCGGATCGGCGCCGACCTCAAGATCGGTTTCGGCGAGGCGTACCTGGCCGGTGACTGGCGACCGGGTGACGGCACCGACCTGGCCGACCTGCTCACAGTCTTCGCGCAGAAGCTGGGCGACCTCGTCCCGCCGGTCCTGCAGCGCTTCCGCAAGCTGATCGAGCCGCGAATGCCCCGTGAGGAGATCAACGACCGGTCGGGTGCGCGCTCGAACATCGCCCGGCACTACGACCTGTCCAACGAGCTCTTCGGGCTGTTCCTGGACGAGACGATGACGTACTCGTCGGCCTGGTTCGACGGGCAGCCTACGGGTTTCGGGCAGCTCGCCGCGGCGCAGCGCCGCAAGATCGACGGCGTGCTCGACTACGCGGGCGTCCAACCCGGCACCCGCCTGCTGGAGATCGGCACCGGCTGGGGACAACTCGCCATCCAGGCCGCCGAACGCGGCGCGATCGTCACCTCGGTGACGCTCTCGGCCGAGCAACGCGACCTCGCCCGCAAACGAATCGCCGAAGCCGGAGTCGACGCAGAGGTCGAGCTCCGCGACTACCGCGACGCGCGAGGCCAGTACGACGCGGTGGTCAGTGTCGAGATGATCGAGGCCGTCGGAGCGCGGTACTGGCCGGCCTATTTCGCGACGATCGACCGGTTGCTGGCGCCCCGCGGGCGGTTCGCGCTGCAGTCGATCACCATGCCCCACGACCGGCTCCTTGCCACCCAGCATGCGCAGGGCTGGATCCACCAGTACATCTTCCCGGGCGGCCTGATCCCGTCGCTGACCGCGATCGAGCAGATCGCCGCCACGGCAGGCGGACTCAGGATCGAGCAGCGGCGCGACTTCGGACCGTCCTACGCCCACACGCTGCGGCTGTGGCGGGAGCGCTTCACCTCGCGGGCCGGAGAGGTCGCGAACCTCGGCTTCGACGCCGTCTTCCGGCGGATGTGGGAGTTCTATCTCGCGTACTCCGAGGCCGGCTTCCGCGCCGGGTACCTGGGTGTCTCTCAACTCGCTCTGGTGCGAAAGGACTGACATGGAACTCGCAGGCCGCCGGATCTGGGTCGTGGGCGCATCGTCGGGCATCGGCGCGGCGCTCGCGAAGGAGCTGTGCCGCCGGGGCGCTGCTGTCGCGATCTCCGCTCGGCGCGCCGACGCGCTGCAGGAGGTCGCGGGCGAACTGATGACGGCGGTGCCGTGTGACATCACGGACGCCGAGCAGGTTCGCCAGGCGGCCGGGGTGGTCGCGGCCGAGTTGGGTGGCATCGACATCGCCGTCCTGAGTGCGGGCTACTGGCAACAAATGGGCGACGACTTCGACGTCGAGTCGTTCAACCGGCATCTCCAGGTCAACCTCACCGGGATGGCCAACTGCCTCGGCGAGCTGATCCCCCGGATGAAGGCGCAGCGAGCCGGCATGATCGTCGGCATCTCATCGGTCGCCGGATACCGCGGGCTGCCCGGCTCCGAGGCGTACGGCGCGACGAAGGCCGCGCAGATCAACCTGCTCGAAGCCCTGCGAGTCCGGCTGCGCCCCGACGGCATCGACGTACTGACTGTCTGTCCCGGCTTCGTCGAGACGGAGATGACCGAGCAGAACACCTTCCTGATGCCGTTCATCGTCTCGGCCGAGCAGGCCGGCCGGGCGATCGCGGCCGGGATCGAGCAGCAGTCCGCCCGGATCGTCTTCCCGTGGCAGATGTCACTCCTAATGCGCGCCGCCCGGCTGGTTCCCGACAGATTGTGGGCGTTGGCGCTCACGCCTCGGTCGTGATCTGTCCAGATCAGGACATGGGGATTGCGGGCCGGTCGCACAGGTGCATACGGTCCTTCGGGACTGTCGCCTTGGTGAGGAGCTTGCCTGATGCCTGTTGCCCCGGACAGCTGGACCCCTGGTGGACCATTGACCGCGGACAAGCTCACCACCGAGTACGCCGACCGCCCGCTCGGCACCGACGCGGCCAGGCCGCGACTCGGCTGGATCGCCACCGCACCCGGGTACGGCGCGACGCAATCGGCGTACCAGGTGCTGGTGGCGTCTTCGCCTGAGTTGCTGACGCCGGAAGCGGCCGATGTGTGGGACTCGGGTCAGGTTGCCTCCGCTCGGAGCTTTGGCATCGAGTACGACGGGCCAGCACTCTCGCCGCGGACTCGGTACCACTGGGCCGTCCGGTTGTGGGACGGCCTTGACCAGGTGGGCCGGTGGAGTGCCGCGAGCTGGTTCGAGACCGGGCTGCTCGACGAGGGGTTCGGTTCGGCGCAGTGGATCGGCGCGCGGGACGAAGTACGAGATGTTGACGTTCCGGCTCCGCTGCTGCGGCGAGCTTTCGCGTTGGGGGCGCCGGTGGAGCGGGCGCGGTTGTATGCGAGCGGGCTCGCCTACCAGGAGCTGCGGATCAACGGGCAGCGCGTCGGCGACTCGGTGCTCGATCCCGGCTTCACCGACTACGACGAGACCGTGTTGTCGGTCGCGTACGACGTGACCGGGTTGCTGCGTTCCGGGGACAACGTGCTCGGGGCGGAGCTCGGTCGTGGGTTCTTCGGGCTGTCGACTTCGAACACCTGGCGCTGGCACCAGACCCCGTGGAACGCCGAGCCGCGGCTGCTTGCCCGGCTCGTGATCGAGCACTCCGACGGCACCGTGACCGAGATCGTCACCGACGACGCGTGGCGGGTGACCGATGGGCCGACTCGCTCCGACTCGTTGTTCTGCGGCGAGACCTACGATGCCCGGCTGCACCCCGACGGGTGGGACGAGGCCGGCTTCGACGACTCCGGCTGGAGCGCGGCGCTCGTCGTACCGGCTCCGCGTGGTCAGGTTCGCGCGCAGGAACACGAACCGATCCGGGTGATCGAGGACGTCGCTCCGGTGTCGTTCACCCAGCCGAAGCCTGGCGTGTGGATCGCCGACTTCGGCCGGACCACGGCCGGCTGGACCAAGCTTCGGGTGAGCGCCCCGGCCGGTACGACGATCAGCCTGACCCATGGTGAGTGGTTGCTTGCCGACGGCACCGTTTTCGCGAAGAACAAGCACGTGCACAAGGAGCGCTTCCAGCGCGACGAGTACATTGCCGCGGGCAACGGTGTCGAGGAGTGGGAGCCGCGCTTCTCCTACAAGGGCTTCCGCTACGTGCAGCTCGAAGGATTCCCCGGCGAGCCGACGACGGGCTCGGTGACGATGCGGGTGGTGCACTCCGATGTCGCGACGATCAGCCGGTTCAGCGCGAGTCAGCCGCTGTACGAGCAGATCGACCAGGCGATGCGGCGGACCGTGCTGAACAACCTGCACGGCATCCCGACCGACACCCCGAAGCTGGAGAAGAACGGCTGGACCGGTGACGCGCAGGTCGGCGCGCCGACGATGGCCGGCACCCTCGGCATGGCCCGGTTCTTCACCAAGTGGCTCGGCGACCTGCGCGACAGCCAGGACGCCGACGGCCGGTTGCCGGTGATCGTGCCGACCGGCGACTGGGGCTACACCGAACTCGCGCCCGCCACCGAATGGTCGACCGTCTACCCGTTCGTCCTCCGCGAGATGCACCGCTGGTACGGCGACGAGCGACTGCTCGCCGACCACTGGGACGCAGTACTGCGCTACCTCGACTACGAACTCGATCGGGTGGAAGACGGGTTGTCCCTCAGCGTCCTCGGCGACTGGATCCCACCGGGCTACCCCGAAGGCCCCCCACCCGAGGACCGCCGCCTCACCGGTACTGCGTACCTGCATCGCGCAGTACTCGCCGGGGCAGAGATCGCCGAGATTCTTGGCCGGTCGAGTGAGGTGGATCGCCTGCGCAAGGCAGCGGCCGAACTCGCGGACGGGCTGAACCGAGCCTTCCTCGATCGCTCGGCCGGGATCTACCGGTCGGACTCGGATCCGGACTATCGGCAGACGTCCAACGCAGTACCGCTCGCTTTTGGGCTGGTGCCCGATGAGCTGGTTCCTGCTGTGGTGGCGAACTTGGTCGCGGACATCGAGGCTCGTGGCTTCCATCTCAACACGGGTTGTCTTGGGGTCGGCGTACTGCTTCCGGTGCTGACCGCGCACGGTCATGCCGACGTGGCGGCGAAGGTGGCTCTGCAGCGGACTTATCCCAGCTGGGGTTACTGGTTCGACAACGGTGCCGACACGATGTGGGAGATGTGGGAGACGGACACGCGGTCGCGCGACCACTACTTCCAGGGGACTGTTGCGCAGTGGTTGCTGGAGAACGTCGCCGGGCTGCGCACTCTCGCGAACGGGTGGGAGCGGATCTTGGTCCGGCCGGATGCGCGAACGCAGGTCGACTCGGCTTCGCTGCGGACTGACACCGTGCGCGGCCGGGTGTCGGTGTCGTGGCGACGGGTCGGGCGAGTGTTCCAGCTCGAAGTACAGGTGCCGGTGGGGGCGACTGCCGAAGTACATGTGCCGGCGGAGAACACGTGCGATGTGACCGCGGTGCCGGCCCCGTATGCGGGCGAACCGGTGCACCGGGACGGCTACTGCGTCTTCACTGTGCCGTCAGGTCACTGGAACTTCACGTCGCGGACTTCGTGAACATGAGGTCGTGACAGACCCGGCCCTCGGCATGCGCGCGTGACTCGAACTTGGTGACCGGTCGCCAATCGGGTCGCGGCGCCCAGCCGTCGTACTCGTTGACCAGCAGCGGCTCAGCCTCGCAGATCGCCAGCATGGAATCGGCGTAGTCCTGCCAGTCAGTTGCCAGATGCAACCTTCCACCGGGAGCGAGCCGGGAGGCGAGCAGCTTGACGAAAGGCGCGGTGATCAGCCGGCGCTTGTGATGACGCTTCTTCTGCCACGGATCAGGAAAGAAGACCCGTACTCCGGCGAGGGTGTCGGGCTGCACGTGGTCACGAAGAAAGTCGAGCGCATCACCGTGCAGCAGCCGGACGTTGTCCAACTCGTACTTCTCCACCCACAACATCAGCTGCCCTAGACCGGCCGGATACACCTCAGCCGCCAGATGATTGACCTCAGGAGCCTGCCGCGCCAACTGCGCGGTCCCCTCCCCCATCCCAGACCCGATCTCCAACACGGTAGGCGCTTCCCGCCCGAACCAAGCACCCAGATCAACAGTCCCAGCCGGCAAATCTTCAAGCTTGCGACCGAGGTCACCCCAGTTGGTCTCCCAAACCCGCTGCTGCCCCACCGTCATCCGAACACTCCGCCGGACATGACTGAACACCCCAGCCTGCCGAACCTGATCCACCGTCTCCACCCCCCAATCCTAGGGTTGTGCTTCAGTCGCCCCAGAACAGGCGGTCTACTACGTTGCGGGCTTGGCGGGTTCGGCGGAGGTAGTCGTCGGAGAAGCGGGAGGATTCGCCGGCGTTGTAGCCGCAGATCTGGGCTACTGCGGCTAGGTCTCGGGGGTCGCGTGGGAGGGAGTCGCCGGGGCGGGCGCGGACGAGCATGATGGCGTTGCGGATGCGCGTGGCCAGTTCCCAGGCGCGGCTCAGGACGTCGGCATCGGGTGCTTCGACCAGTCCGACGTCGACGGCTGCTCGCAGGGCGCCGAGGGTGCGGGTCGTTCGGAGCCCTTCGATCCGATGGGCATAGCGCATCTGCAGCAACTGGACGGTCCACTCGATGTCCGCCAGTCCGCCACGACCGAGCTTCGTATGCGTCGCCGGGTCAGCCCCGCGCGGCAGCCGTTCCGCGTCCACGCGGGCCTTGATCCGGCGGATCTCCATCACGTCGCGGTCCTGGATCCCGCCCGCCGGGTACCGCAGCGGGTCGATCAACTCGCGAAACGCCTTGCACAGTTCGGCATCGCCGCACAGCGGGTCGGCACGCAACAACGCCTGCGCCTCCCACACGGCCGACCAGCGGGCGTAGTACGAGGCGTAGGAAGCAAGTGTGCGCACCAGCGGGCCCTGCCGGCCCTCCGGTCGCAAGTCGGCGTCGATCGCCACGGCGGGGTCCGCGCCGGGCAGGGCCAGCAGTCGCCGCAGCTCCGTCGCGACCTGTGTGGCGAAGTCCGTTGCCGCCTTCTCGGACGCGCCGGGCACCGGGTCGTGCACGAACATCACGTCCGCATCGCTGCCATAGCTCAACTCGTGCCCGCCGAACCGTCCCATCGCGACGATCGCCATCCGCGTCGGCACGGGCTGACCCTTCGCCACAGTCCGCCGGGCGACCTCGAGCGCGGCCGTCAGCGTCGCCACCGAAACCGTCGTGAGCGCCTCCCCGACCGCCTCGACCTCGAGCAGCCCGGACAGATCAGCCGCCGCGATCCGGAACAACTCCCGCCGCCGCGCCCCACGAATCGCGGCGACCGCCGCAACCGGCTCGTCCTGCCGGCGCCCTGCCGCCGACATCTCGGTCAGCAGCGACTCGAGGGCGCGCGGCGACAACTCCCGCTCGTCCGCGAGCATCGCCGTCGCCTCGGGAGCACGCTGCAACAGGTCAACGGCGTACCGGCCGCTGGCCAGCAAGTGGGCGAGCCGCTCAGCCGACGCGCCCTCGTCGCGCAACTGCCGCAGGTACCACGGTGTCGAGCCGAGCGAGTCCGAGATGGTGCGGAAGGCAAGCAATCCCGCATCGGGATCCGGCGACTCGGCGAACCACCCGAGCATCGCCGGCAGCAACGCCCGCTGGATCGACGATCGCCGCGACACTCCCTCCGACAAGGCCTCGATGTGGCGCAGGGCCGACGACGGATCGGCGTACCCGAGCGCGGTCAGCCGCTGCTTGGCGGCCTCGGGCGTCAGCCGCACCTCGTTGCCGGGGATCCGCGCGACCGCGGCCAGCAGCGGCCGGTAGAAGAGCTTCTCGTGCAACCGGCGGACTTCGAGCCCGTGCTTCTTCCACGCCGTGGTCAGGTCGTCGATCGGGTTCTTCGTGAACCCCAGCGAACGCCCGAGCCGGCGCAGATCGTCGTCATCGTCCGGCACCTGATGCGTACGCCGCAGCCGGTACAGCTGGATCCGATGCTCCATCGACCGCAGGAACCGATAAGCATCAGCCAGTACTGCGCCGTCGGTCCGCCCCACATACCCGGAGCTGGTCAACTGCTCCAGCGCGATCAGCGTGGTCCCGCTCCGCACCGACTCGTCGCTACGCCCATGCACCAACTGCAGCAGCTGTACTGCGAACTCGACATCGCGCAATCCGCCCGGACCGAGCTTGAGCTGGCGATCCGCATCCGCGGCCGGAATGTGGTCGACGACCCGCCTCCGCATCGCCTGGACATCACCGACGAAACCCTCACGGTCAGCAGCCGACCAGACCAGCCGGCCGGTCTTCTCGGCGTACGCGCGGCCGAGGTCGGGGTCACCCGCGATGGGTCGTGCCTTGAGCAGTGCCTGGAACTCCCAGGTCTTCGCCCACCGCTGGTAGTACGCGAGGTGGCTGTCGAGCGTCCGGACCAGCGGTCCTGACTTGCCCTCCGGCCGCAACGCGGCGTCGACCGGCCACAGCGTCCCCTCGGCTGTGTGCGCCGAGCAGGTCCGCATCGTCGCGACCGCCAGTTGCGTGGCGGTCTTCAGCGCGGGCGCCTCCGGCTCGCCCTCCAGCGGCTCGGCGACGAACAGCACGTCGACATCGCTGACATAGTTCAGCTCCCGGCCGCCACACTTGCCCATAGCAACAATCGCGAGCCGGCAGTCGGCCGCCTCCGGATGCAACTGGAAATACTCGTTGCGCGCGATCTGCAAGGCGGTCTCCAGGGCACCACCGGCCAGATCAGCCAGTACTGCGGCGGTCTCGTCGACGGGCAACCCTTCGGCGAGATCGCGCGCCGCGAGCCGCAGCAACAGCCGCCGGTACTCCACCCGGAGCGCGTCCACCGGCTGCGGAGCACCGACCGCGGTGGCGAGGCAGGCGGCGACATCGTCCGGCGTCGGGCGGGACGCCGCCAACGCCGGGTCGGCGAGGTCGTACCAATGCCGCGGATGCACGCTCAGGTGTCGTCCGAGCGCTTCGCTGGCACCGAGCACGTAGACGAGCCGGCGGCGGAAGTCGGCATCCACGTCGAGGGTGCGCGCGAAGGCCGCGAGGTCGAACTCGCCCGCGTGCAGCGACTCCGCGATCCCGAGCAGACCGGTCAGCGCGAGATCGGGATCAGCCGACTCCGACAGCGACGCGATCAACTTGTCGCCGGCCATCGGGCTGTACTCCCCCGGCGCGCTCAACGCGTCGAGAGCGTCCAACTGCTCGAGCATCCGCCCGGCCCGCGCGGAGTCCGCAAACCCCGCCCGCGCCAACCTCCCGGCCCCAGAAACCCTCCGCACCTCAGCCACATCCACCACCCTAGGGCTCAGGTGCTCTGCGGGTTGTGGGGCGGGGTGGCGTGGGTCAGCTGGCGCCGGCGCGTTCGGGGGAGTTCCAGCGGGCCGATGCCGTGGAGTGCCGGTACGGCGTGTCGGTGGTCGCCGGGTCGGTCGCGGGCGGGCGGAGTGCGGTGAGGCCGGTGATGTCGATCGCCGGAGTGCGCTCGGGCACGGCCGTCCCGTCGGGGGCGAGCGCGTGAACCTCTTCCACGGTGAGCAGACCGACCGGGCGAACGCCCTCGGTGATCACCACGAGGTTGCCCGGCACGACCTGCTGAGCACGGTTGCCCTTGCCCGGTACCAGGATTCCTTCCGCGGGCGTGCGCCAGGCACCCGGTGCGAACCGGCGCAGCGAGAGCCCTGCCTGCCCGTCTTCAGCCGTCCTCGGTGGGAGGTAGGCGGTTGCTGTGTAGTCGTAGTCGTAGTCCGGCTCAGGCGGCCCGGATACTCGCCCACCCTGCTGGGGCGTCAACCAGACCACCGTGCCCCGAACAGCGAGCGACCCCGTCATCATGACCATAACGAGTCATCATGCCGATTACAGCCCGAATATGCCAGGCAACTCCGTGTGTCGACCGCAATCCCCCCGCAATCCGTCCGCGTGCTTCCCGAGATCTCCTTTACAGGACGGGCAGCAGCTTGTTCAGTTCGAACGGGGTGACCTGTTTGCGGTAGTCCTGCCACTCGGCTCGCTTGTTGCGGAGGAAGAAGTCGAAGACGTGCTCGCCGAGCGTCTCGGCGACCAGTTCGCTGTCTTCCATCGCCTGGATCGCCTCGGCGAGGCTGCTCGGCAGCGGCTTGATGCCGAGTGCCTTGCGCTCGCGCGGCGTCAGCGACCAGACGTCGTCCTCGGCCTCGCGCGGCAGCTCGTAGCCCTCTTCGATGCCCTTCAGCCCGGCCGCGAGCATCAGCGCGAACGCGAGGTACGGGTTGGCCGCCGAGTCCAGCGAGCGGAACTCGACCCGCGACGACTGCCCCTTGTGCGGCTTGTACATCGGCACCCGGACCAGCGCGGAACGGTTGTTGTGCCCCCACGAGATGAACGACGGGGCCTCGTCACCGACGGCGAGCCGCTTGTACGAGTTGACCCACTGGTTCGTCACCGCGGTGATCTCGGCCGCGTGGTGCAGCAGCCCGGCGATGAAGGCCCGCCCGGTCTTCGACAGCTGGTACTGCGCGCCGCCCTCGAAGAACGCGTTGCGGTCACCCTCGAACAGCGACATGTGGGTGTGCATGCCCGAGCCGGGCTGGTCGCTGAGCGGCTTCGGCATGAAGGACGCGTAGATGCCCTGCGACAGCGCGACCTCCTTCACCACCACCCGGAACGTCATGATGTTGTCGGCGGTGCTCAGCGCGTCGGCGTACCGCAGGTCGATCTCCTGCTGGCCGGGGCCGCCCTCGTGGTGGCTGAACTCGACCGAGATGCCCATCGACTCCAGCATCGTGATCGCCTCGCGGCGGAAGTCGTTGCCGATCCCCTGCGGGGTGTGGTCGAAGTACCCGGACGAGTCGACCGGTTCGGGGTACGTGCCCGGCGCGCCGGTCAGCGACTTGAACAGGTAGAACTCGATCTCGGGGTGGGTGTAGAAGGTGAAGCCGAGGTCGGCCGCCTTCGACAGGGTCCGCTTCAGCACGTGCCGCGGGTCGGCGAAGGACGCCGAGCCGTCGGGCATGTTGATGTCGCAGAACATCCGCGCGGTGCCCATCGTCTCGCCCCGCCAGGGCAGGATCTGGAACGTCGAGGGGTCCGGCTTGGCCAGCATGTCCGCCTCGGTCACCCGGGCGAAGCCCTCGATCGCGGACCCGTCGAACCCGATTCCCTCGGCGAACGCGCCCTCCAGCTCGGCCGGCGCCACCGCCACCGACTTCAGGAACCCGAGCACATCGGTGAACCAGAGCCGCACGAACCGTACGTCGCGCTCCTCGAGCGCGCGCAGCACGAACTCCTGCTGCTTGTCCATCGGCGAGTCCACCTCTCGTGATCCAAATCGCTCAAAACCCACGGCCTCACACAGTCTGCCCCGGACGTGTTAAGCAGACGTTACGTGTTGGAGGAGACATCGCTCGCACCCGGCCCCGCAGTACCGTGGTGGCGTGCCGAACAGCAGCCGATCCGGGCCGATTCTGATCTTCGACGGCGACTGCGCCTTCTGTACGACGAGCGCCCGCTGGCTGCAACGCAGGCTGGGTGGCGCGGTCCCGGTCGAGCCGTGGCAGTTCACCGACCTGGCGGCGTACGGGACGACGGCCGAGCGCGCGCAGTACGAGGTGCTCTGGGTGGACGAGGCCGGGCAGGTTCACGGTGGCGCGCAGGCTTTCGCGCGCTGGCTGATCCACAGCGGTGGCTGGTGGCGGCCGGTCGGCCGGATGTTCACGTTCCCACCGATCCGGTGGATCGCGGCCGGGGTCTACCGGCTGATTGCCAACAACCGGGACAAGATGCCCGGTGGTACCCCGGCTTGTGCCCTGCCGCCCGAAAAAATGCCCTAGTCTCCTCCCCGTGCGGATGATCTTTCACGTGGCTCTTGTCATCGCTGCGATCCTCTGCGCCTCGGACCTGCTGCTCAGCACCGGCCGGTTCATCCGCTCCATCCAGCGCAAGCGACCGGCCGAGCTCGACGTTCTGGGCCGTCGCTGGCTGCCGATTCCCGAGCTGGGCTTCGGCATGTTCGCGTTCTGCTGCCCCGGCCTGGTCACGCTCGGCCTGACGCACTCCGACGCGGGCCTGCCGACTAAACAGATCCTGCTCGCCGCGCTGGTCTTCGGGTACGCCGGTGCGGTGCTGTCCCGCGTCGTCCGTACTCCGGGCCCGGGTGGCCGCCGCTTCCGGCTACGCGCCGGCCTGCTCCTGGGCCTGCCGGCCATTTTCGGTCTGGTCTTCGGCCTGTCCGGCGTCGCGGTCTGAGCCAGCCCTTCGCCGCTGGAACCAGGGCACGATCCGTTCCAGCGGCGCGAAGGCCAGCCAGCAGACCACGGTCGGCAGGAAGTGGATCAGCAGGATCGCGGTGTTCGCGACGTGGAAACCGATGAAGAACAGCGCACCGAGTAGTTGCCAACGGCCCTTGAGCCAGAGAATGACCGGCGAGCAGAACTCCCCGATGATCCCGACCCACTGCATCACGTGCAGCATCCACGGGTACTGCAGCAGCCACTCCCCGACCGGATGCGGCCGGCGCACGATGGCCCAGGTGAGGATCGCGCTGCTCGGCCAGCCCAGCGTCCAGCCCGCGCCGCGGAGCTTGGCGACCGCGGACAGGAAGTAGGTCGCGATCACCGAGATCTGCACGCACCGGACAGCCCACCCGGCCGCCTCCGACGTGGTCTGGTCCGCGTACGGCGAGACGTCCCGCCTCCACGTCCAGCCGGTACTGCGCGGCGCCACGGTCGGCAGCACCCAGAGCGCGACGACCAGCCCGAGATGGTCGTGATCGACCTTGCCGTCGCTCATCCCGATCAGCACCCACCAGGTGAAGGCGGGCGCGACGATCCAGCCGGCCAGCCGGGGCATCCGGTTGGCCGCGCCGATGAGGCAGAACACGATCAGGACGACGTACAGGGTGGTCGTGTTGGCGACCGACGGCTTCGGCAGGTCGAAGAGGCGGGCCAGGAAGAGCGGCTGGTAGAGGCCGGGGCTCTCGCCCTTGAGGCGCGTGTCCCGGACGAACGCGTGCATGTCGAGGATGACGAACAGGTAGAGGATCGTCCGCAACCACGCGATCCTGGCCAGCGCGATCTTGGGGGTGAACCAGTCAACCGCCTTGTTCACTTCCGCACCTGCCAGGTCGCCAGGACCTCGGGGACCGGGTCGCCCTCGACGCGGCCGTCGACCAGCGTGGTGGTGTCGCGGATCAGCTCGAGCTTCACGTACTTCGGTTCGTCCGGATGTTTGCGCGCCCAGCCGTCGGCGACCGCCTGCAACAGTGCCGGGTTCTTCACGATCTCGCCGGTCCGCGCCTCGATCTCGGCCCGGGCCACGCCGGCCCCCTCGATGTTGAGCGGCACGTCGACCGTCGTACCGGCGTCGGTCTGCGCGCTGATCCGGGTGTAGGTGATCGACGCGTCGTCGGCGATCATCCCGGCGTACTGCGGCATCGGGCCGAACGGCCAGGCGTCGTCACTGGCCCGCACCGACCCGTTGATCAGCAGGCCGATCCCGATCAGCGCCACCAGGACCCGGATGCCCTTGCCCACTGTGCCCAGCCGGACGTCCCCAGCCCGCTCCTGCTCCTTCGTCACCACGCCCGCCATTACACACCAAGCACTTGGTCAGCCCTCTTCATCGGCCCGCGGCGGGAGGGTCGGGTAGTCGGTCGTCGGATAGAGACCGACAGTGAACCCGTACGTCGTATCGCCGGCGCGCGGCAGCTTGTCGAACTCGTGGATGACCTGCTCGACCTTCGCCCAGAACTCCTTCGCGCGCTCGTCGGGAATCCGGGCGTGCCGGATGAACGACCGCAGCTGGCCCGCGTCGTAGGCGGCGACGGATTCCTTCGCGGCCACCTCGAAGTCGTTGAAGTCCTGCGGCAGGTCACCGCCGTCCGCGCTGCCGCGGCCGAGCCCGACGTAGAACATCCGGGCGGCGCGGCCGTAGTACCGCTCGTCGATCGCCCGGACGCGGCGGGTCCGGACCACCCGCAAGAGGCCGGCGTCGGCGAGCACGTTGACGTGGTGGGCGACCGTGCTCTTCGGGCGCTTCACCGCGGCCGCCAGCTCGGTCACGGTCGCGGCGCGCTCGTGCAGCATCTGCAGGATCGTCGTCCGCAACGGATCGCTGATCGCCCGGACCTGCTCGGCGGTGGTGAGCTCGATGGTGTCTTCGAGCTCGTAGTCCGGGACCTGGGGGTTGTTCGCCATGGTCTGATCAGACTAACATCGCAGATCGTTCGAGATATTTGGATCATTCACCGTTCGAAGGAGCCGGCGATGGCCGAGGTAGTGCTGTTCCACCACTCACAGGGACTCACCGAGGGGGTGCGCGCCTTCGCCGACGCCCTGCGGGCGGCCGGTCACGTCGTCCATCTCCCGGACCTGTTCGAAGGCAAGACGTTCGAGACCCTCGACGACGGAATGGCCTATGTGCGGGAGGTCGGCTTCGGCGCGATGGCCGAGCACGGTATCGCCGCGGCCGATGCCCTGGGCGCCGGCTCTGGCAACGGTCTGGTCTACGCGGGCATGTCCCTCGGAGTCGTGCCGGCGCAGCAACTCGCCCAGACCCGCGCCGGAGCTCGGGCCGCGCTCTTCCTGCACGCTTGCCTGCCGTTCTCGGAGTACGGCGAAGCCTGGCCGGCTGGCGTTCCCGTCCAGGTGCACGCGATGGACGAGGACCCGTTCTTCATCGAGGAAGGCGGTGACCTCGACGCGGCCAAGGCCCTGGTCGAGAGCACCTCCGAGGCCGAGCTCTTTCTCTACCCGGGCAAGGAGCACCTGTTCAGCGATGCGTCAATTCCGGCGTACGACGAGGCCGCGACGACCCTGCTCACCAGCCGCGTCATCGAGTTCCTCAAGGGCTTGTAACATCGGCGGATGCCGACGATCCAGCAGGTGGCTGAGGCGTTCTCGAGTCACCGGTTCACCGAGATCTACGACTTCATGCACCCGCAGGTGGAGTGGACGCTGGTCGGCGTCGCGCGACTCGAAGGCATCGACCAGGTGCGGGCCGCCTGCGAGCGGTCGCTCGCCCAGCTGGAGCGGATGACCACGCAGTTCCTGCGGTTCAAGACGATCGCCGGGCCGGACGCGGTCGCCATCGACACCGTCGCGAAGTACGTCGACGCGAAATGGCAGCGCTCGTTCGTCCGGTCCTGCGACATCTACGAGTTCACGCAGGGCTACCTGACCGCGATCACGTCCTACACAGCCGCGATCGAGCCCGAGGACCTGCCGTAGGTGAACCGGCGGACCAGGGTCTCCATCGGACCGCGGTACGACCGCAGGTGCATCCAGTAGGCCAGGCAGACCGTGCCCAGCCAGGTCATGGTGGCAAGCAACGCGGTGGTCGCGACCCCGAGATGACCGGACAGATCCCCGAAGTACGGGGTGAAGGCAACGGTCCAGACGACGGACTGGGTGAGGTAGCAACTGAGTGACCGTTGACCGACGGCCGCGATCGCCTGGGTGACGCGGCCGTGGTCCCGGCCGATCCATCGGGCGATCAGCACGATCAGCGCCGCATAGCCAAGCCCTCCGAGGACGCCGGTGGAGTCGTGCAGCGGGCCGATCAACTCGAGAACGTCCTTGGACGGCTTGTCGATGAAGCCGCTCAGCATCAACGACACCGGAAGGGCGCCGGCGATCGATGCGGTGATGCCGACGACGGCAGTCGGGATCAGCAGCCGCAGGTGGTTGTCCGGCTGTTCGAGCACGCGCCGGCGCCCGGCCCACAGCCCGATCAGGAACGGCGCGGCGAAGCCGATCGGGCCCAACAAGGCGATCACCGGAAAGACCCCGATGCGTGCCTCGAAGGCCGCGAACAGATCCGGCGGCAGCATCGAGGCGTCCGGTGCGTCCGCGCTGACCGCCAGCGAGCCGCCACCTGGCAGCGAGGTCACTACGAAGAAGAGCAACGCGACGATCAGCAGCGTGCGCGCCTTCCAGCGAATCGCCCAGACACCGAGGAAGAGCAGCACGCCGTACGCCGCGAGGATGTCGCCGACGTAGAACAGCATCGCGTCGACGAAACCGAGCACGACCAGGAACAGGCTGCGGCGCCAGAGCAGCCGCCGGACGCCGCGCGGATCACGACCGGCCTCGCTCTGCCGGCGGGCGATCTGTGCGACGCCGTACCCGAACAGCAGCCCGAACAGCGGGAAGGCCCGGCCGTCGACGATGGTCGCGATCAGCAGGACGAACACCTTGTCGACGCCCGAGCCGTCCTGCGGGAAACCGCCGAGCACGGAGTCGGCGGTGATGAAGTAGTGGGAGTTCGCCAGGGCGATGAACAACAACATGAATCCGCGCGCCAGGTCCGGCCCGAGGGCCCGCCCGCGCAGTCCGGTCGGGCCGGCCGTCGAAGCGTTCTGCAGTGAGGTCACGTTCTCACCGAACCAGTCGCGCACCCCGGCCCGCCGCTTCCTAAAGTCTTCGGCCGGCTGACCTTCGGATGAACCGCGACCAGCCGCCCTTGTAAAGACGAAGGCACTTCTTCGGCCGGTTCGGTGGTGGAAGCACCCGCGACCAGTAAGGTGCTCCCGTGCCTCAGCTCCGGGTTGCTCTCGCTCAGCTCAACGTGACGGTCGGTGATGTCGACGGCAATGCCGAAAAGGTCGTCACCTGGACCCGGAACGCGGCCGAGCGTGGCGCCCACCTGATCGCCTTCCCCGAGCTCGCACTGACCGGTTATCCGGTCGAGGACCTCGCCTTGCGCGCCTCGTTCGTGGCCGCGTCGCAGGCGAAGATCAAGAAACTCGCGCGACGGCTGGCCGACGAGGGCCTCGGCGAGATCGTCGTGGTCTGCGGCTACCTCGACCGCGCCTCCGGTACGGCGATGGGCGTCGACCGGCTCGGTCGTCCGAAAGGTTCACCGACCAACGCGGCCGCGGTGCTGTACCGCGGTGAGGTCGTCACGTCGGCGGTCAAGCACCACCTGCCGAACTACGGCGTCTTCGACGAGTTCCGGCATTTCGTCCCCGGGGACAGCCTGCAGGTGATCCGGATCCACGGCGTCGATGTCGCGCTGGTGATTTGTGAGGACCTGTGGCAGGACGGCGGCCCGGTCGCGGTCGCTCGGGCGGCCGGCGCCGGACTGCTGCTGGTGGTCAACAGTTCGCCGTACGAGGCCAACAAGGACGACGTGCGCGGTGAGCTGGTCACCCGGCGAGCCCGCGAGGCCGGCTGCTCGCTGGCCTACGTGAACCTCGTCGGCGGGCAGGACGAGTTGGTGTTCGACGGCGACTCGCTGATCGCCGATGCCGAGGGCAAGGTGTTCGCCCGCGCTCCCCAGTTCGAGCAGGGCAGCATGGTCGTCGACCTCGACCTGCCGGCCGCGACCGGTACGCCGGGTGGCGAGCATGAGGGAATCCGCATCGAGCACACCGTGCTGCACGAGGACCCGCTGCCGGAGTACGAGCCGATCGACTCGGCGCTGGCGCCGCGGCTCTCGGACGAGGCCGAGATGTACGGCGCGATCGTGCTCGGCCTGCGCGACTACGTCCGCAAGAACGGCTTCAAGTCGGTCCTGCTCGGACTGTCCGGTGGCATCGACTCGTCGCTGGTGGCCGCGATCGCCTGTGACGCGGTCGGCCCGGAGCACGTGTACGGCATCTCCAACCCCAGTGTGTACTCCAGCGACCACTCCAAGGACGACGCCGCCGAGCTCGCCGCCCGGACGGGGCTGAGCTACCGGGTGGTGCCGATCCAGCCGATGGTGCAGCCGTTCCTGGACACCCTCGGACTGACCGGCCTGGCCGAAGAGAACCTGCAGGCCCGCGTCCGCGCGGTGATCTGGATGGGACTGTCGAACGCCGACGGCCACCTGGTGCTTGCCTGCGGCAACAAATCGGAGCTCGCTGTCGGCTACTCGACCATCTACGGCGACGCGGTCGGTGGCTACGCGCCGCTCAAGGACGTCCCGAAGACGCTGGTCTGGCGGCTGGCCAAGTGGCGCAACGAGGACGCGAAGGCACGCGGCCAGCAGCCGCCGATCCCGGAGAACGCGATCGCCAAACCGCCCTCGGCCGAGCTCCGTCCGGGGCAGGTCGACACCGACTCGCTGCCGCCGTACGACCTGCTCGACGACATGCTCGACGACTACGTCGAACAGGACCGCGGGACCGCGGAGTTGCTGGCCGCCGGCTTCGACACCGAGCTGGTCAGCAAGGTGATCCAGCTGGTCGACAAAGCGGAGTACAAGCGGCGGCAGTATCCTCCGGGTCCGAAGATCACCCACAAGGCCTTCGGGCGGGACCGGCGGCTGCCGATCACCAACGCCTGGCGTGAGGACGCGAGCCGGGTGGCTACCAGAGGGGCGACGGAAACCTGAGCGGATCCTGGCGTAACCGCCCATTCAACGACAGTCCGTTCTTTCCGCCCGAGGATTCTGAGCAGGCTGATCCCTTCGGCGTGCCCGCGGACCGGAAAGCTGACCCGTCAGGTGTGAGCGATCCCTCAGCCGCGGCCGGTAGCGCTCACCCTCCGCAACGGTGGGACGATGAGGGCATGGTTGACAACTTCCTGTCGGCCGGTACCAACGGCGACGCCGACGACGAGCTGCCGGCGCCGTACGGGACCGGACCGAAGAACCGGACAACCGAGGAGCAGCACCGCTCGGACTACGGCTACAGCGAAGGCTCTGGCGACCGCGGATGGCGCGACCGTCCGACCTCGCTGAGCGGGCTCGACCCGGCGCCGTCGCTGCCGAACGCTCCGCGGGCCTACGACCGTGGCCCGGTGCCGCAGCAACCGTACGTACCGAAGCCGCCCTTCCGGTCGGACAGCGACTACCCGGCCGGCGGCGGTTATCCGCAGGCGGAGCCGCAGTACGGGGACTCCACGCCGTGGGGTGAACCGGAGACCTACCGGGAGTCCGGTGCGTTCGAGGAGTCGCCGTTCGCGCCGCGCTCCCCGTACGCCGACCAGTCGTCGCCGGACCGCTCTGCTCAGGAGCGCGCCGCCCAGGAACGTGCCACGCAGGAGCGGGCCGCCCAGGAGCGCGCTGCGCAAGAGCGGGCCGCGCAGGAACGTGCCGCCCAGGAGCGGGCTTCGCAGGAACGTGCTGCGCAAGAGCGGGCTGCTCAGGAGCGGCAGGCGTTGGAGCGGCAGGCGTTGGAGCGGCAGCAGCAGGAGCGGTATCAGGAACGCGGCTATCCCGAGCAGACCCGCTATCCGCAACAGCCGCCCGCACCGCCGCAGCAAGCACAGCAGAGCCCGTTCGGTCCCGGGCGCAACGGCACGAGCGGTCCCCCGCCGAGCCGCGCAGGACAACCAGGCCCCGGTACGCCGCCCGGCCCCGTCGGCCCGGCACCCGCACGTCCGGGCGCGCCTGGTCCGGCGAGCAACGGGCTCACTCCGCACTCTTCCAACGGCTCACCCGGCGGCAACGGCTGGGTTCCAGGCAGTCCTGAAGCACGAGCAGCGGGCTCCAACGGCCTATCGACCCCGACCCCGCCACCGAGCCCCACCGGACCACCTCCGGGCGCCAACAACCTGCGCCCACCGAACGGCCCGGGCTCCAACAGCCCGGACCTCGGCGGCTCACGCTCTAACGGCCTCGGCTCCAACGGGCTTGCTGCCGGCAACACCGGGCCTTTGCAGAACGGGGTGTCCCCGCCGACCAGCAACCCGGCTCCGGCCAACCCAACAGCACCAGGCAGCCAAGCGGGCCCTGCCGCCCGTTCCGGCGGACCTAGTGGCCAAGGCCAGACCGGCTGGACCGGTACTGCGCCGACCCCGTCGTCGCCACCGCCCGCCAACGCATCCACTTCTGCCAACGGCTACCCGTCGGACCCCTCGGCGGAGTACGAGAGCAACGCGCCGCTGAGTGCCGCGCCCTCGTCCAGCAGCCAGCAGGAGACCAAGCCGGCACCGGAGGGTTCGCAGCGACCTGCGGGTGCGCGGCGGCGGGCCGATGTACAGCAGGATGCGCCGAGCCAGGTGCCCGAGGTGCCTGCCAGTTCTCACCGCGCGGCACGTCGTGCAGGAGCAGGTCCGGCCGCGAAGGCGGAGCCAGTCGCCGAGACCACCGCACCCAAGGAAGCGGACAAGACCGCTACTGTCAGCAACAGCATCGGCGGCGTGGCCGGTTCCGCGCAGAGTTCATCAGGCGGGAGCAGTGTGTCCACAGACGCGACGAAGCGCCCGCGGCGGTACCGGATCCACCATCTGCGGGACATGAAGAACCGTGGCGAGAAGTGGGCCATGCTCACCGCCTACGACCAGTACACCGCCGAGATCTTCGACCAGGCCGGCATCCCGGTGCTGCTGGTCGGCGACTCCGCGGCGAACAACGTCTTCGGCTACGAGTCGACCCTGCGCGTCACGGTCGACGAGCTGATCCCGTTGGCGCGGGCAGTCGCGGGTGCGGTCGACCGCGCGCTCGTCGTCGCCGACCTGCCGTTCGGTTCGTACCAGGCGTCGCCCGAGCAGGCGTTCCACACGGCTGTCCGGTTCATGAAGGAAGCCGGCGTGCACGCGGTCAAGCTGGAGGGCGGGCGCAACGTCGTACCGGCGGTCGAGAAGCTGACCCAGTCCGGCATCCCGGTGATGGCCCACATCGGGTTCACCCCGCAGAGCGAGCACACGATCGGCGGGTACCGGGTCCAGGGCCGGGGCGACCAGGCCGCCGCGCTGATCGACGACGCGGTCGCACTGGCCGAGGCGGGTGCCTTCTCGGTCGTGCTCGAGATGGTGCCGGGTGACGTCTCCGCGGAGATCACCAAGCGCGTCTCGATCCCGACCATCGGCATCGGCGCCGGCCGCGACACGGATGCTCAGGTGCTGGTGTGGCAGGACATGGCCGGGATGCGCTCCGGTCAGATGCCGCGCTTCGTCAAGCAGTACGCCGATCTGCGCGGCGTACTCACCAACGCGGCCACCACCTTCGCCGCCGAGGTCACCTCCGGCGCCTTCCCGACCGACGAACACACCTTCTAGACGCAGTGCGCCGACACGGCGCGTTAGTGCCAGGGCAGGGCGGAGCGCTCTGACCAGTACTCGGCGGGCTCCTGGGCGAACTCCTCCAGGGGTCCGCGGACGACCGGCGCCAGGTTGCTGGCGAGTTGTTCCGCCGTCGTCGCGCCGCTGAGCACCACGTCGGCCCACGGCTGCGCCGCGGCGGCTCCAATGGCCAGTGCATCGGGATCAACGCCGTGCTGGGCGGCGAAGGCGTTGAAGGGCGTCTCCCCCGCCCGCGCCGTCAGCCGTCCGTTGGCAACCGCTTCCTTCACCACCACGAACCAGCCCGCGTCATGTGCCTCGGACAGTGCTGAACCAGCGGATCGCTCCAACACGTTCCAAGTGGACTGGACCGCAGTGAACGGTGTCTCCAGGGTCAGTGCCTTGCGCAACGTCTCCGCCTGCTGCGGCCCGCTCGTCGACAGACCGACCCGTACGCCGCTGTCTGCCAGCTCACGCAGGCGGTCCAGGAGCTTCGGGTCATCGAGTGCCGGGCTGTCCTGCGTGAGGCTGTGCACCAGGTAGAAGTCCGGCGTACCGCCGAGTGCCTGCAGCGTCTCGGGCCACTGCCTCTCGAAGGTTGCGAGCGAGTGGTCCTTCACCTCATGGGTTTCCGCGTCGTGGCGCCAGTCGGCAACGTAGGTGTAGCCCCACTTCGACCCGACCGTGAGCTGGTCGCGTCGCTCCGGTGTCAGCCACTCCCCCAGAAACGTCTCGGCCAAACCATAGGACCGCGCGGCATCGAAGTACCGGACCCCTGCCTGCCAGGCCTGCTCCAGCAACTCATGCGTCCGACGGCGAAGATCGTCGACCTCACGGCCAGGCGGCAGGTCTTGGTCGTGGCCGAGGTTGATGTAGCCGGGACGCCCAATGGCTGCAAGTCCCAGGCCGATGTGCGCAGTCATATGCCGATCGTCTCACCGCGTCCGCTGCCGTGTTCGCAGACCGTTGCCGAGTGCCCGCATTCGGGACGTCGCGACGAGACGCGCCGCGCGACGCGTCGTAGTACCGGCTGTGTCGTCTAGCGTTTTGAGGTGTGACTGAACCCCGCCTGCCACCGCCCGGCACCGTCGTCCGGCGTACGACGGCCCGCGTCCTGCCTGTCCGCCCGGACGGCAAGGTGTTGCTGCTGCACGGCTGGGACCCGCTGAAACCGCAGACGCCGTACTGGTTCACGATCGGTGGTGGCGTCGAGGCGGGCGAGACGGTCGAGCAGGCCGGCAGCCGGGAGCTGCGCGAGGAGGTCGGCATCGTGTTGCCGGCCGAGCGGCTCGGTGCACCGGTGGCCACGAACACGATCGAGTTCGAGTGGGGCGGCTGCCCGATCATCCAGCACCAGACCTTCTTCGCGGTCGGCGTGGACACCGTCGAGGTGAGTTTCGCCAACCAGGAACAGCTGGAGCTGGAGACGATCAGCGCGCACGGCTGGTGGTGCCCGGACGAGCTGGAGGCGACCGGTCAGGCCGCGCACGTGACGATTCCGGGGCTGCTCCGGCAGGCGGTCGAGGCGATCAGGTACCGCGAGGCGTCCTGACGCCGCGGCGTCCCGGCCGGCTCAGCGGGCGCGGGCCTTCTTCAGGAGCTTCTTCGGCAGCTTCTTGTCCACGATGTAGTGGCGCAGGTCGAGGCGCTCCGCGCAGCCGGCATCAGCCAGCCGCTTGAGGACGACCGGGCACTTCTTGCACCTCGGCTTGTCCTTGCAGCACTTCTTCTTCGCGGTCATGGACGGCACGCGGCAAGCGTAGGTGAGGCTCGCCTAACCGTCTACCTGACAGCGCAGTCATCGTGTCGCAGGTCACTGAAGCTGTTCGGTCAGCACCGCCCGCGCCTCGACCAGGGAAGGCCCGTACCAGGTCAGGTGCCGCCCGCTGACGCAAAAGGCCGGCCGCTCGAATGCCTCCGGACCGTCGGTCGGTGAGAACGCATAAGGCTCGTCCGGCAGCACCACCACGTCGTACTCCGGTAACGCCGTCAGGTCGATCTTCGGATACCGCTCCGGTGATTGTGCGAGCACATTGTCGATCCCCAGTCTTTGCAACAGATCACCCGCGAAGGTGTCCCGGCCCAACGCCATCCAGGGCCGTCGCCAGACCGGAATCAGCGCCCGCCGGCGCGGCCCGGCAGAGGGCGTACTCCACACTTCGCGCGCTTGGTCGAGCCACTGCGGCACTTCTCCCGTGACGGCGGCAAGCATTCGCTGGAGCGAGTCGAGTGATTCCGCGACGGTGGTCGGCGCGGTCACCCAGACGGCGAGACCGGCCGCACGCAACGCGTCGAGATCGGCTTCGCGATTCTCTTCCGCATTCGCGATCACGACGTCCGGCGCGAGCTCGCGGATCATTTCCAGGTCGGGGTTCTTGGTTCCTCGCACGCGCGTCACGTCGAGGTCTTCGGGATGCGTGCACCAGTCTGTCGCACCGACCAGCAACTCGCGACGAGTTACCGCGATCGCTTCCGTCAACGACGGCACGATACTGACCACGCGACGCACGCGTGACGGCACCGCGACCACTGTTCCCAGGTCGTCCCGCATGCGTTCCCACCTCACTTTTTCCGGTCCGTTCGGCAGACGTTGCCGAGGACAACACTTCGCGCAACGACGCCGAATCGGCGCTGGAACGGCCACTTTGCGCGCGTGTCGCCAACAAATCTTAGCCGCCGTCCGGCAAGCTCGGAGCCCGGTGAAAACCCTTGTCCACAAGGATTTTCGCGCTATTCCCCCGGATTGCGGTTCGGGACGCCTTAACGTGTGGACGTTTCAGGTGCTTTACGTAGGCACCAAGTGTTGTCATCATCATGACGACGAGGAATCCACCGTGGTTTTCCTCAGCCGCACCAAGGAGGCGAAGTGCCAGCCAAGAAGGCAGCCGCAGGGAAGGCGACAGCCAAAAAGGCTTCTCCCGCCAAGAAGACTGTCGCCAAGAAGGCCAGCGCAGCGAAGACGACCACCGCGCGCAAGGTCACCGCGAAGAAGACGACAACGGCGAAGAAGGTGAGTGCGGCGAAGAAGGCACCAGCCACGAAGGTCGCCGCGAAGAAGGCACCGGCGAAGAAGTCGACCGCCAAGAAGACCGTTGCAAAGAAGGCCCCGGCCAAGAAAACCGTGGCCAAGAAGGCACCGGCCAAGAAGGTGACCGCCGCGAAGAAGACGGTGGCCAAGAAGGCACCGGCCAAGACCGTGGCCAAGAAGACGACCGCGAAGAAGACGGTCGCGAAGAAGGCTCCGGCCAAGAAGTCGACCGCCGCCAAGAAGGTGACCGCCGCCAAGAAGACGGTGGCCAGGAAGGTCAGCGCGGCCAAGAAGGCCGTCGTGAAGACGGTCGCGAAGAAGGCGCCGGCCCGCAAGGTCGCCGCCAAGAAGGCACCTGCCCGCACGGCGGTTGCGAAGAAGGCCCCGGCCCGCAAGGTCGCCGCCAAGAAGGCACCCGCCCGCACGGCGGTCGCCAAGCGCGCGACGTCGGCGCGGAAGGCACCGGCGCGCAAGGCCGCCGCGAAGAAGGCCTGACCAGCAAACACCGAGGGGCACCACCGATGCGGTGGTGCCCCTCGGTCATGCCCGCCGGTGGCGAATCAGTCGTCGTTCCATTTCGGGTCGTTGTCCCAGGCCTCATTGCGTTCCTGGACCTTTTCCAGCGCCCGGGCCGCTTCCTCCGGCGAACTGTAGGGCCCGAGCCGTTCAGCCGCCTTGTCGCCCTGATAGGGCTCGACCTGACCGGTTTTCACGTTGTAGTACCACTCGTTGCTGTGATCGTCGCTCATAAGCCCTGACCACCTCCTGGAGTCTTGTCGCGGCTCACTAGAATGATCTCACCATGTCGCTACTCACTCCTGGCATCATCTCGCCTCGCCGTCCGGTACCCGCCTCCATTCCCAGGCCGGAGTACGTCGGCAAACCCGCGCCCACGCCGTACGACGGTTCTTATGTCACGTCTCCCGAGCTGATCGAGAAGATGCGGGTGGCCGGCAAGCTTGCTGCGCAGGCACTCGAGGCGGTCGGGGCGGCGGCCAAGCCCGGTGTCACCACCGACGAGCTGGACGCGGTCGGCCATGAGTACCTGGTGGAGCGCGGGGCGTATCCGTCGACGCTGGGCTATCGCGGCTACCCGAAGTCCTTGTGCACCTCGGTCAACGAGGTGATCTGCCACGGCATCCCGGACGACCGCCCGCTCGAGGACGGCGACATCGTGAACGTGGACATCACCGCGTTCCTCGACGGTGTGCACGGCGACACGAACGCGACGTTCCTGGTCGGCGACGTCGACGAGGAGAGCCGGCTGCTGGTCGAGCGCACCCGTGAGGCGCTCAACCGTGGCATCAAGGCGGTCAAGCCGGGTCGTCAGGTCAGCATCATCGGCCGGGTGATCGAGTCGTACGCCAAGCGCTTCGGCTACGGCGTGGTCCGCGACTTCACCGGCCACGGCATCGCGACCGCGTTCCACTCCGGGCTGATCATCCCGCACTACGACGACGAACGCTTCGACGACGTGATCGAGCCCGGGATGACGTTCACCATCGAGCCGATGCTCACCCTCGGCAGCTACGACTACGACCTCTGGGACGACGGCTGGACCGCCACCACCAAGGACAAGTCCCGCACCGCCCAGTTCGAACACACCCTCCTGGTCACCCCCACCGGCGCCGAAGTCCTCACCCTCCCGTGAACATCACGCAGTACGAGCATGCCCACCTCGCGGGCATCCTCGCACTGTGCGAGGCCGAACAATGGCCGAGCTTCCCGGCCGACCCCAAGCGCGCCCACAAGGTCCTCACTGCCCCGGGCGTAACCACCGTGATAGCCCTCGACGGCGACCTGGTGATCGGCTTCGCCTACCTGCAAAGCGACGGCCACATCCAGGCCCACCTGTCCCAGATGGCGGTGCACCACGCCTACCGCCGCAAGGGCGTCGGCCGAGCCCTCCTCGAGTACGCCGCGCCGCTCACCGGAGCCCAGCGCATAGACCTCGTCACCGACACCGCCGAAGCCTTCTACACATCGTTCGACCACCGCGCGCTGTCCGGGTTTCGCATCTACCCCGGCTGACTACAACGCCAGGGCTGTGGTGATGACCGTTTGGCCGTAGGGGATGGCGGATTTGGCGTCGGCTGCGGTGAAGGTCTGGGGGGTGCCGGCTCGGTGGTCGAGGCAGCGGTGGAGTAGGGCGGACCAGCGGGGGAAGGCGACCAGGGCGTGTTCGCCGGCGGCGGTCTTGGAAATGATGTTGCCGGTGGCAAGGAGTGCGTGCAGGCGCGGTACGCCGAGCATCACCCAGGGCAGCACGGATTCGGGCAGCACCTCGTCGTCGGGCCGGTCGGCCATCGCGGACTCCAGCTGACCGAAGGTCGATGCCCAGTACGACGTGAGGTTGGCGCGGGTGAACGCTTCCAGCTCCTCCTGGTCGTCATGCACGACCAGTCCGGGCGCAGTACGGATCGGGAAGGACTGGCGTGCCAGCTCCGACCACAGCACCGGCGAGACGGGACCACCGGAAGGCGCCTCGCGGAAGGCGCCGTCCTGGGTGAAGACGACCGGCTGGTCCTGGTCCGGCGCCGCGGCGAGCTGTGCGGCGGTCAGATAGGTGACGTCAAAGGCCGGTGCCGCCGGCAACTGTTCGTGCACTTCGCGCACCACCGACGCGTCCCGCACCGGCTCGGCGGTGACGACGACGCCGTCGATGTCGCTGCGTCCCGGCCGGAAGTCACCCAGCGGTACCGATCCGGTCAGGTAGAACCCGGTCACCTGTCCCGGGAGCACCTCGTCGACCAGCTCCAGATACCGCTTCGTCGTACCGGTGACTTCGGCTGGGAGGTCGGTCATCGGTTGGAGGCCCCCTTGAGGAAGGCGGACAGGTCCTTGGACTGTTGCCGCCGCGACGGTTCGTGCACGTACATCATGTGACCCGCCGGGTAGTAGCAAAGTTCGATGTTGTCGCGAAGTTCCGCCGGAATCCGCAGCCGGCCGATCGTGTACTCGGTGGCGAAGTACGGCGTCGCGCAGTCGTAGTACCCGGAGGCCACGTGCACCTTGAGGTGCGGGTTGGCGCGCATCGCCTCGGCCAGCTTGTCGGCGACGTTGACGTGGTTGTTCTCGAACTCCTTGTACGACCAGTCCTTGGCCGCCGTGCTGCTGAGGAACTCGTACGGCAGGTCGTTGCGGTACCCGAGTTCCGCGTGCAGGTAGTGGTTCAGCGCCGCCGTGTAGGGCCCGATGATCGCCCGGAACGACGGATCGTCGACGGACGTCTCGCCGGCGGAGTCCGAGTCCCAGCCGGTGAAGCGCGCGTCCAGCCGGCCGACCACCTGGCGCCGCGAGCGGAGCAGCTCGGCGAAGAACCGGGTGTGCTCGACCCGCAGGTTCACCCGGTCCAGGTAGTCCTCCGACAACCCGGTCAGCCCGGCCAGCCGGGTGAGCACCTCGGCCCGGAAGTCGTCCGGAACTCTGTTGCCCTGAGCAAGAGCATTGGGATAGCGCCCGGCCGCGAACCGCTCCGCGTCGGCGAGCACCTCCTCGAGCGTCCGGTCCGGGATCAGCCCGTGGTAGTGCGCGGCCGCGGCGTACGACGGCAGGAACAGCGTGTACGGCAGGTCGTTGCCCGGACCGAACTCCAGCGTGCCGAACTCCAGCACCGCGGAGATCAGCATGATTCCGTTCAGGTACATCCCGTACCGGTCCTGGAGATGCGCGGCCAGCCCGGCGGCGCGCGTCGTACCGTAGGACTCGCCGGCCAGGAACTTCGGTGACATCCAGCGCCCGTTGCGCGACGTCCACAGCCGGATCACTTCGCCGACGGACTCGAGGTCAGCGGTGAAACCGTGGTACTCCCCCGGTTTCTCGCCCTCGACCGCGCGCGAGTAGCCGGTCGACACCGGGTCGATGAAGACCAGGTCGCTGTCCTTCAGCAACGTCTCCGCGTTGTCCACCAGCCCGTACGGCGGTGCCTCGAGCTCGCCGGCGTCGCCCGACACCACTCGGCGCGGACCGAGCAACCCCAGATGCAGCCAGATGCTCGACGACCCGGGCCCGCCGTTGAACGCGAACGTCACCGGCCGGCTCCCCGGGTCGGCATCGTCCAGCGTGTACGCCGTCAGGAACACCTCGGCCTTGGGCCGGTACCCGTCGAACTTGCCGTCCGTCAGCACCTCCTGACGCAGCACCACCCGCCCGGTGGTCGCCGTGTACTTCAGCGTCCGCCGGCCGGCGGTGAGGGTGTGCTTCGAACTGATCAGATCATCGACCGGAGCCACTGTGGGGGCGGCGGTCTCGGTCGGCTTGCTCTCCGCGCTCTCCGGAGTCTGTTCAGGGGTCGCCATGCCGGAAAACCTATCTCAGCGGCCGGAGCATGCCTCCGCGCTTTGCGACGGCACTGGATCCGGTACCACCAAGCGCGCCGCGGGGACGGCCAGAGCGATCGCCGCAAGCAGGAAGGCGACCAACGGGCTGGTGACCCCCGCGAGGTAGCCGAGCGACACCGCGCCCAGCGCACCAGCGGACTGCAACAGAAGCGACTGCACGGACACCACCGTTGCCCGCTCGGCCGTCGTCACCTGGCTGTGCAGCAACTGGGACAGCGGGCCGGCCGCCATGCCGAGACCGACGAACATGAGCAGGTAGGCGACGGCCGCAGCGAGGATCCCCGGGAGGCCTGTCATCGCACTCGCCGCCGCCATCCCGGCCAGCGCGAGCACGCTCACGCAGTACCCGGTCCGGCAGACCGCGCGGACCGAACCGAGTCGGCGCAACAGCGGCATGCTCACCGAACTGCCGAGCGCATCGGCGGCGAACCCCACCGCGGCCACCAGTCCATAAGCGAGCACACCCCGCTCGGCGGATCCCGCCAGCTCGGCCATCCACGCCGGCGTCAGCAGTTCGATCACCGCCAGCGTGACACCCATCCCGGCACTGACCATCAGGATGCGGGTCAGCGCGAGATTCCGTACTGCGAGCCGCGCACCGCTCGCGATCGTCGAGGGCACTCCCCACAGAATGCTGCGAAGGGACGACGCTTCGTACTTCGCTTCCGGCATCGCCACCAGCGTCACGACCAGGCGCAGCGCGTCTGCACCGGCGGCGATCAACACCGGCACGGCAAGACTCACGTCGAGACCGAACGGGATCAGCGCGCCCGCCACAGTCCCGGCGGTCAGGGCGGCCGACGACGCCATCACACCCAAGGACAGCCCACGAGTCAGCTCGGCCGCGTCCTCGGCGGGCACCTGGTCGACGTACCAGGCTTCCACCGGGCCACTGCTGAGCGCGCGAGCGACGCCTCGCAGTACGGCGGAGAAGGTCAGCAGCCACAGCGATTCGGACAGGCCGAGCAGCAGCAGAGCGCCCAGGCTCGCGGCGGCCGAGGCGATCATCACCGGCCTGCGACCGATCACGTCGGCGAGGCCGCCGGTCGGGAGTTCGAGCAGCATCACGGTGGCCGAGTAGGCGACACCGAGGGCGGCCACCGCAGTCAGGCTGATTCCCCGGTCCAGCAGGAGGACGACCATCACCGGGATGTAGAGGCCGGTCGGCAACCAGGTGAGGAAGCTGATCAGCGCATACCTGCGACTCGCTGCCTGAGGTGTCATGAGGCTCTCGGGAAGCCGCCGACGACGATCGAGACGCGCCGCGCCGCATCGTTGCCGGCGTCCCTGGCCTTCAGCTCGTCGAGGTCGGAGTAGAAGCGATCCCAGAGTTCGTTGAGCGACTCCGCGGTGAGCTTGACCAGCATGTCGCCGACGCCCGCGGCGTCGATCCACTCCGGTGGAAGAGAGTCTTGAAGCTGCTCGAACGCCTCGACGTCGGACTGCAGGATCCCGGCCTGCTGCCGGCGCATCCAGTCGGCCGCCGCACGGCCTTCGCCGGTCGCGCCGACCTCCGTGTTCTTCCAGGTCGTGGTCTTGTGCACGGCCTGCCAGTGCCGGGCCCGCGGATGCCCTTCGACGGCCACCTCCTCGACGAACCCGTACTGCGCCAGCTTCCGCAGGTGGTAGCTCGTCGCACCCGTGTCGGTGGCGAAGCGCCGGGCCAGCTCGGTCGCGGTCGACGGCCCGTCCTCGCGCAGTGCGGCGAGCATCCGCAGGCGGAGCGGATGGGTCAGCGCCTTGAGTTCCTGTCCGTCGTGCACTTCTCGCTCGCTCATGCCGCCACTCTAGTCCTTGCAGAATAGTTTTTGCAAAGATTTTTCTGCAAGCCTCGGTTGCCCCGGTTTCCAGCGCCTGGGCACTAGGTTTGGGCGCATGGCTCTGATCCTGCATTTGGCCTTCGTCGAGGAGTGGGAAGCCGCCCAGCGAGCGGGCAGCTACCGGATCTCCACCCGGGGCAAGTCACTCGACGACGGCGCGACCTTCATCCACTGCTCCTGGCCGGACCAGGTCGCCATGGTCGCGAACTCCTTCTACGCCGACGTCACCGAGCCGCTGTGCCTGCTGGTGATCGACACCAGGCTGCTGGTGTCGGCGTTGTGCGACGAGGACCTGGACGCGGTGGGCATCTCGTTCCCGCACCTCTACGGCCCGCTGAACCTGGACGCGGTGGTCGACGTACGCCCGTACGAGCGGGCCGCCGACGGCCGATGGCCGGAAGTCGGCGCGCAGGCTCTATCCTGACAGTGAACGGGCCGGTCGGGCGATCGCGTCGTTCACCGGCAACGGTGGGCGCCGAGGAAAGTCCGGACTCCACAGGGCGACGTGGTGGGTAACGCCCACCCGGGGCAACCCGCGGGACAGTGCCACAGAAAACAGACCGCCAGCGGCCTGGATGAACCCCGTGGTTCCTCCAGGTGCGGGTAAGGGTGAAACGGTGGTGTAAGAGACCACCAGCTCCACAGGTGACTGCGGAGGCTAGGTAAACCCCACGTGGAGCAAGGCCAAGAAGGGCGACGGGTGACCGTCGTCCGCGCGAGCGTCCGAGGGCTGCCCGTCCGAGCTCGCGGGTAGGCTGCTGGAGGTGCCCGGCAACGGTCACCGTAGATAGATGATCGCCGACCACAGAATCCGGCTTACAGACCGGCCCGTTCCCCACTCTCCCGGAAGAACCGGGTTTCGTGTCACCATCTGGCATGGACCGCATTCCAGGAGTGATGAAACGCCGCGGGTACTTCGCGGTCGGATTGCTGACCACCTGGAACGTGGTGCTCTACGCGGTGACCGGCGGGCGGTACATCTGGCTCGAAGGACGCGTCACCAACGGCATCTTCCGGAACTGGTTGCGACGGTTCAGCTATCGGCCCGAGCGGCTCGCGCGGCCGGCCAGTGAGCAGGAGATCGTCGAGCTGATCAAATCCGCCGATCAGCTCCGGGTGTTCGGTGCCGGACACTCCTTCAACAGCGGCATCGCCACCAGCGCGACGCTGATCTCACTCGACCGGTACTGCGGTGTGGTGGCCAAGGACCTGGCGAAGAAGCAGGTCACCTTCAAAGGTGGGACGCGGATCCGCGACATCGCCGACACGCTGCTCGCGGACGGGCTGGCCTTCGCCGCGCTGCCGTCGCACGACGCGCAGAGCATCGCGGGCATCCTGTCGACCGACGTGCACGGCACCGGCCGGGACTGGGGTTTCGTCAGCGAACACGTGGTCCGGCTCAAAGTTGCCGATGGCAATGGTGTGGTGGACGAGTGCGCACCCGGCGACGACCTGTTCGCCGCCGCGATCGGCGGAATCGGTGCCGTCGGCATCATCATCGAGGTGACCGTGCAAGCGGTCGACCGGTTCAACGTGGCCCAGAAGGTCGAGCTGGCGGAGCTGCCCGCCGTCGAGGCGAACCTCGACGCGCTGCTCCAGCAACACACCCACCTGAGCCTCTACCTGTTCCCGTTCACGGAGCGCTGCCAGATCAACACCTGGGAGCCGACCGAGAAGAAGCGGTCCTTCCTCGGTGACTTCCGCGAGTTCCTCAGCATCTCGGTCGACGCCCTGCTGGCCGCCTGGATGGCCGGCCTGCTGGCGAGGTCCGGGCTGATGCCGAAGGTCTCCCGCGCGGCACACCGGCTCAAGCGCGGCAGCAACCTGGTCCTGGAGAGCAACAAGGCCTACAACCGGTCGATCTACCACCTGCACCAGGAGCTGGAGTTCGCGATCCCGTACGAGGACACGATGCCGGTCGCCCGGCGGTTCCTCGAGCTGTACGAGTCGATGTACTCGCGCGACCTGCCCTACACCTTCCTCGAGCTGCGCTTCACCCCGGCCGGGCACGACCGCACCTTGCTCGGTGCCGGCCGGGATCGCCGGTCCGTCTGGCTCGACCTGCTCTGCAACGACTCCCACGACTTCGAGCGGTACTACGCCGCGGCCGAGGCGTTGATGCGCGAGGTCGGCGCCCGGCCGCACTTGGGGAAGTACGGGCGCAGCATCACCAGCGCGGACATGGCGAAGGTCCACGGCGACAGCTACACCCGCTTCCTCGAGTTGAAGGCCGAGCACGACCCGGCCGGCAAGTTCACCAACGAGTTCACCAACCGGCTGCTCCAGCCGTAGTCAGGCCGGTTCACGCAGTCGGAGGGTGAGCAGGCAACTCAGGGCTGGGAGAAGCGCCAAGGTGGTCAGGACGAGTTGCAGCGAGGACGCCTGGGCTGCTGCGGCCAAGGCGGGCGCGGCTACGCCTCCTGCGCTGACGGCGAGGCCGAGGGTGACACCGCTCGCGGTGCCGACGCGGGTCGGCAGGTAGTCCTGGCCGAGCGTGATGTGCAGCGAGAACGGCATGTACAACGCCACTGCGCTCAGCGCGACGAAGGCGAACAATGCGACTGTCGGGACCAGCGCGACACCTGCCAGGGCGAACGCGGCGACGGCGTACGACCAGCGCATGGTCGGGAGGCGGCCGAACCGCGTCGCCAGACGGCCGCCGAGAAGGGTGCCGATCACTCCCCCGCCGAACAGCACGAAGAGAGTCGTCGCGCTGGCGCCCGTGCTGAGGTGGAGCCGCTGGCCGACGTACAGGCTGAGGAAGGTACTCAGGCCGACGTACGCGACCGAGCGCAGGATGATGATCGCCGTGAGGGTGCGGAAGGACGGCCAGTCGTTCACGCCCAGCAGGTCTCTGGTTCGCAGGCGTGCCGCGCCGCCGGAACGCAGCAGGGGCACCGTGATCGCGGCGCCGGCGACGGCCGGGACGATGAGGAGTGGCGTCGCCGCCAGGCCGGAGTACGCGAGAAGTGGTCCGGCGGCCGGGGCGACTGCGAAGCCGAGGTTGCCGCCGAGTGAGAACCAACTCATGCCGATATGGCTTCCACCCGTCACCGCTCGCGCAGTACGGGCTGCCTGTGGGTGGTAGGCCGCTACGCCGATGCCGGTCAGTCCTATCGCGGCCAGGGTGAACGGGTACGACGAGGAGAGGCCGATCAGCGCGACGCCCAGGCCGGACGCGATCATGCTGGCCGGGATCAGCCACGACATCGACCAGCGATCGGTGAGCAGGCCGAAGAGCGGCTGGACCACCGACGAGAGCAGCGTCGCGGCGAGGACGAAGCCGGAGATGGCGAGATAGTCGTAGCCGCGCTCGGCGGCCAGGAACGGTACTAGGACGGGCACGATGCCCTGGTAGAGGTCGACGCTGCCGTGGCCGGTGGACAGCAAAGTGGTCTGGAGTCGCTTCACACCCTCCAGCCTCGGCTCAGCTGGCACTGACCGGCTTCCGATAATCTGTCAGATGATGTCGATTCCCCGCCACACTCCGATCGCGCCGACCGCACTGCGCCGGCTCGCTCCCGGCGGCGGTATCGACGCGCATCGCCACGACGACCACCAGATCGCGTACGCCGCTCGTGGGGTCCTCGCCGTGACCACGGATCGCGGCCATTGGATCGCACCGGCGACCCGGGCGATCTGGGTGCCGGCCGGGACCGTGCACGAGCACCGCGCCTACGGTCCGACCGACCTGCATCTCGTCGGGCTGCCCGCTTCGCTCAACCCGGTCGGCCTTGAGATTCCCGCAGTACTGGCGGTCGGGCCGCTGCTCCGCGAACTGATCATCGCCTACACGGCCGACCCTTCCGATGACAGCGCCGCGCGGGCACGGATCCGTGCTGTCCTGCTCGACCAGCTGGAAAGGTCACCACAGCAACCAATTCGCTTGCCCACAGCAACCGACGACCGACTGGCCGCGGTCTGTGACGTCCTGTACGCCGATCCTGCCGACGGGCGCGGGCTGGCCGAGCTGGGCCGTCAGGTGGGTGCGGCCGAGCGAACGTTGTCCCGCCTGTTCCGGCAGGAGTTCGCGATGACATTTCCCCAGTGGCGAACCCAGCTCCGCCTGCACCACGCCCTGATCCTGCTGGCCGAGGGCGAACCCGTCAGCACCGTCGCCCACCGCTGCGGTTGGTCCAGCCCGAGCGCCTTCATCGACGTCTTCCGCCGAACGTTCGGCCAGACGCCCGGGCGGCAGTTCTAGAGTTCCAGTTCGTAGTACTGGCCGAGCAGTTCATTGCCCCAGAGGTTGTGCGGCTCTTCGCTGGTCAGCTTGAAACCGCGGGCCAGGTAGATGTGGCGGGCGGCAACCAACGGGTCGTTGGTCCACAGCACCATCCGCTTGTAGCCGACCTCGCGGGCGAACGCCAGACAGGTGTCGACCAGCCTGGCGCCGAGGCCGTGACCACGACTGGACGGGTGCAGCAGGAGCAACCTGAGCTGGGCCGTCCCCTCGTCCGGACCTCGCACCAGGAAGATGCTCCCCACCCGCTCGCCGTCGTGCTCCGCGATCCAGGCCCGCTCCCGCGCCGGATCGTGGTCCTTGCCGAAGTCGGCGACGATCTGCGCGATCAACGCCTCGTACGCCATCCCCCAGCCGTACTCCTCGGCGTACAGCTCGCCGTGCACCTGGACCACCCAGCCGAGATCTCCCGGCCGGTCTAGTTGCCTGATCTCCATCGACACCACCCGATCTACTGACACGACTGTTTCAGTAAGTGATACTAGCCGGGTGGCCACGACGAAACCAGCCCCTTCTGCGCGGGAAACCGAACTGCTCGAGCGCGCCTACGCGTACTCACTGACCCACGGACTGGCCGACCTGTCCCTGCGGCCCCTCGCGACGGCCATCGGTTCGAGCCCGCGGGTGCTGCTGTTCCTGTTCGGCAGCAAGGACGGACTGATCCGCGCCCTGCTCGCCCGCGCCCGCAGCGACGAGCTCGACCTGCTCGGCAAGATCACCAGCCAGTACGACGAACCGCCGGGGCTCGACGTGGTCGCCCGCGAACTGTGGACCTGGCTGGCCGCCGAGGAACGCCGCCCGCTGATGAAACTCTGGGTGGAGGCCTACGGGCGATCCCTGGTCGCACCCGACGGCCCGTGGAGCGACTTCGCGCGCTCAACCGTCGACGACTGGCTCGACTTGCTGAAGTCGGTGCAGCCCGGCAAAGACAGCAAGACCGCGCAGGCCCGCCGCACCGCCGTACTAGCCATCCTCCGCGGCGGCCTCCTAGACCTACTAGCCACCGGCGACACCACCCGCACAACCGCGGCGGTGTTGAAAGCGTTGGAGTAACAGCTTCCTCCCACGCGCGCTCCGCCGCCGCTCCTCCGTCGCGCCCGCTACGCCCGCTCCCACCCACCCCAGGTTCTGCGGGCTTACGCCCGGACCTGCGGGCTGCGCCCGCGCTTACACGCTCCGCGCGGCTTGCACGCTCCGCGCGCGCTTGCGCTCGAACGCGCCTTCGCCCGCCGGGCGCGGGGTCAGGGGATCAACTGGAAGGCGACGGTGCGTTTGGTGATGTCGGCTTCGGTTAGTTTGACGTGGACTGGTTGGCCTAGGGGGAGGGCCGTGGTGCTGGTGACTCGGCCTTCGATGGCGAGGGTGGAGAGGGCGACGATGCCTCGGGTCGGTTCGCGGTCGTCGACGTCGGTGATGACGCCGTCGAAGGACGAGCCGACGTGGTCGGCGACCAGGCCGGCCTCGACCATGCTGACGATCGAGCGTTCGTAGGCGTTCGCCTTGCGGTCGCACTCCTCCATGATCTTCGGGATCTCGTCCATCGACTCGCGGACCCACTGCGGCACCTCGGTGTCCGCGCACAGGGCGAGGCAGATCTCGCTCGTCCAGCGGTCCACCAGGCGGCGCAGGGGCGCGGTGCAGTGCGCGTACTCCGACTTCAGCGCGGCGTGCTCCGGCTGCTCCGGCACCCCACCCGAGAACGCGGTGTAGCCGGCGCCACGGAACAGCACCGTGCAGGCCGCGAGCATCGCCGCGTGGGCCGGCACCTTGGGGTCGAGGCCGTGGATGAACGCGGCGTACGAGACGCCGACCGGCCACGGGATACCGAGCGCCTTGGCGGTGTTCTCGAGTTTGCGGCGGAGGTCGTCGTGCGACTCGGGCAGCGTGCGCAGGATGCCGATCTCGCCGTACATCATCAGGTGTGCGGCGGCCATCCCGGTGAGCAGGGAGATCTGCGCATTCCAGCCCTCGACCGGCAGCGGTGCGCGGAACTCGAGCGTCCACTCGCCATCGGCCGTGACGATCTCCTGGTCCGGGATGGGCAGGTTGACGCCGCCGCGCTCCAGTTCGCGCTGCTCGCGGAGCTTGCCGACCTCACGCAGGAGTTGCAGCGACTCCGACGCAGTACCGGCGTCGAGGTCCTTCTGGACGCCGGCGTAGCTGAGCTTGGCGCGCGACTTCACCAGTGCGCGCTCGCACGTCACGTCAGTGCCCTCGCCCGACGCATCGACCGCGATCGTCCACAGCACCGCGGGCCGGACCTCGCCGGCCAGCAGGGACGCCGCGCCCTCGGACAGCTCCGGCGGGTGCAGCGGGGTGCGCTTGTCCGGTGCGTAGAGCGTCTCGCCCCGCTTGCGCGCCTCGACGTCGATCGGGTCGCCTGGCTGGACGAACGCGGCGACGTCGGCGATCGCGTAGTGCACGGTATAGCCGGCACCGGCGCGCTCGATGTGGACGGCCTGGTCGAGGTCCATCGAGTCCGGTGGATCGATGGTGACGAACTCGATATCGGTCCGGTCCAGCTCCGGCAACCGCGGGTTCGCCGCCGCGGCCAGCGCGGCCTCGACCACCTCCGCCGGGAACTCCGCGGGGACGTCGAGCTCCTGCCGGATCGCCCGCAGCGACGCGCGGAAAACCTCAGGGACCTCTTCGGCGAAATGCACCCTCTGCAACGGCACGCGACCACTCCGTCCATCCGCCAGGCACCCCGTCGTGCCGCGGCTCTTGGGTCAGACTAATGCGGGTTGGACGTTGAAGGCTTTGAGGGAGGCCAGGCCGTCGGCGTACCAGTGGATCTCGGTGAGGGTGGCGGGGGCCAGTTCCATCCGGAAGAGGGAGTTCATCGGGGCCTGGAGCACCGAGCGGACCATCAGCTTGATCGGGGTCACGTGGGTGACCACGAGCACCGTCTTGCCGGGGTACGCCGCGAGCAGCCCGTCGCGCGCGGAGCGGGCCCGGCGGGCGCACGCGTCGAAGGATTCGCCACCGGGCGGGGCGACCGAGGTCGACTCCATCCAGGCGTTGAGGGCCTCCGGCCACTTCTGCTGCACCTCGGCGAACGTGTGCCCGTCCCAGTCACCGAACGAGCACTCCACCCAGCCCTTCTCGATCTTCACGTCGAGCCCGAGCGCCTCCGCGACGGCTGCCGCGGTCTGCTTGGTCCGCCGCATCGGCGAGACCACGACCGCGTCAATGCCGCCATGCTCCCCGTGCCGATTCCGCGCCAGGTACTGCGCCGCGGCGCGCGCCTGCTCCTCGCCGAGTTCGCTCAGCCCCGGGTCGTCCCCGCCGGAACCCGAGAACCGCTTCTCGACGGTGTGCGGGGTCTGACCGTGCCGCAGGAAGATCAGCTGGGTCGGCGGCTCGGTCTGCGCACCCCAACCCTGCAACGCCTTCTGCTGGTCGGAAGGCTCAGCCGGTACTACGGCCGCCGCGCCTCCCCCGACCGCGACCGGACGCAGCGGCACCGGCTTGCCGTCGAGCGCCAGGTTGGCGAGCGCGTCGGCGGCGGCGTTCTGGGCGCGCGGCACCCAGGTCCACTCGGTCCCGAACGGCGCGAGCGACTGCGCCTTGATCGCCAGCGGCTTCATGTCCGGGTGCTTGATCTTCCAGCGCCCGGCCATCTGCTCGATCACCAGCTTGGAGTCCATCCGGACCTCGATCGAGGCGTCCGGCGCGTACTCGCGGGCCAGCTCCAGCCCGGCGATCAGCCCGCTGTACTCCGCGACGTTGTTGGTGGCGACGCCGATGGTGACCCCGGCCTGGGCGATCACCTCACCGGTCGCCGGGTCACGCACCAGCGCGCCGTACGCGGCCGGACCGGGGTTGCCCCGGGAGCCGCCGTCGGCCTCGACGATGACGTGCGACGGGCCCTTCGTCACAGGGTGCTCTCCGCCGTCCGGACCAGGATGCGTCCGCACTCCTCGCAGCGCAGTACGACGTCGGCCGCGGCGGCCTTGAACTTGGTCAGGTCCGACGGCGCGAGCTCCATCCGGCAGCCCATGCAGCGCTTGCCGACCAGCGGCGCGGCGCCGATCCCGCCGTTGCGCTCGCGCAGCTTCTGGTACATCGTGACGAGTTCGACAGGCAGCTCGGCAGAGATCGTCGCCCGCTTGTCGCCGACGCCCGCGCGCTGCTCGTCGAGCTCCTTCAGCGCCGCGTCCCGGGTCGCCTCCAGCTCGCTCTGCCGGCCGGCGAACGCGTCCGCGCGAGCCTGCAGCTCGGCCTGCACCGCCTCGGCGGCCTCGAGCTTCTCCATCACCTCGAGCTCGGCATCCTCCAGCGCCAGGATCCGCCGGTCGAGCGAGCCGATCTCGTGCTGCAGGTTCTCCAGGTCGCGCGGCGAGGTGACCTGCCCGGAGTCCATCCGCTGCTGGTTGCGCGCCTTGCGCTGGCGGACCTGGTCGACGTCGCTGTCCGCCTTCTTCTGCTCCCGGCGCAGGTCGCTGACCTCGGTGTCGGCGGTGACGAGCTCACGGTCGACGACCGCCTTCTCCTTCGCCAGCTCCGCCAGCGCCGCGTGCTCGGGCAGCGACTTGCGCTTGTGCGCGATCTGATCCAGCTGCAGGTCGAGGTCCTGCAGCTCCAGCAACCGGCGTTGGACAGCGGGCTCGGCGTTCAGGGTCGGCTCCTTAGATCGCGTTCAGTTGTCAGCCCCGCACCGATCAGAGCCGCAAGGTCAGGCGCCGGTACAGAGCATCGAGATGTGAGTGTCCACGGTACTGCCCCACATCGCAACCCACGCACGACGCCCCACCACCCCCGCCGGCGGCCGGGCCGAGCGGCGTACCGGCCTGCCTTCCGGGCGCTAGGCAGCGATGGCGATCAGCGCGACGGCCGGCAGGACGGCCGCGGCGATGGTTCCCCGGATGCTTCCGCCGCGGGGGCGCCAGTAGCCGAGCGCGTCCGCGACACCCATGAACAGTGAGGCGAGCAGCATGTAGAGGCAGCTGACGACCACAACGGTGGTGCCGACGGACGCGTCGCCGTAGCGCACGATCCCGAGTCCGATCAGCGTGCCCACTCCGGCCAGGGCGTTGCGGGCGCCGATGCAGAACGACCACAGGTGCACGTTCTCGATGCCGCGGGGTTCGATGCCGAGGAACCTCTGGACCCACGGGCGGTCGATGAGGAAGGCCTCGACCGGGAAGACGGCGAGCATGATCAGCGCCGCGATGCCGGCGCTGAGCTGCGCGATGACGTTCATGGCTACCTCCCTGGAACGGCTTCGATGAGCGAGAGGGTCGAGACCGTCGGGATGATCCGGGTCATGCGGAATCCGGCCCGGTCGAGCAGCGTGGTGAACTGCCGGCCGGTCCGCTCGCGGCCGCCGACGAAGATCAGCATGTCGAGGTCGAGCGTCTTCGCGAAGTGCGGGGTGCTGCCCGCCGGCACGACGCTCTCCAGCAGCAACAGGGTCGATCCCCGCGGCATGTGGCGGCGTACGTTGGTCAGGATTTCGACGGCCTGCTCGTCGTCGAAGTCGTGGATCACCCGGCGCAGTACGTAGAGGTCGCCATCGGACGGGGCCGTCTCGAAGAACGACCCGGACTCGATCCGGCAGCGGTCGCGCACCCCGGCCTCCCGCAGCTGAGCCTCGGCCGGGCCGACCAGAGCCTCGCGCTCTTGCAGAACACCCTTCGCAGTCGGGGAGGCACCGAGCATGAGCGCGAGCAACTGCCCGTGCCCTCCCCCGATGTCGACGATCGTCGAGTACGGCGTGAAGTCGTACGCCGCCGCGACGGTCGGCCAGTCCAGGGTGGTCAGACACGTCATGGCGTTGTTGAACGTCGCGGCGAACTCCGGGTTCTCGTCCAGGTACTCCCACAGTTGCTTGCCGAGAGCAACCTCCACGGCAGGCTTGCCGGTCTCGACGGAGTAGGCCAGCCGCCCCCACGGCCCCTGGTACTGCGGGTCGCCGAGCATCAGGATGACCGGCAGCATCGAGCCGGGGACTCCGGAGCGCAGCCTGCTTCCCAGCGGAGCGAGCCCGAAGCGTCCGTCGGACTCTTCGGTGAAGATCCCGAACATCACGCAGGCCCGCAGAAGGCGATAGGTGGCATCCGGGTCTGATCCCGCTTCCGCCGCGATGTCGTCCGCAGCCAACGGGCCGTTCGCCAGGACGTCCGCGATGCCGAGCTTGGCCGCGGCGTACAGGGCCTGCGTTCCCATGAAGCCCGAGGCGAGCTCCAGCAGACCGATCTCCGGCGGGACCATGCGCCGCGTGAGGGTCTGCAACGCGGTCCGGACGGCCGTGGCGGCCCGGACGACTCTGACCGGAGGAACTCTGCTCATCGCGCACCTATAATCGTCAGCAATGTTGACTAATTTTGGTCAGCAATACTGACTAGTGTCAAGGGGTGGAATGGACCTCGCCACGCTGATGTTCATCGCCTACCGCGCGATGGACGACCAGGTGATCCGCGCCATGCACGAGGCCGGCTACCAGGTGACCGTCGCCCAGGCGCGGATCGCCCAGCGGATCGCGCCCGGCGGCTCCCGTCTCACCGAACTGGCCGAGCAGGCCCAGGTCACCAAGCAGACCGCGAGCTTGCTGGTCGCAGCCCTGGAAGAGCAAGGTCTGGTCGAGCGAGTCCCGGATCCGGCCGACGGGCGGGCGCGGCTCATCCGGTTCACCCCGAAGGGACGGACCGCGGCGGACCGGGCCCGCGAGGTGGTGATGAGCGTCGAGCAGAACTGGAACGAGCACCTCGGCCCCGAGCTGGCCACCGCACTGCACCAGGCCCTCACCAAACTGCGCGAGGTGACCGACCCCTACCAGTGACCGGTCCGGGGGTCAGAAGTACTTGTTGACGATGGCGGCAGCCAGCGGCACCAGTTCCTTCTGTAGAGCTGTGCCGAGGTGGTTCGTTCCGCGCCGCGGCCTGAAGTCGAAGGAGACGTGCAGCGAGACCTGCTCGGGCCGGTCGACGTGCAGGTTGACGAGGTACCGCTCCAGCGACAACTCCGTCGCGTCGGTCCAGCCTCCGTACTTGCCGACCTTCACCGGTTTCGACTCCCGGTGTTTGGCGATCGCCCGGTTGGTGACCAGCACCGCGACCTCCAGCCCGTGGGCAGGCTCGACGTACCGGCAACCGTGGCCGCCGATCGTCACCGGCCGGAACTCGGCGCCGAGATGTTTCCGGACCGCCCCCAGGCTGAGCGCACACGCGACGTTCCCGTCGGCCTGCACCGCGCGCAGCACTTCGGTCGCACCCTGGGGCGGCGCGGCGACCGGCACGTACGGGCGGCACCGCTGCTCGACGTTCGAGTCGACGACGAAGCGGTCCACGTCGGCGCAGGCGCCCGGCTGTTCCGAGTCCGGCTCGTTCGGGCGCAGGTAGATCGGGAACAGCGGAGCCGCTCCCTTCGGGATCGGGCCGGCGAGAGCGGTCTTCGTCTTCGCCGCGAGTTGCTCGGCCTGGGCGCAGGTCTTCGCCATCACGATCAGCTCGACGAACTTGTCCGCGGCACCGGTCTGACCCGAGGGGCCGGCGAGCCAGGTCAGCCGGCACTTGTCGCCGGGGCTGTCCACGCCGGTGGGGTGGCCACCGATCGGGGTGATCCGCTCGAAATTCGCCGGGTCGAGCTCGCCGCCGTACGACAGGCTGACTTCGGAGACCAGCTCACCCACGTCCATCTCGGTGCAGCCGTCGATGTTGTTGGTGGGATAGCCACCGATCTGGAATGCGCTGATCGGCTTCCCGCGAATCACACTCAGCAGCGCACAGCCGGACCACCCCGCCAGCGGTGTCTTCGCCGGAGCCGGCCTGGCCAGCATTGGCACTGCGAACTTGGCGAACGCGTCGACCGGCCGGCAGAGCGCCGCCGGGCTGGCCCCGACGATGTGCGAGTAGATGCTGATCGAGTACTCGAAGGCGATCGGCACGTCCACCGCGCAGGTGTCGGTGTTCGGCCGGTCGCGATAGACCTTCGCGCCGCCGATCGTGTCGATCGCCAGATCGAACCGACTCATCCGGTTGCTGCCGGTCGCCAACTCGATCCTGACCCAGTCACCGCGGGCGTTGGTGATCCGGCAAGTGTGCGCCGACGTACGGCGAAGCTTGTCCGCGGCCGTGAAACCGGGAGCCTGCGCCTTCGCCGCGTCGAGCATGGCGCACGTGTCGACCTGGGTCAGCGCGGCGACCAGTCGTGCGAGGTCGCGATCCTTGGGCACCGGCGGGGCGGGATGGCTGACCGTCGGCACCGGAGTCGGCGTCGGAGCCGCTGTCGGGGGCTCCAGCGCTTTGCATGCTGTCAGCAACAAACTGATGCTCACCACCAGGCCGCACAGCGCCCACCGCAATCTCATCGCGCCAGATTAGAGCGGCCGGGGTCTAGCGCCCTCACCTTTCAATGCACCTGGAAACGCGCTGGACGCGGCCTGGTCGGATCGTAGGGTGCCGTATGACCACTGTGCTGTGTGTGCCGCAATGGCAGGGATCCGGGCTGGGCGATTCGCCGCGCCTTGCGGACGGCGCTCATCGGACCGCTGAGCTCGTTCCGGCCGACCGGGTCGTGACGGTGCCTGTCCTCGACACGGGCGGCAAGCCGGAGGCCGGCGTACGAGGGCTGGATGTGCTGACCGAGAATCTCCGGTTGACGTACGACGCCCTGGCCGGCCTCGACGATCTGGTGCTGACCGTCGGCGGGGACTGTTCCGTGGACCTCGCGCCGATCGCCACCGCTCGCGATCGGTACGGCGACGACCTGACCGTCCTGTGGATCGATGCGCATCCCGACCTGTACACGCCCCAGACGCTGCGGTCCGGCTCGTTTCACGGGATGGTGTTGCGCACGCTGCTCGGCGAAGGGCCGGCTCCGCTGGTTCCGGCGCGGCCGCTGGTGCCCGGGCAGGTGATCATCGCCGGGGAGCGAGCGGGTGATGCGTCGGAGCACGAGTACCTCGAGAAGGTCGGCATCCGGCGGTACGGGGTCGGTGAGCTTGATCGAGTGCTGGACGGTCTCAGCGGGCCCGTTTACGTCCATGTCGATTTGGACGTCCTCGAGCCCACCGAGTTCGGGTCGCTGGGATATCCCGAGCCTGACGGCGTACCGGTACAGCGGTTGATCGAACTCGTCTCCGGCGTGGAGAACATCGTGGGCGCGGCCATCACGGAGCACATGCCTACCGGGACAGCCGCCGACTCCGCCGACGCCGAAGTCGTCCGCCGGCTGGCGACCGCGTTGACCTAGAGGTGCAGCGTCCAGGCGTCGGTGCAGATGGTGGAGACCTGGGCGTCGACAGTGAAGCCACGAGTTGCCAGGGCGTCGGTCACCAAGCGTTCGGCGTCCTTCAGCCACGGCCATTCGCTGGCCCAGTGGGCGACATCGACCAGCGCCGGACCTTCGTCGTACGCGCGGGCCTCGGTGGCGGGATGGTGCCGCAGGTCGGCCGTCACGTAGGCATCCACATCGGCCGCGCGGACCCGCTCGAACTCCGAGTCTCCGGCTCCACCAACCACCGCGACCGACTCGATCAACCGGTCAGGATCGCCCGACACCCGTACTCCGTGCTCGGTCCGCGGCAGCCGCTCCCCCACCAACTCGGCGAACCGCTTGAGCGGCAACGCCTCCGCCAGTACGCCGATCCGCCCGCCACCCCGATTGCTGGGTAGCGCGGCCATCTCGAAGATGTCGAAGGCCGGCTCCTCGTACGAGTGGGCCGCCTTGAGTGCCTCCACCACCGCCCGGCGACGATGTCGCGGCAGCAGCATCTCGACCCGGTCCTCGACCACGCGCTCAATCGCGCCGACCTCGCCGATCGTCGGGTTGGCTCCATCCAGCGGCCGGAAAGTCCCTTCGCCGGTGGAGCTCCACGCGGCGCGCTCGTACTCACCGATCCGCCCGGCACCGGCCGCGGCGAGCGCGTCGATCAGCTTCTGCGTCTCGGCCACCGGCACATAGACCACAACCTTGTCCATCGGCTCACTCGGCATCGCCTTCAACGGCCGGGTCTCCGTCAGCCCGAGCGCGGCAGCCAGCGCGTCGCTCACCCCGGGATTCGCGTTGTCCGCGTTCGTGTGGCACACCTGCAACGCGACCCCAGCACGGATCAGGTCGTGAATCACCCGGCCTTTGGGCGTGGTCGCCGCGACGCTGTTCACCCCGCGCAGCAACAGCGGATGGTGCGTCACGAGGAGGTCGAACCCACCGCTGATCGCCTCGTCCACCACGACCCGCATCGGATCCACCGCGAACAGAATCCGCCGCACCGGCTGCCCCGGATCGCCGGTCACCAGACCGACCGCGTCCCAGCTCTCCGCCCACGCAGGGTCGTACAGCCCGTCGAGCACCTCAACCACATCAGAAAGCGTCGCGTCCACCCCCACATCCTGCCAGCGCCACCACGATCAGGTCAGAGAACACCCGCCTTCTCGAGTACGGCGAGATCGCGGACGGCGTACCGGTGGTGCTCGGCCTCTTCCTTCAGCACCACCTTGAGACAGCGCCGGACGACGTACTCCCTGTCCGGATACATGTCAGCCGGCTTCCGCGCGCAAACCCGGTCGAGCTCGGCGTCGGTGAGACTGTCGAAGACCCGCCGCAGCTTGGACATCCGCGCCAGCCGTGGCGTGAGCACCTCGTCGAGGGTCGGCGTGGCCTCGAGGGTCAGCCCGAGCTTCGCGGCCTCCTCGCTCGGCGTCCCTCCGGCCGGGAAGCCGAACGGGTGGTACGGCTCGTCCTCCTCGAGCACGCAGTTGCCGACCCAGGCATCGCTGGCGAACAGCAGATGCCGGTGCGTCTCGACGAACGACCACTCGCCGTCGACGCGTTCGTGAAGCTTTGCCTCAGGCAACAATCTCGCGCGCTCGAGGGTGGACTCCCACAGCTGCTCGACCGCGCTCCAGGCCGCCCGGTAGTCGTCGACGGTCGTCGCCTCACGCGCCAGCACCCGCGCTGGGTGCAGCCGGTCGAGCTCCGCGTCGACGTACGCGGTCACGTCGATGTCGTTGACGACGACCCGTTGGAAGTCGCCGCCGAGATACACGTCACTGCCGTAGCAGTCGACGATCTTCAGCCCGTCGACCTCGCAGTCGCGGATCTCGAGCCCGGCGAGGTCGCACAGGTGAATGCGCGCACCACGGAACTGGTCGGTCTGGACGTATTCAGCAGTCATACCGGCAGTCTGTCGCACCGCACCGACAGTTTCTGCCGCTCAGGCTGCGCGACCGCTGGCGCCCCGCCACGTTCGGCGCCAGCGGTCGAGCAGGGGCCAGGCTAGATGAGCCAAGCGGTGGTGTCGGTGGGGAGCTTGTCGCCTTCGAGCGGCGAGCTGGACAGGACGACCGCGCCTTCGGGCAGCTCGATGGGAGCAGCACCGAAGTTGGTCACCGACTGCCAACCACCGGGACGGCTGAAGTGGAGCGCCCACTCGACGTCATCGATCCACTCCAGGCCGGCACCCGTCTGCAGTCCCCGGCGTACGGCGAGGGCCTTGCGGTAGAGGCTGAGGGTCGACGACGGGTCACTCTCCTGCGCCTCCACGGAGTACTGGCCGAACCAGGTCGGCTGCAGCAGGTGAGAGCCGCCCGAGCCGAAGCCGAACGACAACCCGCCGACAGTCCACGGCAGCGGCACCCGGCAACCGTCACGGCCCTTCTCGGCACCCTTCGAGCGGAAGTAGGCCGGGTCCTGCAGGCTCGCCGCCGGCAGCTCGCCGACCTCCTGCAGCCCGAGCTCCTCCCCTTGATACAGGTACGCCGAGCCGGGCAGCGCCAGCATCAGCAGTACTGCGGCCCGAGCCCGTCGCAGCCCCAGTTCGACGTCCACGGTCGGCTCGGTCCCGTTGCTCAGCAGCCAGGCCTTGCCGTCCTGCCATGCGCCTTCGGGGTCCTTCGGCAGCCCATACCGCGTCGCGTGCCGGACGACATCGTGGTTCGAGAAGACCCAGGTCGAGGACGAGCCGTTCTCGTCGGCCAGCGCCAGGTTCTCCTTGATCACCGTGCGGAACTTGTCGAAGTCCCAGTCGGCCTGCAACAGGTCGAAGTTGAACGCCTGGCCGAGTCCGTCGGCACTCGCGTACCGCGCGCGACGCGCCGCCGGTACGAACGCCTCGGCGACGGCCGACCGGGGCGGGTCGTACTCGTTCAGCACCTTGCGCCACTCGGTGTAGATCTCGTGCACGCCTTCGCGGTCCCACAGCGGGTGCGCGCCGTTGGACTCCGACTGCCGCGGCAGCGTGGTCTTCGACGGCAGCGGCTCGGTGAGGTCCTTGACCAGCGCGTGCGCCACGTCCACCCGGAAACCGTCCACCCCGCGATCCGACCAGAACCGCAGCGTGGTCAGGAAGTCGTCACGGACCTCGGCGTTGTCCCAGTTCAGGTCGGGTTGCTCGGCCGCGAACAGGTGCAGGTACCACTGGCCGTCCGGGGTCCGCGCCCAGGCGGAGCCACCGAACACCGAGTCCCAGTCCGACGGCGGCTCGGACCCGTCCGGCCCGGTGCCGTCGCGGAAGATGTACCGGTCGCGGGCGGGCGAACCCTGCGGTGAGCGCAGCGCCTCCTGGAACCACTCGTGCAGGTTCGAGGTGTGGTTCGGCACGATGTCGACGATCAGCTTGATCCCGGCCCCGTGCAGCGCGGCGACGAGCTCGTCGAAGTCGCTCAGCGTGCCCAGGCGCGGGTCGACGTTGCGGTAGTCGTCCACGTCGTACCCGCCGTCGGCCAGCGCCGAGGGGTAGAACGGGCTCAGCCAGACCGCGTCGATCCCGAGCTTGGTCAGGTACGGCAGGCGGCTGATGATGCCCTGCAGGTCACCGACACCGTCACCGTTGGAGTCGGCGAAGCTGCGCGGGTAGATCTGGTAGACGACGGCCTGCCGCCACCAGTCGGGGTCGCTCGGGTCGTCGGCACGGGTCACCAGGGTCGCGGTGCTGGTCAAGAGAGCCTCACTCGGTTCGGAGGGTGGTCCGGGGGTACTACGCAAGGACGGCGGATGTTTCCAGCTGGTTCCGGCGGGGTTGCCGCCAGATTTATATAGACTCTAAATTTAGATTCTGCAGTATTGTGCGCGGGGACTTGCGAGGAGGTCAAGAGGGAATATGGCGACAACCCCGGCGGCCACGCCACCGATGCTGCGCAGAGTGAACGCGAGCAAGCTCCTCGGCGTGCTGTCGACGGCCGGCGTGATGACCGGTACCGGCCTGATCGAGGCCACTGGTCTCACCCGCGCGACCGTGCATGCCGTCTGCAACGACCTGATCGCGATGGGCTGGGTGGTCGAGCTCGACCCCGGCCACGACGCCCCCGGTACGCCGGTGGGCCGGCCCTCCCGCCGGTTCGAGTTCAACAGCCGGGCCGGCTACGTGCTCGGCATCGACGTCGGCGCATCCAAGACCACGGTGCTGCTGTCAGACCTGCGTGGCGAGACCGTCGCCAAGGCCGGCCGCTCGTTCGAGTCGGTGAAGACGCCCGGTGAGCAGACCGCGGTCGTGAACGAGGCCGTTCTGGAGGTCATCGACACGGCCGGAGTGACCGACGCCGAGGTGCTCGCGGCCGGGGTCGGGGTCGCCGCGCCGGTGGACCGGCAAGGCAACATCCTGGTCGACGACGAGTTCTGGCGGCGCTTCGACGCGGGCCTGACGAACCGGCTCACCGAACTCCACGGCTGGCCGGTCCTGCTGGAGAACGACGCCAACCTGGCCACGCTGGGCGAGCACTGGCGAGGTGAGGCCCGTGACGTCGATGACCTGGTCGTGCTCCTCGCGGGCGAGCGGTTCGGTTCCGGCCTGATGGATTCCGGCCGATTGCTGCACGGCAGCCGTGGTGGCGCCGGTGAGATGGTCTACCTCAAACTCGTCGAGGGTGTCGGCGACACGGCCGGTATCGCCCGGACCGCCCGCGAGCAAGGCACGAAGGCGGTGGCGGACGCAGCAGTAGAGACGAGCCTCCGCGAGCTTGCCGACGGCAGCCCGATCACCGCGGAGCTGGTCTTCGCGGCCGCGGCCGACGGCGACAAAGTTGCCCTCGGCATCCTCCGGCACATCGCCTGCCGCACCGCCAGAGTGCTTGCCACCCTGGGCATCCTCTTCAACCCCGAGCTGATCGTCATCGGCGGCGCCGTGGCGACAGCCGCCAAGGCCCTGCTGCCGGACATCGAAACCCAGCTGGCCACCTTCACCGCCACTCCACCCCGGATCGCCGTCTCCTCCCTCGGCGACACCATCGTCTCCATCGGAGCAGTCCGCCACGCCCTCAACTACGTCGAGCAACACGCCTTGGACCTGCAGCTGACCGGAGTACGGCGTACCAGCTAGGCGAGGGTCCAGCGGGGTGCTGCGGCTGGGGGTGGCGGGGTCCATTCGGGGCGGATGAGGCTGTGGATCTTGGAGTCTCGCCAGCCGGTGCGGATCAGGACCGTGCGGCGGAGGACTCCTTCGTACGTCATGCCGATCCGCTTCAGGACGGCGGCCGAGGCGGAGTTGCGAGGGTCGCAGGTCGCCTCGATGCGTTCGAGGGCCAGTTCCTCGAAGCCGAACTGGCAGAGCAGACGGGCGATCTCGCTGGCGACGCCCTGGCCCCAGTAGTCGCAGTGGACGGAGTAGCTGATCTCGCCGCGCTTCCAGGCGACGTGGCGGATGTTCAGTTCGCCGATGCCGAGCACACCGGTGGCCGGGTGGGTGGCGACCCAGGCGTACCGGTGCCGGGGATCCGCCTGCCACGAGGCAGCGGCCGTCTCCGCGAAGATCCGGGTGTCCGCCTCGGAGTTGGGACCCCAAGGCTGGTACCGGCAGGACTCCTCCCGCGAAGCCCACTCATGAATCCGCGGCCAGTCGTCGTACCGGATCGGACGCAGCGTGATCTTCGACAGGTCGAGAGCGTTCACCCGAGTCAGGCTAGCCCTGGAAACGTTGCCTCAGCGGCACCCGAGGCCGGTCAGCCCGGCACCGGGGTGCGGTGCCGCTAGTCCCGGGTGTGGTGCTCGAACAGGTCGAGCTCGCCGTCGAGCTCCAGCTCGATGACCGTGCAGTCCCGGTCGAGCGCGGTGTCGGAGTCGATGAAGAGGTACTCCCAGCCCGGTACGCCGGCGTGGCCGCCCTGCCGGGTGGTGCGCAGTTCGACCTTGCTCCCGAGGATGGTTGCCTTGAGCACTTTGTTCTTCAGACCACGGACCACGACGTACTCGTTCGGGCGGTCGAACACGAACAGGTACAGCTTCTTCCGGTCGAGCGAGACCGTGGACGCACCGTAGAAGGCGCCCAGCGGCAGGCCGCGGGTGGTGTCGTAGATGGCCGGTTCGTGCCGCCGGATCCAGTCGCCGAGCTCCCGCAGCCGCTCGACCTGCTCCTCGGGGATGCTGCCGTCCTCGCGCGGACCGACGTCGAGCAGAAGGTTGCCCCCGCCCCCGATCGTCTCCGCGAACAGCCGCACCAACTGCCGGACGGACTTGTAGGCGTGGTCGTCGTGCTGATATCCCCAGGACTCGTTGATCGTGACGCAGAGTTCCCACGGCCCGGCCGGCGGTACGACGGGCACGCCCTGCTCCGGCGTCGCGTAGTCACCGAATCCGCCCCGCATCCGGCCGTTGATGATCGTCTCGGGCAGCTTCGACTCGATCAGCTCCCGGACCTCCTCCATCCGCCACTGCCCCGGGTCGCGCTCCCAGTCCCCGTCGAACCACAGCAGGTCCGGCTGGAACCGCTCGATGATCTCGGTCAGCTGGGCCCGGTGGAAGGCAAGGAACCGCTCCCACGCCTCCGAGTCCTCCTCCCCCGCAGCCGGTACTGCGAACGGGTTGCCCCGCTCGTCGGCCGGCATCTCGGCCGGCCGCACCGACGCGTAGTCCGGGTGTGACCAGTCGAGATGGCTGAAGTACAGCCCGGTCTTGATGCCGTGCCGGCGAAGCGCGTCCAGGTACTCACTGACGATGTCGCGGGCGGCCGGAGTCGCCTTCACCGTCGACAGATCGTTCGCCGCCGTGTCGTAGAGCGCGACCCCGTCATGGTGCTTCGACGTCAGTACGGCGTACCGGGCGCCGGCCGCCTCGAACAGCTCGGCCCATGCCTCCGCGTCGAATTTCGCCGCGGTGAAGCCGTCGAGCTGCTTCATGTAGTCCTCATGGCTGATCGATCCGTTGAAGAACGACCAGGACTCGGCAATCCCGTTCACGGCGTAGATGCCGTAGTGGATGAAGATGCCGAGCTTGGCCCCGCCGAACCACGGTTGGATCGCCATCGCGCACTCCTCGAGCTGGGGGGTCGCAATAGGATATAGGATTTACGGCACGCGGGTCAGCGGCTGTGCCGCCGCCTCCAGGACGACGAGATTGCGCCCGTAGGTGACAGCCGTCGGAACGGTCGCCGGCACCAGGGCCCGGTCTTCCGGAATCCCCGTGCAGAGCACGAACACGTCGCCCTCGTGGCTCTCGAGCAGCTTCTGCAGAGCGGCCCGCATCCACGGAGTACGGACTGCATCCTGGACCGCGACCACCAGCGGCCTCCCGATCGAGGCTGCTTGAGCCTCCGAGAGTGCGGCGGGATCGTCGCCTCGCAGTACGACGCCTGCCGAGCCCGGCGCGATCTTGGCGAAGACTTCCGGAAGGCCGCTGAAGTACGGATTCCAGGCCGGGTGCAGGCCCTGGGTCAGATCCACCACGTACGGCGATCCGCCCAGTCCGGGGAAGTCCTGCCCGGTGACCGTGCGGGCCGCGACCTCGCGGGTCGGCGCGCCGTCGAGGCCGGGCTGGTGAGGTCGCGCGGCGAGAGTGTTCGCGAGGGCGCGCACCCGGCCGGCCGCGTCCGCGAGCCGGGACGCCTCGAGCGTTCCGTCGCCGACTGCCTGGACAAGGCGAGCCGTCAGCGCGCGGGGATCGGCCTCCCCGATCGCGATCATCGCCAGGTCCGCACCGGCCCGGATCGAGGCGACGGCGGCGTCCTCGATCGACCGGGTCGCGGTGATCGCCTGCATCTCGAGCGCGTCCGTGGTGATCACTCCGGTGAAGCCGAGCTCCTCGCGCAGCAGGCCGTGCAGGATCCGCCGCGACAGGGTGGCCGGCTGGTCGTCGTACGCGGAGAAGATGATGTGCGCGCTCATGATCACGTCCGCGCCGGCCTCGATCGCGGCCTTGAACGGCGCGAGCTCGACCGCGGTCACCTGCTCGATCGACCGGTCTACCCGGGGTAGCGCGAGATGCGAGTCGACGGCCACGTCGCCATGACCGGGAAAGTGCTTCGGGCAGGCCGCGATACCGGCGTCCTGGACGCCCTGGACGAAGGCGACGCCGTGCCGGGCGACGACGTCGGCCGTCGTACCGAACGAGCGGGTCGAGATGATCGGGTTGGCCGGGTTGCTGTTCACGTCGACCGAGGGCGCCAGCATCAGGTCGATGCCGAGCGCGGCGAGGGTGGCGGCGGCATCGCGAGCCGCGGCCCGGGTCAGGCTGACGTCGTCGAGCTCACCGAGCGCGCGAGGGGACGCCAGCGGCCAGGGGTTGGCAGGGGCGAGGTGGCTGAACTCGCCACCCTCGTGGTCGATGGCGATCACGAGGTCGGGCCGTTCGGCCCGCAGCGAGGTGGTCAGGGCGGCGACCTGTTCGGCATTTTCGACGTTGCGGGTGAACAGGATGACGGCGCCGAGTCCGGCGGCGACGGCGCGCAGCAGCTGGTCGGGGGCGGTGGTTCCGTTGAAGCCGACGATCAGGGCGCCGGCCGCGTCACGATCCAGTTGGTCACTCATGAGGCCTACCCTCTCGCGCTCGCTCCGAGGGCGCTACCTCACATCGTCACGGTCAGCGAGACGACGCCTCGCTGACCGTCACCTGGGCGCTTGAGAGGCCATCGTTGTCAACTTTTGTCATGGCATGATTCCAGCGCTCACCTGCGGGATTAGCACGATTAGCTTCGGCAAACCCTCGCCGGATGAGCTGGTTACAGATAACGTTGTCTCCCGACCAGGCCGCCTACGACGGAGTCCCGCACAGTGACCTTGCCGATCAGCACCGAGCAGCTCCGCGTGGAAGAGAACTTCCAGACCGACCAACCGCACCGGTACTGACGGGGGGACCATGAGCGACCACGCAGGCACGGTGCTGGGCATCGACATCGGCGGCACGAAGATGGCCGCCGCGCTGGTGTCCGCCGACGGCCGGATCGTCACCGCGGACCGCATCCCCACCCCGACCGGCGACGCGGACCAGGTCTTCGCCGCACTGGCCGAACTGATCGGCCGGGTCCTGAGCGAGGCCGGGTTGGCAGCGGCCGGGTCGGCAGTGGCCGGCGCCTTGGCGGCCGGGTCTGCGGGGATTGGGCCGCTGGCGGTGGGGATTGGGTCGGCTGGGCCGTTGGATCAGGAGCGTGGGTTGGTGTCCCCGGTGAACATCGCCGGGTGGCGGAACTTTCCGCTCGTGGACCGGGTGCGGGAACTGGTCGGCGACGTACCGGTGACGCTGGGTGTGGACGGGCACTGCTTTGCGCTCGGGGAGTTCTGGACCGGCGCCGGACGCGACGTCAGCAGCCTGCTCGGCATTGTCGTCTCCACCGGCGTCGGCGCCGGCATCGTGGTCGACGGCAAGCCGATGATCGGACAATCCGGCAACGCGGCACACCTCGGGCACGTGGTGGTCGACCTCGACGGCGAGGCGTGCGCCTGCGGCTCGTACGGTTGCGTCGAGACCTATGCGAGCGGCCCGCGGATGGTTGCCCGGGCCAAGCGTCGCGGGTGGCGCAGTACCGAGGACGTCGACGCGGCGGTGCTGTCCGCGGACGCCGCCGCCGGGGACGAGATCGCCCTCGCGGTGTTCGACGACGGCGCCCAGGCCCTCGCGGCGGGCATCGTTGCCACCGCTGTCACCGTTGACCTTACGACCGTCGTGATCGGCGGCGGGGTGGCCAAGGCCGGCCCGGTGCTGTTCGACCCGGTCCAGCGCTGGGTCAAGCGGTTGGCACAGCTCCCGTTCGTCGCCGACCTGACCGTCGAACCGGCCCAGCTCGACAACGCCGGCCTGATCGGCGCCGCCCGGCTCGGCTGGGATCTGTTGCCCCCGGCCAGTACCGCGCACCGGTCCGGGAGCGCATCGGGGTAGCCCACCCGGCAGTTGGCGCCACCCGTCCCTCGATGACGGATTGCGACCCTTCGCACACATCTGTGTCGTGCGGAAAGGGGTCTCCCGAGCAATTTTGCGCAGTTTTTACGCAATTGCCACAATCTTTGTAACGGCGACCCCTGCTCCCGCGATGCAACGGATGGATGGAGTGGGGGCACGCTGTCCGTGGGCAATCAGGGGGGCCTGCATGCCAGGGATTGACCGTTTGCGTGGGCGGCGAGGAGGCGACTCCTCGCCGCTCGCGCAAGCAACCGCAGTACCGATGTACGCACGTCCACCAGCGTTGTCCGGGGCAACGCTCGACCGTAGGGACAGGTCCTGATGGACGTCGTCGTTCTCATCGTCTTCGCACTCTTCTTCACCGCGCTCGTGATCGCCACGACGACCAGCCACGGCCTGCTCCGCGCGTCGGTACGCCGCCCGCGGCTGTTCCAGTCCGTCGTCGTGTTCGCGGCCGCGGCCACCGTCCCGGTCGACCTGTACGCCGTCGTGTACGGCACGGTCGGTCCCGGCGGCAGCGCGCTCGGCGAGGTCGCCGGCCGCCTGCTGCTCCTGAACGTCGCCGCCGCGAGCGGCGTCGCGGCCTTGCACGAGTTCCTGCGGGGACGCATCCTGTCCACCGACTCGGCCCTGGACGAACAGTCCGAGTCCGAGCACCCGGTCCGGATGGGCGTGCTGGGCTGGAGCGGCCCACTGATCGCGTTCGTCGCGGTCACCGCCGTCGTCGTACTCGGCTCCCGGGGGAACGGGCCCGAGCTCGGCAACGTCGGATCGGTCTGGGCCGTCTACTCCCTGCTCATCTGCGTGATCAGCGCCTTCGCGCTGCTCCGCCGGCGAGCAGTCGAGGTAGGTGCGGTCGATCCTCAGGAGGGATGAGGATCGAGCGCGGGTTCTGCACCGCGGACGGTGAGCCAGAGGCTGCGGGAGGGCAGCCACCGGACAACACCCCCGTCCACGGTGCAGAACCGACTTCTCCTGTGGTCTAGCTGAGCCACTCGGGGGCGGGCAGCCTGGAGCGGTCGAGTTTGCCGCTGGCGTCCAGCGGGAGGTCCTCGACCGGGATCAGGTCTGCTGGTACCAGGTAGATCGGCAGTTCCTTGGTGAGCTCCAGCAGCAGGTTCGCCAGTACTGCGGGGTCGCTGTCCTCCAGGACGACGTACCCGATCAAGCACGTGTCGCCCGCCGGGTCGGCGCACGCAACGACGACCGCGTCGATCACGCCGGGTAGGTCGGCGAGCACATGCTCGGTCTCCCCCGGCTCGACCCGGTGGCCGCGGATCTTCACCTGGTCGTCAGCACGACCCAGGTAGTCCAGCGACCCGTCCGCACGCCAGCGCCCTAGGTCCCGGCTTCGGTAGAGCCGCCCACCCGGATGCGCCGGGTCGCTCACGAAAGCTCTCTCCGTCTCGTCCGGACGGCCGAGGTAGCCCTGCGCGACAGCGACGCCGCCGAGGTGGATCTCGCCGATCGCGCCCACCGGCACTGGCCGCAGCGCCTCGTCCAGCAGGCGCACCACCACGTTGTGGGGGGGGGCGGCGCTGGGGGGGGGGGGGTGGTGCGGGGGGAGCGGGGGGGGGGGGGGGGCCAACCCCCCCCCGGGGGGGGCGGTCGGGGTGTTT
>NZ_JBFAAA010000018.1:0-109719 GCF_040639475.1 Kribbella sp. NPDC023855
CAAGATCATCCAATGCCGTGAAACGGGTTAATGCTAAATTTCGGCATTGACTTTCGGCACGCTGTTGAGTTCTCAAGAATCGGACGCACACCGCGCTTGTTTCTCTCGATCCAAGCTCCGGGGCAACCCGCCAAACATTACTGTTCCGGCCGAAGCCAGTCAAATCGGCTTCTTTCATCCCAGTCTCCCGGCGTGGCCCAGTGACCGAAACCCGCTAAGGGCGTGTTTCGGCTGCTAAGACCTTCAGGGAGTCCGAAGCGGCCGGCCGCTTTCGCGTCCCGCACCCGCTCCAACAAGAAGAACATTACTGACATTCGCGGTGAAGATGCAAATCGGGGTTTGGACCTTGACCCAACCCTTGCACTGTCTCTTCGGCCCGCCGGCCGTCGTCCCTCTCGTCACACCAGTCACCCGCGTCTCCCCGGGCCACACCTCCATGATGCCGCACCCGTTCAACTCGCACCGGGGTCAAGTCGCAAGGGCAGGACCCCAACAGAGTCGGACACCGAAGAGGCGGACACAGCAGTGGGTGGGAACCGGAGTACCGGCTCCCACCCATCGAGTACTGCACCGTCCAGCAGACGCCTCTCGGCGAGTGGCCGCTCGTAGCGGCTGAGTGTGAGGCCCGGGGGTCATGTACCGGACGGCATCAGATGTAACCCACTCCCCCACGAACCTATTCCCAGCGCTCAGGCCAACCGGGAGCACTCCACTTCCACCCCGTCCTGGACGAACACCAAGCCGCCATCACCGGTCAGTCGCAGCTCCGCGTCCACGCCCCACCGCGCGCCGAAACGACCCTTCCCTCGCGGCCCGAACCTCAGCGCCGGTTGCCGATCGAACACCACCTCGAGGCCGCCATCAGCACCAGCCACCTCGAAGTACACGTTCTCTCGCAGCTGGTACCTGCCAGTGAGCCTCTTGAGCGCCGTCTCATCAGCGTCCGCTCGCTCAATGAGCTCCCTCGGGTAGCCCTGCCACCCGTACGACGCGGCCATCCGCGTGAGCACCTTCTCGACTACGTGAGTGCCGCCATCCCCGTTGGTCATCACCGCCGCGCCTTGGCCCGTGTCCCGGTAGGCGACCAGGTGGCATTTGAAGCCCTTGTTCGATCCGCCGTGCCCGAAGCGCGCACCGCCATCAGCCAGGAAGACCCCGAGCCCCAGCGCGTCCATTCCGTCGTAGGGATCGACCATCGGGATCTGAGGAGTCAACATCTCCCGCGCCAGCTCCTGCGAGACGAGGGCACCCGCGGCGCCTACATACGCGCTCTTGATTCCCAATGCGAAGGCCACTAGATCAGTGGGAGTGGTCCAGAGACCAGCGGCGGCAAGTTCGGGATACGAGTGCCATCTGCCCTCCACTGGACGACCGAGCTCATCGTGGGCAGTGGCTGCCCGATCCTGGAGTTCCGGCGGCAGTGGTTGGGCGAAGTCGCTGTCCGACATGCCCAGCGGTTCGAAGACGAGTTCCCGCGCGAGCTGGCGGAACGGCGTACCGGTGACGTCTTCGAGGAGTTGTTGCAGTACGACGGTCCCGCCGCCGGAGTACCGGAACAGGGTGCCGGGCACCAGGTCGACGCGGACTCCGAACGTGTTGGTCGGGTTGACGCCATTGAGGATCTCGACCGGCGTTGGCAGCTCGGCGCCACGCTTGTACCCCGGAAAGCCGGGAACCGTCAGGCCGGCGGTATGGCTCGCCAGCTGCCGCAATGTGACGACCGGGCGCCATTCACCCGTGGGTGGAATCTGCCACGACGTAAGCCATCGGTTGACGTCGTCATCGAGGTCGAGCAGTCCCCTGTCGACCAGCCGAAGCATGGCGAACACCGCGACCGGCTTGCTGATGGAGCACGCCTGGAAGAGCGTTCCGGTGGTGATCGGGGTCGTTCCGCCGGCTTCGGCAACGCCTAGGCTGCCTTGCTCGGCAAATACGCCGTCGTCGATCAACGCCCAGCTCGCACCCGGAACCTTGAATTGCTCGAGATCCTCGCCGGTCAGTACGTCAGCCAACGCGTCCTCCCCTGTCAGGTCACTCCGAGCCTAAGGGTGAGCAGACGCGAACAGCACGGCCGCGGGGTGTTGGGGCCGCGGCCGTGCCGCTGGATCAGCGGGATGGTTGCGGGGCTTCGCAGTCGATCTTCGGGTTGGCGCCGAGGTAGTTCAGCGGGCCGGCCACGATGGTGAACGCGATCGTACTGATCTTTGCGCAGCTGGCATCCGATCCTCTGAAGTAGTTTCGCTGCGCGGCTGCCGCGACACCGATGAGCAACCACACGACCACAAGGATCGTGAGGACACGAGAACCAGTCGTAGAGGCTCTACGAGTGACCATCTCCACCTCCTGACGAGACCACCCCCGTGGATCCACACTCTGGTGCCCGCCGGTGACACACCGAAACGTCGCGGCTCAGACCTCAGCGAAGTCGAAGTAAGGCTTGATCTGCGTGTTGACGTAGTTGCCGATGCTGGGCGCGGCAAGGAGACCGGCGTACGTCGGCTGCGGCACTTCGTAGTACTGGTAGACGCTGCCGTTCACGTACTCGAGCTCGAGCGTGCCGGTGGACATGTCGTAGCCCACCGACCGCACGCTCGTCGAGGTCACCGGTCGTCGCCTCATCTGTTTGTCCCTTCGCTTTTCAGCGAACGACAGTTACGTAGTACCGGCCGGTCGTCAAGGCGGGCCGGGTGTCTCGCTGGAGCCGACGGCTCTGCCCGCCATCTGTACATCCGCGGTCCGCAACGCGGCGAGGATGCGCGACAGTTCGCCGACCGCGGCGTTCAACTGGTCGACCATCGAATCGTCCAGCGCCGAAAGCTCGGGCTGCGGTACGCCGAGACTCGCGGCGAAGCGCGACTGCGCTTCAGGCGACGCCAAGTGGAGCGACGTGTCGAGCGCCTCCTGGAGCTGTGGGCTGGGAACCATGTCAGGTCGCTTTCGCCACTTGGCCACGGTGCGTGGCGAGATGCCGAGGTGTTCGGCGAAGGCCTCGCCGGTCAACCGCATCGCCGCCTGCAAGGCGCGCGCGTGCCGGCCCGTCCATTGGTCGATGACTGTCATCGGCCCGCTCCTCCCAGCTGTGCTCGATCACTCTGTGCAATCAGATTACGTGGGTCGAGTGACCTCATGGGTGCACAATCGGTGCCCTGTGGATAGCGGTCCGGTTCATGGTGAAGCGAGGCCGGCGAGCGTTGACTGTGGGCCATGGACGAGATCAGTGGCAGACCAGCGACGATGCTCCGGCCACCGCGCAGACACCTGAAAGTCGCCGCGGCCGCCGGACCACGACGCTTCCATCTCCTTCGGCACGTCGACGTCTCAGGTGTGAGCGGCACCGGCGTCGTCGCCGAGGGCGTCGAATGGTCCGACGGCACCGTCACCCTCCACTGGGGCGGCAGGTTCCCGACCACGACCGTCTGGCAGGACGGCATCGACGCCCTCCTCACCATCCATGGTCACAACGGCGCCACCACAATCCGATGGATAGACAACTGACAAGCCCGGTAGGGCCGGCCCCTCCCCTGCACGCGGGCCGGCCCTATCGACCAAGCCGATCAGCCTTGTTCCGAAGGCTTTTCACCTTGATCGTCGGCCTCGTCGGCCGGCTGTTCCTGTTGTCCCGACAACTCCGGTACTACGAGCGCCAGTTGGCTGTGCTCGTTGTCCCAGCGGTGTTCGAGGGTGTCGAGCGGGATGTCGTTGGCGGCCGCGGACAGCCGGGTGAGCGTGCCCAGCAGGTCCACGCACTGGGCAACCTCGCCAGGGTTGTTGGCCAGCCACCAGACGACCGCCGAGCCCGGCGTGGCGAGCACGTCGTCCCGCAGATAGGCGCGTTTGTCCTGCTCCAGTTGTCGTTCCAGCAACAAGGTCTGTGCCCGGCGCTGAAGGGCGGTGATGTTCTGAAGGTGCTTGAGGTCCGCCTCGGGGAGCTTGAGCCGTACTTCGGTGGCCCAGGTGCGGACTTGGCCTTTCTCGTCAAGATCCGGCTCGCCGAGCACGGAGGCGAGACGATGCTGGTTCAGCGCCTCCTCCGACGGTTGCTGGGTCGCCGTCAGCGCCTTGGCCCTGCTGAGCAACGCGTCGACGGCGACGCTGCCGAGGTCGGCGTGACGCAGTCCGGTCATCACGGGCGACCACTGAACGATCGCGGAGAAGCTGAAGTGGTAGTCGGGCGATGCCGATGGCAGGCGTACTCCGGCGATGGTTCGCGTCGGTGGTGCCGTGAAGACAGGTTCCCGATCCACGGGCTTCGGAGCCGGTGGCGCGACAGGTGCGGCGGGAGCTGGCTTGTCCGGCGTCCAGACCAGGGCCAAGAGGATCAGCACGAGTGTCGAAGCAAGCGCGGCAGCCCACGGCGGCATGCTCAGGATCATTGCGAGGAGGTAAGAGCCGGCGACGATCGCGGCCGCCGTGAGGAGTGTCCGTCGCGTGGGCGTCATCGCGGACCGCCTTCAGCTCTCTTGGCGAGAGGGGCGACTGCAGTTCTCGGGGCGAGACCGACGACTGCAAGTCTCGCAGTGAGACGGACGGCTAGCAGGATCGGTGCGGAGTTCCGCGGGTGGGTAATTGCTGCGGAATGCCGGAGGTGTTCGAGGATCGCCACGGCTGCTCGCCTTTCACCCCGTGCTGATCACCTCACATCAGAACCACAAAGAGTCTGACACGCATCACAGACGGTAGCGACGGCACGCGTGTCGCCGTGGTGTCGACCTGCGGGGGTGCCTGAGGAAGCTGGCGGATTGCTGCCGTCGGAGTTGGCGGAATCAATGCAACACCGGGCAGCATGACGCTGTTTGCCGCGCTCGCCGTAGCGGTCCTGTGAACGAGCTGCGCTTCCCGACGTAGTTGTTGCTGGCTGGACCGCGCTTCTCGACGTAGGGGGATCCGTCTGTGAGCGGACGTCATGCTGCGGTGGAAGACCTAGGATCGCGGCATGCAAGCGCGTATTGGTTCGTTTCGGCTGTCTGCGGTTGCGGTGGATTTGCTGCTTGCGCTGTTCATTACCGTGATGCAGGTCCAGGGCACTCTCGCCAAGGTGGCCGCGGATCCTCAATCCGTACTTCGGCCTCTCGGGGAGTTTGGCAACCTTGGCTACGTCCTGCTGATCGTTAGTGGTGTTGTGATCGCAGTGCGGCGTAGGTTTCCGGTGGCGGTTTTCGCGGTTACCGCGACCGCCAGTTTGGTCTACTACGCCCTGGACTTTCCCGACGCGCCCGGCTGGCTTGCGCTGTTTGTCGCGCTTTACACCCTCACCTCGTACGGCGACGGGCGGCGGTCGCTTGTGATTGCCGGGGTCGGGATCGCCGTGCTGAGTACCGGTTGGTTGCTTGCTGCAACGGATATTGAGCCGGCCGCCGCGGTCGGGTGGGTGTTCTTCCGGATCGGGGCGTCTGTGATGAGCGCGGCGCTCGGTGAGTCGGTACGGTCCCGCCGCGTTATCGCCGCCGACGCGTTGGAGCGAGCCGAACTGGCTGAGCGGACCCGCGAAGAGGAAGCTCGCGCTCGGGTCGATGAGGAACGACTCCGGATCGCCCGCGAGGTCCACGACACGGTCGCTCACGCCATCGCGGTCATCAACGTCCAGTCCGGAGTCACCGCCCACCTGCTCGAAAAGCAGCCCGAACGGATCCGCGAGACGCTGCTGGCCATTCAGCAATCCAGCTCGCAGGCGCTGCGCGAAATGCGGTCCATTCTCGGCGTACTCCGGGACGCTCACGACGGGCGAGTGCCGCATCCCGGCCTCGGGCAGATCGACGAGCTGATCACGAAGGCACGCCAGGCCGGACTCGACGTCACCCTCGAGAACCCACCGCCCGCCGCCGAACTGCCCAGCGCGGTGGACTTTGCCGCGTACCGAATCGTCCAGGAGTCGATCACCAACGTGATCCGCCATGTCGGGCCGACCCGGGTGAACGTCGGGGTCGGGTACGGAGTTGACTCTCTCGAGGTGAGCGTGACCAACGAAGGCGGCCCTGTTCCCGCCAAGGCATCCGCAGTACCGGGGCGTGGGATCATCGGCATGCGCGAGCGGTGTCAGCTGCTCGGCGGTCGGCTCGACGCCGGTCCGGTGGCTGACGGCGGGTTCGCGGTCACCGCACGACTGCCCTATGCGCCGGTGGGAGAGACAGACTCTTGAACATGTCCTTCGACGACGACCCGATCAAGGTGCTGCTCGTCGACGACGAGGGTCTGGTGCGGTCAGGGTTCCGGGCGCTGCTGGACGCCGAGGACGGGATCGAGGTGGTCGGTGAAGCCACCAACGGTGCGCAGGCGGTCGAGCAAGCCCGTGCCGCCCGGCCCGATGTCGTGCTGATGGATATCCGGATGCCGACGATGGACGTCATTGAGGCGACCAGAGAGATCGTCGGGACGCCGGGGCTTCAGGATGTTCGCGTCCTCATCCTGACCACGTACGACACCGACGCTTATGTCTTTGAGGGTCTGCAGGCCGGTGCCAGCGGGTTTCTGCTCAAGGACGCCGGTCCGGCCGAGCTGCTGCACGGCATCCGGGTCGTGGCCGCCGGAGACTCGCTGCTCGCTCCGCGGATCACCCGTCGGCTCATCTCGCAGTTCACCGCCAGGCGAGCAGCCAGCCAGACCTCCGAGAAACGGCTCGCGGTCCTCACCGAGCGTGAGAAGCAAGTCGTGGCCCTGGTCGGTCATGGCATGAGCAACGACGAGATCGGCGCCGAACTGTTCCTCAGCCCGGCCACCGCACGCACCCATGTCAGCCACGCCATGGTGAAACTCGCCGCCCGCGACCGAGCGCAACTCGTCGTCATCGCCTACCAAACCGGCCTGGTCACGCCCTGACCAGTTGTCGCACAGCTGGCGCGGCAGGGCGGCACGGGGCGAGGTGGCACGGGGCGAGGTGGCACGGGGCGAGGTGGCACGGGGCGAGGTGGCACGGGGCCGGGGCGGCACGGGGCGGGGCGGCACGGCGGTGGCACGGGCGGGGTGGCACGGGCGAGTGCCGGGGCGGGGCGGCGGGGCGGCACGGGGAGAGGTGCCCGGGCGGGGTGGCACGGGGTGGGGTGCCCGGGCGGGCTGGCACGGGGCGAGGTGCCAGGGCGGGGTGGCACGGGGCTGGTGGCGTGGGGCGAGATGCCGGGCGGGGTGGCGCGGCCGGAGTTACCCGCCACGCTTCCGCGGCGAGGCGGCGCGGCGCGGCGCGGAGGGCACTGGGCGGGTTAGTAGCAGGCGCGGTGCGCGGGGCTGGGCGGCACGGGTGGGGGTCCACGGGGCTGGGCTGCACGGGGCGAGGTGCACGGGCTGGGCGGCACGCGCGGGGAGCACCAGGCGGCGTGGTACGGCGGGGTGGCGCGGCGGGGGGACGGGCGAGGTGCGCGGGGCTGGGTGGTGTCGGGCGGGGTGTCCCGGGGCGGGGTGACGCCATGCTTTCGGGGTGGGTTGGTGGTGGGTGGGTGTTGGGTGGGGGTTAGCCGGCTAGGGAGCGGAGGGCTCGGCGGCTGGGGGTTAGGAGGACTGGTTTGTAGGGGCAGCGGGCGTCGGTGAGGGTTTCGTACGCCCGGATGGCTCGGTCGGCGGCGTCCCAGCCTTGCTCGGCGGGGCTTTTGCCGAGGCCTCGGTTGCGGATCAGGGCGCCGTAGAAGGCGGAGCAGAAGACAGTGGCCTCGTACCAGCCGACGACTGTGCTGGTGCCGATGTAGGTGATGTCGTCCTGGAGGCAGTCGCGGATCGCGCGTTGCCACTTGCCGATGCCGGTCTTGCAGCCGTCGGCGATCACCACGCCGCTGGCGATGCCCCAGGAGCGGTCCAGGAACCAGTCGGCGAGCGCGGTCAGCGATACCTGGGTCTGGCCGTCGGTGGACAGGAAGGAGGGCTCCTCGCTGTGGTCACCGTGAGCCATCACGTGCAGCACGCTCGACGGGGTGGTCAGGGCGGAGAAGGCGGTTTCGTGGTCGCGGGTGCGGACGAAGTTCACGTCGATCACCGGGCTGTTCCAGCCTGCGTTGATGTTGCTCGTGATGCCCTGGACGAACGTCATCGACGCGTCGAAGGAACTGTCCAGGCCGAGGTCCACCAGCGTGATCAATCGGTTCTTCATCGCCCACCCCTCACCATGCTCCGATCCCCGCGGAACCCCATGATGACCCAGCCCACCGACAATCCGCTGCCTACGTCTCGGCTGTCAGTCTCGGCCGTCCCGATCGGCCCCGATCGGCCGCCTGGCAAGGGATGGGGAGAGCGATTGCCGGTCGCGGGATACGGTGGCCGGGAGACCGCTGGCGCCGCTTTGGAGGATCGATGAGCACCGTTCCAACCGTCACTCTGAGCAACGGGACCGTCATGCCGCGGCTTGGGCTCGGGACCTCTCCGATGGGCGATGACGACGCCGAGCGGGCCGTCGTACAGGCTCTCGAGGTCGGCTATCGCCTGGTCGACACCGCCGAGAACTATCGCAACGAGGTCGGCGTCGGACGGGCGTTGCGGGCCTCCGGGGTCGCGCGGGACGAACTGTTCGTCACCTCGAAGTTCAACAAGCGGTGGCACAGCGTCGAGGGTGCGCGAACGGCGTTCGAGGCGAGCGCGGAGAAGCTGGGACTCGAGTACCTCGACCTACTGCTCATCCACTGGCCCAACCCAGACCAAGACCGGTACGTCGAGGCCTGGCGCGGGCTGATCGAGCTCCGCGAGGCCGGCCTGGTCCGTGCGATCGGTACCTCCAACTTCAAGCCGTCCCATCTCCAGCGACTCATCGACGAGACCGGCGTCGCCCCCGAGGTGAACCAGGTCCAGCTGAGCCCGGTGTGGACCAAGCAGACCGAGCGGGAGTTCCACGCGGCCCACAACATCGTCACCGAGGCCTGGAGCCCACTCGGCAAGGGCACTGACCTGCTGGACCACCCGACTGTCGCAGCAGTGGCCAAGACTCACGACAAGACGCCGGGCCAGGTCGTACTGCGGTGGGAGGTCCAGCAGGACGTAGTACCGATCCCTAAGTCGTCCAAGCGGGAGCGGCTTGAGCAGAACATCGCGGTGTTCGACTTCGAGCTCACTGCCGACGAGATGGCTGCCCTGGACGCACTGGACGGCATCGGCAAGGCTCCGGCCGACTCAGACAGGTTCGGCCACTAGGCTCACTAGGAGCCTTTGGTGGCGATGTAGTAGGCGTTGAAGGCGTCTGCCTCGACCTGAGCGACCTCTACTGAGGTGAAGCCGGCTTCGGCGAGCATCTGCTCTGCCTTCTGCCGGCCCCAGACCGTGCCGAGGCCGTCGCCGCCCAGCGAGAGGGACACCGTCATGCAGTGCAAGGTCGAGACGCCGTAGAGGAACGTGGCGAACGGGTTGTCGAGGTTGTCCTCCAGGTTGCTCGACGCCTGGATGTCCACCATCAGGAACACTCCGCCGGGTCGCAGCGAGGCAGCAATGCCTGCAAGCACCTGTGCCGGGTGGGCCTGGTCGTGGATGCTGTCGAACGCCGTGACCAGGTCGAACCGCTCCCGCTCCCCCAGCTCGGCCACATCCCGTACTACGAACTCCGCGTTCCGCAAGCCGAGTCTGGCGGCCTCCTCGCGCCCGGCGGCGACGCCTTCCTCGGAGAAGTCGTAGCCCGTGCAGCGGCTCCGCGGATACGCCTGGGCGATCAGGTTGACGGCGTGCCCGCTGCCGCAGCCGACATCGGCGACGTCGATCCCGCTCTCGAGCCGCTCGGGCAACCCCGGCACCAACGGGAGGATGTGGTCGATCAGGGCGGCATCGAAGACTGCCCCGCTGTCCTCCGCCATCAGCCGGTGGAACTCGCCGTACTCCGAGTAGGGCACGCCGCCGCCGTTGCGGAAGCAGTCGATCAGGTGGAACTCGACTCCGGCGAGCAGCGAGACGAACTGGGTCGCTCCGGCGAGGTTGCCGGGTCCCGCAGCACGGGTGAGCGACGCAGCGTGCTCCGGTGGGAGCCAGTACGTGCGGTCGGCGGCGTAGTACTCGACTACTCGTGCAGTGGTCATCGCGCCGAGCCATTCGCGCACGTAGCGCTCCTGGAGGTTCGCAGCGCCGGCTATCTCGTGACTGGTAGCGGGCGGCAACTGCGACAGCGTCTCGTACAGGCCGACCTGGTGGCCGATGCTGATCAGCAGCGCGAGAGTGGCGTTGTTGAGTACGCCGCCCATCTGCTCGCCGAAGGCCTCGGCACGGGCCTGGTCGAAGGCCTGGTCGGGTGCGGGGGTGAGTGTGTCGGTCATGATGACTCCTTCAGCCGGTTGCTCTGAGCATCGATCGGCGACCGGCCCGGAACATCGGTGAACTCACCTATTTCTGGTCGTGCAGCGCGAAGGCAGCGGCCTCGGTGCGGTTCCGCAGGCCCAACTTCGACAGCAGGCTGGCCACGTGATGCTCTACGGTCCGGCGACTGATGTAGAGGCGCTCGGCGATCTCCGGGTTCGGCAGGCCCTCTGCCAGCAGCCGAAGCACGTCCTGCTCGCGCTTGGTCAACAGGCCGACACCCCTCGGCCCTACCCGAGCCGCAGCCGCACCGGCCGAGCGCAACCAGTTGGCGGCCCTGTCAGCATCACCGGATGCGCCTAGGTCCTCGAACACCGCCAAAGCCCGGCGTACCTCGGCAACTGCCAGCTCGGCCTCGAGCGCGGTCGCCAGAGCCATCCGTGTGCGGGCCACTTCGAGCGGCATCTCCAGCTGGCTGAACCTGGCCTGGGCTGAGGTCAGCAGGGCCACCGTGCCAGTTGCCCGTCCCAGCAAGCGTTCCGCCCGTGCAGTGATAAGCACACTGTCTGTCTCAGCCCCAAGCTCAGCCAGCCGACGACCTTCGGCTGCTGCTCCCTCAACATCCCCCAGCGCCAAGCAGGCCTCTCCCGCCACCTCCAGAAGCCGAGCCTCCTCCAGGCCGGTCGCACTGCTGAGCTGACGCTGGACATAGGCCAAAGCCATCGTGTGCTCCTCGGCAGCCAGATAAGTGGCCGCAAGCACAGGCCTCACGACGAGGTGACCCTCAAACTCTTCGAGCAACCGCTGCGCTTCACCCACCCGCCCCTGAGCCAACCGCAGATCAGCAAGGTAGGCAGCAGCCTGAGCCCGTACTGCGGGCAGCGACTCCCTCGCCAACTCCGCAGCGGCAGCCAACTCCACCTCGGCCCGCGCCCAGTCGCCGGTCGACACCAGTACTGCGCCGTACGACGCCCGGCAGACCGCGTTGAGGTACGGACAGCCGTAGCGCGCGATGAAGTCGTCCAGCGAGCGAGTCCAGTGGACTACTCGGCTGAAGTCGGCACCTCGGACACAGCACTGCATCAGCACGCAACTGGTGAAGACGACCGTGTCCAGACTCGACCCCTCGCCACCCAGCGCACCGGTCAGCGCCTCGTCGAGCAGCGCAGTACCGGCTTCGACCTGGCCGAGATCGATCAAGACAGCGCCCCGCATGCTCAACGCGCAGAGCTCCAGGTCGTGATCGCCTGTCTCCACCGCGATCCGGTGGGCCTCCTCCGCATCGAGTGCGGCCTTCGCCGGGTCGTCCTCAGCGTCGGCGCGGGCGAGTAGCGCCCACGCATTGAGCAGAGGCACGCCCAGCGGCTCGGCCAGCCGGACCGCTCGGGCCGCCCAGCCCCGTGCGACCACCCGGTTCCCTGCGTTGGCTACGTTGAGCAGGCTGAGCCCCACGGCGACCTCAACGGCCTGAGCCGGGTCCGTGCGACTGAAGATCCCGTAGGCGCGCTCCCAACAGGAGAAAGCCTTCCGGACATCCCCCAGCCACCAGTACGCCGTACCCAGGCCGGAGAGGCTCTCGGCGGTCGCATCCCTCTCGACCAGCTCGCCGAAAGCCTCCCGTGCCTTGACCCACTCCCCGCCGGCCAACGCGGCTCCACCCGCCGCCAGCAGAGAAGCAACCTCCACCACACTCCGACGGTACTCCCAGGTCAGGTGGTGAAGGAGCCTGTGACGACCGAGTACGACTCGACGCCGTTTCGCTGTGACCAGAGGCGGATGCGGATCAGCGTGCCGTCCGGGACGGAGAAGTTGCAGAACGAGAAGCCCTGATAGTCGGCGACCGTGGTGTCGTCGAAGCACTCGTGAGCGTCGTACCAGAAGCCGACCTGGCTCTGGTAGAGCTGGATGGCCGCGCGAGCGCTGTAGCCATCAGCCTGGTCGTCATGCACGCCGAGCCATTCGCCGTCGGTGCAGTAGATCGCCGAACTGAGCCGCGAGTTGATGATCTCCTTGTTGTAGTGCTGGTAGCAGTTGGCTGCGGTGTTGGCATAAGCCGGCAGCGCAGCAGTCAGAGCTGATGCGGCCAGCACTCCGGCAGCGGCGAGCGCGGCCGCAGTACGGCGAAGAGAAACAGACATCGTGGGCGGCTCCTCAGATAGGCGGTCCGGAGAGCTTAGGCACCCACGACCACCGATACGACCACGATCCCCTGGCCAGAACCGGAACCTGTCCGGTACTTGCCAACAGCAAGCAGACGCACTGCGGCCCCCGGGGGAATGGGAAGTTCCCGGGGGCCGTGGTGCTATCAACCAGGGTCAGCTGCAGCGAAGGAGCTGCCGCAGCAACTAGCTGCAGCCGGAGGTGCTGCCGCAGCCTTCGCAGACGTAGCAGGAGCCGGAGGGGCGCATCTTGGTGCCGCAGGTGAAGCAGAGCGGGGCGTCGACCGAGGTGCCGGTGATGAGTTCGAACATCTCGGCGGTGGTGCGGACCTCGGAGCTGACCGGCTTGGCCGCCGCGGCTTCGGCCGGGGCCGCTTCCTCGGGCTCGGCCTTGTCGGTGATCGGCTCGACGGACTTCAGCGACTCGGCTTCCGACACCTCGACCGGGGCCGGCTCGTAGGAACCGGTGTCGAGCTGACGGGAGCGCTCCTCGGCGGAGTAGATGCCCAGGGCGGCGCGCTCGTCGAAGGACAGGTGGTCCAGCGCCAGCCGGCGGAAGATGTAGTCCATGATCGACTGCGCCATCCGGACGTCCGGGTCGTCGGTCAGACCGGCCGGCTCGAACTTCAGGTTGGTGAACTTCTGGACGTAGGTCTCCAGCGGCACACCGTGCTGCAGCGCGATCGAGATCGCGATCGAGAAGGCGTCCATCACGCCGGCCAGGGTCGAGCCCTGCTTGCCCATCTTGAGGAAGACCTCGCCCAGACCGTCGTCGGGGTAGGAGCCTGCCGTCATGTAACCCTCCGCGCCACCGACGCTGAACGAGGTGGTGCGGGACGGGCGGGACTTCGGCAGCCGCTTGCGGGTCGGCCGGTACTCGATGATCTTCTCGACGACCTTCTCGGCCGCGGCCTCGGTCGACGCGTCAGCCTTCTTGGCCTTCGAGTCCGACAGCGGCTGGCCGACCTTGCAGTTGTCGCGGTAGACGGCCAGCGCCTTCAGGCCGAGCTTCCAGCCCTGGAAGTAGACGTCGGCGATCTCCTCGACCGTCGCGGTCTCGGGCAGGTTGACCGTCTTCGAGATCGCGCCGGACAGGAACGGCTGCGCCGCCGCCATCATCCGCACGTGGCCCATCGGCTTGATCGCGCGCTCACCCATCGCGGTGTCGAAGATCGAGTAGTGCTCGGTCTTCAGGCCCGGTGCGTCGACGACGTGACCGTGCTCGGCGATGTACTCGACGATCGCCTCGATCGTCTCCTCGGTGTAGCCGTACTGACGCAGCGCCCGCGGCACCGTCTGGTTGACGATCTGCATCGAGCCGCCGCCGACCAGCTTCTTGAACTTGACCAGCGAGAAGTCCGGCTCGATCCCGGTCGTGTCGCAGTCCATCATGAAGCCGATCGTGCCGGTCGGGGCCAGCACCGAGGCCTGCGCGTTGCGCCAGCCGTTCTTCGCGCCGATCTTCAGCACGCCCTCCCAGGCGGCCGTCGCGTGCTTCTGCACGTCGGCGTCGATCTCGTGCACGGTCCGGATCGCGTCGTTGGCCGCGGCGTGCTTGCGCATCACCCGGGTGTGCGCGTCCTTGTTGCGCTCGAAACCGTCGTACGGGCCGACGATGCCGGCCAGCTCGGCCGACCGCTTGTACGACGTACCGGTCATCAGCGAGGTGATAGCGCCCGCCAGTGCGCGACCACCGTCGGAGTCGTAGGCGTGCCCGGTCGCCATCAGCAGCGCGCCGAGGTTCGCGTACCCGATGCCCAGCTGCCGGTAGGCGCGGGTGGTCTCGCCGATCGCCTCGGTCGGGAAGTCGGCGAAGCAGATCGAGATGTCCATCGCGGTGATGATCAGCTCGACCGCCTTGACGAAGTTGACCGAGTCGAACTTGTCGTCGTCGGTGAGGAACTTCATCAGGTTCAGCGAGGCCAGGTTGCAGGACGAGTTGTCCAGGTGCATGTACTCCGAGCACGGGTTGGACGCGGTGATCCGGCCCGTCTCCGGGGTGGTGTGCCAGTCGTTGATCGTGTCGTCGTACTGGATGCCCGGGTCGGCGCAGGCCCAGGCGGCGTGGCTGATCTTGTCGAACAGCTCGCGGGCGTCGACGGTCTCGATGATCGAGTTGTCGATCCGGGCCCGCAGGCCGAACTCGCCGCGCTCCTCGACCGCGCGCATGAACTCGTCGGTGACCCGGACCGAGTTGTTGGCGTTCTGGTACTGCACCGAGGTGATGTCGCGGCCGCCGAGGTCCATGTCGTACCCGGCGTCGCGGAGGACGCGGATCTTGTCCTCCTCGCGCATCTTGGTCTCGACGAACTCCTCGATGTCGGGGTGGTCGACGTCCAGCACGACCATCTTGGCCGCGCGGCGGGTGGCGCCACCGGACTTGATGGTGCCCGCGGACGCGTCCGCACCGCGCATGAAGCTGACCGGGCCGGACGCGGTGCCGCCGGAGGACTGCAGCAGCTCCTTGGAGGAACGGATCCGGGACAGGTTCAGGCCGGCACCGGAGCCGCCCTTGAAGATCAGGCCCTCTTCCTTGTACCAGTTCAGGATCGAGTCCATCGAGTCGTCGACGGCGAGGATGAAGCAGGCCGACACCTGCTGCGGGGACGTCGTACCGACGTTGAACCAGACCGGCGAGTTGAAGCTGAAGTACTGGTGCAGCAGCATCCAGGTGAGCTCGTGCTCGAACACCTCGGCGTCGGCCGCGGTGGCGAAGTACCCGTGCTCCTCGCCGGCCTTGCGGTAGGTCTTCACGACCCGGTCGAGCAGCTGCTTGAGGCTCCACTCCCGGTTGTCGTGACCGACGGCGCCGCGGAAGTACTTGGTGGTGACGATCGTCGAGGCGTTCACGCTCCAGTAGTCGGGGAACTCGACTCCGCGCTGCTCGAAGACGGTCTCACCCGTCTTCCAGTTCTGCTGCACGACGTCGCGGCGCTCCCACGTCACCTCGTCGTAGGGGTGAACACCCTCGGTCGTGAAGATGCGCTCGATGGTGAGTCCCGCGGGCGCGTTCTTGCGCCCCCGGAACCCGGCCGCCGACCTCTTGGTCGACCCCGAGTGGCCGGTCACCGTCTCTGTCATGATTGCTCCTCGCCTCTGAAATGCGCCCTGTGTCAAAGCCACGATCTGTCGGGATCGCCCCGTTGAGTGCTGCACTGCGGTAACGCCTGGTGCTGCGGTTCCCCGATTTATGTCTGTACGGACGGCTCGGTGCCCTGGGGCTCCTTCTCGGCCCTGAGCAACGCGATCTCCGTCTCGAAGTCGTCGGCCGACTCGAACTGCCGGTAGACACTCGCGAAGCGCAGGTACGCGACCTCGTCGAGCTCCCGCAGCGGTCCGAGGATCGCCAGGCCGACCTCGTGGGCCGGCACCTCCGGCGAGCCGCTGCCCTTCAGCGCGTCCTCGACCTGCTGGCCCAGCCGGGCCAGGGCGTCCACGCCGACCGGCCGGCCCTTGCAGGCCTTGCCGACTCCGTTGATGACCTTCTCCCGGCTGAACGGCTCGGTGGCGCCGGAGCGCTTCACGACCGTGAGCTGCATCTGCTCGACGGTGGTGAACCGCTTCTCGCAGACCGGGCACTGCCGGCGGCGGCGGATCGCTCCGCCGTCCTCGGCGACCCGGCTGTCGACCACCCGGGAGTCCACGTGCCGGCAGTACGGACAGTGCACGACGAATCACTCCTCCCGTGAGGCGCCGAACGCGACGCTTGTGGATCAGCCTGGGGACAACTTGTGTATGACCTGTGAGTAACTGACCACTACCTGTGGAAAATTACACCCGTGTAACCACTACATCTAGGGATGCTACGTCCCTGCTCCGACAGTTTGCAAGAACGCCCGGATCTCGCGCGCGTCTCCTTGTTCCAACACCCGCACGGGCCCGTGTAGTCCCGCGTGGCGCCGTCGCGAAGCCCGTTCCGAGGAGCAAAATGCGGCCGGCCGGACCCCGGGGTGACCTACCCTGGAGCCCGGCCGGCGGAGTGTTGTCACCGCCTCCCGAGGAGTGCGATCAGCGCGTCGCGAGGAGTCGTGACTCGGTCACGATCAGCTCCCGCCGTACTGCGCTCAACCCCGCCGCGGCGGGGGTCGCAGCGTACGTGGCCAGTACGCCGTACTGGCGCCGGCCGACCAGTCCGGTCATCGTGGCGACCGCATTCTGAGACGCGCCGGAGGTCAGGATGAGATGGGCGAGGCCGGTCGGTGTCGGGACAATCTCGAAGGTGGACGCCGCGACCGGCGTGTCGGCGGTCAGCACCTTGATCTCGTGCGGACCGAGGGCCAGGGTGCTGGCATCCACGACCGTGCCATTGGCCACCGGCCGGCCGTCGAGAGTGATCGACTCCCCCACAGTCGTCGCGATCGTGATCTGCTGAGCACGATCGAGCTTCGCTCCGGCCGCCGGAGACAGGACGCGCGGCTTGTCGCGCTGCAGGAAAGCCGCGTTCCAGCCGGCCAGCTCGGCGGGACGGTTCGTGATGATTCCGTCCACACCTGCCTTCTCGAGCGCGTCCCAGCGCGCCGCGTCGTCGACTGTCCACACGTTCACGGCGACCCCGGCTGCGTGCAGTTCGTTGACTGCGGCCGGACGAGCCGCCAGGGCGGCATCCGACGGGTTGTACGCCGAAAGGCCGAGGTCCTTGGCGATGGCGACCGGATCGGGGTCGAGCGTGCTGCGGAGCAGGCCGAGCGGCAGTTCGGGCGCCAGCTCGTGCATCCAGCGCAGGTGCTGCGGCTCGAAGCTCTGCACGAAGACCCGGCTGCTCATCCCCCTGCTCCGGATCTCACTGACGATCCGCGCGACCGAGTCCTCGGTGTGCACTCCCTTGGTCTCGAGCAGCAGGTTGCCGCCCCGCGTCTTCAGGCCGTCGAGCTGAGAGGCCAGCGTCGGAACCCGCTGCCCCGCGAAAGCGGGAGCGAACCACGAACCGGCATCCAGCGCGGCAACTTGCGCTGCGGTCAACGACCGAACGGCACCGGTCCCATCGGTGGTCCGATCCACCGTGGTGTCGTGCAGGATCACCGGTACGCCGTCCTTCGTCGGCTGGACGTCGTTCTCGATCCACTCGGCCCGGGCACGCCGCGCGACCTCGTCCGAAGCAGCCGTGTTCTCCGGCGCGGCCGACGAGGCGCCGCGATGCGCCCAGACCCGCAGCGGTTCACCGGGCTTGCGGATGAACGACTCCCGAGCCAACGGAGTCACCTTGAGGTCATCGAAGGACACCGTCGCGCCATTGACGACCAGCGCCTGTACTCCGCCAGGCGTGCGACTCACCATGCTGGTTCGCAGGGACTCGCGGCCATCGACGTACCAGGTGGCCCTGGTACCGCGGACCTCGACGGCGAGGGCGACCTCCTTGCCGACACCGACGAGCAGTGGAGCGGCGGCCGTGTCGGTGACCTTCCAGGTGTTCGCGGTCGTCCGTTGTGCGAACTCGAGCCCGTTCGTGGCGGTCGAGCCGTTGCGGAGGGTCGCGATTGACCAAGGGACTGTGCCGGCCGGGGCGAGGTCGAGGCCGAAGGCGACCCAGCGGGCAGCATCGACGGCCGAGTCGAAGCGGAGGTGGCTTTCGATGCGGTAGTCGGTCAGTGGGGTGCCGAAGGTGATGCGGCTCAGCTGGCTGGAGGATGTCGACGTACCGACGAGGCGGCCGCTTTGGACCTTCCAGGTGCCGTCGACCGCGTTCCAGCCGGTCGGGAGCGCGGCGCCGTCGAACGTCTCGTTGACCGTGGGCGCGGCCAAAGTGTCGTTGGCCGTTGGGGCGTTGGCGGAGGTTGCCGGGGGGTCGGCCTGCGCTGGAGGAGCGGCGAGCAAGGCGGTGATCGCGACGAGCGCGGTGAGCGCTGCTCCGGGGCGGTGTCGAGTGAGCTTCATGGGCACCGAACGTAGGAAAGTAACGCGAACTTCGCCAGAGCCGGTGATGAATTGACCGCCAACACTGGACGACCGCGGCGATGGGCGAGGATGGCAGACATGAAACCGGTCATCCTCGACGTCGACACCGGACTGGACGACGCCTGCGCCCTGCTCCTCGCCGCCCGGCACCCCGATCTCGACCTCAAAGCAGTCACCTGCGTCGGCGGCAACGTCGGCCTGGACGAGGTCGTCGTCAACACGCTGACGGTGCTCGATGCAGCCGGCCGCCCGGATGTTCCGGTCGGCCGCGGCGCCGCACTCCCTTTGCTGCAACCCGTCCGCGCGGCCCCTCATGTCCACGGCGTCGACGGCCTCGGCGACATCGACTGGCCGAAATCCACCCGTACTGCGGACGCCCGGCACGCTGTCGAACTGCTGCGTGACGCGCTGCTGGAGGCTTCCCGGACCGGCGAACTGATCACTCTGATCCCGTTGGCACCAATGACCAACATCGCGTTGCTCCTCCGGACCTATCCCGAAGCGGCCGCGGGGCTGCGCGAGATCGTCTTCATGGGTGGCGCTATCGGGATCGGCAACGCGACCGCGTCGGCGGAGTTCAACATCTGGACCGACCCGGAGGCTGCCGCGATCACGCTCAACGCGGCCACTGAGCTCGGCGTACCGGTGACCATGTACGGGCTGGACGTGTTCTACGACGTGATGATTCCGCTGGCCGAGGCGAAGGCGCTCAGTGGATCCGAGTCGGCCGAACTGGCTCGGCGGCTGATCGAGAAGCGCAGTGCGCTCTACGGGTCGGATGGAGCGAGCATCGGCGACGGGGGTGCGGTCTGCGCGGTGATCGATCCGGAGGGCCTGACCACCCAGGCGTTCCCGGTGCGGGTGGAGTTGTCGGGTAGTTGGTCGCGGGGGCGCACGCTCGTCGACACGCGGGACTGGACGGGTGATCTGACCAGCGACCCGTACGGCGCGGCGCCGTCCGTAGTACAGGTGGCGACGGCGGTGGACGGCCGGCGCTATGCCGATCTCTGGCTGGCGACGGTGCGGTAGTCCTTGGTTGGCCGAAGTACGCGTAACTCTTCGGCTGGGTCGTGAGGCGTCCGGAATCGGCCACCGGGTTGTTCGGACAAAGCGGGCGTGGTTGCATGGCAAACGTTTGCCGCTGCCCGCTTGGCCTCACGAGGAGTCCGTTTTGTCCACAGTTGCCCAGGAACGTCGCCGCTACGCCGTGGTCGGACTTGGAGCCCGCGCCCAGACCTTCGTGAACGCCCTGGCCGGCCCGTACGCCGATCGCGCCGAACTGGTCGGCTTCTGCGACGTGAACCAGACCCGGATGGCGGTGCACAACCGTTGGCTGGCCGAGAAGTTCGGCGCGGCCGCAGTTCCGCAGTACGACGCTGCCGACTTCGGCCGGATGCTGACCGAGCAGCGCGTGGACGCCGTCGTGGTGACCTCGATGGACCGGACGCACGACGACTACATCGTGACCGCGCTCGAGGCCGGGTTGGACGTGATCACCGAGAAGCCGATGACGATCGACTCCGAGCGGTGCCGGCGAATTCTGGCGGCGGCGGAGAAGTCGGCGGGGTCGGTGCGGGTGGCGTTCAACTACCGGTACAACCCGGTGCACGCGAAGGTCCGTGAGGTGATCGCTTCGGGGGCGATCGGGGACATCGGGTCGGTGCATTTCGAGTGGCTGCTCGACGTCCGGCACGGCGCGGACTACTTCCGCCGCTGGCATCGCGACAAGGCGAACGCGGGCGGGTTGATGGTGCACAAGGCGACCCATCATTTCGACCTGGTCAACTGGTGGATCGGTGCCGAGCCGGTGACGGTGTTCGCCGACGGGAAGCTGTTCTTCTACGGGGATGTGAACGGGAAGAAGCGCGGGCTGGCACGTGATTACGAGCGCGCCGATTCCTCGGCCGCGGCGGCGGACGATCCGTTTGCGATCAAGCTGGCCGCGACGCCGCAATTGCGGGAGCTGTATCTGGAGGCCGAGCACGAGGACGGCTATCACCGCGACCAGAACGTGTTCGCGCCGGGAATCACGATCGAGGACGACATGGCGGTGCTGGTCAGATATTCGACTGGGGCGTCGCTGAGCTATCACCTGACGGCGTACTCGCCGTGGGAGGGCTACCGGATCGGCTTCAACGGGAGCGCGGGGCGGCTGGAACTTCTGGTCCGGGAGAACACCTACGCGACGCCGCCGGAGGACCAGCAGCACGCGACTGCGGTGCAGCACGGTGATGCGAAGCCGGGTGAGACCGAAGCGCTGCTGACCTTGCACCCCCTGTGGGAGCCGCCGCAGACGCTGCTGCACGGCGAACTCGGCCAAGGCCACGGCGGCGGAGACGCTCGCCTGCTCGAGTCCCTGTTCGGCGACCCCACCGAAGACCCACTCGGCCGAGGCGCAGACCACCAAGACGGCGCCCGCTCCCTCCTCATCGGCCTAGCAGCCAACCAGTCCTTCGAAACCGGCCAGGCAGTACAGGTCAGCACCTTGCTGAGCTGACCGGGCAGGTCAGCGGACGGGGACCTGGAGGGTTTGGCCGGGGGTCACGTCGGCGGCATTGCGGAGGTTGTTGAGGTCGGCGATCTTCTCGACCACGACGGTCGGGTCCTCGGTCGGGTTGGTCTCCTGGGCGATGGACCACAGCGTCTGGCCGGCGCCGACCTGGACCTGGATGGTGTGGTCGAACGTGGGCTGCGGGTCCAGGACGCCGGCCACCCGGAGGCCGAGGACCGCGATGGCCGCGCCGAAGACCAGGACCGAAGCGGTGGTCAGCAGCATGCGGCCGCGGCGGGTCAACCGGAGGGCCGGGGGCTCGATGTCGGTCGACCAGGCGGCCCGGGCGCGGCTTGCCGCCGAGCCAGGCCGCTCCGCAAGACGCGCCTGGATGTGCCTGTCCAGCGCCTCGCGACCCAGCACCTCGCCGGAGCAGGCGCGAACAGGGAGGGGCTCCGTGGTCGTCCCGGGGATCCGGCGGCGCCGACGCGTCTCGCCGGGTGACTGGGTCACCTCGGTCGCGGGCGTCACCACGCCTGATGTCAGGGCTCCTGACGTCAGTGCCGCTGTGCTCATCGGATCCTCCAGACCTCGTTCGTTGCAGTCGTTCGGGTGCCTCGTTCGGTGTCGATCCCCTGTCTATCGGCCGCCACCGACAGTTTTCGGCGAGCCGGCCTGTAGACCGCTCCCGGACCGTTCCGGGCGACCGATCCGAACACCTGTTCGATCGAACGCCTGTACGAATGATTAACCGACAGCCGCCCGGTACGCAACCATTTCCAACCATGACACGCCGGAGAAATTCCCGCCCGGGCCGGGCCCTATAACCCGACACGCGAACAAACGTGCGAACCGACACGCCTTCGAACAGATGTTTGAAGAATCTCAGGATTCGGTCTACGGTCTTCTCAGTCGACAAAGCCTGGCCGGTGCCCGACCGCCGGCCCGACCCGAGGAGAGCCAGACGATGGCCAGGACGCCGAGCGGTTCCAGCAAGGACGATCGCAGTACCGCGGAGGTTTCCGCCAAGACCGTGTCCGAGCTGCCCGACGGTCCTGCCGACGCCACCGGCCTGACCCCGCGCCAGCGGCGTGTCCTGGACGTCATCCGCGACTCCGTCGACAGCCGGGGCTACCCGCCGTCGATGCGCGAGATCGGCGAGAAGGTCGGCCTGACCAGCTCGTCCTCGGTGTCGCACCAGCTGAAGGTGCTCGAGCAGAAGGGCCTGCTCCGCCGCGACCCGAACCGGCCGCGCGCGATCGAGGTCCGCTACCCCGGCGAGGTCGCCGACGCGGCCCGGCGCAGCTCGCTCGGCGCCGTCCGGCAGACCGCGTACGACGAGACCGGGGCCGGCGACGCGCACCCGGCCGCGGCGTACGTGCCGGTGGTCGGCCGGATCGCCGCCGGTGGCCCGATCCTTGCCGAGCAGGACATCGAGGAGGTCTTCCCGTTGCCCAGGGCAATGGTTGGGGAAGGCACCTTGTTCATGCTGAAGGTCAAGGGTGAGTCGATGATCGAGGCCGCCATCTGCGACGGCGACTGGGTCGTCGTGCGCCAGCAGCAGACCGCCGACAACGGTGACATCGTCGCCGCGATGATCGACGGCGAGGCGACCGTGAAGACGTTCAAGAAGACCGCGACCGAGATCCTGCTGCTGCCGCACAACCCCGCCTTCGAGCCGATCGACGGCAAGGACGCGGTCATTCTCGGAAAGGTCGTAACAGTTCTGCGGCGTGTCTGACATCTCAGACGGCGCGCGGAGTCGCGCGGGACATGTCAGGATTGAGATATGACGACTGTCTATGACTTCAGCGCCACCCGGATCGAAGGCAATGAACAGTCTCTTGCCGACTTCCGCGACCAGGTGCTCCTGGTGGTGAACACGGCTTCCCAGTGCAGCCAGACGCCGCAGTACACCGGACTCCAGAAGCTCTACAAGACCTACCGCAAACAGGGCTTCTCGGTGCTCGGTTTTCCCTGCGACCAGTTCGGCCACCAGGAGCCCGGCGACGAGAACGAGATCGCGAACTTCTGCTCGACGATCTACCACGTCACGTTCCCGATGTTCGCAAAGATCGACGTGAACGGTTCCAAGACGCTTCCGCTGTACAACTGGCTGAAGCGCGAGCAGGGCGGCCTGCTCGGGGGCCGGATCAAATGGAACTTCACCAAGTTCCTGATCGGCCGCGACGGGGGCGTGATCGCGCGCTACGCGCCGACAGCGACACCGGAGAAACTGGCGGACAAGATCGAGGCGGCGCTCGCCGTACCGGTCTCCAGCCGGCGCGAGTCGGCCGACTGATCCACCAGCGGTAACTGGCATCGATTCCGGGCCACGCCTGGAATCGATGCCGTTTTTCTGCCTGCGACACTGTGTCAACCCACGTCGCAGTGCAAACCACAAACGGCCACCCGCCGCCTCCCGTCGTCGGCCCGGTGAAGCAGCCGTTGGTTGAAGAACACGTGTGCAATTACGGACAGGCCGTTTGATCTTTGCTGAGATCTGGACGTTACGGTCATGGCCGTTATACGGTCTGGGGATCCGTCGCAGGGAGATCCGCCATGATTCCGCGCCGTCGTTCTCTTCAGCATGCCTTGGGGTTCGCGCCTCGTTCCCACTCCGCTTCCGCTCGTCGCCGACGGCTCTGGCCGGGGTTGCTCGCGGTGCTGGTCATGTTCGGTGCGGGTGTCGTGCCGATCTCCGCGCAGGCCGCACAGGTCACGCCCACGGCCGATGTCATCCAGGACCTCGGCACACCGCTCACCTCGCTGACGGTGATGGAGGGCGCGTTCGGGCGAGAGGCCGACGGGCGCGCCGTCGTGTACGCCGTACCGGCCGGTGAGAACGCGCAGCTCAACATCGTCGACCTGCAGACCCGGGAACGCCTGCGCACCATCCCGCTGGCGGGAGCCGCCGGGGCGTGGGCGATCACGATCGCCAGCGACGGCAGCGTGTACGTCGGCACGTATCCGAACGCGCACCTCTACCGCTATCGCCCCGAGACGCAAACCGTCACCGACCTCGGGGCGCCGGTGGGTGGTGAGACGTTCATGTTCGGGCTCACCGCGGGCCGGGACGGTGCCGTGTACGCCGGCACGTACCCGAATGCGCACGCGTTCAAGTACGACCCGGTCACCAACAAGTTCACCGACTACGGCTCGATGGACCCGGTGCAGCAGTACGTCCGGGCCGCTGCCTACGACCCCGATCACAACGCGCTGTTCGTCGGACTCGCGACGCCGGTGGGGAAGCTGATCAGGATCGACCTGGAGACCGGCGCCAGGGAGGACCTCACTCCCCCGGACCTGCATGCCAAGGACATCCAGGAGCTGGACTACGCGAACGGCCGGGTTTTCGCCAATGCCGCCGGGCGGTTGGTGGTGTTCGACGCGGTGACCGGCAAGCAGCTCGTCTTCACCGACCGGACCACCAACACCCCGATCACGGAGTACCCGATCGGCGCCCGGGGCGTCTCGCCGGCCGGGCCGGGTGGCGTCTACTTCACCTCCAACCTGAATCTCACCCGCTACGACACGACCAACGACACGGTCGGCCCGGTGGACTCCGGAGTCCGGGTCACCCGAGGTGGCGCGATGGGGTACGGGTGGATCGTCGAAGGCGGCCGGCCGATCCTCTACGGCCTGGGCGGAAACTACTCCGGTGGCACCTGGCGCTACGACCCACAGACCGGCGTACTGCAGCAGTGGTCGTCGCCGTTCCTGTACGTGCCCAGCCCGTTGATGCACACGATCGCTGATCCGGTCACGGGAAACATCCTGCTCAACGCCTTCCTCAACGGCACCACCGCCACCTACGACCCAGCCACCACCCGGACGATAGTCACCGCCCGGCAAGGACAGGTCGAGGGCTGGGCCTGGAACGCTGCGAACCAGCTGTACGTCGGCGTCTACCCGTACGGCCGGCTGCAGCACTGGGACCCCCATGCCCCGGCGAGCCCGACCAATCCACGGATTCTCTTCGACCTGGTGGACAGCCATCTGCAGAACCGGCCGGTGTCGGTCGTCCCCTCAGGAGATCGCGTCTACGTGGGCACCACTCCCGGGTACGGCGAGTACGGCGGCGCGTTCACCGTCTACACCATCTCCACGGATCAGTTCGTGGTGCACCGAAACATCGTCGCCGACCAGACGATCGCGTCGATTCAGCCCGTCGGCTCGGCCGTGTGGGCCGGCTCCAGCATCGAGGGCGGGCAGGGCACCGAGCCGCGCGCGACCGAGGCGCACCTGGTCAAGGTCGACCCGGCGACCGGCGCGGTGACCACGGACCTCGTACCGGTGCCGGGTGCGGAGAGCATCACCGAGCTGAGCATCGGACCCGACGGCAAGCTGTGGGGACTGGCCGACGGCACGGTGTTCGTCGCCGACCCGACGACCGGTGAGGTCAGCCGCCGGATCGCCGTCTTCGACAGCGAGACCGGATCCGCCGACGGTGCAATGTCCTGGCGCGACGGCTACCTGTACGCCGTCAACGACGGCCGGCTGTTCGTCGTGGACAGCCTGGCGGGGACGAAGACCATCCTGCGCGACCGCGGGCTCCTCCGGCTCACCCAGGCGCCGACCGGTACCTACTACATGCTGCTCCGGCCGGACGGCGACACCAGCCACACTCACATCGCCTCCTACACGCCGCCAGTCGATCCCTGTCCCAAGTCGGATCTGCGGGCGACCGTCTGGACCGGCAACATTGACAGCAAGGTGGCCAACCGCCATCTCCGCTATGGCTGCACTCTCATCGACGAGCTCCCCGACGCCGAGGCGACGTGGCCCAGCCACAAGGCCTACGTCAACGCCGTCGGTGCCAAGGTCTCGCAGTTGGTGCAGGCCGGCCTGATCACCTACCCGGAGGGCTACACCATCCTGCTCTCCGCCCAACGCTCCAACGTCGGCCGCTGACCCGGGGGCCGGCCGGCCGCTGGTCCAGGGCCCGTCCGATCCGCTGGCCGGCCGCTGATCCGGGGCCGCCCGATCCGCTGGACGGCCGCTAGCGGATCGGGCGGTACCGCAGGTTCACCTGCGCGGTGGGTGTGCCGTTGACCAGTTCCAGGTTGACCGGCGCACCCCCGGGGTTGTCGAACAACCGGATCCCGTCCCCGAGCAGGACCGGCGCGACGTGCAGCTCGATCTCGTCGATCAGCCCGCGGTCGAGCAGCTGCCGCCCGATCGAGGCCGAGAAGACCTCCAGGTTCTTGCCGTTCGCGGCCTCCAGACCGATCCGGACCGCCTCGGCCACGTCGCAGTTCAGCAACGTCACGCCGTCGACCTCCGCCGCGTCCTCGGGATGGTGGGTGAGGATGAAGACCGGGCCCTGCCACGCGCCGCCGTAGATGCCGCTCGGATCGGGAAAGGCCTCCCACCCGTCCCGGCCGCCCAGTACTGCGCCGGTCGTCTCGGCGTACTCGTCGACCAGGCTGGAGCGGTTCGACCCCGTCATCCAGTCCATCGAGTGGTTCGGGCCGGCGACGAAGCCGTCCAGCGACATGGTGAAGTGCCACAGCACCTTGCCCGCCGCGGTCTGTGGATCGGTGTCGGAAACCTGCATGGTGATCCTCTCCTCATGACGTGACTGTTGCCGGTACGTCGGAGGCGCCGCCGGCAACTCGACAAGGGGTCAGCGGATGACGGAGTCCGGGTCGATGTCCAGGCGGAGACCTCGCCAGACGGGGTGCCGGAGGCGGCCGTCGGCAGCCCAGCCGGAGTAGGTGATCTCCGCGACCAGGAGTGGGTCGAGCCAATGCGCCGCGCGGCGGTCGGCGTTCGGAATGGTGGCGGGGTTGAACGGCGGGGTGTCGACCTCGAGGGCCGCCAGCTCGGCACTCAGCATCTCCAGCATGGCGAAGTCGAGGCCGGAGCCGACCTTGCCGATCAGGACCAGTTCTCCGCCGGGCGAGTCGTAGGCACCGCAGTACAGGGAGCCGATCTTGCCCTCGCGGTTGCCTTCGCCGGGGTGCCAGCCGCAGAGGATCACGTCGCGGGTCAGGACCGGCTTGACCTTGATCCAGTCGGAGCTGCGTTTGCCGGGCAGGTACCGCGACTTGCGCCGCTTGGCCACCACGCCTTCCAGCCCGGTCGAGGCGGACAACTCCAGTGTCTCTTCGCCGTCGGTGTACGCCGGTGGCACCTCCCAGAACGGGTCACCGAGCTCGAGGGAGTCCAGCAGCGCCCGGCGGTCGTCGTAGGTTGCCTCCAGCAACGACCGGCCGGCGAACCGGAGTACGTCGAAGACCCGGACCGAGACGGGCACCTGCTTGATCAGCTGGGCCAGCTGCCGCGGGTCGCGAACGTGCATCCTGCGCTGCAGCAGCCCGAACGACGGCGCACCCGACTCGTCCAGCGTGACGATCTCACCGTCCAGTACCGCAGGCAGCTCCAGCCCCGGCGCCGTGGCGAGCCCGAGCAGCTCCGGGTAGCCGCCGGAAACGTCCCGGCTGTTCCGCGACCACAACCGGCAGCCGCTCGCGTCGACCTCCGCGATCACCCGGATGCCGTCCCACTTCATCTCGTACGACCAGCCCGGCCCGGACGGCATCTTGCCGAGCGCCGCCATCATCGGCAGCACCGGTGGGCTGGTCGAGGGACTCATGAGTCCTGGAGTCTCTTCAAGGCGCCGAGCACCTTCTCACGATCGGCGGTCGGCCACATCGGAGGCAAGGAGGCGCGCAGGTAGCCGCCGTACCGGGCGGTGACGATGCGTGGATCGAGGATCGCGACCACGCCGCGATCGGTGGTCCGGCGGATCAGCCGGCCGGTGCCCTGCGCCAACAACAAGGCGGCGTGCGTCGCGGCGACCGCCATGAAGCCGTTGCCGCCGGCTTCGTCCACAGCTCGCTGCCGGGCAGCCATCAACGGCTCGTCCGGACGCGGGAACGGCACCCGGTCGATGATCACCAGGTTGCAGGTCGACCCCGGGACGTCGATGCCCTGCCACAGCGACAGCGTGCCGAACAGCGAGGTCTCCGGGTCGTCGACGAACTCCCGGGACAATTCGCCCAGCTGCGCGTCGCCCTGGCAGAGCACCTTGAGATCCGTCGCCTCCCGGACGGCCGCCGTCGCCGCCTCGGCCGCGCGCCTCGACGAGAACAACCCGAGCGTCCGGCCGCCCGCGGCCGTGATCAGGTCGATGATCTCGTCGAACTGCTTCTTGCCGAGCCCGTCGCGATGCGGTGGCGGCAGGTGCTTGGCGACGTACAGGATGCCTTGTTTCTCGTACTCGAACGGGGAGCCGACGTCGAGCCCGCGCCACGGCAGCGGGGCGGTCTCCGAGTCGGTGTCGACCGACGGCATCTCGTCGGCGGGCTCCAGCTTGTCGGCGGGCCGGAGCCCGACCTGCCGGGCGATCGCGTCGAAGTCGCCACCCAGGGTGAGGGTCGCCGAGGTCAGGATGACGGTGCGGTCCTTCAGCACCAGCTCGCGCAGCAGCCCGGCGACGGTCAGCGGCGCGATCCGCAGCTCGCGGCCGAACCGGTCCCGGTCGACCAGCCAGACCACGTCCAGGTCGCTCAGCGCGGCGACCCGCTCGGCGACGTCGAAGATCTCCTTGACCGCACCCTTGGACTGCCGTTTCGCGCCGTCGGGGTCGTCGTCCTTGTCGTCGGACTTCTTGTTCAGGTCCGAGTACACGCTGCGGGCCGCGTCGCGGACCAGCGCCGCGGCCTCCAGGACAACCCCGTTCGACGCCTCGATCCGGCCTTCGCGCGTCTCGTCGAGGGCTGCCCGCAGCGCGTCCGAGGCGTCGATCAGGTCGTCGGCCTTGTCGTCGTCGATGAATCGGCGGGCCCGCTTGGCGGCCCGCTCGACCATCTGCGGCGACAGCTCGTCCCCTGCCGCGCCGGTCACTCGGGCCGGCAGCTCGTGGGCCTCGTCCACGATCACCACGTCGTGCTCGGGCAGGACGGTCCGGTTCTCGAACGCGTCGATCGACAACAGCGCGTGGTTGGTGATCACGATGTCGGCCTTGCGCGCTTCTTCCTTGGCCTTCTCGGCGAAACACTCCTCGCCGTACGGGCACTTCTGCGCGCCGAGGCACTCACGGGCGGCGATCGCGACCTGCTGCCAGGCCTGGTACTGGTGGGAGGGCGCGTGGTCGCGGTCGCCGGCCTCGCCGTCCAGGAGTTGCTGCTCGGCCCAGTCGCGCAGCTCGAGCACCTGCTGGCCGACCGGGCCGGCCGGTGGCATGTCGATCAGCATGCCGTCGTCGTCGGGCGCGCCTTCGCGGATGCGGTGCAGGCACGCGTAGTTGTTGCGGCCCTTCTGGATCGCGTACGACGGGCGGCGCGGCAGCAGCTTCTCGGTGGCGTCGAGCAACGCCGGCACATCCCGGTCGACCAGCTGCGACTGCAGCGTCAGGGTCGCCGTCGAGACGACCACCCGGCGATCCTCCACCGCATGGATCAGGGCCGGCACCAGGTAGCCGAGCGACTTGCCGGTACCGGTGCCCGCCTGCACCAGGAGGTGCGATCCGTCGTGCATCGAAGCGTTCACCGCTTCGGCCATCTCGACCTGGCCCGGACGCGTCTGACCACCGATTCCGGAGACCGCGGCCTCCAGGAGTTCCCGCACTTCGACACCCACCGCATCACCCTAGCCGCAGGGCCGGACAATCTCCGAAGCACAGTCCGCGTGCCTGTGGACAACCGCCCACAGGCACGCGGAAGGCTCAGACGACGGCGCCGCGATCCGGCTCGGCGTCGCGGTCGCGCTGCTTGACCTTCGGCCGCGGCGGCGGTGCCGGGAAGCGGCGCTCCAGCTCGACCAGCAGCGGTGCCGCGGTGAGGTTCGACGAGTAGGTGCCGACCAGGATGCCGAGCAGCAGCGCCAGCGCGAAGTCACCGAGCGACTCACCACCGAGGAAGAGCAGCGCGGTGAGGATGAACAACGTGCTGATACCGGTGTTGATGGTGCGCGGCAGCACGTTGACGATCGCCGTGTCGACGACCGGCCCGAAGACCTCGGTCGAGCGCGCGTTGCGGGTCTCCCGGATCCGGTCGAAGACGACCACGGAGTCGTTGACCGTGTAACCGATGATGGTCAGCATCGCGGCCAGGAAGATGCCGTCGATCGGCTTGCCGGTCCAGGCGAAGACACCGACCACGACCGCGACGTTCTGCAGCAGGGCCAGCACCGCGCCGGCCCCGAACGTCCACCGGAACCGGGCGGCCAGGTAGGCCAGCTGGGCCAGCAGCGCGATACCGAGCGCGATCAGCGCCTTGTCCCGCAGTTCGCTGCCCAGCGACGGGCCGATGCTCTCGTTGCGGATCAGCTCGGTGCCACCGCCGACCTGGGCGATCGCGGCGCGGATCTTCTCGGTCTCGTCGTCGCTGATCGTGCCGGTCCGGACCGTGATGTCGTCCTTGCCCGAGGCCTGGACCACCGCGTTCGGGTAGCCCGCCTCGGCCACCGCGGAGCGGGCCTGGTCCGGCGTGATCTGCTGGGCCGTGCTCACCTCGAGCAACCGGCCACCGGTGAACTCGATGCCGAGGTTCAGCCCGTTGACGACGACACCGGCCATGCTGACGACGATCGCCGCGGCAGTGATCAGCAGCCAGCGACGGCTGTGCTTCATCAACGGCGGCTTCTTCGCCTCCAGCCAGGTCCGGACCCGGCCGTGCCCGGCGATACCGCTGATCCCGGGCCGGTTCAGGACGAACTTGCGGGAGACGACGAACTCGGCCAGCACCCGGGTGATGACGAGGGCGGACAGCATCGAGGCGATCACACCGATGCTCAGCGTGACACCGAAGCCGCGGACCGGGCCGGCGGCCAGGAAGAACAGCAGGCCGGCCGCGAGCAGCGTGGTGATGTTCGAGTCGGCGATCGCGGACAACGCGTTGCTGAAACCACTCCGCAGGGATCGCCGCAGGCCGTCGGTGCGGCCGCCGATGTAGTCCTCTCGGGCTCGCTCGAAGACCAGGACGTTCGCATCGACCGCCATCCCGATCGCCAGCACGAAACCGGCCAGGCCGGGCAGGGTCAGGGTGGCACCCATCACCGTCAGCGCGGCGTACGACAGACCGGCGTACGAGATCAGGCCGAGGACGGCCATCAGGCCGACGAGGCGGTAGACGATGACGATGAACAGCGCGGTCAGCGCGACGCCGATCAGGCCCGCCAGCGCGCTGGCCTGGATCGCGTCCTTGCCCAGCGACGGGCCGACGACGCGCTGGTCGATGACCTTGACCGGGACCGGCAGCGAGCCGCCCTCGATCAGCGCGGCCAGGTCCTTGGCCTCCTCCTCGGTGAAGGAGCCGGTGATCGTGCTCTGGCCGCCGACGATGCCGATGTTGCAGAGCTGGTTGCCGCCGTTCGGGTCGACCTGCGGGGCGCTGATCACCTCGTTGTCGAGCACGATGGCGACCTGCCGCGGCGGGGTGTTGATCGGCTGACAGGCCGCCTTGCCGGTGATGTCCGCCCAGATCTTGCCGCCGTCGTCCTTGAAGTCCATCTGGACGAACCAGCCCTGTGCGGCCTGCTGCGGGTCGATCAGCCCGTCCGCGCCGCTGATCTTCTCACCGGTCATCGCCGGCTTGGCCAGGCGCAGGAAGCCGGGGCCGTTGTCGTTGGGGAGGTACAGCTCGCCCGCCGCCGGCTTGGCCGGCTTGGCCTCGACCAGGTCGAGCACCTGGTGGAAGGTCAGCTGGGCGGTCTTGCCGATCACCTTCGCCGCCTCGCGCGGGTCCTGGACGCCCGGCAGCTCGACGATGATCCGCTTCTCGCCCTGGCGGGTCAGGGTCGGCTCACTGACGCCGAGCGCGTCGACCCGGCGGCGCAGTACCTCCAGCGCCTTGTCGGTGGTCTCCTTGTCCGCCTTCACGTTCGGCGCGTCGCTCGCCTCCAGCACGATCTGGGTACCACCGCGCAGATCCAGGCCCAGTTCGGGCTTGGCCGTCAGGACGACGTACGTCGACGCCGCGAGGACGAGGAACGCGAACAGCGCGCGGACCAGGGACGAGCGGGACACTTGGGCCTCCGGGGAGTGGGCACCCTTGGTGCGGGTGTCGTGACACAGAGCATTCCACTGGGCGTGGAAACGCACAGTCTACGAACGAGCGCAAGCCACGGATCGTGCCCCGTCCCCCGCCACCGCACGGGGGCCGGCCTGTCAGCGCAGTGCCATGGCATCAGCGCGCTAGCGAACTCATTGACGCGTCAGGCGAGCAGGCCCTAACTTCTCATCCACTCACTCCGTAGTCGCCTGTGGACCGAGTGTGATCACCCCTCCGCCCGGTGGGTGATGAGTTCCCTGAGGAGGAACAGTGCGTCGAAGCATCCGCCTGAGTCTGGCCGCCGCCATCGTGCCGGCCATCGCCCTGACCACCGCTCTGAGCACCGCCAGCGCCGCTCCCGTCCCCGACCCCAGCGGCCGGATCATCCTGGTCCAGCCCGCGTCCGCCGAGCCCGGCGTGACCGCGGTGAAGGACACCTACATCGTCGAGCTGAAGAAGGGCAGCCGGCTCGGCAAGTTGAAGAGCTCTCTCGGGGTCACTCCGCAGCGCGAGTTCAGCACCGCCGTGACCGGCTTCAGCGCGAAGCTCACCGCCGGCCAACTCGCCGCGCTGCAGAAGCACCCGGACGTGGTGGCGATCTCGCAGGACGTGCTGTACCAGGCGCTCGACACCACCCAGACGAACCCGCCGTCGTGGGGTATCGACCGGATCGACCAGCGCAACCTGCCGCTGTCGCGGTCCTACACCTACACCCGCACCGGTACCGGGGTGCACGCCTACATCATCGACTCCGGCATCGACGCGACCCACCCGAACTTCGGCGGCCGGGCCAGCTTCGACTTCAACGGCATCGACGCCAACAACACCGACTGCAACGGGCACGGCACCCACGTCGCCGGCACCATCGGTTCCACCTCGTACGGCGTGGCCAAGAACGTCCGGCTGCACGGGGTGAAGTGGCTCAACTGCAGCGGTGGCGGGACCGCCTCGTCGGCGATCGCGGCCGTCGACTGGGTCACCCGGAACGCGGTGAAGCCCGCGGTCGCGAACGCGTCGTGGAACTTCAGCCCGAACACCACGCTGGAGAACTCGCTGCGCGCGATGATCAACTCCGGCGTCTTCCTGGCCGCCTCCGCGGGCAACACCGGCGCCAACTCGTGCGACCGGCTGCCGCGGCGGATCTCCACCGCGCTGGTGGTGGCCGCGAGCACCAACACCGACGCCCGCGCGTCGTACTCGAGCACGGGGTCCTGCGTCGACGTGTACGCACCGGGCTCGGCGATCATCTCCACGCTGCCGGGGAACACCACCGGCTCCTACAACGGCACCTCGATGGCCACCCCGCACGTCGCCGGTGTCGCGGCGCTGTACCTGCAGACCAGCCCGTCGGCCACGCCGGCGACGGTCAAGTCGTACATCGAGACCAACGCCACGCCGAACGTGGTGAGCGGCGGCGGTACCGGTGGCACGGTCAACCGGCTGCTGTTCTCCAACGGCCTGTAGTAGCAACAGCTAGACCCGCCTGAGTACGCCGTACCGGTTCCGCCCCAACCGGTACGGCGTACGCGCGTTACTCGTCGTCTATGCCGTTCTCTATCGCGTAGCGGACCAGCTCTGCCCGGTTGTGGAGCTGCAGCTTGCGCAGGGTGTTCTGTACGTGGTTCTCGACAGTCCGGTGCGACAGCACCAGCCTGGTGGCGATCTGGCGAGCGGTCAGCCCGCGCGCCACCAGCCGTAGTACCTCCGTCTCGCGGTCTGTCAGCTGCGGCACCTCTGGCCCAGCCCCCAGCCGCCGGTACTCCCCCAGCAGCAACCCGGCGAGCCCTGCACTGAAGACCGCATCGCCCTCGGCAGTACGCCGTACCGCGTCGTCGAACTCGTCCAGCGATGCCGACTTCACCAAATACCCCGAGGCACCGTTCTTCACCGCAGCCAGTACGTCGGCCTGCTCGGCGCTGGCCGACAGGACGAGCACCCGCGTGTCCGGGAGCGCCGCGGTGATCTCCCGGGTCGCGTCCACTCCGGAGCCGTCCCCGAGTTGCAGGTCCATCACCACCACGTCCGGCTTGGTCGCCAACGCGATCCGGACCGCGCCGGCCACGTCCGAGGCGGTCGCGCAGACGTCGTACCCGCGGCTGCCGAGATCCCGCGCAACGCCTTCCCGCCACATCGGGTGGTCGTCGACGATCATCACGCGCGTACTCATGTCTTGCTCACCTTCATTTCCCATTCGGTGCCTTCGCCGGGGGCGGTCCGGACTGTCACGCTGCCGCCGAGGTCGGCGATCCGGCCGCGGATCGACTGGCTGACCCCCAGGTGCCCGTCCGCCCGGTCCACCTCGAGCCGGTCCACCGTCGTTCCGACTCCATCGTCGCGGATCGACAGCAGCACCTCGGTCCCGAGGTCCTCGACCACCACCCAGGCGCGCGCCTGCGGCCCCGCATGCTTGGTCACGTTGCTCAACGCCTCCTTCACCACGGCCACCAGTTCGGTGGCCTTCGCGGTCGGCAGCAGCACGGTCTCGGCCGGTACCACGACGTCGACCCGAGGCGTTGCCAATGGCAACAAAAGCATGCACAGATCGATCCGCCCCCGGTCGCCGGTGGCCGGCCGGGTCGCCATCAAGGTGCGCAAGGCAACCTCCTGCTCGGCCGCGAGCACCGCAAGTTCCACCGCTTCGCCGCCGATCGCGTGACCGCGGCGCTGCACCTGGGCGAGCACCTGCAGTACGCCGTCGTGGATCGACCGGCTGAGCCGCAACCGCTCGGCCGTTGCGCTCTCCGCGGCGATCGCCTCGCGCAGCCGGGTGGTGGCCCGGCGCATCGCGGTGGCGGCGTACCCGACGACCAGGCCGGCGACGAGCAGCAGCTGGACGTTGCTGAGCACCTTGGCCGCGTTGTCCACGCCGCGCAGGGACAGCAGCGCCAGGCTGATCGTCGCGGCGCCGAGCAGACCGCCGTCGCGGCCGCGGGAGATGCCCAGCGCGAGCACCGGACCGGCCGCCCAGACCGAGGTCAGGACCGAGGCACCGCTGCGGATGTCGAGCAGCGGCTGTGCGAGCAGCGTGAGGTACATGCAACCGACAGTGACGATCAGGTCGGCGAACGCGAGCCGGGTGTTGCGGCGTCCCCAGTGGCGGCTGTAGCCGATCGAGACGATGACGGTCCACACCCCCATCACGGCCAGCTGGATGACCGCACCCGACGGCCGGTGGATACCGTCCCAGCGACTCCAGACTCCGAAGCAGGCGAACCCCCAGGTGATCGCCCGGAACACCACCAGCGCGCGCCACAGCGGCAGCATCAGGTCGATCGCGTCACCGCGTGACCGGCCGGCTTCGGTGCGCAGAGGTTCCATGACGCACAGTGTGCCAACGCGCCCGGCCGGCACGCTGCGTCGTCGTACTCCAGTGTGTTGAGTGGTCTTACTCATGGACACAGCGCTGCGTGCGCGAATGATTCCCCGCTGATGCTCGGAAAATTTTCCCGAACCACTTCAGCAACGCCCGATTTCCCCGTACTGTCGCGGCAATTGTCAACGCTCGGGGGAGCCATGACCACGGTGCGTCACCACGCGCGGCGTGAGTTTCAGTAGCAGGGAGGGAATCGTGCGCAAGCGCAAAATATCTGCCGGGCTGTTCAGCCTGGCACTGGCGGTGACGTTCGGCCTGACGTACATGTCGGCCGGCAACGCCGCTTCGTCCAGCCAGGCAGCGGCCACCGCGGCCGACGCGGCCGCTCCGGCCGCGAACGAGGCCACGCCGGCCTCGGACGAGCTGCCCAGCCCGCTGGAGGACAAGCGCCGTGAGCTGCGTCAGGAAGCCCTGACCAAGGTCCTCAACGGCACCGCCAAGGCGGAGAAGCGCGGCGCCAGCACGGTGGTCAAGCTCGGCACCAAGACCAAGACCGCCGGTGCCAAGGGTCAGCGGACCGCCACCACCGCGGCCAAGGTCGACCAGTACGTCGAGCTGAGCCGCGAGAAGACCGACCGGATCTTCGTCGTGCTCGCCGAGTTCGGCAACGAGCGGCACCCGAACTACCCGGACAAGGACACCGCGCCCGCCATTCCTGGCCCGGCGACGTTCGAGGGACCGCTGCACAACGCGATCCCGCAGCCGGACCGTTCGGTGGACAACTCCACCGTCTGGCAGGCCGACTACAACCACCAGCACTTCCAGGACATGTACTTCGGTTCCGGCAACTCGGTGAAGAAGTACTACGAGAAGCAGTCGTCGGGCCGCTACAGCGTCGACGGCACGGTCACCGACTGGGTCAAGGTCAAGTACAACGAGGCCCGCTACGGCCGGTCCAACGGCTACCCGTGCACCGGCAACGTCTGCAACAACACCTGGGCGCTGGTCCAGGACTCGGTGAACCAGTGGGTCGCCGACCAGAAGGCGGCCGGCCGGACCACGGCGCAGATCACCGCCGAGCTGAAGACGTTCGACCAGTGGGACCGTTACGACTTCAACGGCAACGGCAACTTCAACGAGCCGGACGGCTTCATCGACCACTTCCAGATCGTCCACTCCGGTGGCGACCAGGCCGATGGTGACCCCCAGCAGGGTGAGGACGCCATCTGGTCGCACCGCTGGTACGCCGGCTTCCCCGGCGGCCCGGCCAACAACCCGGTCGGCGGCGCCCAGATCGGCGACACCGGCCTGTGGGTCGGCGACTACACGATCCAGCCGGAGAACGGCGGGATCAGCGTCTTCGCGCACGAGTTCGGCCACGACCTCGGTCTGCCGGACCACTACGACACCTCGGGGCCCGCGATCGAGAACGGCGTCAACTGGTGGACGATCATGGCGCAGAGCCGGGTCGGCAAGGCCACTGACGGCGGCATCGGCGAGCAGGCGGCCGACTTCGGCGCCTGGGACAAGCTCCAGCTCGGCTGGCTGGACTACGAGATCGTCAAGGCCGGACAGGACCGGACGATCGACCTCGGCCCGCACGAGTACAACTCGGCCAAGGCCCAGGGCATCGTGGTGACGCTGCCGAAGAAGTCGGTGGAGAGCCCGTTGCAGCCGCCGGCCAGCGGCACCAAGTCCTGGTGGAGCGGTGAGGGCGACGACTTCACCCACACGATGAACCGCCAGCTGGCCCTCCCGGCCGGTACGTCGACCCTGACGATGCAGGCCAACTGGGACATCGAGGACTGCGACACCACCGCCTGTGACTACGCCTACGTCGAGGTGAACGACGGCACCGGCTACAAGCCGATCGCCGGCTCGATCACCAACCCGGCCGAGGGCAACGGCATCGACGGCAAGAGCAACGGCTGGAAGCCGGCCACCTTCGACCTGTCGGCCTACGCCGGCAAGACGATCGGTCTGCAGCTGCGCTACACCACGGACGCGAACACCGGCGGCTTCGGCTTCCACGCGGACGACATCAAGGTGACCAACGGCGCGACCACCCTGCTCGAGTCGGGCGCGGAGGCGTCGCCGGAGGGCTGGACGCTGAACGGCTTCAGCTCGGTCGGCTCCACGCTCACCACGCTGTACGACAACTACTACCTCGCGTCGCACATCAACTACGTCTCGCAGGACAAGTACCTGCAGACCGGCCCGTACAACTTCGGCTGGGCCAGCACGCTGCCCGACAAGGTGGAGCACTTCCCGTACCAGGACGGCCTGCTGGTCTGGTACTGGGACACCTCGCAGCGCAACAACAACACCAACCAGCACCCCGGTGAGGGCCTGGTCCTGCCGGTCGACTCGCACCCGGTCCCGATCAACCGTCTCGACGGTGGCATCTGGCGCCCGCGGGTCGGTGGCTACGACGCTCCGTTCGGTCTGGAGAAGGCCGACTCGTTCACGCTGCACCTGAACGGCCAGGCCAGCTACATCCGCGGCCAGGCGGGCGTCCCGACGTTCAACGACTCCAAGACCTACTGGTTCGCCGAGCAGCCGCAGGCCGGCGTCAAGGTGCCGAACAACGGAGTCAACATCAAGGTCCTCTCGCGCGACGGCACCTCCATGAAGGTGAAGGTCTCCAAGCGCAGCTGATCTGACTCAGTACGACGAACACACCAGCGGCCCCGGGGTTTCCCGGGGCCGCTGGCCTTTGTGCTCAGCTGGTCGAGGCCAGCGCTGCTTGCATCTCGCCCATCCACTGAGCAGCCAACTGCCGGCCGTCCGGGAGCTGGTCGTCCCGGTCCCAGCGCCACGTCGTGATGATGGCCAGCATGAGGATCCGGCACGCGCGGAGCAGGTCGCGATCGACCCCTGGATAGTGGTCGCTGACCTCGGCGGGAGCATGTGCGAGGTCGAACTCGACCGGGCCGCGGCAGCAGGTTTCCAGATCGATGAACACCGGCCCGCCGACGGCATTGAGCAGGTTGCCCGGATGCGGCTCACCGTGCAGGAGCTGCTCGGCCGGCTGCCGCTCCTCGATGGCTCGCGTCATGCGTCGCAGCGTGCTGCTGAGGAGCTCCCGGTCCGCTTCGGCGAGGTCCGGGGTGTGGTCGCGGTCGGCCAGACTCTGCAGAGCCTCCTCGACCCGATCGGTGAAGCGCGGCGACCCGACGTCGACCTTCAGCATGCCGGCATGGAACTGCTCGAGCGCCCGGGCGTAGTCGGACGGCGAAACCTCACCAGTTGCTTCGTAGTATGTCCACAGCGTGACCACGAATCCGTCGAGCTCGTAGGCCCGCGGCTCGACCCGTGGATCGAGCGCGGCCACCGGGCTACCGACATCGGCGAGCCGCTGAGCCACCTCGAGCTCGAACTCGGCATTCTGCTCGTGCTTCGGCGCGACCCGCGCCAAGACATCACAGGGCAGCAGCCGCAGGGTGAGCTTGTTGGAGTTGTTGAGAATGACCGCATCATCAACCTGCAGCCCGAGCGACGAGACGAGAGAGCTTGCTGCCGCCACTGCCTGCTGAGTTTCCTTCGATCGCACAGAGAACCTCACGTCATAGAGAAACAGCCCGGGAACAACGAGTTCCCGGGCTGTTCAGTCGTGCTGGGGTCAGGCGGTGACCGCGTACGGGGTCAGGTCGCCGGCCAGGTCCGCGTGGACCCGGGCGGTGAGCCTGGTGCCGTCGGCGGTGTGTTCGAGCTGGTCCACCGCGCCTTCGGAGTGGATCCGGGACATCAGGTCGCCCCGGTCGTAGGGCAGCAGCAGGTCGACGGCGACGTCCGGGCTCGGCAGGGCTGCCTCGACCAGCGCGCGCAGCTTGTCGATGCCTTCGCCGGTGTGCGCGGACACCACGATCGCGCCGGTCTCCCGGTGCAGGATCGGCGCCAGCGCCATCGGGTCGGCCACGTCGCCCTTGTTGATCACGATGATCTCCGGGACGTCGGAGGCACCGATCTCGCTGAGCACCTCGCGGACCGCGTTGATCTGGGCGATCGGATCCGGATGCGAGCCGTCCACCACGTGCAGCAGCAGGTCGGCGTCCGCGACCTCCTCCAGCGTCGAACGGAACGCCTCGACGATGTCGTGCGGCAGGTGCCGGACGAACCCGACGGTGTCGGTGAAGGTGTAGACCCGGCCGTCGGAGGTCGTGGTACGACGCGTCGTCGGGTCCAGGGTCGCGAACAGCGCGTTCTCGACCAGCACCCCGGCGTTCGTCATCCGGTTCAGCAGCGAGGACTTGCCCGCGTTCGTGTACCCGGCGATCGCGACCGACGGGATCGAGTGCCGGCGACGCTCCTGGCGCATCGTCGAGCGGGTGCCCTTCATGTCCTTCAGCTCACGGCGCAGCTTGGAGATCTTGGTGTTGATCCGGCGCCGGTCGGTCTCGATCTTGGTTTCACCAGGACCACGACCACCGATACCGCCACCGGCCGCGCCGACCCGGCCACCGGCCTGGCGGGACAGGTTGCCACCCCAACCACGCAGGCGCTGCTTCATGTACTGCAGCTGGGCCAGCTCGACCTGGGCCTTGCCTTCCTTGCTCTTCGCGTGCTGGGCGAAGATGTCCAGGATCAGCGCGGTCCGGTCGACCACCTTGACCTTCAGCTTGTCTTCCAGGTTGCGCAGCTGGGCGGGCGCGAGCTCACCGTCGGCGATCACCGTGTCGGCGCCGAGCGCGGCGACCAGGTTGCGCAGGTCGGCCACCTTGCCGCTACCGATGAAGGTCGCGGCGTCCGGCTTCTTGCGGCGCTGGATCACCCCGTCGAGCACCTCCGAACCGGCGGTCTCGGCGAGCAGCTTCAGCTCGGCCAGCGAGTTCTCGGCGTCCTCGGCGCTGCCGTCGGTCCACACGCCGACCAGCAGCACGCGCTCCAGCAGCAGCTTGCGGTACTCGACCTCGCTGATGTCCGTCAGCTCGGTCGACATCCCGACCACGCGCCGCAGCGCCTGGCGTTCCTCGAGCTCCAGGCCCTCGGTGCTCAGCTCCTGGTCATAACCCGACGAAGTCTCCTCGTCGTCGAGCGCGTCGTCCTGGATCAGGTCGAGGTCGACGTCGGTCTCTTCGTATGCGTTCGAATGGGTCGTCATATACCTTCCATCGTGGCACGGCTCACCCCCACAGGCGACCCGATTTACCTTCCAACGACCACGCGCCGCCCCAAATTCCCGCTCAGGCGGGCAGCCAGGCCCGATCGAACTCCCCACGAGCGTGCACCACGGCCGGTCCGGTCAGTTCGAGATGATTGTCCTCACGCCAAGTGACCGAGACAACACCCCCCGGTACTACGACCCGGTACGTGACCGGCAGGCTCTGGCGGGCGGCCCGGGCGGACGCCACGGCCACGGCGCACGTGCCGGTGCCACACGAGCGGGTCTCCCCCGCGCCTCGCTCATGGACCCGCATCTCCACCTCGTTCGGGCCCTTGCGGACGACGAACTCGACGTTCACGCCGTGCGGGAAGGCCTCCAGCGGAGACCAGCCGGGCTGCTCGACCAGCCAGCCGGGCTCGGCGAGGCTGTCCACGAACGCGACGGCATGCGGGTTGCCCATGTCGACGTGCAGGGCGGGCCACTGGTGGCCGTTGGCCTCCACCACGATGCCGGCCGGGCCCGGAAAGCCCGGCTCGCCCATGTCGGCCGTGATCGTGCCGTCGTCGTTGAAGACGATCTCCTTCACACCGGCACGAGTGCCGACCCGGACCGGCTTGTCACCGGTCAGGCCGGCTTCCTGCAGGTAGCGGGCGAAGACACGGATGCCGTTGCCGCACATCTCGGCGACCGACCCGTCGGCGTTGCGGTAGTCCATGAACCAGTCGCCGCCGTCCTCGACGTACGACTGCTGGGAGCCCTCGATCACGCGCAGGACGCCGTCGGCGCCGATTCCGGCGTACCGGTCGCAGAGGAAGCGGACCAGGGCGGCGTCGAGGTCGCCGTGCACGCTCCCGTCGGGGTCGGGCAGCAACACGAAGTCGTTCTCCGTGCCGTGCCCCTTCAGCCAGGGAAAGGTGCCGGTGCTCATGGGGGAATCGTACGGTTTGCCCATGGCAGACGAACTGGTGGCGTACTTCTGGGAGCAGGAGGACGCGGAAGAGGTCGCCGAGCGGCTCGGCGGCGTCGTACGGCGCGGCCGGTTCCAGGGCGAAGACGACGATGAGGACCACCCTTGGATGGTCCTCATCGCGGCCGGCGCCGACAGCGCAGTACTGGAGACGCTCGTTGCGGAGTACGACGGCTGGCTCGACGCCGGCGATGCCGAGACACCGCCGGTCGAGCCGCCGCCGCTACCCGATGCTCCTCAGCGGCTGAAACGCGGCTAGCGCGGCCAGACCTGATGGACCGTGCCGGCCGCACCACCGCCTCGACGCTTGGGCTCGGCCGCGGCGAGATAACCACCGCCAGGCAGCACCTCCAGCGCCGCGACCGCACCGATCTCCGCGGCCGACGTGAACGCGTCACCGGCCTTGACCAGCGTGTGTCCGTAGGGCTTCAGCTGGGCGTCATAGGCATCGATGAAGGCCTGCTCGGCGGTGACGTTCGGCGTGTTCCGCTGGGACGCGCGCGGCGCGGCGACCGCCTCCGGCAGCGTCATACCCCGGTCGAGCCGGTTGGTCAGCGTCTGCAGGACAGTGGTGATGATCGTCGAACCACCCGGCGAGCCGAGCGCGAGGAGCGGCTTGCCGTGCTTGAGCACGATCGTCGGCGACATCGACGACCGCGGCCGCTTGCCGGGCTGGATCCGGTTCGGGTCCGCCGGGTCGTACACGGTCGAGAAGTCGGTCAGCTCGTTGTTCAGCAGGAAGCCACGGCCCGGAACGGTGATCCCGCTGCCGCCGGTCTGCTCGATCGTCAGCGTGTACGAGACGACGTTGCCCCACTTGTCCGCGGCGACCAGGTGGGTGGTCGACACGCCTTCCGTGTCAGGCCTTTCCTCGGTCGCGACGCTGGAAGCACAAGCGGAGTACGAACCGTCCGGCGAGCCGGCCTTCACCGGCTTGACCGCCGCCTTCGCGGGGTCGATCAAGCAGGACCGCTCGGCACCGAATCCCTTCGACAGCAGCTCCTTGGTCGGCACGTTCACGAATGCCGGGTCGCCGACGTACGCGGCCCGATCGGCGAACGACAGCGCCGACGCTTCGAGGTAGGTGTGCAACGCCTGCGGGGTGCTCTGCTTCGAGATCTGCTGCGGCGTGAGGATGTTGAGCGCCTCGCCGACCGTCGTACCGCCCGAGGAGGACGGCGCCATCCCGTAGACGTCGAGGCCGTCGTACCGGACCTTCGTCGGATCCTGCCTGAGCACCTTGTACTTCGCCAGGTCGGCCGTCGTCAGGTAGCCGGGCATCACCGGCAGAGTGGTGCCCGGAGCCTTCGGCGGAGTCTTGACCGCCGACTCGATCTCCTTGGCCAGCGGGCCGGTGTAGAAGGCGGACGGGCCCTGCTTGGCGATCAGCTCGTAGGTCTTGGCGAGCTCGTTGTTCTGGAAGACCGACCCGACGACGGGCGCGTCACCGTTCGGCAGGAACAGCTTCGCGGTCGGCGTGATCGCCGAGAAGCGCGTCTTGTTGTCGAGCGTCTGGCTGCGGAAGGTCTGGTCGACCACGAAGCCGCGGTCGGCCAGCCGGGCGGCCGGCTTCAGCGCCTTGCCCAGCGACAGCGTGCCCCAGGAGGCCAGCGCCGCGTCCCAGGTCGCCAGCGTGCCGGGAACGCCGACCGAGACGCCGGAGGTGACCAGGTCGGGCGTGAACGTGTACGGCTTGCCCGTCGCCGGGTTGATGAAGGCGTCGTTCGGCATCGTCGCGGGCGCGGTCTCGCGGCCGTCGATCGTGTAGACCTTGCGGTTCTTGGCGCTGTAGTAGACGAAGTAGCCGCCACCGCCGATGCCGGCGGAGTACGGCTCGGTCACGCCGAGCGCGGCGGCGGTCGCGACTGCCGCGTCGACGGCGTTGCCGCCACGGCGCAGTACGGACAGGCCGATGTTGGTGGCGTCGGGGTCGACGGACGCGACGGCGCCACCGAAGCCGATCGCGGTGGCGTGCTTGGCGGGTGGCCGCGGGGCGCGGGTACCGGTCTGCGTCTCGCTCTGGGTGGCGGTCGCAGCCGTTGCGGTGCTCGCGGTCAAGCCGGCCAGGACGAGCGCACCCGCTGTCAGGGTGGCGGCCAGGCGTTTCGAGGTCACGGGTCCTCCGCTGAGTCGGCGTACAGGGACAGGCCCCTGCCTACCTGCTCAACGGCGACTGCGCCAGTTCTGGCGCGTCAGGAACCTCAGTTGACCTGGCAGGACCCCATGAAGCGGCGCAGCAGCTCCTCGTTCCAGTCCTTGTTGCCGGCCGGCAACTGGACCAGGAGCCAGCGCTCCCCGAGCAGTACCTGGCCGGCCTCACGGCCGTCCGTGGTGCCGAAGTGGAACACCTTCCCGGACTCCTTGGTCGCCCTGGTGGCCTCCAGGCTTCGTGCCTCCGGCAGAGCCCGCAACTCCAGTCCACTGCCCGGCTTGAGGTCGGCGGTCCGCACGTTCGGCGGCATCAGCAGGACGTGGTCCCCGCTGGTCGCCCGTTGCGCGGCCCAGCCTTGCGGGGCGAGCGAGCAGTCGATGTTGCTCCAGGTCTCCTTGTTGGCGACCAGCGAGACGGCGCCGGCGGAGTACATGGTGTAGGTGTCCCCGGTCTGCGGGCTCGGGCCGGCGGACATCGGGGTGGCAACGGCCTCAGGCTCTGATCCGGCGGCTGCCGTTGGAGTCTCCTCAGACCCACCTGCCACCTGCGCGTTGCCTGGGTCCCACCAGTTGGTCTGGTTGCCCACGGCGAGCACGGCGGCCGTCGCGGCAGCGATGCACAGCACGCCGGTGACCCGGCGGCGCGCCCTGATCCGGCGCAGCGCGCGACGGCCCCGCGCCACGTCCGCATCCATGTCCGCCGGCGGCAGGCCGTCGACCGCACGGTCGGCGAACTCCGTCAGCAGAGCCTTCACGTCGTCCACTTCTCAGCTACTCCCCGTCGCGGGATCCGTGGCCGGATCCTCGACCATCAAGTCCTTCAGTCGTTTCAGCGCTTTCGCGGTCTGGCTCTTCACGGTGCCCTCGGTGCAGTCCAGGATCCGGGCGCAACTGGCCACGTCGAGATCCTCGAAGTACCTCAGCACCAGGACGGCCCGCTGCCGCGGCGCGAGCTCCAGCAGCGCCTTGCGGACGGCCAGCGTGTCCACCGGATCCGTCTGCTCGGACAGCCTCGGCTCGAACGTCTCGGCAGTCACCACCTCAGGGTGGCGGCCGGCCCGGCGGCGTTCGTCCAGGAAGGCGTTGACCAGGATGCGGTGCGCATACGGTCCGGCGCCCTCGTGCCGGATCCGGTGCCAGTGCACGTACACGCGCGTGCAGGCGGTCTGGACCAGATCCTCGGCGGTGTGCACATCCCCCGCGGTGAGCAGCATCGCCGTTCTCATCAGCCTGGTGCGATCCGCGACCAGGTACTCGCGGAACTCGGTCTCCCGGTCACCCCCTCGCATCCACAGCCCCCAGGCCTGCTTCCACCTCGACTACGTTCTCGGGGGCGTTTTGGTTGCCTCGTACTACGGACAACGCGCGGTCCACCAGATCCGGGGCATCCCAAGGCAGCCAGGTGATCCGCGGGTCCTTGCGGAACCAGGAGTCCTGCCGCCGGGCGAACCTGCGGGTCGCCTGAGCCGTCCGCTCCCGCGCCTCGGTCTCGGACAGCTCGCCGCGCAGCAACGCGATCACCTGCGAGTAGCCGAGCGCCCGGTTCGCCGTACGGCCCTCCAGCAAACCCTTGCCCAGCAGGTCTTCCACCTCGGCGACGAAGCCCTGCTCGAACATCCGGTCCACCCGGCGATCGATCCGCTCGTCGAGAACCGGCCGCGGTACGTCGAGTCCGAGCTGGACGGCTCCCGGGTAGACATAGCGATGCTCGGGCAGCGTCGCGACGTACGGGCCGCCGGTGATCTCGATGACCTCGAGCGCGCGCACGATCCGCCGGCCGTTGCTCGGCAGGATCTGCTCGGCCGCGGCGGGATCGACCTCGGCCAGGCGCGCGTGCAGGGCACCCGACCCGCGCTCCTCGAGCTCGGCCTCCAACCGCTCCCGTACTGCGGGGTCGGTGCCCGGGAAGGCGAAGTCGTCCAGGATCGCGCGGACGTAGAGCGCCGACCCGCCGGCCAGTACCGGGGTCACCTGACGTCCCAGGCAGTCGTCGATTGCGGTCCTGGCCAGTTCCTGGAACTCGGCCACCGTGGCGGTCTGGGTCACGTCCAGGATGTCGAGCAGATGGTGCGGTACGCCGGCCCGCTCGGCCGGGGTGATCTTGGCGGTGCCGACGTCCATCCCGCGGTAGACCTGCATCGCGTCGGCGTTCACCACCTCGCCGGGCAACTGCTTGCACAAAGCAACCGACAGGTCGGACTTCCCGGCCGCCGTGGGACCGACGACGGCGACGACCAGTGACTCGACCATCTCCTTAGTGTGACAGTGCCGCCCGGGCCGGACGCCGGGTGGCGTGAACTCTGGGACAAAGAACACCGGCCGGGCTTGTGGTGACCCCCTGAGTTCGGTAGGAACAGGGGCAAGAGTTACGGTCCGGACCGCATTGGCGATTCGGGGGGCCGAAACACATCGCAGCAGCACCGACTCGGGAGGAACATTCCGTGACGAATCAGTTCGAAGAAGGCACCGACGCCGCCAAGGACGCCGTTGACCAGGCCGACAGCACGGCCGAAGGACTCAAGCGCAGCGGCGGCGACGTCGAGGCGCCGGGCGACGGCGGCACCGACTCCGGCGGCGACGTCGAGTCCGGCGGTGACGTGGAGTCGGGTGGCGACGTGGAAAGCGGTGGCGACGTCGAGGGCGGGACCACCGGCGACGGAAGCTGATCACCTCCCACACCTGGGGCCCCGTTGGTGGGAAGATCACCGCTAGCTGTCTGTAAGTAGTTCACTACGCTAGGAATGGGAGCCCCCGAGATGGGCATCTTCGACAAGTTCAAGGGCAAGGCCGAGGACCTCAAGGACAAGGCCGGGGACCTGGTCGACCAGCACGGCGACAAGGTCGGCGGAGGACTCGACAAGGCCGGCGACTTCGTTGACGAGAAGACCGGCGGCAAGTACGGCGACAAGATCGACCAGGGTGTCGACGTCGCCAAGGACCGTCTCGACGGTCTGGACGGGCAGGACGACGACATCGCGAACAACCCGAACAAGCCCGCCTGAGCTTCACACCCGAGGGCCGCAAGGGAACTCCCCCTTGCGGCCCTCGGTCTTTGCTGTCGGCGATCACCCCTAGGGTTGGCCGACATGGACCGGTTTCAGGTGATACCCGCTGCCTATGTGGCCTTGCGGCGCGGCGACCAGGTGCTGTTGCTGCTCCGGGCCGGCACCGGCTACATGGACGGCTTCTGGGCGGTGCCGGCCGGGCACGTCGAGAAGGACGAGTCCGTGCTGGCGGCGGCGATCCGCGAGGTCCGCGAGGAGGTCGGGGTGGAGATCGACCCGGCCGATCTGACTCCGGTCACCGCGATGCACCGAACCGGCGGCAACGGGCTGCCGATCGACGAGCGGGTCGACTTCTTCTTCACCGCCACCCGCTGGACGGGTGAGCCCCGGCTGATGGAGCCCGGCAAGGCATCCGGGCTCGGCTGGTTCTCGCTGGACGAGCTGCCGGATCCCGTCGTACCGCATGAGTTGCGGGTGCTGACCGGCCTGCGGGACGGCAGCATCCCGCCGGTGATCGCCCACGGTTTCCGGTAGTTCTCCTGGTGTTCACAGGGCGAGGTGGTTGCGGGCCTAGAGTGCCGACGACGCGCCGGGGCGGTGAGGCACCCGGCGGTTCGAGGCCGGAGGCACCATGGGCACGCAGTACGACGGCACGAGCAGGCGGCGGGTTCTTCAGGCGGGAGTCCTCGGAGCGGGCGCGGCCGTCGGAACCGCGGTGACCGGCGTACCGGCTGCTTCTGCCGCTGGTACTCACTCCGGTGGCCGGCCGGATCCGGAGAATCCGCGGTTCACGCTGGCCGTCGTACCGGACACGCAGTACCTGTTCGATCTCGATCGTGGGGACGCGGCGCCCTTGACCGCGACCTTCGAGTACCTGGTCGAGCGGCGCGGGGTGGACAACATCGTCTTCACCGCACACCTGGGTGACGTGGTCGAGAACGCGCAGGCGAGTGAGTTCGCGCAGGCCGACCCGGTGTTCGCGGTACTGGACCGGGCCCGGATGCCGTACAGCGTGCTGGCCGGCAACCACGACATCGACGCGAGCAAGGACGACCAGCGCGGCGATTCGGCGTACCTGCGGGTGTTCGGGCCGCAGCGGTTCCGGCGGATGAGCACGTACGGCGGGTCGACGCCGGACGGGTACAACTCGTACCACGTGTTCCGGGCCGGCGGCCGGCAGTGGTTGCTCCTGGCAATGGACTGGCGCCCGTCCGATGCGGGCTTCGCCTGGGCCCGGAAGGTGATCGCGCAGCACCCGCGACTGCCGGTGATCCTGACCATCCACGATCTCGTGCACGCCGACGACGGGGACGGCGTCGCGCGGTTCTCCGAGCACGGCGACCGGGTCTGGAAACAACTTGTCGAAGGCAACGACCAGATCTTCCTCACCCTCAACGGCCACTTCTGGCCGTCCGGCCGGACGGTCCGCACGAACGCCGCCGGCCACGACGTCCACCTGCACGTCACCAACTACCAGGACCGGTACTACGGCGGTGCCGGGATGGTCCGCCTCTACCACTTCGACCTGGCCCGCGACACGATCGACGTCGAGACGATCAACCCGTGGATCCTGGCGCAGAACCCGGCCCGGCGCAGCCCGCTGGCCGAGGGCGAGATCGAGCTCACCGGCGATGTCGACCGGTTCAGCGTGCCGATCGACTTCACCGCCCGCTTCGCCGGTTTCGCCCCGGAGCCGTTGAGGCCGGCTCGTCCGGCACAAGAGCTGGTGATCCCGGGGACCGTCGCCTACTGGCGCCTGGACGGACCGGTCGGCTCCCGGGTCGTGGACCACTCGGGGCGCGGCAACGACCTGACTCCTGTGCTGCTGTCCGGCTCCCCCGCCGACAGCCTCCGGGCCAGCGCCGAGCACCACCCGGATCAGCCGGGCCACGCGAGCTGGGTGTTCGGTGGTCGCAAGAACCCGGCTCGCGGTGGCTACCTGCGGACGGCCGACAACGCACCGCTGAACCGGCTCACCTTTCAAGGGGGCTACACCATCGAGGCTTTCGTGAAGCTGGCCGACGACGGGCTCGACCACGCGTGGGAGGGGCTGCTCAGTCGGCTCGGCACGGGAGCCGATGCGGGCAAGACCGGCGGCGACACGTCGGAGCCGGTCGTCAATCTCGCATTCTCCGGTGGGCGGCAGCTGCAGTGGGCTGTCTATCCGCTCGACCAGAACGACACCTTCACCAACTGGGGCCACGAGGAGATCGCGGGTCGGTGGCTCCATCTCGCGGTGGTCAACGACGGGCGCCGTACGACGCTCTACATCGACTCGTCAGAGCTGCTCCGCAACCCGGCGACGCGGTCGAACGGGCTCGCGACCACCGGTGCTCCGTGGCTGCTGGGCGCCAACCACTACGCCAACACGATCGAGCAGACCTTCGCCGGCCACATCGGCGAACTCCGCATAGTCGACCGCGCCCTCTCCCCCAAGCAGTTCCTCAACGCGTGAGCAGGTGCGAGCGGATCAGGTCGGCCTGAGCCGGGAGTAGCGCTTTCTCGGCCGGAGTGAGGGTGGTGTTGGCGGCGCGTGCGGCGAGGGCGGCGTCCAGACCGGGAGTCGGGTCGATGGAGTTGGCGAGGTAGGTCGACAGCGACTCTCGGAGCAAGCCGGACAGGGAAGCGAAGGCCGGGTCGAGGGCTACCTGGGCGAAGATGACCGCGGTCATCGCGATGTCGAACTCCGCGGTGCCCTCGGTCGCGTTGCGCCAGTCGATGACGACCGGGCCGGCAGCGGTCAGGATGACGTTCTCGGGGTGCAGGTCGCCGTGGACGACGACCTGACCCGGTGTGCCGCTCGGCGCGGGGATGGCGTGCAGACGGCGGTGCAGGTCGGCGTGCATCAGGCCGAGTTCCGCGGGTGAGAGGTCACCGGCGATCCCGGCTTCGGCGACGGTCGGACCGGTCAGGCGCTCGATCACCATGTCCGGCCCCTCGACCTGACGGACGGCCGGGACCGGGTAGTCGTACCTCGCCACCCAGCGCATGTACTCCGCTTCGTCCCGCACCGGATGCCCGTTGCGGTACCGCCGCAGTACCCAGCGCTCATCGACCGAGTACACGTCCGCATCCCGCCCAGCCGCAAACGGCTCGGCTCCCTCCGGGATCAGCCAACCGGCCCCGGCATCGGAGCTCGCATCAGACGTCGAGCCCAAGTCAGTTGACCTGGCAGCCGCCGGTTGCCGGCTCCAGCGGGGCTGGCTTACCAAGAGCGGGCATGCCGAGCATGACGCCGGGTGCGCCGACAGCGGCTGGGGCGTCTTGGGCTCGTTCCCAGGCGTCGCCGGCGCGCGTACGGCGTACTGAGCCGAAGACGTCCGCGACCAGGTGGTGTGGCGCCGCGTAGGTGACCTCGACGGTTGCCATGTCGCCCGGCCGGGGCCGCTCGACTCCTTCGGGCAGCGCGAAGTGGACGAGGCGGTTGTCGCGGGCGCGGCCGGACAAGCGGTGGGTCGCGGCGTCCTTGCGCCCCTCCCCCTCGGCGACCAGCACCTCGACGGAACGGCCGACGATCAACTTGTTCTCCGCCCACGCCATGTCGTCCTGCAGCGCGACCAGCCGCTCGTAGCGCTCCTGAACGACCTCACGCGGCACCTGGTCTTCCATCGACTCGGCCGGCGTACCGGGCCGCTTCGAGTACTGGAAGGTGAAGGCGCCGGCGAACCGCGCCTGGCGGACCACGTCGAGCGTGCCCTGGAAGTCCTCCTCGGTCTCACCGGGGAAGCCGACGATGATGTCGGTGGTGATCGCGGCGTCCGGCATCGCGGCGCGGACGTCGTCGATGATCTTCAGGTAGCGGTCGCGGCGGTAGGACCGGCGCATCGTCTTGAGGATCTGGTCGGAGCCCGACTGCAGCGGCATGTGCAGCGACGGCATCACGTTCGGGGTCTCGGCCATCGCCTCGATCACGTCCGCGGTGAAGTCGCGCGGGTGCGGCGAGGTGAACCGGACCCGCTCCAGGCCCTCGATCGCACCGCAGGCCCGGAGCAGCTTGGAGAACGCGTACCGGTCGCCGAACTCGACCCCGTAGGAGTTCACGTTCTGGCCCAGCAGCGTCACCTCGAGCACGCCCTCGGCGACCAGCGCCTCGACCTCGGCGAGCACGTCACCGGGCCGGCGGTCCTTCTCCCGGCCGCGCAGCGCGGGCACGATGCAGAACGTGCAGGTGTTGTTGCAGCCGACACTGACCGACACCCAGGCGGAGTACGGCGACTCACGGCGGGTCGGCAGCGTGGACGGGAAGACGTCGAGCGACTCGAGGATCTCGACCTGCGACTCCTCGGCGATCCGGGCCCGCTCCAGCAGCACCGGCAGCGAGCCGATGTTGTGGGTGCCGAAGACGACGTCCACCCAGGGCGCCTTCTTGGTGATGGTGGCCTTGTCCTTCTGCGCCAGGCAGCCGCCGACGGCGATCTGCATCCCCGGCTTCTTCGCCTTCACCGGCGCCAGGTGCCCGAGGTTGCCGTAGAGCTTGTTGTCGGCGTTCTCGCGCACGGCGCAGGTGTTGAAGACCACGACGTCGGCCTGGTCCCCCTCGGGCGCACGGACATAGCCCGCGTCCTCCAGCAGCCCGCGCAGGCGCTCGGAGTCGTGGACGTTCATCTGGCACCCATAGGTGCGGACTTCATAGGTACGCATAACAGCCACCAAGCGTACGTCAGTTCCGGCGCGTCCTTGGTGGAGGTAGCTCCACCCCCTGGAGGGCGGCTGCAACCCCTGACCGCGGGCCCGCCGTCGACAACAGTGAGAGTCATGAACAGTTCCCGTCGTCAGTTCCTCGCCCGTACCGCCGCCGGAGCCGCAGTAGTGGCCGGTGGCGCCTTCGCCTCAACGCCCGCCTCGGCGTTCGTCAAGCCGCTCGCGGCCATCGGCACGACCCGGATCACCGCGCTGACCGGCGTCACGGTCATCGACGTCGCGAACGGCCGGCGCCATCGGCACCAGACCGTGCTGATCAGCGGCGACCGGATCATCGGCGTCGGCCGGCACCTGCCGGTACCGCGCGGCGCCGTCGAGCTCCACCTGCCCGGCAAGTTCGTCATCCCCGGCCTGGCCGACATGCACCTGCACTCCCTCGGTGACGAGCGCGTGACGCCGCAGCTGTGCCTGGCCAACGGGGTGACCATGGTCCGCGAGATGGCCGCGCCGGACCCGGTGGTCTACGACTGGCGGGACCGGATCGAGGCCGGCACGTTGCTCGGCCCGCGGATGATCGTCGCCAGTCAGATCATCGACGGCGACCCGACCCTGTGGGATCCGAACCTGCTCCACGTGCTCGTCGTCCAGGACGAGGCGAGCGCGCGGGCCGCGGTACGGCAGGTGAAGAAGGAGGGTGCGGACTTCGTCAAGGTGTACTCGCGACTGGGCCCAGCGGCGTACCGGGCGCTGCTGGACGAGGCGCGGCGGCAGCAGTTGACCGTGCACGGCCACGGACCGGACCAGGTTTCGGTCAAGGAGGTCAGCAACGCCGGTCAGCGCAGCATCGAGCACATCCACGCGCTCGCCGTGGCCGTGTCGAGCCGGGAGTCCGAGGTACGCCGGATGATGCAGGCGATCTCGGTCCGGACCGGCGACTACAACAGCTGGTTCCGGCAGATGCACCCGATCGAGTGGCTGGCGGCGAACACGTTCAGCCGGTCCCGCGCAGCCGACGTCTTCGGCACGTTGCGGCGCAACCGGACCCGGGTCACCCCCACCCTGACCATGCACAACGTGCTCGACCTGCCCGACCACACCGCGCCGGACCCGGCGACGCTGAAGTACCTGAGCGCGGACTCGCTGGGCACCTTCGAGTACGTGATCGAGCAGCTCTACAAGGCCAACCGGAGCCCCGAGGAGATTTCTCGCCAGCGCCAGATGTGGGAGTACCGGCAGCGCTTCGTCCGCGAACTCTTCGCCCACGGCGTGCCCGTCCTGGCCGGCACGGACACCGGTACGCCGTACATGGTGCCCGGCTTCGCCCTGCACGACGAGCTCGAACTGCTGGTCAAGGCCGGCGCCACCACCCAGCAGGCCCTGTACTCCGCCACTGCCGAGCCGGCCCGTTTCCTCGGGATGAGCGCCGACCTGGGCTCGGTGGAGTCGCGCAAGATCGCCGACCTCGTCGTACTGGACGGGGATCCGTTGCGGGACATCACCAACACGCGGCGAATCCACACCGTGGTCACCCGGGGCCGGATCATCTCCCCGGCCGTGCGGGACCGCATGCTCGCCGACGTGGAGGCAGCCGTCAAGAGCACCTCGACGGCAGCCGGTCTGGCTGCAGGTGGCTGCTGCGGAACGGGCCGTCCCGGACACTAACGGCCAACATCGAGCAGACTGTGACCGCACGGTCACGGCCTGCTCGGCGAGATAGCAGATCGTTACCACCGTGGAACCGGGGATCCGTGCAGTCACCCCCAGCCTCCGCTAGGTTCTCGCCATGAGCGAAACCTCTGCCGTCGACACCGTGACGACCACAGGTCTTGTCGCCCTGACAGGTGTGAACAAGCACTTCGGCGACCTGCACGTGCTGAAGGACATCAACCTGTCCATCAACCGGGGCGAGGTCGTGGTCGTGATCGGCCCGTCGGGGTCGGGCAAGTCCACCCTGTGCCGGGCGATCAACCGGCTCGAGCCGATCGACTCCGGCACCATCACGCTGGACGGCCAGCCGCTGCCCAGCGAGGGCAAGGCGCTGGCCCGGCTGCGCGCCGACGTCGGCATGGTGTTCCAGTCGTTCAACCTGTTCGCGCACAAGACGATCCTGCAGAACGTCACACTCGGCCCGCTGAAGGTCCGCAAGACCGACCCCAAGGCCGCCGAGCAGCGGGCGATGGAACTGCTCGAGCGGGTCGGGGTGGCCAACCAGGCCTCGAAGTACCCGGCCCAGCTGTCCGGCGGTCAGCAGCAGCGGGTCGCGATCGCGCGGGCCCTGGCGATGGAACCGAAGGTCATCCTGTTCGACGAGCCGACCTCGGCACTCGACCCGGAGATGATCCAGGAGGTCCTCGAGGTGATGATCGACCTGGCCAAGCAGAACATGACGATGGTCGTGGTCACCCACGAGATGGGGTTCGCGCGCAGCGCGGCCAACCGGGTGGTGTTCATGGCCGACGGCGAGATCGTCGAGGAGGCCACCCCCGAGACCTTCTTCACCAACCCGACCTCCCGGCGTGCGCAGGACTTCCTCGGGAAGATCCTCAAGCACTGACGAGACGCCCGGCCGGCTTCCGGGCCGGCCGCAACAGCAGTAAAAACACACGAAGGGGATCCCCAATGAGAATGCGCAACCTCGTCGCCACCGTTGGCGTCGCAGCGCTCGCGCTGACCGTCGGTGCCTGTGGCAAGGAAGACACACCGGCCGCCGGTGGCGGTACCGGTGGCAGCACCGGCGCCTGTGGCGAGCTCCACAAGTTCACCGTCGCCTCCGGCGGCGACGTGGCCGGCAGCCCGACCTTCACCAAGATGAAGTCGAAGGGCAACGCCGTCGTCGGCGTCAAGGCCGACCAGCCGAACCTGGGCTACAAGGATGCCAACGGCAAGCGCTGCGGCTTCGACATCGAGATCGCCCGGATGGTGTCGGCCCAGCTCGGCCTGGACCCGGACAAGATCGAGTACAAGGAGATCCCGTCCGCGAACCGCGAGACGGCGATCGCCGGTGGTGAGATCGACTACTACGTCGGCACCTACTCGATCACCGAGAAGCGCAAGAAGCTGGTCGGCTTCGCCGGTCCGTACTTCATCGCCGGTCAGGACCTGCTGGTCCGCAAGGACGACACCTCGATGGACGCCGGCAAGACCGGTCTGAAGGGCAAGAAGGTCTGCTCGGCGACCGGCTCCACCCCGATCCAGCGGGTCAAGGACGAGAACCTGACCGAGGCGAGCAACATCTCGGAGTTCAAGACCTACTCCGAGTGCGTCTCGCAGCTGCTGGACAAGAAGGTCGACGCGGTCACCACCGACGACGCGATCCTGAAGGGCTACGCGGCGAACGCGCCGGAGGAGCTGCGGGTGGTCGGCAAGCCGTTCAGCACCGAGAAGTACGGCATCGGCGTACCGCTGGCCGACAAGGCTCTGCGGGACAAGGTGAACGCCGGTCTGGAGACCGCCTTCAGCGACGGCACCTGGAAGGCGCTGTACGACGAGACGCTGGGCAAGTCCGGCGCCACCGCGACGGCACCGCCGCTCGAGAAGTACTGATCCACCCGGTCAGGGCGGCCCCGGATCGCCGCGGGTCGCCCTGACTGTTTTCTCTCCTCCTTGGGAAGGTCGCGATGCTCTCGGTCCTCACCGACAACTGGGAACTGTTCAGAGACGGCTTCTGGACCACGATCAAGCTGTTCGTGGTGTCCGGTCTGCTGAGTCTGGTCATCGGGACCCTGCTGGCCGGCTTCCGTGTCTCCCCGGTGCCGGCCCTGCGGGCCATCGGCACCGGCTACGTCAACACCCTGCGGAACACGCCGCTCACGCTGGTGTTCGCGTTCCTGGTCTTCGGCGCGCCGAAGGCGGGCCTCAACCTGCCGGACTTCTTCTGGTCGGCCATCGTGGCGCTGACCGTCTACACGTCGGCCTTCGTCTGTGAGGTGGTCCGGTCGGGTATCAACACCGTCTCGCCGGGTCAGTCGGAGGCCGCCCGCGCGGTCGGCATGACGTTCGTGCAGGTGCTCGGCATCGTCGTGCTGCCGCAGGCCTTCCGGGCCATCGTGCCGCCGCTGACGAGTGTGATGATCGCGCTGCTGAAGAACACCACCATCGCGGCCGGCTTCTCGGTGCTCGAGGCCGGCGCGATCCCGGCGGTGATGGCCGAACGCGGCCAGAACCAGATGCTCACCCTGGTCTGGATCACCGTCGGCTTCCTGCTCCTGATCATTCCCCTGGTCTCCCTGCAGCGGTGGGCCGAGCGACGGACGGCGGTGGCGGCATGACTGCCGTGTTGTACGACGTCCCCGGCCCGCGGGCCCGGGCGCGGAACCGGATCCTCAACGTCGTCGTGGTGCTGGTCCTGCTGGGCGTCATCGCCTGGGTGGTCCTCAAGCTCAACGACACCGGCCAGTTCGAGAGCCGTCGCTGGGCGCAGTTCCAGTACAAGTCGATCCAGGAGCAGCTGCTCACCGGTCTGCTGAACACGCTGAAGGCGGCCGCGCTGGCCGCGGTCTTCGCGTTCATCTTCGGCGCGGTGTTCGCCGCCGGCCGGATCAGTGACCACAAGTGGCTCCGGATCCCGGCGACCGCCGTGGTCGAGCTGTTCCGCGCGATCCCGCTGCTGATCCTGATGTTCTTCTTCTACTACGGCTCGCTGCAGTTCCAGCTCGGCATCTCACCGATGTGGGCCGTGGTGCTCGGCCTGACGCTGTACAACGGCTCGGTCCTCGCGGAGGTCTTCCGGGCCGGGATCGCCGCGGTGCCGAAGGGCCAGCGCGAGGCGGCGTACGCGACCGGGCTGCGCAAGAACCAGGTGGTCCGGCTGATCCTGCTGCCGCAGGCGGTCCGCGCGATGCTGCCGGCCATCGTCAGCCAGCTCGTCGTGCTGCTGAAGGACACCGCACTCGGCTTCATCATCACCTACAACGAACTCCTGTACGTCGCCAAGCAGATGGGCGGCCGGCTCGAGTTCGGCTTCCCCTACATCCCGACGTACATGGTTGTCGCGATCATCTACATCGGCCTGTGCTCGCTGCTGTCGGTCTTCGCCCGGTACCTCGAAGGCCGCACCCGCCGCAACCGCAAGATCGCCAAGGGCACGGTCATCCCGGCCGCCCCGTTGGAAGACGGCCTGGACAACACCCGCCTGTGATTCTTCGGCTGCTGAAATTGTTTTGCCTGGCGGCCCGTCCAGGCGTGAGACTGCTCGGATGGTCGAGAGCAGCAGCACGCCGGACGGGCGCGCGGGGATTGACGCCGGGCTGGTCAAACGCCTGGTGAAGGCGCAGTTTCCGCAGTGGAGTGAGTTGCCGGTGGAGCCGGTGAAGGTGGACGGGTGGGACAACCGCACCTACCGGCTGGGCGATGCGATGACGGTTCGGTTGCCCACGGCATCGTCGTACGCGCCGGCTGTGGACAAGGAGAACGAGTGGTTGCCGCGGCTGGCGCCACAGCTGCCCGTCCCGGTGCCAGAGGTGCTGGGCAAGGGTGTCCCTGGTGAGGGCTATGCCTTCAACTGGTCCGTACGCCGCTGGCTGGACGGCGAGACCGCCGCTGTGGAACGCATTCCCGATCTGCCGGGGTTCGCGGTAGCGGTCGCCGAATTCATCCGCGCACTGCAGCGCTGCGACGCAACCGGTGGGCCGGCAGCGGCGGCGCACAGCTTCTACCGCGGTGCGCCTCCTGCGTACTACGACGACGAGACTCGGCGCGCAATAGCTGCCCTGGAGGGACGCGTCGACACCGCGCGAGCTGCAGCCGTCTGGGAGGCTGCGCTCGAGTCGTCCTGGGACCGGCCGCCGGTGTGGTTCCACGGCGACATTGCCCACGGCAACCTGTTGGTTGTCGACGGCAAACTGTCGGCCGTCATCGACTTCGGTACGTCGGGAGTCGGCGATCCCGCCTGTGATCTGGTGATCGCCTGGACGATGTTCTCCGGCGAGAGCCGCGAGGCGTTCCGGCGTACCGTCGACCACGACGCGGCGACCTGGGCGAGAGCTCGCGGCTGGGCCCTGTGGAAAGCACTGATCGTCCTGGCTGACGTCATCGATGTCGACCCCGACGCCGCAGCGACCAACCAGCATGTGATCGAGGAAGTCCTCGCCGACCACGCTCAGGCCCAGTAGTCGACCGTCCAGGCCTTCACCAGGTCCCCGTCCAGCTCTAGCAGAACGCGGCCGGCGGGCCGGTCGGGCTCGGCCGACCAGGCGTAGGTTGCCTCGATCCGGCCCTCGCCGAACGAACTGTCGAGCACGACCACCTGGTCGTCCGGCGGGTTCGCCCGGTACGCCGCGACCACCGCTTCGCGTCCCTCGAACGGTCCGACCGGGATGCCCACGAACGTCATCGTGCAGTCGGCCGTGAGGCCACCTGCGAGCTGCTCCGCATCACCGCCGGCGGCAACAGCGTTCACCGCTGCGATGTGCCGGTCGAGGATCTGTTGCTCGGTCATCAGCTCGCTTTCGGGTCGGACGCACACGGCTGCGGGCCCCCGGCCGGAGGCCCGCAGTACCGGCTTCGTCAGCGCAGGGTGTTGAAGGAGTCGCGGATGATTTCCAGGGCTTCGGTGGCTTCTTCTTCGGTCAGCGTCATCGGTGGAGCCATCCGGAGGACGTTGCCGTAGAGGCCGCCCTTGCCGATCAGGAGGCCGCGGTCCTTGGCCTCCTGCTGGAGTTTGACCGTGGTGGGGGCGTCGGGTTTGCCGTCGGCCGGGTCGACCAGCTCGGCGGCGAGCATCAGGCCCTTGCCGCGGACGTCGCCCAGCTCGGGGAACTCCTCCGAGATCCCGCGCAGGCCGTCCATCAGCTGGGCTCCACGCTTGGCCGCGTTGGCCTGCAGGTCGTTGTCGGCGATGTAGTCCAGCGTCGCCTTCGCCGCGGTGGTCGAGATCGGGTTGCCGCCGAAGGTCGACAGCGAGTTGGCGCTCAGGCTGTCCATCAGCTCCGGCCGGGCCACCACCCCACCGATCGCGAAGCCGTTGCCGAGGCCTTTGGCGAACGTCATCGCGTCCGGTACGACGCCGTGCGCCTGGATGCCCCAGAAGTGGTCCCCGGTCCGGCCCCAGCCGGTCTGCACCTCGTCGGAGATGAAGAGGATGCCGAACTCGTCGAGCACCTCCTTGAAGGCGGCGTACAGGCCGTCGGGCGGTGAGGAGAAGCCGCCGACGCCCTGGATCGGCTCGACGATCAGGCAGGCGACGTCACCCGCCGTACCGGTCTCGATGACGTTGCGGAGGTCGTCGACGCAGACCTTGATGTACTCCGCGTCGGGCAGGTCCTTGAACGGGCTGCGGTACCGGTAGGCGCCTTGTACGTACTGCACGTTGACCGGTGACAGGCTGCTCGCCGACCAGCCCCGGTTGCCGGTAATGGCGACCGTGCCGAAGCCGCGGCCGTGGTACGAGTTGCGCATCGCCAGCACCTGGTTGGAGCGGCGCTTCTGGGTGGCGAACAGCAGGGCCGCCTCGTTCGCCTCGGTGCCGGAGTTGGTGAAGAAGACCTTGGCGTCCGGGATGCCGGACAGCTCGGCGATCTGCTCGGCCAACTCGATCTGCCGCCGGATCAGGTACACCGTCGAGGTGTGCGCGATCCCGGTGTCCAGCTGCTCGCGCACCGCGTCGGAGATCTCCGCGATGTCGTAGCCGATCGCGTTGGTCAGGATGCCGGCGAAGAAGTCGAGGTACTCCTTGCCCTCCCCGTCGGTGACCCGGCGGCCGGTGCCCTTGACGATCTCGATCGGCTCTTCGTAGTACAACGCGAGCCAGTCCGGCATGACGGCCCGGTGGCGCTCCCACAACTCCGCATGTGTCATGTCCTAGCAATACCGCATCACGCAGCTGTCCGCTAGCGGCCTGCCGGTGACTTAGAGTGCTGCGGGTGACGACGCCGAGCATCCCGCACCTGGATATCGAGTCTCTGCAGCACTTCGACCAGGTGATCGCTGCTGGAGCCAGCTCGATGGGTGGCTGGCGGGTGCAGTCGGTGGACCTGACGGAGCGCACGCAGGTACTGCTCAGGTTGTCGCCGGCTGGTTCCCTGTTCCTGGGCTGTGCGCTGGAGGAGACCGCTGCGGCCTGGATCCGCGACGGCGGCGGGCTGATCTTCCCCGCGATCCCAGAGCTGCCGTTCGACCCGTACCGCGGCGCCCTGTACGCCGCCGAGGAGCTCTACGCCGACCTGTCGTCGGGGTACGAGGCGACACCCGATGCGCAGATCTACGCCTGGTCGCGGCAGCACGACGCGCGGGGCGACACCGGCCGGACGCTGGCGGCCGCACTGCACGACCACTCGATCGCCGACGCCCTGCACGAGCTCCCCGACGACAAGCCGTGGATCGGCGTGATGGGCGGGCATGGGATCGCGCGCACCGACCCGACGTACCGGTCAGCCGTCCTGCTCGGCCGCACGCTCGCCCGCGCCGGCCTGACCGTCGCCACTGGCGGCGGACCCGGCGCGATGGAGGCAGCGAACCTGGGCTCCAGCCTGTCCTCGTACGACGACGCTGCGGCCGAGGCGGCCCTTGCGGCTCTCGCGGCTGCCCCCTCCTTCCGACCGTCGATCGCAGACTGGGCTTCGACCGGTTTGGCGGTACGCCGGAACTACCCGGGCGACGGCGGCGTCTCGATCCCGACCTGGTTCTACGGTCACGAGCCGCCGAACGTGTTCGCGACCTCGATCGCGAAGTACTTCTCCAACGCCCTGCGCGAAGACGTCCTGCTCAGCCGGGCGCGCGGCGGGATCATCTACCTGCCCGGAGCGGCCGGCACCGTCCAGGAAATCTTCCAGGCCGTCACACCGAACTACTACGGGGACGCCGCCACCCAGGTCCCGATGATCCTGGTGGGCGTGGAGTACTGGTCGGTGAAGCTCCCCGTCTGGCCGCTGCTCGAGAGCCTCGCCGACACGCGCCCTATGGCGTCGTCAATCCGCCTGGTCGACACCATCGAAGAGGCCGCGGGGCTGGTGACCTCTTAGGAGACGCGCTGCGGGGTGAACTGCATGCGCGGGTTGGCGTAGGCGTCCTGGGAATCGACGAGCTGCAGCTCGCGCTCGCCCGACTCGTGCGTGCGGGTGAGCAGGTCGAACACACTCGACGTCGTCCGGGCCAGGGCGTCCGCGAGATCGCCCGTACGCCGGTAGTGCGCCGTGAAGAGTGCGGCGGTCACGTCGCCCGACCCGTTCGCCTTCATCGGGATGTACGGCGTCTGCACGAGCCACGCCCCGCTGTCGTCGACGGCCAGCATCTCGATCGTGCCGCTCTCGCGGTCGGGGCGCTCGACGCTGGTGACGAGCACGGTCCGCGGTCCGGTCGCGCGCACAAGCTCCACCGAGGCAAGCGTCGACTCGAGCGTGTCAGGCTCCGTGCCGGTCAGGAAGCCCAGCTCGAACTGATTGGGCGTGATGATGTCGGCGGCCGGGACTACCCGGTCGCGCAGCAGCACCGGGATGGCCGGCGCGACGAAGCAGCCGGACTTCGCGTTACCCATCACCGGGTCGCACGAGTACACCGCCGCCGGATTCGCCGCCTTCACCCGCTTGACCGCCTCGAGAATGACGTCGGCGATCCCCTCACCACCCTGGTAGCCCGACAGCACCACGTCGATCTGCGGGAAGACACCACGATCCTCGATGCCCAGCAGAACCTCGCGTACATCGTCCGGGCTGATCAGCGGCCCACGCCATGCCCCGTAGCCGGTGTGGTTGGAAAAGTTCACCGTGTACACCGGCAACACCTCCACCCCGATGCGCTGGAGCGGAAACACAGCGGCCGAATTACCCACATGCCCATAGGCAACCGCAGACTGAATCGAGAGAATCTTCACCGCCCGATCATGCCATTCCAACCGCGGCGAGCGGTCCGGCCCCTAACCACCGAAGCGAGCGTGGAGCATGTTGGCCACCGCGGGCGGACAGTCCGCCCGGCGAGCGAGTCTGAGGCTCACGACGCCGTTGGTCCCGGCCTCCACCCCCGCGATGCACTCGGCGATGGCGGCTTTGTCGGAAGCGGAACACCGCGGCCACACCGCTTCGAGCCGCGGGATCACCACCGGCTGCTTCGTGGCCACGCAGATCAACATGTTCGCCAGCCTCGTCCGCGGGATGCCGACCTTGTCCGGCTGAGGTTTCTCCCGCCAGATGGCGGCCGCCGAGTCGATGGTGAGCACCCTCAAAGCGAAGTCGCACAGTTGCTGAGGCCCGAGGTGGGCCGCACCCAGCGTCATGATGGCGCCCAGCAGCCGGGCATAGCTGGGTGATCGGGCCATGGAACCCGCCGCTGCCGCGTGTTCGAAGGCCGTCCGTGCGGCCACGAGGTGCGCCTCCAGGATCGCCACAGCGTCTGCGGTCCTGAGTCCGGTCCCGCGGTCGATCGCCGCGACCAGTGCGGTCAACGCGTTCTGGAGCTGCTGGTCGTCGCCGGTGGTGAGCGAGCGCACCAGCCGCTCGACGACAACGGGCCGCCAGGTCGCCGGGAGCCGGAGAGTTCCGCTCCGTTGCTCGATCGCCGTCACCACGGCGCTGACGGCGTTCGCTTGCTCCGAGGCCAGCAACTCGAGCAGCCAGGGCAGACCGGCCTGCTCGAGCTCCTCGCGATCCCAGTCGTCCAGCGAACCGGCCGCGGCTTTGGCCGCTGCCAACGCAACGTCCGGCCGGCCGCCTTCCAGGATCTGCTGCGAGACCCACTCGCGAGCGGTGACCGAGATCGGCGTCAGCCGACCCAGCAGGAGTCCGACCTGGTCGCTGTCTGCCGCATCGACCGACCTCAACAGCGACCTGAGTTCCGTTTCGAGTTCCTGGAGGACAGCAGGCCGGGCCGACGATACGAGGGCGACGAAGGCCCGGCGTACGGTGGATCGTCCGTGCATCCGGTTGCCTGCCTCCTCGACGGAGAAGCGGGCCAACCCGCTGACGTACTCCCGCAGCCGAGCGGGGTGGTCGCAGGCGAGCTTGACGAGTACCGCCCAGATCGGGTGTGGGTGGTTGGGCAGGTAGCCCTCCAGGGAATCGGCGAGCTCCAGACGCGTGCCGGCGTCCACCTTCGTCGTCAGGTGACTCGCAACGCTGGCCAGTGTGCCCAGGACACCGTTGGAGCTGGTTCTTGGCACCCGGAGGACAGCTTCGGCGACCAGGTCCGGGGCGTCGTCAGCCAGGTCGAGGACGGCATTCGTGTACTGCGTACGATCGATCGAGCTGTCCGGATCGAAGGCCGCCCGCAGGAGTTCCCCAGCGATCGCCCGGTCCGCGCAGAGGTGGCGCATCAACCGCAACTGACAGGCGTTCCATCGTTCCGGCAGCGAAGCGCCGAGCATCGATCGCCAGTCCGACCAGCCGGTCGCGGCCTGGACCTGGGAGTCCTGCCAGGTATCGATCAACAACCCCGCGGCGTCGTCCACCGCTTCGACCGGACACTTGAGCCGCAGGGCCCGCAGGGTCAGATCGGTCTTCAGCCCTGGATCATCGGCAAGCTGCCGGACTGCGGCCAGCGTCCAGGCCCGGGCAGCGTCCGGCAACTTGCCGTAGCGATCAACGAGAAGCCGCAGATCGAAACCGGTCGCGGCGGCGGTCGTCGCGTGTTCCAGCAGTCCCCGGACGATCATGCCGACCTGTCTGCGATCGCCGCCCGTCCGCTTCAGACAGAGCTCCACGGCCTGGACCAGGGCCGCGGCCTGGTGAGCAGATTCGGCTGAGGCGATCAGCGGTCCGACCGTCAACGCAACCCTGGGCAGACTCGAACGATCGGCGTTGCCCAGACACCACAGAGCAACCTCGAGCGCCGGGCCCAGGCAACTGCCGGTCGCCGGCTCCAGGACATCGACACTCGCGATGAGTTGGGTGGGGCGGCGTTCCTTCAGCTCGGCAGCCAACTGCTCGAGCCGGGAGGCGTCGTCGTGAACGATCGCGCTCTGGAAGTGGAGCCGTATCCCCTCGACCGAGTCCAGTGGCACGAGTGCGGCCAACTCCTGCAGCCGGTTCCGGTCGATCTCCAGCATGAGAAGGTGCTTGGCGATCGCCCAGTAGCCAGGTACTCCGGCCTGCAACCCGTCGTTCAATCGCGCGAGATCAGCTTCTGTGCCGCGGATGGCGAGGTGCCGTGCGACGGCGAACTCGGCGTAGGTCTGGTGGAAGAAGGCGTATCTCCCACCGACGTCCTGGACGGTTCCCTCGCTGAGCAGCCGGCCGAGACCGGTCATCGCGTCGTTTTCAGGGACGAACTCAACGAAGCGGTTGGCACTGGCTGCCCAGACCGCGGCGGCCAGTGCCTCGGCGGTGCGGAACTGGTGCGCAGCCCGGTCTGCTCGTCGACCACGCCGGTCCCGGGCAACCCGGCGCTCCCAGTAGGCCTCGTAGAGACGGGTGACGGTGAGGCCGGCCGGAACAGCGCCCGCGGCTGCGTAGAGGTCACACGCCATGGCGAGACGCAGCGGAGAGGAGAAGACATCACTGGCGGCCGGCAGCCGCTGGGTCAGGCTGGCAGCGAAGGTCTCCCGGCTGTACTGCGGGATGGCGCTCGCCTGCGCGTACGCGTCCGCCCACTCGCCGATCTCGTCCGGCGTCAGGTTCGGCAGGCGATAGAGCGCACCCGCCAGGTCGCGCTCGGGCTCCAGGAAGCTGTGCCACTCCTGGTCTCGGCAGGTCATCACGAGGAGGGCGCCGCGCGCGACCTGCCGTAGTACGTAGGCGATGTCGTCCGTGTTGTCCTCGGTCAGGACGAGATCGAGGGTGTCCACGATGACGACCACCCGCGACGTCGTCGCGGCCGCCAGGATCGCAGTCAACGGAGCCGTCTCCCGTACCCCGGAGGCGGCCTGCCCGAAGGCCAGGTCTACCGCTGCCGCGCCGACGAGTTCGGCAGAGGACGGGATCCGCGTGCACGGAACGAAGATCGCCGTCGTGTCGTCCTCTGACGCGAATCGCCCGAAGAGCTGGCCGGCCAGCACGCTCTTGCCGAGGCCTCCTTCGCCGAGGATCAGCAGCGGCGTCGTCGAGGTCGCGTCCAACGGTCCCACCGCGCGCTCCAGTAGGGCGAGCCGGTCCCTGCTCGGCAGGATCTCCGGTTGCGCGCTCTCGCGCGCGGCCGCGCTCGCCAGCCGGACCGCGGCCATGAGATCGCTACTCGAAGCCGGTTGCTGAACCGTTCTCTGCAGTTCGAGAACCTCCGCGACGGCCTTCCGCAGCAGGTCTGTGCTGACCAGGATCTCCGCGATCCCAGCCCGCTCTGCCTGTCCGGCCCTGTCGGTCCGATGGACCGTCACCGCGACGAATCCACAAGTGAGATCGAGGAGGCGATCGAAGTACCTCTGCGCGTCGTCGGACAGCAGGCCGGTCCGAAGCCTTCGCCCACCTCGGTCGTCGAGCAGATAGCTGCGCAGCGCCTCGCCGCCGCGTAGCGCGTGGCTCAGCGTTCCGCGCTCGGGCGCTGACGCGAGGAGGTCTTCGAGTGCGGCCTCCGCGGCACTCAGATCACCGTCTGCCGCATGCCGGAACTCGTGGCCGGCCCGGTTCAGGACCTTCGCGGCCAGCTCTGCCGGAACCTCGGAGAAGTCTCCCTCCGTCCGTCCGTCGGACAGCTCCTTCGCTGCGTCGGCGATCCTGCTGGCACCGGCCAGGTGCAGAACGGCCCGGACGATGTTCGACCCGCGCACCAGACGCACCCTCGGCCAGCTTGCCGCCACTCGACCTCCCCAGTCAGTCCCAGCCAGTATGGCGGTCGCAGGCGTGACGGGTCAGGAGGTGGTGAGCCAGCCTTCGGCTTGTTCGAGGAAGAGGTCGACCTCCATGACGTCGTAGCCCTCGCGGATGCGCACCGGGGAGAACTGGACGTTGCGAATCTCTTGCGGGGTGACGGGGCGGTCGACGGGCAGGCCGTTGACCGTCGCCATCACGCGGTCGACGAAGTCGTCGACCTCGGACATGTCGTAGCCCTCGCGGAGCTTGACGGGAGTGAAGAGCGGAGCGTCGCGCAGCCGCCGCGCTTCTGCCGGGCGGTCAGTGGGCCAAGCGCCCGGCGTCGTGGTGTGGTCCACCGCGCGGGCGTGGTCGACGGGGTGGCTGTGGTCGACCGGGCGGGTCTGGTCAACCGGGCGGGTCTGGTCAACCGGGCGCGGGTGGTCGGCCGGGCGGCTGGTCATGCTTTGGGCGGCCTGGTCGAGGAAGGCGTCGACCTCGTCGACCGCGTAGCCCTCGCGGAGGCGGACCGGGGTGAAGCTGACGTTGCGGATGTCGTCCACCGTCACCGGGCGTTCGACGTACCGGCCTTCGACGGTGGCCTCGAGCCGCTCGATGAAGGCTTCGACCTCGGCGATGTCGTAGCCCTCGCGCCAGCGGACGCGGCTGAACAGCTCCGCCATCAGTCTTTGTTGGCCGCGGCGAGCTGGCCGCAGGCGCCGTCGATCTCCTGGCCGCGGGTGTCGCGGACGGTCGTCGGGATCCCGCCGGCCTGCAGGCGGCGGACGAACTCGCGCTCGTCGGCCGGGTCGGAGGCGGTCCACTTGGAGCCCGGCGTCGGGTTCAGCGGGATCAGGTTGACGTGCACCCAGCCCCAGTCGCCGCGCGCCGCCAGCTTCTCGGCCAGCAGGTCCGCCCGCCAGGCGTGGTCGTTGATGTCGCGGATCATCGCGTACTCGATCGAGACCCGGCGCTTGGTCTTCTGGGCGTATCCCCAGGCAGCGTCGAGGACCTCGTCGACCTTCCAGCGGTTGTTGATCGGCACCAGCTCGTCGCGCAGCTCGTCGTCCGGCGCGTGCAGCGAGAGCGCCAGCGTGACCGGGATGCCCTCGGTCGACAGCTGGTTGATCCGCGGCACCAGGCCGACCGTCGAGACGGTCACGCCGCGGGCCGAGATGCCCAGCCCGTCAGGCGACGGCTCGGTGAACCGGCGGACCGCGCCGATCACGGCCTTGTAGTTGGCCATCGGCTCGCCCATGCCCATGAAGACGATGTTGTTGACCCGGCCGGGCCCGCCGGCGATCTCGCCGCGGCTCAGCGCCCGGGCGCCGTCGACGACCTGCTCGACGATCTCGGCGGTGCTCATGTTGCGGGTCAGCCCGGCCTGACCGGTGGCGCAGAACGGACAGGCCATCCCGCAACCGGCCTGGCTCGAGACGCACATGGTGGTGCGGTCCTTGTAGCGCATCAGCACGGACTCGACGAGCGAGCCGTCGAGCAGCTTCCACAACGACTTGCGGGTGGTGCCGTTGTCGCACTCGAGGTCGCGGACCTTGGTGAGCAGCGGCGGCATCAGCTCGGCGACCAGCTTGTCCCGGGTCGCGGCGGGCAGATCGGTCATGTCCGCCGGGTCGTCGGTCAGCCGCGCGAAGTAGTGGTTCGACAGCTGCCGGGCGCGGAACGCGGGCTCCCCGAGCGCGGCGACCGCAGTACGGCGCTCCTCTCCGCTGAGGTCGGCCAGGTGCCGCGGCGGCTTCTTGGCACGGCGCGGCTCATCGAAAACAAGCGGGAGGGAGGTAGTCATCGCCTTCCATTGTCGCCCGGCCGGTCCGCCATTCACAAATTCACATCAGTGACCCTGGACACCAGTCGCGCCCCGGGGCGGCCGGGGCGCGAGTGGCGAGGTGTCAGGCGGAGTACCCCTTCGGCGGGATCAGGGTGGCGAGCTGGTTGAAGGTCAGCCAGTACGTCGCGGGGCCGAAGCCGGCCGGGTCGGCGATCAGCACGGTCGAGTCGCTGGTGTCGTAGCCGATCACCGTGAAGTAGTGCCAGATCGTGTAGTTCGGGTAGCCCGGCGGGTGATTGTTGGCGGGGGCAACGATGTTCGCGACGATCGCGTAGCCGCGGTCGATGTCGTACTGGATGTCGTACCAGAGCAGGTTGCGCTGCGCCTGGGTCGGCGGATCGTTCGGCATCTCCTTGGTCTCGTAGTAGCCGGTGTTCAGCCGGTTGTTGAGGACCCGGGTGACCTGGCCGATCCAGTCGGTGCCGTTGGTCGTGGTGGGGAGCTCGTTGGCCAACTGCTGCTGGCTCGGCGGCGACGACATCCGCGCGGACAGGGCCATCCTGGTCGCGGCCGGGCCACACCAGTAGCCGGTCTGCTGGTACTGGAACTGGATGCTCACCGACCGCAGCGTCTGGGTCGAGTACCCGAGCGTCGGCACCTTCTTCTTCGCGGCAGCCGCGTTAGCTGCTAGCACCGCCTCTGCTGTGGTCGCCTCGACCCCAGCGTTCGCCGTGCCTGCTGCCGTCGCGGCAGATGCGGCCGCAGGCATGGACAGAGCGGCGATCAGGGCCAGACCACAGATCGCGGCCTTCAACTTCGTCGGCGTACGCCTCCCGAGCCTTACGGGCGGCTGGAACAGGTCACTGGACATGTGAGCTCCTCAGCCTCGCAGCGCCGACCTCCGTGGTCGCCGCACAGCCCAGTGGATTCCTCCCACCCAAGCTTGTAAAGCTACCCTCCGAGCCTGGTTGAGCACCCTCAGCAACTGCCTGAGGGACGTTTCCGCAGGTCACAGCGTTGTCAGCAGGTTTCCACGGTCTCTGAAACGCAGTAAAAATTTTCCCAACCATTTCCATCCAGATCGAATCCAAGCCTCGACGCCGAGGGAATGAGCCCTGCGATGCCCCAGTTGGACTCTGCATGGACTCACTCCCCCGTACTGCGCTCGCCGGGGTTCCGTTGTCTGTCCTCGACCGCTCGCGGACCCGCGCGGGCGAGACTGAGGCGGAGACGCTGCGCGGCACGGTGCGACTGGCGCAGCAGGTCGAGGAACTCGGCTACCACCGCTTCTGGGTGTCGGAGCATCACAGCGTGCCCGGTGTGGTCGGGTCGGCGCCCACTGTGCTGGCTGCGGCTGTTGCGGCGTCCACCACTCGCATCCGGGTCGGCACCGGCGGGGTGATGCTGCCCAACCACCAGCCGCTCGTCGTGGCAGAGCAGTTCGGCGTACTGGAGTCGCTGTTCCCAGGCCGGATCGACATGGGGCTGGGCCGCTCAGTCGGCTTCACCAATGGCATCAGGCGAGCACTGGGCGTCGAGAAGGACGCAGCGGAGGACTTCAGCGCCCAGGTCCGTGAACTGCTCGGCTACTTCACCGGGACCCAGCAGCACCACCCGCAGGTCCACGCACGCCCGGGTGAAGGCTTGACCGTGCCACCGTTCGTCCTGGCCGTCGGCGAAGGCGCCCTCCTGGCAGCGTCCCTCGGACTCCCCCTGGTGATCGCCGGCGTCAAGGGCGAGCAGGAGCTCCTCACCCTCCTGGACCGCTACCGCACTGGCTTCCAGCCCTCGCCGTGGGCCAGCAGGCCGTACGTCGTACTGGCGGCCACAGTGGCCGTTGCTGCCACCACGGACGCGGCCAGGCGCCTCCTGTTGCCTGAGGCGTGGTCCAGCGCCTACTCACGCACCCGTGGGGTGTTTCCGCCGCTGCAGCCGGTCTCAGAGGTACTGGGACTGGAGATGACCGAGAAGGAACGTGGGTTCTTCGAGCAGTCGTTGCGCGGGCAGATCTACGGAACCGCTGCCGAGGTGGACGCCGCACTGGGAGGTCTGGTGCAGCGGACCGGCGCGGACGAAGTACTGGTGACTACCAACACCTACGACCGCGCCGAGCTGCTGGAGTCCTATCGACTGCTGGCAGAGCTCGCCGAGCTCAGGACCGCCGTCAGCCGCTGATCCGGGCCAGCAGGCCCTTCCGGACCTCCGGCCACTCGTCGGCCAGGATAGAGAAGACGACCGTGTCCCGGAACGAACCGTCGGCCACCTTCTTGTGCCGCCTGAGCACACCCTCGCGGGTGGCGCCGAGCTTGGCGATCGCCGCCTGCGACCGGGTGTTGGTCAGACCGGTCTGGATCTTCACCCGGCCGAGACCGCAGTCCTCGAAGGCGTGCTGAAGCAGCAGGAGCTTGGCCGCCGGGTTGACCTTCGTGCCCCACACAGCGGGCGTGTAGCCGGTCCAGCCGAGGTGGACAGACTCGTTGTGGAGATCCACGTCGCCCAGGCTCGTCGTACCGACGACGGTGCCTTCGGCGCCCAGTTCGCTGTCAGCGGCCAGCCGGACGACGTATGCGACCCGCTTGGCCGCGGACGGCACCCACATGTCGCGCATGTGCTCGACGCTGGTCGGCATCGCGGCGGGCCCGCCACCGAAGCCCCCGGCGTACACCTCCTCGCGCGCGATCGCGGCGTACAGGGCATCGATGTCAGAGGGGACCAGCCGGTCCAGGCGGACGACGTCACCGATCAGGGAACGGCCGTCAGGAGAGATCGTCATGCCGCCAGCCAACCTGGCAGGCCCATGTCCCGTCAAACGAGCAGGTGCAGCAGCAACCAGACCGCGGGAGCCGTTGCCAGCAAGGAATCCAGCCGGTCCATCACGCCACCATGCCCCGGCAGCAGGTTGGACATGTCCTTGATACCGAGGTCGCGCTTGATCATCGACTCGGCCAAGTCACCCACGGTCGCGGTCAGTACGGCGACGGCGCCGACGATCGCACCGACCCACCAGTGACCGTCCAGCAGCCAGACCACCGAGCCGATGCCGGCACCGATGCAGGCCAGCGTGGAACCGGCGAAGCCCTCCCAGGACTTCTTCGGGCTGATCGTCGGAGCCATCGGGTGCTTGCCGAACAGCACACCGGCCACATAGCCACCGACATCGCTGGTCACCACGACCAGGAAGAACGTCACGACCCGCTGAGGGCCGTCGTCTTCCGGCTGGACCAGCAGGATCGCGAAACCGGCCAGCAGCGGTACATAGCCGAGCAGGAACGCGTTGGTGGTGACGTCGCGGACGAAACCGATCGAACCGCCCGGCATCCGCCAGAAGATCGTCGCCAGCACGGTCAGCGCCAACGCGATCAGCAGCGCGAGCGGGCCTCCGTAGTACGCGGAGACCAGCATGGCCGTCGTACCGACGAACAGCGGGATCCTGGACAGCTTCGCACCGCTGGTCTGGAACACCCGGACCAGTTCGTCGACGGCCGCCAGCACGGCGGCCAGCACGACCAGGACGAACAGCGACTTCTGCCAGAAGAGCGAACCGAGGATGACCGCACCGAGGGCGACCCCGACCGCGATCGCCGCGGGCAGGTTGCGCCCGGCGCGGCTCGGCGCGGGCGTGCTCTGGTCGACGCCCATCACACCTCGAGCAGTTCGGCTTCCTTGTGCTTGAGCAACTGGTCGATCGAGTCGACGTACTTCTTCGTCAGCCCGTCGAGCCGCTTCTCAGCACTCTTGCCCTCGTCCTCGCCCGCTTCGCCGTCCTTGACCGACTTGTCGATCTGGTCCTTGGCGTGCCGGCGGATCGTGCGGACCGAGATCTTCGCGTCCTCACCCTTGGTCTTGGCGACCTTGATGTACTCCTTGCGCCGCTCCTCGGTGAGCTGCGGCATGGTGACCCGGATGACCGAGCCGTCGTTGCCGGGGTTCACACCCAGGTCGGAGTCGCGGATCGCCTTCTCGATCGCCGCCATCGCGCCCTTGTCGTAGGGCGAGATGAGCACGGTGCGCGGGTCCGGCACCTGGAAACCGGCCAGCTGCTGCAGCGGCGTCGGCGAGCCGTAGTAGTCCGCCACGATGTTCGAGAACATCGAGGGGTGCGCCCGGCCGGTACGGATCGCGGCGAAGTCGTCCTTGGCGACCTCCACGGCCTTCGCCATCTTCTGCTCGGCTTCGCGGAGTGCTTCGTCGATCACGACATTCCTCGCTTCCTCGGGGCCGCGTCGGTGCGGCCCCATCAACCCTATGAACACTGGCAACCCTACGAGCGCTGGTTTACCAGATAACGGACGTCAGCCCGTGTCTTGGCCGTGATCTTAGTGCGTCTGCTAGTGACCTGGTGAGACGACCGTGCCGATCTTCTCACCCCGGACGACGCGGGCGATGTTGCCCTCCTCGAGTCCGAAGATCACGATCGGCAGCGCGTTGTCCCGGGCCAGGCTGATCGCCGTCGCGTCGGCGACCCGCAGCCCGCGGGCCAGGAAGTCGTCGTACGACAACTGGTCGAACTTGACCGCGTCGGGGTTCTTCTTGGGGTCGGAGTCGTAGACCCCGTCGACACCCTGCTTGCCCATCAGCAGCGCCTCGGCCCCGATCTCCAGCGCGCGCTGGGCGGCGACCGTGTCGGTGGAAAAGTACGGCATGCCGGAACCGGCGCCGAAGATCACCACGCGGCCCTTGGCCAGGTGCCGATCCGCCTTGCGGGGGATATAGGGCTCGGCGACCTGGCCCATCGTGATCGCCGTCTGGACCCGGGTCTCGACGCCGAGCTTCTCCAGGAAGTCCTGCAGCGCCAGGCAGTTCATCACCGTGCCCAGCATGCCCATGTAGTCGGCGCGGTTGCGCTCCATTCCGCGCTGCTGCAGCTCCGCGCCGCGGAAGAAGTTGCCACCGCCGACCACGACGGCGCACTGCACGCCGGCCCGGACCACCTCGGCGATCTGCTTGGCGATCGAGTTCACCACGTCGGGGTCGACGCCGAGCTTGCCGCCGCCGAACACCTCACCCGACAACTTCAGCAGCACCCGGTGATAGGCCGGAGCGACCGGCTCGGAGGCCGGACTCGTCTCGGTACCCAGGGTTTCCGTCACGACTCCGGCCTCCTCGTCGACTGCGCTGTTGTGGTCTGGTCGGTGAACCGTCAGGCTCCGACCTCGAAGCGAGCGAACCGCTTGACGGTCACGCCGGCCTCGTCGAGAACCGCCTTGACGGTCTTCTTGTTCTCCTGGACCGAGGACTGCTCGAGCAGCACGACCTCCTTGAAGAAGCCGTTCACCCGGCCCTCGACGATCTTCGGCAGCGCCTGCTCGGGCTTGCCTTCCTCGCGCGCGGTCGCCTCGGCGATCCGCTTCTCGCTCTCGACCGTCTCGGCCGGGACCTCTTCGCGGGTGGTGTACAGCGGGCGCATCGCGGCAGCCTGCATGGCCGCACCGCGGGCGGCGTCGAGGTTGTCGCCCTCGAACTCGACCAGCACGCCCACCTGGGCCGGCAGGTCGGCGGCACGCTTGTGCATGTACGCCGCGACCTTGCCGTCGAACACCGCGACCTTGCCGAGCTCGAGCTTCTCGCCGATCACCGCGGCCAGGGCCTCGATGTTCTCGGCGACGCTCTTGCCGTCGGCCAGCTTCTCGTTGAGCAGACCCTCGACGTCGCCGACCTTGCTGGCCGACGCGTGCGCGACGATGTCGGCCGCGAGCTGCTGGAACTGCTCGTTCTTGGCGACGAAGTCGGTCTCGCAGTTCAGCTGGACCATCGCGTTCTCGGCCGCGGCCACCAGGCCGTTGGTGGCCGAGCGCTCGGCGCCCCGCTTGGCGGCCTTGGCCGCGCCGTGGATGCGCAGCTCCTCGATCGCCTTCTCGAAGTCGCCGTCGGTGGTCTCGAGCGCCTTCTTCGCGTCCATCATGCCCGCGCCGGTGGCGTCGCGGAGCTTCTTCACGTCAGCGGCGGTGTAGTTCGCCATTCCTCGATCTCTCGTCTTCGGTGGTGCGTCAGCTGGTGGGGTTCGCCGCCCGGACCCGAGCCCGGCGACTTTGCTCGCCGTACCCGGTCTCCCGGCAACTTGCTCGCCGTCCCGGCGATCCGGTGATTCGCTCGCCCTACCCGGCTGGCCGGTGGCTAGCTCGTCTCCGGTCCGCTCTCCGGCTCTTTCGCCTCCGGCGTGAACCGGAGGCGATCGCCGTACTGCGGGTGGTCCGGCGGCTTGCTCGCCGTCCAGCGCCACCGGCGACCCCGTCGTACGGGATCTGGGTGGCGCCGAACGGCTACAGGCCGATCAGGCCTCGGTCTTCGGCGCCTCGGTGCCCTCGGCCGGCGTGTTGTCGGCCGCGGCGATCGTCTCGGCGACGGCGCCGGACTCGGCAACCGGAGCCTCGTCGGCAGCCGGAGCAGCCTCGGTGGCCTCAGCGGCCGGGGCCTCGTCGGCCTTGGCGTCGTCAGCCTTGGCGGCGGGGGCCTCGTCGGCCTTGGTGGCGCCGTTCTGGCTCTCCAGCAGCTCGCGCTCCCAGGCCGCCAGCGGCTCCTCGGCACCCAGCTCCTCGCCGGCCGCGGCCGCACCCTGGCCGCCACGCGACATCAGGCCGTCGGCGACGGCGTCGGCGACCACGCGGGTCAGCAGGCCGACCGAACGGATCGCGTCGTCGTTGCCCGGGATCGGGAAGTCGACCTCGTCCGGGTCACAGTTGGTGTCCAGGATGCCGATGATCGGCAGCTTCAGCTTGCGCGCCTCGTCGACCGCGAGGTGCTCCTTCTTGGTGTCGACGATCCAGACGGCGGCCGGAACGCGGGCCATGTCCCGGATACCACCGAGGGTCTTGAGCAGCTTGTCGTGCTCGCGACGCTTCTGCAGCAGCTCCTTCTTCGTCACACCGGAGGCGGCGACGTCGTCGAAGTCCAGCAGCTCGAGCTCCTTGAGCCGCTGGAGCCGCTTGTTGACGGTCTGGAAGTTGGTGAGCATGCCGCCCAGCCAGCGCTGGTTCACGTAGGGCATGCCGACCCGGGTCGCCTGCTCGGCGATCGCTTCCTGGGCCTGCTTCTTGGTCCCGACGAACAGGATCGCGCCGCCGGAGGCAACGGTGCTCCGGACGAACTCGTAGGCGCGGTCGATGTACGACAGCGACTGCTGCAGGTCGATGATGTAGATGCCGTTGCGCTCGGTGAAGATGAATCGCTTCATCTTCGGGTTCCAGCGACGGGTCTGGTGCCCGAAGTGGACGCCGCTCTCGAGCAGCTGCTTCATGGTCACGACGGCCATGAGGTGTTCCTCCTGTCGCGCTCCGGCCCGGCCGGAGACGCCTGTCTCGGTTGTCCGTGACGGCCCGGTTGGTCCGTCACGCCTGACACCCGCGCGCACCCATCCCGAACGAGCCGGGACCGAGCGGTGCGCCCACCAACCGCCACCGGGATTCCGGAGTCAGCCTTAGGCATGCGGGCGTGCGAAGTCGCCCCACTCACGCGGGACGCCACCAAAAGTCTACGGGAGACCAGCCACCCACACCTAACCGACCCCACCCATCCACAACCCCCAACATCCCCACCCCCACCCGCCACCCTTCACGGCACATTCCCCACATGACCCCCTTCCTCCTCACCCCCCTCACAATCGCCCTCCTAAACCCCCTAACCCCCACACCCCCACCCACCCCAAATCCGCCCACCCTCCACCCCCTTCAAGCCGTCACCCCAGCCCCCACCCCGCTCATCTCACCCCTCGACAGCGCTGCGCTCGCCTCACCTCCCGCCCGCGTTGCACTCGCGTCAACTCCCGGTCGCGCAGCGGTCACCTCGGCTGCCGATCCTGCTGCGGTCTGGCCGCTGACCCCACGGCCCGCGATCTTCCGCGGCTTCGAACCACCACCGAAGCCCTGGCTCCCCGGCCACCGCGGCCTAGACCTCAGCGGCTCCCCCGGCCAACAAGTCCGCTCCGCCACCCCAGGCACCGTCACGTACGCCGCCCCGCTGGCCGGCCGCGGCGTCATCGTCATCACCAACGGCCCACTCCGCACCACCTACGAACCGGTCATCCCCACGATCCGCGTAGGCGCCACCGTCACCCCCGGCACCCCCATCGGCCACCTCTCAGCAGCCGGCTCCCACTGCGCCCCCGCCACCTGCCTCCACTGGGGCCTACGGCAAGCCACCACCTACCTCAACCCCCTGTCCCTCCTCCCCCACCACCCCATCCGCCTACTCCCCCTAACCCCACCGCGTACCTCAGCCCCACCGTGGACGCCTGCCCGCCCACCCGACGACCCCACCGGCTACAAGCCCGCCAGACCCAGCGCCGCACCCGATCCCGGCCCGCCACCTGCCAGCCTCCAGGCCACAGCCCCACCGCGCGGCGAACTCACCTCAGGCGTGCTCGTCAGCCTGGCAGCCGCCGCGACCCTCATCGGCAGCCTCCTCATCAGGCGGCACTGATGCGCACCACCCCACCGCACCCCACCCGTACGGCGAACAGCCAACCGAGCCGCGACTCAGCTCCCGGGGACCCGCGCCTGCCAAGCGTCTTCATCCCGGGACCGACGCTCAACACCAGCCGGCAGCTTGCCCTTGGCCAGGTCGATCAACGTCGTGTGCTCCAGCACGTCCCGCAGGCTCGCCCGCGCCGCGATCCACACGCGCTGCAACACGACCGCCCGCTCGTTGTACGCGACGCTCTCCGGCCGGACCCCGGAGATGCTCACGATCGGCCCGTCCACCGCCCGCATCACGTCGGCCACCGATACCTCGTTCGGATCGACGGCGAGCTTCCACCCACCCGACTGCCCCCGCTGGCTCGACAGCACGCCGGCCCGGCGCAGGTCGGCGAGAATCCCCTGCAGGAAGCCATGCGGAATCCCCTGGGCACGGCTCAGTTCCTCGGCGGACACCACCGAGGGGTCGTTGGCCACCCATCGCTGGGTGATCTCGATCAGCGCCCGCAACGCATAGTCAGACTTCGCCGAAACCCGCATACTCCGCAGTCTGCCGTATCAAGGCCTCAGGTCAGGCGCGCGGATGCGCTTGTTCGTAGGCGCGTCGCAACCGGTCGCCCGACACATGCGTGTAGATCTGCGTCGTGGCCAGCGAAGCGTGACCGAGCAACTCCTGCACGCTGCGCAGGTCAGCCCCGCCTTCGAGCAGGTGTGTCGCCGCCGTGTGCCGCATCCCGTGCGGCGACAGGTCCGGCGCGTCGACCGCGTCCATCCGGGCGTGGACGAGCCGCCGTACGGTCCGTTGGTCGATCCGCCCACCGCGCGCCCCGAGGAACAGCGCCGGTCCACTCCCCGGCCGGAACAACTTCGGCCGCGCCCCGTCCAGCCACCCGTCCAGGGCCACGCCCGCCGGTACGCCGTACGGGACCGAGCGTTCCTTGCGGCCCTTGCCGAAGACGCGGACCACCCGGCGTTCGGTGTCGACATCGTCGATGTCCAGGGCGCACAGTTCGCCGACCCGGATACCCGTGGCGTAGAGCAACTCCATGATCGCGAGGTCGCGGAGTCCGACCGGGCTGCCGTCGTCGGCCGCGACCGCGGCCGCGTCGAGCACCGCCCGCGTTTCGGCCTGCCCGAGTACGCCGGGCAGCGACTTGTGCGGCTTCGGACTCGCGAGCAGAGCACCCGGATCGCTCTCGATCCGGCCGGTGCGCTGGGCCCAGGCGGTGAACACCCGGGCGGCCGTCGCGCGCCGCGCCATCGTGCTGCGCGACTTGCCGAGACTCTGCTGCTTGGCCAGCCAGGACCGCAGCCCGCGGATGTCGAGCCCACTCAGATCATCGTGACCAAGCCGAGTCAAATGATCGATTAAATCCACCACATCACCGATGTAGGCTCGCACCGAATGCTTGCTGAGGTCTCTTTCCGCCGTCAGATGCCGTTCGTAGTCAGCCAGTAACGCAGTGAAACCTTCCGGTACGGAAGGCGTTCCGCTGACCTCGTCCGGCGCCATGCCCCGACCATGCGGCAGTGACCCCGGCATCGCAAGCCACCGCGCGGTGCATACCCCGAGGAGGTCTGGCCCGAAGCCCACCGGTCGACTACTGTTCGGCCCGATTGCCCTAGTAGCAACGGAGGCACCCCTGACCATGGCCCCCTCAGCGAACGGACAGACCGTAGGCCGGCGCCTGCCGGTCGAGTCGGCGTTCACTCGAGTCGAGGATGCGCGGCACCGTCTGCCGCGCCTGTTCGGTCGTCGCGACCTAGTTGTTCTCGGACTCGGTGTGATGATCGGGTCCGGCATCTTCAGTCTCAGCGGTAAGCAGGCGGCCACCGTCGCCGGCCCTGCCGTGATCTTGTCGTTCCTGATCGCCGCGGTGGTCTGCGTGCTGGCCGCTGCCTGCTACGCGGAGCTCTCCTCGACGATTCCCGTCTCGGGCAGCGCGTACACCTTCAGCTACGTCACCTTCGGTGAGATGTGGGCCTGGCTGGTCGGCTGGGCCCTCGTGCTGGAGCTCGTCACGGCCGCCGCGATCGTGGCGCGGGTCTGGTCGGCGTACTTCCTGGCGACCCTCGACGGCTTCGGAGTCACCCTCCCGGCAAACATCGCCCAGTACTTCGGACCCGAAGCGAAGCTCAACCTGGTCGCGCCCTTGCTGCTGCTCGTGCTGACCGCGCTGATCGTGACCGGCACCAAGCTGTCGGCCCGCGTGCTCACCGTGGTGGTCCTGGCGAAGGTCGCCGTGATCGTGCTGGTCGTCGTGATCGGCGCCACGCACATCAACTTCGACAACTACCGGCCGTTCGTCCCGGACGCGCGGCCCGCGCCGGCCACGGCCAGTCCGACTTTGCTCAGTTGGATCCTGGACTCGTCGTTCGGCTCGTTCGGCCTGATGGGCATCTTCACCGCGGCCAGTTCGATCGTCTTCGCCTACATCGGCTTCGACCTGATCGCGACCGCGTCCGAGGACGCCCGCAACCCCCGCAAGACTGTGCCCCAGGGCATGCTGCTCGGCGTCGGCGCCGTCACGATCCTGTACGTCGCGATGGCGGTCGTCCTGGTCGGGATGCGGCCGTACGGCCAACTTGGTGGCGGCGCGCCGGTGTCGGAGGCGATGTCGGCCGTCGGCGTGGGCTGGGCGGCAAAGGTGGTCAATCTAGGGGCCTTGCTCGCCCTGATGACGGTCATCATGGTCGTCTTGATCGCCCAGAGCCGCGTCCTGTTCAACATGGGTCGTGACGGCCTGCTTCCGAAGAGCCTCGGCCGGGTCAGCCGCGTGTACTCCTCGCCGGCGCGGGCAGCCTCCGCTGCCGGTCTGGCCGCGGTCGCGCTGACGCTGTACCCGAAGGTGCTCGACCTGGAGGAACTGCTCGTCATCGGAGCCCTGTTCTGCTTCGCGTTCTGTGCCGTCGGTGTGCTGACCCTGCGGCGCACCGAGCCAAACCTGGAGCGCGGCTTCCGGGTCCCGATGGTGCCGCTGATCCCGCTGCTGTCGCTGGCCGCGACGCTGTGGCTGATGCTCAACCTGAAGACCAGCACCTGGACCAAGTTCGGCATCTGGATGGCGCTCGGTCTGGCGATCTACGGCCTCTACGGCCGCTGGCACAGCCGGCTGGCCAACGAGGACAGCTGGGACTTCGACATCGGCGACACCGACCCGGGGACGGGCGGTCTGCAGGCGGTCCGGCACGATCCGACCGACAGCAGCACCAGCGAACTACGCGCGGTCCGGACGCCGCCGAAGTCGACACGCGGCAAACACATGCGTAACTGACGACTTCGGGGCCTGTTTTCCACAGGCCCCGAAGTCGTCTGCCAGATCGGTGCGAACCCCGGCATGTTCTTTAGCCGGAGGTGGTCATCGATGCGAACCACGGACGCGCTCGGGCAGTACGGCGAAGATCTCGCCGCCAGGTACCTCGTGGAGCACGGCTTCACGATTCTGGAGCGCAACTGGCGTTGTGCCCAGGGCGAGATCGACATCGTCGCCCGGGAGGACCGGACCCTCGTCGTCTGCGAGGTCAAGACCCGGCGCGGCCTGAACTACGGATCTCCCCTCGAGTCGATCACGTATCGCAAGCTCAGCAAGCTGCGTCAGTTGGTCGGCCACTGGCTGCGCGAGCATGACTTGCGCCCCCGCGAGGTCCGGATCGACATCGTCGCCGTGCTCCTGCCACATCGCGGCGAGCCGAGCGTCGATCACGTCAGGGGCGTGGCCTGATGCCGCTCGCCCAAGCCTGGTCCGTGGCGCTGGTCGGTCTGGAGGGCCACCTCGTCGAGATCGAGGCCGACATCGCCCAAGGCCTGCCGAAGACGACTCTGATCGGCCTGCCTGACGCCTCCCTGTCCGAGGCTCGCGATCGGGTCCGGGCCGCTGTCGTCAACAGCGGCGAGAAGTTCCCCGACCGCAAGGTGACCATCGGCCTCTCCCCCGCGACCCTGCCGAAGACAGGCTCGCACTACGACGTAGCCATAGCCTGCGCCCTCCTCGCAGCCGCCGGTGTCGTCGACAATCAGCGGCTCCGCAGCGTCGCCATCATCGGCGAACTGGGCCTCGACGGCCGAATGCGGGAGGTGCGTGGAGCCCTCGCGATGACCCTGGCCGCGTCCCGCTCAGGCTTCGAGCGAGTCATCGTTCCGGAACTGAACACCGGCGAGGCGAAGCTGGTGCCAGGCATCGAGGTCTACGGCATGCGTTCACTGCGCCAGGTGCTCGCCCTCCTGCGGCAGACCGAGATGCCCGAGGAGGACCCGCCCCGCGCGGAGCCCCGATTGATCTCGGAGTCGCTCACCCGCGTCCCGGAGGTCGACCTCCACGACGTCCTCGGCCAACGCGAGGGCCGCAAGGCAATCGAGGCCAGCGCCGCCGGCGGGCACCACCTCTACCTGCACGGGCCGCCCGGCTCCGGCAAGACGATGCTCGCCGAACGCCTAGCCGGCCTGATGCCGGATCTCAGCACCGAGGACTCGCTCGAAGTCTCAGCGGTGCACTCCCTGGCCGGCTTGCTCACCAACGACGCGGAGCTGGTCGTGCGGCCACCCTTCATCGCTCCGCACCACACCGCATCGCTAGTCAGCCTGATCGGTGGCGGCTCCGGGATGCCTCGCCCCGGCGCCATCAGCTGTGCCCACCGAGGAATCCTCTTCATCGACGAAGCACCCGAGATGCATCCTCTGACCCTCGACACTCTGCGCCAACCGCTCGAATCCGGCTTCATCGAAGTCCACCGGACGGCGGCGGTGGCGAAGTTCCCAGCCCGCTTCCTGCTCGTCCTCGCGGCCAACCCCTGCCCGTGCGGCCAAGCCGGTACGCCGAACGGCATCTGCAACTGCACCCCGCAAAACCTGAACCGCTATCGCCAACGGATCAGCGGCCCGATCAAAGACCGCATCGACATCCAGCGCCAGATCCTCCCGGCGGCCCGTGGAGCCGCCGACGGCGACCCACCTGAGTCGACAGCCGAGGTCGCCGCCAGGGTCAGACTCGCCCGCGACCGCCAAGCCCACCGCTACAAAGCCACCACCTGGCGACTGAACAGCGAAGTACCCGGCCCGATCCTCCGCCGCGAATACCCGATTGACGAGCCCAGCCAGCGCCTCCTCGAAGACCTGTACTCCGAGGGCCGCCTGACCGCCCGTGGCTTCGACCGAGTCTCCCGCCTCGCCTGGACCCTCGCCGACCTCCAAGGCGCCCCCATCCCCACAGTCCCCCTAACCCACCAAGCCTTCCAACTCCGCACCGGCGCCCCCCTCACCCCCCACACAGACACCCGCCCCCTACGAGAGGCCCCCCAATGACCACACCCCCACCCCACAGCCCATCCCTCACCCTGGCCACCACCCCACCAGCCCCAACCAGCACCACCAGCCCATCCCCCACCACGCCACCTCCAACCGGCACGCCCAGCCCATCTCCAACCCCGCCACCTCCAAGCGGCACCCTCGCCCCATCCCTCACCCTGGGCAGCCACCCATCAGCTCCAACCGGCACCACCAGCCCGTCCCCAACCCCGCCCGCTTCGATCGGCACCCCCGCCCCAACCCTCACCCTGGGCATCAACCCCCCATCTCCAAGCGGCACCACCCAGCCGTCCCAAACCGCAGCAGCGCCCGTGCCCCAGACCGCCCGGCAGCCCATCAGCAGTAGGCCAGCGACCGCAGACCCTGTCGCAGCCAGCCATGCAGCCGCCACGATGCCCTTCGCCAGCCACCCCGTCCCAGCACTCACCCTCGGCCCCACCCCACCACCAGCTCCGGCCAGCACCAGTCCATCCCAAACCCCAGGAGCGCCCCACGCCACCCCACTGCCCACGGCGCCTCTCACCAGCCACCCAGCAGCAGCCGCAGCCGACCCTGCCGCCACCGCCACGGTGCCCTTCGCCAGCCATCCCGTCCCAGCACTCACTCTCGGCCCCACCTCAATCCCGACCTCCGACTACGGGTTCGAGGCGGAGCCGAGCCCGTCGCCACCGCCGCCGCCACCGGCAGAGGACGCCGGTTCGACTCCCAAGACCTCGCTCGCAGACGGCTCAGCGCCCACCGCCGCTCGGTTGTTCGACGGTGAGGAGAGTCCACTGTCGTCTGCGGGGCGAACGGCGCAGCGAACGGGGGAAACTGCTGGGCAGTTTCCTGTTGGCGGTGCAGTGGGGTGGGATGCGGAGCGGGTTGCTCGGGCTGGGTTGGCTCGGGTGGTGGAGCCGGGGGATCCTGCGGCGGTGGCTGCGTTCAGCGGGCTGGAGGCTCAGGAGCTGTGGCTGGCGTTGCAGGAGAAGCGACCGATGTTTGAGCGATGGTCTGCTCGGGTTGCGGAGGCTCGACCAGAGGCTGATCTGGAGCGCGCCGCGGAGGCTGGGGCGCGGTTCGTCATCCCGGGTGACAACGAATGGCCGGAGCAGGTCGAGGTGCTGGCGGATGCGGGTCAGCAGAGCCGTCGCGGCGGCGTACCGTTCGGGCTTTGGGTTCGCGGCCCGGCGCATCTGCGGCAAACGCTCGAGAAGTCTGTTGCCACGGTCGGTGCGCGCGCCTGCTCGTCGTACGGCGAACACGCGGCCTCTGAGCTGGCCGCCGGTCTAGCCGATGAAGGCGTGACGGTGGTTTCCGGCGGCGCTTATGGCATCGATGCCGCAGCCCATCGTGGCTCCCTCGCGAGCGGCGGTCCAACAGTCGCGATGCTCGCATGTGGAGTCGATGTCAGCTATCCGAAGAGCAACACCGCCCTCTTCGACCGGATAGCCGAAACCGGGTTGCTAGTAAGCGAACTCCCACCGAGATGCTCGCCCACCAAGCTGCGCTTCCTCGCCCGCAACAGATTGATTGCCGCAAGCACCCTCGGCACCGTCGTGGTCGAAGCCGCCGTCCGCAGCGGCGCGTTGAACAGCGCCGGCTGGGCCGAGCAATGCGGACGCCAGGTGCTCGCCGTACCGGGCCCGATCACCTCCCGGATGTCAGAGGGCGCCCACCTTCTGATCCGCGAACGCAACGCCGTTCTGGCAACAAACGTCGCCGACATCCTCGAGGCGATCTCCCCCATCGGCACCCACGTCACCGCCTACCCGCACGCGCCCGCCAACCCCACCGACAACCTCGACCACGAACTGAGCCGCACCCTCGACGCAGTCCCCGTACTACGCCCCGCCCACGCCCTCCGCATCGCCACCACCGCCGGCCTCGACCTCGACACCACTCAGGAGTGCCTGGAAACCCTCGCCGAATCCAACCTCATCGAATACACCCCCTCCGGCTGGCGCCTCTCCCCCGATCACCGCCAGGCCCTCTGACGGCGTTGAGGTGAGGTGGCGAGCTGGCTACCGGCGGGCGCGAGCAACTGCGGTGGTGAAGGGAAGGAGGGAGGCGGCGGTTCGGGGCGGATTTTCCAGGTTCGGGGAGTGACCTAGCACGGGAAGGAGTTCGATTTGGGCGCCTGGGACGGACTGATAGTCGTGAGCGGAGGCAGAGTGCCATCGGCGGTCGTTCTTGCCGAAGAGGACCAGCAGCGGTAGACCGAGGGGGCGTAGGCGGTCTGGAAGCGGTGACTGTTCGAGGTACTCGCGGGATGCCTGCTGCGTTGCGGTGAACGAGTGATAGGTCATCGCGCGCACGTCGTCGACAAGTTGGTCCGGGATTCGGTAGCCGGGGAGGCTGAAGGCGGTCTCCATCGCGTGGCGGATTTGCTCGTCGGTCAGCTGCGCCCACTTCGAGCGCTCAAGCTCGCCCTCCGGTTCAAGCTCGCCCTTGGGTTCGAGCCTGCCCTTGGGCTCAAGCTCGCCCATGGATTCGAGCCTGCCCATGGGTTCAAGCCTGCCCTCCGGTTCGAGCTTGCCGTTGGGTTCTGGTTTGCTGTCGGGGTCGGTCGTGGTATCGGGGGTGATGAGCGCGTTCAGGTGGGGCCGGTGTTGATGAGAGCGAGTGCGCTGACCAGGTTGGGGCGTTGCTCGGCGAGAGCGGTCGCCGTGTAGCCGCCGCTGGAGTGGCCGACTGCGATGACGCGCGTGATGCCGAGCCGGTCCAGCACGGCGCCGGCCCGCAGTGCCTGCTCGGGGATTCCGTAGAACGGACCTTCTGGTTTGGCTGATTGGCCATGCCCGAGCAGGTCGAGCCGGATGACGCGATGCGACCTGGTCAGCAGTGGAACAAGTGGTTCCCAGGCGCGGCTGCTGGAGCCGGATCCATGGATGAGCAACAGCGCGGGGGCGGCACGGGGGCCGTCGTCGCGAACGTAGATGCCGTCCTCGCCCATGTACAGCGTCGATTCCGCAGCGTCTTGTGTCATCTGCGGCTCCCGTCCGAGGTAGTCATGAGCCCAACTCTCGCTACCTGAACCGCCGATGGATTGAACAAATGTTCCCTCTGACCACCGGCTTTAGCATGTGAGGGTGGCGGCGGGTGCTGAGTGGGTCGACGGCGCGGTGTGGGAGGTTTCCCGGCCGAAGGGTGGGAGCCGGGTGCCGGGGGTGAGTATGGCTGGGTTCGGGGATCGGGGGATGACGCCGGAAGGGTTGCGGTTGATTCCGCATCCGGGGGTGACGGTGGCCTTGTTGTTCGGCGGTGGGTCGGTCAGTGTGGCGGATGAGTTCGGGCGAGAGCTGAGCGGGAGTCTCGTCGCGGGGCTGGGGTTCGGGGCTGCGCGGCTGCGGCGGGCGGTGGACTTTCAGTGCCTGCAAGTGCGGCTGAGCCCGGCGATCGCGCGGGCGGTTCTCGGTCCGGTGGCGACCGAGCTAGCAGGCTCGATGGTCATGCTCGACGATCTGTGGGGACGGGAGGCGCCGAGGATCGGCGAGCAACTGGCTGGAGCCTCGTCCTGGGACGAGCGCTTCGCGTTGACCGACAATTGGCTCGCTCAGCGACTCGCGACAGGTACGCCGCCGAGCTCGGAGGTTTCCTGGGCCTGGCGGCAGATCGTCGACAGCCGTGGGCAGTTGAGGATCGACGAGCTCGCGGTCGAGCTCGGGTGGAGCCGTAAACGCCTGTGGTCCCGGTTCGGCTCGCAACTCGGCGTGCCACCCACACGCGCCGCGAGCCTGGTTCGCTTCGACCACGCCGCCCACGAACTCGTCGCCGGCCACAACGCTGCCCGAGTAGCAGCCGACACCGGGTACGCCGATCAGTCCCACCTGCATCGAGACGTCATGGCGTTCACGGGCACCACACCCGCGCTCCTCCGCGACGAACCGTTTCTGACCATCGACGACCTCGCCTGGCCCGCCACCATCCAGCCTGCGGTCACACCGAAAATCCAGCCCGTCGGGTAGCCAGCGCGGTCGCCCGAGACGCGGCTCGCCAGGATGGCTTGCATCGCACGATCCGAAGCACTGGCACGTGCCGTCACCAGGGCGTGTGCCTGCGACGCGATTCGGCCAGGCGGATTGCTTCGCGTTCATCGAAGCGCTAACACGTGCCGTCGCCAGGGCGGTGGCTCGGGACGCGGGTCGCTCAGATGGATTCGTTCGGGCTATTCGAAATGCAGGGTCAGGTTGGTTTTGAGGATGGGGACGTGGGTGGCGGCCGCCTTGATGATGGCCTCGCCGGCTGTGCCTGTGGAGGCTCGTTCGATGGTGATGGGCAGTGATCTGGTCGACATCGCGGGGAACGCGGCTCGGGCCGGGACCTTTGCGACTGTGGGGTTGTCGGTCGTCAGGTCGACGATCAGGCCGGCTAGTGGGGCCGGGGCCGGTAGGCAGAGGATCAGGATGACTTTGTCCGTTCCGCTGGGTATCCGCCGGTCGGGAGTGCCTTTGAAGTACATCTCCGCGGAGAGCACCTGGACCTCGAGGCGTTCGCGGATCCGGGCGATGGGGACCGCGTAGCCGGTGGCGAAATCCAAGGTCGCCGCCACCAGAAGGCCGACCACCTGGTTCTGGATGTTGAGCACGACCGAGCCCGAATCACCGTTCTTCGCGAACGGACCCTCGAGCGCCGAGATCTCGAGCAGGCCCTTGAGTTCGTAGGTCCGGTCGCCCTCGGTCCAGGTCACAGTCCGGTGGCTACCGGTGACCCGGCCGTGCGTGATTCCGGTCTCCGATCCGCGCTTGCTGACCGGGTAGCTCCCGACCTCGTCGTCAGCGATGTCGTACTCACCCAGCACAGCCCCCAGTCCGATGACTTGGGGCAGGAACTTGTCGTCGTAGTGCAGCAGGTCGCAGATTGCGAAGTCGCCGTACTCGTCCTCCTTGCCGCTGACGGCGAGCTGTACCCAGCCGATCCGGTCGTTGTCGATGTCGTGCGGCTGACCGACCCCTGTCCCGATCGCGCCGATGACGTGTTCGGCGGACAGCGCGTACGTGCCGCCGTGTTTCAGCGACGAGTTGTTCCGGTCCGGGCCGCCGTCGGGTCCGGTGTACGTCACGGCACAACCGAGAGATCCGTAGTGAAGGTCCACTCCGGAGATCCGCTCGGTGTAACAGCCGCCCTGCAGCGGGCGGACCTTTGCCTTGTCGTAGTAGCCGTCCACCTCGACGATCTCGTCAAGATCCTGTGCAGTCATGCCCGGGGTTCCTTTCGGCTCGATTCGACATCGGTTCACGAAAAGTCACGCCTGCCGGATTCCGAACCTGAACTCCACAGCCGGCTCCCCATCGCCCGCCTCGGTGACAGCCGGCCGGCCGGCGGAGCAGTCCTGAGGCCAAAGGGCAGCCCGAGCTCGGAAAGTTACGCACCGCATTCGCAGAGTAACGCACTGTAGCGATCGGAGTACATGGCAAAGCCCAACCAGTTTCAGACCTCACTCGCGGGCCGCACGTGCGGGGTGGGCTGGCCGCGTGTGGGTGGGGTCGAGCCGCGCGTGCGGGTGGGCAAGCCGCGTGTCGGTGGGGTCGAGCCGCGCGTGCGGGTGGGCAAGCCGCGTGTGGTGGGGTCGAGCCGCGCGTGCGGGGTGGGCGGGCCGCGCGCTGTGGGTGGGCGAGAGCCGCGCGTGCGGGGTGGGCCGGTGAGCCGCGCGTGCGGGGTGGGCCGGTGAGCCGCGTGGGTTTGCTTCGATCATGCTGCACACCAGTCGGTGGGCGGACACGTCGTAGCCCGGGTAGCTGCCGAGAGCGGTTACGCCGACCAGTCGCAGCTGCGTCGAGATGGCGTGGCGTTCGCCGGTACGACGCTCGCGAATCTGTCCGGCGGACCGGTTCTCGCGATCGACGATCTCGCCTGGCCCAGCCAATCAGCTCAGCCAGTCAGCCCAGCCGGCCTGGCCGAGCCAGCCGGCCTGAGCCACCGGGGGCTAGGCCGGCTGGTTGAGTGAGTAGGGGTTAGCGGCCGAAGTCTGAGTCTTTGGGGACTTCGAGGTCTGTTTTGGCCAGTTCTTCGATGTTGACGTCGCGGAAGGTGACGACTTTGGCGTTTTTGACGAAGCGGGCTGAGCGGTACACGTCCCAGACCCAGGCGTCGGCCATCGTCACCTCGAAGTAGACGTCGCCGCCTTCGGTGCGGACTTTCAGGTCGACCGCGTTGCACAGATAGAAGCGTCGTTCGGTCTCCACCACGTACTTGAAGATCCCGACGACGTCCTTGTACTCCCGATAGAGCTGGAGCTCCATATCGGTCTCGTACTTCTCAAGGTCGTCAGCACTCATCGGCTCTCCACTCCGGTGGGACTGGTGACATTCTGTCCCATATCGGGCCGCATACTGCGGCGGACATTCTCGAACCGCCGTCTGTGTTGTGGACACGGGCCGTATTCGTCCAGTGCCGCCTGGTGTTCCGGGGTGCAGTAGCCCTTGTGAACCGCGAAATCGTATTGCGGATACACCTCGTGCCAGTGCTGCATGATCCGGTCCCGGGTCACTTTGGCGATCACCGAGGCGGCCGCGATGCAGGCTGCCACCCGGTCACCCTTCCAGATCGCCAGCCCCGGTACGCCGAGGCCGTCCACCCCGAAACCATCGGTCAGCACGTACTGCGGGCGCTGGTCGAGCAGGAAGATCGCCCGGCGGAGCGCCTCCACGTTCGCGACGTGCATGCCCAGCCGGTCGCACTCGGCCGCCTCGATCGAGACCACCGACCAGGCCAGCGCCCGCTCGCGGATCTGGTCGTAGCAGCGTTCCCGCGCCTTGGCCGTGAGCAGTTTGGAGTCGGCGAGCTCCGGGATCTGGCCGCGTTTGCCGTCCGGCAGGATCACCGCGGCAGCGACCAGCGGGCCGGCGCACGGACCGCGGCCCGCCTCGTCGACCCCGGCGATCGGGTCGAGGCCGACCCGGCGCAGGGCGCGCTCGTACCCGTACAGCCCGGCGTCACGCCGGATGGTGCTGCCGCGCGGAAGTGCGCTCATCCATCAACTCACTTGGGGGGTGGTGTGAGGGAGATCGAGGGTTTGTCGGGAGCCGGCCCGGGCGCCGGGATCGACTTGAAGGTGTCCGGTACGTCCAGTTTGCCGAACCTGTTCGCCGGCCACACCACCAGGATCGCGCGGCCGGTGATCTTGTCCATCGGCACGAAGGCCGAATCGCCCGGGCTCCCGCCGTCGGGCCCGGTGTCGCTCAGGTGCACCCGCGAGTCGCCCGACTCGGCCCGGTGGTCACCCATCAGGAAGACCTTGCCGGCCGGCACGGTGACCTGGAACTCCATCGCCGAGGGGGCGTCACCGGGGTACAGGTAGGCGCTCTCCTCGAGGGGCTGGCCGTTCACCATCAGCCGGCCCTTGGAATCGCAGCAGGCGACCTTGTCGCCCGGCATCCCGACCAGGCGCTTGATCAGGTGTCCGTGGCTGGAGTCCGGCAGCAGGCCGACGACCTCGAAGAACCGGCCGACAGAGCCGCGCTTCTGGCCGCTCTCCCCGCTGCCCAGCCAGCCGCCCGGGTCCTCGAACACGACCACGTCACCGCGCTCGACATCGGTCAGCTTCTCCACCACGACGCGGTCGCCGACCAGCAGCGTGTTCTGCATCGACTCGCTCGGAATGATGAACATCTGGCCGACGAAGGCCCGCAGGATCGACGAGACGATCAGCGCACCGACCACGATCAGCACGAACTCGCGAGCGGCAGCCGCGAGGCCGGAGCGGTGGGCGGGTTTCTCTTTCGTCGCGGTCGGTGTCTCAGTCACTTCTTCAGCCCCGGCTTCTTGAAGGTTTCCGGAGGACGCAGCATCGTCATCCGGTCAGACGGCCAGATTACGCAACAGGCACGGCCAACCACGTTCTCGACGGGGACGAACCCGCCACCGGGACCGCCCATGTGCGCGCGCGAGTCGGCGGATTCGGCCCGGTTGTCACCCATCACCCACAGTGAACCAGGCGGCACCACGACGGTGAACGGCGAGTTCGACGGCTTGGCGTCCTTGAGCAGGTACTCCCGCTCGTCCAGCGCGATGTTGTTCACCGCGATCTGCCCGGCCTTGTTGCAGCAGACCACCTTGTCGCCGGCCACGCCGATCACCCGCTTGACCAGGTGGCCCTCACCGCTGCGCGGCAGGATGCCGACGAACTCGCCGAGCTGGCGCAGCGTACCGGGGGTCTTCGGCGCCTCGTTCAGCCAGTTGGCCGGGTCCTTGAAGACGATGATGTCGCCGCGGTCGACGTCGCGATGCAGATAGCTGACCTTCTCGGCCAGGATCCGGTCGTTGGTCGTGAGCGTGTCGTACATCGACTCCGAGGGCACGTAGAACGCCTCGGCGACGAAGAGCCGCAGGACAACCGTGATGACCAACGCGAGCACCGTCACGGTGGTCATCTCGATCAGCAGGCTCATCAGCGGGTTGCGCTGTTTGAGCCTACGGTGACGTCCCTTGGTGCGACGTGCCCTCCTGGCTGGCGGGCGAGCGCGCGTCGCGGTGCTCGGCGCCATACCTGACCGTCGTCAGTCGACGATCAGGAGGCCGGGACGTCCCGCTTCTCCTTGATCTTGGCGGCCTTGCCGCGCAGGTCGCGCAGGTAGTACAGCTTGGCGCGGCGGACGGCGCCGCGGGTGACGACCTCGACCTTGTCGACGATCGGGGTGTGCAGCGGGAAGGTCCGCTCGACACCGACACCGAAGCTGACCTTGCGGACCGTGAAGGTCTCCTGCAGGCCACCACCCTGGCGCCGGATCACGACACCCTTGAACACCTGCACGCGGGAGCGGTTGCCTTCGACGACCTTGACGTGCACGTTGACCGTGTCACCGGCGCGGAAGGCGGGGATGTCGTCACGCTTGCTCGCGTTGTCGAGCTCGTTCAGGATGTTGCTCATCAGGTGTCTCTTCCTCGCGCGTGCCACAGGTCACCCACGAATGTGCTCGGTGTGAGAGTCGAAGATGCTGTCATCCGGTGGTCACCCCCTGTGGCAGGATCACCGTATGGCAACAGCGACCAAGTTTGCCACACGCACCGACCGCGACGAAATCAGCCGTCTCGGTGCGCGCGGCGGTGCCGGTTGTGGGCCGTCTGGTACCGGTTCAGTGCTGCCGGTTCAGCGCCGCCGACGGCGCTTGGCCAGCAGCACCAGCTCGACCTTCTCCGTCTGCCGCTCCCGCTTGATCTCGCGGTACCCGGCATTGCGGTAGATCTGCAGGTTGCGCTCACTGGCCGCCCCCGTGAACAGCTCGTACGTCGTGACCTCGGCGGGCGCTGTCTTCTCGGCGACCTGCAGCAACTTGGCGGCGATCCCCCTGCGCTGCCAGTCGGGCGCCACCATCAGCCGCCCGATCCGGCCGACTGAGCCGGAGATGCCCAGCTGGACCGATCCGACGATCCTGCTGCCCGCCACGGCCTTCCAGACCGGCCCGTCGGCAAAGCGGGCGACACACTCCTCCAGCGACTCCAAGAGCGGCGGTATGGAGAGGTCGCCGTACGCCTGCGCCTCCGTGAGGAAGGTGGCTCGCTGCAGGGTGAGCAACTCCCCCGCATCCGCCTCAGTCGCCGGCAGTACCCGGACCTGCGAAGCCGGGTCGTCCTCGGCAGGCATGGAGCTCCCCCACGCCGCCAACAGGTCCGGCCTGCGCTCAGCAGTACGCCGTACAGACTCCTCGTGGCGCCACTCGGCGATCAGCTTGTGGTTGCCCGACAGGAGGATCTCCGGTACGTCGTGCCCGCGCCACGACGGTGGCTTCGTGTAGACCGGGTACTCCAGCAGGCCATGACCGGAGTGGGACTCCTCGGCCAGCGACTCCGGGTTGCCGATCACCCCGGGCAGCAGGCGGGCAATCGCCTCAACCATGACCAGTACTGCGACCTCGCCACCGTTCAACACATAGTCGCCGATGGAGATCTCGTCGACCTGCATCCGCTCAGCAGCGTGGGCAGCCACGCGGGCGTCGATTCCCTCGTACCGTCCGCAGGCGAAGGCCAGCCAGGGCTCGGCTGCCAGCTCGTAAGCCAGCTCCTGGCTGAACGGCCGGCCAGCAGGCGTCGGGACGATCAGCCGCGGCTGGGACGGCCCGTCAGCAGGCAGTACTGCGTCAAACGCCTCTCCCCACGGCTGCGGCTTCATCACCATGCCCGCGCCACCGCCGTACGGGGTGTCGTCGACAGTGCGGTGCCGGTCGTGGGTCCAGTCACGCAGGTCGTGCACCCGGACGTCCAGGAGGCCGCTCTTGGCCGCCTTGCCCACCAGGGAGACGTCCAGGGCCGCCAGGTACTCCGGGAAGATGGAGAAGACGTCTAGCCTCATCAGCTGTCTCCGGGGTCCGCCGGGACGACCTCGGCGCCTTCCGGATCGAGCAGCCCGGGGCGGTCGGCCACAGTCACGTACTTCGCCCCGAGGTCGATCTCCGGCACCAGCTCCTCGACCAGCGGCACCAGTACTGCGTTCCCTGCCGGGCGACGGATCTCCAGCAGGTCCTGGGACGGCAGGTGGATGACGTCGATGACCTCACCCGCCTCGACCCCGTCGGTGGTCCGCACCTTGAGCCCGATCAGCTCGCGGTCGTAGTACTCCTCCGGGTCCTCGGGACGCTCGTCCTCGCCGATCTCGGCCTGGACCTCGAGGTTGCGCAACTGCTCGGCGGCGGTCCGGTCCGGCGACTCGGCGAACTTCACCAGCAACCGGCCACTGTGCCACCGGCTGGACTCCACGGTCAGCGTCCGCGGCGGCTCCGACACCGTCACCAACCGAGCCCCCTCGGCAAACCGCAGATCAGGATCATCCGTCCGGACGATCATCCCGACGTCCCCCTTGATCCCATGCGCCCGACCGATCCGGCCCACAATCACCAGCACCGCAGTTCCTCCGCTTGCTCATCACCCGTACATCGCGCGGAGCGGACCGCTCCACGTCGCAATCTGCCAGCCCAGGCCGCACATTCTGTCCAGTGACACTGGACAGAATGTCGCTCAACGGTTGACAGCGTAGGCGGCAGAAGCCGATCCCCACCAAACGCCGGCACCCGTCGGGAGCCCTGGTGGTAGCTGGACTGTGCAGCGGCGTGGCACGTCGCAGCCCAAACGACAACGGAGGGGCGCCGGGCCCACCAGAAGAGCAGAGAAGGGCCGCACCCAGTGGGTACGGCCCTTCGGGGACTGTCTGAGGTCAGCGGCGCGGGCGCCGGTTGAACTCGTCGACGAAGTCGATGCGGACCGACTGCTCGGAGCTGAGTGCTCCGACCACGGTCCGGATCGCGGTCGCCGTCCGGCCGTTGCGGCCGATCACCTTGCCGATGTCGTCGGGGTGCACGTGCACCTCGAGGGTGCGTCCGCGCCGCAGGTTGCGGGACCGGACGCTGACGTCGTCAGGGTTGTCCACGATGCCTCGGACCAGGTGCTCGAGCGCCTCGGTCTCCATCATCGTCAGGCCTTGGCGTCGTCGGCCGGCGCGTCGGCGGCAGCCTCCGCGGCGGGAGCCGCAGCGTCAACCTCGTCGGCCTTGGCCTCGTCAGCCTTCGCCTCGGCCTTCTTGTCAGCCTTCGGCTCCGCCTTCTTGGCGGCGGCCTTCTTGGTGACGGCCTCGGTCTTCAGCGTGCCGTGCGCCTCGGCGAGGGCCTCGTTGAAGATCTCCTGCTTGTCGCGCTTCGGCTCCTTGACCCGCAGCGGCGGCGGCGCGTCCAGACCCTTGAACTTCTGCCAGTCACCGCTGGCCTTGAAGATCGCCTCGACGGCCTCGGTCGGCTGCGCGCCGACGCCCAGCCAGTACTGCGCCCGGTCCGACTCGACGTGGATGAACGACGGCTCGGTCTTCGGGTTGTACTTGCCGATCTCCTCGATGGCGCGGCCGTCACGCTTGGCGCGGGCGTCCATCACGACGATGCGGTAGTGCGGCGCACGCTTCTTGCCGATGCGCTTCAAACGGATCTTGACTGCCACGTTTGTGGGGTCTCCCTCGGGATTTCATGTCTTGGTTGAGCGATGCACCGGCGTCGTGGGGACAACGGGTGACCACTCGAATGGGCCGGCCGGGACGTGGAGTTAGAGGGCTGCACGTGATCCGGACGGACTCAGCCCAACATTCTGCCAGATCCAGCTACCTCAAACCAATCCACCCTGACCCAACCACCAGCAACCGACCGCGACGCATCCCGCCGCCGGCTCCAGCGGTTACTGCGAGAGGCAGTCGCCAACTGATCTGTGGGAGGCATCCGCGGCTGGGGCGGCAGCCCGCGGAGGCGGGCGGGTTAGGCGCGGAAGGCTGCCAGGTCGGGGGGGCCGGTGGGTTAGGCACGGAAGGCGGCCAGGTCGGGGAGGTGGGTGGCGTAGCCGTCCAGGAGTTGGTGGGCGGCGGTTACTGAGTCTATGAGGGGGTGCCAGGCGAAGGCTCGGATGGCGGCGGCTCGGGAGCCGGAGGTGGCGGCTTCGATGGTGGAGCGTTCGACCGCCTTCACGGAGAGGACCAGGCCGGCCTGGTGGTCGGTGAGCTGGGAGACCGCGACCGGGCGGGCGCCGTTCGCGTCGACCGTGCAGGGGATCTCCACCACGGCGTCGTCGTCGAGGTGGCGCAGGGTGCCGCGGTTGCGGACGTTCAGGATCAGCGACGCCCGCTCGTTGTGGGCGATCGCCCGCATCAGCGACAGCGCGACCTGCTCGTACCCGCCCGCCGACATGTCCCGCTCGTCCCGCTCCCCCGCGTCGGCCACCGCCCGACTCTCGACCATGTACGTCGATTCCCGCTCGGCCCGCGTCTTCTGCCACAGCTCCAACGCATTCGACGGCTGCCGCGCAGTCTCGGCATAGAAGGCGGACTGCTGCTCCAGCAAGAACGTCCCCCGCGTCTGCTCCACCGCCTGTACTGCGGCCAGCGTCTCCCGCGCGAAGTAGTAGTAGTGCAGGTACTCATTGGGGATCGACCCGAGCGACCGCAGCCACTCGACCCCGAAAAGCCGCCCCTCCTCGAAATCCCCCAGCGCAGCAGGATCCGCGAGCAGCGCCGGCAAATGGTCCACACCACCCGACTGCAACCCACGCAGCCAACCAAGGTGATTCAGCCCGGCGTAGTCGTAGAACACCGAAGACGCGTCCAGCCCCAAAGCCAAAGCGGCCCGCCGCCCCAGCCCAGAAGGCGAATCGCAAATCCCGATCACCCGGTCGCCGAGGTACGGAATCATTGCCTCGGTCACCATCCCCGCCGGGTTGGTGAAGTTGATGACCCACGCCTCAGGCGCCAGCGCCGCGATCCGCTGCGCGATCGCAGTTGCCACCGGCAACGTCCTGAGCGCATAGGCGATCCCGCCCGCCCCGACGGTCTCCTGACCCAGTACGCCGAGGTCGAGCGCGACCCGTTCGTCGATCGTGCGCCCTTCGAGCCCTCCGACCCGGATCGCCGAGAAGACGAAGTCGGTACCCCGCAACGCCTCGTCGAGGTCGGTCGTCTCGGTCACCGCCGGCGCATCGGAGTACGGCGCGGCCTGCTGGCGTAGTACGGCGCCGATGGCGGAAAGCCGGGTGCGGTCGGTGTCGTAGAGCACGACGGAGGTGATCCGGCCCTCGCCACGATCGCCGAGCAAAGCCTGATACACGAGCGGAACCCGAAACCCGCCGCCTCCGAGGATGGTCAGTCTCATGCGAGCACCACCTGCACCCCTGCCTCCTCCAGCTGCGTGCGGGTTCCTTCGTCGGCACCCGGCTCGGTTACCACCATGGTCAGTTCGGTCGGCTCGCACACGCGGGCGACGCCGTGACCGGGGAACTTGGTCGCATCGGCCAGCAGCACCACGCGGTCGGCGGCCTTGATCATCGCCCGCTTCACCGGTACCTCGATCATCGTGCTGTCCATCACCCGGCCGTCGGGACGGACCCCGGAGGTGCCGAGGAACAGCCAGTCGACGTGGATCTGGCGCAGCGACTCCTCGGTCAGGTAGCCGACCAGCGACCGATAGCTGCGCCGGACGAAGCCGCCCAGGATGATCAGCTCGATCTCCTCGTCGTTCTGCAGCTCCTCCAGTACGGCGAGGTTGCTCGTCACCACGGTCAGCGAGCGGCCGTGCAGATGCTGGGCGACCCGGTGGGCCGTCGTACCGATGTCCAGCAGGACCGACTGTCCGTCGCTGACCAGGGCGGCCGCGCGGCGGGCGATCTTGTCCTTCTCCGACGCGCGCACAGCGCTGACCTCGGCGAAGGGTTCGTCACCGCCGTCGACCGCGAGCGCGCCGCCGTAGACGCGGGTCAGCCGGCCCTGCTCGTGCAGCTGTTCGAGGTCGCGCCGGATCGTCGCCTCACTGACACCGAGCTGGGCAGCCAGCACTTTCACGCCCCCGGCCCCATCGGCCCGAAGCGCACGGACGATCTGATCCTGCCGCTGCTTTGGCAACACGGAGAGACCGTACCACGCAAAGTCCGTCATATTCACTCATCCAAGTGCAAGGGTATTGCGCAATCTGCTCGAAAGATCCACACTGCATGCACGACTTTGAGCGACCCTGCAGGAGTGTGTGCCGATGAGCGACCTGGACGTGGTGGTGTCCGGCCTGGTCTTCCACGACCTGGTGCTCGGCCTGCCCTCCGCGCCGCGCCCCGGCACCGAGGTCTGGGCGGACGACTCCGCCGAGAGCCCCGGCGGGATCGCCAACTTCGCCGTCGCGCTGGCCCGGCTCGGGCTGCGGACGGGACTGGCCGCGACCTTCGGCGCCGACGACCTCGGCGACCGGCTCTGGGACCGGCTGGAACGCGGCGTTGGCATCGATCTGACTCTCTCCCGCAAGCTCGCCGGCTGGCAGACGCCCCTCACGGTGGCCCTTGCCTATGACAACGACCGGGCACTGGTCACCAGGGGTACCCCTCCTCCGCTGTCAGCCGACGAGCTCCTCACCACGCCGCCGGCCGCTCGGGCCGTCGCCGCTCACATCGGACCCTGGCCGAACGAGTGGCTCGCCAAGGCCCGGGCGGCCGGCAGCGTGGTCTTCGCCGACGTCGGCTGGGATCCCTCCGAGCGATGGGACCCCGCGGTACTCGATCAGCTCGAGCACTGCGACGTGTTCCTGCCGAACGCCGGCGAGGCGATGAGCTACACCCGCACGAGTACGCCGGACGAGGCGCTCGCGCGGCTGGCCGAGAAGGTACCCGTGGTCGTCGTCTCCGACGGCGCGAACGGAGCACTCGCGCTCGACGCGGGCTCCGGCGAGCGGGTCGTCGTACCGGCTGTGCAGGTCTCGGCGGCGGACACCACCGGGGCGGGTGATGTGTTCGCCGCCGGGTTCATCGCGGCGACGTTGTGGGAGCTGCCGCTCGCCGAGCGGGTCCGGTTCGCCGCACTGACGGCCGCGCTGTCCGTGACCCGGCTGGGTGGTGCCGACGCGGCCCCGACCTGGGCCGACCTCGCCGAATGGCATCAGCAGCACCCAGCAGACCAATCCCTTGCGGCGCTGATCAGCGCCCACTCCGGAAGCGCTCCCCTGCGCGACCAGTCAGGAAGGTAGAACCATGGAGCTCTCACGTCGGACGCTGCTCGCCGGGGGCTTCGCGGCCATGCTCGGCGGATCGGTCGTCGGCTGTTCGTCCAGCATGGACGCCGGCCCGGCGAAGAAGAACGCGACCGGCAACATCGCGTTGTGGTGCTGGCCGGGCGGCCTGGGCAAGTCCGTCCTGGACGACACGATCGCGCACTTCCCCGACCAGCACATCAAGTACTCCGAGGTCGGCGGCGACTTCAAGCAGAAGCTGCTCACCACCTTCAACGGTGGGACGTCGATCCCGGACATCACCGGCGTCAAGGGTGAGGACATCGCCTCGCTGCTGCCGCAGGCCAACCGGTTCGTGGACCTCAAGACGATCGGCGCCGACTCGTTCCTCGGCGACTACCTGGAGTGGAAGGTCAAGCAGGCCACCACGCTGGACGGCAAGGTGCTCGGCCTCCCGATCGACATCGGCCCGACCGCGCTGTTCTACCGCGAGGACGTTTTCACCGCCGGCGGTCTGCCGGGCGACCCGGCCAAGGTGGCCGAGCAGCTGAAGACCTGGGACGACTTCCTGGCCGCCGGGGTCGAGCTGAAGAAGGCCAACCCGAAGGCGCCGATCGTGGCCGACGCCGCCGACCTCTACGGCACCATCGTCAACCAGGGCACGGCGCGCTACATCGACAAGGACAACAAGTTCATCGGCGACCAGGACCACATCCGCAAGGCCTGGGACACCGCGGTGAAGGCGATCACCCTGAAGGTCGACGGCCGGACGCTCGGCGGGTCGCCGGACTGGAACGCCGGCCTCGACCAGGGCACGGTGCCGACCGTCACCGGCGCGGCCTGGGTCGCGCTGGACATCAAGGCCGCCTGCAAGACCAGTGTCGGCAAGTGGCGGGTCGCGCCGACCCCGAGCGGTCCGGCGAACTTCGGTGGCTCGTTCCTGACCATCACCAAGAACGCCGCCGACCCGGCCGCCGCGCTCGAGGTGATCAAGTACATGCTCAGCCCCGACAACCAGGCCAAGGCGTTCGCCGACGCGCAGATCTTCCCGTCCGCGCCGGCCGCCTACGACAAGCCGCAACTCAAGGCGGCCGACCCGTTCTTCGGCGGGCAGGTGCCGATCGAGGTCTTCGGGCCGGCCGCGAAGGCGATCCCGATCGCCTACGAGGCTCCGCTCGACAGCGCGATCGCCGTACCGTTCACCGACGGCATCAAGCTCGTCCAGGCGGGCAAGAAGACCTCGGACGCCGCCTGGGCGGAGGCCGTCGCGAAGGCGAAGCAGATCGGCAAGCGTCAGGGCGTGCAGTGACACTGACCGCGACAGCACCGGTCAAGACCTCCGGTACTACGAACGCGAACCGCCGGCGCAGCGTCTGGTCGTACTGGCGTTTCTACCTGGCGCTGTCGCCGTTCTACCTGATCTTCCTGGTGTTCGGGCTGTACCCGGTCGCCTCGACGATCCTGCTCGCCTTCCAGCGGTGGGACGGGTTCGGGCCGCGGCAGATGGTCGGGTTGCAGAACTTCCGCAACCTGGCCGAGGACAGCACCTTCTGGCTGTCGCTGTGGAACACGGTCGTGCTGTTCGTGATGTCGACCGCGCCGACGCTGGTGATCGCGATGGCGCTCGCGGTGATGCTGCACTCGGCCGTCCGGTTCAAGGGCATCTACCGGATCGCGTACTTCATCCCGAACATCACCTCGCTGGTGGCGGCGGCGATCTTCTTCGCCGCCGTCTTCAGCACCAACTTCGGGCTGATCAACTCCGGGCTGCGCGCACTCGGGCTGCCGACCGAGGACTGGCTCAGACAGCCCTGGGGGATCAAGATCGCGATCTCCACGATGATCGTGTGGCAGTGGGCCGGCTACAACACGATCATCTACCTTGCCGGCCTGCAGGCGATCCCGACCGAGCAGTACGAGGCCGCCAAGATGGACGGCGCCGGCCCGTTCCGGACGTTCTTCTCGATCACCCTGCCGCAGCTGCGGCCGGTGGTGCTGTTCACCGTGATCATGTCGACGATCGGCGGCCTGCAGACCTTCACCGAACCGCAGGTGATGGTCGGCAACAACGGCGGCACCGGGCAGAGCGGCATGACGATCGTCATGTACTTCTACAACCAGGCGTTCTTCGCCAACGACTACGGGTACGCCGGTGCGATTGCCCTGAGCATCTTCATGCTCGTCCTGCTGTTCACCGCGATCAACTGGAAACTGCTCGGCGGAAGGGGCAAGCAATGAAGCGAGTGAGCCGGCGCGGGGTGCTGCTGCACGCACTGCTGGCGATCGCGGCGGTGCTCTGCCTGTTCCCGTTCTACTGGACGTTGGTGATGGCGACCAACACGACGTCCGACATCTACCGGTTCCCGCCGAAGTTCACCTTCGGCTCGCAGTTCGACGACAACGTCCGCGAAGTCCTGGCGAACGTGGCGTTCTTCCAGTCGATGGGCAACACCGCGATCGTGGCCGTCTCGACGACCGTGCTGGTGCTGTTGTTCGACTCGCTGGCCGCGTTCACCTTCGCGAAGTTCCGGTTTCCCGGCCGGAACGCGTTGTTCGTGATCCTGCTGGCGACGATGTTGCTGCCGGCGCAACTGGGCGCGGTACCGCAGTTCCAGACGATGGCGGCGTTCGGCTGGGTCGGGTCGCTGAAGGCCCTGATCATCCCGGCGGCGGCCAATGCCTTCGGCATCTTCTGGTTGCGGCAGTACTTCCAGAACTCCATCCACGACGAGTTGGTCGAGGCTGCGACACTGGACGGCTGTGGCTTCCTGGGCGTCTACCGGCACGTGGCCCTGCCGTCGGCGCGGCCCGCGCTCGCCTTCCTGGGCATCTTCACCTTCGTGGCGTCGTGGAACGACTACTTCTGGCCGCTGATCGTGCTGACCAACCCGGATCACCTGACCCTGCAGGTCGCCCTGTCGTCACTGAACCGCAGCCACGGCGTCGACTACAGCATGGTGATGACTGGCGCGCTGATGGCGATGGTGCCCCTGATCATCGTCTTCGTGATCTTCGCCCGCCAGTTCATCAAGGGCGCAACCGAAGGCGCCATCAGAGGCTGACGAGTTGGCTGGTGACGTCGCGGACGAAGTCCTTTGCCTCCTCGGCGTCTGGCGGCTCAGCACTACTAGCCCGCTGAACCGCCAGCGCTGAGAGCACGACTGGATTGCCCGGGTGTCGTTCCAGGTACCACTCGCCGGCCTCGACCTTCGAGCACTGAATTCCCTGTACTGCGAAGCGCAGCGCGCGGCAGGCGTTGAGCACGGCGTACGTCGTCGGCGCGTGCGCCAGCACCGCGGCGAGGGTCGCGGGCGAAGTCCAGCAGCATCGAGGCCGTCAAGGGTTGAGGCGCATGGCGAGGTGGGTGGCGCCGTCGCCGGTCAGTTCTTGTCTGGTGGCTCCGCGGCCGTTGAGGATTCGCAGTACCGTGTCGCCGGCCGCGCGGACCTCGTGGCCTTCGCCGTACGACCAGTTGTAGCCCTCAGCAACCAGTCGGACGCCGGCCAGCCGCTTGCGGGCGCTGCCTCCGACGGAGACGTTCATCGGCCACTTCGCCTGGACGGAGAAGTCGGCCACCGGGGTGAAGGCCTCCGGGGGAACGGGTCGCGGGCTGCTCAGCGGGTGGCGGATGTCGATCGCGTGGACCACCGCGTCGACCAGGGCCGCAATCTCCGGTACGCCGGGCGGCTTGGCGTCCGTCTCAGCGTTCTGGCGGAGCTGGGCGACGATCGCCTCCGGGCCGCGCTCGGCCCACCGCTTGGCGATCTCGGCGCTCGCCTTGTTGAGCCGGAAGCGCGCCTTGACGATCGCCGGAATCATCTCGCTGGGCCGCAGCAGCGGCGCCCAGGCCAGGTGCGCGGCGACGTCCTGGACCGTCCACTCGTCGCACAACGACCGCGTCGCCCACTGGGTCGGCCCGAGGGTCTCGAGGAAGTCGGCCAGCGCCAGACGTTCGGTACGGATCAGCTGCGGCAACTCACTCATCCTCGGAGTGTGACACTGCGGGCTCTACCCCGGTAGAGGAAACGCCGAGGGCACTAAGCTGCGGGAACCCACAGGGGTCTTACGAACGTCGGAGGGGCGTCATGGTTGGCAAGCGAGGACGCGTGATCGGCCGGATCGCACCGGGAATCGTCGGCGAGGTGATGCTGCCGGTCCGCGGTGCCACCGAGGCCTTCTACGCTTACCCCGCGGCCGACGAGGTGATCGAGGTCGGTACCCCGGTCGTGGTGGTCGAGTTCGACCCACCCCGCACGGTCTATGTCGCCCGCGCCATCTGATTCATTTTGTTCCCTGGAGGGGAAATGCTCTGGACCTACCTGATCGCCGGCGCCGTCGCGCTGGTGGTCCTCCTGCTCCTGTTCCGGATGGTCTGGCGGGTGGCGGAGCCGAACGAGGCTCTGATCATCTCCGGTCTCGGCGCGCACTCGAGCCAGGAGCAGATCAACGAGACGCTCGGCTTCAAGATCGTCGTCGGCCGCGGCACCGCGGTGCTGCCCGGCTTCCAGACCGTCCGCCGGCTGCCGCTCGACATCCGGGCCACGCCGCTGACCGTCACCTGCGTCTCCAGCCAGGGCATCCCGCTGCACATCAAGGGCGTCACGGCGTACAAGGTCGGTGACGACTACGGCTCGATCGCGAACGCCGCGCGGCGGTTCCTGGAGCAGAGCGACGAGCAGGTGATGAACACGATCCACGAGCTGTTCGCGGGTCACCTGCGGGCGATCGTCGGTTCGACCACGGTCGAGGAGATGCTGCACGACCGGGAGACGCTGACCACCAACATCCGGGGCTCGCTGGCCGGCGACATGGAGAAGCTCGGCCTGGTGGTCGACTCGCTGCAGATCCAGGAGATCGACGACGAGTCCGGCTACATCAAGAACCTGGGCCGTCCGCAGGCCGCCGCCGTCGAGGCCGCGGCCCGCATCGCTCAGGCTGAGCGGGACCGGGAAGCCACTGAGCGGGAGCAGGTCGCCGCGGCGGCCAAGGCGGCCGCGGTACGGCAGAGCTCGATCGCGCAGGCCGGTTACCAGGCCGAGGTCGACCAGGCGAAGTCGAAGGCGTCGCAGTCCGGTCCGCTGGCCGAGGCGCTGGCCCGGCAGGAGGTCGTGGTCGCCGAGACGGAGACCGCGAAGCTGAACGCGTCGCTGGCCGAGAAGCAGCTGGAGTCGTCGGTGCTGAAGCCGGCCGACGCCGAGGCGTACAGGCAGCGCACGCTGGCCGGCGCCGCCCGGGACGCGCAGATCGCGGCCGCGGAGGCGAACGCCCGCGAGGTGACGCTGCGCGGTGAGGCCCAGGCCAAGGCGACCGAGCTGAACGGTAAGGCCGAGGCGGCCGCCGTGCAGGCGAAGGCGATGGCCGAGGCGGCCGGTATCAAGGCGCGTGCCGAGGCGCTGGCCACGAACACCGACGCCGTTGTCGCCCAGCAGCTGGCCGAGGCCTACCCGGAGATCGTCCGCGCGGCCGCCAGCTCGTTCGAGAAGGTCGGCAACATGGTCGTCCTGAACGGTGCCCAGGGCATCGAGGACACCTTGGTGAAGACCATCACGATGGGTGGTTCGGGCTTCGCACTGGCCAAGCAGCTGATCGACTCGCTGTCCGCGAACGGCAAGCCGGCCACGCTCGAAGCGGTCCCGGACGAGAGCCCCCGGGCCTGACCTTTCGACCACAAGTTAATCATTAACGCGTCATTTGACTGATCCGTTCCTAAGTCACGACGGCTGCGCTAGCTTGAGGGGCATCACTCCCAGCGTCACGGCTCTCACCAACCGTGACCGGTCGCCCCGAAGGACTGATCACCGTGCCACTCCGACGATTGCTAGCCGTCCTGGCCGCCCTCCTGGTCGGTACCGCCACCCTGGTGGCGGTACCGACCGAGGCGCAGGCCGCGCCGAACTTCAAGGCTCCGTACCCGTGTGGTCAGCGCTGGACCTACAGCCACCACTCGGCCGAGGTCCGTCGCGCTCTCGACTTCGTCCGCACTGACGGCACCACCAACGGCACGCCGGTCCTGGCTTCAGCGGGCGGTACGGCGTACCAGTACTCGCAGCCCAGTGGCGCCGGCAACTACATCGCCATCGAGCACGGTGGCGGCTGGAAGACCTACTACTTCCATCTCGGCTCGTTCTCCGTCGGCAACGGCGCCCAGGTCAGCCAGGGCCAGCAGATCGGTACGACGGGAAGCACCGGCAACTCCAGTGGTCCGCACATCCACTACGAGCAGCTGTACAACGGTGTCGGGCAGAACATCGTCATCAACGGCTCCGCTCTGGCCTACCCGGGTTCGTACTACCAGTACTTCCTCACCAGCGACAACGGTTGTGGTAGCCAGCCCGGGACTCCCTTCATGACCTGGGGATCCGGCGTACGGGTCCGGTCCGACGCCTACCTGAGCTCACCGGTCGTGGCCACGCTGGGCGGGCCGACCTCGGTACGGGTCCTTTGCCAGAAGCAAGGAGACACGGTGAACGCCGAGGGCTACACCAACAACTGGTGGGCCAAGCTGGCCAGCCCGGCCGGCTTCGTCAGCAACATCTACATCGACCATCCGGCCGCCATACTCCCAGGCGTCCCAACCTGCTGACAGGCAAGAGGCCGGGCCCACCCTGAGGTGGGCCCGGCTTTCTCATGTGGTGTGCAACGTCAGCCCGTAGGCACCCAGGATCTCGTTGACCGGCTGGAACCAGGTCTCACCACCACTGCTGCAGTTGCCCCAGCCACCGGACGTCACGCCCTGCGCCTGGTCGCCGGTGATGAACGAGCCACCGGAGTCGCCGCCCTCGGCGCACACGTTGGTCTTGGTGGCGCCGTAGAACAGCTGCCCGTTGCCGTAGTTCACTGTCTCGTTCTTGGCCAGGATCGTGCCGCAGTGCCAGTGCGTGGTCGAGCCACTGCGGCAGACCGACGTACCGACCGGGGCTTCCCAGGAACCACGAACGAGCCGGTCGCTGGTCTGGCCCCAACCCAGTACTACGGGCACAGTCCACCAGCCGCTGTCGATCTGGACCCAGGCATAGTCGTTGCCGGGGAAGGACGAGCCGCGGAAGACTCCCTGAGCCGATCCGTCCCAGCCGCGCGTCCTGGCGCCAGCGCCCGAGCAGTGGCCGGCTGTGACGTAGCCGCCGTGCACGGAGAAGCCGATCGAGCAGCGGACGTTGCCGGTGTAGTACGGGTCTCCCCCGACGGTCCCGGCGGCGAAGGTGCGCGGCGCCTGGGCCACGACCTCCTTGACCGTCACAGGTCCCGCCTTGGAGACCTTGGCGACGAAGGCATCAACAACCGGGGATCGCTTACCTGCTTGGACATTCACGACCACGCTGCCTGTCCGCGGGTCGGCGCTCCAGCCGCTGACTGCATCCGGGACGGCCTTCCCGGCCAGCTTGTCAACAGCAGCCTTGCGCTGCTCGAGTTGCTTGGCAGTAGCCGGTACTACGGACGCCTCAGCACCAGTGGCCCGTACTGCGTCCGCTACAGCCGGGCTAGTCACACCGACGACCAGCCGCTGCCGCGCGGCGTCGTACCAGACACCACCGAAGGCAGCTCCTGCAGCGCGCTGCGCGGTTGGTACGAGCTTGGTGGCGGCAGAATCGGCCTTCAGTCGTTCCTTGGCCTGCTGCTCGGTCAGACCGAGATCTGCCTGCAGGGCAGCCGCCTGCGCCGGTACTGCGAGTTGCTGGTCAGCCTGGTCAGGCCCTGCGGCCACGGCTTGAGACGGTACGGCTACCGCGCTCGCAACGAGCACGGCGGCAGTCAAAACCTTCATGGACTCTCCTCACCTAGGGGCGGTTCGGTGCGGTGAGAGCGCTCTCTAGACTGAGAGTGTCCTAGTGGTCACCTCTGGTCAAGCATCAGTCGGGAAGTGGTCAGAGGCCGAGGTGAGCCAGGACGGCGAGGACCCGACGGTGACCCGAGTCGGTGGGCGGCAGGTCGAGCTTGAGGAACACGTTGCCGACGTGCTTGTGGACGGCACCCTCGCTGATCACGAGCTTCTGGGCGATCGCAGTGTTGCCGAGGCCCTCGGCCATCAGGGCGAGCACCTCCCGCTCCCGCGGCGTCAGGCGCTCCAGCGGATCGCTGCGCTTCACCATCAGCTGACTGACGACTTCGGGGTCCAGCACCGTCCCGCCGGCCGCCACCCGGCGTACGGCCTCCATGAACTCGTCCACCCGCGACACGCGGTCCTTGAGCAGGTAGCCGACTCCCTCGCTCCCTGCCGCCAGAAGCTCCGCCGCGTACACCTCCTCGACGTACTGCGAGAAGACCAGCACCGGGAAGCCAGGCCGGAGCCGGCGGGCCTCGATCGCGGCCCGCAGACCCTCGTCGGTGTAGGACGGTGGCAGCCGCACGTCGACCACCGCAATGTCGGGCTGATGCTCGGCTACCGCCTTGGCGAACTCGTCGGCGTCACCGGCGACAGCGGCCACCTCGAACCCGGAGTTGCCCAGCAGCAGGCCGAGGCCCTCGGCAAGGATCGGGTTGTCCTCCAGGATCACTACTCGCACGGAAGGATCACCTCGACCGTCGTCGGCCCGCCGATCGGGCTCTGCAACTCCATCTGACCGTCGATCGCTTCCACCCGATGCACCATGCCATGCAAGCCGCTCCCCCGCCCCAGCAGGTCCGCCTGCTCGCTGATCCGGGCTCCACCGATGCCGTCGTCAGTGATCGCCAGGTAGAGCTGTGAGCCCCGCCGCTCGAGCAGTACGTCGACATGGCCGGCCGCGGAGTGCTTGGTGACGTTGGTGAGCGACTCGGCGACTACGAAGTACGCGGCAGCTTCTACGGAGGCAGGGACGGTGCCGAGCTCGCCGATGCGCAGCTCGACCGGGATAGGGCTCCGGGCACACAGGGCCGAGACAGCACCCGCCAAACCACGGTCAGCCAGGATCGGCGGGTACATGGTTCGCAGTACGCCGCGCAGCTCGGTCATGGCCTGCTCTGCGCCGTCTCTGGCGTCGTCGAGGATCTTGGCGGCCTTCTCCGGGTCCGCTGCCATCGTCTGCTTGGCAATGCCGATCCGCATGGCCAGCGAGACCAACTGGGCTTGCGTACCGTCGTGGAGATCCCGCTCGATCCGCCGCAACTCAGCACCGTGCGAGTCAACCGCACCGGCCCTGGTCCGAGTCAGCTCCTCCACGCGCTCGCTGAGGCGGGCGGCCTCTAGTTCGGCAGCGCTCGGGGCAAGCCGGCGGCGTACGGCTCGGGCATGAAAGCCGCCCACAGCAGGAGCGGCCCAGCCGAGCAGGCCGAGGCCGAGCAGGATCTGGAGCGGGCCGAAGAGCAGCGACTTCCACCAGCTGTCGATCGGCACGCCAACCAGGTTGAAGCCGCCGGGGTCGAGCGGCCACAGCACCATGCTGGCGAGCGCCGAGGGCACCGCCACCAGGGCGAGCACCGCCACGAACAGCTCGGGGATCATCACGATCGGCATCAGCAGGACCTGGACGCTGCGCCGGAAGGCCTTGTCCCGGAACAGCGCGACCACGTTGCCCGCCCGCCGCGGCGCCGCCGCGGGCAGCGCCGGCTGCTCCGGCAGGCCGAGGTACTTCGATGCCTCCCGCTGCTCCCGGTTGGCCAGCCGTACCAGGGTCGAGGTGATATCGGGGCTCGCCCAGCCGAACAGCACGATGACGGGCATCACCGCCAGCAGCGAGACGCCCATGAAGAACCGGGTGAGCAGGTACTTGCAGGCCGGCCACCCCCGGCGCAGGATCTTCGTGAGCATCGTCAAGCCTTTCCGTTGTCGTCAGCACCGATCCTGACGCAACAGAGCGGCCCACGTCGGTACAGCAGGCTCTACTCTTCCAGGTGGAGACCCGGGGCCTGTCGTCGACAGACCCCGGGCCGCAACGCTAGGGGCAGACCGGGACGCCGGGGAGCTTCGCGTTCGGGTCCTGGATGTAGATGTTGGTCATGTAGCCGCCCTGGTCGCGCAGCTTGGCCCACCAGTTGTTGGTGGTGCCCTCGGCGGTGACCGTGTCGCCCTGGACCTGGCAGGTGACGAAGACCTGCGTCGGGCCGGGCAGCTCGGTGATGATCGAGGCGCTCAGCCTGGGCGCCGAGCGCACCCGCACGCCACTGCCGTAGGTGGTGAAGTTGTAGGTCGGCGTGGTGCCGCCGTTGACCAGCTGCATGTAGTAGGTCCAGTTCCAGTTCGGACCCGGGTCGGTGTGCGTCTGGTTCGGGAACTCGCTGTGACCCTTGATGTGGGCACGGTCCTTCGGGATGCCCCGACGGTCCGCGATGTTGCGGACCAGCGCCGCCGAGGAGCGGTACATCGCGTCGGTGAACCAGGACGGCTGGTCGACCCAGCCCTCGTGCTCGATGCCGACCGTGTAGCCGTTCTCGGTGCCGACGTGCCAGGCCTTGTCCTTCTCGGCCACCATCTGCGTGACCTGGCCGTCGCTGGACCGGATCACGTAGTGCGCGCTGACCTTGGCCGCGGGATTCTTGAACCAGCTGATCGTGCCGGCGTACGAGCCCTGCGTCACGTGAATGGTGATCGCGGAGATCGCCTGGGTGCGGCCGACGGTGTAGTTGCTCGGGCTGGCCGCGTTCCAGAGGGCGCCCGGGTAGTCGACGGCCGCCAGCGAGGTCGCGGACTTGGCGCCGAGCGGAGCCACCTTGGCGTAGGCGCCGCGCTCCGGCGTGACCTTCTTCGGAGCGCTCCGCACGCCGGCGGCACCGACTCCTTCACCGATGATCCGGTAGACCTCGTCGGTGTAGAGCCGGCCGGTCGGGGCATCGGCGGAGTGCGAGTACTGCGCGACGACCGGGTACCACTTGGCGATGTTCTTGCGAGCCTCGCCGGTCAGCCCGGCCTTGTCGGCGTACGCGTCGAGGACGGCGGCGGCGCCGGTGATGTTGGCGGTCGAGTCCTTGGCCAGCTTCTCGACCGGCAGGCCGGTCAGCTTGGCGGCCTCGGACATCGTCGGGTTCTGCGGATTGCTGACCAGATGCATCAGGCCGTAGCCGTTGCTCTGGCTCGGCTTGCCGTCATGGCCGTCGAGGTGGGACTCGGCATAGCCGATGCCGACGAGCACTTCACGGGGTACGTCGTAGGTGGCGGCGGCGGTGTCGAAGGCCTTGGCCAGGTCTCCTGGCACGGCCGAACTGGTCGGATCGGGCGCCTGCGCGGCGGTGCTGGGAAGCGCGCCGCTCAAGGCGATCGCTCCGGCAGCGGCTGCGGCGAGCAGCGCGGTCAGTCTGGGCACTCGGGCGGTCTTACCCATGGGGGTTCGTTCCTTCCCATCTGACGTCCGTCGCGCCTCCCGCGACGTCCGTCCCACCGAGGGGCGTTCGGCGGGTGCGACTCACGGTAGGGCAATATCTTCCGTCGCGGCCAGTAGTTACGTGAATATTTCCCGTCACAGGCTGAAATTGTTCGGTCACGCAGCCGTTCAGCCGCGATCCTGCCATTCCAGCGGGGTCAGGAGCGGTAGACGCGACCGCGCAGCACGATGCATTCGGGGTAGGACAGGACCGCCGGATTGGCCCGGGGATCCTCGGCGTACACGACGAGATCGGCCGGATCGCCGGGCGCAAGCGTCGAGGGAGCACCGAGCCAGTCGCGGGCGGCCCACGAGCCGGCGGCCAGGGCCTGCTCGCCGGACATCCCGATGCTGGTCAGCGCCTGGATCTCCTCAGCTACCAGACCGTGCCCGAGAACTCCCCCGGCGTCAGTCCCCGCATAGATCGGTACTCCGGCCTCGAAGGCGGAGCGCAACGTGTCGAGCCGGCGCGTGTAGAGGTCACGCATGTGGTCGGCGTACACGGGAAACTTGCCGGCCGCCTGGTCGGCGTACTGGGGGAAGTTCTCAAGCTGGATGATCGTCGGTACGACGGCGACGCCGCGGCTGACGAACTGGTCGAGCAGGTCGGGCATCAGCCCCGTGCCGTGCTCGATGCAGTCGATCCCCGCCGTCAGCAGGTCGGGCAGGGCGTGCTCGCCGAAGACGTGCGCGGTGACGCGGGCGCCGAGCTCATGAGCCCGGGCGATCGCCGCGGTGAGCGCATCCAGCGGCCAGCACGGCGTCAGGTCGCCCTCGTCGCGGTCGATCCAGTCGCCGACCAGCTTGACCCAGCCGTCGCCGCGGCGGGCCTCCTGCTCGACGTACGCGACCAGCTCGTTCGGCTCGATCTCCCAGCCGTAGTTGCGGATGTAGCGCTTGGAGCGGGCGATGTGGCGGCCGGCCCGGATGATCTTCGGCAGGTCCTCCCGCTCGTCGATCCAACGGGTGTCGGCGGCCGAGCCTGCGTCGCGGACCAGCAGCGCGCCGGCGTCCCGGTCGGTGATCGCCTGCTGCTCCTGGACGTCCCGCTCGACGGCACCATGCTGATCCAGGCCGATGTGGCAGTGCGCGTCCACCAGACCGGGCACGATCCAGCCGCCCGTACTGACGGTGGTGACGTCAGCAGTGGCGGGCCGGTCGACGACCAGCCCGCCACTGAGGTGAAGCTCCTGCTGCTCACCGGCCGGCAGAACCGTGCCGGCAAGCCGTAGTACACCGGTTTCGGTCATACCGCTGACCGTAGCCGGATTGAGGTTAGCCGTGCGAGCCGCTGCCCTGGGTGCAAGGCGTGGGGTTCGTCTCGGTGGCGCAGGGCGAGCCGGACGGGGTCCCGGTCGGGGTCTCCGTGGGTGTTTCGGTCGGGGTGGGTGTGGGGGTCGGCGTCGGGGTGTCGCTCGGCGTCGGCGTCGGGGTGTCGCTCGGCGTCGGGGTCGGCCGGCCGGTCGGCGTGTGCGTCGGACGGGTCGGGCGCACGGTCGGCGTCGTGATCGGATCCGGGATCGACGGCTTGCCGGTCGTCTGCGCGGGTGGCAGCACGGGCGGCTTCGCGGTCGCCGGCGGCGTCGGCGTCAACGAGTCGTCCGGAACCTCCGGAACCTCGCGCGGATCCACGTTGCTCTCGACGTTGCCGGTCGGCTTCGGCGGGGCCAGCTTGCCGGTCGCGTTCGGCACCAGGACGGCGCTCTTGCTGTAGACCCGCATCCAGCGCAGGACGGTGGCGACGAAGTCCTTGGAGTGCTGGTACCGCAGCAGCGAGGCGACCAGGTCGCGCGGGCGCTTCAGGTCGTCGCCCTCGGAGCACAGGTAGACCGCGACCGTGGTGACGGCGTCGTACACGTTGTTCGGGTTCCGGAAGCCGTCGCCGTTGCCGTCGGCACCGAACTCGTTCCAGACGCCCGGGACGATCTGCATCGGCCCGACGGCACGGTCCCAGCCGAGGTCTCCGTCGTACCGGCCCTTGTCGGTGTCCCTGATCCGGCCGGTCCCGCGGCGGCCGTTCAGCACCGGACCGAGGAGCTTGCCCCGGGTGGTCCCGGCCACGTCGACCTTGCCGCCGGCGGCGTGGTCGGACTCGACCTTGCCGATCCCGGCCAGCAACGGCCAGGTCAGTCCACAGTTGGGGCGGACCACGGCGAGGTTGGCGGTGGCGCGGCGATAGGCGGGGAAGACCCCGCGGGGGATGCCGTTGACGGCACCGGGTCGTCCCGGCCGGACCACGGACCGGCCGTCGGTGGCACCCTGCACGGGCACGTCGGCCCGGGCTGGTTTGTCCGTTCCGATCCGGCCGTCCACTCCTGGACGCTGGGGGACGATCATGGTCAGTTCGTCGAATTCACCGCTGTTCAGACCGGCCCCAGGCGAAGGGGCGACCGGGCTGTCCGCCGCGAGCTGGCCGGAGGCACCGGCTCCGCCCGAGGCGACTGTCACGATGGCCCCCACCAGGAGGGGGGCCGTGCACAGTGAGGCGATGATGATTTTGACCCGACGGTTTCCACTACGGGTTAGGCGCATAGTTCCCCCAACGATCCACGCGCCGGAAAGTTACCGAGGGTCGACGGAAAGTTACCTGAGTCGGTAGCCCAGCGGTCGGGAAACTGCGCCGAACGGGCCTGCCCACGCTCAGTGATGTGCCCTGGCGAGGGGCCCGCGATGGGAAATCTTAACGTTCAGAGCCCGATCTCAGGGACTTTCCATCCTCAGGAGGAGGGCGATCCCGAGGGAGTCGGTGACGTGTTCTCCGAGGCCGGGGTCGGGGTGGTCTCGTCCGGGGCCTGCGTGGGCGCCGCCGTGCAGCTCGGGGCGGGCGCCGGGGGTGCGGTCGGCGGCACCGGCTCGTTCGGGCCACAGGGCGTCGGCGTCGGCGTCGGGCTCGGCGTGGGGGTCGGCGTGGGGGTCGGCGTGGGGGTCGGCGTCGGCGTGGGGGTCGGCGTCGGGGTCGGAGTCGGTAAGCGAGGCGTGT
>NZ_JBFAAA010000019.1:0-108215 GCF_040639475.1 Kribbella sp. NPDC023855
CCTTGGCATGACCAGCCCAATACAGTACGAACTCACACACCACCACGCGGCCAAAGCCGCATAACCCGGTGTCCACCACCCGGGGGCAAGCCCAGCGCGGGAATGCGCTCCGCGCAGGGGTGTGCGCGCTCTGCGCGGGAATGCGCTCCGCGCCGGGGTGTGCGCGGTCCGCGTGGGGTGTGCTCCTCTGTCGCGCCTGCGACACTGCGGCGGCCGGGGCGTGAAAGCCATCGTCCACCCACCGACAGCGTGCGGCTCGCCCTCATGCACAGCCGAACCGGAATCTGTCGTCGTCGTATTGCGGCCTGAGAGTCAGTACCGCCAGTAGTAGCGGGCGTTGGCGTTCCAGGCGATGGGGAAGGTGGTGTGGTTGGTGAAAGCTGGGCCCTTGCCGCGGGCCAACTCCATAGTGCGGGAGAGCTGTAGGGCGTAAGGGTGTTTGTTGTCGTCCCACCATTGTTCGGACTGGGTTATGCAGATCTGGTTGGTGAAGTACGGGTTGGAGCAGGGGTGGGGTGGGGTCCATTTCTGGAGGTGGCGGAAGGTGAGTGTGGTGGAGCCGGTTGAAGACTTGATGGTGCCGGTGGCGTCCAGGCAGTAGCCGGTGGTGGGGATGGTCCACTTCACGTAGTGCTGCCGGTCGCCGGGCCGGCGGGAGGGGTTGCATGCCGGTGCAGGTGGCGCTGCCGATCTTCTCTGTGGTGACTCGCTGGATCTGGGTGAGTGGGCGGCCGGCGCCGTCGTTGTAGCCGTCCAGGAGGATCCAGTCGCCGTCGCGGACGAAGCGCTCCCCCGACTTCGGCGGCCAGTTCTTCGGCTCGCCCCAGGAGATGTCCGACGCGGTGTCGCTGAGCGGGGTCCACGCCCATTGGCCTGCTGCCACGCCACCCGCCCAGTGCTGACCGGCGGACTTCTCGAACATCAGCGAGTACTGCCCGTAGTTCTCCGTCGGCGCTGCCACGGCGGGCTGACCCACGGTGAGCAGAACTGCGGCGACCAGTACTGCGATTTTCTTCCGCATGAATACTGAGAGTAATGCTGTCCAGTAGGCCCTGGTCCGGTTTAAGGTCCAGAAAAAGGCTGATCCTAGGAGCGCACCATGCCGGAACCTGTCACTCACACCCTCGACGTGCCTGGCGCCGTCCTGACCTATGACGTCCGGGGCGAGCTGAGCAATCAGCCGGTGCTGCTGATGATCGGGTCGCCGATGGCCGCGAGCGGCTTCCCGACGCTGGCGTCGCACTTCGAGGACCGGACCGTGGTGACCTATGACCCCCGCGGGGTCGAGCGCAGTCAGCGCACCGACGGCACCGGTGAGCTGACGCCCGACGACCACGCTGCCGACCTGGCCGCCCTGATCGAGGCTCTCGACGCCGGGCCGGTCGACCTGTTCGCCAGCAGTGGTGGTGCGGTGAACGCCCTGGCCCTCGTCGCCCAGCGCCCCGAGCTGGTCAAGACGCTGGTCGCGCACGAGCCGCCGCTGGCCGCGCTCCTCCCCGACGCCGAGGCCGCCCTCAAGGCCTGCGCGGACATCTACGAGACCTACCAGCGTGACGGCCAGGGCGCGGGGATGGCCAAGTTCATCGCGATCGTCAGCTTCGAGGGCGAGATCCCGGCCGACTACACCGACCAGCCGGCGCCGGACCCGGCGATGTTCGGGCTGCCCACCGAGGACGACGGTTCGCGCGACGACGCGTTGCTCGGGCAGAACCTGCGCGGCTGTACGTCGTACCGGCCGGACCTCGACGCGCTGGCCAAGTCGACGGACAAGGTGGTCGTCGGGGTCGGCGAGGAGTCGGCCAACCAGCTCGCGGGGCGGGGTGGGAAGGCGATTGCCGAGCTGCTCGGGCTGACTCCGGAGGTGTTCCCGAGCAACCACGGCGGGTTCCTCGGCGACGAGTACGGGATGCCCGGCAAGCCCGCCGAGTTCGCGGTGAAACTGCGCGACGTGCTGGCCCGCTGATCGTCGCGACGCCGCCTATCTGGTTAGCTGGAGACATGACTGACAAGCCTGAGATCGACTTTCCGGATGGCCCGCCGCCGGCGGATCTGGAGATCACCGACATCACCGAGGGCGACGGCGCCGAGGCCAAGGCCGGCTCGCGGGTGAACGTCCACTACGTGGGCGTCGCGCACTCCACCGGCGAGGAGTTCGACGCCTCTTACAACCGTGGCACGCCGCTGGCCTTCCAGCTGGGCGTCGGCCAGGTCATCCAGGGCTGGGACACCGGCGTCCAGGGCATGAAGGTGGGCGGCCGGCGCAAGCTGGTCATTCCGCCGCACCTGGGCTACGGCGACCGGGGCGCCGGCAGTGCGATCAAGCCGGGCGAGACGCTGATCTTCGTCGTCGACCTGCTCAGCGTCAGCTGACCTCCCTCCAACCAACAGGCCCCCGGTTGCGTCACAATGACGCGACCGGGGGCTTTTCCGTAGTACTACGCATCCGCGCTGCTGCCCCAGCGGGTTGACTTGGGAGCATGACGACGATGGTGACCACGACCGCCCCGGCGACGAGCCGGACCGGCTGGACGAAGTACGCCGCCCTGCTGGCGAAGGTCGTGTTGTTCCTGTTGTTGCTGACGGCATTCATCTGGCCGGACCTGAGTGGGATCAAGGGCAAGGCGTCGACCGCGCGGCTGGTCGTCTACCCGATCGGCGCGATGATCCTGCCGCTGTGGTGGTTCGGCTACGGGCGCGCGAAGAGCAAGCTGCACCAGACGTTCCCGTGGCACGCCGACCTGTTGCTGACGGTGCCGTGGCTGGGCGATCTGATCGGCAACCGGCTCAACCTGTTCGACACCATCACCTGGTGGGACGACGCGATGCATTTCGTCCTGTGGGGCTTCCTCACCGCAGGCGCGCTGACCGCGTTCCTCCCCCGCGGACTCACCCGCGGCCTGACCGCCTTTGTCGCCCTGGGCTTCGGCGCCACCGCCGCGGTGATCTGGGAACTCGGCGAGTACGTCGCCTTCGTCCGGCACTCCGCCGAACTCCAGACCGCCTACACCGACACGCTCGGCGACCTGGCCCTCGGCACGCTCGGCGCCTTGCTGGCCGGCCTGATCGTCCACCGGGTACGACGTACGCCATGAACGTGACGGTGGTGGGCAGCGGTGACGCCTTCGGTTCGGGCGGCCGGTTCCAGACCTGTATCGCCGTCGCCATCGAGGACATCCCTCGCGTCCTCGTCGACTGCGGCGCCACCAGCCTGACAGCGCTCAGACGGCAACAGATCGATCCGAACGAGATCGACACCGTGGTGATCAGCCACCTGCACGGCGACCACTTCGGTGGCCTGCCGTTCCTGATCCTCGACGGCCAGTTCCGCCGCCGCACCCGCGACCTCACCATCGTCGGGCCCGCCGGCACTCGCGCCAGGCTGACCGACGCGATGGAGGCCCTGTACTCCGGTTCGTCCATGGTCGAGCGCCGCTTCGACGTGCACGTCCTGGAGCACGTGGATGCCGAGGCGAGGCGACTGGGTGAGCTCACCGTGACGCCGTTCGAAGTACGGCATGCTTCGGGCGCGCCTGCCTATGCCCTGCGACTCGAAGGACCGCACGGCTCGATGGCCTACTCAGGGGACACCGAGTGGACCGATGCGCTGTTGACGGCGTCCGACGACGTGGGCCTGTTCCTCTGCGAGGGTTACAGCCCGGCGCCGATCCGCTGGCATCTCGATCTCGAGACGCTCTCACGGCAGCGCGAGCGCTTCACCTGCCGAGACCTGGTCCTCACGCATCTGTCGCCAACGGCTCTGGCTGCGGCGGACCTCAGCGACTGGAAGGTCGCGTACGACGGCCTGCACCTGGCCGTCTGAAAGTTTCAACCGCCGCGGAGTCCCTCGTCGAGCTGCCGACTCAGCACGCCGCGGCGGGAACCGGTGAACTTGCCTGCGGGCAACCGCTGGACGATCCCGCGGACAGCAGGCGGCGCGTGCTCGATCGCCCAGCGGATCTCGTCGTCGCCGGCCTGGGTGTCACCACCCGCGTTGAGCTCGCGAGCCTGGGCCGCGGCGACAGCTGGGCCGAACACGTGGTTCACCTGATGCGGTGACTCCAATGAATGGATGTAGGCCGTTCCTGCCACATACAACGCAGCGCGGGCGACCAGCACCGCGACCGGGTCGCTGGTCTCACGAGCAGCCGAGTTGGCCGCCCAAGCCGCGGTACGGATCTGTTTGGTTCGCTCACCGCCGTTGCCGAAGCTGCGGACGCACTCGAGCGCCTCGCGCGGCCGGGTGTCGTGGGGAACCTTCGCCTCGAAAAGCGGCAACGCTCGCTCGACGCAGTCAGCGGCCCACAGCCCGAGCTGACGCCGGTCGTCCATGGTGATCAGTTCGTCGGTCATGAGGTTCAACCGTATCGTTGAACCACCTCGTTGAGACTTTGGTCAGCGGGCGGCGGGGCGGCAGATGCCCTGAGCTGCGGCCGATGCGGCGAGCGCCTTGGTGACCGGACTTTCCGCGGCCGACGTCGCCGTGTCGGTGCGGGTGGTGTGGCGGCCGATCGGGACGACCATCGGCGTACCGGCGACCGGGTCGGGGATGACCTTGACCGCCAGCCCGAAGACATCCTGGACGACCTCCTCGGTGATCACCTGCCGCGGGTTGCCCTCGGCAACGATCGCGCCGTCCTTCATTGCGATCAGGTGGTCGCCGAACCGGCAGGCCTGGTTGAGATCGTGCAGCACCAGCACGATGGTCCGCTGGTCACGCTTGTTCAGGTCGACCAGCAGGTCCAGTACTTCGAACTGGTGGGTCAGGTCCAGGAACGTGGTCGGCTCGTCGAGCAGCAGGATGTCGGTCTCCTGGGCGAGCGCCATCGCGATCCAGACTCGTTGCCGCTGGCCACCGGACAGCTCGTCGATCGGCCGGTCCGCGATCTCCAGCACGTCGGTCGAGATCATCGCGTCGGCGATCGCCTCGTCGTCGGCCTTGGTCCACTGCCGGATCCAGCCCTGCCGCGGGTAGCGGCCGCGGCCGACCAGGTCTGCCACCGTGATCCCCTCGGGCGCGGTCGGTGACTGCGGCAACAATCCGAGCTTGGTCGCGACCGTCCGGGTCGGGATCGACTGGATGCTCTTGCCGTCCAGCAGCACCGTCCCGCGACTCGGCTTGAGCAACCGGGCCATCGTCTTCAGCAGGGTCGACTTGCCGCACGCGTTCGCGCCGACGATCACGGTGATCTTGCCGGTCGGGATCCGCACCGACAGGTCGTGGATGATCTCGCGCTGGTCGTAGCCGACGGCAAGCTTCTCGGCCGAGAGACTGTGGTCCACGTTTGCCTCCCTTTGCAACTCCACTGTCAGCCACCACTTCCGATCCGGTTGGTCCGGGCCAAGAGGAACATCAGGTACGGCGCGCCGATCACTCCCGTGACGACGCCGACCGGCAGTTGCGTCTCACCCAGCGCGTGCTGCGCGACCAGGTCGGACAGCGCCACCACGAGCGCGCCGATCAGGGCCGACGCGACCATCGCCGGCCCGGGTGAACGGGTCAGCCGGCGCGCGATCGGCGGCGCGACGAACGCCACGAACCCGATCGGCCCGGCCGCGGCCGTCGCGACCGCGGCGAGCAGCACGCCGACCACGATCAGCCCCAGCCGCGAGCTCTCCACCCGCAACCCCAGCCCGTACGCCGTTTCGTCGCCGAGCTGCAGCACGCGCAACCGGTGCACCAGCAGCACCGACACCGGGATGAGCACCACCAGCATCACCGCCATCGAGCGGACGTGCGTCCAGTCGCGCCCGTTCAGACTGCCGGTCAGCCAGATCAGCGCCTGCTGGGCCACCTCGACCCGCGCCTTGGTCAACAGGTACGACGTGAGGCTGGTCGCGATGGCACCGATGCCGATCCCGACCAGGATCAGCCGGTAGCTGGAGACACCGCGACGCCAGGCCAGCAAGTACATGGTGAAGGCGGTGAGCAACGCACCCGCGACGGCCATCGCGGACACCGCCGTACCGGTCAGGCCCAGGGTGATGATCGCGAGGACGGCGAACGCGCTCGCGCCGTACGTGACGCCGATGATGTCCGGGCTGGCGAGCGGGTTGCGGGCGACGCTCTGGAAGATCGCGCCGGACATACCGAGCGCGACCCCGACCAGGATGCCGGTCAGCGCACGGGGCAGCCGGAGCCGGTTGACGATGAACTCGGTCGCCTTGTCACCGCCGCCGAACAGCGTCTTCACCACGTCGAGGACCGGGATCTTGAAGTCCCCGAGCGACAGCGAGACGCAGAAGACGGCGAACACGATGACGGCCAGGACGACGGCGACCGCGACGTTGCGCGCTTGCCGGACGGTACGGGCGCGGGCGATCAGCTGGGCGGGCGAGTGCTCCGCAACGAGACCGGCCATCACAGGTCCGCCAGCTTCCGGCGGCGTACCAGCGCGATGAAGAACGGGGCGCCGATCACCGCGGTGACGATGCCGACCTGAAGCTCGCCGGGCCGGGCCACCACGCGGCCGATCACGTCCGAGCCGAGCAGCAGGATCGGTGCCAGCAGCATCGAGTACGGCAGGATCCAGCGGTAGTCCGGGCCGGTCACCAGCCGGGCGACGTGCGGGATGGTGAGGCCGATGAAACCGATCGGTCCCGCGGCCGCGGTGGCCGCGCCGCAGAGCAGTACCACGGTCACCGCGGTGAAGATCCGAGCCGTCCCGACCCGCTGGCCGAGCGAGCGGGCCACGTCGTCGCCGAGCGACAGCGCGTTCAGGATCCGGCCGGAGATCAGCGCCAGCACGATGCCGACGGCAATGAACGGCGCGACCTGGGTGGCGATGTCCGAACCCCGGCCGGCCAGCGATCCGACCGCCCAGAACCGGAACGAGTCGAAGGTGTCCACGTCACCGATCAGCAGCGCGGTGGTCAGCGAGCCGAGCATCGCCGTCATCGCCGCGCCGGCCAGCGCGAGTTTCACCGGGGTCGCGCCGTCACGCCCGAGCGAACCGAGCAGGTAGACCGCCACGGAGGCCGCGGCCGCGCCGGCGAAGGCCAGCCAGACGTACGCCGTCAGCGAGGTCAGCCCGAACCAGTAGATGCCCGCGACGACAAAGAGCGCGGCACCGCCGTTGACTCCGAGGATGCCCGGGTCGGCGAGCGGGTTGCGGGTGACGCCCTGCATCAGCGCGCCCGACAGACCGAGGGCCGCGCCAACCAGCAGGCCGATCACCGTTCGGGGCACGCGCAGGGAGCGGACGATCACGTGATCAGTGTTCGCCTCGTTGTAGTGGCGCAACGCGTCGAGCACCGTGGACAGCGGGATCTGCTTCGAGCCGATCGCGACACTGAGCAACGACACACCCACCAGCAGCGCGACACAGACGACCAGCCCCACCACGAGCGTCGTACGCCGGGTCCGCGGGCGCCGCTGGTCCCGGGCGGAGCCAGGTGCCGCACGGCCGGCGGGAACCGTGTCGGTGACGGAGGGCGGGGGCATTGGACTTTGGGATCCTCTTAGGTAAGGCTAACCTCTAGATGCTTCACCTTAACCCGCTCCGTAGTCGTGTTGCACCTGAACCCCTGCTTTGTCACTACTTTCCCCTGACGGAGACACTGGCATGACGACAGTGCTCGAGCGCCCGATCGACTTCGCCGCGCTGCACGCCACCGTGGCGGCGGTCGACGACCTCAGCCCGCACCTGCGCCGGGTGACGTTCGTGGCCCCGCGAATCGCCGACGTGGTCACGGCCGGCCCCGACCAGCGCATCAAGGTGCTGCTCTCCCCGCCGGACGGCAGCGAACTCCGACTGCCCGCGGGCGACGACTGGTACGCCGAGTGGTGCGCCCAGCCGGTCGAGGAGCGGTTCATCATGCGGACGTACACCGTGCGCGCGCTGCGGCCGGAGGTGGCCGAGCTCGACATCGAGTTCGTCCTGCACGGGGTGAACGGTCCTGCGTCGGCATGGGTCACCGAGGTCGAGATCGGCGCGGAGATCGGGCTCATCCTGCCGTTCGCCGTCGACACCACGAGCACCAAGGGCCTGTTGATGTCCGGCGTGGATTACGTGCCTCCGGCAACGAGTCTGAGCCGGGTGCTGGTCGCCGACGAGACCGCGTTGCCCGCCCTCGCCGGGATCCTGGAGCAGCTGCCCGCCGCAGTACGGGCCGCTGTTTTCGTCGAGGTGCCGGACATCCGGGACATCCGCGCGCTGCCGAGCGAGGGCCGGGTGGACATCACCTGGATCCCACACACCGGCGGTCCCGCGGACGGCCCGAAGTCGTTGCTCGAGGCCCTCAAAGCGGCGAAGCTGCCGTTCGACGTGGACTACGCCTGGGTGGCCGGCGAGTCCAGCATGATCAAGCACGTCCGCCGCCACCTGGTCAACGCAGTAGGCCTCCCGAAACCCGCCATCTCCTTCCAGGGCTACTGGAAACGCGGCGAACCCCAGGTCTGATCCGTACTCCGGAGAGCCGGCCGAGGCCCTCCGGAGTACCGCTTGGTCAGCTCGGGTTTTCGGCGTGGGTGAGGGTTTCCCAGGCGACGAAGAGGTCGTTGGTGCCGGCTGGGCGGCGGGATTCGGTGAGGGCTTGGGTGTTGGTCATCGTGATGCCCAGGCGGGTGTGCAGGGCGTTGTAGCCGACTTCGGTGATCGGGCCGAGGCCGCGCTTGAGAGTGCCCTTGCAGAGCCAGGACGGGACCGGTTCGAGGTTGCGCTCCCAGCGGGACTGGAAGCCCAGCGCCTGACGCAGCCGCTCGCCGAACTCGGGGTACAGGTCGATGCCCTGGATGCGGGATGTCTCCAGCACGTGGCTGATCGCCGAGATGCCGTAGCCGGTGTGGACGAAGTCGCGGCAGGTCTCCTGCGTCAAACCTGAGACGAAAGTGCTCTGGCCTTGCCAGTAGGCGACGATCTTGTCGCGGGTGTCGAGGTTCTGGCTCGGCTTGGTCTTCGGCAGCGAACCGTCGGACTCCAGGTAGACGAAGGCGGGTACCCGGACCCGGTACAGCGCGATCGCCTTGTCGTAGACCGCCGCGTCCTCCAGGAACACGCCGATGCCCTGGATCGCCTCGGTCATGCTCAACTCCCAGTTGCCGTTGGAGTTCGAGCCGTTGATGATCTCAGGCAGGTAGACGGTGCGCAGCATGGTGCCGAACCGGCCCGAGTTAGGCCAGTTGCCGTAGACGTGCTTGATGATCTCGGCGGCTTTCGGCCACGAAGATCCGGCCCAGGCGGTCTGCAGCGGCGCGTTGCTGTTGGTGTGGTCGCGGATCGTCGCGGACCAGGCGTCCATCAGCTGGATCGCCTTCTGCGCATAGCGATCGTCGCGGGTGATGTACCAGAGCACGGCATCCGTGTACGCCGCGATCGCGTCGCCACGTTCGTCCCGGCAGCCGTAGTCGGGGTTGGAGTACGGCCCACACTCGACCACCGCGCGCGGTTTCGGCGTACGACTCAAAGAACCGTAGGTGCTGTTCTTCGCCTGGTTGAACGCGGTCGTCCAGGGCTGCGCACCGGCCTGCACCTTGGCGCGAACGAAGTCCAGCTGAGCGCGACTCACCCCCACACCGGGGTGAGTGAACGTGGAAGGAGCCTGTACTGCGGCCGGAGCGGCGTCGACCTTCGTCGCGGCGCCCGCCGGACTGGTCAGCGCGCCGGCCACCAAAGCGGCGGCACACGCGGCGGCGAGCGCCGGTAGAACTGCTTTCTTTCTCATGGGCGGGGTCCTTGCTTGCGGGGGCGGTATGACGCTGCGATCCCCCATTACCGCAGAGTCTTTTCGGAAGTGTGACGACGCTGCGTGAAGGCGTCAACCTCGCAGCACCACTAACTTCACACTGGAACAAAACCCCGCTTTGTCCCATCCGCCTTCTAGTTCTGGCGCGCCTGGCCGGCCAGCTCGGGCGCACGGACGCCGGCCGCGTCGAGCAGAGCCTCGGCCATCCGGATTCCGACGCCGTTGAGCGCCTGGGCCCGTACGACGGCCCGGGCGCTCGCGCCGTCGAAGGTCATCGCCAGCTGGACGGCCAGCGTGTCGGGGTCGTCGACTCCTGCCGCGATCAGCTCGCCCAGGAAGAAGTCGGTCAGCCGCTGCTTGAAGTGCCGCGCGACCACACTGCCCGGGTGCTCGGGGTTCTTCAGCTCGAACGCCGTGCTGACGAACGGGCAGCCGAAGAACTCACCACCGGCGGCCAGCTGATCCTGCTTCACGAAGACCGCCAGGATCCGCTCGCGCGGCGTCGCGCCGTCGTCGATCCCCGGCTCCAGCGCCTGCTGGTACCCCGGTCCCACGCTGGCGAGGCTCTCGGCGATCAGCTCGTCCTTGGAGCGGAACAGCTGGTACATCGACTTCTTCGAGACGCCGGCCGCCTTGCAGAGCGCGTCCACGCCGATGTTGACGCCGTCTCGGTAGAACAGTTCGCCCGCCGCGTCCAGCAGCCGCTCGCGGGGTGTCGCCTGGGTGGTCATGAATCGAGCGTACCGGCTCGGCTTGATTCTGGAAACCGATCGGTTTATGCTGTGGAAACAGATCGGTTTCCATCCACTTCTCCCCTCTGGAGTAACGCAAAATGACCACCCTCGAAGGCGCCGTCGTCCTCGTCACCGGCGGCAACCGCGGTATCGGCAAGGCGATCGTCGACGACCTGCTCACCCGCGGCGTCCGCAAGGTCTATGCCACCGCCCGCAATCCGCAACCGAGCACCGACCCCCGCGTCGTCACGCTGCCGCTCGAGGTCACCGACCAAGCCTCCATCGACGCACTGGTCGCCGCGGCGCCCGACGTCACGGTACTGATCAACAACGCCGGCAGCGTCTCGCCGGACACCTACCTCGACGTGCCGCTGGAGGCGATCCGGGAGGTCTTCGAGATCAACTTCTTCGGCCCGCTGAACCTGACCCGCGCGTTCGTCCCGGTGATCGAGCGCAACGGCGGCGGCCACATCCTCAACGCACACTCCGCCCTCACCTGGGTCTCCTGGCACGGCGCGTACGCCGCCACCAAGGCCGCGCTCTGGTCGCAGAGCAACGCGCTGCGGGTCGAACTGCGGGACCGCGGCATCGGCGTGACCGGTCTGCACATGGGGTACGTCGACACCGACATGGTCCGCGCGGTCGAGGCAGCCAAGGAAAACCCGGCCAGCATCGCCAAGGCGGCTCTCGACGGCATCGAGGCCGGCGCGTACGAAGTACTGGCTGATGACACGGCGAAGTGGGCCAAGGCCGCAGTGGCCGGAGACCTGAGCGCTGTCTACCCACAGCTCCAGAGCTGATCAGCGGTAGACGTCTCGCACGCGGGCGTACTCCATCGCCGCAGCAATACCGTCGGCAACCTCGACGGAGAGTTCCCGCTCGACGATGTGCAGGGCGAGGTCGATGCCGGCGGTGATTCCGCCGGCCGTCACCAGGTCGCCGTCGTCGACGACCCGGTTGTGCTTGACCTCGGCGCCGAAGGTCTCGAGTTCGTGCCAGGCGCCGCGGTTCGTCGTGGCCGGCCGGCCCTTCACCAGGCCGGCCTCGGCCAGCAACATCGAGCCTGTGCAGACCGACCCGACCCACTGGGTGTGCTGCGCGACCTCGGCGATCCGGGCCGGCAGGACACCGCGTCGCGCCTCTGCCCAGGCGCCGCGTTCGGCTCGGTTCATCCAGCCGCCGCCGGGCACGAACAGGCCGTCCGGCGTGCCGAGACCTTCGGGTGCCCTGAACTGCAGGCCGTGCATGCCGGTCACCTCCACCGGACCGTCGAGTCCGACCAGCGCCAGCTCGAACTCCGGCCACCGGGACGCATGGCTCCAGACCTCGAACGGCCCCATCACGTCCATCTCGTCCACACCGTCGAAGACCAGGATCTCGATTCGCATGGCATCACTCTGGTCGCGACCGCACCGGGGCAGCAGTGGCTTGATAGACATCGTTGGCTAGATTCCAGCCACCGACCGGTGCCTGGCCGGGATTAGAGTGAGGCAACAACCGCTGGGCGCAGGGATCGGACCGCTGGGCGCAGAGAGGTCGCACGAAGGGTGATCGACCCGCTACCCATGGTTGAGACATCCCGCCCTCCGGAGGTCCGCCATGCCTCGACGTGTCAACGCCGGCTCGATCGTCACCATCGCCACCACGTTGATCGCCACCGCCGCGACCCTGCAGGCGGTAGTCGAACCGGCCACCGCGACCTCCTCCGGGCAGACCGCCTCGACCGGCTGTGACTCCGCGGCCGTCGGCTTCACGCCGGTCCTGCAACTCGACCTGCCCGACAAGGCCGGGTACCTGAACGAGACCCCGCCGTACAGCCTCGACCGCACCGCCGAGATCGGGCCGAACTTCGACCGGGTGGGGTACTGCGTCGAGCTGAACGGGCCCGACGGACCGCAGTGGGTGTGGACGGCCATGGAGCCCTTCACCAGCGATGCAAGGCGGATCGGCCTGCCGACGCGGCCCGGTGAGATCGTCCGGCAGCGGGTCGGCGAGCTGGACGTGCGGTCGAACGTCGCCGGCGTGACGAATGGCACCGGCCAGACCGGCTACCTCGAGATGTGGCCGAACCAGTACCAGGAGAGGGCGTCGACCCAGGTCGCGAACGCCTCGCCGATCACGTTCGACGCCGACGACAGTCCGACCGCGCCACTCGGGTACGGCGCGTTCCAGGTCGCCCAGATCGGCGCTAGCCGGCCGTCGACGCTGGCCGCCAAGCAGGTCTTCGCGATCAACACGTTTACCGAGACCGAGACCAGCACGCTGTCACTCGGGATCGGCACGAACCTCAGCGGCCAGCCCGACTGGACGTTCGCCAACAACGCGAGCCGCTACTCCCAACGCCGGTTCACCGCCTACGTCCGTACTGCGGTCGTCGCGCTGACCGAGTCGCCCCAGGACCGGCAACTGTTCCCCCGCGACGCGTCGGGCGGCTCGACGGTGCCAGTGGCCGGGCGGATCACCGACAGCCGGGTACGACGGGTGCAGTTGCGGGTGAGCAGCAACGGGAAGACCGACACGTACACGTCGTCAGCGCGGTCCTTCCGCTTCACACCGCGCATCAGGGCCGGGCTACAGGAGTACACGTTCGAGCTGCGCGCCAGCGGGCCGGGATTCGATCGAGTAGTGGCGTCCAGGGACGGAGTCGTCTCCGGTGACGTCTATGTGGTCCAGGGGCAGTCCAACGCGGAGGCTGCGAAGTACAACGGTGCCGCGAACGGCGAGGAGTCGCCGTACCTGCGGAGCTTCGGCTCTCCGAGTCCCGACGGCGCTATCTCCGGCGCAGACCGGGTTTGGCACTACGCGACCGGTGATGTCACCAGCCAGTCCGGCTCTGTCGGGCAGTGGGCGATCCGGATGGGCCGGCGGATCGTGGAGACCTACCAGGTGCCGGTGGCGCTCATCAACGGAGCACACGGCGGCCGAGCGATCAGCTTCTTCCAGCGCAACGACACGAACCCCGACGACCTCGACACCAACTACGGAAGGCTTCGGCAGCGTCTGGCGGCCGCCGGAGTGATCAGCCAGGTCCGGGGCGTGCTGTGGTACCAAGGCGAGTCCGACAACGACAACGCCCCAGTACACATCGCCGGCTTCACCTCGTTGCTGCAGGATTGGCGAACCGACTTCGGCCGCGACATCCCCGGTGGAAGCCGGTACTACGTCTACCAGATCCGCACGGCGCCCTGTGGCAACACGACTGCCATGAGTCTGCGGGAGGCCCAGCGTCAGCTCGGCGACTCGGCAGGCGTCACGGTGCTCTCCACCACTGGGCTGTCAGGTCATGACGGGTGCCACTACGGCTATCTGGGTGGCTATCGCGAAATGGGCGACCACACGTTCGCAGTACTGGCTCGAGACCTGTACGGCGGGCCGTCGGCCGGTGTGGCTCCGCCCAACCCGGCCAGTGTGAGTGCTAGTGGGTCGCAGCTCGTAGTACAGCTGCGGTCGACTGATCCGCTGACTGTTGATGCTGGGGCTGCTGCTGACTTCCGGGTGGAGGGTGTGGCGGTGACGGTGTCGTCTGTGGCCTATCAGCCCGGCGGCAAGCTCGTGCTCACTCTGTCCGGTCCCGCAGCGGGTGCGACTGCCCTGACGTACCACGGCCACATCGGTGCGGGGCCCTGGATCACCAACGCCACTGGCACCGGACTGCTGGCCTTCACTGTGCCCATCACCCCTCCCGCCACCTAGGTACCAGGCGCGGCCGGCGCCCACCGCCCCGAGGCACCGGCCGCGCCCGACTGACCTTCACCGGAGTACGTCGGTCGCTACGTGGTCCCGGTCGACGCCGGCCACCAGCATCGCGACGCCGTCGGAGTTGTCCGTCCGCAACGGCAGGATCTTCTGGTACTCCGGGGAGTCGTACCAGCCGCGGGCGTGCTCGTAGCTGGGGAACTCGATCATGATCAGGCTGCCCTCCCACTCCCCCTCCACGGACTCCGGCACGCCGCCGTGCACGATGAAGTGGCCGTCGAAGGGTGCCAGGGTCGCGTCGATCCGCTCCAGGTACTCGACGATCCCCGCGTTCAGGCGAACGTTGCGCAGGTTGGCGATGGCGTAGTGCGTCATGTGGATGCCTCTCGTTCCTTGGGATGAGACCAGCTTGCGATGGAACGTGCGGAAGAACGATTACGTCCGAGGTCATGGGAAAGGACTCGGGTCGAGGCTCCGCGGGTGGGCTGGTCCCGACGTACGGTGGATGCCATGTCAGCAACAGGGGGACGACCTACGGCACCGACCGAGGTGCTGGAGGAACGGATCGGGCCGTACCGGTTGATCCGGCGGCTCGGGCAGGGCGGCATGGGCGTCGTGTACCTGGCGGAAGGGCCCGAGCACAAAGAGGTAGCGCTCAAGGTACTGCGGCCGCACGTGGCCCACGATCCGACCGCCCGCGCCCGGTTGCAGCGCGAGGCGACCACCTTGCAGAAGGTGAACCACCCTGGTGTGGCAGGCATCCTCGACCACGACCTGCACAGCGACCGGCCGTACCTGGTCACCCGGTTCGTTCCGGGGCGGCCGCTGGACGAGCAGGTGGACGAGCGCGGGCCGCTGACGCCGCAGCGCTGGTTGCCGCTGGCCGGCTGTCTGGCGGAGTCGCTGCAGGCGATCCACCAAGCAGGGGTCGTGCACCGCGACCTGAAGCCCGGCAACGTGATGATGCTCAACGGCAAGCCGGTACTGATCGACTTCGGCATCGCCCAGGCAGCTGACGACCTCCGCCTCACCCAGACCGGCCTGGTGATCGGTACGCCGGGCTACCTCGCGCCGGAACTCATCGAAGGCGAGATGGTCTCCGAGTCGGCCGACTGGTGGGGCTGGGCGGCGACGGTGGCTTATGCGGCGACTGGGCGACGGCCGTTTGGCAAGGGGCCGTTCGAGGTCGTGCTGCATCGGGTGCACACCGGTCAGGCCGACCTGGAAGGCCTGGACCCACGGTTGAAGCCCCTCCTTGTGGCGGCCCTCGCCCCCGACCGGCGGGACCGCCCGACCCAGGTCGAAATCATGGCCGCCCTCAACCGCTACGCCGAAGGCCGCGACGCCCTCATCCCAAACCCGGACCCCACCCCCGAGGACCACCCCGAGACAGCTCTCCTCAACCCACCCACCGCGGTAATGACCCGAGTCATGCCAGAAGACAAGCCAGTAGCCGCTGCTGCGGGCGCAGCCCTGCATGACCCCGCCGAGGTCGCCCAGCTGGTCCCGCCGGTCATCCCACCGCTCTCCGCCTTCGCCCCCGTCCGAGACAAACTCCGCGACGTGGCCGCCCAACAGAAGGCAAAGAAGGCCGTCGCCGTTCATCCGGCGACCTACAGCCCTGTGCCTACTGCGGCTGCGCCTGCTGCGATGCCTTTGAATTACCAGGGGTATCAGCAAGGCGGGTATCAGCCGCCGTACCCGGTGCCTGTGCAGCCGCAGTACCACCCGGAGCCGCAGTACCAGCCTCAGTTCCAGCCGCCGCAGTACCAGGGGTAGGAAGTGGCGCGCCGGCAGAGTCATGAGCCGGTGGCTCGGGCGAACACGGCGCCCTCGGCGGACCAGCAGGCGGCGCGGTCGTTCCTCGTCGTCGGGCTCCTGGCCGCACTCGCCGGTCTGATGGCCTACACGCCCGGCGTCGGCGTGCTCGTCGCCGCGCTGCTGATCATCCTCGCCCGCACCGTCGACCGCGGCAGTACTGCGATCATGCGCCGGCGTCAGGTCCGCGGCGGCCGCGGCAAGTCCGACGGCCTGGTCGCGGTGGCCGCGAGCCCGGTGCACCTGATCGCCGCCAGCCTGATCACACTCTTCTGCCTGATCCTGCCGGTCATCGTCGGCTTCATCGTCGGCGGATTCGTCAGCCTCGGCGCCGCCAACGCCAACGGCCTCGACTGGCCGCCGCTGTCCGCGATCGGCTTCGGAGTCGGCGGCGCCGTCGGCCTCTTCGTCGCCTGGTGGGGTCCCGGCGGCACCTCCTTGCGCCGCGGCACCAAGATCACCCTGCGCAAGGTCTTCCGGCCCTCCTGGCTGAGCCTGCTGGTCGCGGCCTTTCTGCTGGCAGTCGCCGCCCTCGCCTTCTACAGCGCGGCGAACGGCGGCGGTGCCGACTGGGCCCGCGAACCGATCAGCAAGCCCGAGCTGCCGAACCGCCCCGGCCTCGGGGACATCCGGCACTGGCCGATCATCAGCGAGCTCCCCATCATCGGCAGCAACTGACCCGGCCGTCCCTGAACCGGCGGCAACCGAAGCAGCCGCCGGCGACCCGGCGGCTGCTCAGGCTTCGTGGCTGATCAGAACCGGTTGTCCAGGATGACCATCTGGGACCGCTCCGGACCGACGCCGACCGCGGAGATCGGCGCGCCGCTGAGCGCCTCGACCGCCTTCACATAGGTCTGCGCGTTCTTCGGCAGGTCCTCGAAGGTCCGGCAGCCGGTGATGTCCTCGCTCCAGCCGTCGAACTCCTCGTAGACCGGCAACGCATGGTGGAAGTCGGTCTGGGTCATCGGCATCTCGTCATGCCGTACGCCGTTGACCTCGTACGCGACACACACCGGGATCTTCTCCCGCCCGGTGAGCGTGTCCAGCTTGGTCAGCACGAAGTCGGTGACGCCGTTGATCCGCGCGGCGTACCGGGCGATCACCGCGTCGTACCAGCCGCAGCGCCGCGGCCGACCCGTCGTAGTACCGAACTCGAAGCCCTGCTGGCGCAGCCACTCGCCGTCGGCGTCGAGCAGCTCGGTCGGGAACGGGCCCTCGCCGACCCGAGTTGTGTAGGCCTTCACGACCGCCATCACCCGGTCGATCCGGGTCGGCGGGATGCCGGAGCCCGTGCAGGCGCCGGCAGAGATCGCGTTGGAGGAGGTGACGAAGGGGTAGGTGCCGTGGTCGACGTCCAGCAGCGTCGCCTGGCCCGCCTCCATCAGGACCGTCTTGCCCTCGTCCAAGGCCCGGCCGAGCAGCAGCGGGGTGTCGGCAACCATCGGGCGCAGGCGTTCGGCGTACCCGAGCAGTTCGTCCATCACCTCGGCGATCTCCACCGCGCGCCGGTTGTAGACCTTCACCAGCAACTGGTTCTTCTGCTCCAGCGCGCCGCTGACCTTCTGCTCCAGGATCTTCTCGTCGTACAGGTCCTGGACCCGGATCCCGATCCGGTTCATCTTGTCCGCGTACGTCGGGCCGATGCCGCGTCCCGTGGTGCCGATCTTCCGGCTGCCGAGGAACCGCTCGGCGACCCGGTCCAGGGTCCGGTTGTACGGCGGGATCAGGTGCGCGTTCGCGCTGACCACCAGCCGGGAGGTGTCCACGCCACGGGTCTGCAGCGCGTCGAGCTCCTCGAACAGGACGCTCAGGTCGACCACCACCCCGTTGCCGATCACCGGGGTCACGCCCGGGGTCAGGATGCCGCTGGGGAGCAGGTGCAGGGCGTACTTCTCGTCCCCGATCACGACCGTGTGACCGGCGTTGTTGCCGCCGTTGAACTTCACGACATAGTCGATCTCGGCTCCGGTGTTGCCGAGCAGATCGGTGGCCTTGCCTTTGCCCTCATCGCCCCACTGGGCGCCGACGAGCACGATTGCGGGCATCTCAGCCCTCCTCTTCACGCGTCGGCTGGACCCAGGGCTGTCGCCCTGGCGCAGCCGGCCGCTGGCTGTTCCTCTTCAGAACGGGTGAAGCCCGGCAACAGTCACCGAATGTTCATCGGCGACCGCTTCCAGGCTCTTGCGGCCAAAGCCTACCGGAACTGCGCATTAGCACGCTCGTGATGCCCATCGCAGGCAGCACGTGACACCGAGCGCGCAATTCATCACCACGGGTTGCCAATTTTCGTGATCGCGTGCACACTCTTAGTCAGCGGCCCGCCGAAACTGCCGCAGGGGACGGTTCCGGCGGGCCGCTTCCTTGTGCCCCAGGGCCGCTTCCTTATGCCCAAAGGACCCACTGGCTTGGGCCTAAAGGGCTTGTGGCCAAGGGCAACGGGCTTACCCGTTGAGCTCTTCCGGGTTGCTGGCCAGCCACTCCTTGACCCGGCGATCGGCCTCTTCCCGCGAGACGTCCTCGACCTTGGTCAGGATCGCCCAGCGGTGCCCGAACGGGTCGATCACCGTGCCGTACCGGTCCCCGGTCATGAAGGTCTCGACCGCCGCCACCTGCCGCGCGCCGGCCTCGATCGCCTTCGCGAAGGTGGCGTCCACGTCCGGCACGTAGTGCACCAGCGAGGAGTGCACCCATTCGCCGTTCGGGGCCTGCAACCCGATCTGCGGCATCTCGTCACTCAGCTGCAGCATCGAGTTGCCGAACCGCAGCTCGGCCTGTCCGACCCGCCCGTCCGGCATGTCCTGCCGGCTGATCACCTCGGCCCCGAACACCTGGGTGTAGAACTCGATCGCCTTCGGCCCGTCGGACACGGCCAGGTACGGGGTGAGCGAGTGATAACCGTCGGGGATGGGCTTTACAGTGTTTTGCGCCGTGTTCGTCGTCATGCGCCCAGTCTTCGGTACGCCGTACCGCCCGGTCTTGTAAGAAAGCGACAGCCACTTGACTCATCCCACGGACAGCGAAAAGGGCATCCTGCACCCGCGGGAGCAGGCCCGGCACCGAACGCTGAGCCGGCTCGCCGCCGGACCGGAGATCGGCCGGTTCGTGGAGTGGTACTGGATCGTCGAGTGGGACCTGAGCGAGCCGTACTTCGCGGAGGTGCTGCCCTATCCGAGCGTCAACGTCACCTTCGAGCAGCCCGGCGGCGCGTTCGTGAACGGCGTCTACACGCAGAAGTTCCAGCGCGAGCTGACCGGTCGCGGCCGGGTCTTCGGGGTGAAGTTCTGGGCCGGCGGTTTCGGCGCGGTGACCGGGCTGGACGTGGCGTCCTTCCGCGACCAGGTGCGGCCGCTGGGTGAGTTCTTCGCCGACGCCGACCGGCTCGCGGACCTGATCTTCGCCGAGGAGTCCGACCTCCGCCGCCGGGCCGTGTTCGAGGCGTTCCTCGCCGACCACCTGGTGGCGGCCGACCCGCAGTACGAGCTGGTCCGGGAGATCGTCGAGGCGATGGCAGAGGACCGCTCGGTGACCCGGGTGGACCAGGTCACCGAGCGGTTCGACATCTCCGTCCGCACCCTGCAGCGGCTGTTCCGCCGCTACGTCGGCGTCGGCCCCAAGTGGGTACTGCGCCGCTACCGCCTGCACGACGGCGCCGACCTGCTGGCGCGGGGAGAGGTCGGCGAACTGGCCGACCTCTCCGCCGCCCTCGGCTATTTCGACCAGGCCCACTTCTCCCACGAGTTCAAGGAGCAGATCGGCCTCACGCCGGCCGAGTACGCCGCTCGGGCCGCCGCCGCTGCGGAGTCCCAAATCACCTATCGGTAGACCTCCCGGCGTAGACGATGCTCGGCGGCGACGGGTCGGCCATGTCCTGCCCGATGAAGTAGCTCACGTGCGGCGGCTGGTTGTACGCCGTGTTCTGCCAGGCGACTCCCAGCCGGTAGACCGGGTCGTGCATCAGGGTGGGCAGCCGACGGTCGGTCGGGTACGGCGTGCTGTAGATGCGCAGCTCCGAACTGTCCGCGCTGCGCCACGCGATCTCCTCCCGCCAGTCGCCGAACAGGTCGGCCTGGATCGCCGGGTTGCCCTTGGTGCTGTTGTTCGAGCGCGCCCCCGGATCCCTGAGCAGGACGCCGACCGTGTTCGTCTCCCAGTTCCACTTGCCGATCGTCGGTGTCCCGGTCAGGGTCGTGGTGTTCCAGTCGTGGTCGACGATCTCGCGCAGCGGATCGCCGTCCCACCAGGCCAGGAAGTTGGCGGCCGGGATGGTGGTGGACACCAGCTCGCCGGTGGACGACTTCAGCTGGCCGACCCGCGAGTTCCAGGCGGCGTCCCCACCGACGGCCCAGCCCTCGGCCCCGGGATGCCGCGGGTCGATGTCACCGGCCGCGGCCCGGCCGGTGTCCCGGGTGGCCGGGATGTCCCACAGGATCTCGCCGGTGCGGGCGTCCCGCATCGTCGCGCCGCGGTTGCCGCTGCTCCCCATGTCTTCGTGCGCGGCGAACACCTCCAGCCCCGGACGAGCTGGCACCAAGTCGCTCACGTGCAGCGCGTCCCCGTGGCCGAGGCCGGTGCTGTACAGCAGCGAGCCGTCATCATCGACGGTCATCGAACCGAAGACGATCTCATCCTTGCCGTCGGCATCGACATCGGCGACGGCGAAGTTGTGGTTGCCCATCCCGTAGCCACCGGCGCTGGCCTTGTCGTTGGAGTCGAAAACCCAGCGCTGCTTGAGCTTTCCGGCCACCAGGTCGTAGGAGGCAAGGACTGCCCGGGTGTAGTAGCCGCGACTGAACACGACGCTCGGGTGTTCTCCGTCCAGGTAGGCCACGCCGGCCAGGAAGCGATCCACCCGGTTGCCGTAGGTGTCACCCCAGGCACCGACGTCACCGCGCGGCGGCGTGTAGTCGACGGTGTCGAGGATCTTGCCGCTCGCTCCCTCGAAGACGGTGAGGAACTCGGGCCCGGTCAGCACGTAGCCGGAGCTGTTGCGATGGTCGGCGTTCGGGTCGCCGATCACCTGGCCGGCGGCATCCGTCGTACCGTCCGCGGTTTTGAGGGTCACCTCGGCCCGGCCGTCGCCGTCCAGGTCGAACACCTGTACCTGGGTGTAGTGCGCGCCGGCTCTGATGTTCGGTCCCAGGTTGATCCGCCAGAGCTTGGTGCCGTCGAGCTTGTAGGCGTCGATGTACACCGTCCCGGTGTAGCCACCCTGGGAGTTGTCCTTGCTGTTGGACGGCGACCAGAGCTGAACGATCTCGTAGGTCCCGTCGCCGTCCAGGTCGCCGACACTCGCGTCGCCCGCGCTGTAGCTGTAGGGCTGCCCGTCCTTGGTGTAGTCGTCCGCCGGCTTGTCGAGGTGCACGGAGAAGTAGCTCTTGTCCCACGTACCGAAGTCACTGGTGACCCGGCTCTCCTGCCGCTTGAGGACCGACGTCACGTAGTACTGCGAGCTGCTGGTCCCGCCGGCGTCCAGGAAGCTGGTTGTGTTGTCCAGCAACTGGGGGTTCAGCTTCTTGCCGTCCCGGTAGACGTTGAAGCGGATCTCCTTGGGGTCTGTGCCCAGTAGCCGCCAACTGACGAGCACCTTGCCGTCAGCGGTCGGTACTGCGGACGGCGCCCGATCCAGGTACTCCGCCTGGCGCTTCAGCACCGTGACCGCCGGAGTGACCAGCGTCGGCGACTGCACCGAGATGCCGCCCGCGTTCACCGCGGCCACCCGGTAGTAGTACTTGATCGTGGTGAGCACTCCGGTGTCCGTGAACGTCGTCGCGGCGACCTGACCCACCACCTCGTAGGGTCCGCTCTCGGACTCCGCCCGGCTGATCAGGTACGCGGAGGCCGTCCTGCTCCTCTTCCACTGCAGGGTCAGGTCGGACTTGTTGATGTCGCGCAGCCTGAACCTCGTCGGCGCCGCCGGTACTGCGACGGCCGGGTCCACCACCGCCACGGTGACAGGGTCGGACGGCACGGACTCGAGCCCGGTGTTGTCCACCGCAGTGACGGAGTACGCGTAGGAGAGGCCTGCGGTCACGGTGTCGTCGGTGAAGGCAGGTGTGTTTGGTTCCGCCACCTTGACTGGCTTGGCGTCCCCCGGCCCCTGGCGGTAGACGCGGTAGCCCACGGCGTCCTCCGACGCCGCCCAAGTGACAGCTGCGGCCGCAGGGCTCGTCTGCGCCTGGATCGCCACACCACTAGGCGCCACTAGAAGTGGTGTTACCTCGATGCCGTTCAGCCGCGCGCCGGTGCCGCTGACAACAATGTTCAGCTGTCCGTCCAGGACCGACACGGGACCGTTCAGCCGCTCGGTGACGGCAGCCCTGCCTGCGTTGCCGTTGCCCGCGCTCTTGCCTTCGATGGCGAAGTCGGTCCGGCTGCTGCCGATGAAGTCGCCGCTGTAGGTCTTCACCATGTAGGAGCCGTTCGGGACGTCCAGCTTGAACTCGAAGGGCGTTGCGGAGAGCACGAAGTCGCGCTGCAGGTCGTTCGGCACTCCCGCAGTACTGCCCCGGTCCCGATCGGCCAGTGCGTCCGGTGCCTGGGTGAAGCCGAAGCCACGCTCCTGCGTGTAGGTCATGGTGCGGTTGACCTCTGTGTAGCCGGGAGCAACGGGTGCACCGGCCGGCTGGAAGTCGAACTTGTACTTCGCTCGCTTGGTGGTGAACGTCGTCGCGGCAGAGGGCTCCGATTCACCACGACCGTTGACCGCACCGATCCGGTACGAGTAGGTCTCCCCCTCGGCCAGTCCTTGCACAACCGAGGTGGTGGCGGTCGTAGTACCGACCAACGCGTACGACGTATCCGGGGCTGACGCGGTCTTCCGGTAGACCCGGTAGATATCCGCGCCCGGGGACGGGGCCCAGCGCAGTACGGCACCGGCGTTGGAGACACTGCTCGCCAGCAAGCCGGTGGGTGCGGCCGGGACTGCTGCAGGCGGCTCTACCTCGACTACCTCGGCTGCAAGCGGCACCTGGAGCTTGGCGACCTCAGCAGCGACAAGCCGGGCCATCTGGATCGCGCCGTACTCCTGGAAGTGCGTGTCATCCACTGTCCCGTTCGGCCGGCCCGGGTAGACGCCTGGATCCACATGCAGGAAGACCGCCTTCGCGGCCTCCGGTCCGATCGTGTCGAGGTAGGCCCGGCTCACGGCGGACAGGTCGACCAGAGCGACCTTCTCCTCCGTCGCCAGCTCGATCATCTTGGCGACGTACTCGGGGAAGCTCACGTTGAACTTGCCAGTGGCCGCGTCGAAGCTCCGCCGCGAGACCGGCGTCACCAGGACCGGTACTGCGCCGCGCTGCCGCGTCCCCTGGACGTAGGTGCGCAGGTATTCCTTGTAGTCGGCCGGAGAGGCGTACCGGTCGTCGACTCCTTGGGTGGCGTCGTTGTGGCCGAACTGGATGAACAGGTAGTCGGCCGGCCGGATCGACCGGAGGATCTCGTCGAGCCGGCCCTGGGTGATGAAGTTCTTCGAGCTGCGGCCACCGATCGCCTTGTTGGCGACCAGGACGTCGTCGGTGAGGAAGCGGCCCAGCATCTGTCCCCAGCCGGCCTGAGGCGCGAAGCCGGGGTCATAGGTCTGCACGGTCGAGTCGCCGGCCAGGAAGGCGGTGGGCTTGGCGCCCGCGGTCCGGCCGGGCTGCCGGGTGATCACGAACGAGTTGAGCTTGGCCGCGGCACCAGCGAAGTCGAGGTTCAGCTGACCGTCGACGAGCGAGATCGGGAACGTCATCGCCAGGTACTCACCGGCGGGCTTCGCGGTCACCTGGACCTTGGCCATCTTCTCGGCGGTGATCGCGATCTCGCTGGCCTCGGCCGCATCGCCGGCCACCAGCGACACGGTGTAGTCGCCGTTGGGCAGGTCGATCAGGAACGACGTACCGGCGACAGCGACGAAGTCACCGCGCAGCGCGTCACCGGTGGCTCGGTCCACCTCCGTCACCTTCGACGGATCGGCGAAGCCGTAGCCACGCTCGGCGTTGTAGCCGACCGCACCCACCGCCGTGTACCCCTCGGCGACCGGACTGCTGCCCGTCCCGAAGTCGAACCGGTACGGCGAGTCCGCGGCCGGCGCGGCCTGCGCAGCTGGCGCGGCCTGCGCGGTGACGGGCTGGATCAGCGCGCCGGCCAGTATCAGCGGGACCAGCGCGGTGACTAGTTTGCGGGGTCGGCGCGGGACGAGTGAGGTCATCGGCGAGCTCCTGGGACGGGCAGTGGACTCGGTCTCGCCACCCGCCGGAAAGCGCTTCCCATTCGATGGCGAGACTGAGTATCACGGCGTCCCCGCCGCCAGGCAACGGTTCAGTGGGCCTCCGGCCTTGGCCACAATCGGACACCCACGCTGCTAGCGCCGCCTGACAACGACCGCCATCGCCGTCGCGACCAGAGTCGCCGCGATCGCCAGCGCGAACCCCAACTGCGGGCCCTGCGCATCCACTGCTCGCCCAGCCACGGCCGCACCCATCGCGATGCCGGCAGCACTCCCAGAGTTCAACCAGGTGAAGGCCTGAGTCAGTACTGCGGGCTCAACCTCCGACTCGGCCAGCACCGACGACAGCACCTGGATCGGCGCCAGTGCCAGACCGGGAGCAGCCAGCGCGAGAGCGAGGGCTAGCGGCGTGTTCACCACGAGCAGTGGAAGCGTGCTCACGAACAGGATGGCCATGGCGAGGACGAACTGCGTTCTGGCCGGCGTACGCCAACGCCTTGCTCCGTAGGCGATTCCGGCGACCAGGCTGATCAAGCTGGTGATGCTGTAGAGGGGTCCGGCCAGGGAGGCCGAGTCCCGGCTGACAGCGAAGGCTGTGACCGACACCTGCATGCTGCCGAAGAACAGTCCGACCCCTACATTGGTGCCGACCAGAGCGAGGAATCCCTTATGCAGTAGGCGATCTGAGCCTTCCGAGCGCACACCTGCGGTAGGAGGCGGCGCAGTACTGCGTTGTGCTGCTAGCGAGAAGCCTCCTGCCAGCACGAATGCTGTTGCCAGCAAGGAGCCTGCTACTGGCGAGACCAAGGCGCTGACGGAGCCGACCAGGGCCGGGCCGACCAGGAAGGACAGGCCGGTGCTGAGTGACTCCAGCGCGAAGGCCGACGAGAGGACTGGGTCTCCTCGCAACGCGTAAGACCAACGGGCCGCAGTCTGCGCACCAATCTGCGGGAGCGAACCGCCGGCCAGTACGCCGGCGAGCACCAGCATCCAGAGAGAGGCCGTTGAGAGAGTCAGTGCGATCAGCAGGCCCATCGATGCCGCATGCAACAGCAAGGTGATCGGCAACATGCGCGGTTGCCCGAAACGGTCGATCAGCCGGGCAACCTGGGGTCCACCGACGGCCTCGGCGACGGCGAAACCACCGGTCACCGCGCCGGCGACGGCGTACGAGCCGGTTGATCCATGGACCAGCCAGACGATGCCGAGGCCGGTCATGGCGATGCCGATCCGCGCTGGTGCCGCGGCCAGGTAGAACTTCAGCGCTCCCGGGGTGCGCAGGGCCAGGCGATAGCCGCTGGGGGTCTGCTGTTGTGGTCGCGGTTGCTGGTTCTTGGGGGTTTGGGGCGTGCGGATCCGTCCGGTGAGTGCCGGCACGGTAGTACCTTCCGCTGCCCGGCGGGGCGGTGACCTGACCGTGGGCGTCCTGCTTCGCCGGTCCGTCTGTGCCGCCTACAACCGTCCATTTTCGGTAGGAAACGGGGACGCACGCCGCCTACCGGCTCTATCACCGGGCAGAACCTCTGGGGTTTCGATGACTGGGTCAGTCTACAGGTTCGAAAGCAGCACCCCGCATGACCGGCACCACTCCACTGCTGTCGACCTCTGCCGCCACAGCCACATCCTGCGGGAACCCGTACTGCGCCAGCTCGCGGCCGCCGGCACACTCGTGCAGCAGCTCAGGCAGTTGGGGAGCCACCGCGCTGTACGCCGCTATGGCTGCCCAGGCCTCCGGGGAGACTGGGCCGACTCCCCGGTCTGCCAGTGCGGCCAGGAATCCGCCGGCACCCCAAAGGTCCTCCACAGCTGGTCGGAGCGAGCCGTCTGGCCACCTCTCCCCCGCGGCAATCGCCACGGCTGTCAGTGAGGAGTCTTCGGCCAGCTTGCTGGCAGCCCAGTCAGCTGCGGCCGACCGGTTGCGCAGGGAGACGGCCATGACTGTCGAGCCGCTGTCGCTGAGCAACTGCGAGATGGTGGAGCCGTTGGGCGACGGGAGGACCAGTCGCTTGATGCCCTGCGCCTGCCGGATCGAGGCCGGCGAGAGAGTGATGCCCTCTTGCGAGCGGCCTACCGCCAGGGTCGCGCCTAGCTGTTCGGCGTACGCGACTGCTGTCTCGTCACGCCAGCGGTAGGGGTACACGTCGATGCCGCAGTCGACGGCCACAGTGACGGCAGTGGTGAAGGACAAGACGTCCACCACCGCCACCAGGCTGCCAGGGACGGCAGTAGCGCCGACAGGCCCCCAGTCGAAGCCGACGCGGAATCCTTGCTGTGCATAGGGGCTGGTCACCGACGGATCATGTCCCGCCGGTGCCGACCTCTACAACCAGCTTTCGTTCTTCAGGCCGTGGTGCGTCAGGCCAGTACGTCGGCCGCGGTGGCGGACGAGTCACGGAGGAACGTCGTACAGCGCTCGGCTTCGTCCTTCTCTTCGATGATCGCGGCGGCCTTGCCGAGCACGGCCAGGCAGCGGAGGAAGCCGCGGTTCGGCTCGTGCTCCCACGGGATCGGCCCGTGGCCCTTCCAGCCGTTGCGGCGCAGCAGGTCCAGACCACGGTGGTAGCCGGTCCGGGCATAGGCGTAGGCCTCGATCGTGTGACCGTCGGCCAGCGCCGTCTCGGCGAGCACCGACCAGGCCAGCGAGGAGGTCGGATACTTGGCCGCGATGTCGACCGCGGCGGCCCCGGCGGCGAGTTCCGCCGCGGCCGGGTCGACGGGGAGTAGTGTCTCGGGTGGACCTGACAGCAGATTGTTCAATTCCATAAAGCACATCTTCGCCGATCACGCAGCCGACGCGACACGTGACCGGTAGGCGAAATCCGTTGACCGTTCACCGGGCGGCCACGGATGCTTGAGACCCTGCGTCGAGGCCGCCGTGGTTCCCAGCTACGGCCGGAAAGGAGGCACCCGATGAGCGTGATCGTCCTGAACGCGTCCTACGAGCCGCTGCACACCGTGTCGATCCAGCACGCCATCCGGATGCTGGTCCGCGAGGTCGCCGTGGTCGAGGAGGCGCACGGAGAGCGGACCATCGGCCCCTTTCCGGTGCCCCGCGTACTGCGACTGGTCCGCTACGTGGTGACCCACTGGCGCTACGCGGCCGGCCGGATGAAGTACAGCAAACACGGCGTGCTGCGGCGGGACAAGTTCCATTGCGCGTACTGCGGCCTGCCGAACGCCGACACGATGGATCACGTTCAACCGAGATCCCGGGGCGGCCGGACGGAATGGCTGAACGCGGTCGCCGCCCATGCCTCGTGCAACGAGCGCAAAGGCAACCGGACGCCGTCCGAGGCCAACATGCCGCTCCTGTGGCAACCCTGGGTACCAACCCGCGCCGAGCTCGTCATACAGACATGACGGGCTTTTTTCATGCCTTCTTTCCACAGCTGTGAACTGACGGCGGAGCAGGCCGGTCGATCGGTGCATCTTCTGTGGTGTGAACCCACAACTCAGCGTGATGACGCACATCCGCGGGGGCGTGTTCACGCGGGCCGATGCGCGCGCGTGTGGCTACCCCGACCCTGACATCGACTCCCTCCTGGACACCGGCGGCTGGCGCCGGATCCGGCCGGGCACCTACGCCCCGCACCAGACCCTCACCGTCGTCGACGACGAGACGCTCCATCTCCGCCGCCTCTTCCACGTACTACGCCGCGGTGAGCCCGGCCTGATCGCCAGCCACCAATCGGCGGCCGCCCTGCATGCGCTGCCACTGTGGGGACTCGATCTGACCAACCTCCACGTCACAACCCGGAGCGGCCGGGCCGGCCTGCATGCCGGCGGCATCCATCGGCACGTCCGCGATCCTGTCGGCCCTGGCGTGACGGTGTGGAACAAGCTGCGTCTGGTCACCCCAGCCCGCGCCGTCGCGGAAGTCGCCGCCACCTCACCGACCGCTCCGGCTGTGGTTCTTGCCGAGGCCGCCTTGTACGCCGGGTTGGTGACCGCGTCGGATTTGAAGCGTTCCGCCAATCAACTGACTGTTGGCCGTGCTCGGGCCCAGCAGGTGCTCGCAGTGGTCAGTGGGCAGGCCGCGTCGGTGGCGCAGGCTCGCCTGCGCTTGATCCTCACGGAGGCGGATCTGCCGGTCCCTGCCTCCGTGCCACCGCCCTCGACTGATTCGGCAGAGGTATCGGATGGTTGTCTGTGGTTCCCCGATCAACGAACCGTAGTGGAGTTCGAACCGCGCGCGGCCTTCTGGACCGAGGATCTCGAGGGCTACCTGGAAGAGGTAGAACAGGCCTTCGCCCGCTCCCCGGCCTACGCACCGGATGCCCCAGAACCATTGGAGTACTGCTGGATCTCGTGGGCCGACCTCGACGATCCCTCCGCTGTGGTCGAGGAAGTCCGCCGGGCCTTCGCGCGAGCGGACCGCCGGACAGGCGTCCGCCCTTTCAACCCCCACCGCCGAAGACACAACCGCCCGTGAGCCCCTACCGAAAGGGGCCGTCGGCAACCATCGCCCGAATATCCACCAACCGAAGCTTCTCCGGATCCGTCTCAGTGAGACACCACGTCGCGCCAGCCCGCACAAACCCGGCCGGATCGACCCCAGGCTCCAAAGCAACTGCCACGTCGTAAGCGTCCTCTGCCTGGGTCGCGACGGCTGCCGCCGTTCCGGAAGTCGCCGATGTCCCGGGGTTTGCTGCCGTGCCGGGGTTTGCTGGTGTCTCGGGGTTTTGCAACTCGGCGGCGCGGAGGGCGGTGACGGCGTCGACGGCCTCGGCCAGCTCGTCGGGGTGGGTGAGGTTGACCGGGAAGAACCCTTCATGACGAGCAGCACGCCGACGCGGACGGACCTTCCCGGGAAAGCCGGCAATCCAGATCGGGATGCCCCGCGGGTCGACCGGCCGAGGCAGGAACTCAACCTGATCCACCGTGTAGTGCGTGCCGTGATGATCGACAGTCTCACCGGACCATGCGGCTCGCAGAATGTCGAGAGCCTCATCAGTCATCTCAGCCCGCCGGCGATCACCAACCTCATCCCCGAACCGCGAAAACTCCTCCCCAAACCGATCACTCCCGATCCCCACGCCAACCGTCAACCGCCCACCACTGAGCCGATCCAGCGTCACCGCCTGCCGAGCAACCACAGCCGGCCGCCGCCGAGCCAACGGCGTAACCATCGGCCCCAACTGCAGCCGCTCAGTCACCATCGCCGCAGCAGCAAGACTCACCCACGGATCAGCCACCCCACGCACCGGCGACCGCCACCGAATGTGATCCCACACAAACAGCCCATCCCACCCACTCTCCTCAGCCAGCGAGGCGAGCTCAGCCACCACCCGAGCATCAGCCAACTCATCAAACAACGGCACCCAAACCGCAGACCGAAAAGTCGTCATACAGAGGACGCTAGCCAACCAAAGGCATCATGAATAGCGATCATCCCCGATCAAGTAGATCGGACATATCGATAGTCAAGCTCCTTGTAGCCGCTCGGCCGTCCCAGCCAGCTCGGCCCCCCAGCGAACGCACCAGCGTGGGCGAGCACCCAGCCCCATCCACATCCCTTGCATCAAAGAAGCAAGCGAGCCGCCGACGCGGACCGAGCACCACCCCCAGCCCATCCACGGCAGTTGCAACGCGGCCAACCCCCGATCGGCCTGCCCGCATCCCCTTGCAACGCGGCCGCCCCACGACCAACCCGCGATCGAGCGACCCTTCGCCACCCGCTCGCTTCACCCAGGCGGACGACGCTGGAGCCGCGCCCCAGGGTGGGTGAGAGCCGCGCCAGGTGAGCGACGAAGAAGCAAACACCGGCGCCAGCGTGGGCATGCACGCTAGAGCCGGACTTACTGGCCGCCTGCGACGGGCCGCATCCAGCCCATCCACGTCACCCGCAACGCGCCCACCCCAGGGCCAACCCCCGATCGGGTGCCCCTTCGCCAACCGTTCCGCTCTCACTCAAGCGGGCGACGGAGGAGCCCGCGTCCCAGGGCGGGTGGGAGCCAGCGCCGTGTGAGCGACGAAGGAGCGAGCGGAGGCGCTGGCGTGGACGAGCACCTCGCGACCGGGCGAACCTCCCCCACCGCTCCGCTCTCACCCAAGCGGGCGACGGAGGAGCCCGCGCCGGAGGGTGGGCGGGAGCCGGCGCCAAGTGAGCGACGGAGGAGCGGGCGCTGGCGCCGGCGTGGGGTCGTAGTACGCGAACACCCCGGCGCAGGCGACTGCGGCCGGGGTGCTCGTGATGCTGTGCGCTGGAAGTACTCCGAGCGCCGTCGTACTGGTGGTGCTTGGGTCAGGCTAGGAGGGAGGTGCCGGTGGAGCGGAGGTTTTCGCAGGCTTCGGCTACTCGCTGGGCCATGCCGGCCTCGGCCGCCTTGCCCCAGGCCCGCGGGTCGTAGGCCTTCTTGTTGCCGACCTCGCCGTCCACCTTGAGCACACCGTCGTAGTTGGCGAACATGTGCGCCGCGACCGGGCGGCTGAACGCGTACTGCGTGTCGGTGTCGACGTTCATCTTGATGACGCCGTGGTCGACCGCCGCGCGGATCTCCTCGAGGGTGGAGCCCGAGCCGCCGTGGAAGACCAGGTCGAACGGGCGCTCCTTGCCGACCTTGGCGCCGACCGCGTCCTGGATCTCCTTCAGGATCTCCGGGCGCAGCTTGACCGAGCCCGGCTTGTACACGCCGTGCACGTTGCCGAAGGTGAGCGCGGTCAGGTAGCGGCCGTGCTCGCCGGTGCCGAGTGCCTCGACCGTGGCCAGGCCGTCCTCGACGGTGGTGTAGAGCTTGTCGTTGATCTCGTTGGCGACGCCGTCCTCCTCACCGCCGACGACCCCCACCTCGATCTCCAGCACGATCTTCGCCGCCGCGGCCTTGGCCAGCAGCTCCTTGGCGATCTCGAGGTTCTCGTCCAGCGGCACCGCGGAACCGTCCCACATGTGCGACTGGAACAGCGGGTTCTCGCCGCGGGCGACGCGCTCGGCGGAGATCTCCAGCAGCGGCCGGACGAAACCGTCCAGCTTGTCCTTGGGGCAGTGGTCGGTGTGCAGCGCGATGTTCACGTTGTAGTTCTTCGCGACCTCGTGCGCGTACGCCGCCAGCGCGACCGAACCGGTGACCATGTCCTTCACGGTCGAGCCGGACAGGTACTCCGCGCCGCCGGTGGAGACCTGGACGATGCCGTCCGAGCCCGCCTCGGCGAAACCACGGATCGCGGCGATCAGCGTCTGCGAGGAGCTGACGTTGATGGCCGGGTAGGCGAAGGCGTTCTGCTTCGCCTTGTCCAGCATCTCGGCGTAGACCTCAGGGGTGGCAATAGGCATGTCTCGCGGTACTCCTCACAGCAAAGTTCCATGGGGTTCGAGCTCCAGTATCGCCGCCGGGCACTTCGTCGTACCCGGCGGCCCGCCTGCTGAGCCGGCCAGGTGACCGGGGAGCGAACAGCAGGAGAACAGACCAGTTGGTGAACAGGACCGATCCAGTTTGGTTCCTGGACCGGCCGGTCAAGCGGCTGAGTCGGGTCGGCTACTTCAAGCCGACCCGGAGCGCGGCCCCCGGGGTGTCAGGGCCATGTGCAGGCGATAACGGTCGGCACGGTACGCCGACCAGGACAGTTCGACCACCTTGCGGCCGGCGAAGGTGGTGCGTTCGAGGACCAGCAGGGGTGCCCGCCGGGCCACGCCGAGCACCCGGGCGACATGACCGTCGGCGTTGTCCGCCCGGACGGTCTGCTCACCCGAGGTGACGACGACGTCGTACTCGCTGGCGAAGACGTCGTACAGGGTGCCGAGCTCGCGGCCGAGCAGGCCGGGGAACAGCGCGGACGGGTAGTAGCCGACCTCGTAGGCCATCGGTGAGGCGTCGGCGGTGCGCAGCCGTTCGACCCGGATCACCTTCGTGCCCTTCGGCACCCGCAGCCCCTTCGCGGTCTCGTCGGACGCCTCGATCTCGGTCGCCGACAACACGACCGTGCCGGGCTCCAGACCGCGGGCGCGCATCTCCCGCGAGAACGAGGTCAGGTGCAGCTGGGAGTCGACCTGTGGACCGGTGACGAAGGTCCCCTTGCCGTGCACGCGTTCCAGCGCGCCCGACTCGACCAGGTCGCTGATCGCCTGCCGGACGGTCACCCGGGACACGTTCAGTTTGTCCACCAGTGCGCGTTCCGACGGGATCGGATCACCTGGGTGAAGCTCGACGTCGATCAGCCGTTCCAGTACCGATCGGACCTGGGCCCGCTTGGTCGCCACCATCGAATCTCGATCCTCCAGACCTGGGCGGGAACGCGGGGGGTGCCCCGGTACGCCGCTCACTGCTATCGTGCGCAGCATACCTGTTAAGACCAGATAGGACCAGTGATCGTCGTGGTGTCAACGCCCGTCCCCGCTCCCACCACCCAGATGGCCCGCGAGATCGCCGAACAGCCGGCAGCGCTGGCCGCGACCTTCGAGCACGTACTCCCGCTGCGCCACGAGATCACCCGGCTGGCGGCCGGCCGGCGGCACGTGATCTTCGTCGCCCGCGGTTCCTCCGACAACGCCGGCGTCTACGGCCGCTACCTGACCGAGATCCACGCCGGCCGCCAGGCGTCGCTGGCCGCGCCCTCGGTGGCCACCCTGTACGGCGCCAACCTCGACCTGTCGAACTCGCTGGTCGTCGCGGTCAGCCAGTCCGGCGCGACCCAGGAGATCGTCGACACCGCCGAGTGGGCCAAGCGCAACGGCGCCGCGGTCGTCGGCATCACCAACGACGGCGACAGCCCGCTGGCCTCGACCGCCGACGTCGCCCTGATCACCCAGGCCGGCAAGGAGCTGGCCGTCCCGGCGACCAAGACCTACACGACCCAGCTGGCCGCGATCACCGTCGCAGTTGACGCGCTGGCGCAGAAGCCGGGCACGCTCGACGCCGACATCGCCCGCGTCCCGGACGCCGCCTCGAAGATGCTGGAGGGCTCGGTCGACGCCGCCGCCGAACTGCTGGCGGGCGCCCACGACGTGCTGTCCAGCGGCCGCGGCCTCACCTTCGGTACGACGCTGGAGGTCGCCCTCAAGCTCGAGGAGACCTGCCTCCAGCCGGTCCGCGGCCTCTCGTACGCCGACCTGAAGCACGGCCCGATCGCGGTCGTCGACGCGGACCTGGTCACCATCCTGGTGGCCGCCGCCGACGGACCCGCGCTGCCGGGGATGACCGAGCTCGCCTCGATCGTCCGCGAGAAGGGCAGCAAGATCCTCGGCATCGGCGGTGACGCGAAGTTCGCCGCCCTCTGCGACGTCAACCTGGCCGGTCCCGACCTGCCGGAAACCCTCGCTCCGCTGGCCCTGGTCATCCCGGCCCAGCGCGCGATCGAGGCCCTGGCCCGCAAGCTCGGCCTCGACCCCGACGCCCCGCGCGGCCTGCGCAAGGTCACCCAGACCGACTGACTCAGCCGGTAGCCAGCACCAGCCAGCTGTGTGGTGGCACCAGCAACGGGTCTTCTGGGAGATGTCCGGGATCCGACTGAGCGGCGATGACGAGGCCTGCCACTTCCACCGGGAAGCGGTAGGCCTCGTCGCCTATGTTCAGCAGCAGGAGCAACTGGCCTCGCGCGTCGCCGGAGCGCAGTGCGAGCGCCTGGTTGGTCAGGTGGGCGACCTTGGTGCGCGCCCGCGTCAGCCACGCGTTGCGACGCCGTACGCCGATCAGCTGCTGGTGCAGCCGGTACGTCGCCCAGTCGGGGTCGACCAGTTCGCTCGGCTTGTCCGGGAACTCCGGCCGGACGGCATCGTCGCCGCCGACCCTTTCCTCTTTGATGCCCCGCATGGCCTGCTCGTCACCGGCATAGATGCTCGGCACCCCGGCCACCGCGAACAGCACCGCCAGCGCGTGGCCCAGATGCCGTGAATCGTCCAGTTTGCTGGCAATCCGGGTGACGTCGTGGTTGCCGACGAACGTCTGCGGTACCAGCGGATCGACGAACTGCTGGTGCCGTTCGAGCGCGTAGGCCAGCTCGAAGAAGTTGCGATCGTTCAGCGAGCTCCAGATCGCCTTCCACAGCTCGTACTGCGTCACCGAGTCCAGCGTGCTCGTGGCGGCATAACCGGCGTAGTCGCCGTGGATCAGCTCACCGACGAACCAGGACTCAGGGAACCGCTCGCGAACCTGCGACAACACCCCCTGCCAGAACTCGGGCGCCACCGCGTACGCCGCGTCGAGGCGCCAGCCGTCGACGCCGCGATCGAGCCAATGGCACATCACCTCGACGACGTAGTCGCGCACGGCAGGCTCGTCGTGGTTGAGCACGACCAGGTGCTCGTGGCCCTCGAAGGTGTCGAGCGAGCCGTCCGGCCGGCGCTTGAACCACTCCGGCGGCGCGGCGAAACTCCGGGCGACGTGGTTGAAGACGCCGTCGAGCACAATGCGCAGGCCCCGCTGCTTCGCTGCGGCGACGAGCGAGTCGAAATCCTCGTAGTCGCCCAGCCGCGCGTCGATCCGGAAGTGGTCGACGGTGTCGTACCCGTGCGTCTCCGATTCGAAGACCGGGCCGAGCAGCAGGCCGGAGCAGCCGAGCTCGATCGCGTAGTCGAGCCAGTTCTCCAACCGCCCGAGCCTGGAGGTCCGGAAGCCGGCCGGGAGCGCTGCGGCCTCAGCCCCGACGAAGCCCAACGGATACACGTGCCACCAAATAGCGTGGTCGGCCCACGGCACCATCAACACTCCTCCCACACGACGGCACCACAGTAGTGCGTCCCCTGCGGCCGAGGACCGCCCACCGCGCAGTCCCCCACCACTCGCACCGAGTGCTGGCATAGCTGTCGGGTGCAGGCCGCTGCCCATAACTGTGGGTGCGGGGTTGCTGCCCCCGAGGTACAAGCGCGGCGGCCCGCTAGCCCTGACCAAACGACTCGCACCGGGCGCCGGGGGTGCTTACCCCCGAGGTACAGGCGTGGGCGGTTGTTAGCTTGCTTCGGGGGTTGGGACTGGGAGTTCTCGGCCTACTTCGTGGACGAGGGCTACTACCTCGGCTGTTTCGGCTTCCAGGAGCTTGAGGAGGGCCTGGCGGGACTCGTCGGTGCGGGCTTCTACCGCGGCGGTGGAGATCGCGTGGACGGTGGCTACCTCGTGGATCAGGACGCCCCAGATTTCTTCGAGTTGGTGCTGGGCGTCGACCGTTCGGACCGGTGGCACCTGTGCGATCTCACCGAGATCCTTGGCCCGCCGGACGTGCAGATTAGAACTCATGGTGTCCCCCAAATGCCGTACCTGAACCCCGAACAGCGCATGCCGAAGCAAGCGCAGTCCCCCTCCGAGTTGGGACTGACTCCTGTTTCAACGCCCCTCGCCACCCCCGGGTTACGCCCCCTGAGCCAACAACTTTCCCAGCAACATTTCTCAGCACCTCCCAGCGCAAGACCCGGCTGGCGCGACCCACTTCCGAAGTACCGGAAGGCGGCCGGTACGGCGAGGACACCGCGTTGCGGCTGACCCTGTTCGCCGCACTGGCCGAGTTGCCGGTGCGCGCTCGAACCACTGCTTGCCGGAAGCATTGCCTATGGCAACAAGTTGGTACGCCGCCGGCGGCTGGCCCGCATCCTCGGCGGCGCGGTGACGATCGAAGTACTGGGTGGTGCTTTCGCGCTTAAGGCTTCTGGTGGAAGGTGTGGCGGCGGATCCAGGCGTGCATGGCGATGGCCGCCGCCGCGCTGGCGTTGATCGAGCGGGTGGAGCCGAACTGGGCGATCGACAGTACGTCGGTACAGATGGCGTGCGCCGCCTCGGTCAGGCCCGGGCCTTCCTGGCCGAACAGCAGAATGCAGTCGGTCGGGAGTTCGTAGGTCTCCAGCGGTACGGAACCGGGCAGGTTGTCGATCCCGATCACCGCGAGTGCGTGTTCTTCGGCGTACGCCGCGAGGTCGGCGAGCTGGGGATGGTGGCGGACGTGTTGGTAGCGGTCCGTCACCATCGCGCCGCGGCGGTTCCACTTGCGGTTGCCGACGATGTGCACCTCGCGGGCCAGGAAGGCGTTCGCAGTCCGGACGACCGAGCCGATGTTCAGATCGTGCTGCCAGTTCTCGATCGCGACGTGGAACGGGTTCCGGCGGGTGTCGAGGTCCTCGACGATCGCCTCCAGCCGCCAGTAGCGGTACCGGTCCACCACGTTGCGGCGGTCACCGGCCGCGAGCAGCTCGGGGTCGAGCCGTGGATCCGTGGGTGGTTCGCCCGGCCACGGTCCCACCCCGACCTCGGCCGGACCGACCAGATCGGCTCCGACCAGGTCCGCGGGCGTTCCGGAGTCACGCTCTCGATTGGCTTCCTGCATGGATCGGGACGCTACCCTGTCGCAGTGATCTCGATGATGGCGATGCTGATGCCGAACTGGATGGACCCGGAATACCTGCTGAACTGGCTGGGTGACTGGTCACTGTGGGGCACGGCCGCGGTCGTCTTCATCGAGTGCGGGCTGCTGTTCCCGATCCTGCCCGGTGACTCGCTGTTGTTCGCGGTCGGGCTGTTCATCGCGCACGGCACCATCGACGTCCCGCTCTGGCTGGCCTGCGTGGTGCTGACCGTCTCCGCGTTCCTGGGCAACGTGTCCGGCTACTACATCGGCCGCGGGCTAGGCACGACGCTGTTCAAGAACCCGAACGCCCGGTTCCTGAAGCCGAAGTACATCGAGCAGACCCACGAGTTCTTCGAGCGGTACGGGCCGCGGGCGCTGGTGCTGGCCCGGTTCGTCCCGATCGTGCGCACCTTCATCACGGTGGTGGCCGGCGCCGGCAAGATGAGCCCGCGCAAGTTCTTCCTCTGGACCGGTATCGGCGCCGTGCTGTGGGCCACCGGCGTCACCCTGCTGGGCCACGCGCTCGGCCGGGTCAAGTTCATCCACGACCACCTCGAGTCGGCCCTGCTGCTGCTGGTCCTGGTCTCGCTGATCCCGATGCTGGTCGAGTTCGTGCTGGCCAAGCGCCGCGGCCACGGCAAGGTCGTCGAGGGCATCGAAGCCCAGCTCGAGGAGACCACCGCCGCCCCCGATCCGCGCTAGGCCTGCGGTAGGCCCAGCCATGAGGTCTGCAGGAGGTCAGTGCCCGAACGGGAAGTGCGGTCCGGACCAGACGTAGTCGGTGCTGAGTTCGGCCAGGGCGGCAGTGGCCACCTCACCGCGTGGCAATGGGCCGACCACTTGGCCGGAGCCGAGTGAGCAAGCCACCCGGACCCGGTCCGCCGCCTGGTACCAGACCAGCGCCCCCCGTGGCGCCTCACCCTCGTGCAGCAGGGCGTGGTGGTCGAGCCATCGCAACGCGTCGGCGGGATCGTGCCAGCCGGAGTCCTGGGCGTAGCCGAAGGCCATCCGCTGGAACTTCAGCGACCAGTCCTGCCAGGCGGTCGATCCCACCCGTTCCAGTTGCCAGCCCAGTGCGGCTTCGGTGTCGCGTGGGTTCGCGGCCCACTCACGCTCCGCCGCCGGTGTCTGGCGCTCCACAACAATCTCCCCCATGGCCGTGCTTCCCCCATCCTCCGGCCCTTGCCGTGGTGCGAACGATCCTCGTCCGTCCACATACACGCGCCGTACATTGCAAAGGTCAACTACACAGGGCGACGAAACCCCTTGAACTGAAGGGCAATCAGCCGACGGCCAGATCGCTGGTCACGGCCGCCAGCGCGGAACGGGCCTGGGTGACCTTGGTGTCGTTGGCGACGAGCTGCCACACCCGGGCCGCCCGATCCAGGTACCGGCGGGCGAAATCCACGTTCCCGGTGCTCGCGTAAAGCTGCCCGAGGTCGTACGCCGCCTGCCCCTCGACACTGCGATCCCCCAGCCGCTGACCGATGGTGATCGCGTCCAGCAGCATCCGCCGAGCCGCTGCGACGTCGCCGAGGGCGATCAACGCCCGCCCCAGCTCAGCCCGCCCGTACGCCGCGCAGTGGTCGTCCCCCAGACTGGTGAAGATCGCCAGCGACGCCCGCAACTGGCGAACTGCCTGGTCGGTGCGACCCTGCTGCATCCGCAACGCGGCGATCCGGCGCCGGACCTTCGCCTCCCGATGCGAGTCGCCGAGCCGCACACCGAGCAGGAACGCCTCCGCCAGGTAACGCCCGGCAGTGATCGTGTCGTTGCGGCTCAGCAAGATCGCGGCGGCCGCGCTCCGGGCCACCGCTTCGCCGTTCTTGTCGCCCACCTCGACCAGCGCCCGCACAGCACGCTCGTACTGCGCCAGAGCGTCGTCTGGCCGGCCGCGTTCGCGCAACCAGGTCCCGAGGCCAACAGCGGCGATGCCGGTGCCCTGGTTGTGCCCGACCTCCTCGAAGATCGCGGCCGCCTCGGTCAAGTGGTGCCAGGCAGCGTCCCAGTTGTCCTGGTAGAGCGCGAGCTGGCCCAGGTTCCGGTGCAGGATCGCCTCGCCCTGCCGGTCCCCGCAGGCGATCGCGCTGGTCAGACCGGGCTGGTGCGACTCGTTCCAGTCGTCGAAGTACGCGCGCATGTCGAGGTACGGCCCCCAGGCCGCGGCGATCCGCCAGGCGTAGTCGTGCAGGCCGTTCTGCGCGGCGGCCCGGATCGCGGGGGCGAAGGTGGACCTCTCGGCGTCGAACCAGGCGATCGCATCCGACGGGGTGAACGGCTGCGGATCCGGGGTGAGCAACGGACCGGTGTGTTCCAGGACGCCGAAGTACTCGAACGGCAACGCCGCACTCGCCCGGCGCACCTTGTGCAGCAGGGATTCGAAGACGATCCGCAGATCCTTGACCGCCTGCGCCTTCTGCGCGTCGTCGCCGACTCCGATCGCGTGCAACCGCAGCAGGTCGTGCACCCGGTACCGCGCGGTGCCGTTCGCATCGACCGAGTTGATCTGGACGAGGTTGACCTCGATCAGCCGGTCCATGCTGCGGCGGACCGAGGCCGGCGTGGAGATCGACTCGAGGATCCGGGCGGAGAACTCGCCGACCGCGAAGCGCCCGATCAACCGGTAGAGCCGGGCCTCCTCGGCGCTCAGCGCGTCGTAGCTGAGATCCGCGCTGGTCCGGACGGCGAGCTCGCCGATGCTCAGCTCGTCCAGCCGATGGGTCTCGTCGCGCAGCCGCCGGGCCAGCTCGGTGGGGCTGAGGTCCGGGCGCTGAGCCAGCCGGCTGGCGACGATCCGGATCGCGAGCGGCAGGTTGCCGCAGGCGGCGAGGATCTCGTTGGCCGCGGGTGAGCTGGTGTCGACCCGGCCGGCTCCGGCGATCCGGCGCAGCAGCTCGGCCGCCTCACCGTCGTCGAAGGTGTCGAGCGGCGTACTGTCCGCGCCGGCCAGGTCCATCAGCCGGTTGCGGCTGGTGATCACGACGGCGGACGCGCCGGTACCCGGCATCAGCGGCGCGATCTGGCTGGCGGACGCGACGTCGTCGAGGATGATCAGCACTCGCCGGCTGGCCAGCTCGGACCGCAGCGCCGCCGACCGCCGCTCAGGATCGGCCGGTACTGCGGAGTCCGACATGTTGAGGCTCAGCAACAGATCGGTGAGCGCGGCCGCCGGATCGCGGGGATCGGTGGCGCCTCGCATGTCCAGGTAGATCTGGCCGTCCGGGAAGGACTCCCGCACCAGATGCCCCAACCGGACCGCCAGCGACGTCTTGCCCGTACCGGGTGCACCGGAGATCACGGCGATCGGCGGCCGGATCGGGTCGCGTCCGCAGACCAGGTCACGCAACTGCTCCAACTGCTGCTGCCGGCCACTGAAGTCGGACAGGTCGAGTGGGAGCTGGCTGGGCGGCCGGTGCGGCTCGGTGAGTACTGGCGACGTCATTGGGCCGGTGGGCTCGGGTGCCGCGCGTACCGGCGTACGGGTTGCTGCGGGGATGCCTGGGTCTGGCCAGTTGGCCGACCGGCCGTGCTCTGCGCGTGCACCGGCGGCTTGGAGCTCTGGGCCGGGCTTGACGTCCAGCTCGTCGGCGAGAGTCTGCACGGCCTTCTGGTACGCGGCTCTGGCCTCGCCCACCCGGCCGGCGGCCAGCAGGGCGTCTACGAGTCGCCGCCAGAGCTGTTCGTCGTACGGGTCCTCGGTGAGGCGTCCGCTGAGCAGTACTGCGGCACCGCTGGCGTCGCCGTACTCGAGCCGCAGGTCGAGCAGTGTGTCGACCAGCCCCCGGTACTGCGCGTCGAGGCAGGCGATCGAGCCTTCCCAGGCGGACGGGATGGTCAGGTCCTCGAGCGGGTGGCCGCGCCAGAGCGAGTAGGCGCGGGACAGAACGCGCATGGCCTCCCGCTTGTCCCCCGCGTCGCGCAGGTGACCGCCCTCGGCGAGCAGGGACTCGAACAGGCTCGCATCGAGCTCGTCGACGCCTACCCCGATGCTGTAGCCAGCTGCCGAGGTGTCGATCGGCGCGGCCAGGCCGGCCTCCTGCAGGACGCCCCGCAGAGCCCGCACGTAGGTGCGGATGTTGGCCGTCGCCGAGCGGGGCGGGTTGCCCTCCCAGAGCGCGTCGGCGATCAGGTCCGTTGAGACGAACCGGTTGGGGTGCAGGAGGAGGGTGGCGAGCAGCTGACGCGGTTTACTGGCCCGTAGCGGCTGGCCGGGGACCTGAGCGAGGCGCAGAGGTCCGAGGATCTCGTACCTCAGACTGTCCACTTGCCTGCCCTCTCAACTGTTGGCCCGCCCCATGGTGGCATCCCAGCCCGCCTGCCGGAAAGGTTCGGCGGCTGCGATGTACGTCGCGATGTACGCGCGATGTATCCGCGCCGGGCATCGTAGGGCCCGGTACCGGGGGGAGGGCAGGCCCGGGAGTGACGAAATGACCGTCGTCACGCCCGGGCCTGAATTTGAGGGACTTTAGGGCACTGAGCGCTGGCCGTGGGGGCGACGGCCGGGGGGAACGCTCGGTGCCCTACTGACCACCGGTTGTTGCTAGCCGGTGAAGGGCGGCTGGCCGTCCTGCGGACCGGGGGCTCCCGCAGGCGGTCCGCCGACGGGGGGCTGGCCACCGGTCGGCGGGAACTGCTGCTGCGGCTGCTGGGAGTAGCCACCCTGCTGCTGGCCCGGCATCTGCGGCTGGATCTGGCCGGACGACTGGATGCCCGGCTGCATCTGCGGCTGCGGCTGCTCGCCCTCGACCGAGCCGATGGTGCCGAACGACACCTGCGGGACCGAGCGGACCTGCTCGTCCTTGACCTCGAAGTAGCCGGCCTTCTCGAACTTGAAGCTGTTCGCGATCAGGTTCGACGGGAACGCCTCGATCCGGGTGTTGTAGTCACCGACGTTGGCGTTGTAGAAGCGCCGGCCGGCCGCGATCCGGTCCTCGGTGTCGGTCAGCTCGCGCTGCAGGTTGAGGAAGTTCTGGTTCGACTGCAGCTGCGGGTACGCCTCGACCGAGATCATCATCTGGCGCAGCGCGCCGGACAGCTCACCCTCGGCCGCGGCCCGCTGCTCCGGGGTCGCACCCTGCACGTTCACCGCCTGGGTGCGCAGCCGGGCGACCTCCTCGAACACGTGCCGCTCGTGCGCGGCGTAGGCCCGCACGGTCTCGACCAGGTTCGGGATCAGGTCGTAGCGGCGGTGCAGCTCGACGTCGATCTGCCGCCAGGACTCCTGGATCAGGTTCCGCTGCTTGACGAACCGGTTGTACGAGACCATCAGCGCGATGGCCAGAATCACGACGACCGCGACGATGATGACGATGACGAGGGTCATTTCCCTGCTCCCGAGTGTTGGGTAAGGCTCGGAAGTGACTCTAACGCCGTGCGGGTCCGACGGCTGTCAGCCGGAGACGCGAGGGTCGACCCCGGCATAGTCGCGCCACACGTACGGCGGGATGTGGTCGCTGACCAGTTGCAGCAGCTGCAGCCGGTTCATCACCTCGACGGGTGAGTGCGCGCCGGCGTCCCAGCCGATCAGCGAGTTGCCCTCGAACCGCCAGCCGATCTCGCCGCGGCTGAGCAGCATCTCCATCATCTGCGGATGGATCACGGCGTGCCCGAAACGCTGGTCGTCGGCCTCCACCCGGAAGGTCCGGTTGAACTGCTCGCTCTCGAACTGCAGGTCGGGAAAGCCCAGCGCGTTCATCACCGCGCCGCCGAAAATGCCCTCATGGGTGACTTCGAGCCTCGGCAGCGCGCCCGGCAGCTGCATCACGACGACGCCGAACTTGTGCGTCGTGGTCCGCCGGCCGCCCTTCCCGTTGCTCGAGTGGGTCTGGTAGCTGTAGTCGAAGGCAACGATCTGCCGGCCTTGGTACGCACCGGCGAGCACATTGCGGACCCGCCGGTTGTCGCCGGTCTGGAACGGCGTACCGGCCCATTGACCGGCCAGCGCGTGGTTCTGCGGCTGGTAGCTGAAACCCTGCTGGGCGGCGAAGGCCGCGAACGCCTCCCGGCGCTTCTTCGCCATCACGTGGCTGACGTAGGACAACACCCCGACGACCAGCAGACCGACGACGATCATCACCGCCATGCTCGAGGTCACGAGTCGAGGCCAAGCTCCTCGAGGCCGAACACCGAGCGGTACTCCAGCCCTTCCGACTCGACCTTCTCCTGCGCGCCGGTGGCCCGGTCGACGATCACCGCGACGGCGACCACCTCGGCCCCGGCCTCCCGCAACGCCTCGACGGCGGTCAGTACCGATCCGCCGGTGGTCGAGGTGTCCTCGACCGCGAGCACCCGGCGGCCCTTCACGTCCGGACCCTCGATCCGGCGCTGCAGCCCGTGCGTCTTCTCGGCCTTGCGGACGACGAACGCGTCCAGCTTGCGGCCTTGCTGGGCGGCCGCGTGCAACATCGACAGCGCCACCGGGTCCGCACCGAGGGTGAGCCCGCCGACGGCGTCGTACTCGAGATCCGCGGTCAGCTCCAGCAGCGCGGGCCCGATCAGCGGCGCCGCCTCGGCGTCCAGCGTGATCCGGCGCAGGTCGACGTAGTAGTCGGCTTCCTTGCCCGAGGCCAGCGTCACCCGCCCACGCACGATCGCCTTGGTCTTGACCTGGTCCAGCAGCGCAGCGCGATCAAAGCTCATGAAGCCGCAGCTTACTTCTTGTCGGCTTTCACCAGGTGGCCGAAGGCGACCGAGCGGTCCGGGGAGTGGAACAGGTCCTGGCAAGTGGTCAGCGTGATGATCGACCTGGTCGGCGTCTCGCGGGGTTTGCCCGGGACGGGTTCGAGGACCCAGTTGTCGGCCGGTTTGACGGTCAGGTCGCGGGGTGAGCCGTCCAGTTCGTAGGTGTAGACGGTGTCGGCGGTCTCCACGATCACCTGGTCGCCCTTGGCCAGCTCGAGCAGTTTGCGGAACGGCGAACCGTGCGTGACCCGGTGCCCGGCGACCGCGAAATTGCCCGGCTCACCGGGAAGCTGGGTCTGCGGGTAGTGCCCGATCCCGCGAGTCAGCTCGCTCTTGCCGACACCTTCCACGACAGGCTTCTCCCAGTCCTTGCCGAACTTCGGGATCCGCAGCAGCACGATCGGCGTACCGGGTGGTGCTTCCGCGGCAGCGCGGGGTTTCGGGGCCGAGGGCTCCCAGTTGTCGTGCAGGTCGCGCTTGAGGTCGTCCATCGCGTGGTTCGAGGTGATCCCGGTACCGAAGTACTGCCACCCCACCCATCCGAGCAACCCAAGCCCGGCCACCAGCAGGACGACCCCCAGTCCCCGTACGACGCCCCGTGCCATGCGGACAGGGTATGTCGCCCGATCCCACGCCGTAGCGAGCAGGTGCTCGGTGCCGTGCCGAGTGCCGCGCAGTAGCCGTGGGGTCGGGCGACATGCCCTTGGTATGCAGAGGAACTGAACAGGCTGTGTACGACGTGTCGATGGACGGGTGTGGTTGCGCGGGATAACGATGTGAAGGGCAAGGAAATCGAGGAGGTCGCGGGTGAAGGCGCTGGTCAAGGCCGAGAGCAGGCCAGGACTGTGGTTGCAGGACGTTCCTGAGCCCCAGATCGAGGCAGACGAAGTACTGATCAAGGTACTGCGCACCGGTCTGTGCGGGACCGATCTGCACATCCAGAGCTGGGACTCGTGGGCCCAGAAGAACGTTCCGGTCCCGATGGTCACCGGGCACGAGTTCTGCGGCGAAGTCGTCGAGATCGGCGCCGGTGTCCGCGACGTCGCGGTCGGTGACGTGGTCAGCGGCGAGGGGCACCTGGTCTGCGGCCGCTGCCGCAACTGCCGGGCCGGCCGTCGCCACCTCTGCATCAAGACGCGCGGCCTCGGTGTCCACGTGGCGGGCGCGTTCGCGGAGTACGTGAAACTGCCGGCCACGAACGTCTGGGTGCACCGCGATCCGGTCGATCTGGACGTGGCCGCGATCTTCGACCCGTTCGGCAACGCCGTGCACACCGCGTTGTCGTTCCCCGTCGTCGGCGAGGACGTGCTGATCACCGGCGCCGGCCCGATCGGCATCATGGCCGCGGCCGTCGCGCTGCACGCCGGCGCGCGCAACGTGGTGATCACCGACCTGTCCGACTACCGGCTCGACCTGGCCCGCAAGATCGGCGTGACGCACGCGGTCAACGTGCGTGAGCAGAGCATCGCCGACGCCCAGCACGGCCTGGGCATGCGTGAGGGGTTCGACGTCGGGATGGAGATGTCCGGCCAGCCGGCCGCGCTGCGCGACATGCTCGCGAACATGAACCACGGCGGCAAGATCGCGATGCTCGGCCTGCCTGCCGACGAGATCGCGATCGACTGGGGCACGGTGGTGCTCAACATGCTGACCATCAAGGGCATCTACGGCCGGGAGATGTTCGAGACCTGGTACTCGATGTCGGTGATGCTGGAACGCGGCCTGGACCTCGGCCCGGTGATCACCCACCGGTTCGGCTACGCCGACTTCGAGCAGGCCTTCGACGTCGCCCGCCAGGGCGACTGCGGCAAAGTGATCCTGGACTGGACCAACCTGGAGGAGACGCACTGATGTTCGGCCGGATGCGCGACGACCTGACCACCACCATCGGCGAGATCCGCGACGCCGGGCTGTACAAGTCCGAGCGGGTGATCAGCTCGCCGCAGAACGCCGCCATCTCTGTTGCCTCTGGCAAGGAGGTGCTGAACTTCTGCGCCAACAACTACCTCGGCCTGGCCGACCACCCCGAGGTGATCGCGGCCGCCCGGAACGCCTTGGACCGGTGGGGTTTCGGGATGGCGTCGGTGCGCTTCATCTGCGGCACCCAGCAGATCCACAAGGACCTGGAAGATGCCCTGAGCAACTTCCTCGGCCAGGAGGACACCATCCTCTACAGCTCCTGCTTCGACGCGAACGGCGGGCTGTTCGAGACGCTGCTCGGCGCCGAGGACGCGGTCATCTCCGACGAGCTGAACCACGCCAGCATCATCGACGGCATCCGGCTGTCGAAGGCCAAGCGGTACCGCTACAAGAACCGCGACATGGCCGACCTGGAGACCCAGCTGAAGGACGCGGCGGACGCGCGGTACCGGCTGATCGCCACCGACGGCGTCTTCTCGATGGACGGGTACGTCGCCCCGCTGGACGAGATCTGCGACCTGGCCGAGCGGTACGACGCGCTGGTGATGGTCGACGACTCGCACGCGGTCGGCTTCGTCGGCCCGGACGGCGCCGGTACGCCGTCCCTGTTCGGCGTCCAGGACCGCATCGACGTACTGACCGGCACGCTCGGCAAGGCCCTGGGCGGCGCGTCGGGTGGTTACGTGTCGGCGCGCCGCGAGATCGTCGAGGTACTGCGCCAGCGCTCCCGCCCGTACCTGTTCTCCAACTCACTCGCCCCGTCCGTCACCGCGGCCTCCTTGAAGGCTCTGCAGCTGATCGGCGGCTCGTCGGACCTGCGCGACAAGCTGACCGCGAACACGAAGCTGTTCCGCACCAAGATGACCGAGGCCGGCTTCGACATCCTCCCCGGCGACCACCCGATCGCCCCGGTGATGATCGGCGACGCCGCGGAGGCGGGCCGGCTGGCCGAGAAGCTGCTCGAACTCGGCGTCTACGTGATCGGCTTCTCGTACCCGGTCGTCCCGCACGGCAAGGCCCGCATCCGCACCCAGCTCTCAGCCGCCCACTCCACCGAGGACGTGGAGCGCGCTGTGGCGGCCTTCGTCGAGGCGCGAGCCGCGTTGGCCTGACAATGTCCTTGTGACCACCCTCAGCCCGCGGGCCATCAACCGCGCCACCCTTGCCCGGCAGTTGCTGCTGGAACGCAGTGACCTGTCCGCCACGGAAGCCGTCGGGCAGCTCGTGGGGATGCAAGGGCAGGAGCCCAAGCATCCGTTCGTCGGGTTGTGGTCCCGGCTGGCCTGGTTCGGCGAGGGTGATCTGATCGCGGCGATCGAGGACCGCAAGGTGGTCCGGGCGACGCTCTTCCGTGGCACCCTGCATCTGGTCACCGCCGACGACTACCTGCGATTCCGTACGACGCTGAGCCCGGTTCTCGAGGCGGGTCTGAAACTGCTCGGGGACCGGGCCGCGGGGCTGGAGCCCGACAAGGTCGCCGCCGCGGCGCGGCAACTCCTCGCCGTGGAGCCGCTGACCTTCACCGAGGTCCGGGACGCCTTGCAGCAGCAGTTCCCCGACGTCAACGACCGGGCGCTCGGATTCTGCACCCGGATGCTCGTGCCGCTGGTCATCTCGCCGTCCGAGACCCGCTGGGGCTGGACCGCCAACGCACGGTTCACCCCGGCCGAGCAGTGGATCGGCGGCAAGCTCCGGCGGTCCGCAGTACCGAAGGAGCTGGTCGTCCGGTACCTGGAGGCGTTCGGGCCGGCCACCCCGGCGGACTTCCAGACCTGGTCCGGATTGCAGAAAGCGAAGGCGTTGTTCGATTCGCTGGAGCTCGAGGTCTTCACCGACGAGCACGGCAAGAACCTGTACGACGTACCGGGCGCGCCGCGGCCCGATGCGGACAGCGAGGCGCCGGTCCGGTTCCTGCCGGAGTTCGACAACCTGCTGCTCGCCCACGCGAAACGTGAGCGGATCATCGCCGGCGAACACCGGCAGGCGGTCTTCACGAAGAATCTGCGGGTGAAGTCGACGTACCTGGTCGACGGGCTGGTCGCCGGACTGTGGACAGCGGAGAAGAAGCGCGGTGTGGCAACTCTCACCCTCACCCCGTTCGGCCGGACGACCAAGAAGACGGCGGCGGAGCTGGAGCGCGAAGGTGAGGCGCTGCTGCGCTTCCTGGAGCCCGATGCGAAGACCTATGAAGTGGTTACGGCCAGTTGATGAGGTTGTTGTCACACATCAGATGACTGGGCCTGAGGCCCTCGGCCCAGTGGAATAGACAGATGAGCACAGTCCCCATGATCACTCTGGACAACGGCGTCGAGATCCCACAGCTGGGCCTGGGGGTGTGGCAGGTCGAGGACGAGATCGTCACCGGTGTCGTCGAGGCGGCGTTCGAGGCCGGCTACCGGCACGTCGACACGGCCGCCATCTACGGCAACGAGGCAGGGGTCGGCCGCGCCATCGCCGCCTCCGGCCTGCCCCGCGACGAACTGTTCATCACCACCAAGCTGTGGAACAGCGACCAGGGCTACGACTCGACCCTGAAGGCCTTCGACGCCAGCCTCGACCGGCTGGGCCTGGAGTCCGTGGACCTCTACCTGATCCACTGGCAGGCGCTGAAGAAGGACAAGTACGTCGAGACCTGGAAGGCGTTCGAGCAGCTGTACGCCGACAAGCGGGTGCGCGCGATCGGCGTCTCCAACTTCCACATCCCGGCGCTGCGGCGACTGTTCGAGGAGACCGAGCTGCGGCCGGCGGTGAACCAGATCGAGCTGCACCCGGAGCTGCCGCAGGACGAGCTGCGCGCGTTCAACGCGGAGAACGACATCGTCACGCAGGCGTGGAGCCCGCTGGCCTCGGGTGGGCTGGTGGACAACCCGACGCTGAAGGCGATCGGCGCGAAGTACGGGAAGTCGCCCGCGCAGGTGGCGATCCGCTGGCACCTGCAGCTGGGCAACGTGGTGCTGCCGAAGTCGAAGACGCCGAGCCGGATCGCGGAGAACATCGCCGTGTTCGACTTCGCGCTGGACAACGACGACATGGCCGCGATCGCCGATCTGGAGACCGGCGTCCGCACCGGTGGCGATCCCGACACCTTCGGGTGAGCACCGCTTAGACGAGTTGCAGGAAGCGGCGTAGTACGGGTGAGTTGTTGGCCGGCGACCAGGCCACGCAGAGTTCTGACAGTGGTAGGTCGTCGGACAACTTGCGATAGACGACGGCGTCCGGATCGATCGGGGGCGTCGGGGCGATCAGCAACGACACCCCGAGCCCGGCCGCGACCAGCGACACGATCGTCTGTACGTCGGCGCCCTCCTGCACGATCCGCGGCGTGAACCCGGCGTCCTGGCAGTGCCCGACGATCGCGTCGTGGACTGACGGCCCGCTCGCTCGGGTGTAGAGCACGAAGTCGTCGCCGGCCAGCTCGGCCAGCCTGATCCGCCGGCGCCCGGCCAGGGGATGCTTCGCGGACAAGGCGGCGACCAGCGGATCCCGCGAGATCACCCGGGTCGCCAGGCCGTCGACCGGCTTCGTCAGCGGCCGGAAGAGACCGACATCGATTCGCCCGTCCAGCAAGGCTTTGGTCTGGTTGATCGTGGTCATCGTCTCCAGATCGAGGACGACGTCCGGCTGGGCCTCCCGGAAGGCGCCGAGCAGCCGCGGCAACGCGTCGAAGGTCGCGGACTGCACGAATCGCAGCCGCAGCGTCCCGAGCTCGCCGCGATGGACCCGCTGAGCATCGCGTACCGCCAGGTCGGCCTGCTTGAGCAGCGTCCTGCTGTCAGCCAGGAAACTCTCCCCCGCCGCCGTGAGCACGAAGCGCTTCTTCACCCGGGCGAACAGCTCGACCGCGAGCTCCCGCTCCAGCGACGCGATCTGCCGGCTCAGCGACGGCTGGGTCAGGTGCAGCCGCAACGCCGCCCGCCCGACGTTCAGCTCCTCGGCGACCACGACGAACGACTCCAGCAGGCGAAGATCCATGCCCACATCATGCACCAGGCGCATTAACTGCGCACTCGATTGTCATTGGACGTATCAGTGAGCGCTCCGTAACTTCGAAGCATGCACCCGTTCTCCGTCATCATCGTCGACAAGGTCGCCAAGGAATCCCGCTCCGGCATGGCCAACGCCCCACTGGTTCCCGAGCGGCCCTCGCTCCTCCGCCGCTGGCAGCAGAGCCGGCACCAGGCGACACTGTGCAAAGCTGAGCCTCGTGATCGAAGTACGCCGATTGCGGGTCCTGCGGGCGCTTGCTGACCACGGCACCGTGACGGCGGCCGCCGAGGTCCTGCACCTGACCCCGTCGGCCGTCTCCCAGCAACTCGCCGCGCTCGAATCCGAGGTCGGCCAGGAGCTCCTGGAACGCCGCGGCCGCCGAGTCGCCATCACCTCGGCCGGCCGCCTCCTGCTCGACCACACCGACGCCATCCTCACCGAAGTCGAACGCGCCGAAGAAGCCATGCGCCTGCACGCCGAAGGCGCCACCGGCGAAATCCGGGTAGCCGCCTTCGCCACCGCCATCAGTCTCCTCGTCGCCCCTTCCCTCGCCGCCTTGCGGACCACCACACCCGGGCTCCGCCTCGCAGTACGAGACGCCGAAGGCCACCAGGCGATCACCCAGCTCCTCGACGGCGAAGTCGAACTGGCCATCGCCGTAGAACACCGCGGCTCCCCCAGCCCCGACGACCAGCGCCTGACCCGAATCCCCTTGTACGCCGAGCCTTTCGCCGCCATCCTCCCCGCCGACCACCCGGCGGCGAGCGCAGCGCAGATCGACCTCACCACTCTCGCCACCGACGACTGGATCATGACGTCGACCGGCAACCCCATCCGCGACGTCGTCCTCCTGGCCTGCGAACAGGCCGGCTTCGCCCCGCGCATCGCCCACCACTCCGACGACTACACAGCCGTAGCAGCCCTGGCCGCAGCCGGTGCCGGCGTCTCCCTGGTCCCCCAGTTGGCCCTACCCAACCCCGGCACCGCCGTACTCCGCCCGCTCAAACCCCCCACCCCCACCCGCCGCGTCTACGCCGCCATCCGCACCGGCCAAGCCCAAAACCCCTTGCTAAAAGCAACAATCGAGACCTTCCGCAAAACCGCAGCAGCCCTACCCCTCACCCCGTAACAACCCCCGCACCTCACCGGCCCGCGGATCCGCCACCCGGTCATACAGTGCGATTGCCTTCGCCCACTCCGCACGTGCCTCCGCAACCATTCCCAGCCCGGCCAACGCCCTCCCCAGCAACTGTCGCCCCACCGCCTCCTGCTGCTCCTTCGGGTACCGGGCCGCAATGGCCACGCCTTCGGTCAACACCTCGGCTGCGCTCTCATGGTCATCGATCGGAAGGCAGGTCGATCCGATCTCGATGAGTATCGACGCCTCGAGCACCTCGGCCTTCGTGGTGCGGGCCTGTTCGAGTGCACCGGTCAGGGCATCCAGCGAAGCCGCGTACTGACCGCTTTCCCGAAGAGAAGTACCGATCAGCATCCGGCCATAGGCATCACTGCGAGGCGTAAGCTCCGACAGCAGCTCAAGTGCCCTGCCGAACACTGTCCGCTGGCGCGCCAGGTCACCCAGCTGGCTAGTGGGCCTCGTCGTAGGCTTCGCGGGCTTGCATGACGGTGGGGACCTTGGCTTCTACCCAGAAGGCCAGGGTTCGGATCTGGGTGGCTACTTCCTCGCCGAGGGGGGTGAGCGAGTAGTCGACTCGGGGTGGGATGACGGGCTTGGCGTCGCGGACCACGAAGCCGTCGCGTTCCAGGGTTTGCAGGGTTTGGGCGAGCATCTTTTCGCTGACCCCACCGACCCGGCGGCGCAGCTCGCTGAAGCGGTACGAGCGCTCGAGCAGGACGATCAGCACCAGGGTGCCCCAGCGGCTGGTGACGTGTTCGAGGATTCGCCGCTCTGGGCAGTCGGACCGGACCACGTCCGGAATGAGCGCCTCGGTCATCTGTTCACCTCCGCTTACCTGAAGATCAGTACCTTACCTCAAAGTGGGTACTGTTGAGAAGATAGTACCCACCCTAGAGTTAGTGCCATCACCCACGAAACTCTACGGAAAGCACTTGATATGAACATCGTCATCACCGGCTCCACCGGCCAGCTCGGCCGCCTCGTCATCGCCGACCTGCTGGCCGCGGGCGTTCCCGCCGACGGCATCACAGCCGTTGCCCGGAGCAAGGAAAAGGCCGCTGACCTCGCGGCTCAGGGCGTCAAGGTCGCGATCGCGGACTACGACGAGCCGTCGACCTTCGACGAGGTCTTCAGCGCCGGCGACCGGGTCCTCCTGGTTTCCGGTACCGACTTCGGCCGCCGGGTCGGCCAGCACGCGGCTGTCCTCGACGCGGCGAAGAAGGCCGGCGTCGCCCAGCTCGCCTACACCAGCGTCTTCGGTGCCCCCGGCAACACGATGTTGCTCGCCGCCGACCACAAGGCGACCGAGAAGCTCATCCTCGAGTCCGGCCTCCCGTACACCCTCCTGCGCAACAACTGGTACTCCGAGATGGGCGTTTTCGACCTGCCCGCCGCCGTCGAGAGCGGCGTGATCGTGAACGGCGTCAGCCCGGACGGCCGACTGGCCACGGCCAGCCGCCAGGACTTCGCGGCCGCGGCGTCCGCAGTACTGCGGACCGAAGGCCACCTCAACCAGGCTTACGAGCTGAGCGGTGACGAGGCCTGGACCTACGGCGAGTACGCCGCCGAGGTAACCCGCCAGACCAGCAAGCCCGTAGTGCACCGCTCCCTGTCCCACGACGAGAACCTGGCCGGCCTGACCGCCGCCGGCATCCCCGAGGCCTTCGCCACCGTCCTGGCCGACGTCGACACCCAAATCAGCACCGGCACCCTCAACGGAACCCCCGGCACCCTCTCAAACCTGATCGGCCGCCCCACCACCCCCATCGCCACAACAATCGCAACCCAGCTGGGCTAGTCCGTCGACGGGAGGGCATCGAGGAGTTCCTGCACCTCATCGGCGGCCGGGTCAGCAAGCTGCTGGTACAGGACGACGGCTCGCTGCCAGTGCATGCGGGCCTCCTCGGGCCGGCCGAGCGCAAGCAGGGTCCGGCCGAGACGATCCCGGGTTCGGCCCTCCTGGTTCTCCGCGGGAAAGCGGATCGCGATCTCCAGCGCCTGTTCGAAGTACTCAAGTGCCTGCTGGTGATCACCGCGGAGCGACCAGCCTTTCCCGAGGTCAGTCAGCAGGTCGAACTCGATCACCGGAAGGCCGTCGGCACGGGCCTGGCAGAGTACCTCGGTCAGCATCGGCCAGCCCTCGTCGTACTGGCCGCTTTCCACCAGCGACATCCCCATCTGCGCCCAATGGATCATTCCGGGTCTGCTGCTGCCCCGTTCACGATGAATGGCGATTGCGCGATCGAAGGCCGCGCGCTGCCCGGCCAGATCACCGAGCGCGCCTGCCGCCGCGCCGGCGACTACCTGGATCGCCGCCTCCATCCGGGCCCGGTCCTCCTGCGGCGCCAGCACCAGGAGTTCGTCGATCGCCGCCTTCGCTTCGGCCGGTTCACCGGTTTTCACCAACGCATAGGCGAGCTCGATCAAGCAACTCACCACCTGCTTGAGATCGCCCCGGGCGCGCGCCAGCGGTAAGGCGACACGAAGACACTCGGTCGCCGACCGTGGCTGCTCGAGCGCCGTGTACACCTGTCCCAACGAAAGCCACAACCAGTCCTCGAGTTCGCTGTCCGCTTCATCGAGGATGCCGGCGACGGAGGCCAGCGCATCGCGCGCCTCCGCGAACCGCAACCGCACCTTCGCGAACTGGAACATCCCCAGCCCCATCCGCGCGGCGGTCAGCCGGTCCTCTCGTCCTCCGGCCGCCGCCTTGCCGATGAGCCGGAGCACGTTGCCGACCTCGGACTCCAGCCAGCGCGCCACCTCCTCGCGATCGCCGAGATCCTCGGCGCCGGCCGACCAGTCCTCGGCGTCCTTCGGGTACCGGAGATCGTGGAGCTCACTGAGCCGCCACAGGACGCCCAGGTAGCAACGCAGTTCCCGCTGCGAAGCCTCCGCACGCGCGGCAGGAATCACCGACTCCCGCCCGACATCACGAACGAGATCGTGCATTCGATACCGCTGGGGGACGGGCGTCTCCAGCAGATGGACGTCCACCAGCCGCTCGAGCAGATCCTCGGTCGCATCCAGCGGTAGTTCCAGCACTTTCGCCGCGGCCCGGAGCGGGAAATGGTCCCCCTCCAGCAAAGTCAGCAGTGGAAACACCTCCGCACACTTCCGGTCCCCCGGAAGATCTGCCGCGGCCAGCATCCGTAATGACGACGTGACGGTCGCCCGGATTCCATTGCCGGCATCGCCGCTCAACGCATCGAGCCTGCTGCCGTCATCAGCCAGGAGGCCGACCAAGGCGGCCACCCCTCCGGCAGTCTGGGCAGCCGGGTGAGCGCCGGCGATCCGTACGGCCAACGGCAGCAATCCACAACGCCGGACCAACTCCACCGCAGCCTCCGGCTCGGCCGCCAGCCGGTCCGTCCCAGCGATCTCGCCGAGCAGGTGCAACGCCTCGTCCTCGGTCAGGACCTGCAGGCCCAGATACCGTACGCCGGGAAGCGCCGTGAGTTGCTTGCGACTCGTGATGAGGACTGCCGACCCGCGGGTCCCGGGGATCAACGGCAGCACCTGGTCCACGCCGGCCGCGTCGTCCAGCACCAACAGAACTCGCCGATGCGCGAGCGCCGTACGGTATCTGCCGGCCGCCTGCTCGACATCGCCAGGATCCTCCGCGGGCGGGACACCGAGACTTCGCAGTACTGCGGCCAGTGCGTCCGCAGTACTGACCGGCTCCTGGCCACCGCCACCCAGGTTGAGGTAGATCTGGCCATCCGGGTAATCAGGAGCCACCAGATGCCCGGCCTGGATGGCGAGGGCGGTTTTGCCGACGCCGCCCATGCCACCGACCGCGGAGATGACCACGGCACGGCTGTCCGCGTGCGGGTCGGTCATCCGCAGGACTCGCACCAGGTCGTCCAGCTCCCGGTCACGCCCGGTGAAGTCGCTCGGAGCCGGTGGCAACTGCTGCGGGAAAGCTGAATCCAGACGCGAGCGATCGGCTGCTTCGGTCAACTGACGTCGTTCACGCAGCGACAGTTCGAGCGCGAGCGCAAGCTGGTCGATCGTCGCTGCGCGGGGGTAGCGGCGACGCCCGCCTTCCAGTGCGCGGATTCCCTCGACGCTCAGGCCGGAGCGAGCGGCCAGCCCTTCCTGGGTGAGGCCGGCGCGCAGGCGGAAATGCTTCAGCAGGTGGGCGACACCTGACTGCGGGGCGGTGGATCCTTGGATCCGCATGCAGCCAGGTTAAGGCGTCGCCCTCCCGTCGAGGCCGTCAGCCGAGGTGGGCGGCGGCGGTGCGGGTGATGCGTTCGAAGTTGGGGGGTTTGATGCCGGGGCCCATTTCGCGGAAGGCTAGGACGCTGACGATCTTGCCTTTCAGGGTGATGGCGTAGGGGAAGCCGCCGTCCTCGCTGCCGGGGTCGGTCGGTAGCGGGTAGTCGTACCAACGCAGGATCTGAGTCGCGTCGCCGAGTGACAGGGCGCGGTTCTCGGTGATCTTCCGGGCGTGGGTGGACGCGGGGACGGCGGCCTTGCAGGACTTCACCGTCTTGATGATCTTGTCGTACGCCGCCCGCGCGGCCTTCGCATCGGAGTACCGCGTGAGCCATTGGCCGCCGGAGGCGTCGAGGTCGGTGGTGAAGTTGCGGCTCAGGGTGCCGAGTGGGTTGTCGCCGCGGGTCGAGCCGCGGCCGCAGATCGGCGTACTGGCGGAACCGGTGGTGGAGACCCAGCCGCGCTTCGGGTCGGCCTTGGCGAGTTCGGCGCCGGTGAGCAGCATCGCGGTGGTCAGCTTGACCGGCTTGCCTGGCGCTGGGGTCGGAGTGGGCGTGGCGCTCGGGCCCGGCGTGGGCTTGCCGGTCAGCGTCGCGGTCGGTTCCCCAGGAGCACTCGGTTGCCCAGAAGCGCTTGGCGTGCCAGAAGTGCTCGGTACGCCGGTGGTGGGCGCGACTGTCGGCGTACCGGCTGGGGCGCCGTTGCCGGACGGCTTCGTGTCGTTGCCGCAAGCCACTAACAGCAGACCCATCGTCGCCATCCCAGCGGCGGCCAGGTGTGCGTGCTTCCATCCCCGTGCGGTCATTTCGGGCCAACCTTCTCGCGATGTGACGTCCTGCTGCAGTGGACGCTAGCGAGAACCGATTGGTTGCCGGGGGATTTCCCGGGTCAGGCGCGGCGGCGGCCGTCCAGGCCGACGGTGGACAGCCGGGCGATCAGGGTCCGCGGAGTGTAGCGCGCCGCGGCGACGACGAGTTTGTAGCGCATCGACGGGATCGAGATCGCCTTGCCGCGCATCAGGTCGGTCCAGGCGGCGTCGACCAGATCGGTGGCGTCCAGCCACAGGAAGGACGGGATGATCGTCTTGTCCATCCCCATCCGGCTGTGGAACTCGGTGTGTACGAAACCGGGGCAGAGCGCCATCACCGCGACGCCCTTGGAATGCAGCTCGATCGCCAGACCGGCCGAGAAGTTCGTCACCCAGGACTTGTGCGCGCTGTAGCTGCCGCGCTGCAGGAAGCCCGCCACCGACGAGACGTTGACGACCGCGCCGGAACCCCGCTCGATCATCGGCAGCACGGCCGCGTGGGTGAGCCGCAGGACGACCCGGACCAACAGGTCGAACTGCTTCTCCTCGACCTCGATCGGGTTGGCCCAGAACGGCTTCTTCTCGCCGAAGCCGGCGTTGTTCACCAGTACTTCGATCGGCCCGGTCCGGAACCGCTCCTCGACGGTCGCCAGCTGCTCCGGCACGGTCAGGTCCGCCGCGAGCACCTCACAGGCGACGCCGTGCAGCCGGGTGATCTCGGTCGCGACCTCGTTGAGCCGCGCCTCATCCCGCGCCACCAGTACGAGGTCGTAGCCCTCGACCGCCAACTTGTCCGCGAACGCCCGCCCGATTCCCGCGGTGGGCCCAGTGATGAGTGCCGTCGCCACAGCTCAGTCCTCCCGTAGATGACGTCGCCCAGTCTGTCACTACTCTGGAGTGATGCTGTGTCATACGGCCCCACCCCACCACCCCGGTCTGGCCGATGTCGACACCTGGGTGCTGGATCTCGACAACACGCTCTACCCACCTGCCTCGGGTCTGGCGGATCAGCTGAACGCGGGGATCCGCGAATACGTGGGCAACTACTTCGGCACCGACGAGGCGGGAGCGCGCCGGATCCAGGCCGAGCTGATCGCCGCTCACGGCACCACGCTGCGCGGCCTGATGACGACCGAGGGCATCGAGGCGGCCGACTACCTCGCCTTCGAGCGCCGGATGGACTACTCCGTACTACGCCCCGACCCGCTGCTGGTGGACGCCATCGCGGCCCTGCCGGGGCGCAAGTTCGTCTACACCAATGGATCGGCGTACCACGCCGAGCAGGCGCTGCCCCGGCTCGGGCTGGCTGATCACTTCGACGACGTGTTCGACATCCTGGCCGGCGAGCTGATCCCAAAACCTTACCCACAGAGCTACCAGCGCTTCGTCGAGCGGTTCTCCATCGATCCTCGCCGCGCGGCTTTCTTCGACGACCTGGCGGTCAACCTGACCGTGCCCGAGGAGTTGGGGATGGCGACGGTCCTCGTCGGCGGCGAGGCCGCACCCGGCACCGCGCAGTACCAGGAGCTGGCACCGCGACGGTGGCGGGTTTGGGACCTCCCCGCCTTCCTTCACTCCTTGACGGCGCCGGCCGTCAGGCCCTCGACGATGTAGCGGCTGGCGAAGGCGAACAGCACCATCGTGGGGACGATCGAGAGCACGGCCGCGGCCGACATCGAACCCCAGTCGATGTTGTAGCTGCTGATGAAGCCGTTCAGCGCGGCCGGGATGGTTCGGTTGCTGTCGCTGTTCATCAAGGTGACCGACAGGAACAGCTCGTTCCAGCAGTTCACGAAGTTGAAGATGTACGACGCCGCGATGCCCGGCGTCATCACCGGGACCAGCACCCGGAACAACGCGGTCAGCCGGGAGCACCCGTCCACCATCGCCGCCTCCTCGAGCGAGGCCGGCACGTTCTCGAAGAAGCCGCGCAGCATCACCGTGCAGAGCGGGATCGAGACCGCGACGTACACCAGCACCAGGCCCCACCGGTTGTCGACCAGGTAGAGCCTCGTCATCAGGATGTAGAGCGAGCCGAGCGCGATGAAGCCGGGAATCATCTGGGTGACCAGGAAGGCACCCATCACCGCGCCCTTGGAGACGAACTCGAACCGCGCGAGCACGTACGCCGCGAGCAGTGCGATCACCGTCGCGAACGCGGCCGCAACCGTCGAGACGATCAGGCTGTTGACCAGGAAGACCGCGAAGTTCGACTGCTCGAACAACCCCTGGTAGTTGGCCAGCGACCAGTCGGAAGGCCAGTACTTCAAGGGATAGGCGAAGATCGTGCCCGGCTCCTTGAACGACGTGACCAGGATCCAGTAGAGCGGGAAGATCGTGATCAGCAGGCACAGGCCGAGTCCGACGAAGCGCGCGACCTTGCCGCCGGTGCTGTAGTCGCGGATCATCTCATCGCCTTCCTGGGACGGATCGACAACAGGTAGAAGATCGCGAACAGCATCAGCACGAAGACCACCATCACGCCCATCGCCGACGCGCGCCCGTAGTCACCCTCCTGGGTCACCTGGATCATGTACGACGTCACGATGTGCGTCTCGTTGGCCGGTCCGCCCCCGGTCATGCCGAAGATCAGCTCGGGTGAGTTGAAGATCCAGATCACCCGCAGCAGCACGGTCAGCGCCAGCGTCGTCCGGATCGACGGGATGGTGATGCTGAACAGCGTCCGGACCTTGCCCGCGCCGTCGATCGCGGACGCCTCGTAGAGCTCCTCGGGCACCGACTGCAGCGCGGCCAGGATCATGATCGCGAAGAACGTCACGCCGTACCAGACGTTCGCGACGATCACCGCGACCATCGCGTACTTCGCGTCGGCCAGCCACGGCACCGGGGTGTCGATCAGGTGCGTCTTCATCAGCAGGTCGTTGACGACCCCGAACTCACCGTTGAACATCCAGCGGAACAGGATGCCGATCAGGAAGCCCGACACCGCCCAGGGGAAGAACACCAGCGCCTGGTAGGTACCGCGGAAGCGGAACTTCCGCCGCAACCACAACGCCATCGTGAAGCCGATCAGGAACTGCGGCACCAGCGATCCGACCACCCAGACGACCGAGTTCTTCACCGTGCCGCGGTACATCTCGTCGTGCAGCAGCGTGCTGAAGTTCTTCAGCCCGACCCAGGAGGTGTCGGACAGGTCGTTCAGGTTGTAGTTGCGGAAGGCCATCGAGATGCCGTTGGCCAGCGGGTAGTAGGTGAACATGCCGACGAACGCGATCGCCGGCAGCATGAACAGGAACAAGGTGAGCGCCGTCCGCCCGGTGAACTGGCGTCGCCGGGTGACCGGCCGCCGCGGCACCGGCTCCAGCTTGGTGCCGCGGCGTTCGGTGTCGGTCAGAGCCATCGGCTCAGTTCCCCGCCCACTTCTTGGTCCAGTACTCGTCCCAGCTCTTCAGGATCTCGGCCGGTTGCGCCTTGCCGGTGATCAGCTTCTGGACGTCGGCGTCGGACTTGTTGCCCCACTCGGTCGACCACGGCACACCCCGCGGCTGGGTGACCACGACGTAGGTGTCCGGCGACGAGTTCATCGCGACGTACGACGCCCACGGGCCGTCCTTGAAGTACGGGTCCTCGGCGGCGCTCTTCAGGATCGGTACCAGGCTGTTCTCCTTGGAGAACGTCATCGCGGACTCACCAGAGGTCAGGAACTTCACCAGTTCGACCGCCTCCTTCTTGTGCGTGCTGCCCTCGGCGACACCCCAGCCCGCGTTGGCCAGCGGCTGGGCCGCCTTGCCGGTCGGGCCGACCGGGAGCGGCGCCGTACCCCACTGGTCTTCCTTGATGGTCTTCGACTCCTTGACCGTCGCGATCACCTCGGGGTCCTGGAGCAGGAAGCCCGTCGTACCGGAGGTGAAGCCCTGCACCATTTCGGGATAACCCCAGCTCACCGCGGACGGCGGCGAGGCGTTCTTGAACAGGTCGACGTACAGGTTGAGCGCGTCGGCTGCCTTCGGCGAGGAGAAAATCGTCTTGCCGCTGGTCAGCTTGAAGGCGTTGTCCTTGTTGATCTCGTCGATCACGTATCCCGAGATGATCGCGACCGCGTTGCCCCCGGCACCGAGGCCGCCGCGGAACGAGTAGCCGTACCGGTTCTTGCTCGGGTCGTTGATCTTCTTGGCCTGCTCGACCAGCTCGGCCCAGCTCTTCGGCGGTCCGCTGAAGCCGGCCTGCTGGACCAGGTCCTTGCGGTAGAACAGCGACAGGCCGTAGAAGCCGTACGGCACCATGTACGACTTGCCGCCCTGCTGGGTGACCTTCAGGGCGTTCTCGGTCAGCGCGTTGAGACCGTCCCAGCCCTTGAGGTCGGGGGCCATGTCGTAGATCCACTTGTTGGTGGAGAACGGGCCGACGGTGGTGTCACGGACCTCCAGCACGTCGACACCCTTGCCGGACTGCAGCATCTGCTGGATCTTCTGGTCCGCGGAGTTGGTCGGCGGTGAGATGAGCTGGACCTTGATGTTGGTGTTCTTCGCCTCGAAGTCGGCGATCAGCTTCTTCAGCAAGGTGGTCCGGGTCGGGTTGGTCAGGCTCTCGACCATCTGCAGCTTCACCTCGCCGCCCTTGCCCTCACCCTGGGCCTTCTCGGCCGGGCCCGGGCCGCAGGCGGCCGCGGCGACGACCATGGCGAACGCGGTCAGAGGTGCGAACATCTGTCGGTAGCGTATTCGGCACTTCTCCTCAGGGGATGTGGGCCAGGGACAATTTTGCTCTGACATCTGATGACTCTTGGAGCGATCTCCGCACACTAGCCAGTTTTGCGCTGAATCGACAAGGACTTACCGACGACGTGACCACAAGTGGTCTGAGGACTTACGCTCTGAGAGGTTTGGTCAACCGGAGCTTCCCGAACCCCGGGGAGCCCGAAGGGGAGGTGCTGATGGCGGCGACGGACAAGGCGCTGGCCGGCCTGCGGAAGATGATCGCGTCCGGTGAGCTCGGACCGGGCGAGAAGTTCCCGCCGGAGCCGGAGCTGTGCGACCACCTCGGGGTGTCCCGCAGCTCCCTGCGCGAGGCCGCGCGCTCACTGGCCGCGCTGGGCGTGATCGAGTCGCGGCACGGCTCGGGCACCTACGTCTCGGCCCTCGACCCGGCCGAGATCATCAGCCGGTTCTCCCTCTCGGTCGAGCTGATCCCCCTCGAAGGGCTCCTGCAACTGCTCGAAGTACGGCGGGTGCTCGAAGCGCACGCGACCGCGGCGGCCGCGGCCCGGCAGGATCCGGCACTGGCCGAACAGCTGGGCGACATCCTCGATCGCCTGGAGGCGACTACCGACGCCACCGAAATCCAGCTTCTGGACGCCGAGTTCCACGGCGCGCTCTGTACTGCGGGTGGGAACCCGACCGTCACGGCACTGACCGGCGTGATCCGCGGGCGCGGCGGGCACTACCGGATCTTCGAACCGGGTGACGACTTCGACGCGATCAAGCAGACCAGCGATCGCGGCCATCGCGCGATCCTCGCCGCCATCACCCAGCGCGACCCGGCCGCGGCCGCCACCGCAGCCTCCGCCCACATCGCCCAGACCGAACTCTGGCTCCGCGCCCTGCGCCCTCAGCCCCAGGTGGTCCTGGACTGACCCTCCCCTAGCCGGCTTCGATTGCGCGGAAATTTCTTTCTTCTGTCGAGATCTTGCAGAGAAAGATCGGTCTGCGTAGTGTCCGGCTCACTCGGCACGCCTGTGGGGCGGCCGTTGAGTTCGAGGGGATGTCTGCCCGTGTCCCGATCTGTCGTTCAGTCCGTCTTCCATCGCCGCCGGACGGTGGTGATCGGCGCCGCAGTGGGCGCCCTTCTCGCAGTACCAGGTCTGTCGACCCGTGCTTCTGCTGAGCCCGCCGCCGCGTTGGCGCCGGTGGTGACTCGGGCAGGGCTTGATCCCGCCTTGGTGCAGGGACGTGGGGCCACTGTGCCGTTCGTCGAGCAGGAGGCGGAGAACGCGGCCACGACCGGCGAGAAGATCGGTCCCGGCCGCGAGGCCTACACCTTGCCCGCCGAGGCGTCGGGGCGCAGCGCAGTACGGCTGACTCAGGCTGGTCAGTACGTCGAGTTCACGCTGTCGAAGCCGGCCAATGCGTTGACCCTGCGCTACAGCATTCCCGACTCCGCGGCCGGCGGCGGGTTGCGGTCGCCGCTCGACGTACTGGTGAACGGCAAGCGCGCGAAGACGATGACGCTGACCTCGGAGTACGCCTGGCTGTACGGCATGTATCCGTTCTCCAACGACCCGAACGTCGACCCGAAGCCGGGTTGGTGGAAGCCGGAGCCAGACCCGGTGGCGAAACCGTTCCGGCCGAACCACTTCTACGACGAGCAGCGACTGGTGCTCGGCAAGACCTACGGCGCCGGCGACAAGGTCCGGTTCCAGCTCCCGGCCGGTACGACGGTGGCGTGGACGGTGCTCGACGTCGCCGACTTCGAACTCGTTGCCCAACCACTGCAACAGCCCGCGAAGTCCTTGTCGGTCAGGCTTTTCGGCGCTGACCCGACCGGGCGGCGCGATGCGGCGCCGGCGATCGAGCGGACGATCGCGATGGCCAAGCGCATCGGGTGGTCGGTGTTCATCCCGCCGGGCACCTACCAGGTCAACCGGCACATCGTGGTGGACCAGGTCACCGTCCGCGGCGCCGGCAACTGGTGGACGATCATCAAGGGCAGGGTGCTGCCACTAGCCGAGCCTGCGCCCGACAAGTCGATCCACAGCGCGCCAGGCTTCTACGGCCGGTACGCCGCCGACGGGGGCAGCACGAAGGTGCACCTGTCCGACTTCGCGATCGAGAGCGACGTACGGGAGCGGATCGACACCGACCAGGTGAACGGGATCGGTGGCGCCATCGGCGGTGGCTCGACGATCCGGAACCTCTACCTGCACCGCACCAAGGTCGGGATCTGGCTGGACGGGCCGATGAGCGGCCTGCTGATCGAGAACAACGTCATCACCGACGCGATCGCGGACGGGATGAACCTGCACCTCGGCGTCTCGCACGTGCGGGCGACCAACAACTTCGTCCGCAACACCGGTGACGACGGCCTGGCGATGTGGTCGGAGGCCAACCCGGACGGGCTGGTCAACCACGACAACGTCTACGACCACAACACCGTCCAGACGCCGACCCTGGCCAACAACATCGCGATCTACGGCGGGCGCGACAACGCGGTGACCGACAACCTGGTGGCCGACCCGATTCGCGAGGGCAGCACGCTGCACGCCGGGTCACGGTTCAACTCGACGCCGTTCGAGGGGACGCTGTCGTTCGCCCGCAACACGACCGTGCGCGGTGGGCCGCGGGACCTGAACTGGAATCTCGGACTGGGCGCGCTCTGGCTGTACGCGTTGCAGTCGACGATGTCGGGGCGGATCGAGGTGACCGACAGTTCGTTCCTGGACTCGACGTACAACGCGTTCCTGTTCGTCGTCGACTGGCCGGTGAAGGACGACTACCGGATCGAGAACGTTGCCTTCCGCAACATCAAGGTCGACGGCACCGGCACGAACGTGGTCAACGCCCGGGTCGGCGGCTGGGCCACCTTCGAGAACGTGGACGCCCGCAACGTCGGCGCCCCGTTCGTCAACAACTGCGGCACCTTCCACTTCACCGGCACCCCGGAGTTCGACGTACGCCTCCTGGGCTCGAGCAACGACGGCAACTGGACCGCGGACGCCGCTCCCCCCGGCCACTGCGAAGACCGCCCCGCCGTCGTCCCACCACCACCCCCGACCCCTTGGCCCTAACCCCAACCAGCGCGGTGGGCCTGCCCCCAGACCACCGCGCACTTCCCGCCCCCGACCCGTGCGGCGGGGGAGCCACCCAGCTCATCCAGCTCGAGCGAGCTGGATGAGCGCCCTGCGGGCCGTGCCTAGCCAGCCCGCTCGGGTTCCAGCGGACCAGCCGCCTCAGTCGGCACAGCCGACATTTCCGCGCCGGGCGCCCCCACCGGAGTGGGCTTGGTGCGGAAGGCGAGGATGAGGACTACTGCTCCTACCAGGGCGATGGCGGCTGCGGTGGCGGCTGCTAGGTGCATGGAGTGGATGAACGAGTCGTTGGCCGCCTGCACCAACTCGGGTCGGCCGAGGGCGGCCGCAGTACGGCGGGTTGCTTCGGCCGATCCGCCTGCGGCCTCGCGAGCACTTTCGGGCAGGCTGGTGAGCGACGACGCGATCGAGTCCTGGTAGACATTCGACACGATCGTCCCCAGCACTGCGATGCCGAGCACGCTGCCCACCTGCCGAATCGCGTTGTTGACGGCCGATCCCGCCCCCATCCGCTCCATCGGCAGGGCCGCCATGATGGCCGCGCTGGTCGGCGCCACCGCAGTACCGATCGCGATCCCCGCCACCGCACCGACCACGCCGAACCAGACCAGCGACGTGTCGACCACGAACGTGAGGTTGAGCGCATGGCAGGCGGCGAACACGGCGAGCGCAGTACCGGAGACCGCCGCGACGCTGAAGCGACGGACCAAGCGAGCACCGACAGCTGATCCGACGACCACACCCATTGCCCCCGGCAACGACAGCAGACCGGCATGCAGGGCCGACATTCCGCGCGCGCCTTGCAGGTAGAAGGTGATGTAGAAGCTCTGTCCGGTGATCGTCAAGAAAAGCGCGGCCATGCTGACATTGCCCGCGGCGAAACGACGGTTGCGGAACAACCGCGGATCGAAACTCGGATTGGCTTCCCGCCATTCGGAGTACAGGAATGCGGTGATCAGCAGTACTCCGGCGACGATGCTGCCCCAGACCTGCCAGCGACCCCAGCCGCCGCTCTGGCCGCCTTCGATCAGCCCGTAGGTGACGCCGAGCAACCCGAGCGTCGACAACGTCAGCCCCAGCGGATCGAACCGGCGCTTGTGCGGGCTGCGCGGATTCGGTACGACGTGGGCCGCGCCGATCAGGCCCGCCGCGACGATCGGCAGGTTGATGAGGAAGACCGAACCCCACCAGAAGTGGTCGATCAGCAGGCCGCCGAGCACCGGCCCGACCGCGACACCGAGACCGGCGGACGCCGACCATGCGGCGATCGCGCCGGCCCGGCGTTCGGGCGGGAAGACCCAGCCGATGATCGCCATCGAGGTCGGCATGATCATCGCGCCGCCGATGCCCATCAACGCGCGCGCCAGGATCAGCGACACCGGGCCGTCGGCCCAGGCGGCCCACGCCGACGAGACACCGAAGACGCTCATGCCCAGCATCAGTACGGTCCGGTGGCCGTAGCGATCGCCGAGCGCGCCGGCCGCGAACAGCGCGGTGGCGAAGAAGAGTGAGTAGATCCCCAGCGCCCACTGCAGCTGGCCGGGGGTGGCGCCGAGGCCGTCGACCGGGTCGGCGAGACGCTCCAGCGCGATCCCGAGCACGGTCGAGTCGATCCAGATCAGGATCGCGGAGACGACAAGAATCGAAAGGATCCGGCGTTGCCGGCGTGGATCGACAGGATGCACCGAAGACTCCTATGATTGACAGGGTCCTGACGGTGATCAGCGTGGCATGATCGTCAGGAACCTGTCAATCACCTTGTCCAGGCAGAATGGCGGTATGGATCCTGTGGAGGAGGCGAGTGGCGGCTGCGTCACCTTCCTGGTGCGCCACGCCTGGCTGAGCATGCGCTCGGCGGTCGCCGCCGCGCTGGCCGAACACGAGTTGTCGGTACCGCAGTACGGCACGCTGCTGATCCTGCGCGACAGCCCCGGCCGGACGATCGCGGAGGTTGGGCGCAAGGTCGGTACTGCGCGGCAGTCCGCCAATGAGCTGATCACCGGGATGGAGCGGGCCGGGCTGATCGAACGGCGGGCCAATCCGGCTGATCGGCGCTCGCAGCAGGTCTATCTGACTGACGCCGGGCATTCCCGGCTGGCGGCGGCGACGCCCGCAGTACAGGCGGTTGAACGCGAGCTGGAGTCCGACTTCACCGCAGCCGACCGCGCCGCGGCCCGCGCCTGGCTGACCCGGATGGTCAACACGGATGTGCCGATCGACGAGCCGTAATCTGAGGTCGCCCGGTGGCCGGGGCCCCGGGCGGCTCAGGCGAGGGCGATGGCGACGATGCCTGCCAGGACGATCGCGCTGCCCACCAGCCGGCGTGGCGCCCCGGCCTCGCCCAGTACTAACCACGCTGCCAGCCCGCTGAGCACGATGCTGACCTCGCGGGCCGGCGCGACCAGGCTCACCGGCGCGAGCCGCATCGCGAACAGCACCAACAGGTACGCCGCCGGCGACAACAGGGCGACGATCCAGATCTCCCGGCGGCTCTCCGCCCAGAGCAGCCGCACCTGCTCGCGGTGGCGGAGCGCATGCGGGGTGAGCAGCAGGCTCTGCAGCAACGAGGCTGCGCCGAAGTAGATCAATGGAGGAATGCCGATCTCCGCCACGGAGTAGGCGTCACCCAGGGTGTACGCCGCGATCAGCGCGCCCGTCGCCACGCCGTACCCGATCCCGGCGCGAACACTGCGCCTGGTAGCTGCCCGGCCTGCGCTGATGGTCAGCACCCCGATGATGATCAGCCCGGCACCGGCCAGCCCGATCGGCCCCGGACGCTCATCGAGCAGCAGGACAGCCAGGACGACCGCCAGCAACGGGCCGGTGCCGCGCGCCAGCGGGTACACGAGCGACAGGTCGCCCACGTCATACCCGCGCTGTAGCACAACGCCGTACCCGATGTGCAGCACAGCAGTGACGCAGATAGCGACCAGCCAACTCCACTGGGGTCGCGCGTTCGTCGTGGCCACCGCGACGACGAGCGCCGGGAGCATCAGGACGCCGGCCGCCGTGTAGTACGACCACACGAACAGCGGCCCACCTCGCCGCACCCGCTTGGCCGCAAAGTTCCAGGCGGCGTGCAGAACAGCCGCTACGAGGACCAGGGAAAGTGCTGTGACATCCACCGAAGACCCTTCAGGCGTCCGCGCACGCGGACAACCAGGTCCTCCAGGCTTTTGTCCCGTCAGATGACCGGCGCGGCGTCCGGCCGCCCCGGCTGTGCCGCTCGGACCTGCCCCGCCAAACCCTGATTACCCTCACACGGACCGGCAGCGGAACCCTAGGCACTTGGCCACGATCCTAACCCGGCAGGGGCGCGCGGGGCAGGTTAGGGTCGGAGGCATGCGTGAACATGCTCGGCGGTTGCAGGGGCTCGGAACGACGATCTTCGCGGAGATGTCCGCGCTGGCGGTGCGGACCGGATCGGTGAACCTGGGGCAGGGATTCCCCGACACCGACGGACCGGACTCGCTGCTCGAGGACGCGGTCGCCGCTATCCGCGCAGGCGCGAACCAGTACCCGCCCGGGCGCGGCATCCCCGCCCTGCGGCAAGCCATCGTCGACCACCAGCAGCGCTTCTACGGGTTGACGTACGACCCGGACACGCAGGTGCTCGTCACCACGGGCGCCACCGAGGCGATCGCCGCCTCCCTGCTCGCGTACGTCGAACCAGGCGACGAGGTGATCGCCCTCGAGCCGTACTACGACTCGTACGCCGCATGCATCGCGATGGCCGGCGGACACCGCGTGCCGGTCACCTTGCGCGCTCCCGACTTCCGGCTCGACCTGGACGAGCTCCGCGCCGCCGTAACGCCCCGCACCAAGGTGCTGCTGATCAACTCCCCGCACAACCCGACCGGCACCGTGCTGGACGACGCGGAACTCCGCGGGATCGCCGCGATCGCGGTGGAGCACGACTTGGTCGTCATCACCGACGAGGTCTACGAGCACCTGATCTTCGACGGCCTGCAGCACCGGCCGCTCACGGCGTACGAGGGAATGGCCGAACGAACGGTCTCGATCGGCAGCGCGGGCAAGACCTTCTCGGTCACCGGCTGGAAGATCGGCTGGGTCACCGGCACGCCGGAGGTCGTCACCGCGGTGAACACCGCGAAGCAGTTCCTCACCTACGTCTCAGGCGCACCCTTCCAGCCCGCCGTAGCCGGAGCCCTTGCCCTAAGCAACGACTATTTCGATTCCTTGATCGCCACCATGCAGGCCAAACGAGACCTCCTCTGCGACGGCCTCGAGTCACTCGGCTTCGGCGTACACCGCCCCCAAGGCACCTACTTCGTCACCACCGACATCCGCCCCCTCGGCCACACCGACGGCATCGAGTTCTGCCGCATGCTCCCCGAACGCACCGGCGTCGTAGCCATCCCCCACCAAGTCTTCTACGACAACACCGAAGCAGGCCGCCCCTTAGTCCGCTGGGCCTTCTGCAAAAAACCAGAACTCCTCCAAGAAGCCCTAACCCGCCTAACCAAACTCTGACCTGCCCCACACTGCCCCGAGACAATCGATCCAGTCATGTGCAACACTCGGAACAGCTCACCACGGGCTCCTTGGTGAGAAGTGAAGCTGGGACTCCCTCCGGACGGTGGGACCCAGCTTTCGCGCTTTCTAGCGCACCCCGACGTGATGAATATGGACACACTCGGAAAGCGTGAGCAACCACCTCGGCTCTCCCAGCTGCGCGGCCGTCACCGCACCGGCCACCGCATCCGGCAACCAGAGCATGGGTTCCTGGATCGGCAGGGCAAAGTCAACCGACAGCCGCCCGGAGAGCAGTCCTGTGCGTCGAGCGCTGTCGACCAAGCTCCGATCGCGCCCGTCCAGCAACGCCGCACGCGACTCGAACCAGGCTTGGGTGACACCAAAGTCCTCCAACTCGTACAGGAGGCACTCCAGGCAGCATCGCCTGGCACGCTCCTGCTTCTTCCGGTGGACAGGCGTCCCCAGGGCAACGACCGCGGCCACGTCCAGTCCGGCAATCGCGTGAGCAATCAGATCACGCCGCTTCGCGGACTCACTCGTCCAGTGCAACCGGCGCAGCTTCCGCTCCCGCAACGATCGCAGGACGTCGCGAAGGTCGTCAGCCGCGGCCGGATCCGCGACCACCGACGCGAGGGTGTAGGCACCGGGATGTTGATTGCCTCCGACAATGATGGACTCGTCGATCCAGGCGGACAGGGCAGAAACAGGAGGGCGCGCAGCAGGCATCCGAGGATGATGCAAGGGTTCTCGCGGTACTGCGGGGAGCCACTCAGGGTGTGGGGCGGGGCAGCCGGGGGCAGATTGATTTCTGACGTATGCCCCAAAGCGCCTTGTGTGCAAGGCTTTTCACTAGCTCCCAGGGGCTCCTTGTGGAGAAGTGGAGCTGGGATTCCCTCCGGACGGTGGGCCCCAGCTTTCGCGTTGTTAGCTGGCTGGGGGGCGGATGATGTGTTGTTCTATGGCTCGGGCTACTGCGGCGGCTCGGGTTTCTACTTTTAGTTTGGTGTAGATGTGGGAGAGGTGGGACTTCACCGTTGCCTCGCTGACGAAGAGGCGTTTGGCTAGTTCTCGGTTGGACTGGCCGGTGGCTAGGAGGCCGAGGATTTCTACCTCGCGTTCGGTGAGGACCGGGCCCGGCGAGCCGGCTCGTTTTACTAGCCGGGCGGTGACTGCCGGGGCCAGGACTACCTCGCCGCGGGCGGTGCCTCGGATCGCGCGGAAGAGGTCTTCCGGCGGCGCGTCCTTCAGCAGGTAGCCGGAGGCGCCGGCGTCGATTGCGCTCAGGATGTCTGCCTCGGTGTCGTAGGTGGTGAGCACCAGCACCTGCGGCGGCTCCGGCAGCGCGCGCAGTCGCGCCGTGACCTCGACGCCGCCGGGTCCGCGACCGAGGTTCAGGTCCATCAGTACGACGTCCGGCCGCACCGCCGCGACGAGTTGCTCGGCGCTGTGCGCGTCGGACGCTTCGCCCACCACCGTCAGGTCGTCCTGCCCGTCGACCAGCGCCCGCATCCCGGCCCGAACCACCGGATGGTCATCGACCAACGCCACCCGGATCACGATCGGTCCAACGGAACGGAAGCAGCCAGCGCAGTACCTTCGCCCGGCTCGCTCTCCAGCACCAACGTGCCACCGAGTTCCTGAAGCCGGCTGCGGATCCCAGCCAACCCTCGCCCACGATCTGGGCCAGTCGAGCGCGGGTGCTCGGGCAGACCGCGCCCGTCGTCTCGGACGTCGAGCGTGACAGCGTCCGGCTGATAGGTCAGCGTGACCACGGCCGTAGTCGCGGCCGCATGCTCAAGCACGTTCGCCAGAGCTCCACGCGCAGTACGCAGCAGAGCCGTCTCGATCTCCGGCCCGAGGCGTACCGGCGTTCCGTGGACCTGCACGCGGACCTCCACTTCGCTATGCGTGGCGAGCCGTTCGCAAGTCTGCCGGAGCGCGGCGGGCAACGCTGGATCACCCGGTTCCGTGGCGAGTTCCGCCGGTGCCAGGTCGCGGACCACCCGGCGTACCTCGTCCAGGCCGTCGCGGGCGGTCGCCGCCGCCTGGGCCGCGTGCTCGCGGGCCGCCGCAGGCCTGCTCTCCCACTCACTGTCGGACGCCTGCAGCAGCAGGTTGATACTCGTCAGCCCCTGGGCGACGCTGTCATGGATCTCCCGCGACAGCCGTGCCCGCTCAGCCAGTACGCCGGCCCGGTGCTGCGCGTCTGCCAGGTCACCCTGCGCCGCGCGCAACTCGTCCAGCAGCGACTGCCGTGCGAGCGCATCCCGCTCCAGCACCCTGTACGCGCCCACCGCGAGCACCGCAATGCACACCGGCCCGAGCACGATCGTCGGGTCCAGCCGGTCCGACATCCGGGTCCACGTGACCACAGTGGTCACCACCATGGCGGCAACCACCGCACAGGCCGCCCGGAACGGCAGCACGCGGAGCGCCACGAAGGACAGCGGTACTGCGCACCAGGCGAACGAGGGAGCCAGCAGTACCAGCGCGAACCAGCCAGCAACGAGCAGGGCGAGCCACACCCAGCCTGGCAGCACCCGGCGCGCGGCGTACGTCACCAGCAGGAGCGTTGCCCCGGCGAGCACCCAGGGAGCCTGGTCGCCGAAGCCGTGCCCGGACAGGTACCGCACAGCGGACGCCGCCACGAGTACGACGAACGTCGCGTGCGAGGCGGTCGCCAGCCCGTCGGCACGGCCCAGGATCCCGGCGGCCCAAGCGGGGGTGATCGGCCGCGACTGTGAGGTGGTCATCTCGAGCCGATGGTAAGCCTGCCGGCGCGCGAACCGAATCATCCGATCGGCTACTTCATCGTCCCCGAACGCCGGTCGTGTGCGGAGCGTCCGCCGAGCACGCTTGACCTTGTCGACCGTTCAAGCACCCTTGATGCGAGGTATTCATGTCTGTTCGCTCCCTGTCCGCGACCCTGGCGCTGTCCGCCGTACTGCTCGGCGCCGGGATGCCGGCCGCGTCCGCCCGGACCGCCGACTACGAACTGCCCGGCGACCCGGTGGTGAACGGTGCCGGCGGATCGAAGTACGAGGGAATCGGGTACGACGGGCGCACGCAGCGGTTCTACGTGTCGGAGACGACGGGTGGCGAGATCCACCGCGGGTCGGTGCGAGCCAGTGCCGCCACCGAGTGGCTGGCCGGTGACGGTACCGATGGCCGGTGGACCGCGCGCGGCGTCACCGTCGACGCGCACGGGCGTGTGTATGTCGCGGGCGGACCGAACGGCATCGACCACCCGGGGGCGCCTGACCTGTGGGTGTACGACCGGTCGGGCCGGTTGCTGGCCGCGCTTCGGACCGGCGTACCGAACGCGTTCCTGAACGACATCGCGATCGGTCCGGACGGCGCGGCGTACTTCACCAACTCGAACGCGCCGCAGGTGTTCCGGGTCGCCGAACGCGACGGTCGCTGGACGGTCCGCACCTGGGCCGACGCGACCGGGACGATCCCGACGCAGACCGGCTTCAACCTCGGCGGCATCGTGGTCTCCGCAGACCGCCGCGCGCTGGTCGTTGCGCAGGGCAACGTCGGCAAGCTGTGGCGGTTCGACTTGCGGAGTGGGGCGGCCTCGCCGGTCAGCACCGGCGGCGCCGACCTGGTGAACGCCGACGGGCTGGTGCGAGGTGGCGACCTCTTGTGGGTCGTGCGCAACTTCTCCCGCGTCCTGACCACGCTGCGCCTGACCCCCGACGGCAGCACAGCCACGCTGGTGGCCGCGACACCCACCGACCCCACCCGCGTATTCACCACCGCGAAGCTGGCCCAGGGCCGGCTGCTCCTGGTAGACAGCAAATTCGACGAGCCCGTCGGCCTCCCGCCGTACCAGGTAGTCGCCCTAACCCCACCAGCCCGATGACCCGTACTGCGACCGCCGTGGCTGCCGTCATCCTGGTGGCGCTGGCGGGAGTAGCCTGCACACCCCAGCAGGCCACCCAGCCCTCCGCAACCGCCTCAACCCCAACGACGCCACCACCCTCCAACCCACCCGGCCCCACCGACCCGGCCAACCCGACCGGCGGGACCGACACGACCAGTCCAATCGGCCCCACCGGCTCGACGGGCTCGACCGGTGGGCCGATGGCCGCGCCGACGGCGGGGCTGACCACACCGACTGCGAGGAGTTCGACCGTGCCGACTGCTGACGGCCTCGACCGGCAGTTGATCGCTGCCGCCTGGAAGAACGACGTACCGGCGGCTCGTCGGCTGATCGCGGCCGGGGCTGACGTCAACGCGGTCGACGACACGGTCCAGAGCACCTTTCTGATCGCCGCGAGCGAGGGCTACCTCGACCTGCTCGAGCTGACCCTGCAGCACGGCGCCGACGTCCGCAGTCTCGACAGCTACCGCGGAACCGCTCTGATTCGCGCCGCGGAGCGCGGCCACGCCAGCGTGGTCGGCCGGTTGCTGCGCGCCGGTACTGCGGTGGACCACGTCAACCGCCTCGGCTGGACCGCGCTGCACGAAGCCGTCCTGCTCGGTGACGGCAGCCCGCGGTACGTCGACACCGTGCGCCTCCTGGTCGCCGCCGGAGCAGACCGCCACCGCTCCGCCGAGCGGGATGGAACCACGCCACTGCAGGGCGCCAAAACTCGCAGCCAGACGGCCGTGGTCGCCACCTTGACCACGGAGCCGCCGAGCCGTGCAAACGCTCCGACGGCTCTGCTGTCAGCAGCCGAGGCGGGCGACGCCGACCGGGTCGCGGCAGCTCTCGCAGCGGGAGCGCGGCTGGAACACAAGGACAGCCAAGGCCGAACCGCACTGCTGCTGGCGTCGCTGCACGACCGGGTCGCCGCGGCGCGCCTGCTGGTAGGACTGGGCGCGGACCCCGACGCGCAGGACGAGCGGCAAGATTCTGCCTGGCTGGTGACCGGCGTGACCGGGAGCGTGGCGATGCTCGAGACGCTGCTGCCCGCGAAACCCGACCTCAAGCTGCGCAACCGCTACGGCGGCATCTCGGTGATCCCGGCGAGCGAACGGGGACACGTCGACTACGTCCGCCGTGTGGTGAAGACGGGTATCGACGTGAACCACGTCAACAACCTCGGCTGGACCGCGCTCCTGGAGGCAGTGATCCTCGGCAAGGGCACCGAACCGTGGCAAGAGATAGTCCGCATCCTCCTCGCCGCCGGCGCCAACCCTTCCCTACCGGACCGAGACGGCGTCACCCCCCTCCGCCACGCAACCAACCACGGCCACCACCAAATAGCCACCATCCTCCGCACAGCCGGAGCCCGCTGACGCAGCGCGCTCAACCGCAGTACCTGGGTGCGAGCCGCGAGGGTCACTTCATGGACACAGCATCCAGCCAGTGTCGGGCCGTCCAGATCCGAGAGCAGACTGCTTGCCGGACCCCACCCCAGGACGCCTTCCGCGCAACGCTTTTCAGCGTTTTACGGGTTAGCTATCAAGGAGGCGGGTGAGTGTTTCTGGGTCTCGGGCTATGGCTGTGGTGCCGTCGTCGGTGGTGAGGATGGGGCGCTGGATGAGGATCGGGTTGGTGACCATGGCCGCGATCCAGTCGGCGCGGTGGGCGTTGTCCTTGGGGAGGGACTTGAGGGCGGCGGCCGCGGGCTCGCCCATGCGGACGATGTGCCAGGGGTCGAGGTTGAGGCGGGTCAGGACTGCTTCGAGTTCCTCGGCTGTGGGTGGGTCGTCCAGATAGCGGCGGACGGTGTAAGTGACGCCCGCCTCGTCGAGGGCTGCGGTGGCGGCTCGGCACTTGGAGCAGGCCGGATTGATCCAGATCTCCATCAGCGCGGCCCCTGGAACCAGCGTTTGGTGGGCTCTTGCAGCATCAGGTACAACAGCGTGCCGTGGAGTGCCAGGCCGAGGATCGAGGCGGGCAGAGCGGTGATGCCGCCGGCGATGCCCAGCGCGGCCACCACAATCAGCAGCGTGCGGGCCCAGCGGCGGCGTTTGCGGAGGAAGATCGCCGGGAGGATGTAGGCGACGCTGGTGATGAGGATGACCGCGACAACCATTCCCTTGGCGGACGGATCGCCGGTGAGCACGTCGGCGATCTCAGAGCCGGCCGAGGTGAGGGTGAACAGGCCGAGCAGTACGCAGAGGGCGCCGAGAGCCAGTGAGATCGTCGAGGCGATCTTCACCTGCTGAGGTGCGGCGGCGGGGCCGGGCAGCGAGGAGTACGGGTTCTGCCCGAAGGCGCCGCCGTACGGGCCGGGCTGTCCGCCGTACGGCGTCTGCTGTGGTGGCGGTTGCTGGCCGGACGAGCCATAGGCGCCCTGATACGGCCCCGGCCGCTCGTCGCCGGACCCGCCGCCGTACTGGTCGCTCATCTCCTCCACAGTTCCTTCCACAGTCGCTACCCCGATCCTCCCAGACCACAACAAAACACCCACGCACTGCTCGGTGGCCGTGCGTGGTGGCGCGCCCGGAGGGGGTGGGCCCGGCGCCGGAATGGAGAGCATCCGGCGCCGGGCGCGGGGTTAGGCGGGTGTGACGTCTAGGGCGTCTTTGGCTTCGTTTAGGTGGACTTGGACTGTGTCGCCGTCTCGGATGGTGCCGGAGAGGAGGCCTCGGGCTAGTTCGTCGCCGATGGCTGACTGGACCAGGCGGCGGAGGGGGCGGGCACCGTAGACCGGGTCGTAGCCGGTCAGGGCCAGCCACTCCATCGCATCCTCGCCGACGTCGAGGGTGATTCGGCGGTCGCCCAGGCGCTTCTGCAGGGCGGTGATCTGGAGGCCGACGATCTTGGTCAGCTCCTCGCTGCCGAGTGCGTCGAACAGCACGATCTCGTCCAGCCGGTTGATGAACTCCGGCTTGAACGCCTGCCGCACCACGCTCATCACCTGGTCGCGCTTGGCGACGTCGTCGATCGACATGTCCGCCAGGTACGCCGAGCCCAGGTTGCTGGTCAGCACCAGGATGACGTTGCGGAAGTCGACCGTCCGGCCCTGCCCGTCCGTCAGCCGGCCGTCGTCGAGCACCTGCAGCAGGATGTCGAAGACCTCGGGATGCGCCTTCTCCACCTCGTCCAGCAGGATCACCGAGTAGGGCCGGCGGCGGACCGCCTCGGTCAGCTGACCGCCTTCCTCGTAACCGACGTAGCCAGGTGGCGCGCCGACCAGCCGCGAGACGCTGTGCTTCTCCCCGTACTCCGACATGTCGATCCGCACCATCGCGCGTTCGTCGTCGAACAGGAAGTCGGCCAGCGCCTTGGCCAGCTCGGTCTTACCCACACCCGTCGGACCCAGGAACAAGAACGAACCAGTCGGCCGATCCGGGTCGGAGATGCCCGCGCGGGCCCGCCGCACAGCGTCACTCACGGCCTTGACCGCCTCGCGCTGCCCGATCAGCCGGCGACCCAGCTCGTCCTCCATCCGGAGCAGCTTGCCGGTCTCGCCCTCGAGCAGGCGGCCGGTCGGGATGCCGGTCCACATCGCGATCACCTCGGCGATCTCGGTCGGCCCGACCTCCTCGTTGACCATCGCGTCCGGCGCCTCCGAAGCGACCGGCTCGGCGGCCGCGGCCTCGAGCTCCTTGGTCAGCTCGGGAATCTCGCCGTACAGGATCCTGGCCGCGGTCTCCAGGTCGCCGTCGCGCTGGGCACGCTCGGCCTGGCCGCGGAGTTCGTCGATCCGCTCCTTGACCTCACCGACCCGGTTCAGGCCGGACTTCTCCTTCTCCCAGCGGGCTTCGAGGGCGCGCAGCTCCTCCTCGCGATCCGCGAGGTCGGAGCGCAGCCGGACCAACCGGTCCTGCGACGACGCGTCCTCCTCGCGGGACAGCGCGAGCTCCTCCATCTTCAACCGGTCGACCGTCCGCCGGAGCGAGTCGATCTCGACCGGCGAGGAGTCGATCTCCATCCGCAGCCGGGAGGCGGCCTCGTCGACCAGGTCGATCGCCTTGTCGGGCAGCTGCCGGCCGCTGATGTAGCGGTTGGACAGCGTCGCGGCCGCGACCAGCGCGCTGTCGGAGATGGCGACCTTGTGGTGCGCCTCGTACCGCTCCTTCAGACCGCGCAGGATCGCGATCGTGTCCTCGACCGACGGCTCGCCGACGAACACCTGCTGGAACCGCCGCTCCAGCGCCGGATCCTTCTCGATGCGCGTCCGGTACTCGTCCAGGGTCGTCGCGCCGATCATCCGCAGCTCACCACGGGCCAGCATCGGCTTGAGCATGTTGCCGGCGTCCATCGCGCCCTCACCGGAGGCACCCGCGCCGACGACCGTGTGCAGCTCGTCGATGAAGGTGATGATCTGGCCGTCCGACTCCTTGATCTCGGTCAGCACGGCCTTCAGCCGCTCCTCGAACTCACCCCGGTACTTCGCGCCGGCGACCATCGCGCCGAGGTCGAGGCTGATCAGCCGGCGGCCGCGCAGGGACTCCGGGACGTCACCGGCCACGATCCGCTGGGCCAGCCCTTCGACGACGGCGGTCTTGCCGACGCCGGGCTCACCGATCAGGACCGGGTTGTTCTTGGTCCGCCGGGACAGCACCTGGACGACGCGACGGATCTCGGAGTCCCGGCCGATCACCGGGTCGAGCTTGCCGTCGCGGGCCCGCTCGGTCAGGTCGACGCCGTACTTCTCCAGCGTCTTGGTCGTTCCCTCGGCCTCGGGCGACGTGATCCGCCGGTTTCCCCGCATCGAGTCGAACGCCTGCAGCAGAGCGTCCGCGGTCACCCCCAGCGCGGTCTGCGCGACGCCTTCGACGGTGGCCAGCGAGATCAGCAGGTGCTCGGTGGAGACGAACTCGTCCCCCAGCCCCAGCGCCCGCTGCTCAGCCTGGTTCAGCACGTCACTCGTCCGCTGCGACAGGCTGGGCGCCTGCACGCTGCCACCGCTCGCCTTGGGCAACCGGGACAGTTGCTCCGCCGTCCGGCGGCGTACCGCGTCGAGGTCACCGCCGGCGGCCTCCAGGAGACCGATGGTGGTCCCCTCCGGCTGCGCGAGCAGTGCCGACAACAGGTGAATCGGTTCCACGGTCGGGTTGCCCGCCGCGGAGGTCTGACGGATCGCGACCGACAGGGTTTCCCGGGCCAGCGTCGTCAACCGCTGAACATCCATCTGGTTCCAGCCTCTCAAGCTCAATGACAAGTCCTACTACTAACAACTTATCCAGACTTGAGTCCATTCCACTCAACTCTGTCGAAACCTGGGGATAACTCAGGGATTCCCCGAGTCGGCGATGACAGTGAGCAACCAACGGCTACGGACTGTGCCAGAACCCGCCGACATTTCCGGCTCCTTCGAAAAGCCGAACCTTCGGCCCCCTGGATCGCGTCTCCTGCACACACGCCCTTGTGCCCACTTGGAGGACCTCCTTGCCCAGCCATCGCTGGATCCCGCCCTTGCTGGCGACCGCGCTAGCCCTCTCCCTGACCCCACCCCCCGCCCACGCCGCCCCTCCCGCCCGCACCAGCTCCACCACCGCGGCCAAACCAACGACGAGCCGGCTCACCCTGATCACCGGCGACCGAGTCCGGATCACCACCCACCCCGGCCGCCCCGACCAGGTCAGCTTCGAGCCAGTTCCGGGCAGCCGCTCCGACTCGGCCATCACCAGCTACTCCGGCGGCCACACGTACGTCGTACCGTCCGCCGCCTCGGCCGATGTCGCCTCCGGTCGGCTCGACCGCACCCTCTTCGACGTCACCACCCTGATCGCCGAGGGCCGCGACGACGCGACCAGCAAGACCCTGCCGGTCATCATCCGGTACTCCGGAACCGCCGCCGGCGCACTCGCCAAGGCGAAGCAGACCCCAGTCCCCGGCGCGACCAAGACCCGCGTGCTCAGCAGTCTCGGAGCCAAGTCCGCCGCCCTCACCAAGACACCCGACTTCTGGCGCTCACTGACGCCCGGCAACACGGCTCGAGTCACCAGCACCGTCCAGCGCATCTCCCTGGATCGCAAGGTCACAGTGCAACTCGACCAGAGCGTGCCCCAGATCGGTGCGCCGGCCGCCTGGCAGCGCGGCCTGACCGGCAAGGGCGTGAAGGTCGCCGTCCTCGACACCGGGATCGACCCGATGCACCCCGACGTCAAGGGCCGGATCGCGGCGGCCGAGAACTTCACCGCCACCGAAGACGCTGTCGACCACAACGGTCACGGCACCCACGTCGCCAGCATCACGGCAGGCACCGGCGCGGCGTCGGGCGGCAAGTACAAAGGCGTCGCCCCCGAAGCGACCCTGCTGAACGGCAAGGTCCTCGACGACGACGGCAGCGGCGAGTTCTCCGGCATCATCGCCGGCATGGAGTGGGCCGCGGCCCAGGGCGCCTCGGTCATCAACATGAGCCTCGGCGGCGGACCCAGCGACGGCACCGACGACCTCTCGCAGGCCGTCAACCGGATCAGCCGCTCCACCGGCACCCTCTTTGTCATTGCTGCAGGCAACTGTTTCGCCACCGGCCCGTTCATGGTCAGCTCACCCGCCGCGGCCGACGACGCCCTGGCCGTCGGCAACCTGCAGCGGGACGGATCGCTCAACCGGTCCTCCTGCCGCGGCCCGCGCAAGGGCGACGGCGCCCTCAAGCCGGAGATCTCCGCGCCGGGCACCGACATCGTCGCCGCCCGCGCCGCCGGAACCAGCCGGGGCGAACCGGTCGACGACAACTACACAACCCTCAGCGGCACCTCGATGGCGAGCCCTCATGTCGCCGGTACCGCTGCCCTGGTCGCCCAAGCCAACCCAGACTGGAAGGCCGCTCAACTCAAGGCCCGGCTGATCTCCACAGCTGACCCGCAACAAGGCAGCCGGGTCGACGAACAAGGCGCAGGACGCGTCGACGCCGACCAGGCCACGGACCAGAGCGTCACGGTCGACACCGGCGAACTGGAGCTCGGCATCCTCCGTTGGCCCTACCCGGCAACGGACCCGGTCAGCCGCGAACTGACCTACCACAACCCCACCAGTACGCCGGTCACGCTCAGCCTCGCCACCACGATGGAGCCGGCCCCGAAGCTCAGCGCGAGCCAACTCGTAGTACCGGCTGGTGGTGAGGCGAAGGTCACTGTCACGGCTGATCGTGCCGCCGCCGGCCAAGGCATCTTCTCCGGCCGGATCACCGCGACCGCGGCCGGCTCCGACCCGATCGTCACCACCATCGGCTGGTACGCCGAGGCCGAGCTGTACGAGCTGACCATCAACGGCATCCAGCACGACGGCAGTCCCGCCACCGCCGATGTGATCATCAGCCGCCTCGACGGCGAGCCGCTCGACCTCGGCCCGTTCGGCCTGCCGATGCGGAACGGTAAGGCGTCCCTTCGCGTTCCACCGGGCAAGTACGAGGCGACCACCATTCTGTTCGGCGCGACGACCGACTCCACGCCCCAACGGTTCGATCTGGTCACCAGCCCGGAGACGGCGGTGACCAAGGACGCCACGATCACGCTCGACGGCCGGAAGACCGCAGTGGTCGAGACCACGGTCGAGGGCCGTCCCGATCTGAGGCCGCGTTCGGTCGGTATCTCCTACCTGCGCACCGGTTCCGACGGCTTGCTGGCCGGCGGCAGCGGCATCTCGCTCAGCGGCGCACCCCGCACGCTCGCGGCCAGCCCGACCGCGAAGGCGACCATCGGCACCAGCGAGTTCTCCACCGGCGGCCGGCTGGAAGTTCCGCCGTACCAGGCGTCGGTTGTCGGCGGCCAGCCGATCGACGCGGCGGACTTCGTCTTCGGACCGAGGTTCACCGGCACGAAAACCCTGCAGCTGTACGACGCGGGCGCGGCGAACCCGGGTGAGCTCGACGGAGTCCGGGGCAAGCTCGCCCTGATTCGCTACACCAACGAAGATCCCAGGTACAACGGACAACTGGTGAAGCTGGCCGAGGACGCCGGCGCGGCCGCCGCGCTGCTCTACAACCCGGATGTCCCCGGCAACAACGGCGTCTTCTCCTACTGGGCGTACGGCGAACCGCCGGAGGCCAAGATCCCGGCTTTCCGTACTTCGCGCAAGCACGCGCTGGCCATGATCGAGCAACTGAAGACCGGCCCGGTCTCGGTCAAGCTGACCGGTACCACCTCGACTCCGGTCGTCTACGACTACACACAACCGTGGGCGAACCACATTCCGGCCGGCGTACGCCTCGTCCTCGAGCCCGCCCAGTTGGCCCGCGTGGACGACATCATCGGCGCTCACACCGAGGGCACCCAGGTCTCCGAGACACGAACCTCCACCACCCCGATGGGAAGCTACTTCGGCACCTGGCTCCCGCCGGTGCTGCCCACACCACTACGCCGTACTTCGTACGTGCTGGCCAACGGCATGCAGTGGCACAGCTCTCTCATCCTGGACAACGGCGGCTTCACCGCCAACACGCTCACGCCCCAGAAGACCTATCGGGCGGGCGCCCGGACCACCGAGCGCTGGATCGCACCGGTGGAGAACAGCGGCCTGCCGGCCACCCCGACCCAGGCCGCCTTCGTCAGTCAGGACGCGGGCAGTCTCGTGGTCATGCTCAGCCCGTTCCGGCGAGGTCCGGCCGAGTTCGCCGACCCCTTCTCGGGAGTGGGCGAGTTCGCCCTTTCGGTCGAGCGCGACGGGCAGGAGATCGCCTCGGCGAGCGACCCCGCGGTGTTCGTGGAAACGCCCGCCGACGCCGCGCAGTACCGGGTGATTCTGGACGCGAAGCGGGAGAACACGTTCTGGAAGTACTCGACCCAGGTGAAGTCGGTCTGGTCGTTCAAGTCCAGCGGTGACGCCCAAGAGGTGATGCCGTTGGTGCTGGCCGATCTCGACGTACCGCAGGCCGACGACCTCAACCAGGTGAAGACCGGGCAGCCGACGGTCATCACCTTCGGGCTGCGTCATCAGGCAGGCTCGAGCACCAAGGCCAAGTTCACCTCGGCGAAGCTGGAGCTGTCGTACGACGGGACGCACTGGACCGCACTGCCCTTGGCGAAGGTTGCTGACGGCAAATACATCACGGCGGTGACGCACCCGGCGAGCCAGGCGGGCAACGCACCGTCGCTCCGGCTGACCGCGACCGACGAGGCGGGCGGCAAGCTCGAACAGCAAGTGAGCAAGGCCTACGGGCTGAAGTGAGCAAAGGGGGTGGAGCCCTGCAAAGCTCCACCCCCTCCCACTCAGGACTGGTAGGCGCCGGCGTCCCAACGGGTCACGCCGGCAAGAGACTTGCCGGCGAGGTCGTAGGCGAACCCGGCGTTCTCACCGCGCCCGATGGCCGGGCTGCCGGCCTTCGGCCGCAGGTCTGTGGCGCTGGTGAAGAGCGGGTCGGCCTTCACCGAGTTCGGGCCGAGCGTGAACTGGTACTGACTGCCCGAGTAGACGCCGCGATCCTCGTCGGCGCTGTCGGCGGGATCACCACTGTCGAAGGCATCCTCGTAGCCGACCTTCTTGCCGACCTTGATGATGTTGCTGCGAAGCTTGAGGATGTCCGCGCCACAACCCGCATCGCAACTGAAGCCGTCGCCGTTCGGCAGGTAGACCGAGTTGTTCACCGCGACAGTTCCGCGGACCGGGCCGATGTTGCTGCCGGCACCCCGGGTGACGAGGAATCCGGCCAGCGCCTTGGTCGAAGTGACGCTGTTGTAGGCGAACACGTTGCCGTCGGCTGTCTTGCCCGTGCCGTTGCGGCCGAGTTCAGTGAAGGTCTCGTTGTCCGAGGTCGTGTTGTACTCGATCCGGTTCCGGTTGCCGTTGAAGATCTCGACCGCGGCACCGTCGAAGCCGTAGTCGTAGCTGAAGGCGTAGTGGCCGCTGATCACATTCCGGCTGATCACGTTGTCGTTGCCGTGCACCAGGAATCCGAAGGCACCGGAGTCGTCGTCGGGGTTCACCTCCTTCGGCGTCAGCTTGCTCATCTTGTTGTTGTTCGTGATCGTGCTCCAGCGGATCGTGTTGCGGTCCGAGCCGTCGACGATCGACACCCCGGTGACGTTCGCGTCGGCCTGGATGGTGTCCATCACGATGTGGTCGCCGAACAACTCGAAACCGGCCCAATTGCAGTTGCTGGCGCGCAGGTCGCCGATGAACCAGTGCGAGCCGGTGACCTCGACGCAGTTCGTGACCGGCCCGCCGACGACCGGCAGGTTGCCGCTGCCGTAGGCCTCGACCACGATCGGGTTGCCCTCGTCGCCGGAGCGCGACAGTTTGAGCGTGCCGGTCCAGGAACCGCCGCGTTTGAAGCTGATCCGGTTGCCCGGATCGAAGGGGAAGCTGTTCACCTTGGCCAGACTGCGCCAGGCGGTCGCACTGCTGAGGCCGTCGGCGGCATCGTTGCCGGCGGACGAGTCGACGTAGTAGGTGGTGACGGCGGCCGTCGTGGCGTGCGCGGCTGCCGGTGCTGTCAGGAGGGCGGCGGACAGGACGAGTACAGGTACTGCGGCTAGCTTCGTCATGCGTTCCTCGTTCTCACGGGGCGCTGGCTGCAGCGGCGTCGCAGTTATCCTTCCGGTAGATCGCCCCGTCCGTCAACGGTTGACATCACCGCTGGCCCGCGGTCACCAGCCCTGCGTCGTACGCCAGAATCACCGCCTGGACCCGGTCGCGCAGTCCGGTCTTGGCGAGCATCCGGCTGACATGCGTCTTCACCGTGTGGTCGGTGAGGTGCAGCTCGGCCGCGATCTCCGCGTTGGAGTTGCCCTTGGCCACCAGCACGAGCACCTCCCGTTCGCGCGCGGTCAGTACGTCGAGCTGGGCAGCCACCGCCGGGTCGAGCCGGCTGTCGGCGAACCGGTCGATCAGCCGCCGCGTCACCGGTGGTGCGAGCAACGCGTCGCCCGCCGCGATCACCCGGACCGCGTTGATCAGCTCGTCCCGCGACGACCGCTTCAGCAGGAAGCCACTAGCACCGGCCCGCAACGCGTCGTACACGTACTCGTCGAGATCAAAGGTGGTCAGGATCAGGACCCGTGGCGCGTTCGGCCCGGCGGCCAGTCTCCGGGTCGCCTCGATCCCGTCCATCACCGGCATCCGCACGTCCATCAGGACCACCGCGAGATCGAGTACCGCGGCCGCCTGCCGGATCGCGTCCGCACCGTCGACGGCCTGCGCCACCACCTCGATGTCCGGCTGCCCGTCCAGGATCATCGCGATCCCGTCCCGGACCAGGTCCTGGTCGTCGACCACCATCACCTTGATCGGACCGGCCGGCACAATTGACTCGCTCACCGGACCCCCTCGCCGGTGACGCCCGCCGGAGTACCGACGGGAATGCGCGCGGAGATCGTCGTACCCTCACCGGGCGCCGTCTTGATCTCGAACCCGCCGGAGTGGATCCGCACCCGTTCGCGCATCCCGGCCAGCCCGTGCCGGCCGGCACTGCGCGCCGCGTCGAGATCGAACCCCTCGCCGTCGTCCGTCACCTGCACCACGATCCCCGCTTCGTCGACCTTCACCAGCACCGTCACTCTCGTCGCCTTGGCATGCCGCGCCACATTCGTCAACGCCTCCTGCACCACCCGGTACGCCGTGAGCTGGTGCCCGGCCGGCGGACGGCCGGGATCACCCTGCAGCTCCAGCTCGACCGTCAGCCGATCGTGGGACACGACCTCCACCAGTTGCCGCAACTCGGCGAGCCCAGGCTGGGGCGTCAACTGGGGATCCGGAACCCCGTCTGCATCTCGCAGGGCCGACAGCAACCGGTCCAGCTCGCCGAGCGCGCGCCGGCCGGCATCCCCGATCCGCTGGAACCCGTCGAGCACCTCGCGATCGCCGCGGAGCAGCAGATCCGGCCCGGTCTCGGCCTGGATCACCATCAGGTTCACCGCGTGCGCGACGATGTCGTGCAGATCGCGCGCGACGTGTGACCGCTCGGTCAGGACCGCCTTCGCGGCGTCCTGCTCCGCGGCCAGCTGCTCCAGCGCGGCTTCCCGGGCAGCAGTCTTGCGATAGCGCGAGTAGACCCGGACGAGAACGCCGACACAGACGGGTAGAGCCAGGATCAGCGACAGCGTCGCCGGCCACTGCCGGTCCACGACATGTTCGTAGGCAATGTTGTGGAAGCCATCGCTCAACGGCTGGTCTGCCAGCGCCGGGAAGAGCCAGATCATCTGCTTGTACCGCGCCAGCTCGGCCAGCACCGGCAGCGCGACCAGCGGAATGGATGCCACCGGCAACGAAACTCGCAGCGGCCGGTGCACCGCGAGACTGTAGAGCGCGATCGAGAACGCCGCGAGCACACTCCAGCTGGTCGAGGTCTGCCAATACGTCACCAGCGAAGCGAGGGCAAGCACCCCCACCACGACGGACGGCAGGCGCCGGCGCAGTACGAGGACGAGACCCGTGCAGGCGATCGCGTACGGCATCCAGTCCGGCGCGGTCCACCAGTTGCCCCAGTACCGGTCACGCCAGAGCTCCAGGAGGACCGCCTGGGTGGCGGTGAAGGCCAGCAGCACGTTGAGCGCCCGGGCATGCTCACGAGCAACCAGGAAGCGGGGCAGCTCGTCCAGTCGCCACCACTTGTCCCGACGTGCTCTCGGCTGCCGCTGCTGCAGCGAGACAGCGATGGCAACCAGGCCGACCAGCACCAGCGCCAGCGACTGCCACCACGGCCAGCCCCCGAGCAGCAGTCGCTCGAACCGGTTCTCAGTGATCCCGCGGAGCACTACGTCAAAGACCTGCCGCCGGATCTCCTGATCGACGTAGAGCTTTTGCAGTAGGGCATTCCACCCCGTGTTTGTCAGCAGTGGCGGAGCCGCCACTGCTGCGAGAGTCGCCAAGACAGTGACCGGATGGCAGCGCTTCGGCAACGCCCACACCGCAAGTGCGGCACCGGCGAGGAGCACCCAGTTGGTCGGTCCGAGCAGGAGCGACAAGTAGGCGCCGGTGACCAGACCGAGTGCGGCCAGCACCGGAGTGACCCGGCGGAAGGCGATCAGGGCCGGCGCGAGCGCCACCGCGGCAACCATGACGACCGGAGCATTCGGCCACCCGGCCGGCTGGAAGTAGATCCAGACCTGGGTGATGGCCAAGCCGATGATGGCCAGCACCACGTCCGTCGTCCGGCTCGCGAGGATCTTGCGGAGCAGGGCAGTCATGCCTTGGCCTTCGCTTCGGAGTACGGGAGGAGGGCTGCGATCGTCGTACCGGTTCCTGGGTGGGACGTGATGGTGAGGGTGCCGTCGTGGACGCGGACACGTTCGCGCATACCGGTGAGGCCGTGTCTGCCGTCGGGTGGGCTGTCGGGGTCGAAGCCCTGGCCGTTGTCGGTGATGCGTACGCCGAGGCCGTCGGGGGTGACGTCGATCAGCACGCGGACCACGTCGGCACGGGCGTGCTTCACCACATTCGTCAACGCCTCCTGCACCAGCCGGTACGCCGTGAGCTGCATCCCGTCGGGGATTTGCTCGAGGTCGCCGGTCATCTCCAGCGAGACTGGCAGGCCCTGGTCGGACAGGCCTTCCGTCAAGGCCCGCAGGTCTTCCAGCCCTGGTTGCGGGGTGAGCGACGGATCGGGTACGCCGTGCGCGTCGCGGAGAGCCGACAGCATCCGGTCCAGCTCCCCCAGCGCCTTTCGCCCGGCATCACCGATCCGCTGAAACCCTTGCAGTACGTCCTGTTCGTCCCGCTGGACCAGGTCGGGCCCGGTCTCGGCCTGGATCACGATGAGGTTCACGTGGTGGGCGACCACGTCGTGCAGGTCCCGCGCGATCTGTGACCGGCCTTCGAGCAGCACCTGGACCTGCTCACGTTCCTGGTTCTGCTTGACCAGTTCCGCCTCGCGGGCCGCCGCCAGCCGGTTCTCCCGCGCCAGCCGGACCAGCAGGCCCACCGACCAGGCTGCCAGCATGAGGGCCGACAACCAGACCGGCCAGGATCGCCCGACCAGCGCATCTTGCCGCAAGCCGCCCAGCTCGGTCCAGCCATTGGTCATCAGCAGCCGCGCGACCGGTTTGCCCTGGATGGCCCAGCTGAGCACCGGGAGTGCCACCAGACCTCCCGCCGCCACTAGAACCGACTGCAGCCACGGACGCCACACAGCGAGCGAGTAGAGCGCAACGGCGAGAGCCGGCGTCAGCACCCAGTGGGTCTGCGTCAGCGGGTACACCAGGAGCCCGGCGAGACCCAACGCCATCGCCGGGATCTCTGGGATCGCCCGACGTACGGTGAGCGACGCCGGTGCGGCGCAGGCGAGCAGCACCACCCAGCCCTTGACTCCTTCCCAGTCGCCTGCCCGCTGGTTGGAGAGGTCATAGACCATCGCGGCGACGAAGGCAGCGGCCAGGGCGCCGTCCAGCCACAGCTGGTTGGCAGGGTTGGTGACGAAGTCCTTGACCGGCCGCAGGATCGCCGGACGGGCAGGAAGGCGCTTCCAGACCAGGCCGAGCAACCAGGACCCGATCAGCAGCGGGTAGAGCCAGTCCGAGGAGGACCAGGCGAGTGGATCCTCGTAGAACGGAAGCCGGTTCTGGGAATAGCCCAGGAACCACCACTCCGGCCCTTCGATCCCCGGCAGCAGTCCGGCCAGGTGGGAGAGCCGCGTCCAGTTGACCAAGGCAACGGTTGGCGGCGTGAGGAGAGCCAGTGCGGCCACCACACCGGCGTACAGGGGTGGGCGGTCGACGGCCAGCAGGAACAGGGCGATCGCCAGGCAGGCGATCAGGATCCAGGAACGCTCGACGACCGGATAGGCCAGGACGCACGCCAGCGCGAGCGCGGGGGCCGGCAGGAGAGGCCAGCGGCGGTGGACCGCCAGTGTCGCCGGGGCAAGGCCGACGAGGAGAACCACCCAGCGGTCTGCGCTCCACCACTGATCGTTGCCGCCGACCACGAACAGGTCGATGGCACAAAGGAGAGTGGCGAGCAGACCGAGAGCACCGTCCACCAGCTGGGGCTTGTCGCCGAGGCGACGCAGGCCGGCGCTCGGGGCAGTGCTCTGTCCGCTCACCTGCTCATTCTGCGACTCCGGAGGGGTCCCAGCCGTCACTCTTTGGAGTGACACCTGGGCGTGGCGGGTCATCCATTGCGCTGACCGAGGCTGGCTCGTCCTGGCGATGTGCCGGGCCGGGCCGGGCGGCGAGGGTCGAAACCATGACCATCAGCCCTGTCCGAGCCGCCTCAGAAAGCTGGCTCTCAACCACCAGGATCACCCGTCGCCCGGTGCTGCTTCTGGCCGCCGCGGCCGCGCTCTTCCTGGCCTTCTGCGTATGGAACTGGCCGCCGAACTCCTTGCAGTACGACCTGCGCGTGTACGTCGTGGCCGCGCGGGCCTTCCTGCACGGCGAGGACATCTACACCGCCCACCTGGCGTTCCCGGACGACATGGCGCTCGGGTTCACCTACCCGCCGTTCGCGGCGCTGGTGTTCGCCCCGATCGCACTGCTCGGTACCGGGGCTGGTCGCGTGGTGATGTCCCTGGTGTCGGGGAGCTGTCTGCTGATCATCGGGTTGGTGACTGTGCGTGCCATCCGGCCCAGCTGGTCCTGGCAGCGGACGGCGGCCGTCGGGCTGGCCGTAGGCATGGCGGGGATCGCCCTGGAGCCGGTGCGGTCGTCCTTCGACCTCGGCCAGATCAACCTCGTCCTGCTGGCTCTCCTGCTGGTCGACCTGCTAGGTCACCTGCCGTACCGGTTCCGCGGAGTACTGGTCGGAGTGGCCACCGGGATCAAGCTGACGCCGGGCATCTTCATCATCTACCTGCTGGTGACCCGCCGGTTCCGTGAGGCGGCCGTCGCCTCGGCCGCGACAGCCGGGACGATGGTGGCCGGTGCTGTCGCGATGCCGGACGCTTCCAAGCAGTTCTGGGGTCACTACATCTTCGATCCCAGCCGGCCCGGCGCCACCCACTTCATCAGCAACCAGGCTTGGCGTGGGGTGTTCGCTCGGCTGGCGGGCGGCATCGACGGGATCGCGCCCGTGTGGCTGCTGGCAGTCGCCCTGACCTGCGCTGTCGGCTTCCTGGGAGCGCGCCGGGCGCACGACAGCGGCTACCGACTCGAGTCGATCATCCTGGCGGCTCTGACCGGCGTACTCGTCTCGCCGATCTCCTGGACCGGCCACTGGGTCTGGGCAGTGCCCATCTGCGTCCTGCTCTGGTTCCGCGTCGTCGAGGCCGCCGGTCACCGGCGACGGGTGCTGGCCGGGCTGGCGACGCTCTGGACGGTTACTACCGCCTTCGGGTTGCCCTGGCACTCGCCCTACCTGGGCGACAAGGAGTACACGCACCGCGGGTTCGACCTGTTCCTCGGCAACTCGTACGCCGTCTGCGCAGTCGTCTCCCTGTTCCTGGCGGCCTATGCGTTCCGCCGACGGGTGCGCCGATGACCCGGCGGTTCGTAGTACCGGTTGCTGCCCTGCTGGCCCTGACGCCTTTCCTGTACGTCGTTTACGCGGGCTCGCTGGACCTCAAGGTCTACCGCACCGGCGGCTACGCGTGGCTGCACGGGATCAGCCTGTACTCCGAACACTTCGCCGACCTGGTCCCCGGCATCCGGTTGCCGTTCACCTATCCCCCGCTGGCCGCGATCCTGTTCGTCGGTCTGGACGTACTGCCGCTCACAATCGCCGAGCTGTTCATGAATCTGGCCAGCGTCACCGCGCTGACAGCAACGGCTCTCGTCGTTGCGTGGCGCCTCTTCGGCTGGAACCAACGTGCTCTGCTCGCCGGGCTGGTGGTATCGGCCGGAGCGATGGTGCTCGAGCCGGTGCGATCCACGATCGGCTTCGGCCAGGTGAACCTGATCCTGATGGGGCTAGTCGCCTTGGACTGCCTGCTGCCGAAGACCCGCTGGCCGCGCGGGCTCCTGCTGGGCCTGGCGATCGCGATCAAGCTGACCCCGGCCGTCTTCATCCCGTATTTCCTGGTACGCCGGCAGTTCCGCCCGGCCCTGGTCGCGTTCGCGTCCTTCGCCGGGTTCAGCCTGGCCGCGTGGGCGCTCGCGCCCGCCGACTCGGCGAAGTACTGGTTCGGGGTGTTGTTCGACCCGGGACGGATCGGTGGGGCGACCTATGCGTTCAACCAGTGCTACCAGGCGGTCCTGCATCGGGTGATGACGGACGGGCCGGGCCGATCCCTGCTGTGGCTCGCGTTGGTCGCGGCGACCGGCGTACTGGCTGCAGTAGCGGCTCGCCGGGCGCGGGCGGAGGGAGATGACGTCCGCGCGCTGCTGGCGATCGCGGTTTGGGGTCTGCTCGCGTCACCGGTCAGCTGGTCGCATCACTGGGTGTGGGTTCTTCCCGCGACGCTCTACCTGTGGAAGCGGAGCAGATGGATGCTGTTGGCAACCATCCCGTTCGTGGTCGGGCCGCACACACTCCTCGACCCCGAAGGCCGTCACTGGTCGTTGCCCGAACACCTGATCGGCTCAAGCTATGTGCTGCTGGGACTGGTCTTCCTGATGGTCGCTACGCGAAGAGGCCCCCGGACCGGGCCTGGATACCAACAGGCCGGCCGGGGGCTCGGTGCCGGAGGCGCCTCGGGGGTAGCTGCCTCCGGGCCGGAGACTCCGAGGGGGTGAGAGTCTCCGGGGAAAGCCGGAAGTCGCTTGGGGAACGACTTCCGGCAAGAACTCAACGCTGTCCCAGCTCCAGCGGCTGGGTCCGAATCCAGCGGGCAGCAGCCTGCTGGCGGCCCATCGCGATCACGTCACCGGCCGGCCCCGCCGAGAAGACCCGGCTGCGCTGGGTGTGCTGACGGGAGACCCCGACACCGCGCTGGACCTCGGCAAGCAACTGGTTCACCCGGCGGCGCAGATCCTCGACCTCCGACTGGAGCTCGAGGATGTGCCGGATCCCCGCCAGGTTCACCCCCTCCTCCTGCGACAGGTGCTGCACGTACCGCAGTTTGGCCACGTCGTACGCCGAGTAGCGCCGCCCGCGCCCGCTCGCCCGGCTCGGCGTCACCAGCCCGAGCCGGTCGTACTGCCGCAAGGTCTGCGGATGCATGCCGGCCAGCTGGGCCGCCACCGAGATCACGTAGATCGGGGTCCGGTCGTCCCAGGTCGGTACCTGGCTGAACGGGATGCCCATCAGGAACTCCCGAACAACCCGGCACGCAGATCGGGCTGAGCCGACGCCGTACTGAACTCCTGCAGCTTGGCGCGCTGCTCGTCGGTCAGCTCGTGCGGCACCTGGACCTCGATGGTGAGCAGCAGGTCGCCCTTCGACCCGTCCCGGCGGACCGAACCCTTGCCGCGAACGCGCAACTTGCTGCCGTTCGCAGTACCGGCCGGGATCCGGACCGTGACGGGCAGGCCGTCGAGCGTCGGGACCTTGATCTCGGCGCCCAGCGCGGCCTCGGTGAAGCTCACCGGCACCGCCAGGGTCAAGTGCTCACCCTGCCGGCCGAAGATCCGGTGCGGCTTGACGTGCACGCTGACGTAGAGGTCACCCGCGGGTCCACCTCGTTCGCCGGCGGCGCCCTTGCCCTTGAGCCGGATCCGCTGACCGTCCTGCACGCCCGCGGGGATGCGGACCTGCATGGTCTTGCTCGACTGGCCGCGGCCGGAGCCGTGGCAGGTCTCGCACGGTTCGTCGACGACCAGGCCACGACCCTTGCACTCGGTGCACGGCTCGGTCATCGCGAAGACGCCACCCTGGACGGAGGTCTGCATGCCCGTGCCCTCGCACTTCAGGCAGACCTTCGGCACAGTCCCGTACTTCGCCCCGGTGCCGCGGCACGTCTTACAGGGCTCGTCGCTGGTCATCCGGAGTGCGACGGTGACGCCGTTGACGGCCTCGGCGAACTCGATCGTCGCCTCGGTCTCGATGTCGGCACCCCTGCGCGGACGGGCCGTCGACGTGGTGGTCGTGCGACCACCACCGCCGAACATCCCGCCCAGGATGTCGCCGAGACCTCCGCCACCGGTCGAGCCGGACCGGTTGAACAGGTCGCCGACGTCGAAGCCGAACCCCTGTCCACCCGCCTGGCCGGCCCCACCCGGCATCCGGAAGCCGCCGCTGCCGAAGAGCCGGCGGGCCTCGTCGTACTCCTTGCGCTTCTTGGCGTCCCCGACGACGTCGTACGCCTCGGAGACCTCCTTGAACTTGGCCTCGGCCGACGCGTCCCCGGTGTTGGAGTCCGGGTGGTACTTGCGCGCCAGCTTGCGGTAGGCCTTCTTGATCTCGTCCGGCTCAGCGGTCTTGGAGACGCCGAGAACCTTGTAGAAGTCCTTCTCCAACCAGTCTTTCGTACTCATCGACGCCTCACCTCCTCGGGAAGAATGCCCTACTCCGCTGGCTTCTCGGCCTCGCCGGTCCCGGCCTGGTCGGCCGCAGCCTGGTCGGCCGGGAGCTGCTCGGTCGGTTCCGAGACCGCGACCCGGGCCGCGCGCAGGATCCGCTCGCCGAGGCGGTACCCCGGCTGCATCACCAGCGTCGCGGTCGGACCGTCGACCTCGTCGGAATAGTTGTGCAGCAGTGCCTCGTGGATCCGCGGGTCGAAGGGGTCCCCGACCTCGCCGAACTTCACCAGGCCCAGCTTCTCCGTGACTCGCTCCACCGACTCGGCGACCGCCTTGAAGGCGCCTTCGAGCTCACCCGCTTCGCGGGCCCGGCCGATGTCGTCCAACGTCTGCAGCAGTTCGGTCAGCACCGTCCCGATGACGACCTCGCGGTTCGCCTCCCGGTCCCGGTCGACGCGACGCTTGTAGTTCACGTACTCCGCCTGCAGTCGCTGCAGGTCGGCCGTACGCTCGGCAAGCGCCTCGGTCAACAGGGCCTCCTGGGCTGACGGCCCGGTCAGGTCGGACGGCTCACGCGGCGGCTGGGCGCCCGGCGTACCGGGCATGCCCGCTGCCACGCCGGCCGCGGGGTCCGCCGAGTGCTCAGCGGGCTCCCGCAGGGCGCCGGTCTCCGGGTCGATCCGGCGCTTGTCCCGCACGACGGGCTCGCCGTCGCCGAACTCGCTGCCTGGGTCGCGATCGGTCACTTGTCGTCCTCTGGCTTCTTGTCCTGCGGGCGCTCCTCGTCCACGATCTCGGCGTCCACGACGTCGTCGTCGCTGCTGGAGCTCTCGTCCGAGGACGCGCTCTCGTCCGACGTACCGGCCGCCTGGGCGTTCGCGTACATCGCGGCACCCATCTTCTGGCTGGACTGGGCGAGCTTCTCCGACGCCGCCTTGATCGCGTCGGCGTCCTCACCCTCGAGCGCCTTCTTCAGCTCCGCGACGCCGTCCTTGACCTCGGTCTTGACGTCGTCGGGGACCTTGTCCTCGTTCTCCTGCAGGAACTTCTCGGTCTGGTAGACCAGGCCCTCGGCCTGGTTGCGGGACTCGACGGCCTCGCGGCGCTTGCGGTCCTCCTCGGCGTACTGCTCGGCGTCGCGGACCATCTTGTCGATGTCGTCCTTCGGCAGCGCCGATCCACCGGTCACGGTCATCCGCTGCTCCTTGCCGGTGGCAAGGTCCTTGGCGTTGACGTGCACGATGCCGTTGGCGTCGATGTCGAAGGTGACCTCGATCTGCGGCACGTTGCGCGGCGCCGGCGGCAGGCCGGTCAGCTCGAAGTTGCCGAGCGACTTGTTGTCGCGGGCCATCTCGCGCTCGCCCTGGTAGACCTGGATCATCACCGACGGCTGGTTGTCCTCGGCGGTGGTGAAGATCTCCGAACCCTTGGTCGGGATCGTGGTGTTGCGCTCGATGATCTTGGTGAACACGCCGCCCTTGGTCTCGATGCCCAGGCTCAGCGGGGTCACGTCGAGCAGCAGGACGTCCTTGACCTCACCCTTCAGCACACCGGCCTGCAGGGACGCGCCGACCGCGACGACCTCGTCGGGGTTGACACCCTTGTTCGGGTCCTTGCCACCGGTCAGTTCCTTGACCAGCTCGGCGACCGCGGGCATCCGGGTGGAGCCACCGACCAGGATCACGTGGTCGATCTTCGACACGTCGATGCCGGCGTCCTTGATGACGGCCTTGAACGGCGCGCGGGCGCGCTCGAGCAGGTCGTTGGTGAGCTTCTGGAACTCGGCCCGGGAGAGCTTCTCCTCCAGGTGCAGCGGGCCGGAGTCGGTCAGGCTCAGGTACGGCAGGTGGATCGAGGTCTCGGCGGCGCTGGACAGCTCGATCTTGGCCTTCTCGGCGGCTTCCTGCAGCCGCTGCATGGCCATCTTGTCGCCGGACAGGTCAGTGCCGTTCTTGTTCTTGAACTGGGTCACCAGCCACTGCACGATCCGCTGGTCCCAGTCGTCACCACCGAGGTGGTTGTCACCGGAGGTGGCCTTCACCTCGAAGACGCCGTCACCGATCTCCAGCAGCGACACGTCGAAGGTGCCGCCACCGAGGTCGAAGACCAGGATGGTCTGCTCGGTGCCCTTGTCCAGCCCGTACGCCAGCGCGGCCGCGGTCGGCTCGTTGACGATCCGGTGCACGTTCAGCCCGGCGATCTCGCCGGCTTCCTTGGTCGCCTGGCGCTGCGCGTCGGAGAAGTAGGCCGGCACGGTGATGACCGCATCGGTGACCTGCTCCCCGAGGTACGCCTCGGCGTCCCGCTTCAGCTTCTGCAGCACGAACGCGCTGATCTGCTGCGGGGTGAACTTCTTGCCGTCGATCGAGACGTTCCAGTCCTCGCCCATGTGGCGCTTGACCGAACGGATCGTGCGGTCGACGTTCGTGGTGGCCTGGCGCTTGGCCACCTCGCCGACCAGGACCTCGCCGTTCTTGGCGAAGGCCACCACCGAGGGCGTCGTACGGGCTCCCTCGGCGTTGGGGATGACGGTGGGCTCGCCACCTTCCAGTACGGCGATGACGGAGTTCGTCGTACCGAGATCGATACCGACCGCGCGGGCCATGTGCGTTACCTCCACGAAGTTGAGTGATGCAGACTCAAGTTTGCCGATCCCGGGGTCCGGATTCAAATCGGACCGCGGTCAGGATCCGCAGACTTGAGTTCACCTGGCTCAACATTGCCCTACCCCTGGGTCATTCCCAACCCTGAGCCCGGATTTTCCGGGTTCGGACGGGGTCAAGCCCTGACCGAACCCCTGCCGCGGAAGGTGTCCCCCGTGGGAAGGTGTGCCTGTGAAACTCCGCCCCCTGACGTCAGCCGACGAACCGGCCGTGCTCGCCCTGAACGCCGCCGCTGTCGAGCAGACGGACCCACTGGGCCCGGACCGGCTGGACTGGCTCCGGTTGATCGCCGCCCACGCCGCCGTGGTGGAGATCGAGGGCGAGCTCGCCGCCTTCGTCCTCACCTTCGCGCCCGGCTCCGCCCATGACTCGCTCGACTACCAGTGGTTCGTCAACACCTACGCCGACCGCTTCCTGCACCTTGACCGGATCGTGGTCGCCGAAGCGTACCGCCGGCAGGGCGTCGCCACCGCGGTCTACCGCGCCATCGAACGCGCCGCCAAACCGTTCGACCGCCTGGTCTGCCGGGTCCAGTCCGACCCGCCGGACGACCCGTCCCTCGCCTTCCACGCCGCCCGCGGCTTCGTAGAGGTAGGCAAACTCCGCCGCCCCAACGGCACCACCAGCGCCATGCTTTCCAAGGAACTGACGGACTGATCAGCCGCCGCTGAAATCGCATTCCCGCCTGCCGGGAATGCGTCCCCTTTTGATCAAATGTGCCGGAAAACCGGGAAAAAGCGGTCTCTCCCTTGACGGTCCCGGATTTGGGCCGGATCTTTGGGCGAAGTGCCCTGAACGCCCAATCTCGGCACCTCGAAGGGGGTTATTCAAGAATGAACTTCCGCCATTTCACCCTGCGCTCTCTCGCGATCGCCGCAGCAGTTCTGCTCGGCGCCGCAGCGCTCACTCCACCCGCCGCCCAGGCCACTCACGGCCAAGGCGCCGCCAGTGGAATCCTCAACACCACCGCGTGGCGGGTCTGCGTCTCCGGCTGGGTCGACGGCCAGAACGCTTCCCAGTACGCCATCAGCCAGGTCAGTGCCACCGAGGTCAACGCCAGCAGCGTGCACTGTCCCTCGGGTTACAACGTGTCGTCCTACGCGGCCAGCTATCCCGACACCTGGTACGGCTCGACCAGCTGCAACGCCTGGTCCGGTTCGCGCTGTGCCTCGAAGTCGGTCCGGCTGAACGGCCGCACGATCGGTACTACGACGCAGTGGCGCAAGACCGCGACGCACGAGTTCGGTCACGTCGCCGGCCTGGGCCACCGCAGTACCAATGCGTCCTGTATGACCCAAGGTGCCGCGCCGCCGATCGTCACCGTTTTCGACGCGCACGACAAGAGCTCCATCAATGCGAACTACTGATCCGGCCAGCGGGCAGAAAGGAAGAATTCCGATGCTTTGTCGATCGAAAATCGCCGCTGCGCTGGGCGCCGCCGCACTGGCCGTGACAACGGCCGGCTGTGGTGGCAGTCAGACCCCGCAGGCCGAGCACGACCACGCCACCCACCAGCACGACGACGACCGCTCCTTCTACCAGCACGCCGACGGCACGGAGGCGAACACGGACACCGACGAGAGTCTCGCCGACGCCGACCTGAAGGGTCTGGCCAAGGCTTCCGACCTGGTCGTCCGCGGCCAGATCACCAAGGCCAAGACCGGCGTCCTGCTGGCCAAGGGCGACCCGACCGCGAAGTACACGATCTTCACCGTCAAGGTGAGTGACCACGTCCGGGGCAAGCGGACCCAGCACGTGGACCTGGCGCTGATGACCGAGATCAGTGGCTCGCGGGTGGTCGTCGAGGAACGCCGGACACCTGGTGTCGGCTCCGACGTGATCCTGGTCCTGACCAAGATCGCGCCGGAGTTCAACTACGACGGTTACGTCCTGACCAGCCAGAGCAGCCTGCTGCTGGTGAACAAGGACGGCAGTGTTGCCTCCGGCCTGGACGGGTCGTCACCGGTGGCGAAGCAGGCGAAGGCCATGCGCACCGCCGACCAGGTCCTGGCCGAGCTCCGCGCAGCAGGCTGATCTACCGCAGGTAGCTAGTCACCATTCAAGTGTTCAGGCACTAGGCCTGCCGTCCCGCGACGAACGTGTGTGTCACCAGTGGCACGCCGGGGCGGTAGGCCAGGTGCAGGTACGACGGCGCGTCCAGCACCGCCAAGTCGGCCCGAGCACCCGGCACGATCCGGCCGACGTCATCACGCCGGAGCGAACGAGCACCGCCGGCGGTCGCCGACCAGAGCGCCTCTGCCGGAGTCATCCGCATCTCCCGCACGGCCAACGCGATGCACAGCGGCATCGACGACGAGTAGCCCGAGCCCGGATTGCAGTCGGTCGCCAGCGCCACGGTCACCCCGGCATCGATCAGGCGCCGCGCATCCGGGTACGGCGAACGTGTGGAGAACTCGACAGCCGGCAGCAACCCGGCAACCACGCCGGAAGCCGCCAGGGCATCCACATCGGCATCGGACAGGTGCGTGCAATGGTCAGCCGCCGCAGCTCCGAGCTCACACGCCAGCTGTACGCCGGGCCCTTCGCCGAGCTGGTTTGCGTGGACCCGCAGAGCGAGCCCTTTCGCGGCGCCGGCCAGCAGGATCGCCCGGGCCTGGTCCGCGTCGAACGCACCTCGCTCGACAAAAACGTCCACCCACTTCGCATGCTGAGCGGCCGCCGCCAGCATCGGCCCGGTCACCAGGTCGACATACCCCGCCGGATCGTCGGCGAACTCAGCCGGTACGACGTGCGCGCCCAGGTACGTCGTGTCGTCGGTGAAGGCCGACGCGATCGCCAGTGCCCGCGACTCGTCCAGCGTGGTGAGCCCGTACCCCGACTTGATCTCGACCGTGGTGGTGCCCTGCCGACGCATCTCGGCCACCAACCGGGCCACGTTGGCGGTCAGCTGGTCATCGGAGGCCTGCCGGGTCGCGGCTACCGTCGTACGGATGCCACCCGCGCTGTACGGCGTACCGGTCATCCGGGCCGCGAACTCCTGGGCCCGGTCGCCCGCGAAAACGAGATGCGAATGCGAGTCCACGAAGCCCGGAATCACCGCGCGGCCTCCGACGTCCACCGAACTGTCCGCCGCCGGCGCATCCCGGCGCGACCCGACCCACGCGAACCGCGACCCCTCGATCACGACGGCCGCATCCTGGATCTCCCCCAGCGGCGCCCCGTCGACCGAGCCGTAGCTGGTGTCGTTCGTGACGAGGGAGCTGATCCCGGTCAGCAACAACGAGGTCACGTCACCGCTCCGATCGATGCGGCCAGCTCGGCCGCCACATCCAGTTTCCCGTGCTCTCCCGAGGCGACCAGGTGGTTGCCCGAGGCCACTACGTCACGCACGTCTGCCGCGCTGGCAGCGAAAACGACCGCCTCCACCGACGCGCCGGTGCCCGCAGTACGAACACTGCCCGACCGTATGGCGACCAGGTCCGCCCACGCGCCGACCTCGATCCGGCCCGCATCGTCGAAGCCGAGCGAGCGGTGTCCGACAACGGTGCCCGCGGCAAGCAACTCCGGCGCCGACCAGTGCCCGCGCTCCTGCGAGGCGAGGCGCTCGTCGAGTTCCACGGCGCGCATCTCCTCGAACAGATCGATCACTGCGTGACTGTCCGAGCCCAACGTCAGCGGCGAACCGGCGTCCCGCAGGGCGACGGACGGGCCGATGCCGTCGGCCAGATCGCGTTCGGTGGTTGGGCAGAAGCACGAGTACGTCCCCGAGCTCCCCAACAGCCCGATATCCACCGGCGTCAGGTGGGTGGCATGCACCGCACTCGTCCGCCCACTGAGGAATCCTGCTTCGTCGAGCACCTGCGAAGGCGTCCGGCCATACGCCTGCAGGCAGGCCTCGTTCTCGGCGCCCTGCTCGGACAGGTGGATGTGGAGCGGCGCGTGCGGCAGAGCAGAGGCCACTGCGCTCAGCTGATCCTGCGGCACACCCCTGACCGAGTGGGCGGCAGCACCGATCACCACGTCGTCCGCAGCGCGCAGGTCGAGCACCCGCGACGCCCAGGCAGCCGCGTCGCCGTCGCTGAACCGCTGCTGCACTTCGTTCAGCGGCTGGTCGATTCCGCCTGCCACATAACAGGTGTCGAGCAGCGCGATCCGGAGGCCGGCATCCCGGGCCGCCGCGATCAGCGCCTCGCCCATCGCGTTCCGGTTGTCATAGCGTCGGCCGCCCGGTGCGTGATGCAAGTAGTGGAACTCCCCGACCGCGGTGATCCCGGCGAGCAGCATCTCGCCGTACACGGCGCGGGCGAGCTGGTAGTAGCTGTCCGGCGTGAGCACGGAGGCAACGGCGTACATCTGCTCGCGCCAGGTCCAGAAGGTGCCCCGCTCGGTCTGGGTGCGCCCGCGCAACGCGCGATGGAACGCGTGGCTGTGGCAGTTCGCCAAGCCCGGCAGCACTATCCCGTTGAGCCGCACCGCGTCGCCAGGCACCGCATCCACCTCGACAGAGGTGAAGCGACCATCCACAACGGTGACCAGCACACTCGCGGCCAACCCGGACGGCAGCAGCGCCTGCTCACACCAGTAAGCCGTCACCGAGCCAGATCCTTCAGTACTGCGGCCAGCGCTTCGACCCCCGCCAGACAGTCGTCCATCTCCGCGTGTTCGGCCGGGGAGTGCGAAACCCCGGTCGGATTCCGCACGAACAGCATCGCCGTCGGAATCCCCGCATCGGAGAACACCCCGGCGTCATGCCCGGCCCCGGTCGGCAACACCGGCGCATCATCCAGTACTGCGCTCAGCCGGTCCCGCAACCCCGGCTGGAAGTCAACGATCGGCGAGACGGACTCCGGCACCATCTCGACCGTCGTACCGTCCCGCTCGGCCCGTTCCGTCGCCTGCCTGGTGATTGCCGTGAGCAACGACTCCAGCACGTCGGCGGACGCCGCCCGGGCATCCAGCCAGGCGGTCACCTGCGACGGTACGGCGTTGGTCCCGTTCGGCTCGACGGACAGCCTGCCGAAGGTGGCTCGCGCGCCGGCCAGCCGGGCCTGCTTGTTCGCGGCGAGAGCCGTCATCGCGTACGTCAGCATCGGGTCGTGCCGGTCTTCCATCAGCGTGGTGCCCGCGTGGTTCGCCTCACCGCGGAAGGTGAACCGGAACCGCCCGTGCGGCCAGATCGAACTCGCGACTCCCACCGGCGCGGTCAGCGCGCGTCCCTGCTCGACGTGCAACTCGACGAAGGTGGCCATCCGCGAGAGCAACGACGAAGGCCCGACCCGGTCCGGATCGGTGCCGGCCCGTGCCAGGGCGTCGGACAGGGAGACGCCCTCGCGATCCTGCAGGGCAAGGGCCTTCTCCGGCGTGAGCACACCGGTGGCGATCCGCGAACCGAGACAGGGCATCCCGAAGCGTGAGCCCTCCTCCTCGACGAACGCGCCGATCCCGATCGGTACCGAGGGCACGAAGCCCTCAGCGCGCAGCCGGTCCACTGCAGACAGCGCGGAAACCACGCCGAGCGGACCGTCGAAGGCGCCACCATCGATCACCGAGTCGAGATGGCTCCCGGTCACGATGCCTGGGGTGCCCTCCGACTGTGCCGTCGGCTCCCACCAGGCGACCAGGTTGCCGATCCCGTCCGACTCGATGGTCAGACCGCGGGCCTCGCACTGGTCGGTGAACCAGTGCGTGGCCTCGCGTTCGGCCGGCGTCCAGCCGCCGCGGCGGTAACCCCCGGTCTCGGGGTCCCGGCCGACGGCGGCCAGCGCCGCCCACAGCTGCTCGAATGACTCAGACAAGGCTGTTCTTCGTCAGCCATTCCTTGGCGACCGCCTCGGACCGCTCCTTGCCGACCTCGACGCGCTTGACCAGGTCGGTCAGCTCCTCGGTGGTGAGCTTGGCCGAGACGGCGTTCAGCGCGTCCGTGACCGTGGCGTCCTTGTGGTCGGTGCGGACCAGCGGCACGACGTTGTTCGGCGGCAGGATGGACTTCGGGTCCTCCAGCATCACCAGGTTGTTCTCCTTGATCACCGACTGGGTGGTGAAGAAGTTGGTCACCTGGATCTGGTTGCTCTTCAGCGCCTGCAGGCTGAGCGGGCCACCGGAGTCGAGCGTCTTGAACTCCTTGAAGTCGACGTCGTACTCCGACTTCATGCCGGCCAGGCCGGACCGCCGGATCTTGAACTCGGCGCCGCCACCGGCCACCAGGTTCTTGCCCTTCAGGTCCGCGATCGACTTCAGGCCGAGCTTGTCCGCGGTCGCCTTGGTCACCACGATGGTGTCCTCGTCGGCGGCCGGCGACTTCTCCAGCACCTCCAGGCCGGCCGGCAGAGCCTTCTTCAGCGACTCGTACGTCGCGTCGTCGTCGCCGGTCTCGGCGCCCTTCTTGAAGTACTCCAGGGCCGCGCCGGTGTACTCGGGCAGGACATCGACCGAGCCGTCCTTGATGGCCGCGATGTAGGCCTCGCGCTGGCCGATGTTGAGCTGCTTCTTCACGGTCAGGCCCTTGGCCTGCAGAGCCTGGGCGTACATCTCGGCGATCAGTTCGCTCTCGCCGAACTTGGCCGAGCCGATGGTGATGCTGCTGACCTTGTCCGGGGCCTTCTTGTCCCCGCCGGTCCCGCTGTCGAGCGGATCGCCACCGCCGCCGCATGCGGCGAGCAGCACGAGCCCCAGGCCGGCGACGGCGGTGCGGATGGCTACACGGTGAAACACGGGATCCTCCAAGGGGTCCGTCAGGTACCGGCCTGGGCCGGGTTGGGCTGGGAGAGGGCTTTGCTGACCCGTCCGGTCAGACCGTCGGAGACGGTCAGCCGGGCGAGCAGGGCGAACAGGAGGTCGAGGCCGACGGCGAGCAGCGCGACCAGGACGGCGCCGGTCAGCATCTGCGGGAAGTCCCGCAGTGAGAGCCCGTCGACGACGTACCGGCCGAGACCGCCGAGCGCGACCAGGGCCGCGATGGTGGCGGTGGAGACGATCTGCAGGGTGGCGCTGCGCAGACCGGAGATGATCAGCGGCAGCGCGATCGGCAGTTCGACCTTGCGCAGGATCTCGCCGCCGGTCATCCCCATCCCGCGCGCAGCGTCCACGGTGTCCGGGTCGACGCCCGCGATCCCCGCGTAGGTCGAGGTGAGGATCGGCGGGATGCCCAGGACGACCAGCGCGATCAGCACCGGGAGCACGCCGATCCGGCCCATCAGCAGGACGACGAGCGTGAGCAAGCCGAGGGTCGGCAGCGCACGGGCGGCGTTGCCGAGGTTGATGGCCAGGAAGGCGCCGCGCCGGGTGTGTCCGATCACCACGCCGACCGGGAAGGCGACGAGCGCAGCCAGGCCGAGGGACAGGAAGGTGTACCAGATGTGCTGCAGGATCCGGTTGCCAATACCTTCGGCGCCGGACCAGTTGACCGGATCGGTGAGGAAGTCCAGCATTCCCTGGATCATCAGGCGGCCGCCTCTCTGCCGGTGGACACCCGGGCCCAGGGAGTCAGGATCCGCTGCAGCCCGACGATGACCAGGTCGGCCACCAGCGCGAGCGCCAGTGACAACACGATGCCCACCACGATCGGTGTCAGGAAGTTCTTCTGGAAGCCGTCGGTGAACAGCTCGCCGAGGCCGCCGATCCCGATGATGGCGCCGACGCTGACCATCGAGATGTTGGCCACCGTCACCACCCGGAGCCCGGCGAAGATGACCGGGACCGCGATCGGCAGGTCCACCGCGATCACCCGCCGGAAGGTGCTGTAGCCGACCGAGATCGCGGCCTGCCGGACCTCGGGCGGTACCGATCGCAGGCCGTCGATCACGTTCCGGATCAGCAGCGAGACTGTGTACACGGTCAGCGCGACGATGATGTTGACCGGCGACAGCACCTTCGTGCCGAGGACGGCCGGCAACACGATGAACAACGCGAGCGAGGGCAGCGAGTAGAGCACGCCGCCGAGCGCCACCAAGGGATTCGCCAACCAGCCGTACCGGGTGGCGACGTAGCCGAGCGGTACCGAGATCAGTAGGCCGATCAACACCGGCAGCACCGACAGGTAAAGGTGCTCCCGCAGCGCCGCCCAGATCACATCCAGGTTGTCGCCGATCCAGCTCATGAGCGCAACGTCTCGGCGATGAGTGCTTGGTCGACGACGCCGATGGCCTTGCCTGACTCGTCGACGCAGACGCCCTGGCCGGTGGGGGACGTCAGTACTGCGTCCAGTGCCGCTCGCACCGAGTCGCTCCGGTCGAAGGTCGAGCCGATCGGCAGCAGCTCGCCCGCGCCCTTGCGCCAGCCGGTCGGCTTCCCCGCGTCGTCCAGGACGAGCTCGCTGGGCAGCGGTCCGAGCTGGAGGCCGTCGATGTGCAGGAAGGTCAGGGCGCGATAGCCGCGATCCTTGCCGACGAAGCTCTCGACGAACTCGTCGGCCGGGTGCGCGAGTAACTCCGCCGGCGGCGCGAACTGGGCCAGCTTGCCGCCGACACGCAGTACGGCGACGTTGTCTCCGAGCTTGATCGCCTCGTCGATGTCGTGCGTGACGAACACGATGGTCTTGCCGATGTCGCGTTGCAGGCGGAGCAGTTCCTCCTGCAACTGGTGCCGCACGATCGGGTCGACGGCGCTGAACGGCTCGTCCATCAACATGATCTTCGGGTCTGCCGCGAGCGCGCGGGCAACGCCGACCCGCTGCTGCTGGCCTCCGGACAGCTGGGCCGGGTACCGCTCGGCCAGCTTGACGTCCAGGCCGACCCGCTCGAGCAGCTCCATCGCGGTCGCCCGGGTCTTCTTCTTGTCCCAGCCGAGCAGCTTCGGCACGGTGGCGACGTTGTCGACCACGGTCTTGTGCGGGAACAGCCCGGCGTGCTGGATCACGTAGCCGATCCGTCGGCGCAGGGCGACCGGGTCTCCGGCGTTGATGTCCTCGCCGTCGATCGAGATCCGGCCGCTGGTGCGTTCGATCGTGCGGTTGATCATCCGCAGCGAGGTCGTCTTGCCGCAGCCCGAAGGTCCGACGAACACGGTGATCTGGTTGCTCGGGATTCGCAGGCTCAGGCTGTCGACGGCCACGGTGCCGCCCGGATACTGCTTGGTGACGTCTTCGAACTCGATCATGGCGCCCCTTCGCGCTCGTCGGAGATCGCCCGAACGATCCTAGGGGACCGAGAGCCCGCGAACACGGGATTAGCGGGTATCTCGGTCCGCAAGAATGTGCACCTTAGCGCTCTGGATTGCCTCGGTCGCACTGTGCAGCGGTCAGTTCTCCCGCATCGGGATCCTGATGCCTCGTTCGGCGGCTGTTTCGTCTGCTCGTTCGTACCCGGCGTCCACGTGCCGGATCACACCCATCGCGGGATCGTTGCTCAGGACCCGCTCCAGCTTCTGCCGGGCGAGATCGGTGCCGTCGGCAACCGACACCTGACCGGCGTGGATCGACCGGCCCATCCCGACGCCGCCACCGTGGTGGATCGACACCCAGGAAGCGCCGCTGGAGACGTTGACCATCGCGTTCAGCAACGGCCAGTCCGCGATCGCGTCCGAACCGTCCAGCATGCCCTCGGTCTCCCGGTACGGCGAGGCGACGCTGCCCGTGTCGAGGTGGTCGCGGCCGATCACGATCGGCGCCTCCAGCTCACCCGAGGCGACCATGTCGTTGAACCGCACGCCCGCCTTGTCCCGCTCACCCTGACCGAGCCAGCAGATCCGGGCCGGCAACCCCTGGAAGGCAACGCGTTCGCCGGCCATCTTGATCCACCGGGTCAGGTGCTCGTTGTCCGGGAACAGGTCGATGATCGCCTGGTCGGTCTTCGCGATGTCGGCCGGGTTGCCCGACAGCGCGGCCCACCGGAACGGGCCCTTCCCCTCACAGAACAACGGCCGGATGTACGCCGGTACGAAGCCGGGGAAGTCGAATGCGCGGTGATAACCCGCCTTGCGCGCCTCGTCGCGGATCGAGTTGCCGTAGTCGAACACCTCGGCACCCGCGTCCTGGAAGCCCACCATCGCCTCGACGTGGCGAGCCATCGACTCCTGCGCGCGCTCGGTGAAGCCGGCCGGATCCTTCTGCCGGGCCGTCGTCCAGTCGTCGAACTCGACCCCCACCGGCAGGTACATCAGCGGGTCGTGCGCCGATGTCTGGTCGGTCACGATATCGATCGGCGCGCCCTTGGCGAGCAACTCCGGCACCATCACCGCAGCGTTGCCCAGTACGCCGATCGACAGCGGCCGGCGAGCCTGCTTGGCCTCCTCGGCCAGCCGGACGGCCTCGTCGAGCGAGTTCGCCCGGACGTCGAGGTACCGGTGCTCGATCCGGCGGTCGATCCGGCTCGAGTCGACATCGATGCAGATCGCGACGCCGTCGTTCATCGTGACGGCCAGCGGCTGCGCGCCGCCCATGCCCCCGAGTCCCGCGGTCAGTGTGATCGTTCCGGACAGCGAGCCGCCGAACTTCTTGGTGGCGACCGCGGCGAACGTCTCGTAGGTTCCCTGCAGGATGCCCTGGGTGCCGATGTAGATCCACGAGCCGGCCGTCATCTGGCCGTACATGGTCAGGCCCATCGCCTCGAGCTTGCGGAACTCCTCCCAGGTGGCCCAGTCGCCGACCAGGTTCGAGTTCGCGATCAGCACCCGCGGCGCCCACTCGTGCGTCTGCATCACGCCGACCGGCTTACCCGACTGCACCAGCATGGTCTCGTCGTTCTTCAACGTGGTCAGCGTTCTGACCATCGCGTCGAAGGAGTTCCAGTCCCGCGCCGCCTTGCCCGAACCGCCGTAGACGACCAGCTCGTCGGGGTGCTCGGCGACCTCGGGGTCGAGGTTGTTCTGCAGCATGCGCAGCGCGGCTTCCTGCTGCCAGCCCTGGGCGGTGAGGGTGGTACCGCGGGGGGCGCGGACAGGTCGGGGTCCGGACATGTGTGATCCAGCCTCTCAGTTCAGTGGGCCTGTGACGGCCTCGACAGCGGACAAGTAGGTGCCGTCAGCAACGAGCTTGACGGAGTGTGCGATCTCGGGGGCGAGGTGCCGATCGGTCCCCGGTCCCTCGACGTGCGCCCGCAGCTCCCGCAGTACTGCGGCTGTGGCGGGCGAAGGCTCGAGCGGTGCCCGCAGGTCGAGCGCCCGGGCCGCGGTGAGGATCTCGACGGCCAGCACCTGCTCCAGGCCGTCGATCGCCTTGCGCAGCTTGCGTGCGGCCGACCAGCCCATCGAGACGTGGTCCTCCTGCATCGCGCTGCTCGGGATCGAGTCGACGCTGGCCGGCACGGCGAGCCGCTTCAGCTCGGACACGATCGCGGCCTGGGTGTACTGCGCGATCATGTGGCCGGAGTCGACGCCGGGATCGTCGGCCAGGAAGGCGTTCAGGCCGTGGTTGCGGGCGACGTCGAGGAACCGGTCGGTCCGCCGCTCGCTGATGCTGGCGACATCCGCGACGGCGATCGCGAGGAAGTCGAGCACGTAGCCGACCGGCGCCCCGTGGAAGTTGCCGTTGGACTCCACACGTCCGTCCGGCAGGACGACGGGGTTGTCGATCGCGGCCGCCAACTCACGTCCCGCGACGGTGGCCGCGTGGGCACAGGTGTCACGCGCGGCGCCATGCACCTGCGGCGAACACCTCAACGAATAGGCATCTTGCACGCGGTTGCAGTCGGGCCCGCGATGACTCGCGACGATCCCGCTGTCACTCAGTACTGCGCGCAGGTTGGCGGCGGCCGCGCCCTGCCCGGGGTGCGGGCGGAGTGCCTGGAGGTCCTCGGCAAAGACCCGGTCGGTGCCGAGCTGGCCTTCGACGCTCATCGCGGCGGCGATGTCGGCGGTCTTGAGCAGCCGGTCCAGGTCGGCGAGGGCGAGCACCAGCATGCCGAGCATGCCGTCGGTGCCGTTGATCAGCGCCAGGCCTTCCTTCTCGGCCAGCACGACCGGCTCGAGCCCGTGCTGGGCGAGCGCGTCGCCCGCGGGGAGCAGCGTGCCGTCGGCGTCGCGGACGTGGCCTTCGCCCATCACGGCGAGCGCGACGTGAGCCAGGGGCGCGAGGTCACCGGAGCAGCCGAGGCTGCCGTACTCGTGCACGACCGGGGTCAGCTGGGCGTTGAGCAGCCCGGCGTACGCCTGAGCAGTTGCGACCTTCACTCCGGTCCGGCCTGTCGCGAGGGTGGACAGGCGGAGCAGGGCCAGCGCGCGGACTACCTCGGCCTCGACCTCGGGGCCGGAGCCGGCCGCGTGCGACCGGACGAGACTGCGTTGCAGCTGGGCGCGCAGCTCGGGCGCGATGTGCCGGGTCGCGAGCGCACCGAAGCCGGTGGAGACGCCGTAGTGCGGGGTCTCCGCATGGGCCAGCGCCTCGATGGCGGTCCGCGACTTCGCGATCTCCTCGAGTGCCTGGTCGTCGATCCGCACCGGCGCCCGGTAGCGCGCCACCGCGACGACGTCAGCCGGACTGAGCGGCCCGACACCGACTGTCACTGCCTGGGATGTTTGCCTGTTCACCTGCCCATTGCACCCCGCCCACCGCGCCGATCACAGCACCACCACCCGTATACCGTCTCAGATTCGAGACATGTGCAGCTCAGAGAGCTTCTTCGGGGCGAGTGAGACCCCGGTCCGCTTTAGGGTTCAGGGATGGGGTTCGGGATCCGGGCGGCGACGCCTGCTGACGCGGTGGGGATTGCCGGGGTTTGGGCGGCAGCGATGCCGCACCTGGTGAAGACCGCTCGGGGCATCGAGGCGGAGCTTCGCAAGACCACCACGCGGGTCGTGCTGGTCGCGGTCGAGGACGATGAAGTGGTCGGCTACGGGAACGTCTTCCGGCCGTCGCCGGACGAGGTGGCTCCGCGGGTGCGGATCACGGTGCACGTGCCCCCGGCGCACCGACGGCGTGGCATCGGGAGCGCCCTCGCCGATCGGGTCACCGCGGTGGCTACCGACGCGGGTGCCCACAGCCTCCTGGTCGTCGTCGCGGATGAGGACGCCTCCAAGGAGTTCGCCATCCATCGCGGTTACGAGATCGGCCGGCAAATGAGTCACTCCTGCGCCGAGCTCAGCGCAGTACCTGAACCGCCTCCCGTGCCGGATGACCTGCGGCTCGTCGACTTCACCGCGCTCGAGCCCCGCCGGCTGTGGGAGGCCAACGTGGCCGTCGCCGGTGACGACCCGAGTGGGCTGTCGCACATCTCGCCGTACGACGAGTGGTTGACGCACGACTGGGACCACCCGGACGTGCGCCTCGACCTCAGCATCGCGTTGCTCGCCGGTGAGGAGGTCGTGTCGTTCGTGACGACGACGGCCGATCCGGACCGGCGAGTGATCTGGTCGAACCTGACCGGGACCGTCCCGGCGTACCGGGGGCGAGGGCTGGCCAAGGTGGTGAAGGCGGCCGCGCTGACACGCAGCCGAGAGGCAGGGTTCGAGCGCGCGTTCACCGGAAACGACGCGGGCAACGCACCGATGCTCGCGGTGAACGAGTGGCTCGGCTATCGACTGACCGCCGCGGCGTGGACCGCGGAGAAGGTGCTCTGACCTGTGAATCGGTTCTTCCTCGCGGTCGCGTTCTTCGCGGCCCTGGCGGTCGCCGTCGGCTTCCTGACGTCGGGCACCGAGTACTTCGACTGGGAGATCGCCGCCGGCCTGTTCGCGCTGGCCCTGGCCGGCGAGGGATTGCGGCTCTGGATCCGGCGCGGGCGCACCAAAAGCCGTCAATCGTCCGAAATCTGAGACAGGCCCGCTAGTCTCACTGTTGTGAGCGGCAACGTTCCCGCCTCGACCCGCACCCTGCGGGTGCTGACGTTCCTGGCCACCCAGCCCGGACCGGTACCGATGGAGCGCATCGCCTCCGCGGTGGGACTGCCACGCTCGTCGACGTACCACTTGCTGAAGGCAATGATCAGCGAGGGCTTCGTGGTGCACCTGCCGGAGGAGAAGCGCTATGGGCTGGGGGTGGCCGCCTTCGAGATCGGCTCGGCGTACCTGCGGCACGATCCGCTCGAGCGGCTGGCCCGGCCGTTGCTGGCCCAGTTGGTCGCCGAGGTCGGCCAGACGGCGCATCTCGGCGTACTGCACGGACGCGAACTCGTCTATCTGCTGAAGGAACAACCACCCCGGCCGGTCACGCTCGTCACCGACGTCGGTGTCCGGTTGCCCGCGACGCTGACCGCCTCCGGCCGCGCGCTGCTGGCTGAGCTCCCGCCCGCTCAGGTCCGCGCCCTGTTCCCTACGCCGGAAACCTTCGTACGCCGAACCGACCAGGGGCCCCAGACGCTCAGCCAACTGCGTCGCATCCTCTCCGACGAGAAGCGGCAGGGCTATGCGGTGGAGGACTCGCATGTGACTCCCGGGGTCGCCTCCGTCGCCAGCGCGGCCGTAGACCACGCCGGCCACCCGGTCGCTGCCATCAGCATCACCTTCCGCACGGACGCCGTTCCCGCCAACGAGCGCTTCCTCCTGGCCCGCCGCACCCGCCAAGCCGCCGACGCCCTAACCCGCCGCCTCCGCGGCTAGTGCTGTTTTCCGCGTCATCCCGTCCGCGGCGCCCCCCACCGCGGACTGGCGATGGCGATCGCGCTTGCGCGACATTCCATCCGAAGATCTCCTGGCCGCCACGGCCGATGACCACTTCGGCCCGGTACTGGGTGGGCCGGTAGTGCCTCTGCACCCGACGACCACGGACGGCGTCTACCGAGAGCAGCTTTGAGGTGGCCTTCGGAGCTGACGCCGAGAGGGTCCGTGCGGCCTACTCCGACCTCAAGCCGGCCGGACTCGCGCTCTCGGCTCACCGACTCCAGCTGGGCTGTCCCGGCGGCAGAGACGAACCGGCTGCTCTCGTCGAGAACGCCGACCTACACCTTCGAGTTCGCCCGCAAAGCCCCCTGGTACGCCGGTCTGCCCGAGCCGGTCTGGTCTGCGGGCTCTCACCACCTGAGCGACGTCGCCTACTTCTTCGACTCGAGCGTCAGTCGCTGAATCCCGCCGGCACCGTCCGGACGGACTTCTTCAGCGGTCATCGTCTCGCTGTGTGGCGGTAGGTGGGGGAAATGTTAAGGGCCACCCCAATGGGGTGGCCCTTAACAGTGTGAATGTCCGGCGACGTCCTACTCTCCCACGACCTCCCGGTCGCAGTACCATCGGCGCTGAAGGGCTTAACTTCCA
>NZ_JBFAAA010000020.1:0-93454 GCF_040639475.1 Kribbella sp. NPDC023855
TGACCAGCCCAATACAGTACGAACTCACACACCACCACGCGGCCAAAGCCGCATAACCCGGTGTCCACCACCCGGGGGCAAGCCCACTCCCACCCGCCCTCCCGCGACTACCGCTCCTCCGTCGCGCGGGTGCCCACAGCGCGGGCCGCCTGTGGTGACCGCCCCCGAACTCAACAGCCTGGAACTCGGACATAGGCAACACTCTCAACCTCGCGCCCGGTCCAGCCCCCGTCTCGCGTCCGCCAAACTCGGCTCGGAACCTCTGCCCAACCGCGGCAACAGCATGTTCCTTGCCCTGAGCACCTACAAGAATTGCAACAGTCTCATCAAGATTCCGACGAACTGGAGGGCCCTGCCCACTCCTGTAGTCCCTCAGCCAGATGGTCCTCGCGAAGTTGGACAGTCGGGCGATGCCTAGCGATGGATGATCCGTTCGCCGTCCGGACTGGTGACACTGGTCGCTTCCGGGGTGACCTCCACAGTCAGCTCATGGAGCGGGAAACGCCCAGTCTCTTCCCATCTCGAGCGGACCCGCTCCAGGTCATCCCAGAGGCGAAGCGCACCGCCTTGGTGAGCCCTTCCGCTGGCCTCCTCGGCTCGCGCCCAAGATCCATCGCCTGATTTCCAGCAGGCCATGGGGTCCATTGTCCGGGCCGGGGACGCGCCTGCGAGGAGCCAGACGATCGTCTTGCCGTCATCGTCGATAGCTGACCGGTTCTCGATGTCTGCGCTGTCCAGCTCGTACAGCGCTCGCAACTCCATCGAGCCAGCGGTTCGGCACCGGCCCTCGAAGGTCACGCACCTCATCGCCGCCACCGCTGCCTATCGATCCTCTAGGCTTCCGCGGCGGCGGCCTTTCGCTCCTCGGCCATGTGGGCTGCGATGGATGCAGCTCCGTCAACGCGCGTCTATGACGACGGACTGCCACTCAGCGCGGTCCGCCTGGATCGGGGCTGAGAATCGATCCACGAGCGTTCCGCGGCCTCGTCATCGAACCCTCCGGGTGGCCACTGGCATGTCACGCAGTTCGGGCAGCCGTACATCGCTGCTACAGGCCGTGGCGTAGCTGATAGATCCGGCAAATGCGTGGCGGGTAGCGAGGTTCCGGCGTACACGCCCTGGCCCAGACACAAGCCCCAGGCGAAGGGCATGGCAACGGCCGGCGCCGGTCAGTCGTTCCGCTGCAAACCCTGTTCGGGACATTCTGGCGCTGAACGCGTGAAATTCGGGCTGCGCGAGTGCGTGAATCGTCGTGACACACCGCCACCGATGCAGGCCAGGCCTGAACACTTGATGATTCTTGTGTGGTCAAATGCAGGGGGGTCAAACGTAACGGTCGGCGCTGCAGGCGCTCTGTTAAACGAGAGGGCATGCACTGCTGGCAACACAAGCACGCCCGAGCCCCCAGCCGAAAGGGCTCGGCAGGACGACGGGCAACTTCCACAGGTACCCGGTCGGTGGCGCGGCGACGGACCGCTAGCGGAAGTAGAACAAAGCGGACCTCAGGCGCCGGTGCGTATAGATACTCGCAGGTTAACGGCAAGCGAAAACCGCCGAAAGTTCGCTCATACAGCGACCTCTCGTCTGCGAAACGGAGGAGAGTTGACAGCGCTCTCGAGCTCTGCGCGGCTGTTGTCACAGATGGCTGGCAGAAGACGGTCACTGAGCGCGCAGCCGATTACGCGGTGTCAGAGACCTTCAGAAAGCTTGTCCGCTCCCGGCGTCGACGTCACTGTATGGCGCTCGCCGAGGTCGCGAGGTTGATCCTTGCCACCAAGGACAAGACACACGAGGTCCTGGGATTACTCGGCGGAGGAGTCATGTCGCTGTTCGGCTTCGGCAGCCTCGCGAAGCGGTTCGCTCGGGAGCTGATTGAACGGATCCCGTTGCCCTTCGATGCGAAGGCCACCGCCGCAGCTCGCGGCGTGCAGATCACCGGTGTCTTGCTATGCGTCCTGAACGGTGACGACCTTCGCCGCTGTCAGTGCTTCATCGAGCTGGCGCTCGAGCATGCGAAAACGAGCGTCAAGAAGATCCTGACGACTGCGATGGAGGACTGGACCCAGCTGGGATCGTTCCCCGCGAAAGCGTAAGGGTGTTCTTATCGGCCCGGAACCCAGAAGCTTGCCGCGACGCCGGCGTACCGCATCATCAACTCCCGGACATCGATCACCGGGAGTTGCTGATTGCGTGGCGCGCTCACGGCGCCGAGCTAGTCCAGCGACTCACTCCTATCCGCGATCGACCGCTCGGTGTCAGGGCAGCATTGCAAATCGGCGGAAAGCATCGGTCAACCTCGCCCGCAAGTCAGCGCTTACGGAGTTCGACCGACGTCATCATCGTCGAGGTCAAGGTGTGTGGTTAAGGTGCGTGCTCGGTCTCGGACACCGAAATATCTGTTTCTCCAGAGGCGACACGGCAATACGTGTCACCTCTTCTTTATGTCCGGATCCTGGAAACGCGCACAGACCGAGTACGTTGCTGATGACAACATTTCGGTCACGGAACCGTGCCTCCGCACTGAGACTGCCAGATTGGCTGATCCAGCCCGGTCGGTTACCTCGATGACCGTGATCTGCTGTGGGTTCGGAGAGGCGATCTGCAGCGCTGCCTGCGGTTCGTCCACGCCGCGCGGGTTCGTCGAGGTGGAGGCATATCGCTGCGCGGCGACTATTCCGCTCGTCGAACTGCGTCTCGATAGGTGAGGATGCAAGGGTGCGCTTTTCGATCAACATTCCGAACTTCGGTGACTTCGCCGACGCCCGCACGGTCGCACAGGTGGCGACCGCCGCGGAGGAGGCCGGCTGGGACGGCCTCTTCCTCTGGGATCACGTCGTCCACAGCAAGGTACGGCGGCAGGGCCAGCCTTTCGGGGATCCGTGGATGCTGCTGACCGCCGCCGCGCTGGCGACCTCGCGGATCAAGCTCGGTCCGCTGGTGACGCCGGTTGCACGGCGCCGGCCGGAACAGTTGGCGCGGCAGGTCGCGACGCTGGACGGGATGAGCGACGGGCGGGTGATCTTCGGTGCGGGCCTGGGCGGACCGATTGACGACGAGTTCGGCAGCTTCGGCGACGCGACTGATCCCAAGGTACTGGCCGGCCGGCTGGACGAAGGGCTCGACCTACTTGCCGGCTACTGGTCGGGCGAGACAGTGAACCACCAGGGCGACCATTACCGGGTCGACGACGTAACGTTGCTCCCAGCAACGGTTCAGCGTCCCCGGCCGCCGGTTTGGATCGCCGGCTACTGGCCACGCAAGGCTCCAATGCGGCGGGCCGCTCGCTGGGACGGCGCGGTACCACTGTTCCAGAGCGCTAACCACGGCCAGGCACCCCCGGTCGACGAACTGCGGGAGCTGGTGGCGTATCTCCACGACCATCGGGGCGACCGGACCACGCCGTACGATGTCATCGTCGGCGGGATCAGCCCGGCGCATCCCGCGCAGTCACGCGCTCTGATCGAGCCGCTGGCCGAGGCCGGCGCCACGTGGTGGGACGAACGCCAGCTGATCGGCGGCACGGACTTCCACCGCCTCGACCCGATCCTCCGGCGCATCGAACAAGGCCCACCGAGCCTCGGATGACGGACCTCCTGCAGCCACAGTGCGGGCCGCGAGGAGGTCCGCCTGATCAACCCATCTGCGGGGTCAGAGGATGCCGCGGTCCGCGAAGGCCTTCTGGACGACGGCGGCTTGCGTTGAGCCGTACATCGATCGTGCGGTCGCGACCGTGGTCCGGGCTCCGGCCGCGAAGCTGGTGTCCGGAGCGAAGGCGAACTGAGCGTTGACGATGATCCGGTCGGCGACCGTCGAACCGAGTGCAGTCCGGATCTGGAACAGCGCCTGCGACCAGATCTCACCGTCCGCGTGCACCTCGCCCGCGACGTCCTCGGGGTAGTGCTTGCCGGCGTCCAGGCGGCGCAGGCAGTGCGGGACCGTCGAGGTGTACGACGTCGCGTCCCAGTCCATCACGCAGGCCAGCGGCGCCTTCACCGGTACGCCGTACTTCTTCGCCACCCAGTCGCCGACCGTCACCGAGAAGTAGTCGCCCCATGCCTCGCCGATCGAGCCGGCCTCGAGCGAGGACCCGAATCCCGCTACCTGGGCGTCATGCACGGCGTGACCCGTTTCGTGGACGATCACCTCGCCGTCCTCGGCGTCGTCCACACCGCCCTTGCCGAGGGTGATCGTGTCGTGCTTGTCCCAGGAGAACGAGTTGTCGACGCCGTACTGGTCGACCTTGTAGTCCTGGCTCTCGGCGTTCACCGGCGGCAAGTCGCTGCCGAAGCCGAGCGACTGCAGGTACTTCTGCGCCTCGGTCCCCCAGAAGTACGACATCACCTGCTCGAACTGGTCGTCGTGCCGGTCGTAGAAGTAGGTGCCGTCCGTGCTGTACGCCGGGGTGCCGGTGCTGCTCCGCACGTTCGCCCACTTGCCGCGCAGGTAGCCAGAGCCGTCCAGGTCGGTCAGTGTGACCTCGTAGTACTCACCGCGAGGAACCGCCGTCGCCGAGTCCTTCTGGTCGGTGAGCGTCTGGTCACCACTGGACTGGACCGGGTTCGGAATGAACACCAGCGCCCTCGCTGTTGTGGCGCCGGCCGGGGGCTTTGCACTGGCGACGGGCGCAGTCAGCCCGGCCAGGGTCAGGGCCGCGGCCGCGGTCACGGCGATGGGAGTGGTCCAGGTCCTTGGCGCCATCGGAGGCTCCTTCTCGACGCGGGGTCTTGGCACCACAACGTAGGTCGCGCGTAGCCGCGGAGGAAGGGGCCGATGCCAAGGTTCAGGGATTTCCTGCATCTACCGGCACACACAACCAACAACCAACACCGCCACAACTCGTCGCCCCCGGCAACAGGAGCAACCATCTGTTGCCGTTTGCAATCAGCCGGTCACCGTTCAGCTCGCTGCCCGGGCCGGGGGTGCGTAACTCTGTTCGAAGGTCATCGTCGTGGCTACCCTGACCCTTGGGGGGAAGCCCAGATGAGCAAACCGACGATCCTGACCGTCGACGACGATCCCATGGTGTCCGCCGCGATCGCCCGCGATCTGCGAAACCGTTACGGCGACGACTACCTCATCGTGCGCGCGAACTCGGGCGCACAAGCCCTTGCGGTACTGACGAAACTCGCGCTGCGGAACCAGCCGGTCGCGCTGATCGCCGCCGACCAGCGAATGCCGGAGATGACCGGTATCGAGCTGCTCGAGCAGGCCGGCGCCCATGCACCCGGCGCGAAGTACCTGCTACTCACGGCGTACGCCGACACCGATGTCGCGATCAAGGCGATCAACGACATCGGCCTCGACTACTACCTGCTCAAGCCGTGGGACCCGCCCGAGGAGCGGCTGTATCCGGTCATCGAGGACCTGCTCGACGACTGGCGGCAGGCCAACCCCGACCACACATCCGACGTACGGGTGGTCGGCAACCGGTGGTCCGACCGTAGCCACGAGATCAAGACTTTCCTGGCCCGCAACTACGTGCCCTATCGCTGGTACGACGTCGAGCGCGATCCCGAGGCTCAGCGGCTGGCGCAACTCGCCGAAGCGGGAGCGACGGACCTGCCGCTGGTACTGATCCCCGATGGCGACACCCTCCGCTCACCGTCGACTCTCGATCTCGCGGGAGCACTCGGCCTCCGTACCACTGCTCAGCAGCCCCTGTACGACGTGTGCATCGTCGGAGGTGGTCCCGCGGGCCTGGCGGCTGCGGTGTACGCCGCATCAGAGGGGTTGAGCACGGTCATCGTCGAGCGCGAGGCGCCGGGTGGACAGGCCGGGCAGAGCGCGGCGATCGAGAACTACCTCGGGTTCCCCAAAGGACTGACCGGCTTGGATCTCGCCCAGCGGGCGGTCGCCCAGGTATCGCGGTTCGGCGCGGAGATGGTGCTTGCTCGCGCGGTGGTCGGCTTCGAAACCAGAGGCCCGGTCCATGCCGTACTGGTCGAGGGCGGGGGCGAGATCGAGGCCCGCGCGGTGATCGTGGCCACCGGGGTTTCGTACCGCCGGTTGGAGGCGCCCGGGCTCGAGGAGCTCACCGGCTGCGGCGTGTACTACGGCGTGAGTGCCAGTGACGCGAGACAGTGCGAGGGCGACGACGTCTATCTCGTCGGCGGAGCCAACTCGGCGGGCCAGGCCGCGCTCAATCTGGCGCGCTACGCCAAGAAGGTGGTCCTGATCGTCCGGGGCGCCTCGCTGGAAGCCACGATGTCGCGGTACCTGATCGACAAGATCGCGTCCACTCCCAACGTCCAGGTGCGACGCCGTAGTGAGGTGGCGGCCTGCCGTGGCGACGGGCACCTCGAGGCCATCACCATCGCCGACCGGGACACCGGCCGCGCCGAAGAGCTGCCGACGAGCTGGTTGTTCGTCTTCGTCGGCGCCTCCCCACGGACCGAATGGCTCGGCCCGGATGTCGTCCGCGACGCCAAGGGGTTCGTGGTGACGGGCCAGGAGCTGCTCAGCCACGACAAGGCCTGGCGCTTGCCGCGGGCCCCGTTCGCGCTCGAGTCGAGTGTGCCCGGCGTCTTCGCGGCCGGCGACGTACGACTCGACTCGATGAAGCGAGTCGCCTCCGCGGTCGGAGAGGGCGCCATGTCGGTCTATCTCGTGCACCGCTATCTGGCGACGGTGTGAGTCATGCGCGTCGACGATCTCCGCGGACTCGGCCTCTTCGCCGGGCTGAGTGACGCACAGTTGGGGGAATTGCTCGAGGGCGGCGACGAAGTACGGATCGAGCCCGGGATCAAGCTGTTCACCGAGGGTGAGCACGCGGACCACTGGTGGGTGCTGGTCGACGGCGCGATCGAGCTGTCGAGGCACGTCGGCAGGGAGGACACCGTGGTCGGCCGGATGGACGTGCCGGGCCGCTGGGCGGGTGGATTCAGGGCCTGGGACGAGCGAGGGGTCTATCTCGCGTCGGGGCGGGGAGTGCAGGAGGGCCGCGTACTGCGGGTGCCGGCGCCGGTACTGCGTACGCTCACCGACGCCTGGTTCCCCTTGGGCGGTCACCTGATCAACGGGGTCTATGGGACCGCACGATCCATCGAGGCGACCGCGCGGCAACGCCAGTCGCTGGTGACGCTCGGAACCCTTGCCGCGGGCCTCGCCCACGAGATCAACAATCCCGCAGCCGCCGCGACGCGTGCCGCGGACGCGCTCGAGGCTGTCTGCCAGACGCTGATCTCCTCCCTGGACCGGCTGGCCCAAGGGGAGATCTCGGCCCCGCAGCTGACCGCGCTCGACAAGCTCCGCCGCGAGATCCAGCCGGCCGCAGCCGGCCTCGACCCGCTGGACATCGCGGATCAGGAGAACGCCATGGCCACCTGGCTCGGGCGTCATGGGGTGGAACGTGACTGGGTGATCGCCCAGCCGCTGGCCGCGGCCGGGGTCGACGTCGCCTGGTGCGAGCGGGCGGCCGCAGTACTGGATGAAGACAACCTCGAGCCAGGGCTGGACTGGGTGGCGAGCACGTTCGCCGCTACCACGTTGCTGTCCGAGGTCAAGGAGTCGACCCGGCGCATTTCCGACCTGGTCGCGGCCGTCAGGTCGTACTCACAGATGGACCGCGCGTCCCTGCAGCCCACCGACGTGACCCAAGGTCTCGAGAACACCCTGACGATGCTCGGCCACAAGCTCCGCGACGGGATCTCGGTCGTCCGCGAGTACGGCGACCTCCCGCGGATCGAGGCGTACACCGGTGAGCTCAACCAGGTCTGGACCAATCTCATCGACAACGCCGTCGACGCGATGAAAGGCTCCGGCTCCCTGCGTATCCACACCTTTGCCGAAGGCAACAAGGTCGTCGTCGAGCTCACCGACACCGGCGAGGGGATGCCACCAGAAGTCGCCGCCCGGGCCTTCGAGCCCTTCTACACCACCAAGGACGTCGGCAAAGGCACCGGCCTCGGCCTGGACATCGCCCAACGCATCATCGTCGAACGCCACAACGGCTCCATCACCATCACCTCCACCCCCGGCGAGACCACCCTCCACGTAGAAATCCCCATCCGCCAGAAGTCCACCCCCTGATCACCCGCCTTCTGCAGGAGACCACAGAGCTGCAGAAAACTCAGACGCTCAATTGGAGCCGTATAGTTAAAGGTGCGTGTTCCACCTCGGACATAGGTAAGGCGAGCAACTGGACCCCCCAGCGGCTCGCGTTTCGTGCTTTCACCCCCACGCGGCGCCGCCTGTGGTGACCGCACTCGAACTCAAAAGCCAGGAACTCGGCCACAGGCAGCATTCTCAACGTCGCCGCCCGGAGCCAGCCACCCGTCGTAGCGTCCGCCAGCTCGGCTCGGAACCTTTACCCAACCGCGGCGACGACATTTTCCTCGCCCTGAGCATCGACAAGAATTGCAACAGTCTCCATGATTCGGAGGACCGAAGGTCCCACTGGTTTAGTCCTCGGCTCACTGGCCTCTATGAACAGTTTCCGCTGCTGCGATTCACCCCGTGCTCCTACTTGAGACGAGACTGCAAACCATCGCGCCTGGTGCCGCTGAATGTCGAAGTGGACGTCCTGTGGCCACGAGTCGTCGATCTCGCCTCGCGGCCACGATCCGAAGAGCCAGTCCACTAAACTGCCTCGCGATCGGCTCCGCTGTTGCCGGATCGCGATCTTTGCATCCTTCCTCCAGCCCGAGTTTGATGCTGCACGGAGTGGCTGAGAACACCTCGAACGGCGTTGGTGGGCGGTGATCGACGCAGGGTGCGCTGAACGGGGACTACCTGCGACGGACCGCCACCTACTTGGCGAGGATCAGGCGGCTGGCGGTGGCGACGATTGGTTGTACTGCGGCGTTCGCATAGTTGCTGAGGACAACCACGACCCAGTCGTCCTGGGGGAAGAACTGGATCGCGGTCGCATGCCCGTTGGTGTTGCCGCCACCGAACTCGAACGACCACTTCCCGTCGGCGAGTTTGCCGATCGGGCCGTAACACTGGAACGCGGTCATCCGCGAACCCCCGGCGGGCGGGGTGTCCGGTGACGGGTTCGCCGCCTGGCCCGGCGGTGGGCCCTGCGTCGGCATCGGCTGCTTCCCGCTCAAGACGAGTTCCGTTTGGCCGCGATCGAGCAGCTTGGCGTTCCACAGCGCGCGGGCGAACCGGTCCATGTCCGCGCAGGTCGCGGAGGCACCTCCGGCCGGGAGGCCGATGTACGCGAACTGTCCGAGGGTGTCGGTCCATAGGCCCTTCGGATCACGCCGGTACGGGTGGGCCATCCGCCGGTTGGCGCGCCACTCCGGCTTGGTGAAGAAGCCGGTGCTGGTCATCCCGGCGGCCGCGAACACATGCCGGCGGACGTAGTCGTAGTACGACATACCGGACGCTTTGGCGATGATCTCGCCGAGCAAGTGGTACGCCGAGTTGCTGTAGAGCCAACCCGCACCGGCTGGGAAGGCGGGCTCCGACTTGCGGATGAAGTCGGTGGTGCCGGACATGACTTCGGCCGGCGTGTTCCAGCCTGGTACTGCGTTCAGATAACCGGGCAGCTGGTGGAAGTCGCCGAATCCGGAGGTGTGGGTGAGCAGGTGGTGCACGGTGGCCCCGTTGGCGATCGGCGCAGGGAACCCGTCGACGTACGCGCCCAGCTTCTCGCCGTACGAGACCTTGCCCTGCTGGACGAGTTGCGCGATCGCGACCGCGGTGAACAGCTTCGTCACCGAGGCGAGCCCGAACATGGTGTCCGGCCCGTTCGGGACGGCGCGCTGCCGGTCGGCCAGGCCGTGCGACCGAGCCAGGACGGTCCTACCGCGATGGGTCAGCAGCACCGACCCGGAGAACTCGTCCTTGGCCGCCTTGTCGGCGATCAGCCGGTCCAGCTCGCCACCGGGCCGGAGACCTGGCGGGATCCGGCCTGCGCCGTCACGACTGGTGTCGGCGAGACCTGTGTCGGCGATTGCGGTCCGGCCGGCGATGAGCGCGGCGCCGCCGGCCACCGAGGTCGCGCCGAACAGACCGAGGACCGAACGCCTGGACGGTTGAGCCATGAGTGCTTCCTTTCGCTGGATGAACTGTCACCGAAAGGTCTACCGGGCACGGCATATCGGCAGCCGCTCGCGAGTCCATACGAAACCCATAGGTCCGGCCAGCCATACTCGGATCATGCGAGTGCTGCTGGTGGAGGACGAACAGCCCTTGGCCGGGTACATCGCGACGGGGTTGCGCAAGCACGGCTTCGCCGTCGACGTCGCGCTGGACGGACAAGTTGCCTTGGACAAGCACGACCTCACGCCGTACGACGTGGTGGTGCTGGATCGCGATCTGCCGGTGGTGCACGGCGACACGGTCTGCCGCCGGCTCGCCGATCGCGGCGACTCGCGCATCCTGATGCTGACCGCGTCGGGCACGGTCGAGGACCGGGTCGACGGACTCGGGCTCGGCGCCGACGACTACCTCGGCAAACCGTTCGCGTTCTCCGAACTGGCGGCCAGGGTGCACGCGCTGGCCCGGCGTACGAGCCCCGCCCGGCCGCCGGTACTGCGGGTCGCCGACGTGACTCTCGACCCGGCGCGACGTACGGCGGAGCGGGCCGGGCGGATGTTGCCGCTGGCACCGAAGGAGTTCGGCGTACTGGCCCACCTGATGACCACCGCGGGTGACGTCGTCAGCGCGGAAATCCTGCTGCAGAAGGTGTGGGACGAACATGCCGACCCGTTCACCAACGCGGTCCGGATCACGGTCGGCACGCTGCGCCGCAAGCTCGGCGACCCACCGCTGATCGAGACCGTGACCGGCGCGGGCTACCGGATCCGGACATGACGCCATGCGTGTGCGACTGACCGCCCGCAGTCGGCTCGCACTGCTCTACGCCGCCATGGTCCTGGCGGCGGGCGTAGCGCTGACCGCGCTCACCTACGTGTTGACGCGGGAGAACCTCGAACACCGCAAGGTCTTCCTGCTCCAGCGGACAGGGCCGGGCACGCCCCCACTGCCTCCACAAGCCAAGGAACCGTCCGAGATCGCCCAGCAACTCCAGAACGAAACCCTCGCCACCCTCCTGACCCAGGCGGCCATCGCGCTCGCCGTGGTCACCGTACTGGCGGCTCTGCTCGGATGGCTCGTCGCAGGCCGCGTACTACGACCGATTCGCGCGATCTCGGCCACGGCGCAACGACTCTCCGCCGAGAACCTGTCCGACCGAGTACCGGTCAACCCGCCGCAGGACGAACTCGCCGCGCTGGCCGAGACCATCAACGGCATGCTCGACCGGATCCAGCAAGGTGTCGCCGAGCGAGACCGGGTACTCGACAGTCAGCGGCTGTTCACCGCGAATGCCGCCCACGAGCTCCGCACTCCCCTGACGACCGTGCGAACCGCGATTGACGTGACCCTGGACGGCGATCCGAGCCGAGCGGAACTGCTGACGATGGCCGAAGACATTCGCCACGCGGTGGACAACAGCAGACGGACGCTCGACGGCCTGCTCACGCTGGCCCGCAGCCAAGCCGGCGCGGTCAACCTGCAAACGGTGAACCTGGCCGAGGTCATCGCGGACGTACTGGCCGCCGTCGTCGACCAGGTGGTCGCGGGAGACCTGACAGTGCAACAGCACCTCAATGACGCCCCGCTGGTGGGCGAGCCCGTGCTGCTGGAACGGATGACGGCCAACTTGATCGGCAACGCGATCCGGTACAACCATCCCGGCGGACGGATCATTGTCACCACCGGCAGCTCAGCAGGCTTCACCTTCCTCCGCGTCGTCAACACCGGGCGGGTGGTTGCCGAGGACCAGGTCAACCGCCTGCTGGACCCGTTCGTCCGCGGCGAAGGCACCCGTACTCCGGCCGAAGGCGGCGCCGGACTCGGCTTGTCCATCGTGCGCGCCGTCGTGCTCGCCCACGACGGCACCATCACCGCCACCGCGAATCAAGGCGGCGGCCTGGACCTCCACCTCCGCTTCCCAACCTGACCCGCCCGACTGCTGAGTAGGTCCCGCTCGTCCGACCGCACATCGCCGGCCGCGCAACTGACGCCGACCTACCCGGACTGGGGGCAACTGACGGCCGACATCCCGAACGCCCGCATCGCCGCCAACTGACGGCCACCACGAAAGCCCATCCATGAGGTGAGCCGTCAAGCCGGGCCTTGGGGTCGCGGCCGGCCCGGCGTGACGATTAGTTAGCGCGACGGGCAGAACACCGCCTTGACGGCATGCGTGACTGCTATCGACACTTCCTGCCACAACCTCTGGCGGTCGGCGACCGTGGTGGAGACGGCGAACTGGAGGCGGCCGTCCGAGGAGGTGTAGGTGCTGGCAACGAACCCCGGTGCCGCCCCGGCGTGGCCGGGGAGCAGTTCGGGTTTGCCGGCGCAGGGACCGCCGGGTGGCAGCGGGAGCTGCCCGGCCGGCGGGTCGGTGATGACCTTCTGCAGGTCGGCGGGCAGGAGCTTGCCCTGCTGGAACGCCCGCTGGAACCGGCTGACGTCGCGTGCGGTGGATACCACTCCGCCAACTCCCAGAAAGGCACTGGCGTTGAGCCGGTCAACGTCGTGCGCCACGCCTGCGTCGTCGGGCCAGTAGCCGTGGCCGTGTGGGCCTGCGATCCCCTCCGGAGGTTTGGTCGGCAGGTAGCTGTCGGTCATCTGCAAGGGCCCGAACAAGCGCCGCTGGAACTCGGTGGCCAGACCATGGCCGGTGAGCTTTTCGATGATCATGCCGAGCAGGATGTAGTTGGTGTTGGAGTAGTTGAACGTCCCGAGTTCCACTGGTCGCTGTCGCTTCCGGGAGATCTCCACGAGCTGGGTCGGGGTGTAGTTCGTCGTGAAGTCGAGCGGATCGAGCGGAAAGTAGTCAGGGATGCCGCTGGTCAAGGCGATCAGGTGGCGCACGGTGATCTCGGACGCACGCTCGACGAGGTCGTGCGCGGCCACCTGCGGCAGGACCTGGCTGAGTTTGTCGTCCAGGCTGAGCTTTCCCTCTGCCACGAGTTGCAGCACGATGGTCGCGGTCATCTGCTTGGTCTGCGATCCGATCCGGTAGCGGGCGTCGGAGGGGATCGCGCCGCCTTTGCCGTCCAGCAGGCGGGAGCCTGCCGAACCTTTACCGATGCGCTTGCCGTCGTAGTACACCTCGCCGATCACCCCCACCACACCCGGTACCGCGGCTACAGCTTCCAGTGCCGCGTCAACGTCAGCGATCTGCGGCCGGGCAGCGCCATCGGCCACCGCCCCCGCACCCAGTGCGCCGTTGGGCACCGTTGCCGACAGAACAAGCACAGCACCGGCCAAACCGGCGACGGATCGAGTAGTCACTCGCCTCACAGTGATTCCTTTCCTTGGAGTGCACCGGCAGCCGCAAGGTAACTCCTTGCCAGAACTCCCGTCGTGCGGAACGAGAACCACCTTGGCGGCTTCGGTGTTTCGCCGCTGTTTCCACTGTGGCGACGGTGGCCGAGAGTTCCGGCCGACGCGGCAGTTTCGCTGATGGCCACGACCGGTGCGGCCGGTACGCGTGACCAGATCGTCGCCGACGGCAACATTGCCCTCGCGCCGGCTACCGGGCTGCTCGGGAATGTGCTCGCCACGAAGACGCGGAGGCCCTCGACGCACTCGACGGTGGTGATCTTGCCGGTGCCCTCCGGGCCGAGGATGCCGAAAATTTCACCCTCCCCGACGGCTCTCGGCGATCTGGCGTTTGTCCGGCGAGATGGTGGTGAGGCCCGAGGTACGGGGTCAGGTCGTGGTCATCTCTGCGATGCCCGATCGTCACCGGATGGCCCGCCTGACGGCGGGTCATCCGGAGCGCGGCGGTGAAGGCGGTTGGCGGCCCAGAACGCGCCGCAGGCCGCGACACACAGCACCCCGCAGGAGACCAACGTCGCGCGCGTCCCCAGTAGTTGGATGAGGGCGCCCGCCAGGACCCCGGAGACCAGCGAGCCGGCCGTCGCCGCGTTCGAGAACAGCGCGGCTGCGGTACCGCTGGCCGGGGCGAGAACGGCCTGGAAGAGCTGCATTCCCGCCGTACCGATGACGGCGATCGCAGCACCGCGCGCAAGCTGAGCGATCAGCACGGCGGACAGGCTCTCGGCCAGCGCCGCCACCACGAAGTACGCAATGAACAGAACCAGGCCTGCCAGAACGAGCTGCTGAAGACGGACCCGCGGCAGAACCCAGACCAGCAAGAGCGCCGCGGCAATTTCCACCACTGCACAGGCACTGAAAATCAAGCCCACATCGCCGCTCGGGCGGTCCAGCTCAGCCGTGACGTACAGCGGCAGTGCCACCGAACCGGCGAACATCGCTGTGTGCACCAGGACCATGGCCGCCGTAAGCAGGACCACGGGGCCTCTTGGCCGCGACCGCGCGGACGTGGACGGGTTGGCCAAGCCGGGGCCGGAAGCGACGTCCGCCGCTCGAGGAACCAGCGCCACCACGCCCATCGTCAGCACCAGCACCACGGCGGCCACCCGGAACAGGCCGGAATAGCCGGCGACGCCCAGCAACCAGGCGCCGAGCAGCGGCCCGACCGCCCAGGCCAGCGACCACCCGGACCGCAAGAGTGGCGCGACCCGCTTCTTGATCGCGCCTTCGAACGCGATGTCCGCCAAGGCGAACAGCTGCGGATAACCGGCGCCTGCCGCCCCGAGCAACGTGACGCCGATGAGCATCAGCGGCCAGAAGCCGTCGACCCACGGGACCAAAGCAAATCCGGCCGCAGAGGCCACGGCCGCGACGACGACCCACCCGCGGGTGGGCGATCGGTCGAACCGGCGCCCGAACACCGTGCTCACGAGGATGCCGCCCAACGCGACCGCCGACACGAAGAGGCCCACGCGCAACGGCGACAGATCGGCCTCCTCGGAGGCGAACAGCACAAGGTACGACCCGGTCATCGAGTCGGCGCAACCGAACAGCGCGACCGCCGCCACCATCGAGGCGAACGATCGCACCGGAGGCCGGGCCGATGCCGTCTCCACCGTCATCCACCGCAGCATAGGGACGCCATCCGACAGTTCGCGCCGCGCCAGGTGGCTCACTCCGACGTCCCCCTCAGCAGTTCCGGCATGAAGCCCGAAGCGCGCGCCTGGGGACTCGCCCATGGAACCCCGGAATCTCATCTCGATGGGGGGTTGATCAGGGGTCCTGCCGCGAAAGCGCTGCCACCAATCATCACCGTCCGCGACACCCGTCCTGCACCACGATCCTTGGTCACGCTGACCGCCGACGTAGCGCGAACTCGCGCCCCCCCGGAGAGGCCGGTGGTGACCCGGAAGGTCGCGTCCCTGGGAAGACTCGATGAGTGCCTCGGCAAGCGCCTCGGGATTAGTGGGGCCGCGTATCCCGTGCCGGGGAGACCGACACCGACATCTTCACCGGGCTGCGCCGCTGGACCGCCGAGCCGTGCTTCGTCGCGCGACACCTGGACACAGATGATGTCCAACCGCGGCCGTGTCAAAGGGTCGAGTCCTGACAGGCGCACCCGCTCCCTCGATCACCACGTGGCAGGAGTGGGGTCCCCGAACTTGGGTCTCGACATGAGTGGTCGGGTCCTGGGGCGAAGTGCGCGGGAGCGGACCGGGCCGATGTCGCTTGTGTCCGAGGGGTTCAGGTCTGCGGCCGCCGGCCTGGCGCGGGCGGAGCAGAGAGGGCTGAGCTCCAGTCTCGGAGGCGGCGGCTGTCGTTCGAGCCCTGGCCGCACTCACACCAAGGCCTAGACAGACCGTGTTCTGGTTTCGCCGGGTAGGAGGGATTGGAGTGTGGTGAGTCCGTAGGACTCGATTGGGGAGGGTGGGACGGACTCTGGTGGGGTTTGGCGGAACGTGGTCGGCGCCATTGCGTAGGTGGTGCGGAAGCGGCGGGAGAAGTGGTAGCCGTCTGCGAAGCCGCACTGGACGGCGATCGCGTGCATGGACAGGTTGCTCTGCCACAGCAACGGTTCGGCTCTGGATAGGCGTAGAAGCTCGATGGCGGCTACCGGGCCGACGCTGAAGTGGCGGCGGAAGATGCGGGTCAGGGTGCTCGGTGAGACCTGGGCGGCGGTGGCGAGGTCCTTGAGGGAGATTGCTGTTGCCGGGCCGGCGGACCAGCGGTCGGCTACTTCGCGCATCATTGCGACGATCGGGTCTGGCAGGAGTGGTGGGGGCTGCTCGGGCAGTGGGTGGGTCAGAAAAGTCCGCAGCAGGAGATGGAGAGTCTCGGATGCCTGGACCTGCCACGACGGTGGGCAGGCGCTGCGCAGCCAGAGCAAGTAGTTGCATAGGGCCCCCATCGGATCCTGGCGTCCGGTCAGGTCGCGGACCAGCCGGGTACTGCGCAGGCACTTCGCCAGACAGGGTGAAGTGGACGTAGGCGTGCCGAGTGGGAGTTCGCGGATCCCAGTGGAACTCGTCGCGCATCCCTGGTCTGACCAGCAGCAGCTTTGCTGGTGCCAGAGATACTTCGACGCCGTCGCACAACCAGGTGGCGCTACCCCTCAGCAGCCAGACGAACTGGTACCACCTGGCCTCCCGTGGCCCGAAGGTCGAGCCCGGCGGGTAGTCGGCCACCGCCGGCCCCAAGCGCGGAATCAGGCCCACAGAAGCCATTGGCTCACCCTCTGTCGCAACCGCCATCGCGATCCGGTCGGATCCGCGGCCGGCGTACCTCTTCCAGCCCTTTGTACTCGTACGGGTCCGTCCCGGCCACCAGTACGACGTCGCGGAAGTCCGCCTGCGCCATTGGTGTTCCCTCCGCGGGCACCGACCAGGGCAGGAGGGACTCAGCGCTCATGTAGTGGTTGACCAGAGCCCGCCGGAACCCGTGCCGACCGGTGTTGGGCAGCGACTTGTGCAGCAGATAGCCGTTGAACAGCAGCACCGAGCCGGCCTCGATCTCAACCGGTACGGCGTCGGCGTCGTCGTACGGGAAGCCGTAGGACTGCACAGTGCAGTCGTACTGCGGATCGTCGTGCTCGCGGTTCGGGTAGAGCACCCCGGGTCGCTGCGACCCGGGCAGCACCCACAGGCAGCCGTTCTCGGTGGTGGCGTCGTCGAGCGCGATCCATGCGCCGGTCAGCGAGCGGTCACGGGTCGGGATGAGCATCTCGTCCTGGTGCCAGGCCTGGCCCGGTTTGCCCTCGGCCTTGATGAAGAGCATCGACTGCATCGCCTTCACGTCCGGGCCGATCACCTGGGTGAGCGCCGAGACGATCGCTGGATGGCGCATCGTGGCGGCCATCAGTTCGGAGATCTTGTGCGGGTAGTGGATACAGAGGAACCGGCGCAGCGCGTCGTCGTCGGTCTGGGCCGGGTCGACGGGCAGCGCGCCGTCGATCTCACCGAGGTCGCGGCGGCAGATGCGCACGGCCTCCTCGACCAGTTTGGCGACCTCGCCGGTGCTGAGCGCCTGATCGAGGACGACATAGCCGTCACGGTCGTATCGGGATTTCAGGTCAGTGTTCGTCACCGTTCGATCATCGCCGTCCGCGCGCCGGCCGGTCCATGGCGTGACAACGCATCCGGATGGCGAATCCGCTCATCGTCAGGGGCGACCGGAGAACAGCGCCGCCGGCGCATCCCTCATCACCAGATCGACCAGCTCATGCCCCAGCCGGCGTTCGAGCCGCGGCAGGAACTCCCGTCCGAGTACGTCCATCCCGGGCCCGCCGCCATACGCCCTCAGCATGGAGCGGCGGCCGACATCAGTACCGAGGCAGAGCTGGCCCGCCAGACCCGCGGCGGCCAAGCTCTCGATGAGATCCAGGATGCGCGCGTCGGGTCCGTACTTGATCCGCCCCACGGTGTCGTACACGAGGTACGCGCCGCGGGAGGCAAGCTCGCGGTGCAGCTCAGGATCGGCGTTGCGATCCATGTGGCCCAGCAGGACCCGGTACTCCGCGACGCCGAGTCGGGCCAAGGTGTCGAGGATCTCGTGAGGCGCCGTACCCGTCTCGCAGTGCACGGCCACCGGCACGCCCACTCGCCGGGCGGCTTCGGCGCCGGCGCGGAACCAGCGGTGCTCGTCGCCGGTGATGCGCTGGTAGGAGGCACCGAGCTTGATGATGCCGGCTCTGACGGTGGACGGCACCGGGCGCGGACCGGCCCAGTCGCGATCGTCCATCCCCGCGGTGAGATCGGTGAGCAGGATGTCGAGGAGCACGTCCTCGGAGACCTCGCGGGCCCAGTGCCAAGCGGGGTAGTGCGCCACGCGATGGTAGCCGGTAGCAGCCACAACGTGCAGCCCTGCCTCGGCGGACAGCTTCGCCAGCGCGACCGGCCGGCGGCCCAAACCGACCGGTGTCAGGTCGATGATCGTGCCGATCCCGCTGGCCCGAACCGACGCGGCCTCGGCGGTGGACTTCTCCCCGTCCCAGAATTCGTCAGTGGGCAACGCCGGGGAACGCAGGAAGAGGTGCTCGTGCGCATCGACGTACCCGAGCTCGGTGGGCGCCACCGGGCCGAGCACCGTCATCACGTCGGCCAAGACCGGACTCCGTTCGTCATCGTGCCAGGGATACGTTGAACACGAACTCGTCACCCGCATAGCGGGTCTGGGTCCGCTCCAGCGGCCGCCCGCTCTGGTTGAGGATGAGGCGTTCCTCGACCAGCAACGCGGCGCGCGGCTCGACGGCGAGCAGTTCCTCGTCCTCGGCGGCGGCGTTGACCGCGACCAGGGTTCCCGAGGCGCTAGTGGGAACCTCGCCGAGCTCACGCAGCGCGTCGTGCAGGGAGCCGTGCTCGAGGTCCTTGTCCAGTACCGAACTGCAGGACATCGGGAGTACGACGTTCTCGATCGCGACGGGCCTGCCGTCAGCAAGCCGGAGTCGCCGCACGTGCGCCACGGTGCTTCCCGGCGCCAGGTGGAGTGCGGCCACCTCGTTCGCCGTACCGGAGCGAAGCTCTGCCACCAGGACTTTCGAGCTGGCTGACGCTCCCCGCCGCGCCATCTCCTCGGTGAAGGACCGGAGCCGGCCGAGGTCGCGATGGACCCTGGGCTCGGCCACGAAGGTGCCCACTCCCGGGACGCGGTAGATCAGGCCTTGGTCGGCCAAGCGCTGAGCGGCTTGGCGCACGGTCATCCGGCTGACGTTGAACAGGGCAGTGAGTTCCGCGTCCGACTCCAGCGCGTCGCCGGGCTTCGAGCTGGCGATCCGGCTGCGCAGGTGCCGCTCCACCGCCTCGTGCCGCGGAATAGATTTCATGCAGGCAGTCTAGACAAGTCGCCCCGAAGTAACACCACCGCCATCGATCATTCTTGACCGCTTGAGATATCCAGCGTTAGTGTCACCTGTCTAGACAGCCTAGATCAGCACACGGGAGTGACCCATGGCGAATGTCGCGCTCGGCGTCGACATCGGGGGCACCCGGATCAAATGGGTGCGCTGGTCGCCAGGCTCCGGAGTACTGGACCAAGGCGAACAAGCCACACCCCGCTCGGGATCACCAGCCGTGGTGGCAGCAGTCGCCGAGCTGATCGCCAGGGCATCGGTGCAACTCGCCGGCGTCGCCCTCCCCGGCCACCTGTCCAACGATCTGACCGCCGTCCGCCTGCTGCCGAACCTGCCCGGTGACCGGCCGGGCCTCCCCCTGGCCGACGAGCTAGCAGCACAAACCGGAGCGCGGATCCAACTGGTCAACGACGCCCGCGCCTTCGCCCTCGCGGAGCTGCGGCTCGGGGCAGCCAAGCAGTTCGACGATGCCCTCTTCGTGACGATGGGCACCGGCATCGGCGGCGCCCTCGCTTTGAACGGCCGGATCCTGCGCGCCCGCGGCGATGCCGTCGGCGAGCTGGGACACGTGATCTGTCATCCCGGCGGGCTCCCTTGCGGCTGCGGCGCGCACGGTTGCCTCGAGACAGTGGCTGGCGGACAGGCGCTGGTGGCGCGGGTTCGCGCCGAAGGCGGTCGCGCCGAGACCCCCCACGAGGTGGTCCAGGCGGCCGCCCGGGGAAGCGGCCTTGAGCGGGCCGTGCTCGAAGACGCCGGGCAGGCGCTCGGCCTCGTGCTCGGCAACGTCATCGCGTACTCCGGTGTGACCTCGGTCGTGATCGGCGGTGGGGTCGCCCCCGCCTTCGTGTTCATGAGACCGGCCGTCGAGGCCGAGCTCGCCGCTCGGGCCCGGCTGGTCGGTCCGGTGGATCTTCAGTACGCCCGGCTGGGCCCCGGAGCGGGGGCGCTCGGCGCGGCCCTCCTGGTGGCAGCGCAATCACACAGAGACGGAGACAACCGAAGTGACCATGAGCTGGATCTCGGCCGCACTGCAGACCCTTGAAGAAGTCCAACGATCGCAGGAGACCGCGATCGAGCAGGCCGCCGTACTGGCCGCGCGCTCGATCGCCCGTGACGGTGTCGTCTACGCGTTCGGCACCGGCCACTCGCGGATGCCGGTCGAGGAGATCTTTCCGCGGTACGGCTCGTTCCCCGGCTTCCATCCCATCGTCGAACTGTCGATGACCTTCCACCACCAGGTGGTCGGCGCGAACGGGCAACGTCAGGCGATGTTCATCGAACGCGTGGAAGGGCTCGCGGACCAGATCCTGGCCAACTTCCGGCTCCGGCCGGACGACAGCATGCTGGTCTTCAGCGTCAGCGGGCTGAACGCCGTACCGATCGAGATGGCGATGGGCGCAAAGAAGGCAGGGCTGCCGGTGATCGCGGTGACGTCGCTGGCCGAATCGACCGCCGGCCAGGCGCGCCACCCGAGCGGAACCCGCCTGGCGGACCACGCGGACGTCGTCATCGACCTGTGCTCGCCGGTCGGTGACGCGCTGTCTCACGTGGACGGCGTGGCCGAACCGATCGGCCCGGTCAGCACCTTGACGGCCGTTGCCGTCGTCAACGAGATCAAGGTCCGTACTGCGCGGCTGCTCGCCGCCGATGGCATCGTCCCGCCGGTCATCACCAGCTCCCGGTTGGTAGGCGAGGAACGCAGCGCGGAACTCTTCGAAGCCGCCTACCTCGATTTCGCCCGCCGCGCCGCCGGCACGCTGCGGTCGGCGCCGGCCGGCGGCGCGTGATGCGGGTCCTGGTAGCCGGTGCCGACGGCGGCATCGGCAGCGTGTGCATCGAATCGATCCGGGCATCAGGCGGCCAGGCGTACGGCGTCGACATCAACTCCACGGACATCACGGTCCCGGGCGGAGCCGAGAAGGCCGTCGACCAAGCGCAGGCCGAACTCGGTGCCCTCGACGGCGTCGTCCACGCGATCGGCATGTCGGGACGCCGGCTCGGCGACGGTCCGGTCACCGACTGCACCGACGAGGCCTGGGCCGAAGTACATCGAGTCAACCACGAATCAGTCTTCCGCCTGCTCAGAGCAGCCCTTCCAAAGCTGCTCCCAGGCGGCTCCGTCGTCATCGTCGGGTCGGCCCTGGCTACCTCTCTGGATCGGGACTTCCGTACCGCGGCCTATGCCAGCGCGAAGGGCGCCTTGATCCCGCTGGTCCGTTCGGCGGCCTACGACGCCGCGCCACGAGGCGTTCGGGTGAACCTCGTCGCCGCCGGCCTCGTCGACACTCCGATGGCCCGTCGCGCCTTGGAGTCGCCGAACATCACGACGCGGATGGCGGAACTGATGCCTCTCGGCGGCACAGCCTGTTCTCCGCAGGAGGTCGCCGATGTCGTGGCCTGGCTCCTGTCCCCCGCAGCCGGCCGGACGACTGGCGCGGTCATCCCGGTCGACGGCGGCTGGCACCTGCGCTGAGACCAGCAAGCCTTGCTAATTCGGATTATCAAGGCGATGAACTCTTGACGACCTTCCACCAGCCGGACTAGGTTCTCGGCCACGAAGCCCGCAAATTCGTATTAGCATTGGGATTGGAACCATCCATGCCGGACAAGGTCGCTGCTCGACTCACCCAGCGCGACATCGCGCGACTGGCGAAGGTCAGCCAGACGACGGTGTCGCTGGTGCTGAACAATCGCGTCGAGGACTCAGCCCGGATTCCTGCCGCGACCCGCGAGCGGGTGCTCAAGGTGATCCAGGAGACCGGCTACCAGGCGGACCCGCTGGCCCGCCGGATGCTGAAGCAGCGCAACCAGATCCTCGGCGTCTTCACCTACGAGTCGGTGTTCCCGAGTTCCAGTGGCGACTTCTACCACCCGTTCCTGGCCGGGATCGAGGACTGTGCCGAGCAGCTCGGTTGTGACCTGCTGCTGTTCACCAGCGCTCCGGTCACGCAGGGCCGGCGCCGGATCTTCCACGAGAACAACCGGTTGCGGATCGCCGACGGCTGCCTGCTGCTCGGTCGCCGGATCCCCGGCAGCGAACTCAGCCGGCTGATCGCGGAGGGCTATCCGTTCGTCTCGGTGGGCCGCCGCGACGATGCGGGCGGGCCGGTCCCGTACGTCGGCGCCGACTACGTCGAGGCGACCTCGACGGTCGTCGAGCGGGCCTTGGCGCTGGGGCATCGGCGGCTCGCCTTCGTCGGCCCCGGCATCGGCGCGGAGTCGTCGGCCGACCGGCTGCGCGGCTTCCGGCGTACTGCGGGGAAGCGCGCGCCACACGTGACCACTGGCGACCGGCCGCCCGCCGAGGTACTCGCCGACCTGATCGGCCGGCGCATCACGGCCGCGTTCGTGGAAGACCGGGCCGACGCGGTGGCCCTGGTCGCCGCCGCGGCCGAGCGTGGGATCGACATCCCCGCCGACCTGTCCGTGATCGCCCTCGGTGACCCGACCAGGCCCGCGAGTACCGACATCGACTTCACCGGCTTCCACGTCCCCCGGCGCGAAATGGGCCTGCGGGCGACCGAACTGCTGGAGGCCGTGCTGAGCGGCCGCGCCGGGACCGAAACACAGCAACTGATCCCCTGCGAGCTGGTCGAAGGAAGCACTCTCTCGGAACCGAAGGGTCTTTAGATGGAAGCGGATGTCCTGGTCGTCGGCGGCGGCCTCGGTGGAGTGGCGGCGGCGTTGGCCGCGCTCCGCGTGGGCCGCAAGGTGGTGATGACCGAGGAGTACGACTGGCTCGGCGGTCAGCTGACCAGCCAGGCAGTTCCACCGGACGAGCACACCTGGGTTGAGCAGTTCGGCATCACCGCCTCGTACCGCGCACTGCGGGATGGGATCCGGGACTACTACCGCCGGCACTACCCGCTCACCGCGGAGTCCCGGGCTGCTGCGGAGCTCAACCCTGGTGCCGGCTACGTGTCGAAGCTCTGTCACGAACCCCAAGTCACTCTGGCGGTCATCGAGGCCATGTTGGCTCCGTACCGAGCCAGCCGTCGCCTGCAGGTGCTGCAGCCCTACAAGCCGGTGGATGCCTCGAGCGATGGCGACCGGGTGACGTCGGTCGTAGTAGAGCACCGGGACAGTGGTGAGCAGCTCACCCTGACCGCGCCGTATGTGCTGGATGCTACCGAGACCGGAGAGCTGCTGCCGCTCACAGGTACGGAGTACGTGACCGGCTTCGAATCGCAGGCCGCAACTGGCGAGCCCAGCGCACCGGATGAGGCGCAGCCGCTCAACATGCAGGCGGTGTCCTTCTGCTTCGCGGTTGACCATGTCGACGGCAACCAGGTCGGCGACAAGCCGCCGAACTACGCGTACTGGCGCAACTACCAGCCGCCGTTCTGGGGCGACCGGATGCTGTCCTGGAACGCGCCGGACCCGCGCACGCTGGCCGTGTCGCGCCGGACGTTCACCCCGAATCCCGATGACGATCCACTCGCGGTCGTCGCGGACCAGCGGCGTACCGGCGGCGACACGAATTTGTGGACCTTCCGGCGCATCGCCGCCCGCCGGCACTTCCAGCCGGGCGCCTACGAGAGCGACATCTGCCTGGTGAACTGGCCGATGATCGACTACTTCGACGGACCTGTGTTCGACGTACCGGATGCGGAGAAGCACGTCGCGGGGGCCAGGGAACTGTCGCAGGCGGTCCTCTACTGGCTGCAGACCGAGGCGCCTCGTCCCGACGGCGGCACCGGCTTCCCCGGACTACGGCTCCGGGGAGATCTCCTGGGCTCCCAGGACGGACTCGCGCAGGCTCCGTACATCCGTGAGTCGCGGCGCATCGCAGCGGAGTACACGGTGGTGGAGCAGGACCTGTCGGTCGCAGTTCGCGGCGACGCCGGTGCGGTCGAGTACGACGACAGCGTGGGCATCGGGATGTACCGGATCGACCTGCACCCGTCGACCGGCGGGGACAACTACATCGATGTAGCGAGCAGCCCGTTCCGGATCCCGCTCGGGGCACTGATCCCGCAGCGGGTCGAGAACCTGCTGCCGGCCGGCAAGAACGTCGGCACGACGCACATCACCAACGGCTGCTACCGGCTGCACCCGGTCGAGTGGAACATCGGCGAGGCCGCGGGGCTGCTCGCCGCCTTCTGCCTGGACCACCGCGTCAGCCCACGCGCGGTTCGCAACTCCCCTACCCTGCTCGGCGATTTCCAGACCCAGTTGATTGCCCAGGGCATCGAACTTAGCTGGCCGGCCATCGCAGGCTACTGAGCACCGGCTACTGATGGAGGACTGACCGATGAACCCCCGATCCCCGGCCCGGCCGCCGTGGCGCCTGACCCCTGAAGAGGCGCAGGCCCTCCCGGTGCTGTGGCGCGGCGACGTACTGGTCGTCGGAGGCGGCTCGGCCGGTTGCGCAGCGGCGACGGCCGCCGCGCGTAGCGGTGCGCGAACGCTGCTGGTCGAGGCGACCGGCTTTCTCGGTGGAACCGGCGCCGCGGTGCTCGACACCTTCTACGGCTTCTACGCGCCAGGACGGTCCGATCGCGTAGCCGGTGGGATCGGCTGGGAGCTGTGCGAACGGCTCTTCGCTCGTGAGCAAGCCTTCGAGCGGCCCAACACCTATGGCGCGGGGACCGGCGTGACGTACGAGCCGGAAGCGCTGAAACTGGTCTGGGACGAGCTCACCGAGGAGGCAGGGGTCGCGACACTCCTGCATGCGGGAGTCAGCCGGGTCGTGATGGACGGCGACCGGATCATCGAGGTCGTCGCGGAAACCAAGACAGGCAGCGTGCGTCTTGCGGCGACCGTCATAGTCGACGCCAGTGGCGACGCGGAGGTGGCGTGGCGGGCCGGGGCCGCACTCGAACGACCGGACGGGCAGCAGCGGGTACAGCCGCTGACCGCCACCTTCCGGCTGGGCAACGTCGATCTCGCCACGACCCCGACACCGGAAATGCACAGGCTGATGCGGGAAGCGGCTGGATCCGGAGATTTCGCCCTCCCCCGCACCGAAGGCTCGGCCCATCGGACGGTGCTCCCGCGGGTGGTCCACACCAACATGACCCGGGTCAGCGACGTCAACCCGCTCGATCCGTGGGAGTTGTCCGCGGCCGAGCGAGAAGGCCGCCGGCAGGTTCACGAGTACGTGCGATTCCTGAAGTCCCGCGTCCCGGGGTACGCCGAGTCCTACCTGATCGGCGTCTCCAGCCGGATCGGCGTACGGGAGAGCCGTCGCCTGATCGGCCGGTACGTGCTGACCCGTGACGACGTCCTGTCCGCCCGTCGGTTCCCTGACGAGATCGCCCAGTGCGGTGCGCCCATCGAGGACCACGCCGCCGGATCGTCGACGATCTGGCAGTACGTCGGAGGTGACGGCGAGCCGACCGGGATGACGTACGGCGTACCGTTCCGCTCCCTGCTGCCACAGGACGTCTCGGGTCTCCTTGTCGCCGGGCGGTGTCTGTCGGCCACCCACGATGCACACGCGTCCATTCGGTCGATGGCGCAGTGCATGGCGATGGGACAGGCGGCGGGAACGGCTGCCGCCCTCGCGACCTCGTCCGGCCGGTCGCCTGCCGACGTGGACGTCGCCGACCTCCGCCGCGCGCTCGAGGACGGCGGCGCGCTGCTCGACCAGCCCAGTTCCGTATGTGCCGACGGGAGAGTTTCGCCGTGATCGTCATCTGTTGCCAGCGAGTCGGCCGATGCTGACCCTGATCGCGCACCGCCTGATGGCCGGTGTATTTGTGCTCTGGGGCGCGGCCACGCTGATCTTCCTGGTCGTGCGGATCGCCCCGGGCGACCCTGCCATGGTCATGCTGGGGCCCGACGCGGAGCCGGACCAGATCGCCGCCATGCGGATCAGGCTCGGCCTGGACGAGTCGATGCTGGCGCAGTACTGGGACTACCTCGGCCGGACCCTCCACCTCGACTTCGGCGACTCCTACCGGCTGGCGACGTCCGCCTTCGACGCGGTCCTGTCCCGACTGCCCGCCACCATCGACCTGACGCTGACCTCGGCGGTGATCTCGATCGTTGCCGGGTTGCTGCTCGGATCGGCCGCCGGCATCCGGGCCGGCTCGCGCCAGGACCGGCTGGTGACGACGCTGACCATCGTGCTGCAATCGTTTCCGACGTTCTGGGTCGGCATCATGCTGATCCTCTTCTTCGCCCTGGGACTGCGGCTGCTGCCCAGCTCCGGAGCGCAGAGCCTGAGCAGTCTGATCCTGCCCGCCCTCACCCTGTCGTTCCCCTTCACCGCGATCGTGGCCCGGGTCACCCGCAGCGGCATCGCCGAGGCGATGGGTGAGCCGTACGTACAGACGGCCCTTTCCAAAGGGCTGACCCGACGCCAGGTCCTGACCGGGCACGCGCTCCGCAACGCGCTCATCCCGGTCGCCACCGTGGTCGGGCTCCAGGTCGGGGCCTTGCTGGGCGGCGCGGTCGTGGTCGAGAACGTCTTCGCCTGGCCGGGGCTGGGCACCCTCATCGTCGAGTCGGTCGGCAACCGCGACTACGCCGTCGTCCAGGCCGCCACGCTAACGATCGCGGCGATCATCGTCGTACTCAACCTCGCCGCGGACCTGCTCTACGCGCAACTGGATCCCCGGATCCGGACGGCGGCGGGCCGATGACCGGCGTCGCCGACCTGGTCACCTCGCGGGCAGGCCTGCGCGGACGCCGCGGCTCGGGCCGGGTGCCCGCCGTCATCATCGGCCTCTACCTGCTCGTCGCCGTCTTCGGTCCGATGCTGATCGACTACGACCCGGTCCGCACTCCGCTGGAGGACCGGCTGTTGTCACCCGGGTCGCAGACCTCGACCGGCGGTACGGCACTGCTCGGCACCGATGCTCTCGGCCGCGACATCCTCGCCCAGATCGTGTACGGCGCCCGGACCTCGGTGGTAATCGGGCTCGCCACGGTCGCGGTGTGCGTGGTCATCGGCCTGCTGGTCGGGTTCGCCGCCGGCTACTACCGCGGGGTGGCGGACTCGGTGCTCAGCCGGCTGGTCGACATCCTCCAGGCGTTCCCGGGAATCCTGCTGGCCATCGTGATCGCGGGCGTCTTCACGCCGAGCCTGTGGGTCATCGTGCTGGCCTTGTCGGTGACCGGCTGGATCTCGTTCGCGCGGGTGGCCAGGAGCGTTGTGCTCGGGATCCGCGCGCGGTACTGGATCGACGCGGCCAGACTCCTCGGCGTCCGCACCGTGCGCCTGCTCGGCCGGCACATCCTCCCCTTCACCGTCGGCCCGGTGGTCGCGATGGCGACGCTCGAGTTCGCGCTCGTCGTCCTGGCCGAGGCCGGCCTGAGCTTCCTCGGCATCGGACTGCCGCCGTCCGCGGTGTCCTGGGGACAAACCGTTGCCAACGGCAAGGAATACCTCAGTTCGGCGTGGTGGATCTCGGCGGCGCCGGGACTCGCCCTGGCCGTCCTGGTCGTCAGCGTCGGACTGCTCGGCGACAACCTGACCGCCCGCTACGGGCGCGCCCGGTCCCGATAGGAATCCAGTATGTCCATCAAGCCCTCGCTCCTGGAGTGTGAGTAATGCGTATTACTACAGCGGTAAGGATCACCGGAGTCCTGGTGCTCGCGGTGGCGCTGCCGGCCTGTTCGGTCGGCGACGGAGCCGGCCAGGACGCCGCCACCGGCAAGGGGGTGGTGGCCAGCGGGACCTTCGTCGTCGACAACATCGATCCCGGCTCGAGCCAGGGCGGTTCCGCCGGGAAGGAACTGGCCGGCCAGCAGATCTACGGACGACTGGTCAAGCCGGATCCCACCGGCAAGCTGGTGCCGGACCTGGCCGAGTCGTGGAAGTCGGCTCCGGATGTGAAGACCTGGGACTTCACGCTGCGCGGCGGGCTGAAATTCTCCGACGGAAGCCCACTGACCGCCGAGGACGTGGTCGCCACGTTCGACCGGCTGATCGAGCTGAAGGGCACCACCGCCGCGAACTTCAAGGGCGTTACCGCGAAGGCCACCTCCGACACCGCTGTCACCTTCACCGGACAGACGCCGGACCCGGCCCTACCGAGCAAGCTGACGACGCTGTACGTCCTGCCGTCCGAGGTGCCGGCCGACGACGCGTCGTACTTCAGCAAGCCGGTCTCCTCCGGGCCGTTCATGGTCGAGTCGTTCAAGCCCAGCAGCGAGCTCAAGCTGGTGCCGAACCCGAACTACTGGGGCGGCGCCCCCAGGATCCCGTCCCTGACGATCCGCAGCATCCCGGACACCGCCGCCAAGCTGGCCGCGCTGAAGACCGGCGAGGTCGACGTCGTCTGGGGGCTGCCCGACGACCAGATCCCGGCTCTGCAGTCGGACCAGAACCTGAAGGTCCAGGCTGTGCCCAGCAACGGCAACTTCACCATGTGGTTCAACTCCTCAACGCCTGCACTGGCCGACGTGAAGATCCGCCGGGCACTGTGGCAGGCCGTCGACTTCGCGACGATCGCCAAGCAGTTGTACCCCGTGACCGGGCAGCTCGCCGACGCGCCACTTGCACCGACGGTCCTCGGCCACGCGCCGCAGACGCCGGTGAAGTACGATCCGGACGCGGCGAAGAAGGCTCTGCAGGCCGCGGGCTACTCGTTCGACAAGCCACTGCGGCTCCAGTTCGGCCAGGCTCAGTTCAAGCCGTTTCTGCAGGCAGTCGTGTCCTCGTGGGCGAAGATCGGCGTGAAGGCGGACCTGCTGCAGAAGGAGCAGGCGGTCTTCATCGAGGATCTGCTGGCACTGAAGTGGGACGTCAACTTCCAGCTGCTCGGCACCGCCGGGTACGACGCCGCGACCAACCTCGGACGGCTGTACACCTGCGCCGCCAAGCGCAACGGCTACTGCAACCCGGAGCTGGACAAGCTGCTGGCGCAGGCCGGATCGACCACCGACCGCGCGGAGCGGACCAAGCTGTACGCGAGCGCGTCGAAGATCATCTGGGACGACGCGGTGGGCATGTACCCGCTGACCGCGAAGGTCACGTACGTCTCGAACAAGAACCTGTCCGGCTTTACCCTCGACGGCCTCGGCTACCCGGACTTCTCCCAAGCGGCCGTGACGGGCAGCTGACCGTGACGGACACGCTTGTCAGGATCACCGGCCTGTCGGTCGACCTGCCCGACGCCGGTACACCGGTCCGGGTACTCGACGACGTCTCGTTCGACATCCCGGCCGGTACGACGGTCGGGTTGATCGGCGAGACGGGCAGCGGCAAGACGATGACCGCGATGGCGATCATCGGGCTGCTGCCCGAGGGAGCGGCGGTGAGCGGGTCGATCATGTTCGGCGACACCGACCTGGTCCACTGCGACGACGCGCGACTGCGGGCCCTGCGCCGCGACGAGCTGTCGATGATCTTCCAGGACCCGCTGTCGTCGCTCAACCCGACGCAGCGGATCGGCCGTCAGGTGGGCGAGGTACTGCGCCGATCCGGCTTGCCGCGGGCCGAGGTACAGGAGCGGGTGATCGACATGCTCGACCGGGTGGGAATTCCCGATCCGGCCGGGCGGGCCCGGGACTACCCGCACGAGTTCTCCGGTGGACTTCGGCAGCGGGCCATGATCGCGATGGCGATGATCGCCCGCCCCTCCCTGGTCCTCGCCGACGAGCCGACCACGGCGCTCGACGTGACAGTCCAGGCGCGGGTTCTCTCCCTGCTGCGCAAGCTGCAGGTGGAGGAAGGCTCGGCGATGCTCCTGGTGAGCCATGATCTGCGGGTGATGTCGCACGTCGCTCAGGACCTCGTCGTCTTGTACGCCGGCCGCGTCGCCGAACGCGGAACCGCATCGGCGGTCCTCCACCGGCCGGCTCATCCCTACACCAGGGCTCTGGTCCGCAGCGTCCCCGCGATCCGCACGAAGACCGCGATCGCCGACCCGCTACCCGGTACGTCGGCCAGCCCCGCGCAACGCCCGTCCGGATGCGCCTTCCACCCCCGCTGCCCGCTGGCCACCGACCGCTGCCACACCGAGACCCCAGCCCTGCGAGAAGTCGCCCCGGGCCGCTGGAGCGCCTGCCACTACGCCGAAAAGGTCCTGTCATGAGTGTGCTCACTGTCGAGAAGCTGCGGGTGACGTTCCCGATCAGGGGATCGCTGCGCCGGGCGCGGTTCACCGCGGTCGAGGACGCGAGCCTGACCGTGGACGAGAACGAGATCGTTGCCGTGGTGGGTGAATCGGGGTCGGGCAAGACCACGGTCGCGCGGTGTGTGGTCGGGCTGCAGCGTCCCGACGCGGGCGAACTGAGGTTCGAAGGCTCGACGATCCCGGCCCGCCGGCCACCGGAGCTGAAGCAGGCGATCCAGATGGTGTTCCAGGACCCTCGATCGTCGCTCAACCCACGCATGCGGGCCGGCGCGATCATCGAAGAGGCCTGGCTCACACACCCCTCGACCGCGCCGCCCGGACCGCGCAGTACCGCCATCGCGGGCGCACTCGCCGACGTCGGCCTGGACCCCGAGGTGGCCAGGCGGTATCCGGCCCAGCTGTCGGGCGGCCAGTGCCAGCGCGTAAGCCTGGCTCGTGCCCTGACCTTGTCACCCCGGCTCCTGGTGTGCGACGAAGCCGTGTCCGCACTGGACGTGTCGGTGCAGGCCCAGGTACTCCGGCTGCTGGTCGAGCTCCGCGCGACGCGCCGGCTGTCGATGTTGTTCATCAGCCACGATCTCGGCGTCGTCCACCAGATCGCCGACCGCGTGGTGGTCATGCGGGCCGGCCAGATCGTTGAGCAGGGCGCCGCTGACGCAGTCTTCTCCAACCCCAGCCACGAGTACACCCGGGCACTGCTCGACGCCGCCCTGGAACTCAACGACCTGAGCACCTTAAGGAACCGATGACCAACGAGAGCGAAGCGACGTACGGCCGGATCCGGGAGTCTCTTGCCCGAGGCTGGAACACGTGGGACACGCGCAGTGTGCTCACCCAGGTACTCCTGCCGGACGCGCTGGGCGTGTCCTTCGGCCTGAAGGAGTACTACCGAGGCACCTCGCTGCGGACCGCGCAGATCGGACGGCGCACCGAGGGCGCGGAGACCGTCACCCTCGGCCGGCACGCCTACGACGGCAGCTACACCGAGACGACGGTCAGCTGGGCCGGCATCACGATCCGCGTGCAGACCGCGCACGCGGGCGACGACCTGGTAGCCCTGGTGACGCCAACCGGCAACCAGCCCAAGAGCGCGCTGCTGACCGTCGCGGTCGGCTACCTGTGGAACCGGCCGGGCTCCGTCAGCCGTGCGGCCGACCAGATCGTTGCCATCGGCCCAAACGGCAGGACGGTGAACGTCTTCAGCACCGCGCCACACGTCGACGACCCGTACGCCGACATCGACGGCCCGTACCTTGCCCTGGACCTCAGTACAGCCGTAGGCGTCAGCACCGGACGTACCCGCGACCTGGCTGAGATCGCGTCGATCGTCTCCGCTGCGTCGGCCGAGATCGGGCAAGCCGGCTCGGACCCGCTCGCGCAGCATCGCGAGATCGTCCGCGACGCCATCTCCTGGAACACGATCTACGAACCGTCGAAGTCCCGGGTGGTGACCACTGTCAGCCGCCTGTGGAACGTCGGCAAGCGCGGCGGGTACGCGTTGTTCTGCTGGGACGCCTTCTTCAACGCGCTGTTGGCGGCCGTGTCGAGCAAGGAACTCGCCTACGTCAACACGGTCGAAATGCTCCGGGCCATGACGCCGGATGGCTTCGTACCGAACGTCGAGCAGGGCACCGGCCGAAAGACCTACGACGGCTCGCAGCCTCCGGTCGGATCGCTGGTGGTGCGCGAGCTCTACCGCAGGTTCGGCGAACGGTGGTTCCTCGAGGAGACCTTCGGCCCGTTGCTGACCTGGAACCGCTGGTGGTGGAAGGTCCGCCGGGACGGCGACCTGCTCTGCCTCGGTTCGACGTACTTCGACGCCGAGTTCCCGTCACCGCAGGATCTACCGCGGATCCACCAGCACTTCGGCGCGACCTGCGAGTCCGGCTGGGACGGCCATCCGGTCTTCGAAGAGGTGCCCTTCGATAAGTCCAAGAGCCTGCTCGCCGCGCACGACATCGGCCTGAACAGCTTGTACGCCGCCGACTGCGAGGCCCTGGCCGACATCGCCGAACTCCTGGGAGATCCGGAAGCCGCCGCGGAACTGCGTGGACGGCAGGCGGTCGTCGTGGCAGCGATGGAGTCCCTGTGGGACGAACCGAACGGAATCTACCGGAGCAGGCGGACCGACTCCGGCCTGCCGACCGAACGCCTGTCCACCATGAGCTTCTATCCACTCCTCGCCGGTGTCGGCCTGGGTGAGCGAACCCGCCGGATGGTCGACGGGCATCTGCTCACCGAGAACGGCTTCGGCGGCGAATGGATTCTGCCGACCTCTCCCCGCAGTGAGCCGATCGACCTGAGCGAAGGCAGTTACTGGTCGGGGCGGGCCTGGCCGCCGGTGAACTTCCTCGTCTACCTGGGGCTGCTGCGGGCAGAGGAGAAGGACGCCGCCCGCTGGCTGGCGGAAGGCAGTTCGAGGCTGGTGCTGAAGGAGTGGAACGAGCATCGCCACGTCCACGAGAACTACTCCAGCATCCACGGCGGCGCCTGCGACAAGCCCAACAGCGAGCCCTTCCAGACCTGGGGCGCGTTGTTGAGTCTGATCGTCTTGATGGACCGCGGCGAGGTCGGCTTCTTCACCGGCGAGCAGCACTGATGCCGGTCGACGGCAGGGAGCTCCTGGCCGGTGTGATGATCCCGCTCGTCACCCCGATGTCCGAACCGGGCCGGCCTACTTTCGTCGACGAGCTCCTGCAGGCGCAGGCAGCGGCAGGAGCACGAAGCCTGATGCTGTTCGGGAGCAACGGCGAAGGACCACTGCTACCGGCCTCGGTGCTCGCCGGGTTCGCCGCCCGGGTGGCCGCGCGATGGCGCGAGCTGACCGGAGGGCCGGTGCTGTGCAACGTGACCGCCGCGGGAACGGCCGAGGCGCTCGAGCGCGCTGGCGCCGTGACCGCTGCCCGGCCGGACGCTCTCGTGCTCAGTCCGCCCATCTACTTCAGCCACCGCCAGGACGAGATCGCCGCCCACTACGCGGCGATGGCCGAGCTCGACATTCCGGTGGTCGCCTACAACGCCCCGCGCTACAGCAATCCGCTCACCCCTGCACTGATCGACGCGTTGGTGGCCATGCCGCACGTCGTAGGTGTCAAGGACAGCTCCGGTGACCTGGAACTGCTGGCCACCTTCGTGTCCGCGGCGCGCCGACGGGCCGACTTCGGGGTGAGCCAGGGTGCGGAGCCGCACCTGCTGGCCGCCCTGCAACTTGGTGCCGATGGCATCGTTCCGGGGATCGCGAATCTGGCGCCCCGGCCAGCGGTGGAGCTCGTCGCGGCGTACGCGTCGGGCCGCATCGCTGACGCAGAAGAGGCACAGCGCGTACTCACCCGGCTCCTCGCACTGCATTCGGTCCGGCCGGGGGTGCCGGCGATCAAGGCGGTGCTCGCCGACCGCGGCCTCTGCCCGCCGTACGTCGCCGCGCCACTCCTGGCGTGCACCGAGACCGAGCAACGCGGTCTGGTCTCCCTGCTCAGCGACGAAGAAGCACATCTTCTGCCCCGGAGGTAAGTCATGCCCCAACCGGAATCCCAACCCGCCCGGATCCGCCGCCGCACGTTCGGGCTCGGGGTCGCCGCTGTGACAACGGCCGCCGCCCTGGAATCCCACGTCGGCCTGCCCGCCGGCGCGGCGACCGCACCCGCGACCCAGACCTTCGACGAAACCACCTTGTGGGACAACACCGTCGACCCGATGAACAGCTACCACGTCCACGGCCTGGCCGTCCTGCCGGACGACACGATCCTGGTCGCCACCGAAGGCCGGCACGAGGTGTGCGATGCCGGCCCGCGGGATCTCGTCGTACGCCGCAGCGAGGACGGCGGTGACACTTGGGAGCCGACCCAGACACTTGTCAACTCGGTCGACGGTCAGTCGTGGGGGAACCCGACCTTCGTGGTGGACAAAACCACCGGTGGGATCTTCCTGTTCTACATGCTGTCCATCCGGTTGCCGGAGAACACCACCTGCTCCGGCGACATCGGTGACCTCTACATGATCTCCAGCTCCGACGGCGGCCGGACGTGGACCGCGGCGCGGGCGATGTCCGGCCTGTTCGACCACTTCCCCTATGACTGGGCGCTGCACGGACCCGGTCCGGGACACGGCATCCAACTCGACACCGGACGACTGCTGCTCAACTGCTCGCACCGGCGCGTCATCATCGGCAACACCGTCGACCAGCGGTTCTACGGGGTAGCGTCGATCTACAGCGACGACCACGGCGCGACCTGGCAGGCCACGGCCGAGGTGCCCGTCTCCGTCCCCTACCCGATCAACGAGGCCAGGTTGGTCCAGCGGTCGGACGGCACCGTGCTGGTCAACGGCCGAGCGGCAGCCGGCAGCGAATCGTTGCCGTCAGCAATGATCGCGGACTGACCTGGTCGCCGCCCCGGCTGGACGGGTCCACCGGGACGTTCAACGCCGTGGACGCGAGCATGCTCCGGTACACCGGCGGCCCCGGTTCCTCCGATCGACGCGGCCGGGCCGAGGTGGACCGGGTGCTGTTTAGCCGGCCGGACTCACCAGTGCGGACCAACATGACGGTCTCGGTGAGCTACGACGAGGCACACTCCTCCCGGTACAGCCGGGTCATCAACGAAGGCAGGTCCTACTACTCCGAACTCGGTCGGCTCTCCGACGGAACGATCCTGCTCGTCTACGGCTGCGACGGCGACAACCCGAGTTTCCCTCGCCGGGTGGCGATCTGCAGGTTCTCGTTGGAGTGGCTCACCTCGGGCCGGGACAGCCTGGCCACAGGCCCTCGCCTCGACGAGCGGATCGTCGACCTCGGCACCGCTGCGCGGGCGCACGACGGGACCCTGACCGAGGTCGCCGATCTCGTGGCCCGGCAGGGAAGCCGCGTCGTCTTCACACCCAACAGCACCGGCGCGTACGTCGAGTACACGGTGGACGTCCAGCGGTCTGCCTCCTACCAACTGTTGCTGAGGTACTTCCGGTCGGCCGACGGCGGCCTGGTCACCGTCACGGTCAATGGAGAACGCCTTAGCACCGCAGTACTGGACACCACAGCTGACCGGGCCGACGGCTACGACGTCGCGCAACTCGGCACCGTGAAGCTCCTGCCAGGACGATGCACGATCAGGTTCACCGCCTCCGGCCCGGGACGCGGCGGCGGCACGCTGGTCTCGCTCGACACGCTGAGCTTTGTCGACGCGCCATGGCCCGCCGATGTCCGCGACGAAGTGGTGGTGGACAACGATGAACTTGGCTATCTGACAGTGCGCGGCGCTGCCTGGCCCGCCGGTACCGGAGTGCCCGGTTATCGAGGCGGCAACTACCGCTCGGTGGCCGCCGGCACTGGCGAACGCGCCGTCGGGTGGCGCCTAGTGGTCCCCCGCGATGGCGAGTACGAAGTACAGGTCTCCCACACCGCGCACCAGAATCGGGCGAGCAACGCCCCGTTCACGATCACGCATGCCGGCGGAACCAGCGTCGTACGGGTCGATCAGCGGGTGGCGGGAACGCCAGAGCCGCGCGGTGGCTCCTGGGTGTCACTCGGCAAGTACCGGCTTGCCGAAGGCCTGACCACGATCGAGCTGAGCAACGACGCCAACGGCGTAGTCGTCGCCGACGCCGTACGCCTCCTCCGCTGATCTACTCCCCCCGCCCGTTGACAGTGAGGACCGCCATGCGCACCGCTATGCCCCACCGCCCACCACGCTCGGCCCTCATCGCGGCTTTGACCGCAGTCGCCGTCACCGCATCCGCCCTCGCCATCCCCCACACCGCACCGGCGTCGGCACTCGTCCACCGTCAAAACCCACCAGCGGTGAACGTCGGCGATCTGCGACTGGCGGCTGTGTCGGCCCGGGCCGACTTCGTGACGGCCGACGACGTGCTCGTCACCGCGTCCGTGCCGCGCGACCAGCCGTGGGACGCCGTACGACTCACTCTCAACGGCGCGGATGTCACCGACTCCTTCCGGGTCGACGCTGACACGCACACCCTCACCGGCCTGGTCGATCGACTTCGTCCCGGAGCGAACCAGCTCGTCGCAATCGCCGGTTCGCTGCGGGACCAACTCGTCCTGACCAACCATCCGAGGACTGGGCCGGTGATCAGCGGCTCGCACGAAACGCCGTACGCGTGCAGCACCCGCCGGTTCCGGCTGGTCGACGGCAGCACGCTCGGCGCTCCGCTCGACGCCGACTGCTCGATCGCCACCCGGATCGATTACGCCTACCGATCAACCGCCGGTACGACGAAACCTCTGCCGGATCCGGCGGTCAGGCCCGGCGATCTCGCCTCGACGACGACCAGCACCGGGGAGACGGTCCCGTTCCTGATCCGGATCGAGACCGGCACGCTGAACCGGGCGATCTACCAGATCGCCATGCTGCACGACCCGGCGACCGAGGATCCGGCGTACCATCGGCACGGCCCCGGCTGGAACGAGCGGCTCATCTACACCTTCGGTGGCGGCTGCCGGCGGGGCTGGTACACCCAGGGCTCGAACACCGGCGGCGTGCTGGACACCGAGATGCTCGGTCGCGGCTACGCGGTGGCGTCGGCATCGCTGAACGTCTTCGGGAACAACTGCAACGACCTGCTCGCGGCCGAGACGATGATGATGGTCAAGGAGCGGTTCGTCGAGCAGTACGGCGCTCCGCTGTTCACCATCGGCTGGGGTTCCTCGGGCGGCTCCTACCAAAGCCACCAGATCGCGGACAACTACCCCGGGTTGCTCGACGGCATCGTGGTCGGGCACAGCTTCCCCGATGTGGCCTCCGCGACGAACTTCACGCTGTTCGACAGCCGGCTGCTCGAGCACTACTTCACTGTCGTGGCGCCGGGTACGTTCAGCCCGGAGCAAAAGCGCCAGGTCGCCGGTTTCCTGCGCCAGGAGAGCATCCCCACTCTCAGCGACGGAGCAAAACGGCTGGACCCGGTCGCCGAGTTCCCCACCGACCTCCCCGCGGCGCTGCGCTACCACCCGCAGAACAACCCCGGTGGGGCGCGGGCGGACGTCTACGACCACACGGTGAACGTCTACGGACGCGACCCGAATACCGGGTTCGCCCGGCGGCCGCTGGACAACACCGGCGTGCAGTACGGGCTGGCCGCGCTCAACACGGGTGCGATCACTCCTGAGCAATTTCTCGATCTGAACGAGCGCATCGGAGGCCTGGACCTCGACGCCAAGCCGGTACCGCACCGCACCGCGGCCGACCCGATCGCGAGAAACGCCGCCTACCGGACCGGCCGGATCCTCTTCGGCGGCGCGGGCCTCGCCGGTACGCCGATCGTCGACTACCGCGCCTTCACCGAGGACGGGCCGGCCGGCGACATTCATATGGCGACCCACGGCCACGCCACCCGAGCCCGACTCAAGGCGGCCAACGGCGACGCTGACAACCACGTCTTCCTCTTGGAAGATAGCCGCTACGGCGGCTTCAGCCTGAACAGCCCGACCCTGCGTTACGCCCTGACGAGCATGGACACGTGGCTGACCGCCCTCGTCTCCGACATCTCACCGCTATCCCCACACCAGAAGGCGGTACGCAGCAAGCCGGCCGACCTCACCGACACCTGCTGGAGCCGCCACACCACTCCTCGCAAAATCGTCCAACCCCTCACTGCGGACAACACCGGCGAGTGCGGCCGCCTGTACCCCGTCCATTCCTCCCCTCGCCTGGTAGCCGGCGCTCCACTAACCAACGACGTAGTCACCTGCCACCGCAAGCCCATCGACTCGAGCGAGTACACAGTCACCTTCACCCCAGCCGAACGCCGCCGCCTCTCCGAGATCTTCCCCGCAGGGGTCTGCGACTGGACAAAGCCCGGAGTCAGCCAGCGACCAATGCACGACACCTGGCAAGCAATCAGATAACTCCTGCAGCAAGCCGCGCAGCGGGCGGTCTTCAGGTCCAACAGCTACTGCTTCCCCAACATCACCTGACAACCGGGTCAACTTTTCCTTCCGGACGGCGTCTCCCTAGCAGGTCCGCACAGTGCGAATCGGGCGGAGCGGGGTGAGCACGATGGCAGGCTGGACGCGGACAAGCAGGCGAGTTTCACGGAGTGCGCTGGCAGCGCTCCTGTTGGTCGCCGCAGGGGGCCGCGCTCACCGGCTGCGGAGAAGACAGCAAACCCACGCAGAAGCCGCCGGCGACCGGTCCGAACAGAAAGCCCCCTGCTCCAGAGGTTGCGGACGGCAACATCACGCTGGTGGCGACCGGTGATGTGCTGCTCCATGAGCGGCTCTGGACCACCGCCAAGCGCGATGGCAGTAACGGGGAATGGGACTTCGCCCTCCTGCTCCAAGGCGTCAAGCCGCTTGTCCAGCCGGCAGATCTCGCTGTCTGCCACCTGGAAACCCCGCTCGGAACGCCGCCCGCCGGCTACCCGCTCTTCCAGGGCCCGCCGCAGATCGTCCCCGCGCTGGTCAAGACCGGGTACGACGCCTGCACCACCGCAAGCAACCACAGCTTCGACCAGGGCGCGGCCGGCGTCGACCGCACGCTCGGGCTGCTCGACAAGGCCGGGATCAAACACGCCGGTACGGCGCGGACGCCGCAGGAGGCCGAGACGCCGACGATCGTCACCGTGCGCGGCGTCAAGATCGCCCTGCTCAGCTACACCTATGGTTTCAACGGCATCCCGTACCCGGCCGGCCAGACCTGGCGGGCCGGCACGTTGGACGTCGGCAAGATCAAGACGATGGCGCAGAAGGCCCGGGACGCCGGCGCCGAGATCGTCGTGGTCAGCGCGCACTGGGGCGACGAGTACTCCACGACCGCGAACCCCCCAGCAGCGTGCGATCGCCAAGGAACTTCTTGCCGACAGCAACATCGACCTGATCGTCGGCCACCACGCGCACGTCGTGCAGCCGGTCGAGCGGATCGACGGCAAGTGGGTCGTCTACGGGCTGGGCAATCTCGTCGCCGCTCACCGGAAGCCTGACAGCATCAAGTCCGAAGGAATGTTGGTGAAGTTCACGTTCCGCCGCGACGGTGGTGGCTGGAAGGCGGACGTGCAGTATGCGCCGTTGCTGATGACCGACACGTTGCCGGTTCGCGTGCTCGACGTACAGCGTCAGCTCGCGAAGCCGGACAACACGGCGGCCAAGAGGGCTCGGCTCGAGTTGGCGCAGCGGCGTACGAGTGAAGCTGTCGGCGCGCTTGACGCGAGCCTCAAAAGGCTTTGATAGCCAGGCGATCGGCCGCTCTATGATCCGTGGATCAGCGGGGGTCGCGGCCGGTGGACTTCTGCGGTTGCTGGGGAGGGCGGGTGGAGCTGACGGGAGCTGGATGGGCTGGTGGGTGGGTGATGGCGCCGGTGGGGTCTGCTGTGCCGGAGAAGGCTTTGACAATGACGTCCTTGTAGTCTTGGTGGTTTGACGGCTGGGGTTGCTCGGCGGCTCGGTCTTGGTGGAGGAGCGGTGCGGACGCGGAGCGGTACTGGTTCTCCAGGCGTTCGACGGCGCGCAGGCCCTCGAAGTACGCCGCCTCGCCGAGAGCTCTCGACCCGCTGGCGCGGCTGCTGATCGGCAGTTTGGTTTCCAGGGTCTTCAGTAACCGCATCGGGGCGCGCATCGCGGCGTCGAGTTCGCGCTTCACCCGGCGCTGGTCGCCCTGCGGGACCAAGTCGGGTAGCTCGGAATTCTTGTACATCGCGTCGACCAGGACCGGCCATTTGCCGTCCGAGAGCACGCAGTTGAGCTGTCGGAGCACCTCGTCCCGCCCGGCGGCCGATCCTTCGCCCAGTCGTTCGGCGAGGACGTCAGCGGCCGGCAGGTAGTGCTGGTACCTGGAGATCTCCTTGACCTGCTTGAGGCCCGGGCAGACGTCCGCCAGGCCGAGTTCGTCGATGTAGCGGTCGAGGTTGCGCACCGCCCAGGCCTCGGTGGCGCCCTCCTCGAGCGCCTTGCGGGCGGGATCGGTGGTGATCGGAGTGTCCCGCTCGTCGCCGTTGTCCCGCCCTTCCGGCGCCAGCATGTGGGCGTTCTCGTGCAGTACGACGAGCAGTGCGCTGCGGTACCGCACCAGGGTTTCCGCGTCGAGTTGTTCACCGCGGCGGGCGAACATCTCCTGCAACGGCTTGACGACCTCGTCGTAGTGGTAGCGAAGCGTCCCGTCCCAGTCGGCGGTACCGAGCACGATGCCTTCGGGCACCTTCCGGGTTTCACCGAGCTGTCCGCGCCACGACGAGTGATGCGCACCGGCCAGGGCGAGCGCGGCCTGCGCCTGGCGGGCCATCAGTTCTTCGAAGCTCCGGACGCCCGGCCGATGTCCCGGACTCTCGGCGCGCGGGGTCACGGGCGGCCTGGACGGCCTGGCCGTTCCGCGGTATCGATCGTCGTCGCCAGGGTTTCGTTCAGGCCGAGAATGGCGTATCGCTCGGCGACATCCGTCGTCTCGTTGGCGATGCCAGTGATCTCCGCGATCCCCGCCTCGGCACGGGCCAGCCGCTCGGCCAGGGTCCCCTCGTCCGCGCTGGCACGGGCCAGTACCGCCATGGCCCGCGCCATCCTGTCATCGGCCTGGACCGAAGTCTCGTTCGCCCACTGCCGCAGCAGGTAGTCGGCGAACTGCTGCTTGTCCGAGGGCTCGACCGATGGCACGAGCTCCTGCAAGCGCGCCAGTGCCGCGGAGGCGCCGGCCGCGTCCAGCTTGCCGAACGACCACTCGTCGTGGGCCCTCTTGTACTGCGCGAAGAACTCGTCGTACTCCATGCCTACCTACCCTCGATCACTTGACGGCGCACCCATTATCTGCCCCGACCCGGCCACTCCGGCCGTACCGCGCAAGCAGTGGCGCCGTCTCCGCGAACTCCCCGACCGGCCGTTCGCCGTCAACCACACCGGTCGCGGGAGCTATCCCTGGGAACTCGCGCTCGAGTCCATACCCGGTGGCCACGGCGTCGATGGCAGCGCGATCGCATCGGGTAGTTAGCGTGTCCGATCGCGGGGGTACCGGCGGCGTATGCCTACAGTGATAGTGACCGGATCGGACAGTGGAATCGGCAAGGCGACGGCGGTTGCTCTGGCCCAGGACGGGTTCGACGTCGGCGTGACCTGGCACAGCGATGCCGAAGGTGCTGAGCAGACGGCCAAGGAGGTTCGTGGCCATGGGCGACGGGCGGAAGTCCGGCAGCTTGACCTTTTAGATCTGCCGGACGCGGCAGACGTCATCGATGACCTGGCGGAGGCCCTCGGCGGCGTCGACGTTCTCGTCGCGAACAGCGGCACGGGGACCAGCGAACTCGCGGTCGACTTGAGCTTCGACGACTGGCGCAAGGTGATTTCCGTCGATCTCGACGGCGCTTTCCTGTGCCTGCAACGAGCCGCGCGCAGGATGATCCAACAGGGGCGAGGTGGCCGGCTGATCGCCGTCACCAGCGTGCACGAGCACCAGCCGCGAGTCGGCGCCGCGCCGTACGACGCGGCCAAGGGTGGTCTGGGCCTGCTGATCAAGACCTTGGCGCTCGAACTCGGCGAGCATGGCATCACCGCCAACGCGGTAGCCCCCGGCGAGATCGCCACCCCGATGACCGGCCAAGAGGACGAGGACCCGCACGGCAAGGACCGCCCCGGCGTACCGCTCGGCAGGCCCGGCGACGCGCGCGAGATCGCCGCCGTGATCGCTTTCCTCGCCTCCCCGGGCGCCTCGTACGTCACCGGAGCCAGCATCGTCGCCGATGGCGGCATGCTCAACATGGGTCCCATGGCCGGCAGCCACCTCCCCACCAACGACTGGCGCCGCCCCTGACAGCGCACGGCGGCGGCAGCGCCGGAGTACGACATAACCTGGATCCAACAACTCTGCAGCCTTCTGCGACGCGTCAGTGCCGAGGCGGCATGTGCCTGGGTGACGACGCGGCGCGGGCTTGGCGGCGTCGGGCAGCTTGGCGATGACTCTTTGCGACGTTGCCGCAGTAGCGCATCTGGCACCAGCGCCGGGACGCGTTCTTGCTGGTGTCGATGAACAGAACCCAGCAGTTCTCGCCGTCACACTGCTTGACCCGCGCAAGCGTCGTACTGGTGGCCAGTTCTGCCGCAGAAACGGCGATCAGATGGAGAGGTGCCATCAGTTCGGCTGAACGGTTCCATGACCACTGCAACCCCATAGTCGCCGGCTCGAGCGTGGCCGCCTTGACGGCTCGCGCATAGGCATCCCGTAAGCGGTGCGCGTCAGGGGGCAGAGCGGCGTGAGCGGCGAGGGCGCTGAAGACTGCAGTGACTGCCGCACGAAGGTCGACGGCCGCCGCGACGGCATCGTCGGCAGTCGGCGGGCTCTGCCGGGCGAGAGCAGTGAGTTGCCGCCGCTCTCCATCGTCGATGACTTGGGCGTACTCAAGCCAGGCCAGCAGGCCGGCGTGGTCAGCGTGGCGTCGGTCAGTGCCGAGATGATCCCGGTCCTGGCCATGTTCGGCTTTCGGCTCGAGCGTGTTGGCGAAATCGAGGCACAGCGCACCGCCATTCAGCGCTGGGTAACGGTCAGCCAATTCGTCCATGACTACCTTCTATAGCCATTTTGATGGTAGTCAGGTAGCGGAGGTTTCGTCGATCCGCCATCCCTGCGGAGGCACGGATGAATGACCATGTGCTGCCGGGCCCACCACGACGACGTCACGATCCCCAGACTGGCACATCACCGGAGCGTGGGCCGGTACTGCCGGCGGACCGGCTCAGACGCGCTCGGACAGGTACTGCGGGACTGTTCCTCCTCACCGGGATCGTCTTTGCCACCTGGGCCGCGCGTATCCCGGCGCGTAAGGCAGAACTGGGATTGTCGGACGCTCAACTGGCCATCGCCTTCATCGGACTGAACGCCGGCGCGATCTTCGGCTTGCAGCTTGGTGCGGCGGTCGTGACGCGGGTAGGCAGCCGCCGCGCGCTCACGGTGTCGCTGCCGGTATTCGCCGGAATGCTGATCCCCATCGCCCATGCGCCCGGGCTTGTGACACTGACCATCGCACTGGCTGTCTCGGCGACTGCCAACAGCGTCGTGGACGTGGCGATCAACGACCACGGCGTTGGCTTGCAACACGCCTATGGCCGCCCTGTGCTGTCCGGGTTGCACGCCATGCACAGCCTCGGCGGGGTTGCCGGGGGCGCCCTCGCGGCCGGCGCAGCCCAACTGGATATTGCTGTCGGCCTCCACTTCACCGCAGTTGCGATCATCGCAGCGATTCTGGGGATCCACGCGAGCAGGAGACTTCTTCCTCCGGACACGTTGCATGCCCCCGCGCCCGCCGGCGATCTGCGCCCCGGTCTGCTGTCCGGATGGTCCCGCCGACTGGTTTTGCTGGGGGCGCTCGCCTTCGTCTTTACGCTCGCCGAGAGCAGCGCCCTGGACTGGAGCGCTGTCCTGCTCCGCGACACCCACCACACCACGGCCGCCGTCGCAGCCATCGGGCTCGCCGTCTTCCAGGCCACAGTCACCCTAGGACGCGCGCTCGGGGACCGGATCATCAACCGGGCCGGCCCGGTCCGGGTGTTTCGTCTCAGCGCATTCCTTGCCGGTGGCGGTCTCGCCACCGGCCTCTTGGTCGCCACTCCGTGGAGCGCTGTAGCAGGTCTCGCCCTGCTCGGACTCGGCCTCGCGAACCTCCTGCCGATCAGCATCGCGGCCGCCGGGGCGGGCCGACGTATACCCGTGCCCGTCGCCGTTGCCCGCGTTTCCGCCCTCGGCTATCTCGGCTCGTTCACCGGCCCTGCCCTGATCGGCCTCCTCACCCACGCCACCAGCCTGCCGACCGCACTCCTGCTCCCCGCAATCGCCATCGCCGCAACCACAGTCGCCGCAACAGCCGCGCGCGACGAGCCAGCCCTGGAGAAACCCTGACCGGCATGTGCTGACCGAGTCGAGCGCGGCCGGTGAGCAGCTCCGCGTTCGGTGCGGTGGGATGTGGCCGCGTGGGCGCACGCATCTTCGCCGCCTCGACCTTGTCTTTGAAATCGATGAGCTTGTCGGCCGGGATGTGCTTCCGCAGTTCCGGGAACTGCTCGCGGGGCCTGGCTACATCGCCGGTCTGGCTCGCCTTCCGATGGTCCAGCGCCATCCTGGTTGCCGACTGGCCCGGCGGGACCTGGACCTTCGGTCAGGGGGTACGACGGCATCAAGCCGCGGCAACGTCAGCAGCGCGTCGGCCGTCTCGTCGTCCGGGTTGCTCCGGATGTACCGCTGCGGGTTCACGCCGGCGACATGGATCCGCGGCCCACGACTCCCATCGGGCGCGCCGACGTAAGCGATACCGCCACTCTGGTCAAGCCATCGGATGACATCTTCGATCGAGCTGTCTTCCAACCCACCGTGAGGATCCGCCCACTCAACGCGAGCGATACCAAGCAGGTCATCGCGCTCCTGCAGCATAGCGACCGCAGTAATCGTCACTGCTGGGTAACTCGCAAGGCTCATCGAGTGATACGCGCTTTCCTGGTATACCAACCCGCCCATCGTGGCACCCTCCCTGCCAACCCGGAAGAGCCAGACCACCCACTGGACCAGTCGACCCATGACCGGAATCGGCATCTTGCTGCTCGGCATCGACAAGGACCTCCAGACCGGATACTTGTACGCCGTCGGCCCCGCGAACGGCGCCAGCACTGCTTGCCGGTCGCGGAGTCGTAGCAGCGGCCGGAAACGAGATGTAAAGCACGCCCGCAGGTCCGCGCGTGGCTTCTCCACCGTGACCCAGGTCGGACGTTCTGCATCCGCGACTCGGTCACCCGGCGGTGGCCACGCGACTGCAACTGACAGCGGAACAGGATCGGTGGCGCGACGTCAGCGGCTGCCGACCACGGCTGGGAACTCTGGATAGAGGGCGGCCAGGCCGGTGAAGACGCAGGTGCTGACGGTTTGTTCATCGGCGACGGCCAGGAAGCCGGCCAGGTTGGTGACGGTCGCCGGGGCCGAGATCTGCCTGGCGGTCAGACATCCACGCACGTGGGCGCGGAGATCTTCGGCCATCACCGCAGTGGCCTGATCGGCGTACGCCGTGCTCACCGCGGCCAGGTGCTCAGACTCGCACTTCGCCTGCTGCGGGTTCGGCCCACCAGTGGCGGCATCGACGGAGTACGAGAACGCCACGGTCAGGCGATTGACCGGATCCCAGCCGTGGCGAACCACCTCGACGTCATGCTCGGCCAGACAGGCGGTGAAGTCGTCCACCGCATCCAGGTAGTCAGCCTCGGTGACGCTGCCGCCGCGACACGCTGTGCCGGTGAGCATCAGCAGTACGGCGACAGCTACCCAACGGGTCCGCACGGCTCAGGGGTACAGCGAGTGGCCGACGCAGTCTTGGCAGCCCTTGTGCCAACTCTGCTTCTGCTCGCTGAAGAACGTGTCCACGTTGGACGCGAACCGCGCCTTCGTCGGGTCACCGCGATAGTCGGTGTGGTACCACTTTCCGTCCTTGCGGCTCTTGTAGACGATCAGTACATAGGCCCACCCGGCACATTTCGCACTCGCCGATTTGCGCGTTTCCGCTCCGTACTTTGTGCTCGACATGAAGTAGTCGCCACAGCTGCGTTCGATGGTGCCCGTCGTGGCTGCCGCGGGAGCTGCGCTCGCGAACAGGCCGGCCGCCGTGATCCCCAGTGTCACGGTGACCGAGGCCATGGCTCGGAAGATCTGCATTCGTTTCTCCTTCTTGAGGAGGGCTAGGTGGCGTTGCGCCACAGCCGCACGGTAGCCACCGTCCAGGGGCTGCCGACAGGCCTCTTCAGCGCCCAGAAAGCGGGCGGAAAGCAACCAGAAAGCACCCGCTCAGATGCTGGGCAAAGCTGGCTGCAGGGACCGGACTGGACGTCGAGCTTGTCAACGGCAGATCGTTGATCGGGCTGCTCGAAGAGACAGCCGAAGGTCTGCTGTGCCACGAATGCGGCCGAGCGTACAAGCACCTCGGTCTCCACGCCTGGCGTTTGCTCAACTTGGCCGAGACCTCAGCGCCGACGTCCTCGCAGCTGACCCGCACGTTGCTGAAGACCGGCAGCCTGACCTTGCCAGTCTGGCTTGCGAGATCTGCGCCGCCGGCGACAGGCTGGGCCGTCGACAACGGCAGCAGGCCTGTCACCAGAGTGGCCGTCATCAACCCGCGATGCACCAAGAGGGCTCAAACGCTTGCTTCCGTTAGGCGATACCGACTGCTTCGAAGGCTGATTCCACTGCCGCGATCTTGGCGGTGCGCTGAGTTGCGGGAAGGGCCCGGAAGAGGCTTCGGGCGCTGGAGACGGGGAAGCGGCGGCTACCGGCGAACTGGGATCTGCGGGACAGCCGCTGTGTCAGGGCCAGGTAGAAGATCGCGGCTACCTCGGTTGGGGTGAGAATCAGGGCGCCGGCGTTGTCCGTGGCAGTGAACATGTTTGAAGGCGGCCTTGTTGTGGATGCCGCTGTTGATGTGTACGCCGCCCCAGTCGCCCTCGATGCTGTACTCCAGATCGCGATAGTTCTTCATGTGCTCTGGCTGCCCGAAGCGTGGCGGGTTAGACAGGTCACGAAGCGGCTTGATCGACGGCCCCGGCGTTCACCCCCTGAACTCCGCCGCTCTCGTCGATCGAGCAGCCCACGACATCTGATCGATCGGGCATTCGACCGGGTCGCGACCATGATTTTCGCCATGATGGATCTCCCCCTTCGACTACTCCGTGCGTACGCCGGAACGACCGTCTTCTCATCTGTGGACAAGCTATTGGCGCCGATGCACTCTGGAGTTTCAAGGCGAATGTCATCGCGTTGACGGGGAGATGATCGAGCGATGAGTACGGACAGTTCCGGCCGGTCGTTTGCCGAGTACCTGCAGGACGCGCCGCTTGCCCCCGACGCGTCGGCACAGGTCATCCTGACCGGCGAGGTGAGACGGTCGGCGGACGACAGCAAGTTCGTCTTCAGTTCCCCGGAATCCGGGACACTCGAGCTCAATGTCGGGGCAGTCGTGGACTTCGAGCCGCTGGACGGCGGACAGACCAGAATCACGCTGAACGCGGCCTCCGTACGCGACGCCGCGGCACGCCGGGTGCCCGGCGAGGGTGGTGGACGGGTGCCGTTCGTCATGGCCACCCCGCATCGTGCGTCGGCTGCTTCCATCCGGGCGCAACTCCGGCGGGCCGAGATGAGCGCCGCGATCCTCGATGTCGAGACGGCTTTCATCAAGGATGTCTGGGGAGACGGCGAGACGACGGATGCGTTCTTCGATGTCCCCGTCGACCAGACGCTCCCCTTCTGAGCTGCCGAACCGGCGTTGCCGCGGGCAAGATTCGCCAGATCGATGATTCTCGTCAGCTCTGCGCCGGGCGACGGCCATGCCGAAGTGGTCATGAAAGCGCTGAGCGACCAGGGTGCGCGGTGCCGCCTCCTCGATCTGTCGCTGTTCCCGTCCCGCATCGCCTTGACCGCTCGATACCCCAGGGACGCCGGCGGGAACAGCGACCCGCGTTTCGAGCTGCGCTTTCCCGACGGTGCGATCCTTGACCTGGCCGAGGCCAGGGCGATCTGGTGGCGACGTCCACAGCCGTACCGGATTTCTGCCGAGATCACCGACCCCGCGATGCGCCACTTCGCGTTGAGTGAAACCCGCACGGCGGCGGCCGGTATCTGGCAGGCAACGACCTGCCTGTGGGTCAATCATCCGGGCAACGACGCTGCCGCCGCCCACAAACCCTGGCAACTCGCGACCGCGCGGGCAGCGGGCCTGACCCTCCCGGACACGTTGATCACCAACGATCCCGAAGCAGCCAGGTCGTTCTGGGAGACGCATGCGGGAAACGTCGTCCACAAACCGTTCCGCCAGACCCGTGGCGCCTGGCGCGAAACCCGGGTGGTACTCCCCGAGGACGTATCGGCGATCGACGCCGTTCAGCTCACCCCGGTCCTCTTTCAGGAGCTGGTCAAAGGGGTCGCCGACCTTCGTGTCACCGTGATCGGCGACGAACTCTTCGCGGCAGCCGCTGCGCTGGACGATGCGACCTACTCCGTCGACATTCGCTTCAACCCGGGAATTGCCTACAAACCACACGTTCTTCCCGACGAAGTGACCGCATCGATCTTCCGCCTCATGCACACGCTGGGCCTGGAGTACGGCGCCATCGACATGAGACTCACCCCCGACGGCCACTACGTGTTCTTCGAGGTCAATCCAGCCGGCCAATTCCTGTACGTCGAGCGCTCATCTGGTCAGCCGATCACCGCAGCCCTCACCGCCCACCTCCTCAACGCCAAACCAACTCGGCAGTCCCAGAAGTAGCAGCGCTGCTTCTGCGCCGACCGCCGTTACACCCTCAACTACGAAGCAGATATACCCGTGACCATCGCCGCCGCCAGGTCCTGGCGGTAGACGGGTCTGCTAGTCGCAGGTATGGCTTCGCCCGCCAGCGGTCGGTCAGAGCGGTCGTTTCACGACGTCGAGTATGGCGATGGTGTTGTTGCACGCGTTGACAGCGTGATGGGTCGGCCAGGGATTTGGTGGTACCGGCGCTCGCGGAGCAGTGGCGGGTTCCGCACCCGCCGGAGTACTCGTTCGAGATTATGGCTGGATTTTCAAGTATTCCGAAAAACGATCGATGCCCTTTGATTCTCACGAACCCTTTCAAATACCCCCACACAGTGACAGCATTGAAATCGCCGGGCAGGGCATTCAATCGTTTCATTAATTTGGGGGACAATCATGAACGAGGTCATTGGAGCTATTCGCGATAAGTGGCTGGCCCTAGGTGGGGAGGCCGGTCTCGGACAACCTCTCGACGGCGAACGGCCAACGTTCGACGGCCAAGGCCGAGCCCAGTCGTTCAGCGGCGGCGCGACGATCAGCTGGCATCCCGAGCTCGGTGCCTTCGCGGTGTGGGGATCGATCGGACAGAAGTGGATCTCGCTGGGGCGTGAGCAGTTCGGCTATCCCATCACCGATGAGTCGCCATGCCCGGACGGGCGCGGTCGCTTCAACCACTTCCGCGCGATGCAGCTCGCCGGCCATCCGGACGCCTCCGTCTACTGGACACCTAGAACAGGTGCCCACGAGGTCCACGGCGCCATCCGCAGAGCCTGGGAGACTCGCGGTTGGGAACGTGGCCCCCTCGGCTACCCAACCAGCGACGAGCACGCATCGGCCGGCCACGCGAACGGGCGGCGTAGCGATTTCGAACATGGATTCATCGACTGGACTCCGCAGGGCGGTGCGAAACTGCACGGGCCCGTACCGTTCGACGACGGGACTGCTCTGAACCCGGTCAACGACTGACCCGGCGCCACCCGCGGTCCGGACCTTTCCATGGTCCGATCGTGGAGCACTGTCTGGAGCGGCGCTAGGTCTGCCGTTCACCGCGACGGTAGGTGCGCCGCCTTGCCCGTCCGGCGTTTCCATGCAAATCATCGATTTGCATGAGTGCTTCGGTTTATTGATTTGGGCTCGCAGTCAAACTCTTCGTCACCTCTGGCTACAGCCTGGGACACCTGGTCTATATCTTTCCTAAGCAATTCAGGCATCGACTGCACATGCCGCTCGAGGGTAGACCGAAGTTCTACTCGTGCAGGCAAGGAGACACAACGTGACTACATTGCCGATCTTCCGAACCAGCTTCCGGCGCCCCGAGGTCGACGACCTGCTCGACTGCGCGGCACGCCTCTTCCGCATCTCGGATCACGATCAGTTCACAATGACGACCGACGAGTCGATGCTGGCCCTGTCCAGCGCTACTCATTCGGTCGAACTATCCCGCGCGAGCGGTGGACTCTGGGCCGCGGACAAGTCCCAGCTCTTCAATGCTGACCTGACACCTGACTTGCCATCTGAAGACGAAGCAGTCAGCGAGGCGCGTACGTTCATGGAGAGTGCGGGTCTCCTGCCCTCACTCACAGGCTCCGCAACCTGGGGCGAACTACTGACGGCCTCAAGCCGGGTGGTCACCCTGACCGAAGGCGGCCGTACAGAGGTGCTGCTGGACCGGCAGATCGTCTTCCCGGTTGTCGTAGACGGCCTGCCGGTCGTCGGAGGTGGTGGGGACTTCACGCTCGCCTTTGGCGACGGCGGCAGGCCGATCGGCCTGCACGGCGTATGGAGGGAGATCCACGACTCCTTCAGCTCGGCGGCTCTACCGGCCGAGCAAATCGACGAGATCTTCCGCGAGGAGCTCGCGGCCCAAGGCGTCAAGACGACAGCCGTGTCGCAATACCTTGCGTTCTACTCCGCGCCGGCATTCGATCGCCAAGACTTTTTGTACCCGGTATATGTCATGGGCGGCACCGGCGTATTCGGTGATCGCGAGGTTCCGTTGCGGTTGAGCATGTTCCCGGCCACCGAGTTCGGCCCTAAGCGTTCGCTGCCAGCGCCCGAGCGGATTCGCCGGTCCAAGATCGGAGCGAGACGATCCACGGGTCGCGACGCGGAAGCCAAGCACGTCCGCCGAGGGTACAACTCTGGCGCGTCACGGCAGGGTGCCAGAGTTGTCGCCAATCCTTTTGAAGCCGGGGCCTCCTGGATCGGGAGCTCCGGCGGTCTTGCCGGTAGCAAGAAGAACGCGCAAGGCTTCATCGACCAGTGGCGTGATGATGGCTGGAACATCAATTTCAACTGGGGCGACGGCAACGCATGGGAGAGTGATTGGCGACGCAACGACGACACGTGGGTCGATGCCGCAGACTTCGTCTTCTACACAGGTCATGCCGACATGAACGGCTGGACCCTGGCCAGTCCCGACGATGGGAGCCTCCAATTCAACGAGGTCGGCGGATCGCCGGGCAACCCTGGTGACCTATGGGGCGAGAACGACTTGGAGTGGCTTGTCGTGGCCGCCTGCGGTCCACTGCAGGACGAGCTGCTGTCCAAGGGCGGCGGGGATGTACTCTCCCGCTGGGACGGTGCCTTCGACGGCCTGCATCTGCTGATGGGGTATGGGGCGATCACGTTCGACAACGAAAGCGAAGGCCGGACGTTAGCCGCGTACGCGCGCCAGGGGCAGACGCTGAAGGACGCGTGGTTCCGCACGGCCAAGGAGATCCAGCCCGCATCCAACGGCGAAGCGCCACCCAACGGCCCGACGGTCTGGGTCGGTGTCATGTGGGTGACAAGGCTCGGAGTCGATCCGATCAACGATCATGCATGGAACCACGGATCGGTGGCAGCCGATCCGACATCGCCCACAAGCCTCTCCTGCATGTGGACCGTCTGCTGAGTCGCCCAGCCAAGCAGAGACCTATCCCGAACCCGCGGCATTCGCGTCAGGCACACCGGCTGCGACTTACCCAAGGGCTTGCACCTGATCCTGGACCCCGACCTGCGCACCAAGACCACCGCGAACTGGGCGCCGCCGGCCAATGGCCGAATGTTCCTCGCGCTCCATCGCGCATGCGCTACGCCGGCGTCGCCGACCCTCCCGGCAACGGCGTCGACCTGTAAGCCACCTTGCCGGCCGATCCGGAAAACTGAGAGCCATGCGGTCAGCTCGCGGCGATGGCCGACGACGACCGTGAGCTGGCTTATCAACGGTCCATCAGTGGTCGCCGACCATGCGTGCAGCATTTCGGGCGTATGCAACCGCAGCGCGGCCGCTGCTGATACAGCAGCTGCCTCCGCCATTAGCTGTCGGTTGCCGACACACCATGGGATGAGAGCGTCGCTGATTTTGACCAGCGTGATTTCACGTCGGCCTAGGCTCCTAGGAGTTCTCCGAGGCGACGAGCGATCAGGTGGACAGTGTCTGGGTATGCCGCAATGGCGCCGGCAGCGGCGGTTCCGCCTATTGCGGTTGCCCACAGGCGGCGGAGCAGGGTGCTCTGACGGACCGATGCTCGCAGCGCGCTGAATTCGTCCTGTCGGTCGAGGTCTGCCAGATCGTCCGGAGTACGGCGCCAGGTGGACGGGAGTCCGATGATGGCGTTGATCCTGGCGACCTCGTCGGCGGTCAGTACGGCCGGCTTCTTGCGGAGCCAGCGCAGCAGGCTGCCGGTGGAGATCACGTCGACGGCCGTGGGTCGAGTCTTGATCTCCAACTTCGCCGGCTCGAACACGGCAACCACCGGACGCACCGGCACCTCCCAGCCGACAGCGGCGCTGAGCAGGCGAGCAACTCTGGTTGCCTCGAACTCACTCTTGCGAATGTGATCGCACTTGACTCCACCCACGAGGAAGGTCTTGCCACCCACCCACACCCGCTGCCCAGAGTGGTTCTTTGTGTTGATCGTGAACACGCCCGCCGGCCCGACAACCAGATGATCGACATCAGCCCCGCGTACGCCGACCGGCACCGCGTGCAACACGGTCCAGCCGTCATCAAGTCTCGACAGCATCCGCCCAACCGCCAACTCCGCGTGGGCTCCGCGAAACCACTTCAATCCGTCAGCTGTCAGCGGCGACGCACCCAGCACTCTGAGCACCCGGCCCCGCGAACGCAACATGCCCGGCTCCGTCAGAACCGCATGCATCACCGCATGGCCAGGCCTCCGATCCCGAAGCCCCACCACGCGCCCGGCAACAGACAAGCCGTCCTGCTTCATAAGTCCCCCTGCCCCTACCATCGGCATTCCTTAGGGCCTCGTTACGCGTGTGATGATTGCGCAGGGGCGGAACGTCGTTAGGGGGCGAAATGAAGCCATCGACGTGGTGGTGGGGCGCCGAGCGATCGTTGCCATCGCACCCGAGGGCCTGTACGACGGACTTGCCGCGATCATCGTCCTGCGCTTGGCCGCCGCTTTTGCCGCCTGAGTCGTGGAGCGAAGCGTTCCGCGCGAGAGGCGTGACATGACCGGCGATGTGAGCTGGCCGGGCCGAGGGCCGACCTGGCTCGGAGTACCGGCGTTGGTGATAGCAGTCGTGGGTGGGCTCACGCTTGGCGAGGTGACGCATCGGCAGGAGTTCAGTCGGGAGTTGCTGACGAGCGGCGGCGAGGTTCTCGCGGAGTCGGTGGAGGTGAACGTTGGCCGACTCGTCGGTCCGGTGACCGTTGAGTTCCGGACCGCCGATGGCCAGCGGATTCGGACCGACCTTGCGGACAACGAAACCAACGACGCTCAAGGCATGCCGGAAGGGCCGCAGACGCCCGCGGCCGGTACAAGGTATTCGATGCCCCTCAAGGTCGTGTATCGGCGAGCGGATCCCTCAGTAGCTCTGGCGTCGATCGATGCACAAGAGTGGGTTGACGACCGGAAGACGCCGCAGCAGGGAGTCTGGATGCTGGCCGGTGGGCTTGGGGTCACTGTCGTAGCGCTTGTCTTGCTCAGTCGAGATGCACGACGGCGAGGCCTTGCCTGGTGGCAGTGGTACACCGACGGGTCGCGTGGAGCTGGCGCCTCGTAACACCACAGCACCGCGGGGGGCTTGCGATTGGAAATGTTAGTGGCTAACATTCCTCAGTGTGAGTGGTCGTAAAGAGCGGACTCGGGAGCGGTTGCTGAAGGCTGCGTTGGAGTTGTTCGTGGAGAATGGGTACGAGCGGACCAGTGCGGGTCAGATCGCCGCTCGGGCCGGCGTCACCGAGATGACCTTCTTCCGGCACTTCCCCACCAAGGCCGATGTGCTGGTCGACGATCCCTACGATCCGGTGATCGGCGAGGCGATTCGCAAGCAGCCGATGGAGCTGGATCCGATCACCCGGGCCGCGCGTGGGGTGCGGTCGGCCTGGCTGGAGCTTCCTTCGCCGGCGACCGACGAGGTGCGGATCCGGCTGCGGATCGTGGCCGAGACCCCGTCCCTGCGGGCAAGCATGGTGGCCGGTACGGCCGCGACCGAGGCGGTGATCGCGGACGCCTTGGTTTCGGGCGGCACGGTACGCCGTACTGCGGTGATCGCCGCCGGAGCCGTGATGGGTGCGCTCAATACCGCCTTGCTCGCGTGGAGTCAGACCGACAGCGACGATCTCGGCGAGGCGATCACGACCGCACTCGACGTACTGGAAGAGCGTCGTGGCTGAGCAGGCGCTCGACGCGCGCGGTCTCGTCCGGGCTTTCGACGACGGCACCGGCGTGCTCGGGACGGATCTCTCGGTCGGGCAAGGCGAGATTCACGCCCTCGTCGGTCTGAACGGCGCCGGGAAGTCCACACTCATGCGCCTCCTGCTGGGCATGCTCAAACCATCCGCGGGCTCGGTCACCATCGCCGGCCGAAGCCTGGATCAGACCGACTGGGCCGACGTCGGACACCTCGTCGAATACCCCTTGGCATACCCGGAACTCACCTGCCGTCAGAACCTAGCCCTGGCGGCCAGGTTGCACGGTGTTGCTCCGAGCCAACTCGACGAGGTCGTCACGGCAGCGACGGCTGAGCTGCGACTGACGCAGTACCGGGATCGCCGCGCCGGGAAGCTGTCCCTCGGCAATCGACAGCGCCTCGGGCTTGCGTCGGCTCTGCAGCACCAGCCCGGACTGATCGTGCTGGACGAACCAACGAACGCGCTCGACCCGTCCGGCGTGATCCTCCTCCGCGAGGTGCTGATGCGCCGCGCGGCGCAGGGCGCCGGAGTACTGGTGAGCAGTCACCACCTCGACGAGGTCGCGCGGATCGCCGATCGCATCTCGGTACTGAACGCGGGCCGGATCATCGGCGCCATCGACCCGGGCGGCGTCGACATCGAGCGTGCGTTCTTCGACCTCGTCCTGGCCGACGACACGGCCAACCGGAACGAGGTGACCCGATGAGATCCGCCCTCGCCGTCGAGTTCACCAAACTGGTCCACGCGACCCTCGTCCGCGCCACCACGGTCCTCACCGCGCTCGGTATCGCGCTGATCTGCGCCGTCATGCTCGTTGCCTCGGGCACCAAAGATCCTCAGCTCGCCGCGAAACTCGGGCCGCTCGTGGACCCGGGCGGCTGGGCTGGCTATCTGGCCTCCGCCGCCCAGGTGACCGCCGCGGCCGACCTCATCGGCTGCGGGATGATGTTGAGCTGGCTGTTCGGCCGCGAGTTCGCCGACGGCACCATCACCGGCCTCTTCGCCCTCCCGGTCTCCAGGCCGGTCATCGCCGCCGCGAAACTCTGCGTCTACCTGGCCTGGGTCGTGTTCACCAGTACTGCGCTACTTTGCGCCCTACTCGTCTGCGGACTGGCGGGCGGACTCGGCCCGATCCCCGCCGACGTCCTCGACGCGATCGGCCGCCAATTCGCCCTGACCATCCTCACCGGTCTGGTCGCCGCCCCGGTCGCGTGGGCCGCAACAGTCGGCCGCTCCGTACTGGCCGGGGTCGGAACCACCATCGGCATCCTCGTACTCGCCCAGCTCATGGTGGTCGCCGGCGCAGGCCCATGGTTCCCCTTCTCCACCCCGGCTCTCTGGGCAGTCACCGGCGGCGCCGACGTATCCCTCCCCCAACTAGCCCTGGTCCTGCCCATCGTGCTGATCAGCACCTGGCTCGCCCTCCACGCCTGGCGCCGCCTCCAACTCGACCGCTGAACCGCCGCCCAGGACACCGGCCCGCGACCCCGACCAGACGTTCAGCAGTCATCAGGATCGATGGCATAGTGCGTGGGCTGGGCCGGCCGGCCGGTCGGTTGGAGTGGGGAGATGTCCGATCGAGGAACCGCCCCAGCCTTCCGTTGCGCACGGGACGATTCCTCGTTCGAGGACCATCAGAACGCTCACCACATTTCTCAGTCCGGCTCGAAAGAGCGCCTCTTGAAGCCTCCGGACCTCCTAGCTGGAAGGGCTGTCAGGGAAGGTCGAGGTCGCGGTGCTGGAAGGTGGTTCTGCCGGCGGTGAGCAGAGCGACTCCGATGGCTGCGAGTGCGATCAGCGGTACCGCGTCGAGCCCCTTGAGTGGCATGACCGTGAGGTGGCTGAACGGGGAGATGTCAGCGACCAAGCCGGGCAGGTCGAGCAGCGCGCCGAACATGCCGAAGAAGAACGCATAACCGACCAGCAGCCAGACCCACACCGACCATCCCGGGCGGATCCCGAACAGTGCGGCGGCAACTCCGATGACGACGAGTTCAGCGGGCAGGAAGGCCAGCGTCGCGACAGTCACTTCGCCGATGACGCCGGCGCCGGCGGCGCCGCCGACCGCACCGAGTCCGACGCCGAGTCCACTCACGGCTAGCAGGAACGTAGACGCCAGGACGGTGAAGGTCAGCCAAGCCGTGATCCACCGGCCCCGACTGACAGCTGTCGCGAGAACCGCTTCCGCGTGACCGGTGCGCTCCTCCGACCTCAGCCGTAGTACGGAAGAAACCGCGAAAGCCGCGATCAGCAAGGCGAAGAACAACGCCATAGTGGCGTAGAAACCGTCAGTCGGATCTTTGCCGTTGGCGGCGAACACCTCGCCCATGTCGGGATTCTCGGCGACTGCCTCGGTGACGGAGTCGCTCAGGGAGCCGCTGGCCGCGGCGAAGATGAACAGCCCGATCGCCCAGCCGATGACCGAGGCGCGCTGCTGACGGAAGGCCAGCCCGAATGGCGTCGACAGCGACGCCGGCGCCTCCGCCCGTCCGAGCCGGGCAGGCAGCAGGCCGGCACCGACATCGCGCCGGCCCGACAGCGCATACGCGATCGCAACACATCCGAGAACAACTGCGACCGCCAGAAGCAACGGCCACCACCGCAGGTCCACGAAGGGACGCGTCTGCTGCACCCAGGCCAGTGGAGAGAACCACGACACCAGGCTGCCACCAGGTTCGGCGGCGTCGCCGATCGCGCGCAGGAGAAAGGCCGCACCCACCACGGTCATCGCCAGGCTCGACGCCGATCGAGCGTGCTCGGTGAGTTGAGCCGTCACCGTCGCGACTCCGGCAAAGGCGAGCCCTGTCATCCCGATGCCGACACCGACCGCGAGCGAGTCCGCGACCGCGAGGCCGCCGGACATCATCGCCAGCGTCGTCAGTACTGCGACTGCGGCGTTCGCGATCACCGCGACGACCAGCGCGGCCAGCGGTGCGGCATGCCGACCGACCACTGCCGATCGGATCAACTCGGCCCGACCTGTCTCCTCCTCGGCGCGGGTGTGGCGAACCACCAAGAAGATGCTCATCATGGCGGCCGGAACAGCCAGCCACAGCACCATTTCGTTGGTGATCATGGCCCCGAGCGTGTAGTGGTCGAGACCGTAGCCAGGGCCCGACATCATCGTCGCGGGCGGCGAGTCCATCAGCTCAGCCCGGACCTGCCGTTCCTAGGGCGTCGAGTAGACGGTCGGGAGCGCCGATACGGCGTACAGCATGCCGAGGCCGATCCCGCCCACCCAGATGGGCAGCTTGATCCGGTCTCTGCGCAACGCGAACCTGACCAGGTCCCGGGTCGCGGTGAGGCTTTCGCGGCGAGTCGTCATGCCGAAACCTCCTGCGCAACCAGCTCATCGCCGTACTGGCGCAGGAACAGCTGCTCGAGTGACGGCGGCGCGCTGTTCAGCGTGCGTACTCCGAGGGTGCCGAGAGCCTGGACGACGGCAGCCATCCGGTCGTGGTCGACATCGAACGTCACGATGCCTTGGTCGGCCGCGAAGTCATGCACACCCGGCAACTCGGCCAGGCGATCGGGCGAGCCGTCGATCGTGGCGGTGATGGTGGTGCGGGTCAGGTGCCTCAGCTCGGCCAGCGTGCCCGACTGAACCGCACGACCGGCACGGATGATCGTCACGCTGTCGCACAGCTTCTCCACCTCGGCCAGGATGTGGCTGGACAGCAGCACGGACCGCCCGGCCGTCTTCGCCTCGGCAATGCAGTCCTGGAAGACAGTCTCCATCAACGGATCGAGACCCGAGGTCGGTTCGTCGAGGACGAGCAACTCGACATCCGCCGCCACGGCCGCGACCAAGGCGACCTTCTGCCGATTGCCTTTGCTGTACGTCCGGCCCTTCTTGGTCGGGTCCAGCTCGAAACGGTCCAGCAGCTCCGCTTTGCGGACCTTGTCCGCTCCCCCACGGAGTCGGCAGAGCAGGTCGATCGCCTCGCCGCCGGTCAGGTTCGGCCACAGGCTGACGTCCCCGGGCACATAGGCCAGCCGACGGTGCAGCTCGACCGCGTCGTTCCAGGGGTGCCTGCCGAGCACCTCGACCGATCCCGAGTCGGCCCGCAACAGGCCCAGCAGGACACGGATCGCGGTCGACTTGCCGGCCCCGTTGGGACCGAGGAATCCGGTCACCTGACCGGTCTGCACGGTCAGGTCGAGGCCGTCGAGGGCCTTCACCTGACCGAAGGACTTGTGGAGTTGCTGGATTTCCAGGGCAGCGCTCATCGCTGTTCCTCATTCTGGTGATTCCGGGCCAACCCGTACCGAGGGCCCGCGTGATGTCGTCTGGATCAGGGCGCTCCCCTTTGAGGGTGAGCGCGTCTCCGCTACGGAACGGCCGGGCCGCCGGGCGGATCGGGGACGTACATCAGATAGCTGTCCAGCATCGTGCGGTCGACGAACAATCCCTCGGTGAACAACTCCAGAGCCGGCAACGTGATCTGGTCAGAGATCTCGCGCAACGCAGTACGGAAGTCGTCCACCGACACCATCTCCGGGTGGAGCGAGATCCACAGCATCAGCGAACCCATCCCCTGAAAGGTGAGGTACCGCGCCCGGCCGGCCGGATCACGGCTCGGCCGGATCGTGCCCGCCGCAACACCCGCGGCCAGATACTCCTCGGCATCCTGGACCATGTGCTCGACAAAGGCTGTCGCGAGTTCACCGCCGGCCTGCATGCTCCGTACGGCGTACAGGGCCAACGGCCCGTACTGCTCGATCTCAGCCAACTGGGCGAGCATCCCCGCCGCGCTACCGGAGGTCGCGGCACGCAGCTTCTCGGACCGGATGACGCCCAGCACATAGTCATCACAGGCCTGCCGCAGGCCCTCCTTCGAACCGAAGTGATGAATCACCAGACCAGCGGTCACACCGGCATCCGTCGCAATCGTGCGCAACCCGGCACTGAACCCATCACGCCCGAACCGAGCCACGGCGGCATCCCGAATCCGCTCCATCCTCGACACCACGGCACGACCCGCCGCCGCATCGTCAGAGGACTCGGTTGAACGCATGTTCAAAGACTAAACGCCTGTTCAATCCACCCGCAAGCCCTCGCGTCGCAACCTGAGGCGCCGGCTGGCTCTGTTTCGCCGCAAGGCACGGAAGGCTAGTCTCCGTGGCCTGACCTCGGTGTCGTTCGCAAGCGGAGCAACTCCAGCACCGCATCAGGATCGACCGGCGTGAAGGACGGCTGGACGCGACCACCGACATCCAGGGAGATGATGGACGTCCGGCGATAGCGCCGAAGGTCCAGCGGGAGCCAGAAACCGGGATTCGTCGTTCCCCACCCGCGGAGGCGCCCTGTCAGCCACCCCATCCGCCGAACGTGGACTGCCCGAATCTGCCCAAAGGTGATTCGCTTAGCTGTCGCGAAGGGGAAGTAGTACCGAGCGAGGGTCAGACCACTCTCGTCCACCCGCACCAGCCCGTCGTCATACAAAACATCGCCGGCCACCCACCGATCCAACCACAGGCCGAGCAGTGCGGCGGATCACCAGCCTCGCGAGGCCGCCGGGATCACCCGTCAGCGATCGTCGACTTCAGCTTTGCATCAAGGCAACAGCCCCAAGGATGACGACAGCTGCACCGAAGATGGTAAAGATTGTCAGCACCGCCTTCATTTGCGTGACGGCTGTGGCGTGGGTGATGTCGGCGTAAAGGCGGGATTTCATCAATGCGTTGACAACCGGCGAGATTAGCCGGCTATTCCTGCCCGCGACCGAGAGGACTATGAGGACGAGGCCAAGCCCTATCGCCAAGAGGGCTCGGCTCGTGTCACTCATGCGTCGCGGTAGCTGTGGGCGTCGTACTGGAGCTCCCGTCCGGGTGGATGTACGGATAGCTGTGACTCGGCGAAGTACTCGTGCTGGTCAGCAATGGGCCCTCTTTCGCTACGTCCGATCTTCTCAACAGTGGTTCTGCGGGTCATCATGGTTGCGGTCCGTCGAATCGCTTCGACGCATCGGCCGCCGCCCCAGACCGACCTTGTGGAGAATCCATGGACCCCGAAGACTTGAACTCGCCTCTGTTGCGTCGCCGGTCGTTGCTGGCCGCAGGCGCCTCGTTGCCGGTGCTTGCGGTGACGGCACCTCCTGCTGCCGCGGCGACCCGGGTGGTCGTCGAACCGTCGATCGTGCAGCAGAAGATCCAGGGCTTCGGCGGTATGAACCACCCCGGGTGGATCCCTGACCTCACCGCCGAGCAACGGGAAACGGTCTTCGGCACGGGCGCGGGGCAGCTGGGCTTCACCGTACTGCGCATCCCTGTCCCCGAGAACCGCGATGACTGGAGTCGCCAGGTCGCCACCGCCCGGCGCGCCAGTGAGCTCGGCGCCAAGGTCTTCGCCTCGCCGTGGAACCCGCCGGCGTCGATGACCGAGACCTTCTCCGGAGGAAAGCGGCTCCGCTACAACTCGTACGGCGCCTATGCCCAGCACCTGAACGACTTCTCCACCTTCATGCGCAACAACGGAGCGCCCCTCTACGGGATCTCGGTGCAGAACGAGCCGGACTACGCGCACGACTGGACGGCCTGGACGCCGGCCGAGATGGTCAAGTTCCTGCGGGACAACGCCGGCGTGATCAACACCAGGGTGATCGCGCCCGAGTCGTTCCAGTACCGCAAGACCGCCTCCGACCCCATCCTGCAGGACCCCGCGGCGCTGGCGAACGTGGACATCCTCGGCGCTCACCTTTACGGCACCCAGCCCGCCGACCTCCCCTACCCGCTCTTCCGCGAAAAGGGTGCCGGCAAGGAGCTGTGGATGACGGAGGTCTATCACCCGAACAGCAGCGAATCGGGCGACCTCTGGCCGCAGGCACTCGACGTGGGTGAGCACATGCACCGCGCATTGGTGGACGGCCGGTTCCAGACGTACGTGTGGTGGTACATCCGCCGCTCGTACGGCCCCCTGCGCGAGGACGGGCGGATCAGCAAGCGCGGTGCCAACATGGCCCACTTCTCGAAATGGGTTCGACCCGGCTACCTCCGGATCACCGCGACCGCGAAACCGGCGGCGAACGTCTTCATCACCGCGTTCAAGAACGGATCCCGGATCGTCATCGTCGCCGTCAACAAGAACGCGTCGGCGGTGAACCAGCCGTTCACCATCCGGGACACCACGTTGGCCACGGTCTCGACCTGGGTGACCACCGCGAACCGGACGCTGGCCGCGGACTCGACCATCACCATGACGAACGGCTCCTTCGACACCCAGCTGCCGGCGTACAGCATCAAAACCTTCGTCGCGGGCTGACTGGAGCCCGCGAAGCGCGTAGTCCGCACCGCAGCCGTTGGTCCAAGGCTGATGGGCGGCGTCACAGATGGGGGTGGTGTTCTGTCTTAGCGGGTATGAACGGACCTGACACTACGCGGATCGACACTGTCGAGAGCCTCCGCGAACATCTGCAATGGGCCATCGAGCTGGAGCACGCGACGATTCCGCCGTACCTGTATGCCCTCTACTCTCTCGACGTCGCGCGCAATCCGGACGCGGTGGAGCTCGTGAGCAGTGTGTTCGTCGAGGAGATGGTGCACCTGTCACTCGCCGCCAACCTGCTGAACGCGGTGGGCGGTGAGCCTCGGCTGGACATGCCGGAGATGCTCGCTGCCTACCCGCGACTGCTTCCGCACGGGTCGGTGAAGTTGTCGCTCCTCCCCTTCGGGCCGGAGGCGCTCGAGATGTTCCTCGCCCTGGAGAAACCCGAGTCGCCGACCGGTCCCGCGGAGAGCGATCACTACGAGACGATCGGCCAGTTCTACGACGCGATCGAGGACGGGTTCCGCTACCTGTGCGACACCCTCGGTCCGGACGAGGTGTTCACCGGCGACCCGTCGCGCCAGGTCACCTTCGGCGCCTTCCACCACACCGACGGCAAACTCGCCGCCGTCACCGACCTCGCGTCAGCGCTCGCCGCGATCGAAGAGATCGTCGAACAGGGCGAGGGGACGTCCGTGGGCGCGATCTGGGACGGTGACCACGACATCATGCACCCCGACCGCGACGAGGTCGCGCACTACTACCGGTTCGAGGAACTCAGACTCGGCAGGCGGTACCAACGTGGCGACACACCCGCCTCCGGCCCGACCGGCGACCCGGTCACGGTCGACCCTGCGGGTGTCCACCCGGCGTCGGACATCAGTACTGCGGAGATTCGCCAAGCACAAGTTGCCTTCGACAACACCTACTGCACGATCCTCTATCTCCTGCAGGAGGCCTTCACCGGGGAACCGGCGCAGCTCCGCGATGCCGTCAAAACCATGTTCGGTCTCAAGGCGCAGGCCACAGCCCTGTTCCAGTCCGGCGCCGGACCCACCTTCACCTACATCCCACCTGACGAACGCATGTGAGCTGAATGCCGACGAACGACTCTCGTCACGCCGTGTGCCGTTTCACCGCTGCCGGATTGGGTCGGCGAGGGTGACGGTGTTGCTGAGGTAGTGCTTGCCGTTCCAGTTGTCGCAGGTCACGAGTACCAGGCGGCCGTTGGTGGTTTGGTCGAAGAGTTCTGGCGCGTGTTGCGCGAGGGATTGTTTGGGGTAGTTCGTTGTCGAGGTGACGGCGTACGTGATGCGGCTGGTGCTGGTGATGACGGTGACGAGCGCGCCCGGGCGGAGTTTGTGGAGGTTGTCGAAGGCGCCGCCGCCGGTATGGACGGTGTGGGCGGTCATGACGGCCGAACCGATGCGGGCTCCGGGCTGGGCGCCGGCTGACCACCACCCGACGGCACGTGGATTCGACGGTGGTGTGAGGATGCCGCTGTCCGCAGCGATCGGTATCACTTGCGCCGACACTGCGATCTGTGGGAGCAGGATTCGCTTCGGACTCCCCTGGCCTGCATTGCCGGATCGGACAAGCGTAGGGGCCGTGCTCAGTAAGAGCGGGCTGGCTGTGGGGGCGTTTGTCGTCGACCGTGGGGCGGCTTCATCGCCTGCTGGGTGGGCGAAAGTCAGCCATGCGGCTGATAACGCGAGAACGAAGCCGACCGCCGTGATCACCCGGCCTCGAAAGGCCAGGTGATCACGACGTACATGCCGGCTTCTGCCCATGCGAGATATCAGCGCTGGTGCAGTCCGCGGCGTCGGCGTACCAGCAGCGTGGCAAGGCCGATCATGATGGCGATAGCCAGCAGGCCGGTGCCCGCGATCGTCCAGCCGTGGTGGGAATCATCCTGCGCAACAGGGCCGGGAAGGCCGGCCTCCACCGCGGTCGGCACGGCGATCGGCGTCGACGGTACGGCGGTCGGCGTCTCGACCGGCGAACCTGACGGCGTACCAGTCGGCGAAACGGTCGGCGTACCGGTCGGCGGTGTGACCGTAGGCGTCACGGTTGGCTTGCCGGTCGGCGACGCGGTCGGAGTGGGAGTCGGCGACTTGAAGGCGCACTTCACGCGCACCCGGACAAGGGCGACGACGTCTCCGTCGACGTTCTGGGCCTGCAGTTCGTACGTGTTGTTGACCGGAGCGCCGAAGCCGACGATTTCAGACCCGTGCGGGGCGAGGTTCACCACGTAGTTCTCGGCGACATCGCCAGCCTGGAACCCGACCATGTAGACCTGTTCCGTGGCGTTGGGGTTGCTCAGCTTGGCCGAGACCGCGGCGCCGACGTCTTCGCACCTGACCCGTACGTCGCTGTAGACCGGCGGCCGGACCTTGGTGGTCTGGCTGGTGACGTCCGTACTACGGGCGACAAGCTGCGCTGACGCGGACGTACTCCCCAACAAGAGCAGACCTGTCACCAACGTGGCCGTCATCAACCCGCCGACGAACCCATGATGTTTCATCGCGAGACCGCAAACCGCGTGCAGAAGGATGGCGGCGAGTTCGAACAGTTGGGGCGGATCGGTAGACGAAGACGAACAGAACAAATGCTGTGAAAAGACTTCACATTGCCCCCCTTAGGACACCTATTCGATGCACCCAGGGGGCTGAAAGTTATCGCACCGCACGACCTCGTGCGGCCGTACGTCGGTCATTTGGGGGCGTCTGTGGCCGGGGACAGCGTGCTCTGTGTGGTTTGCAGGGTGTGACGGTTGGCGGGCGGGATCGACCTGGAGTGGTGGGCGGTGCACCGACTGTGGCCGAGGGCACCAAAACGGGCCGTCATCCACAGATCTGAACGAAAGAAGGGCCGTCTGGCCCTATCGTCAGCGGCTGGGGCCAGCTATGAATGGGCCACCGGCACGTGAAGAACGGTCATCATCCTGAGGGGGGGTGCGATGACCAAGATCTTGGTGATCGACGACGAACCCGACCTGGTGCGGTTCGTCCGGAGGACACTGGAGACCGAGGGCTACCAGGTCCTCACCTCGACGAACGGGCTCGACGGCATCCGGCTCGCGCTGACCGAACGGCCGGACCTGGTCGTGCTCGACCTGATCATGCCGGGCGTGCATGGCGAGGCGGTGTTGTCGGCCGTGCTGGCACAGGACCCGGGCCGGCGGGTGCTCATCCTGTCCGCCACCGGCGACGTCCAGCTGCGGATCTCCTGTCTCGAGAAGGGTGCGGTCGACTTCTTGGCCAAGCCGTTCGCGGTCCGGGAGCTGGTCGCCCGGGTGCGCAGCCGGTTGCAGGAGAACGCCACCTCGCGACAGCGCAACATCTTGCAGGTCGGCAACATCGCCTTGGACCTGCAGGCACGCCAGTTGCTCGTCGACGGCCGATCGACGGTGCTGTCACAGCGCGAGTTCCTGCTCCTGCTCCACCTGATGCGGAACGCTGACGCGGTCTGCACCCGGCAGGAGCTGCTGTCGGAGGTCTGGGGCTACGACTTCGATCCGGCGACCAACCTGGTCGACGTCTGTGTCGGCCGGTTGCGCGCGAAGCTGCGCCCTGATCTCATCGTGACGGTGCGCAATGTCGGCTATCAGCTCCAGAGCGCCTGAACCGCCGACGGTCCCGGTACTTCGGCCGCTCCACAACCTGGCCGTCGACCTCGCCTTGGCGATCTTCGTCGTGGCGATGATGGGCCTGATGATCGAGCTGCCCGGGCACGAGGCCGGACCGTTCCACGTCATGTTCCTGGCCCTTGCGGTCGCCTACGGCTACCGGGTCTGGCCGGTCGTGCCGACGCTGGCCATCATCGTCGCGATCATCGTGCCGAGCGGCTGGCTGATGTGGACGCACGCATCCGAGGGGGTGCTCGCCCGCGCCGAGCTGGTCGAGATCCCGCTGATGCCGGCGGTGATCGGGGTGATGGTCTGGCATGCCCGGCAGCGCGCCACCGCCCTGCGCCAGGTCGAGGCGATGGCCGCCCGCCAACTGGCCGGTGTGGACCGCGAGCGGGAGTTCTTCCGCGACGCCTCGCACGCCATCCGGACACCGGTGACGATCGCCCGCGGCCACCTCGAGCTCGCTGCCGCCTCCGGACTTCCCCCCAGTGCGGAGGCGGACCTCACCATCGCCCTGACCCAGCTGGACCGGATGTCTGCCCTGTCGCACCGGCTGCTCGCGCTCGCCCGGCTGGACTCCGGAGTCGCGCTCCGGCTGCAGCCGACCGACCTGGGCGAGCTGGTCGGGCAGCTCGGCGCCAACTGGGCGCCCAGCGTCGACCGGCAGTGGCGGATCCTGACCGAGGAAACCGGTGTCGCTGCCGTCGACCCCGAGTGGCTGGCGCCGGCCATCGATGCCCTGATCGAGAACGCAGTGCACTTCACCGCGAGCGGCGGCGCGATCAGCCTGAGCTGCCAACTGCTCGAGAACACCTTCGCGATCACGGTGACGGACTCCGGTCCGGGCATCGACGACCAGGACCTGGGCGTCATCTTCGACCGGTTCTGGCACCGGATGCCTCCGAACGGCCCGATGGGCAGCGGACTGGGCCTGTCGATGGCACAGGCCACCGCGGTCGCGCACGGTGGCTCGCTGACCGCTCACAACCATCCGCTGGGCGGCGCGGTCTTCATCCTCACGCTGCCGCGCCGTGGCAGCGGTACCCAGTGACACGTCGCTCTCAACCAGTGAGCAGGCGGCGCTACGTCGATTGCACGATGCAACGATCCTGGCCGGTTCCTACCTTGGAACCATGAGCCTGATGAGGAGTCTGAGCCTGTGCGCGACGGCGCTGCTGCCGGCCGGCCTGCTGGCGTTCCCCTCCGTCGCCGAGGCCGCGACGACCTCCCTCTACGTCGACCGCACGGTCGAGTGCTCGGACGCCGGGACCGGCACCTCCAGTACGCCGTACTGCACGATCGGCAAAGCCGTGAGCAAGCTCGCTGCCGGGTCCACCCTCTACATCGGCGACGGCGTGTACGCGGAGACGATCAAGCCCACCCTCTCCGGCACCGAGGTCGAGCCGATCACGATCACCGGATGGCCCGGGCGCAACCCGACCATCGCCGGTTCGACGTACTACGGTGTCAGTCTCACCGACCGTAGCTACGTCACCGTCTCCGCGTTGACCTTCGCCGGAACAGTTGCCGACGGCATCTACGTGTCCGGCGGCGACCACCTCACCATCACCGGCAACACGATCAGCGGCGCCGGCCGTCCGGTCAAGAGCAAGACCGCTCCCGGGATCAGCATCCGCGGCGCCGGCTCGTCGGTGGTGAGCGGCAACACCGTGCATCACAACAACGGCACCGGCATCCTGCTCACCGCGGGTGCGACCGGCATCACCGTCAGCGGCAACACCGCGAGCTTCAACGCCGACGGCTTCCAGCGGAACGCCAACGGCATCAACGTGGTGAGCCCGGGCAACGCCGTCCTGCGCAACGTCACCCACGACAACGAGGACTCCGGCATCCAGTTCTACACCGGCGGAAACAACAATCTGGCCGCGCTCAACGTCACGTACAACAACGGTGACCACGGTATCGACAACCTCAACGTCACCGGCGGCCGGCTGATCGGTAACACCGTGTACCGCAACTGCACCTCCGGTATCAACGTCGAGGGCACGTCGGGCAACTTCCAGGTGGTCGGCAACATCGCCGTCGACAACGCCGTCTACCCGGCCTACCAGGGCATCTCCTGCGCACGCCGGGCGGGCAACATCGGCATCTGGGACTCCGCGCCGGCCAGTACCACGGTCGACCACAACCTCGTCTGGCTGACCACCGCCGGCAAGATGTACGCCTTCGGCTCGACCTACACCTCACTCGCGGCGATGCAGGCGGCGACCCAGCAGGAGTCCCACGGCATCCAGGCCGACCCCGGCTTCGTCTCCACCGGCGACTGGGACCTGCGGTTGCTGGCAGGCTCTGCCGCGATCGACCGCGGCGACTCCGGGGTCTCCGGCGCCCAGTCGACCGACATCACCGGCGCTTCGCGGTACGACGATCCCGCGACGGCGAACACCTTCGCCGAAGGCCCGCGCGACTACGACGACCTCGGCGCCTACGAGTTCGGTCCCTGACCCCGGCGCGCACTTCATGACAGGAACATGACCGCCTGATGACGGCTCCGCGAATCCCGCACCAGCGCCTGGACGAACCCCTGTACTGGTGTCCTGAGACCGAGACATGCTCGCCAAGGCGCCCTTGCGAAAGGGTGGGCGGCACGGAACCGCAGGGTCAGAGGTTCGCTCGGTGATGACTCTGAGGGGGGTCACAGATGAGCGTCGTCGGTGCGCCGGAACCATTCGTCGAGGACAGTTTGCCGACGAGCAACCCGGACCAGTTGCAGAGACTGTGCCACGACCTGCGGCAGTATGTCGCCGCAGGTCTCCTGCTGTCCGAGCCGAGAGCCGGGCAGGACGCCGGGCAGACCCGGATGACGTTGATCCACCAGCAGTTCACCGCGATCGCCGAACTGCTCGCCGCGGAGTTCGACCGCGGCCAGGACACCGGCACGGTCAATCTCTCCCGCCTGGTCACCGAGTGTGCCGACGTCGTGCGGCAAACCCATCGCGGCCGGATCACCGTCATCGGGTCGAAGCATGTGCTGGTCGACGGTGAGCAAGCGCTGTTCAGGCGGGCCGTCGGCAACCTGCTCGACAACGCCTGCCGGGCCGCCGGGCCGGACGGGCGAGTGACGGTCACCGTCGGCATGGACGTCGACGAAGCGAGGGTCGAGGTGGCCGACAACGGTGCCGGCTTCGGTGGTATCGCCTCGGGCACCGGCCACGGCCTCCAGGTGGTCGCGGCCGCGGTGCGGGCCTGCAAGGGGCGGCTGGAGATCTCCAGCGGACCAGGAGTGGGCACCACGGTCCGGCTCTGCGTCCCGGCCCGGCAGCGCGCGGTGAGACCGGCATGAGGCTCGCGATCTGTGACGAGCAATGGTTGTTCTCGTCGGTCCTGTCGGTCGCCCTCGCGCAGCAGGGTCACGAGGTGGTCCTGACCACTGACGAACCTGCTGTTCTGATGGAACGCGCCGCGGAGCTGCAACCGGACATCTGCGTGATCGACGTCGTGGAGAGCTACGCGGTCGGCGTGGCCGGTTACCTGGCCGGCCTCGACGATCCGCCGGCCGTCGTCCTGCTGACGGATGTTTGTCAGGACGGCGTCTGGGCGGCTTACGACCTGGGCCTGATTCGCGGTGTGGTCAACAAGGCCTGTGTGTTCCCGGTCTTGATGGAGACGCTCGACCGGGTCGCCTCCGGGGAGCGGGTGGCCGAAGGATGGCAGGTCCCCGGTCGGCGCCAGGACCATGGCGTGGTCGACGCCCTCACCGGCCGCGAGCTCGAAGTACTGCGACTCGTCGTGCAAGGACACTCCACCCAGGCGATGGCCGACCAACTCAGGGTCAGCCGGCACACGGTCCGGACCCACGTGCAACAGATCCTGCGCAAGCTCGGCGTGCACGGCAGAGGCAAGATCGCCAGGGCAGCCGAAGCCGCCGGGCTGGTGGACGCGGCCACCCTGAGCAGCGGCGGTACGTCGAAATGACCGCCGGCGACGCAGGAGCGGCCCTTCTGCTCGTCGACGATCACCGGGTCTTCGCGGACGTGCTGGGTGAGGCGTTGCTCGGCGAGGACGGCATCAGCCGGGTGAGCCGCGCCTCCGACCTGGACACCGCCCGGGCAATCCTCGCGGTCGACCCACCCGACCTTGTGCTCCTCGACCTGATGCTCGCCGGCGAATCCGGTTTCGACCTGCTCGAAGAGCTCGCCGGTTGCTCGGACACCCCGCCCGCCATCGTCTTGTCGGGCAGCAACGAACCGCGCCTGATCGTCAAGGCACTCGAGCTCGGTGCCGGTGGATGGCTGTCCAAGACCACCCCCTTCGACGCGCTGGTGGCAGCTGTCTGGCAGGTCCTGGACGGTCACCTGTACCTTGCGCCGAGCACGTTGCGGCCGGTGCTGAACCACCTGCTGTCGGATCGCCTGGAACGCCAGGCCGCCGCCGGCTTCGTCGCGGAGCTGACGCCGCGCGAACTCGAGGTACTGCGCTGCCTGGTGTCCGGGATGACAAGGGCCGAGGTCGCCGCGCAGTTGTTCGTCTCGATGAACACCGTCCGCACCCACGTGCAGAGCCTGCTGCGCAGATCCGACCAGCACTCCGCGCTCGCGCTGGTCGCCTTCGCCCGGTCACACGGTGTGAAGGGCATCGACGAGATCGGCAATCTCCCGGCCGCGGATCGTCCTTATGACGTAGGCGGTCTCACCTCCTCGTCGGGCGCGGACCACGCTCACCGCCCGTAGCGTCGAGGTCAAAGCAAGGGCTCTGAGGGGGGCTACCGGGATGACGACCCGAATCAACGCTGCGCCGCGCGCCGTACCGGCCGAAGAGGTCGAGGTGCCGTTCGCGGACTGCTACATCACCACCACGGCCCAGGACGCCGCACTCCGCGTACTCCGGTCCGGCTGGGTGACCACCGGCCGTGAGGTGGCCGCCTTCGAGGCCGAGTTCGCCGACTACGTCGGGGCCGGCCACGCGATCGCGGTTTCGTCCTGTACACAGGGGATCGAGCTCGCCCTGCGCTCCTTCGGTCTGCCGCGCGGATCACTCGTCCTCACCTCCACGATGACGTTCTGCGGCGCGGTCCAGGCGATCGTGCACGCCGGACTGCAACCGGTCCTCGTCGACGTCGACGCCGTCACCGGAATGCCGACGCCCGCCACCGTGCGCGACGCAGTACGGGCTTTCGGACAACCGGCGGCGATGACCGCTGTGCACTGGGCCGGCGATCTCGCGGACGTGCCCGCGCTGGCCGAGGCCGCCGGGCTCACGCTCGACCAGATCGTCGTCGATGCTGCCCATGCGATCGGCACGTACGACGGGACGACGGCCATCGGCTCGCAGTGCGGAGCGACCTGTTTCAGCTTCTACGCGACGAAGAACCTGCCGCTCGGCGAGGGCGGCATGATCACCACCAACGATCCGGACCGGGCCGGATGGTTGCATCAGGCCCGTTTACACGGGATGACCGCCGACGCGTGGCGCCGGTACCTGCCCGGCGGCAGTTGGCGCTACGACGTCGCCGAGCCCGGCCTGAAGGCCAACATGACCGACATCCAGGCCGCGATGGGGCGTGCACAGCTCACGCACCTGCCCCGGTGGCAGGAGCGCCGGGCCCGGGTCGCCGCCCGCTACGACGCCCAACTGTCCGTGTTACCGGCGGTCGCACTCCCCCACCGCCCCGCGCCCGGAATCGGCACCCACGCGTGGCACCTCTACCCGATCCGGCTGGCTGCGGGGATCGAGAGGGACGAGGTGATCGCCGAGTTGGCGGGACGGGGAATCGGCACCTCGGTGCATTTCATCCCGGTCCACCAGCTCACGTACTTCGGTCAGGTCGCGTCGATCCCCCCAGGTGGGATGACCGGCGCCGACACCCTGTTCGAGCAGTTGTTGTCACTACCGATCCATCCCCGTCTCACCGACGGCCAGATCGATGCCGTGTGCGACGCGTTGGCAGACGTCACGCACCGCCGCTTTTCCAGAAAGGAAACGGAATGAGTCAGCCTGTGCTGCTACGGCAAGACGAGAAGAACCTGCTGCGGACCATCGTGGTCGGGGCCGGTGAGGCCGGCCTTGCCCTGGCCCGCGACCTGCACCGGGTCAGCTCGTTCGGGCTGGAGCCGGTGGGCTTCCTGGACGACGACGAGTCCAAGCAGGGCCGGCGGTTCGGTGGACGCCGCGTCCTGGGAACACTGGCAGACCTCGAGGACATCCTGGAGCGCAACCGGGTCGACGTGGTCGTGGTCGCCATCCCGTCGATGCCGACGCACGAGGTGAAGCAGCTCGGCCTCCGGGCGACGGCGCAGGGCGTCACCGTGCTCCACCTGCCGCCGTTCCTGTCGGCGCTTCAGCGGCAGATCGCCGGTACCGACATGCGCGCACTGCAGGTCGGGCCGCTGATCGGGCGACCGGAGATGCACGTGGTCAGCCGCGGCGCCGCCGGGGCCATCGCCGGCAAGCGGGTCCTGGTGACCGGCGCCGGCGGCTCGATCGGCAGCGAGCTGTGCCGGCAGCTCTACGGCTTCAGGCCTGCCGAGCTGATCATGCTGGACCACGACGAGTCGAATCTGCACCGCACTCAGCTCGACCTCTGGGGCGAGGCCCTGCTCGATACCGAAAGCACAGTGGTGGCGGACATCCGCGACGGCGAGCGGATCCACCAGCTGTTCCGCGACCACCGCCCACAGATCGTCTTCCACGCGGCGGCGCTCAAGCACCTGCCGGTCCTGGAGCGGCACCCTTGCGAGGGCGTGAAGTCGAACGTCCGTGGCACCGAGAACCTGGTCGAGGCCGCGATCGAGTACGACGTCGAGCGGTTCGTGCTGATCTCCACCGACAAGGCGGCCAACCCGGCTTCGGTGCTCGGGGCAACCAAACGGCTGGCCGAGCTGGTCCTGGAGGCGCACCACGGCTCGGACACCGTGCTGACGGCGGTCCGGTTCGGCAACGTGCTCGGCAGCCGCGGCTCGCTCCTGGACGTGGTCCGCGACCAGCTCGCCAGCGGCGCGGACGTGACCGTCACGCACCCGGACGTGAACCGCTTCTTCATGACCATCGAGGAAGCCGTCGGGCTGGTCCTCGAAGCCGCCCGGATGGCCGACGGTTCGTCGACGTACGTGCTGGACATGGGCGAACCGGTCCGGATCGTCGACCTGGTCCGCAACTTCGCGAACCTGCTCAACATCCGCGACGTGACATTTCGCTACACCGGCCTGCGTCCCGGCGAGAAGCTGAGCGAGGAGCTGTTCGGCCGCGAGGAGGAAGCGCTGCCGACCGATCACCCGCGGATCTCGATGACGAAGCCGCCGCACGCGGTGCCGGGTTTCCGGGCCGGGCTGCGCGAGCTGTACGACGCGGCTTCGCACAACCGTCCCGACGAGGTCTTCCGGCACCTGCGCCACCTCGTCCCGGAGTACACCCCGGCTCCCGGCCTGGTGTCCGCGGTCACCGCGGGCGCGCCGTACCCGGACGACTTCTGACCACGTCACCATCGATCACGACTGCGAGCAGAGATGACCACTCAGCAACGGCCACCAGTGAACGTCCGCGTCCTCGACTCCACCGTCCTCGACCCCCCGACGGTCTTCGATGACCCCAGCCTGCTACCGGCTGACCACGCCACAGTCTCGGCGTTGCGTCATCGGGTCGAGGGCGTGGACCTGGCAGCACCACCGGTCGTCCTGCCCGACTTCCACCACAAGTCGACGATGGAGCTGCCGTCCAGCGTCGCGGTCGCGACCATCGGCACGATCCGTCCCGATCTGACCAGTTCGTCGGTGAACTGCGGGATGGCGCTGATCGCCGTCGACTCCGAGCTACCAGACGAGCGGGCGATCGACACCTTCATGCGGGCCGTTCGCGAGCGCTACCCCTACCCTACCCAGCGCGCCCGCGAGCTGACCCGCTCCGAGGTGGTCAGAGCGGTCGAGAACGGTTCGGAGTTCAGTGTCGAACGCTGGGGCGCACCCGCTGACGATCTGGAGCGGATCGAAGAAGGTGGCCGGATCGAGCTGGAACGGTACGGCGGAATCGACCGGCTCCAGTCCGAGCTCCCCGGCGTCGCCTTCCAGCTGGCCCGGTACCGGTTCGGCACCGTCGGCCCGTCGAACCACTTCGTCGAGCTCCAGCGGGTCGAGGAGATCCTGGACCCGGAGCGGGCCGCCAAGTTGGGGGTGAAGGAAGGTCAGCTGACCATCCAGTACCACGGCGGCGGCGGCGTCTTCGCCGGCGAGATCGGCCGGCTCTTCTTCCGCCGCAAGGACTATCCGCGCCAGATCCAGGCCGTCAACGCGGTCCTGAAGCCGTGGTTCCACCTGCGCTCCGCGAAGTCTTTCGCCCAGCTCAAGTCCCGGCTGAGCCTCTACTTCACCGATGGTTGCCCGCCGCTGGAGCTCGCCGGCGACGAGGGTCAGCGACTGATGCTGGCCACCGCGGCAGCGATGAACTACGGCTTCGCCTTCCGTACCGCGACCTACGCGGCGCTCCGCAAGGTCGCTGCCGAGTCCTTCGGCGGCGCCACTGGGCGACTCGTCGTCGACTCACCGCACAACAGCATCTACGAGGAGCCGGTCGACGGATCGCTCGCGGTGGTCCATCGGCACAACTCCTGCCGGGCCTTCCCTGCCTCCATGATGACGCCCGGAACCACTTTCGCGGACACCGGTCAGGCCGTCCTGCTGCCCGGCACGCATCGCACCTCCAGCTACCTCGCGGTGACCGGGGACAAGGCGGCCACCAGCCTGTACTCCGCTTGTCACGGCGCCGGCACGGTGGTGAGCGATCTGGTCACCCGGGGCGTCTCCGACAACGACCCGATGGGCCGCAAGACCCGGCGCTACCGCTACGACGGCGCCGCTCCGACCGACGCCTACCACTTCGACGACCGCGGCGTCGACGCCGCGCTCGACGTCCTCGTCCGTAACGGGCTGGTCAAGCCGGTCGCGCGGATGCGGCCGGTTGCCGTACTCCACTGACCCGCTTCCAGACGCAGGAGAGATCATGCACAGACGGCTCGAGCGGCAGCTGGCGGCCGGATCGGTCATGATCCTTGCCGCGGCCGGCCTGGTAGTGAGCGGCAGTCCGGCGGCAGCGGCCGGCGCGGGCTACTGGGTGAACAACGGCGCGGCCAACTGCAGCGACACTCTGGCCACCGCAGGCACCCAGGCCGTTCCGTTCTGCACGATCTCCCAAGGAACCAAGAAGGCGATCGTGCCGGGCGACACCGTGCACGTCGCGCCCGGTACGTACCGCGAGCAAGTCACCATCAACGCCTCCGGCACCAGCACCGATCCGATTACGGTCATCGGTGACGGACCGGGCGTTGTCATTCTGGGCACCCGGGCCCTGAGCAGCGCGGCACTCTGGACCGCGACGAGCACTACGGCCTGGAGTACGCCGTACGCGCCGCCGTCCGTGCCACGGCAGGTCTTCCTCGACGGACGGCGCCTGGCCGCCGCGACCTCGGCGACCACCACCACCGCGAACAGCTGGTTCTACGACGTGACCGCCAAGGTCCTGTACGTCGACGCCGGCGGCCCGAACCCCGGCGACGGCCACCAGGTCGAAGCCGGCGCCCAGTCGTTCGGCATCACCGCGAGCAGCCGGTCGAACGTTGCCATCAGCAACATCCAGACCGACCGGCCGAACCTGGCCGGCGTCCGGTTGCTGACCTCGGCCGCCGCCACCGTCGATCACGTCACCGCGTCCCAGTCGGCCGGCAACGGCATCCTGATCGACAGCTCGCCAGGCGGCGGCACCATCGTTCGTGCTGCTGCTGTCGACGGATCACTGTCGACCGGGATCCGGATCGCCGCGTCCAGCGGAGTCACCGTGACCGGGTCGGCCAGCCACCACAACGGCCTGCACGGCATCGGCCTGTCCACCTCGTCGAACAACCTGATCGCCGGCAACACCAGCTACGCGAACACCTCCGTCAACCCGGCCGCCACCTCGGCAGGCATCGACGTGAACACGAACTCCCCCGACAACACCGTCATCGGCAACATCACGTACCAGAACCAGGACACCGGCGTGCAGGTGTACAGCGGTTCCCATCGCGCGCTGGTCGCTCGCAACATCTCCTACGCCAACGGCGACCACGGCTTCGACACGCTGGCCTCGACCGGAGCCCGTTACCTGAACAACACCTCCTACGCGAACCGCCGCGACGGCATCTCGGTCGAAGGGGTCTCCACCGGTGCGACGCTGGCCAACAACCTGCTCGTCGACAACGGCGTCACCGCCACCGAGTACAACCTGTACGTCGACGCCGGCTCGCTGCCCGGCTTCAGCGCCGACCACGACACGGCCTACAACCACACAACCGCTCCGACCACCAAGGTCGGCGGGACGATCTATCCGAAGCTGTCCGCGTACGCCACGGCCAGCGGCCAGGAGAGCCACGGCTCCTCGATCGACCCCGATCTGGCCGACCCCGCCTCGGGCGACTTCCGGCTGACCGGCGGCTCGACCGCCGTCGACTCGGCGAACTCGGCGGTCACCGGCTTCCGGCCCGTCGATGCTGCCGGCAACCAACTCGCCGACGACCCGATCGTGACCGACACCGGCGCCGGCAGCCCGGCGTACGCGGACCGCGGTGCGCTGGAGTTCCAGCCGGTCGCCGGTACGACGAACTACGCCCCGCACGCCGCGCTGATCCTCGACCCGGCCGCGGTGAGCACGCCGCCGTCGATCCCGGTGACGGCGGACGCGAGCGGCTCCAGCGACGCCGACCTGTTCGGCATCGCGTCGTACACCTTCGACTTCGGCGATGGCACGATCGTCGGCCCGCAACCCACGCCGACGGCCACTCACACCTACGCCGGCCCAGGCAGCTACGCGGTCACCGTCACCGTCACGGACGCCGCAGGCCTCACCGACTCCGCGAGCTCGCAGGAGGTGGTCAGCACCCGGCCGGTCCAGACCTACTCGGTCGAGCAGACCAACCCCGCCTGCACCGACACCGGTCCGGGCACCGCCGCCTCGCCGTTCTGCACCATCGGGACAGCCGCCAAGAAGCTGCTCGCCGGCGACACCGCTCTGGTCGGACCAGGCCAGTACCGCGAGCAGGTCGCGATCACCGCGAGCGGCGAGCCGGCCAACCCGATCACGCTGAAGGCCACCTCGCCCAGCGCCGTCATCGTCGGCACCAACGACGTCTCCGACGCGGCCGGCTGGACCGCTACCAGCACACCCGCCTGGAAGCACACCTTCGCGGTCACTCCCACCCAGGTCTTCCTCGACGGCCGGCCCTTGCCCAAGGCAATCAGTGCCACCGCCACCACGCCGAACAGCTGGTTCTACGATGCCGCCACCACTAGCCTGTACGTCGACACCGGCGGCACCAACCCGGCAGCGGATCACACCGTCGCAGCGGGCGCTCGCAGCTTCGGCATCCTGCTCCGCCAGGTCAGTGACATCGCGGTCTCCGGATTCGCGATCCGCCAGCAGAACTTCAGCGGAGTGACCCTGGACCGGACCCAGCGAATCACCCTCGGCGATCTGGACCTCGCCCAGGCCGGCGCTCCCGGCATCACGGTCGACGCCTCGAGCAACGCACGCCTGACCGGCATCCGGTCCGCCTTCAATCTCTCGATCGGCGTCCGGTTCTTCAACTCCACCGACAGTGAACTGCGCAACTCGGTGACCCACGAGAACCAGCACCACGGCGTCAGCGTGCAGGGCAGCACCCGGGTCACGGTGGCCGGGGTGACCACCTACCTCAACAAGCGGCTGGCCACCCGGGTCGCCACCGGCGTCGACGTCAGCGCCTCCTCGCGGCAGACCCTGGTCGAGGCGAACCACTCCTGGGGCAACGACGACTCCGGCATCGAGTCGTACAGCGGCTCGACCGGTACCACGATCCGCCGCAACGTCGTCCACGACAACGGCGACCACGGCATCGACACCTCGTTCGCGCCGGGCACCACGGTGCTGTCGAACACCGTCGTCCGCAACGCGACCGCCGGGATCAACTTCGAGGGCGGCTCGACCAACTCCACCAGCCGGAACAACGTGGCGATGGACAACGCCGTCGGCAGCACCCGGACGATCGGCGAGATCCGGGTGGACGAGGCATCCAGTCAGGGCACCACGCTGGACCGTGACCTGGTGTTCCAGACAGCGGCCAACGGCCCCCTGTACGAGTGGGCCTCGCAGCCCTACACCACGATCGCCGCCTTCCGGGCCGCGAGTGGACAGGAGGCCGCCGGCAAGGCGGCCGATCCACGCTTCGTGAACCTGACCGGCCGCGACCTGCACCTGACCGGCCAGTCGCCCGCGATCGACTCCGCCGACACCGCGGTGTCCGGCTGGACCGGTACCGACCGCGATGGCATGGCTCCGGCCGATCACCCGGCGATCGCGAACACGGGCGCCGGACCGATCCCGTTCGCCGACCTCGGTGCCTTCGAGTTCGTCGGACCGGCGGCCCGCGCCACCATCACACCAACGGCCGGCTTCTTCGCTCCGGTGGACGTCACCGTCGACGGATCGACCAGCGTGGCCCTCGGCGCACCGATCACGGCGTACCAGATCGTCTGTGGCAACGGCACGGTGCTGGCCACGTCGAGGGGCATCTGCCGCTACCCGGCAGCCGGTACCTTCACGCCGACGCTCACGGTGACGGACGCGGCCGGACTCAGTGACACGTGGACCAGTGCGCCGATCGTGGTGGAGCCGAACGGAGTACCGACCGCACGGATCACCGCAACGCCGACCCAGGCCTACCGGCCGCAGCAGGTCGTTCTCAACGCCGGCGCGTCCTCGGACGCCGACGGCAGGCCGCTGGCCGGCTACACGTTCGACTGCGGCAACGGCCAGACCTCGGGTGCGCTGTCGACATCTTCCTACACCTGCAGCTACCCGAACGCGGGCACCTTCACCGCCCGGGTGACGGTGGCCGACACGGGCGGCCTGACGAGTTCAGCGACGGCCGAGGTCAAGATCCTCGCCGATGTGCCGCCGGTCGCGGATCTCAGGCTGAACAAGTCCTCGATCAGGTTGAAGCAGTCCGTCACCGCGGATGCTTCCGGCTCGACCAGCGTCGACAAGTCGCCGATCGCCACCTACCAGTTCAGCTGCGGCACCGGACCGGCCAAGCCGGTCCAGACCACCCCGACCACCACCTGCACCTACAACTCGATCGGCCTGTTCGTGGTGACGGTGACCGTGACGGACACGGTCGGGCTGTCCAGCTCGGCCACGAAGACAGTGCTGGTGCTGCTGTGAGGCACGCCATCGGACGAAGGGCACAACGATGACCATCGAAGAGATGTTCCGTCGGATCGTGCGGGCCCACCTGGGGATCATCCTGGTGTGCGTGCTGCTGCCGGTCGCCGCGGCGATCGTGTTCCAGGCGAGCAAGCCGCCCGTGTCCCTGGCGTCGGTGCGGCTCCAGGTCGTCTCCAGCGCGCCACGATCCGCGACCGAGGCCGAGGGGATCAGCAGCCGGGTGCTCGCACTGGCGACGACTCCCGGCCTGCTGAACGCCGCGCTCGTTCAAGCCGGCGCGCAACGAGATGTGGCCACCTTCGCCACAACGCATGTCGCGGCCCGGCGGCTCGGCGAGTCGTCGATCGTCGAACTGAGCGTCTCCGACAAGGATCCGGTCGCTGCCGGGCAGATCGTCGCGGCGCTGGCCGAGCGGGTCGCTCTCTTCATGAACAACGGCGACCGCGCCGCCTTCAACGCCGCTGTCAGCAAGCTCGACGAGCAGGTGGACGCCGCCACGGCCAACCGGAACAAGCTCGCCCTGCAGCTCAAGGGCATCGCCGACATCACCGCGCGCGCAGACATCCAGACCCAGATCCAGTCGGCCAACCAGCTGCTCACCCAACTCACCACTCAACGGGCTTCGCTGACCATCGCTGACGCGACCCGGGACATCGTCGTACCGGTCGGCAACAAGCCGGAGATCAGTCAGGTCCCGTCGCCGATGCTTCCCCAGGCCGCACTCGCGTTGCTGCTCGGTCTGGTCCTGGGGCTGACCGCTGCCGCGATCCTGGAGACGATGCGGCCGCGGGTGGCGAGTGTTCGTGCCCTGGCGCGGCTGCTGGAGGCGCCGGTACTCGGCAAGTCCTCGGAGGAGATCAGCTCGTTGCGCAACACGATGGCGCTGGCAGCGCGCCGGCAAGGTGTCGATGCGGTCGTCCTGATGGGTGCCGACGAATCCGACGCCGACACGGTCAGCCAGCTGTTGTTCGCCGTGTCGGGCTTCGCGTCGGCGCCACAGCGGGCGAGGAGTACCTCGCCTGGCGGGATCGAGGAGTCCGGGGAACCGAGCGTCCTCGAGCTCGACGCTCCGTTCGCCAATGTCCGATTCACCGGATTGTCGGCGGTCACCCCGCAGGACGAGATGACGGCGGGCGTGGTGGTGGTGTCGAGCGGCACAGTCCTGCTGCGCCGGCTCGACGATCTGGACGACGTCCTCAAGGCGGTCCGCTGGCCGGTACTCGGTATCGTCAACGGTCCCGCCAAGCGCCGCTTCGGCAGGTCAGCGTGAGCGTCCCGCCGGTCGCCCGCACCGTGCTCCACACCGCCGGTCAGCGGGTGGCCGTCGAGGGATCCGCACCCGCGATCGCCATGCTGCTCGCGGCCACCGGTGGGACTGAGCGCGACGGCGACGACCTGCCCAATCTCGTCCTCTCGCTGGAGCCGGGCAAGCGACCGTTCGACACCTCGGGCTGCGAGCCGATCACCCGCGGCGTCTGGGCCACCGATCGGCGCGAGGCGGTCCTCGACAGCGCGGGCGGCTCCGGATTCAGCCAACTGTGGTCCATCGACGAGGACGGCCTGCGGGTCCTCAGCCGCTGGACGCCGTCGGCGAAGGAAGCGGCCGCGGCGCGGTTGCTTCCCACCAGGCACCATGCACTGACCGGCCAGGTGCTCCTGCACTACCCGGCCCTGTGGCTGGCCATGCAGCAAGGCTTCGCGCCGCTGCACGTGTCGGTCGTGGAGATCGACGGGATTGCCGTCCTGCTGGCCGGACCCGGCGGCGTCGGCAAGTCCAGCCTGGTGGCGCGCGAGCTGGCCGACGGTCGCCGGGCGACTTGCGACAACCTCGCCGCCTGCGACGGCACCGTCGCCTACGGACTGGCCGAGCCGATCCGGTTGCCGGCCGCGGCGACCGACTTCACCGGCCGCAAGACCTTCCACGGCCGCCGGGAGCACGGATGGCAGACGCGGATGCGTTCCCTGCGACCTGAGCTGATCGTTGTCGTACGTCGCGGGCTGCAACCTGATCCGCACCTTCGGCCCATCACCGAGGCCCAGGCGGCCCGTGCCCTCGTCACCGGCACCTACTCCGCCGGCGAGCTGCGCCGCTTCTGGTCGACCGCCGCCGTCGTCGCGATGGCGACCGGCTGCGGACCGGCGCACCCACCGATCCAAGAGGTCGCCGCCACCCTCGCTCACCGGATGCCTTGCCTGGAACTCCGGCTGGGCCGCGAGCCGGGCGCCGGCCTGGCAGAGCTCCTGCGCCCGTGCCTGGACTCCGTCCGGACGAACGGGGTGTCGTGATGACGGATCGGATCGAGGTCGCGCAGATCGTCACCCGCTTCATCGCCGGTGCCGGTGGCGTCGCCCTGCGCGGCGTCCTGCCACTGGATTCCGACCGCTACGCCGTCACCATCATCACCGGGCAGGGCGGGCCGCTGACCGAACGAGCCGCGGCCGCGGGCTTCCGCGTCGTCGTCGAACCCTCGCTGGTCTCGCCGCTGTCGCCACGCCAGGACCGCACTGCCCTGCGTCAGCTGACCATGCTCTGCGAGGCCGGCGGCTTCGACGTGGTGCACACGCACAGCGCGAAGGCCGGAGCGCTCGGCCGGGTCGCCGCACATCGCGCGGCCGTCCCGTTGATCGTGCACACCTATCACGGCTTCCCGTTCCACGAATTCCAGAACCCGGTGCGCAAGGCGGCGTACGTCGCCATCGAACGCAGGCTGGCCAAGATCACCGATGCCGTCCTCGCGATCGGCAGCGGCGTCGCCACAGAGGCGCTGCGCCGAGGACTGGCCACTCCGTCGGCCTTGCGCACCATCGCTCCCGTCGTCGAGGCGATCACGGTGCCGAAGACCGAGCAGTCCCGAGCGGCCGCCCGGGCCGTGCTGGGCCTCGACGACACGAGTGTGGTCGTCGGCACGGTCGGCCGGATCGACTACCAGAAGGCGCCGGAGCACCTGATCGCCGCGATCGCCAAGCTGCGGCACCGCGATGCGACGGCCGTCTGGATCGGCTCGGGGCCCGGGCTCCCCGAGGCCCGTGAACTCGTCCGCCGGGCAGGGCTGCTGGACCGCTTCGTGTTCGCCGGCGAGCGATCCGACGTCGCCGAGCTGCTGCCCGCCTTCGATGTGTTCGCGATGGCCAGCCGCTACGAGGGACTGCCGTGTGCCATCGTCGAAGCGATGCGGTGCGGCGTGCCCGTGGTGGCGACCGCCGTCAACTCCGTCCCCGATCTGGTGATCCCGGGCGAGAGCGGAGTACTGGTACCGCCGGGACGGCCCGAACTGCTTGCGGCGGCGATCGACGGCGTACTGGACGATCCCCGGACCGCGGAGCGCCTCGTCCGGCTAGGACGGGTGCTTGCCGGAGCTACCTTCAATGCCGAGCGGCTGGCCGAGGTACTGGACCAGGTGTACTCGGGTGGCCGGACCGCCGGTCTGGTGGCGCGATGAGTTACGCAGAGCCGGCCGGACCGTCCCGGCTCGCGACGTCGCCCTGGATGACGCTGTGCCCACTCGGCACCTTGGAGATCGACACCCGGGTTGTCGGCGAGGACCTGACCGGCCAGCTGAAGCCGGACCTGCAGGTGGTGCTGATCGACCAGCGCCCGTTCAGCCGCCGCCGGTTGCGGCGGCTGGCACGCGAGCTGTCGATCGAGATCGAGCGCGAGTTCATCGTGCTGCCGACCCTGGAGCGACCGATCGTCCTGATCGACGACACCGGGCCTGCCGTCCGGCACTTCTGGTCCACGATCGCCACCGTCCCACCGGGACTCGCGGTCAGCGCGCTGCCGGCGTCGGCGCTGCTCAGCGTGGCCCGGAGGCTGCCCTGGAGCTGGACCGGCGGGGTCGCACCCGGCCGCGCTGTGGTGGGGAGACGACGATGACCGAAGCACGCCGAGCGATTCGTCCCCGGCCCCGGTCGGTGCACGAACTGCTGTTCACGCCGGACACCCGGGGCGTCCTGATCGCCGCCTCCCGCGACCCCGACGCCAAGATGACCTTCATCGTCACGCCGGCGCCGGGCACCTTCCCCGGCGGGCCGGCCGGCCCGATCGCCGTCAAGATCCCGGTCACCGCGGTGGCCGCCGCGGCGATCCGGCACGAGACCGAGATGCTGATCGACCTGCGCGCCGCGGGTCTCGGCAGGCTCGGCGAGACGATCCCCCGGTACGTCGAGACGCTCGACAGCGACGGGCTGCCGGCGCTGGTCTCGACCGCCTTGCCGGGCAGGCCGATGAGCGTCGCGTACCACCACTGGCTGCACACCGCCCAGGCCCGGTGGGTCGCTGTCGACTTCGCGCTGGCCGGCGGTTGGCTCCGGCAGTTCCAGAGCGCGACCTCGGGCGAACGACGCCAGCTCCGCTGGGCCGACGAGGTGGCCGGCCAGCTGCGCCGGCGGTGGCCCGGCCATCCGCAGCTCGAGTCTGCGTTGATCAGACTGAGTTCCGCGGATCACCAGTTGGGTGATCAGCGGGTCTGCCGCACGATGGTGCACGGCGACTACTGGTTCGGGAATCTCCTCGTCGACGACGGCGTGATCACCGGTGTCGTCGATTGGGAGGGCGGCGAGCACAGTGGCTGGCCGTTGCGCGACCTGGTGCGATTCGCGGTCAGCTACTGCCTCTACCTGGATCGCCACACGCGCCCCGGCCACCGTGTACTCCGGCACAGCGGCTTGCGCCGGGCCGACTTCGGCGCGGGCATCAGCTACGGGCTGCTCGGCCAGGGCTGGCTACCGGATCTGGTCCGCTCGCACCTTCGCAACGGCCTCGCGTCCCTCGGCCTGCCACCTGAGCTCTGGTACAGCGCGGCACTCGCCGGACTGGGCGAGGTAGCTGCGCTGGCGAACGACGACACCTTCGGCAGCGATCACCTCGACCTGCTGGCGAAGCTGCCGCTGTGGCCCACCGAGCAGCCGGATGAGAGGTGAGCCGATGACCCTCACAGCTCCACAACGCACGCCGGGCGGGATCAACCGTCCCGGTCTGCCTCGTGGCGACGTGCTCGCCACCATGATGGGGCTGACCGTCTGCCTGCTCCCGTTCCTCGTTCCGGCGGGTCCAGGCAACACCGCGCTGGCCGATGTCGGCATGACGGTTTGTATCGGACTTGCCCTGCTCTGGTCGGTTCGCGAGCACCTCCCCGTCAATGTGCCTTATCTGCTGGGCGTTGCGGGCCTGTTGCTCGGCGGCGCCTTCGCGGCGTACGTCGCACAAGCGCCTGTCGGAGTTGGTCTCGTACTGGCACAGGACGTACTGCTGCTGGCCTGGGGTGCTGCCTTGGCCATGGGCCGTCACAACCCGGCGATCATGTCAGCCGTTACCCGAGCCTGGTGCCGGACGGCGCCGGTCTACTCCGCCGTGATGGCCGCGGCCTACCTGCTGGGTTTCAACGCGCTCAGCGGGGTCTCGGCCCAGAACGGCGTCCGCGCGTCGTACACCTTCGGCGACCCGAACCTGGCCGGCAACTACCTGGTCGTCTCGCTCTTCGTCATGGCCGCCTGCAAGTGCCCACGATCTCCCGGCGTACGCCGGATCGCCTACGTCCTCGTCCTGATGGCCATCGGCTTCACCGGCTCCAACGGCGCGATGCTAACCCTGCTGGTGGGACTCGTCCTCGCCTTGACGATTACCAGGTACCGGCGCAGGGGTGCGCTGGTCGGCCTCACCACGCTGGCCGCGTCGGTGTTGGTGGCCGGGACCGTGTTCATGTTCGTCATGCCACGGGTCGACCTGGGCCAGGTCCGTGAAGCGGCAGCCGGCAGTGTCCCGTTGCTGCGCGACTCCTTCGGCCGCAGCGGCAGCTCCACCAGCGAGCGCGCCACCATCGTGCGCGAAGGCACCAACCTCTTCTTCGAGGGCGACGCCGCCGGCTACGGCCCCGCCCGGACCAAGGCGACCCTCGCCGCGAACCAGGCGCCGTACGTCAAGGAAGCACACAACGACTACCTCGCGACGCTGCTCGAACGCGGGCTGATCGGGGCGCTCGGCCTGCTGGCGCTAGGCGTAGCCATCGGCGTCCGGTGCTTCCGGCTCGTCGTCAGCGACCTGCCGGAGTCCTATGCCGCGCTGGTTCCCAGAGCCTGGCTGCTGGCTGTCATCGGTCCGGTCATGGCGACGGCGGCCGGGTTCTACGAAGTACTCCATTTCCGGCATCTGTGGACCTGGCTGGGCCTCGTCGGCGCGCTCGTGCTCGTGCTGCACGACCAGCAGAAGAAGCGGGTCCGATGAGCGGCCGGATCCCTTTCAGCGCGGAGCTGTTCCGGACAGTCGTGGCGAACACATCCGCCCGGGCGTTGGCGATCGTCGGCCTGACACTCGCCACCGTGCTGGTCGCCCGGACCGGCGGTCCGTCGGCTGTCGGCGAGTACGCGTTGCTGCGGATGCTGCCCGGGCTCGTCGGCGTGCTCTGTGTGCTGGGCCTGCCTGGAGCTCTCGCCTACTTCCTGGCGGCTCCGCGGCGTGACCTGCCGCGGCTGTGGCCGACGCTGATCGCCATCGGCTTCGGCGGTGCGCTCCTTGGTACCGTGGTCTGGCTGGTTGCTTCACCGGTCATCGCGCACTTGTTCTTCCCCGACGAGCCGGCGCTGCTGATCGCAGTGGCCGGGGTCACTGTGCCGACCCAATTGCTGCTCACGCTGGGCAAGACAGCCCTGCAGGGGTTGGAGGATCGCCGCGGGGGCGATGTGGTGATCGCTGCCGAAGAACTGGCCTTCCTGCCGTGCTATTTGTTGCCGCTGCTTATCGGGTTCCACGGAGTCACGGCCATCGTGGTCGGGCTCGCGCTCGCCGACCTCGTCGTCGCTGTCGAGGCCTGGCGCCGGGTCAGCCGGCTGCTCGGCTGGCGGCGGTACGGATTGTCGGGCAACGGTCTTGGGTGGTTCGGCCGGCCGGATCGCGAGTTGGGCAGGCAGGTCGCGTCGTACGGGCTGCGCGGGCAGGTCGGTGGGCTCATGACCTTGCTCAATCTCCGGCTGGACTTCGCGATCCTGGGTGCGATGGCGGGGCCGGCCGTCCTGGGCGGTTACGCCGTCGCCTCGAAGTACGCAGAGCTGCTGCGACTGCCCGGCACTGCGTTGACCTGGGTCTTCTATCCCCGGCTGGCAAAGCTCGGGCAGCGTGAGGCCGCAGCGACGGCGCGGCGGATGATCCGGCCGACGCTGATCGGCATCCTGCTGGCCGCGATTCCGGTGGCGCTGCTCACCTCACCAGTGATGCGACTCCTGTACGGCGCGTCGTTCGGCTCGGCTGTTGCTCCGGCGCGGGTGCTGCTGGCGGGCATGTTGCTCGCAGGTGCATCCGGGGTCGCCAGCGCCTACCTGTACGGACGTGGGACGCCGGGGCTCAACTCGATCATCCTCGGCATCGGGTTGGTCATCACGGTCGTGCTGGACCTGCTGCTGATTCCCAAGCACGGCGCCATGGGTGCTGCCATCGCATCAACTGCCGCTTACTTGTTCACCGACGCACTGCTGATCGGCCTGCTGCTGAGGCTGAGCGGACCCAGCAACGCGCGCGACAGCAGGTCCGCAGTACCGATCTCCGAGGTTTCCTCATGAAGTCTGCGGCCCTCGTCATGCTCCTTGCCCTGTTGGTCACGGGCTGCTCCGGCGGGACGCCCGAGGCCAACCCGACGAAGGCACCAGCCGGCGTCACCAACACCGTGCCGCCCACTCAGTCGACCGAAGGACCGGGATCGGTTTCGTCACCGTCAGCACCGACGGTCCACCGACTCGGCGCGGACCGCTACGTCGCTCTGGCGACGGCGCTCAACCAGCGTGGCGTTGCCATCTGGTGGGAGACCGACCTGGTCAAGCGGTGGCTGGAGGGGCCGGCCTCGTTCGACCAGGCGATCGTCCGGCTCGGCGAACTCGCGAAAGTGCCTGGCGTCGTCGGCTTCAAGGTGTCCGACGAGATCGGCTACAACGACGGTCTGGAGACGATGGCCGACGCGACCCAGTTCCTGAAAGCCGCCAGGACGCGGCTCGCGCAAGTTGCCCCCGGCAAGCAGCTGCTGGTCGACGCGATCGTGCCCGAACTCGGTTGCCTGCCCTGGCGCGGGAGCAACCAGCAGGGCTGCGCGCAACGCGTCCGGCTGAAGTATCCGGCAGCGACGGCAGCGGCACTCGAGAGCTATCTGCGAGCCGGCCTGATCGACCGGCTCGATCTCAGCACCGGCTTGCTCGAGGACACGACGTACGCCAAGTGGGGTCTGACCAAGAGCGAGGCTCAGACCGACGCGTGGCGCAGGGTCAAGGCTCAAGGGTGGCCGCAGCTCACCGTCCTCCAGGCCCGCAAGGCGCTCGCCGAGCCGGACGGCTACCAGGGCGACGTCAGCCAAGCCGCTGAGGACACACGAACCTACGTCGACGTCCCGATCGCAGCCGGAGCGAAGGCCGTTGACATCTGGACCTGGCGGCAGCAGTACCAGGGCAAGGCCGTCAGCCTGCTCGGCCCGAGCCTGTCCCCCAATCCACTGTGGACCGAGCTCGCGCGGCGCCACGCCGCGGGTACCCAACTACTGACCCATATGACCCCGTCGCAGATGCCGACCGAGTCCGCCGCCTTCAACCAGGAGTGCGACCTCGCCGCGGCCGCTTTCACCGCGGTTTTCGTTGCCGCCGGCACCGGCTGACCAGAGGAGGAACTCACCATGTCCCCGATCACCCGCACCCGGAGCAAGGCGACTGCCGGCCAGTACGGCGTCGGTGGGTCGCGACGGATTCTCGACATCTGCGTCACCCTGCTGTCGTCGGTCCTAGTCCTGCCGCTGATCGCAATAGTTGCTATCGGCATCCTGTTGAGCGACGGCCGGCCGGTCTTCTTCCGGCAGTCCAGGGTCGGCGAGAACGCCCGGCGGTTCACGATGTACAAGCTGCGCACGATGCGAGTGGCTGCCTCAGGCCCTGAGGTCACCGCCGAGTCGGACGTGCGGGTCACCCGGCTAGGTGCCTTCCTGCGGCGTACCTCGATCGACGAACTCCCCCAGCTCTGGCACGTACTCACCGGACAGATGACGCTGGTAGGTCCGCGCCCGGAGAGCGACGCCCTGGCGCGTCGCTACCCGGAGTCCTGCCGCCCGATCCTGCTCGCCCGTCCCGGCCTCACCGGCCCGGCCCAGCTCCGCTACCGCGAGAAGTCCGTCGTGCCACCCGCGAGTTGGCCCGATGTCGAGAGCTATTACCTGCAGGTGCTGGTCCCGCTACGAGTAGCCGCGGACCAGGAATATCTCCACCGTCCGACCCTCAGGCGGACGTTCCACTACCTCCTACTGACAGCCCTCTTCATCGCCGGCCTGACCGACACCCAACGCCAACTCCAGCCCTGAACTCCGGACCGACATCGGGCTCCGGCGAATTCTGACTCGAACGTAGCGAGCCCCGGCGATCGCCAGGGACGCCGGGGCTCGAGGTGTTCGGGGCTACTCGCCGAAGAGGTCGTCGGTCTCGCCGGCGACGGGGTGGTGCGTGGTGCCTGGGAAGGGGGTGGGGATCTTGCCCAGGTTTTGGATGGGGGTGGTGGGGCCGGTGGCGTGGCCTACGGCGTACAGGTAGGCGGAGTCGGTGTCGTGGTCCACCGCGGTGAGCAGCGTGCTCTGCTTGCCGCACTTGGCGGCAACCAGCGAGTCGAAACTCCCCCAGCCCTTGGCCCGGACCTGCTTCACGATGGGCTTCATCGGTGACGTCAACGGAATCCGGATGGTGTAGAGCGCACCCCCGCGGGTCGTGGCGAGGAGCGTGTCGTAGGTGGCTGTCCCGCTGATCATCGTCATCGCCTTGACCGAGGCGAAGCCCGGGTAGGAGCCGAGTGCCTTGAAACCTTTGAGGTTCCAGCGGAACAGCACGCCGTCGTCGCGCAGGCCGTAGAAGTACTTGGCCCGCTGGAGATATCCGGTTTGGGACTCCTCGATCTGTGTGAACCGGTCCCAGCCGCCACCGAGCCGGTGCGACGTGACCTCCGGCTCCGGCTCGACACCGTCCCAGCTGATCTGCGCGTCGTACAGGCCGCTTCCGCTGATCACCTTGCCGTATGACCAGGACTGGCCGGTGAGCGCGCTGACGTACCAAACCGCGCTCTCCTTGACCGGAAACACCTTGACCTTGCTACCCGGCTTCCCCGTCGGCGGCTTGGTCGCCACCACGCGCACCCCACCGCTGTTTCCCGCCACGTCGAACGCCCCGACGTACATAGCGCACGGATCGACCGACGCCCCGGCCGCAACCGTCGGAGTCGCACTCGCCGGAACCGCGGTCGCACCGGCAACCAAGGCCATCGCGATCAGTGCGGAGACTCTTTTCAAACTCATCTAAGTCGTCCTCTTCTCCCCTGAGATTTCGTCATGAGCTTGATGCAGTCTCCGCCCCAATAGTTGCGCCATACTTAGTGATCCAAATCGGCCCGGGCGTTGACGACGGTCCGGGCAAGAACTCGCCTGGCGACCGGGCGAGGCAGATCGGCCGGCGCTTAGCCAAGGACGCCGGCCGGCCGGACCTCCGTGCAGTGGTCGTTGGTCACGCCACCGACTGCTCGACGTGCTGGCGAAGCATGTCGAACACCAGGGGCCACCCTTCGGTGTTGAACTGCAGCGCGTTCTCACGAAGCTCCTCGGCCCCGGCCAGCGTCGCGAAGCCCGTCTCGACGACACTCAGCCGCGTGTTGCCGGCCTCCGTGGCCAGCGTGATCTCCACCAGAGTGCTGTTGTCGTCCCGCAGGTCTTCACCGGGGAACGCACTCGCCCAGCGGTAGGCCACGTACTTCGGCGGATCGACCTTCTCCACCCGCACCGCCACCTCTCCAAGGTTGGGGTTCTTGGCGACGAACGAGTCCCCCGCAGTGGCCACCTTCCCCGCCACAGCCGCCTCTTCCGCCACCCAGAAGCCGGGGGTGGACACCAACGACCACACCCGCTCCAGAGACGCCTCGATCAAGGTGTCCCGCTCGATCCGATCCTCGCTCATCAAGAGTTCCTCCATCGTCACAATGACTGTCTTGTCACCTGGCTACACACCCCAAGTGCAACCCCACAATTGCACATCAATTCACGACGTGCAATCCACAAGTTGCAGCTCGCGGTGGAACTCTCGATGATCCCCGATCCGGGTGGGGTGGCGGAGACAGCGGTGAAGTCGTTCGCCGTACGCCCGACCTCCGCCGGCGCCCACGTCGTACCGCCGTCGCCCGACACCTCGATAGTCAGCGACCCGATCTGGGTCGCCCCGTCGACGACCACCGGCAACACCGTCACCTCGGTGCGGGCGGCGAGGTGACCGTCCACCTGTGACTGGAAGCGAACCGTACTGATCGGCAGCGGCGTCCCGCTCGCGGTGACAGCCGAGGTGAACGTGTGCGACCCGGCTGGAGGGTCAGGCGGTCGGGACAGTGCTGATGTCGATTGCGTCCAGTTCGGTGTAGCAGTCAGATCCCAACTGCAGGACGGATAAATTGCCGTGGACGGCGGTCCGTTGTTCGCCGCGACCTTGTGGCTGCAAGATGTACCCATCCCGTTGGCGCCGCGCGCACGGATCCGGTAGACGCCTGCCGCACCTACCTGGAAGAAGAACGTGACCGAACTGTCCGCGTAGCGATGTACCCGTGTCACGCGCAGCGCTGTCCAGGTTTCTTGCGTGCCTACACGGGACACCGCTCCACGACCAAGTGATCGGCTGCTGGAATCGGCGCGATGATCGTCAGCCGCGCTCTCCTGGGACTGCACGTCGTGGTTCGCGGGCCTTCAAATATCTTGTCGAAAAGGCCGACGAGTTGACCCTTGGATGACCGGTATTCGTATCACTTAGACCGTGTTCGAATTCAACCGGGCGATGTCCGATTTCGGCCAACCTACCGCCACCACACCCCTGACCGCCTTTCGTGGATGCTCGAACGTGCTCGCAAAGCCCAGGTTTGCGCACTTACCAGTTCGGCCTCGGGTTGAAAGGAGGGCGATTCACCATGCCTTACTACGCCGAATGCACTTGCATCATGAAACCACCGCTGGTTAAGGTGACTTGCATGATGCAAGCACAAACTCCTCTTGTCGACGACGGCCCGTTGCTTTAGGCACCGGTCCGGATCAGGCAACAAGCGGCCCCTGCCATCGCGTGCGGTACCAACCGGAACGCGGATGAGCGAGGACCTGCGGCGCCTGGTCACCCTTCCCCTCCGGCACCTACGAGGACAGCGGCCACATCCGCCATCTGGTGGCCTCAGCCAAGGAGTACAGGATGCTGCGGATCCACTTCACTGCAGGGGATCTCGCCCGCACCACGCTGGTGAACCATCTGGATCCCTTGTGGGAAACACTTCTCAGCCTGCACATGCTGCAGATGAGCGATGGCACTCATCACTTCGCACAATGGCGAAAGCGGACAAGACGCCGGCTGTCTCCGGACACGCTCGGTCCGCTCACAGTCCTCGCGCCACCGATCGGATACTCCGCGGACTTTCTGACCCCACCGGCCGGCTCCGCCGTCTTCGAGGAAGCTCTGGAGCAGATGCTCTCGGTGCCTCGCCGTCGCATCATCGCCGATCTGTCCCATCTCGCCGTCAGCCGGTCGGCACGACCATGGGTCCACGAGCTGGCGGATGCCCAGCCTGAGTCGATGCGCCAGCTCGGCCAACTGGTGAGAACCTTTTACGGTGTAGCCGTGGCGCCGTACGGGCCATCGATGAAGACCGCCTTTGTCATCGACCAGAAGCGACGGCTTGCGGAGGTGACCGCCGGCGGTGTCGAGGCATTGTTGGAGGGCATTCATCCCTCAGCGCGCTGGCGCGATCAGGTGCTGGAGATCTCAGCGTTCCCGACTGATTCTGATCTGTGGCTGGATGGGCGCGGGCTTCGGCTGCAACCGTCCTACTTCTGCTGGAAGTCACCGACCAAGCTCTTCAACGACGACCTGGCTCCCGTACTGGTCTACCCGATTGATCACACAGTCCAGCCTTTGCAGGCAACTGGCGCCTCGACCGACCAACGCCAGAGTCTCGACAACTTGCTCGGCCACACTCGGGCTGCTGTCCTTGCACTGACCACGTCCAGCCGTACTACGACCGAACTGGCAACGGCAACCCACATCACGCTTGCCACCGCCAGCTACCACGCATCGGCCCTGCGTTCTGCCGGATTGATCGAGTCACACCGCCATGGCAAAACAGTCGTACACGTCGCCACCGCCCTCGGGCGGGGTCTCTTGGAAGGTCACTACATCCATCCTGCGGCAGACGATTGAGCACTCGAAACGGAAGCACGTGCGTGGACCGGCCGGTACGCTCAGCGCACCTCGAGCTCTGCCAGCTGGAAACGGGTTTTCCCCACGGGCCGCTGCGAGTGACAACAGTCTTCCATGCCTGACCGTCCGTAGACGTTTGGACTGCAAAGGCGATCGGATACCCAGCGCCCGTGGCCGAGCCGCCATCGCGCGGGACGAGGGTCACCTCGCTGATCTTCGTAGGTCGCCCAGATCCACGCCCACCGAGGCAGGCGTTCCCATCGGCAGCGCCTCGGTGCTGAACCCCATCGAGTACCCGAGTGCCGACCGGGTGATCCCGTCGGTCAGGGCAGCCCGACGCCAGCCGTTGTCGAGGTACTCCGCCGAGGAGCTCGCGGTCACCGGGCGTCCGGCGGCGTAGTTGCCTCCGGCCACTTCTACCTCACCGAGCTGCATGCGGTAGTGACCGTTCGTCGTACCCGAGGATCGCGGCCGTCGCAGAGCTACGGTCCAACTGAGCGATGTCGCCGGGTCGGGCACAGCTTGCTGTGCGTCAGAACTGGCCCGGGCGAGCGCCTGGCCCTGGGCGAGCGGCGAGTTGCGTCGGCGTGGGTTCTTTCCTGCAAGTGTCGCAACTCAGGTGGTGGTGAACTGTTCCGCCACAGCCGTCATGCTCGAAGCGGACCGGTGGGCCGGAGGGCGCGGCGTACCGATCGCCCCATTCGGTGAGCGCGATGAGCACCGGCACGAGATCACGGCCCTTGCTGGTGAGCAGGTACTCGTAGGTCTCGGGTTCGGAGGCGAGGGGCTGGAGGCGCATGAGACCGGCCTCCACGAACCTGTCGAGGCGGTTGGACAAGATGTTCGGCGCGATGCCGAGCTTGCGCTGGAAGGTCGTGAACCGCGTCGCCCCGCCGAAGGCCGCACACCTGATGATCAGCAGACTCCACCGCTCACCAACGATCTCGAGCGCTCGGGCCGCCGAACAATTCTCCCGGTCATACGTCCGCCCAAGCATCCGATACCTCCGTCGACCGACGACTTGCGGGACGCAAGTCACATCCCTCCCCTGCTTGCATCACAATAATCCACCCTGCTCGAATCGGTTCGGGGATGTCGTGAGCGCCGGGCGGTGAGCCGGCCGCCGCCATCAGCAGCATCCCCACCGAACCAACGGGTTCCAGCACAGAGCGGTGCGCTCATTCTGGCAACCCTCCCCCGCTCTGGAGCCCGGGTATGAATTCAGCGAAGGGCCTTTTGCAGGTGAATATTTCGGCGCGTGCAGGAGATGGCGGTAAATGCCGCACCCAACAGTTTGACACTGTTCGAATCGTTCCGGCCGGACCGCCCGATGGTCCCTGTGGCCGCTAGCGTGCCGGACGTCGGTCGATCCACAGGAAGTCATGAAAGGGCATGTGAAGTGATGAAGTGGAAGTTCCCCGGAACATCTCGGCGGGGTCAGGTGCTGGGGTTCGGCGCCATGGTGACCACCACTGCTTTGGCAGTAGGCGGCGTTGTCGTTGCCAACAGCGCCGGCGCAACCCAGGACACCACGGCGGCTACGACGGCTACGACGGCTACGACGTACCGGACCCAACTGATCGAGATGCGAACGGCAGGAAGCGCCGGATACTTCTACACAGCGAACCAGGCCGAGTTCCTTCGCGCGCAGCGGCTCGGTTTCAAGTTCACCGGGCAGGTTCCCGGATATGTCGCCAACACCGCGCTCCGCGGCACCGTTCCGCTGTACCGGCTGCGGAGTACGTCCCGGGCGTCGTACCTGCTGACGCTGTCGGCCACAGAGCGGAACAATCTGAGCGCGTCGGGCAAGTGGCGGTATGAGGGCGTTGTCGGCCGAGTGCCGATGGCCCCGGCCTCGGACCGCGTCAAAATCTATCGGGTCTCCAAGGCCGGCGTCGGCTGGCGCGTCGTTCGTGCCGCCTCGGTCAGGAGCCACGTAGCCGCAGGCTGGCGGGTGGACGGGCCGCTCGGTTTCGTTTGGACACGCAAGTAGTCGCTCCTTGGCGAAGGCGGCGGGGGGGGGGGGGCGGGGCACCAGCGCGGGCGCCGGGGAGAAATACCCACCCGCAGCGCCCCGAGGGGGGGGGGGGGGGGCGGGGGTGGT
>NZ_JBFAAA010000021.1:0-90473 GCF_040639475.1 Kribbella sp. NPDC023855
TGCTCGATGCTGCGCATCGAGCACGCTTCTCCGCCTTGCGATGCACGCACCTGGACACCGGAGCTGCTGCAGCAACTTCCGACTCAGGACACTAGGCGAGCTGGTCGGGAAGCTGGACGACGACACGGCGCTCACTGAGCAGGCTGCGTTGCTCGAGCACCTGGTCGGTGAGCTCGGCTGCACCAAGGTAGGCGTGATCGGATGGTGCCTCGGCGGCCGGTTCGCCTTGTTGCTGGCGGCAAGGGAACACCGGCTGGCGAACGTGGTCGTGTACCACCCGACGGTGCCGTCGGAGCTCCGGCCGAACCACTCGTACGACGCCATCGCGGACTCCGTCGGGATCACCGCGCCGGTGATGGTGATCTACCCGAGCGCCGACGCCGCAGTACCGGTTGCTGACTTCGAAGCGCTGCAGACCGCGTTGCAGAGCAGGGACACCGGCGCGACCGTCACGCAGTTCTATCCGGGCGCCGACCACGGCTTCTCGGATCGGGCCCGGCACGACAAGGCGGTCAACGCCGACGCCTTCCGGGTGTCCTGGCCGCAGGCGCTCGCGTTCATCGAGGTCACCACCGCCTGAGCGTCAGGCAGCCGTGCTCGCTCGCCGGTGAGCGGTCGGGCTGGTACCGCGGACACGTTTGAACGCGACGCTCAGTGCGAACGCGTTGGCGTAGCCGACCTTGCGGGCGATCGACTCGACCGTGTCCGTTGTCTCGCGCAACAAGTCCGCGGCGAGCGTGATCCGCCAGCCGGTCAGGTAGGCCATCGGCGCCTCGCCGACCAGACCGGTGAACCGCCTGGCCAGGCTGGCCCGGGAGACGCCAGTGCGATTGGCGAGCTCGACGACGCTCCACGGATACGCGGGCTCCTCGTGCAGTAGACGCAGCGCGAGGCCGACGACCGGATCGCTTTGCGCCTGGTACCAGCCCGGTGCGTGCGACTCGGGCCGGGCGAACCAGGCGCGCAAGGTGGTGATCAGCGCGAGATCGAGCCACCGGTCCAGCACCGATTGCTGACCAGGCTCGTCGCGCTGGATCTCGCCGAGCACCAGGTCCATCACGTGACCGGCGACGTCCGCGGCCGGAACCACCAGGACCGGCGGGAGCGCGGTGAGCAGCCGGCGACTGACATCTCCTTCGAGCTGATAGGTGCCGCTGACAACCATCGCCTCGCCCTCCGGACGGGCGCCGTAGGTCCGTACGCCGAGCCGCGCGCTGTAGTCGACAGGGGCTCCAGGCAAGGGTTCGCAGATGCCGCCGGGGTGGATCCGCAGGTTGGGCACGGTGTCGGGCTGGTCGGCGACGACGTACGGATCGGTGCCGGACAGGACGGCGACGTCGCCCTCCTCCATCCGCACTGGTTCGTGGCCGTCCCGCATGATCCAGGCCGAGCCCTTGACCAGCGTCGCCAGCGCGAGCGGTGCCTCGTCGACGATGTGCAGACCCCAGGGCGCATCGAGGATGGTCAGGTTGAACACACCGCCCCGCGCACGGGTGCCGGCCAGCAGGTCATCGAGGACGTCCATGGCCAGCAGCCTACCTCGGTTTGAGACTCTCAGACATGAAACTGCGTCGGACAACCATGGTTTGTCTCACTCGGACGCGATGAACTTAAGCCATGACAACGACACCAAACTTCCTCATCATCGGCGGCAAGGGCAAGACCGGCCGCCGCGTGGCAGCACAACTCGACGCCCGTGGAATCGCCTACCGGCTGGCCTCCCGCTCGAGCGAGCAGCGCTTCGACTGGTACGACGAGAGCAGCTGGGCAGGAGCCGTGGCCGGCATCGACACGGCGTACCTGGCTCCGCCGGTCGGTCCGACCGGGCTGGCGCTGGCCGGCAAGTTCATCCAGCAGGCAGCGGCCGAGGGGCTGCGCCGGGTGGTGCTGCTGTCCGGCCGTGGCGTCGGCAGCCCGGGCCGCGACTTCGCGGTCTACGAGAGCAGCGTCGAACTGGAGAACGCGGTCAGGGCGAGCGGCGCCGACTGGACCATCGTCCGGCCGGCCTGGTTCGCGCAGAACTTCAGCGAGGACTTCCTGTACGACTACGTCATGGGCGGCGAGATCCGCGTCGCGGCCGGCGACGGCGGCGAGGCGTGGATCGACACCAACGACATCGGTGACGTGATGACGGAGGTCATGCTCGACGAGCGGCACACAGGCGAGACCTACTCGCTGTCCGGGCCGCGCACGCTGACGATGGCCGAGGTCGCTGACGAGCTGTCGACGGCCACCGGCCGGCCGATCCGCTACGTCGACCTCGAGCCCGAGCAGTTCGTCGCCGAGCTGGTCAGCTACGGCCAGACGGTTGAGGACTCGGAGGCGGTTCGCGATCTCTTCGCGGTGATCCGCAACCACCGGTCGGAGTACGTGTCCGAAGGAGTCCAGCAGGTGCTCGGTCGCGAGCCGCGCGACTTCGCCGACTGGGCCCGGGAGACGGCGAAGACCGGGGTGTGGTCGGCATGAACCTCACCCGTGTCCTCACCTTCGCGGCCCTGGTCGGCAGCGCGCTGATGGCCGGCCTGTTCTTCGCCTTCGGTACGGCGGTGATGGGCTCGCTGCAGCGAATGCCGGCCGGCCAGGGCGCGGTCGCGATGAACCTGATCAACGTCCGCATCCAGAACCCGCTGTTCCTGCTGGTCTTGATGGTCACCGCACTGATCTGTCTGGCGCTCCCGATCCTCGGGTTCGTCCAGGACAGCCCGGGCAAGTGGTGGCTGCTCACCGGCTCGGCTCTCTACCTGGTCGGCATCATGGTCATCAGCTTCGCCATCAACATCCCCCTCAACGACCAGCTCGCCGCGGTCGACCCCCACTCGGCCGCCGGCGCCGCCGAATGGCTGAACTACCTGGCCAAATGGAACCCCGCCAACAACGCCCGAGCCTTCACCGGCACCCTCGCAGTCATCTCCTTCGCGCTGGCCCTGCACACCAACCGCGCTGCATAAGTTCGGTTGCGGTGGGCGGTAGCGTGGCGAGGGTGATCACCATTGAGCGCGTTGTCACCGTGGGCAAGTCCGTCGAGAGTGTCTTCGCCTATCTGTCCGACTTCGAGACGACGACCGAGTGGGATCCCGGCACAGTCAGCACGGTCAAGGTGGACGGCGACGGCGGCCCCGGTACGACGTACCGGAACACCTCGTCGTTCGCCGGCCGGGAGACCGAGCTCGAGTACGTCGTCCAGCAGCGGGAGGCCAATCGCGTCTTCCAGCTCCGCGGCGAGAACAAGACGGTCAGCGCGCTCGACACGATGACGTTCCGCAGTACCGGCGAGGGCACCGAGGTCACCTACCGGGCCGAGTTCGAGTTCAAGGGCGTCACCCGCCTGATCGAGCCGCTCTTCAAGAGCCAGTTCAAGAAGCTCGGCGACGAGGCCGAAGAAGGCATGCGCACCGCGCTGGAGAAGCTCGGAAGGTAGAGCCTGCGCTACCTCGATCGGGGTGGCAGCGGGATGGGGTGGGCGGGCCGATCCGGAAAGAGTTGGGTATCCGATCCCCAGCCTCCCGGAGGACTTGATGAAACGGCTTCTGGCAGCCCCGGCTTTACTGGTCGCGGCGGCGCTACCCCTGTCCACGGTGACCGCGACGGCAGCGCCGACCGACCCGGTGCCTGCGCTGACCCGGGCGGCGCACCCGATTCGCAGTACCGACGCTAGCGGCAGTCTGCATGACCTGAAGCCGCTGGCCAGGATGGTCGGAAGCGCCCGGGTCGTCGGTGTCGGCGAGGCGACCCACAGTTCGAGTGAGTTCTTCACGCTCAAGCACCGGATCTTCCGCTCGCTCGTGCAGGAGAAGGGCTTCACGACCTTCGCCCTGGAAGCCAGTTGGAGCACCGGGCTCGAGCTCGACCGGTACGTCGTCAGCGGCGTCGGCGATCCGCGCGAGATCATGCGGCGCGAGTTCCAGGACGCCTACAAGTTCTGGAACGCCGACGAGTACCTCGCACTGATCGAGTGGATGCGTTCCTACAACCGCACCCATGCCCGCAAGCTCCACTTCGTCGGCGACGACGTCGGCTACGCCGGCCCTGCCCTGCTCGACCGGGTCATCGACTACGTCGGCAAGACCAGCCCGGCACAGCTCCCCGAGATCAAGAGCCTGTACGCCGGAATCCGTTCCGACGCGGAGTACAAGGCCTGGAGCAACGCGTACTTCGGGAAGCCGCTGGCCGAGCGGGTCAAGATCGAGGCCGCCGCCCGGCGGGCCGTCGTACTGGTCGAGTCGTTGCCCGCTGGTCCCGAGCGGACTTGGGCGGTGCAGCATGCCCGGGCGATCTGGCAGGTCGCGAAGCTCTACTCCTTCGACGTCGCGAACCCGCAGGAGACCCCGAAGGCGATGTACTTCCGCGACGAGGCGATGGCGGCCAACACGGCCTGGTGGGCTCGTACGACGAGGGCGAAGGTGATGGTGTCGGCGCACAACGGCCACATCGCGCTCGAGTCGAACTCGCCGAAGGACTACCCGAAGATCCAGGGCCAGTTCCTGCGGGAGCAGCTCGGGCGGGATTACCTGGCCGTCGGCTTCTCCTTCGACCACGGCTCGTTCAACGCCCATGACACCTCCACTGGCGAGCTCCGTGTCTTCACCGTGCCGCCGGCCGCGCCGGGCAGCAACGAGCACACCCTCGACAAGGTCCCGTACCGCAACTACTTCGTCGACCTGCGCCGAGTGCCCGCCGCGACCCGCGCCTGGCTCGACGTACCGCGGCTGACCCGCGACATCGGCACCGCCTACCCGTGGCCGGAGCTGCCGACCCGGTTGTCTCACAGCTATGACGTGCTCATTCACCTCAACGAGGTCTCCGCAGCGCACCTCCGCTGACATACAAGGAACCCCGGGGCAACGGCCCCGGGGTCCTTTGCGTTGGAGTCAGTCAGCCGACCGCAGCATGGTGCGGATGCCGACGGTCAGACCGAGCGCGACGGTGACGAGGCCGGCGACCCAGCCCCACAGAACGGCGGTCGAGGTGACGTCGCCGGCGAACAGCGTCCGCTCGGCCTCGACCAGGTAGGACAGCGGGTTCACCTTCGACGCCGCGCGCATCCACGCAGGCCCGCTCTCCAGCGGCAGCAGCATCCCGGACAGGATCATCAGCGGGAACAGGAACGTCTGCTGCACCACCCAGAACATCCAGTCCTGCTTGCGCACCGCGATCGCCAGCGCGTAGCTGAACGAGCCCAGCCCGATGCCGAACACGGCCAGCAACGCGAGGCCGACGATCGCGCCGCCCAGGTGCAGGTCGAAAGTGAACGGGGTCATCACCGCGATCACGATCACCGCCTGCCCGAACAGCGGCACCATCTCCTTCAGCGCGCGACCGATCAGCAGCGACGACCGGGACAGCGGCGTCACCAGCATCCGCTCGTGCGCGCCGGTCTGGAACTCCGCCAGCAGGTTCGCCCCGGTCGCGGACGTACCGAACAAGGTCGTCATCACCAGGATGGACGGTACGAACCACTGCCAGACGCCGCCGTCGAGTGAGCCGCCGAGCGACCCCGCGAGCAGCGGGCCGAACAGGGCCAGGAAGACCAGGGGCTGGATCATCCCGAACAGCAACGTGAACGGGTCGCGCAGGACAGGCTTGAGCTCGCGCCGCATCACGATCGAGATGTCGCGGAACAGGTTCCGGTCCGCGGGAACGGTGGTCCGGCGGGTGCTGGTGGGAACGGTGAGGGTGGTCATGCTGCGGCCTTTCCGGTGGAGTCGGCCTCGCGCAGGCTGCGGCCGGTGAGATTGAGGAAAACGTCGTCGAGCGTCGGCCGGCGTACCTGAGCAGTGGCAATCGGTACTGCGGAACGCTGGCTGGCCGCGATGAGTTCGGGCAACGCGGCCGGGCCGTCCGCGACGCGTAGGGTCAACTGGTCGCCATCGGCAACAACATCCTTTGCGCCGGGCAACTGCTTCGCCAGCTCGGCGACCCGGGTACGGTTGCCAGGAGCAACGGTCAGGATCAGCTGGTCACCCGCCAGCTCGGCCTTCAGCGCGTCGGCCGTGTCGTCGGCGATCACCTCGCCGTGGTCGACCACGACCACCCGCTCGGCCATCGAGTCGGCCTCGTCCAGGTAGTGCGTGGTGAGCATGATCGTCATCGAGTACTGCTCCCGCATTCGCAGGATGTGGTCCCACAGGTTGGCCCGGTTCTGCGGGTCCAGGCCGGTCGACGGCTCGTCCAGGAACAGCAACCCGGGAGCATGCACCAGACCCATCGCGACATCCAGCCGGCGGCGCTGACCGCCCGACAGGTCGGACACCTTGCGGTTGGCCAGGTCGGCGAGTTCGAGCGACTCGAGCAGTTCCCCGGCCCGCTTCTTCGCCGAGCGGGAGTCGAGGCCGTAGATCACGCCCTGGCCGACGAGCTCGTCGCGGACCCGTTGCGAGTGGCCTGCGCCGTTGCCCTGACCGACGTACCCGATCTGCCGGCGGACCAGACTCGGGTCGGAGGTGACGTCGTACCCGGCGACCTTCGCGGTGCCGGAGGTCGGTGCGATCAAGGTGGTGAGCATCCGCAGGGTGGTCGTCTTGCCGGCGCCGTTCGGGCCGAGGACGGCGACCAGCTCGCCCGGTTCGACGTCCAGGCTGATGCCGCGGACCGCGTGCACGGTCTCAGTGCGGTTCACCACGAAGTCCTTGGTGAGCTCTCGGGTGCTGATCACGATGTCTCCTTGTGGTTTTGGTTCTGACATCGACGACATTTCCAGGAGTAGCGGACAGCTCCTGGCCTGTACTCGTGGCAATCTGACGTCATGTCCGAAACCTCCGCTCGACTTCTCGCGCTGCTGTCCTTGCTGCAGGCCCGTCGTGACTGGCCGGGCTCGCTACTGGCCGAACGGCTGGAGGTGAGCCCGCGAACGGTCCGCCGCGATGTGGACCGGCTGCGAGACCTCGGCTACCCGGTCCGCGCCAGCAAGGGACCGGACGGGGGCTATCGGCTCGACGCCGGCGCCGACCTGCCCCCGCTGCTGTTCGACGACGACCAGGCGATCGCCGTCGCGGTCGCGCTGCAGACCGCGACGACCTCAGTGACCGGTATCGAGGAGGGCGCCTTGCGCGCACTCGCCACGGTCCGGCAGGTGATGCCCGCGCGCCTGCGGCAACGCGTCGACGCACTCCAGGTGACCACCGTCGACCGGTACGCCGATTCGCGGCGGATCAAGGTCGACTCGGAGCATCTGATCGCGATCGGCTCCGCGCTGCGCGCCCGCGAGGTACTGCGCTTCGACTACGCCTCGCCGGGCGCGAACGAGGAGGAGTGGGTGCCGCCGCGCAAGGTCGAGCCGCACCACCTGGTGACGTGGGGCGGCCGCTGGTACCTGGTCGGCTGGGATCTGGACCGCAACGACTGGCGCACCTTCCGGGTCGACCGGATGTTGCCCAAGACACCGACCGGCCCGCGCTTCACCCCGCGCGAGTTGCCGGCGCAGGACGTGTCGACGTACATCTCGAGTCGCTTCACGGGCCGTAATCAATGGCCTTGCCGCGGTACGGCGATCCTTCAGGCGAAGGCTGCCGACATCGCCCGCTGGGCCGGCCGCGACGCCTTGGTCGAAGAGGTCACCGACACCAGTTGCCGCCTGACCTTGAACGGCTGGTCGTGGACCGGCCTGGCAGCCACCTTCGGCATGTTCGAAACCGATGTCGAGTTCATCAACCCGCCCGAACTCAAACAAGCAGCCCGAGACCTAGCCACCCGCTACCTCGCCGCCACCGGCTCCTAACCCCGAGCGAAGCCGGTCGGTCGCGCGAGCGCGAGGTCGGAGACGTATCTGGAGTTGGCAAGATCAGTTCTGCCTCCGATACAACAAATGGCGCCCTTCCGGCCGTCTTGTGGGAGATACACACCCCGTGGCGGAAAAGGTGAGGCGTGCGTGCCGACACATCGGAAACGGCCAGTCTGGAAGGCCGCTGGCGTCGTTGTCGCGTGGGCGTTGGTGTGTGCTGCCAGCATCGTCGGCGGGTTCACTCTGATGACAGGCGGTGCCGGCTCGACGTCACAAGACATCGCTACCACGGTCCCGCCGTCGACGAGCCCGAACCGGTCGGCGTATCCGTGTCCGGGCTTCAGTGGAATCGAATCCCGTGTGCCGGTCGAGATGCTGTTGCGTGACACCTATGTGTGGGGTGACGATCCGCCTTACCAGGTGGGTAATGGGTCTGGTGACATCGACTGGCATTCGGATCCGTACAAGAGGCCCAGTTGGTACATGTGGCTGCACTCGCTGCGCTGGCTGGGGCAGGGCGTTCGCGCGGCCGCTACCGGAGACCGTCAGGCGCTGACTCGGGTGATGGCCATCATCGGTGACTGGGTGCGCGATCATCCGTACTCGTGGAAAGGTGATGTGGGGGCGTGGGAGTCGACGATGCATCGCGCGAACGTGCTGATCTGTGCCCGTCAGGCGGTGTTGTCCGGTCTTGGCGTCCAGCGGCTCCCGCGTGAGTACGAATGGCTGGACCGGGCGTTGCTCGACCACTCCAGGTTCTTGATCGAGAACTGGAGTGGACCGTGGAACCACGGTACCGACGAGAGCATCGCGTTGCTCGGGATCGGCTGCGTGCTGGGGCGGAGCGAGCTGACGGACCACGCCGCCAAGCGCTTGACCGAGGCAATTACTGTCTCGATCGACCCGCAGGGGTCGACCAACGAGCAGTCCATCGGGTACGCAATGTTCAGCTATCAGATGTGGGGCCGGGCAGTGACCGCGCTCCGGCGCTGCGGATTCGACCCGGCGCCCGTGATCGAGGTACGCCGACGTGCCGCGGCGGAGTGGATCGCGCTGGCGACGACGTCTGCTGGGGAGTTGCCCCAGGTCGGGGACTCGATCCGGCAGCGACCCCAGGCGGTGGCCGGGACACCGTTGGAGTACGCCGCCACGCTCGGGCGACGTGGTACCCGGCCGGCGCGGCGGACGGCTGTGTTCGATGCGGGGTACGTGTTCGGGCGGACCGGCTGGGGCGAGACCCGGCCCTTCACGCAGGAGTCGACGTACAGCATCCGGTTCGGTCCGGCCCGGCAGCTGCACGGCCACGAGGACCACACTTCGATCACCTACACCTCGCGTGGACGCGATATTCTGATCGACCCCGGCCATTCGGGCTACCAGCGTGACCAGTGGCAGACCTTTGTCAGGAGTCAGGCCGCGCACAACGTGATGACGATTCCGACCGCCGAGGTTGTCCGGGCGGAGACCAAGCTGACCCAGTCACTGATCGGTCCACGGTCGGAGTACTACCAGTTCGCCGACAAGCCCGCCAAGGGCGTCGACCGTACCCGCGACGTCTTGGTGCTGAAGGATCCCGACCTCATCGTCACCTTGGACCGCGGGCGATCGGACACCGACCAGCGCTACGAAACCCTGTGGCACCTACCGCCGGACCAGAACGTGACGGTGCAGTCGGCCACCACAGCGGTCGCGGCCAAGCCGGGCGATCGTTCGAAGACCTACGTGCTCCAGGTCCCCTATCAGGATTCCCAGGGCGGCGACGCGATCACCGTGCAGAAGGGGAAGACCGACCCGGTGCAGGGCTGGTACTTCAGCGGCAGGACCCCTCGCGAACCCGCGCCGGTGGTCACCTTCGGCCGCAGCGGTAGGACCGCCTCCATCCTGTCCGTCATCGCGCCCGTCGGCGCGACAGAAACCGTTGCCTACAGCACTCGAACCCAGGGATCCCACTTCTTCCTGGACCTCACCGTGGGCAGCCGGAAGACGACCATCCGGGTCGCATCGGACGGCCGCCTCACCCGCCTGTCCTGAGTGCTCGGGGCCGCCCCCGTACGTTGCGGTTAGGGCGCCGTCGAGGCGAAGCGGTCGGTGGCGGCGAGGACGAGGTCGGAGACGCTGGTCTTGCCGGCGCCGTGGCCGGCGTCTCCGACGATGTGCAGCTCGGCGTCCGGCCAGGCCTGTGCCATTCGCCAGGCGGTCACCGGTGGGCTGCTGATGTCTAGCCGACCGGTGACGAGAACGCCGGGAATCCCGGCCAGCTTGCCCGCGTCGCGGAGCAGCGCGCCGTCCTCGATCCAGCCGAAGTGACCCCAGTAGTGCGACACCAGTCGCGCGAACCGCAGCCGGAAAACCGGGTCGTCGTACCGCGGGTCGGGCCGGTAGCCGTGGTACGTCGCCACGTGCGTGTCCTCCCATTCGCACCAAGCCCGAGCCGCCCGGTCCCGCACCGCCGGATCGGGATCGTGCAGCAGCCGGCTGTAGGCGAGCGCCAGATTCCCGTCCCGCTCCTCCACCGGTACGACGTCCCGGAAGCGCGTCCACTCCGCCGGAAAGATCCGGCCCATCTCGCGAGTGACCCACTCGACCTCACTCGGCGTCGTACTCGTCACGCTGAACAGCACGATCTCGGAGACCGCCGACGGATGCGTCTCGGCGTACGCAAAGCCGAGGGTCGCGCCCCACGAAGCGCCGAGGACAAGCCACTTCTCGATGCCGAGGTGTTCGCGCAACCGCTCGATGTCGGCCACGAGATGCCAGGTCGTGTTGGTGCTGAGGTCCGCGTCCGGCAAGGCGGCGTCCGGCGTACTGCGACCGCATCCGCGCTGGTCGAACAGCACCACCCGGTGCTTCGCCGGATCGAAGAACCGTCGCCAGAACGGCCCGGCTCCCGATCCCGGCCCGCCGTGCAACACCACTGCGGGCTTGCCCTCGGGATTCCCGCAGACCTCCCAATACACCAGCTGCCCGTCGCCGACGTCGAGCATCCCGTGGTCGTGCGGATCAGTTTCCGGATACATCCAGGGCCTCCGTCGGCGAGCGATATAACAGCGCTGTTAGATTACTCCCATGGAAGGCGCGATCGGTACCCGATTACGGCACGTGCTCGAACTGCTCGACGGCGACGTGGCGAAGGTGTACGTCGACCTCGGGGTGCCGGAGTACCGGCCGCGGTTCTCGCCGATCGTCCGGACACTGGTTGCCGACGGCCCGTTGTCGATCCGGGCGCTAGCCACCGCAGTCGGCGTGACCCACTCGGCCGCCAGCCAGACAGTTGCCCAGCTCAACCGTTCGGGCTTCGTCACGCTCGAGCGGGGCGCCGACGCGCGGCAACGAATCGTGCACCTCACCGAGAAGACGCGCGACCTCCTTCCGGTCATCGAAGCCGAGTGGCAAGCCACCACCGCCGCGCTCGCCGAGCTGGACGAGGAGCTCTCGGTGCCGCTCGGCCAACTCCTCGACGAAGTCGTCGCGGCCGTCGAGCGCCGCCCCTTCCACCAACGAATCGGCTCAAGCGGCATCGTGAAAGACAAGACCGAGGGTGTGGCGAACCCCTGATTTGACCGTACTCACCCCGTGCCGGACCGGCGCGGCCGACCAACCTCGCGTCGACTTCACCGGCCGATCGCGCGTGGTGAAGATCAACCCTTGCCCCTGAGGAAGCATCGTGACGGTACCTCGCGACTGCGCGCGCGGCCGCTGCTCGACCAGCAGGAACTCGCCGCCCTCATGATCGACACCCGGCTTGTTCAGGCCGATCACGATCTGCAGAGGGAACACGAGATCGCCGTACAGGTCACGGTGCAAGGCGTTCCAGTCGCCCGCTTGGTACTTGAGCAAGATCGGGGTGGGCTTCGTCTGACCCGCGCGATGGCAGTCGTCCAACCACTCCTCCAGCGTGTCCGGCCACGGCGCCGGCCGGTTGAGCTTGGTGGCCCATTCGCGAGCGACCGGGAGGAGTTGCGGATAGAACCGCTCCCGCAATTCGGCGACGACGGTGGGGAGTGGGTGGTCGAAGTACCGGTACTGGCCTGAGCCGAAGCGGTAGCGGGCCATGTCGATCGTGGAGCGGAAGCGGTGTACTTCGTCGTACAGGGCGGTGAGCTCGTCGCACTGTGCGGGGGTGAGGAGCGGTGGGGTCAGCGCGCAGCCGTGTTCGTCGAGTTCTTCTCTCCAGTCCATGCAGAGGGAACGGCTAGTGAGACGGTTGTGTGAGTCAGAGGACGCCGGTGTAGGTGAGGGCGAAGGTGGCGCAGGGGAGGAGGAAGAGGGTGGCGAGGATGACGACGCCTCTGAAGGTCATGCCGGGGCCGATGAAGCGGCGGTATGCGGCGATGAGGACCGGGACCATCACGATCTCCAAGGGGAGCATGCTCCGCGGGATGACCGTGTCGAGGGCGGCCAGTACGACGGACAGCCCGGCCGCCGCGATCCAGAACGCGAACCCCAGCCGGTACGTCGCGCTCGCACCGAGCCGCACCGCGATCGTCCGGTACCCGGCGGCCCGGTCGGCCGTCAGGTCGGCGAGTGTTGTCGGCAGGTAGAGCCCGATCGCGGCCAGCGTCCCCTGCAACGCCATCAGCCACGGAAACCCGCTGAGATCGGGGTCGACCGCGGCCCACCCCGCCAGCGGCCCAAAGGTGCCCAAGGCAAGTGAATTGGCCGCGACGTCGAACCCGGCGCGGGTCTTCAACCGAACCGGCGGCACGCTGTAAGCCCAGCCGAGCACCAGTGCAAAGACCACGCCGAGGGTGAAGACCGCGCCGACCAGCAGGCTCACCGCGATCGAGGCCAGACCCGCGACCACGGCGAGCCGCTTGGCTTCCTGGAGCGTCACGCGTCCGTCCAGCAGCGGCGACTTCGACTTGCGCGGATTCAGCAGGTCACCCGGCAGGTCGTACGCGTCGTTGATCGCCAGCACCGCCAACCAGAGCAGCGGACCCATCACGACCGCGCCGATCGCCAGTCGCGGCCAGTCCGCCGGATCGGGTACCAAGCGATGGGTGGCGAGCAGGATGCCCACGTAGTACGGCACTACCGAAACAACCCAGAACGCGGGCCGCCCGACGGCCACCACATCCAGCAACCGCCGGCCCAGCCCGCGGACTTCTGCTCTCGGCCTCACCAGTGTGGTCACGCAATCCACACTGCTCCTGCAACCTCCTAGCGGCGTCCCTCCAACGGGTGAATCGGCTCACTCGCCAGCGTGGATGTGCGCAAGAACACCGGTCTCGAGAGCCACCCAAACCTCGCCATCAGGGGTCAGCGCGAGCCCGTGCGGCTCGGACCCCTCGCCGAGCGCGACCTCCTCGACGACAGCGCCCTCGGAGTCCAGCCGGATCACCGAACCCGATCCCCACAACGTCACCCAGCAGCCACCGTCAGGCGTCGTCACCACAGCGTGCGGCTTGGACTCGCGATCGGGCAGCGGGAACTCCTCGATCTTGCCGTCGGCATCGATCCGCCCGACCTGCCCGGCCATCAACTCGGTGAACCACGCGCCACCCGGCGCCGCGCTGATCCCCACCGGTCCGGCCGCCGCCGTCGGCAACGGGAAGAGCTGCACCTCGCCGTCGACCGTCATCCGCGCGATCGAGTTCCCCTGGTTCAGCGGGAGCCACAGCCCGTCGTCGTCCGCCGTGATCATCGACGGGAACCCACCGGTCGTCCCGATCTCGAACTCGGTCACCTCACCCTCGACGCTGACCCGGCCGATCTGGTCGGTGTTCATCAAGGTGGACCACAGCGCACCGTCCGGCCCCACACACAGCCCGTACGGCGCTGTGCCCGCCGCCATCTCGACCGAGGACACCGTCCCATCGGCCGCGATCCGGCCGATCCGGTCGTCACCGTTCCGGGTGAACCACACGCCACCGTCCGGTCCCGGCACGATCACGCTCGGCCGGCTCCCGGGTGCGTCGAGCCCGAAGCGCTCGACCTGCCCGTCGGCGCCGACCCGCGCCACCACACCGGCGTGCACCAGCGTCGTCCACACCTCGCCGGGCCGGCCACCCAGCGCCACGCCGTACGGGCCCTCCGTGCTGTCGGTCACCGGGAATTCTGTGCTCTGCAAGGCTCTTCTCCTTCGTCACGAGAGTCGCGCTCCAGTCAAGCAGGACCGCGGTCCACCGCTTTGTCACATTCCCGGCCCGGCCGGAGTCGGACAAGTGAAACCGCAGAGAAACGACTTTAGGAGCGCACCATGACCGCAACCGTTCTCGTCACCGGCGGCACCGGAACCCTCGGCCGCCTCACCACCCCGCTGCTGCGCGACGCCGGATTCAAGGTGCGCGTGCTCAGCCGCAGCAGCCGCGAGTCCGCGGACGGCATCGAGTACGTCGTCGGCGACCTGACCACCGGCGAAGGCATCGACGCCGCGGTGGCCGGCGTTGACAAGATCGTCCACCTCGCCGGGGACGCCAAGGGCGACGACGACAAGGCCCGCACCCTCGTCAAGGCGGCGACCAAGGCCGGTCAACCGCACATCATCTACATCTCCGTCGTCGGCGCCGACCAGGAATCCTTCGCGTACTTCGGGTTCAAGCGCGGCGCCGAGCAGGTGATCGCCGACTCCGGTCTACCGTGGACGACGGTCCGCGCGACGCAGTTCAACGACTTGGTGCTGACCGTCGCCAAGGCGATCACGAAGCTGCCGATCGCCTTGGTGCCCAGCGGCTTCCGGGTCCAGCCCATCGACGCCCGCGATGTCGCGGCCCGCCTGGTGGAGCTCACCCAGGGCGAGCCAGCCGGCCTCGTTCCTGACATCGCCGGTCCGAAGATCTACACGCTGAAAGAGATCGTCAGCTCCTACCTCGCAGCCACCGGCCGCCGCCGCCCGATGGTTCCTCTGCACCTGCCCGGCAAGGCCGCCCGCACCTTCCGTACCGGCATCAACCTCGCCCCCACCCACGCCACCGGCACCCACACGTGGGAAGCCTTCCTGGCCGAGCGGGCAAGCTAGTGCTTCCACCAGCTATTGGTGGACCGGGTGTCGCGGAGCGCGTTGGGTGCGCAGTGCACCTCGCCGCCGAGGTGGGCCCAGAAGAAGTCCTTGCCTGGAGCAATCCAAGTCCGGCTGCCGCTCGAACGGCACCGGCAGGCGGACCAGTTCGCCCGGCTTCAAACCTGTTGCCTTCAGCAAGATTCAGCGTCGCGGGCCAGCGGTTCATCAGCACTGTCTGTAGTGGTACGTCCGTGTTGTTTCGTCAAACTAACGCGCTGGTGTGAAATCCGGCAGGAGGAGATTTCGGGTTCACCCGTGGATGGAGGCCCGGGATGGGTACCACCGAGAAGGGGTTCCGCCGGTTCAGGCAAGTACTGGATGAGACGTGCTCCGCCGGAGCGCGGGGTAAGGAGCTGGGTGATGCGCAAGACCAGAATCGCCGCACTGGGGATCGTGGCGGCGGTCGTGGCCGGAGTTTTGTTTCAGCTGCCGGCCAGTCCTTTCGCTCGCCACGGTTACCCAGAGCGACCAGCTTCAGCAATCACCGTCGCGTCGGCGGACGTGGATGCTGCGGCCGAGGAGAAGGCAGCGACTGGCCCCGCTCGCAGGATGAAGATCGGGGCGCCGGGTGACCCGGAGACGCCCGGAGTACCGGAGCCTCGGGTATCCGACCCGGCACCTGGTCAAGGCGATCCGGCGATCACCTATCCGGTCCGCGGTACGGGTGCGTTGTCGGTCCTCCCGGGCGACCCCGCGCCGATCGGCAGGGCCGGCAAGCTGTTCACCTTCCAGCTCGCGATCGAGGGTGGCATCACAGGCATCGATCGCGCGGCCTTCGCGTCGTTCGTCCGCGCGACCTACGGTGCACCCCAAGGCTGGACCGCGGGCGGCGTCTACCGGTTCCGCCAGGTCGGCCCTGGCGAGCGCGCCGCCTTCCAGTTGATGCTCGTCACGCCCGCGACGCGCGACGCGATCTGCGGTGGTGGGTTCGACCAGTACACGAGTTGCCGCATCGGTGATCGGGTCGTGCTCAACGTCGCGCGCTGGGCCAAGGGAGTGCCGCACTACGGCGCCGACCTCACGGCGTACCGGCAGTACATGATCAATCACGAGACCGGTCATCGCCTCGGCCACGGCCACGAGCTGTGTCCGGGTCCTGGCAAGCCGGCACCCGTGATGGAGCAGCAGACCCTCGGCCTGCACGGCTGTACGGCGTACTCGTGGCCGTATCGCAACGGCGCCCGCTACGAGGCGCGGCTCGGCCAGTACAACGACAAGCCACCCGCCAGCTAGGAGTTCAGGATCGGCTGGGGGAGTTGGTCCGAGACGTTGGCGGTGATCGCTGCGGACTCGAGGCCGTCGGCGACGGTGTGCAGCAGGCGGATCAGGTGTGCGGCGTCGGTCGGGCCGAGAATGCCGGTGACCACGTCGAGCACCCGGACGGTCAGACCGTCCAGCTGGGACAAGCGGGCCTGGCCCATGCCGGTCACGCCCAGGGACGGCGACGTGCGCACCAGGCCGAGGCCTTCGAGCTCGGCGATCGCCAGCTCGGCCTCACCGGTGGTGGTGCCGACCTGCGTGGCGACGGCCTCGGCGCTGTCGCGCCCGTTGGAGATCGCGCTCAGCACCAGCGCGGCCGGCATCTTGATACCGACGGCGTCCTGCAGCCCCAGGATGAGTGGGTGCGCGTGTCCGCGGACCCGCTCGACGGCGTCCAGCAGGCGGAGTGCGTCGCTGATGTCTCCGATCAGGTGTTCGGTCTGGACAGTGGCGATCCCGGTCGGCATGACGACCTGGTCGGGAACCGCCAGTGCCTTGGTCCCAGCGTCTTCGATGGTCACTCGTCCAGCCTACGGAGGCGCTCCGACAGCTTCGGCGTGTCGTTCCTGAGGAAACGCTGTGAATTCGGCCTGCCGAGGTAATCGAACAAGGCTTCGAGGGACGCGGAAAGCTCCTGGACGATTGCCCAGATTTTCTGCGTGACCTTCCGTTCCCGTCGTCCGTTGGATCTGACGTGACGGTGAACACACGGCGCACCGGCACCGCGCTCGCTCCGCGTACGAAGGCCGACCACCCCTGGAACTGCATGGAGGACAAGTGACAACCGCCACCGCCACCCAGACGTCTGAGCGCCGACGCGTACGAGTCTGGTTCGGTGAGCACGTGATCGCCGACTACAACGCCGAGCCGGCGTTGGCCGAGCGGTACGCCCACGCCATGAGCCGTCGTTTCGCCGGGCTCCGGGTCACCAACGACCCGATGCCCGCCGTCGACCGGCTCCCCGACCCCCTGCCCGGCGAACGCATGTGGGACGTAGCCCCCCGCTGAACCACTGATCGGCGGCAGGCGAGAGCGGACGATCTGTCCCTCGCCTGCCGCCCTGAGTGTCCTGCGTCCGAAGTTCTTTGGCGCTTGCGGCGCCCAGGCACGCACCTCACGGCACTTGACGAGCATCCACGATGCTCCGCATCGAGGACCCTCCTCAAGCACCGCGATGCACGCACCTGACCACCGCAATCACTCAAACAACTTCGGACGCAGGACACTGATCTCTGGTTTCGATGCGCCTGATCGATCCACCCAAAGAAGTAGTAGCGCCTGAAAACATTCACCGTCCGCACCGTGACCGCGAGGTCCGCCGGTGCGGACGTTTTCTGTCTCGGCCGCGATGTCGAGCCCCTCGCCGCGACTCCGACGTACCGGTAGCGAGCCGATCCCCGGCTCGGAGGAGAAGGAGAGATCATGGCCCGGCCCGTCCTGAACAGCATGCTGCTCGGCAGCACCGACCCCGACCGTCTCAAGGCGTGGTACCGCGACGGCTTCCACGCCGAGACCGACGGCTACGGGAACCTGGACCTCGGGGGTTTCGGCCTGATCGTCGAGCAGCGTGACGACGTCGACGCCAAGACGATCGAGCCGGGACGGCACATCGTCAACTTCGCCGTCGACGACATCGAGCAGGCCGCCGCCCACCTGCGCACGCTGAACGTCGAGTGGCTGGTCGAACCCGAAGACCGCGGCATCGGCTTCTTCGCCACCGTGATCGACCCGGACGGCAACTACGTCCAGCTCATCCAGATGAAGCCGGAGTACTACGCCAAGAAGTAACCGGTCCGGCCGTCCACAGTTGGTCCCGGCCGCGGTATCCGCCGCGGCCGGTTCGGTGGACCGGTAGGTGGCATTCTTGAACCTTGTCGCCCGACCACCAACAAACCTGCCCACGACTTGGACGGCCTGTGCTGAACCCTTTTCGGATCGACGTTCCGCAGGAGGCGATCGACGACCTCCACCACCGCCTCCGCGCGACCCGCTGGCCACGGGAGTTGCCCGGCGACTGGCAACGCGGAGTACCGGTCGGGTATCTGCGTGGGGTGGTCGATCGGTGGTTGGAGTTCGACTGGCGAGCCTGGGAGACGCGGCTCAACGCGATACCGCAGTACACGACGATCGTTGATGGGCAGACGGTGCACTTCCTGCATGCGCGCTCACCCGAGCCGACGGCAATGCCGCTCGTGCTGACCCATGGCTGGCCGGGTTCGGTCGCCGAGTTCGTCGACGTACTCGGGCCACTCACCGACCCGCGTGCGCATGGTGGCGACGCCGCGGACGCCTTCCATGTGGTCGCTCCGTCGGTTCCCGGACACGGGTTCTCGGTGCCGCTGGAAGGGTCCGGCTGGGATCATGTCCGGATCGCCCAGGCGTGGATCACGTTGATGGATCGCCTTGGATATGACCGGTACGGCGCTCAGGGCGGCGACACCGGATCGGTGGTGTCGCCTCTCGTCGGGCGGTTGGCGCCGGAGCGGGTCATCGGCGTACACATCAACGGCGGGCTGGCGTTTCCGGCGGCTCGGGCCGGTGACCTCGATGATTTGAGTGCGACGGATCAGGCCAAGCTGGCGATGGCGGAGCACATCCGCGCGACCGGCACCGGGTACGCCGTACTGCAGTCGACCAAACCGCAGACGGTCTCGTTCGCTTTGAGTGACTCACCGGTCGGGCAGCTGGCCTGGATCCTGGAGAAGTTCCACGACTGGACCGACCCGGCTCGGGACCTGCCGGAGGACGCGGTCGCGCTGGATCACCTGCTGGCGAACGTCTCCATCTACTGGTTCACCAACACCAGCGCCACCTCCGCCAACCTGTACTACGCAGGCGCGGCCGCCGAACCGGGAAAGCCGAGTGACGTGCCGACCGGGGTCGCGGTCTTCCCGACCGACCCGGCGATGCGCCACATCCTCGAACGCGAGCACCGCATCACGCACTGGGCGGAGTACGAGCGGGGCGGTCATTTCGCCGCGCTGGAAGCGCCCGACTTGTTGGTGGAAGACATCCGCACGTTCTTCCGCCCTTTGCGCTAGCAGTAGGCGCGGCAACCGTTGTCGGCGCCGTACGCTCGCTTGGCCTTCGCCACCGCGGCGACCGGCGACAGTTGCCGCCCGTCGTGCCATGCATTGAGGAACGCCTGCGGCGCGACCGCACCCCGACGCACCCACCAATGCCCAGCCGGCGTAGGCCAACTGATCCCAAAATGCAGATGAGAGGGCGTCTGCTGAGCACTCCCCGTCTTCCCAACCAACCCCAGCGACTGCCCGGCTCGCACCATCACACCCGGCCGGATATTCACCCCAACCGCCGACAGATGCGACCCGTAGTACCGAACCCCATCCACCCCAACCACCGACACCGACAACCCACCCCGGTCCCGCCCGACGTTGGTCTTCTTGTCCCAGCTGTCCACCAACGTCACCTCATCCACCCGTCCATCAACCGGCGAGACAAACAGACACCCTTTATCCGCAAAGATGTCCGAAGCCGGATAGTCATGATGACTCTGCGAAGCATCCGCCCGACAACCACCCACAGGAAACACGTACTGCGTGGCGGCTTTGGGTCTTGGCGCAGGAGGTGCTGTCGACGGTGTCGGCTGCTCGGGCGTGGCAGCAACGGTCGGCTCGACCGGAACAACCACTGTCTTTGTTCGCGTGCCGCTGCTCATCGGGGTCGGCGTCGGCCGCGAGGAGACTTTGGCATCAGGTCGATCGAACACACCGGTGGCGGTGAGTACGATCAGCCCACTGCCCACGACCACCAGAGCCGCGGACAGGCAGACCACCCAGAGAGACCGTCTCACTGGAACCAAAAGTTGTTGACCATGGCAACTGAGTAGACCGTCTCGCAGGGGATGCCGTTCTTGTCGGCATCCATCCGCTGGGGCATGTCGTAGTACCACCAGTAGGCGACCGCTTGCGCGTACGTCGCACCCCGGGCGGCGAGATCGCGGCAGAGCAGGCCGGACGCCGGCGGCGCGGCGCCACCGACCTCACGCCCGTTCCAGTACTGGCCGATGTCGCTGCGTGGGTAGACGGTCTCGCAGGGGATGCCGTTCTTGTCGGCGTCCATCTGGTTCGGCTGACCGTTCAGCCGCCAGTAGTCGATCGCCGCCACGTAGCTGTACCCCTTGGCCTTCAGGTCCCGGCAGAAGAGTCCCGCCGGGAGCGATCGGACATCGCCGATCACCTTCGGGGGGACCGGCGCCGGCGCCTTCTTGGTGCCTTTGACCGACGGAGTGACGGTCAGCGTCTTCACCGTAACGGGTCCGTCGGTCGACTGCGGCGCCGACGCGGCTTCCTGCGGTGAATCCTGCCGACTCATCAAGACGACGAGCCAGACGAGCAGTACGACGACCACTCCGACCGCGACGCCTGCCAGGGCAGCCAGCGTTCCGTTGCCGCTGTCCTTGCCCCGGCGAGTGGTGCCGCAACTTTCCGTGACTGTATCCCGTTCTCCATTCATGTTTCCCCCCGAGCCTCATTGAAGACCCGTCGCTCTGCGTTGTCCATGGCGGGGGAGCGATCGCGAGCAACAACAGGCGTAGGTCAGTGGGGTGAAACAGTGCGGTCGGCCCAGGCTGGTGAGTTCTGGAGGAGGTCGGGGAGGGGGCCGATGACGCCTAGGCGTTGGGTGCAGCGGGTGAGGGCTACGTAGAGGTCGCGGAGGCCGCGGGGGGACTCGATCAGGATGCCGTCGGGGTCGACGACCAGGACGGAGTCGAACTCGAGGCCCTTCGCGCCGGCCACGGTCAGGACGGTGACGTTCGGTACGTCGGCGATGGCCTCCTGCACCAACTCCAGGCGGTGCCGCGAGGTGATGACGCCGACCTGCCCGTACTGCGTTTCCTCGTGGGCCACCTTGCTCACGTACGCCGCCTGCTCCGCCGGCTGGACATCCACGTGCCACGGCTTGACCCCGGTGGAGCGCACTGAGCGAGGAGCCTGCGCTGTCGGGTCGACCTCGCGCAGTACCTCCGCTGCAAGCTCCATCACCTCGGCCGGCGTGCGGTAGTTCATCGTCAGCTCCGCCAGCCGCCAGCGGTCGCCGAAGGAAGGCTCCAGCGCCTGCTGCCAACTGGTGCCGCCACCCGCGGCACCTGTCTGCGCCACATCGCCGACCAGCGTCATCGACCGCAACGGACAGCGCCGCGCAATCGCCCGCCACGCCATCGGGGACAACTCCTGCGCCTCGTCGACGATCACGTGCCCATAAGTCCACCGCCGATCGACCGAGGCCCGCTCGGCCAATGAGCGATCGTCATCCGCCTCATACCGAGCAGCGAGAGCTTCGGCATCGAGAATGTCCTTCGCCGACAGGACTTCCGCCTCGTCGTCCTCGTCGAAGTCGGTCGAACCCGACCCGGACAGCACATCCAGCGAACCCTGCGCATACGCGATCGCCCGGGCGCGCTCGGCCCGCTCCCGAGCCAGGTCGCGCCCATCATCACCTAGCAACTCCGCGGCCTCGTCGAGCAGCGGTACGTCGGCCGGGCTCCAGTCATCGCCGTACCGGAGCAGGTGTTCACGGTCGAGCGCACTGAGCTGAGGAGCCGCGGACGCGAGCCGCTGCTCGTCGCCGTACAGGTCGATCAGCAATTGCTGCGGGCTGAGCACCGGCCAGAGCCGATCGAGCAACGCCCGTACTGCGGGGTCTGCCACCACCTCGTTGCGCAGCTCGGCCAGGTCGTACTCGTCCAGCAGGTTGTCGCCGCCGAGCGGGTCCGCCCCGATGATGTCGGCGTACAGGTCGACCAGGTGGTCGATGATGTCCTTGGTGAAGAACGGCTGCGCCTGGTTGTGCGTCAGTTGGCGGGCCCGAGCACTGGCGCGGGCCTGTTCGACGACGGACGGTTCCAGCCGCAGTACGGTCCGGTCGACGGTCAGCTCGATCGGCTCGGTGGGCAGCCACTGCCGGTCGGCGACGGCGGTCTCGATCACCTCGGCCATCACCGCGCGGCCCTTGACCTCGGCCACCTCGGCGGGCTCGGGCCGGGTCGCGGTCAGGCCGGGGTACAACTCGGCGACCGTGACGAGCCGAACGCCGTCCTCACCGAGTGACGGCAGCACCTGACCGATGAATCGCAGGAAAGTCGCATTGGGGCCGACGACCAGAATTCCGCGCTTTTCCAGCTGAGCACGGTGTGTGTACAAAAGGAATGCGGCCCGGTGCAGCGCGATCGCGGTCTTGCCGGTGCCCGGCCCGCCCTGGACTACGAGGACGCCGGGCAGCTCGGACCGGATGATCCGGTCCTGGTCGGCCTGGATCGTCCGCACGATCGACTCCATCGTGCCGGTACGCCGAGCCTCCAGTGCGCTCAGCAGGACCGCCTCGCCGACGACACCCGTGCCGGGCTGGGATGCGCCGGCCGCGGTCCGGTCGAGGTCGAGCTGCTCGTCCTGGACGTCGATCACGCGGCGAAGCCGGGTCTGGATGTGCCGTCGGCGGACGATGCCCTCGTTCGCCACCGCGGTGGCGATGTAGAACGGGCGCGCCGCGGGGGCCCGCCAGTCGACCAGCAACGGTTCGTAGTCCTCGTCGTGCAACCCGATCCGGCCGATGTGCAGGACCTCGCCGTTCTCGTCGTCGAGCCGCCCGAACGCGAGACCCTCCTCGGCCGCGTTCAGCCGGGACAACCGGGCGTTCAGGTCACGGACCCGGCCGTCGCGCTGGTGCAGGGCCTGCGCGTTCCGCGTCCCGGCGACCTGCTCGTCGCGCCGGCGCTCCTCCGTCCGCTCCCGCTCCCGATCGAGCGTGGCATAGAAAGTCGTCAGGTGAACCTGTTCGGCCTGGACCGGATTCAGCAATTCCAACCCCTCGTGATAAAATGCAGCGCAATGGTTCCCGGCCGCCTTTGTTCTGGCGCTTTCCGGTGGCAGCCACAAATACCTGAGTTTATCCCGAGGGCCGCTAATTCGGCGAGGCGTGTGCCACTCTCCCTTGACCTCAAGTCGTGTTGAGGTCCTAGCGTCGGCCAGGTGATCGATCCTCCGCTCCGCCTGGCGCTGCTCGTCCGCAACCGCGAACCGGGCCGCTTCGGCACCGTCGTGGCCGACTGGTTCGGGCGTGAGGTCGAGCAACGTGACGACTTCAAACTCGACCTGATCGACCTGGCCCGGACGCCGCTGACCGACCTGCCCGCCCGGATCGACGAGGCGGACGCGATCGTGATCGTCTGCCCGGAGTACAACCATGGCTATCCCGGCGACCTGAAGACGGCGATCGACGCAGTACGACGGCCCTGGTACGCGAAGCCGGTCGCGTTCGTGGTGTACGGCGGCCGCTCGGGTGGGCTGCGCGCCGCGGAACAACTCCGCCAGGTCTTCGGCGAACTCCACGCCGTCACGATCCGCGACACCCTCAGCTTCCACCAAGCGACCGAACCGTTCACTGCGGCCGGGAGCCCCGCAGACCCCACCACGACCATCGCGGCCGCCACCCTGCTCGATCAGTTGGCGTGGTGGTCCCACCCCCTGCGCGAGGCCCGGACCACCACCCCTTACCCCAGTTGACCCGCTACTGTCAGCGCAGCGTGCGGCCGAAGTGCGCGGCGACGGTGTCGACCGACAGAGTCACCTGAGGTTCGGCGTCGTAGAAGTCGAACTGGGTGCCTTGGGTCCACAAAATGTCCTTGGGCCCGGCCAGCCCGACGTGGAAGCGAAGAGCGCCCTCGGGGATTGCGGCTTCCTCGCTGTGCACGAGCAGCGTGGGCTGGGTGATCTGCGGGGCCAGGGCGATGGCGTCGTACGTAAGCCAGTCCGGCCAGGCCATCACCGCGAAGCGGTTCGGCCAGGCGGGGATGCCGCCGCGGGCCGGGTTGAGGTAGAAGTCGATGTCGTACGGCATGGCGGCGCGCGGGTCGGTGGTGCTCACGACCGGTACGTAGTCGATCTCACCGGTCTCGTCGTACCGCGACCGCGCCTCGCGGCCGAGCTTGATCTTCTCGGCCACCGCGTCGGCGCCTCCGTAGGCGGCCTCGCAGATCGCGGCGTCGTGCAGCCAGGGAGCGACCAGGGCGAGGGACTTCACCCGTGGGTCGTGCGCGGCGTTGTCGGACATGTACATCGCCGCCGCGCAGATGCCCAGGGCACCGAGTTGCTCGCCGTCCACGGCCGGGTGGTTCTGCAGGAAGCTGACCGCGTGGTGGATGTCGCGGACCTTGCGGGCCGGGTTCTCCACGTCGCGGGGCTCTCCGCCGGACTCGCCGAAACCGGTGAAGTCGAAGGACAGCGCGGCGTACCCGCGGTCGGCGAGGCGCTCGGCGTAGCGGTCCGCCATCAGTTCCTTGACGCTGGTCCAGGTGCCGGCGACGACAACACCGGGGGCCCGTTCCTTGCCTTCGGGGAGGTAGAGGTTGCCGGTCAGGGTGGTGCCGTCGCTGTCGAAGGTGACCTTGTTCATGCGTACTCCAAAGTGGCTTTGGTGATCGTTCCGTCGGTGATGTCGAAGTGGTAGTTGGCGCGGAAGCCGCCCGTACCGCCGGGCTGGAAGCGGACGAGCAGGGTGACTCCGCCCTGCCTGGGCTTGTGTTCGAGCAGCGTGTAGACGCCGCCGATGACCTCGTTCTCCGCCCACTGCCGGATCGCGTCGCGGCCGCGGATCTCGCGGCCGACGTCGATGACGAGTCCGTCGGGGGCGAAGGCGCTGGCCACCGCATCGGCGTTCTTGGCCGCGACGGCGTCGAGGTACCGCTGGGCGGCCGGATCGAGCACGCCGCGCGAGGCGGCGCCCGCGGAGGGCTGCGGCTGCGCCGGTGAAGACTGCGCCGTTGAGGACTGCGGCTGGGTGGGGCTGGAGGAAGCAGTTGGTCGAGCGGTGGACCGATGGTTGCCGACGGCTACTACTATTCCGCCGGCCACCACGACGAGCACCGCCAGTACTGCGACGGTGCGCGCTCTCATCGGGTCCCGTCGCTCCAGACCGTGCTCATCACCACACCGCTGATGCGCCAGCCGTCGCCGGTTCGCACCAGGTCGAAGCGGTAGGTGCCGCCCAGCGTCCACAAGGAGTCGTCGGGCTTGCGGTGGGTCGCCTGGAAGGACGCAGTACAGACAGCGCTGTCACCGTCGACGGTGACAAGGTGATTGCCGACCAGGTGCTGAGTCGCGGCGTACACGCCCAGTCCTTCCTGCCAGCCGGCAATGATCTGCTCGGGGGTGAGAACGACGGGCTCGCCGCCGTTGAGGCTGGTGTAGTCGAGGGTCACCTGGTCGGCGAACACCTCGGCGAGTCGGGGCCACTCCCGGTGGTCGGCGTACCAGGCCATCCGGGTGCAGGTGTCGATGATGTCGAAGCGATCCATGCGCACCAGCATCTCGCCTGCGGACAAGCGGCGGGAGCTGGAGAAGTTGCACGTCGGCGTGCAGGAAACTGCAGCCGAGTTCACAGCCAGCCCCGCTCCTTCGCCAACAGGGCCGCCTGGAACCTGGTGTCGGCGCCCAGATGGGCCATGATGTCGGCGACATGCGCCCGGAACTTGCGGACCGACACGTTGACCGACCGGGCCGCCGCCTCGTCGGTGCCGTAGCGGGTCAGGGCATGCAGGACCTGCTGCTCGATCGGGGACAGCGGTACGTCGTCCAGGTCGCGCGCCCGGCCCCACATGCCGTCGAACACATCGGCGAGCGTGGCCACCACACCGGGCTGCCGGATCTGCAACGCCCCGGCCTGTGGGTCGGTCAGGTCGGCCTGCACGAAGGCAACCGAGCGGTTGACGACGGCCAGGTGGCGGATCGGCTCGATGGTCACCCGATGCAGGTCGCCCAAGGCGTGCTGGCTGCGGGCATAGGGGCCTTGGTCGGGGTCCTGCAGGGCGCGGGTGGAGAAGAGCGTACGGCTTCTCAGCCCGCGGGCGAGGAGGCGGGTGAAGAGCGAAAGCTCGTATCCGTTCTGTGAGTAGTAGGCACGCTCCTTCAGGTGCATGAACTCGCCGGGCTCGTCCGCCAGCAGGGCGCGCATGCGGTTGGTGACGGCCGTTCCGTCGACGAGATGTTCGACCAGCTTGACGGGCCTGCCACTGCGGTGCTCCTCGCTGAGTTCGGTGAGCACGTCCCACGCGAGGCTCAGCTCCGTCAGTTGACGCTGCGTCTGCTCGAGCCGTCGGCGGACCAACAGATCGACCGCTGCCGCCGGCGGCACCGCGGTGAGGGTGTCGTCCACAAGACCGAGCGCCCGCAACTCGGCGAGCGTGGCGCCGCCGACACCGGCCAGGTCCTCCGACCCGGGCCGGCGGCGCAACAAGTGCCGGTACAGACCCTCCTGCTCGTCAGTCAGCCCCAGACTGGTGAGACTCATTCGTTCCTTCCTCTTGGATCAGCTGGAAACAGCATCGGGGACCCAGTTGCCGTGGAAGCCGAGGGGGACCCGCGCCGGGAGATGCACCCGGGCCACGGGTTTACCACCAAAGTCCTGCGCGGCCAGGATCACCAGATCAGAGGCGTTGCGGTCCGGGTTGTGCACGTACGCCAGGACATAGCCGTCGTCCTCGGCGATCCGACGACCGGCCGCGCCGTGACCGGAGGCCGGGACGAAGACCGGCTCGCTCGCGGCCGCGCCCTTGGCGAAGCGGTGCACTTCCGACGAACCGCGGACCAGGTCGTGCTTGATCAGCGCGTTGTGGAACGCGCGGTCCGGGACCGCACCGTCCACGGTCAGGTACGCCTGGAACATCTCGGCCGCGGACGCGGAGTAGCCGTACCGATGCCGGTGGGCGACCAGAGCGTCGTTGATCCGCGGGTACTCCTGGGGCCGGTCGTCGATCCTGATCGTCCGGAGCCGGCCGTGCGCCAGGTCGATCGTCCAGCGATCCAGCGACGGTGTGCCGGTGGCTCCCGGCCCGCCGGATCCGCGGCCGCCCGCGTAGAACGGCGCCGGGAACGTGGTCACGTCGACGACGACCGAGTGGCCGTGGTCGTACGCGTTCAGGGTGTGCGAGAAGACCACCGCCCGAGGAGCGTCGAACCACCGGACCTGCCCGCCGGATCGGGGCAGTACTCCGACCCGAGGGGGATGCTTGTCGTTCCACACATACGGCACCGGATCACCTGCCGCCGCGGCTTCGGGATCGAACGTGACCGGTACGTCGAAGAGCACCACGTGGCGCTGCGTCAGGGCGAAGTCGTGCATCATCGGACTGCCGGCCACGGGGATCATCCTCGTCCGGGTCACTCGCCCCTCGGCATCGACGACCAGATGGCGGACGTGGTCCCACAACGGGCTGTAGCTGATCGCGTGCAACTCGTTGACCTGGGCATCGAACTTGGTGTGCGCGGTGAACGCGCCGTCCAGGGTCCCACCGAAGTCGTACGGTCCGAGGGTGTTCAGTTCACCGTCGAGCTCGTACGGCGGTGGGCCGCTCTCCAGCAGGGTCAGGATCCGGCCGTTGTGCGCGATGACGTGGGTGTTGCAGGCGTAGTCCTGCTCCGGCACCGGCCACGGGTACGGTTCGCCGAGCTTCCTGGCGACCGAGGACGACCGGACCCACCGGTTGCGGTACCACTCGGCGCGACCGTCCCGCAGCCGTACGCCGTGCACCATTCCCTCGCCGAGCATCCAGTGATGGGCCCGGGGATCCTCCAGGCCGAGCACGTTGGGGCCGATACGGAGGTAGCGCCCGTTCAGCTCCCGCGGAATCCGGCCGGTGACGGGCAGGTCGAACTCCGTCACCTCCTCCCGGACCGGAGCGAAAGCGCCTTCCAGGAAGGGAAAGCGGGGGTTGCCTTTGAGGGGCGCTGCAGCTGAGGGGCCGCCCAGCGCCAGTGCGCCGTACCCGATGGCGATGGCGCCGCCCGTCAGCGCGGCTGCTGAGCGCAGTACGGTGCGCCGGCAGTACTTGGACATATGTTGCTCCTCACATGGTTGGGGTGGTCACTCGCGGGCCGGGCCAGTGGCGTCGACCATGGGAATGGCCAGCGACCGGCGCGCGGCGGTCAAGCTCGCGATCCAGGTCAGGGCCAGAACGAAGGCGACGATCGCCAGGTACGGACCGCTGTCGACGCCTGGCCGCAGCGAGCCGGTGCGGCCGTAGACGAAGCCGGTGATGCCGATCGCGGCGGCGACAGTGCCGAGAGCCAGTCCGGTCGCGGCCGCGAAGGTTGTCTCCCAGGCGACAGCGCGCAGTACCTGGCCAGGCGTCGCGCCGATCTTGCGGGCGAGGCCGAACTCCTGGCTTCGGGCCAGCAGGCTCGCGACGCAGTTGTTGACCAGGACGACCGCCGCGAACAGGCTGATCATGCCGATGATGATCAGGTTCAGCGTCTGGACTCCCTTGTCCTCGACACTGACGGCGATCCCCGCGGCGGCGTTCGTGTCGTCGTAGATCTGCTGGATGCAGAAGGTGCCGACGGCCAGGCCGGTCAGGACGACCACCGGCATGGTGACGGTCGCCGCCTGCCGCGTGCGCTCCCGGAGGGCCGATACGGCCAGGTACGCCGTACCGGATCCTCTGGTCATGGGGGCGACAAGGTGGGCGAGTGCTCGCAACGCCAGCGGGGACAGCAGCGCGAGTCCCATCGCGCAGGCGATGCACGCCTGGCCCGCCACGCTCAGGGTGGTGAAGCCCTCGTCCTTGAGTACGGTCGCGGTCGTGAATGCGCAACCGACGCCGGCGACGAGCAGCCCGAGCCCGGTGATCACCCTGCCTTTGCCGATCGGCCCGGCATCGACGGCGGCCTGGCTCAGCGCCTCCTTGGCGCTGACCCGTCCGGCCGAGCGGGCCGCGATCGCGGTGGCGCCGACCGTGGCGAGCAGGGTCGCCGACAGTCCTGCGACCAGCGCGATCGGTCCGAAGCGGTAGGGGACAGCGGGCGTGACCTGGTCGGCGTGGCGGAGCGCTTCGAGCACCGCTCGGCCGGTCAGGAACGCGGGGGCGATCGCCAGCGCGGCCGCCACGACAGCGACTCCGACGCCTTCGCCCGTGATCAGGCGGCCGAGCTGCCCGGGTGTGGCGCCGATTGCCTTCAGCAGTGCCATCTCGGCCTGCCGTTGCCGGATCGCCAAGCTGGTCGTCGAGGCGACACCGAACCCGACGATGACCAGACCCCAGCCACCGACCGCTCCGGCGATCGTCCGCAACGTCGAGGCGTCGGTCGCGGAGACGCCGCTCTGGCCGGCCGTATCGAGGAGCGAGGCGAACGCCATCAGGACCAGCGCTCCGACGAACACGTTGACGAAGGTCGCGACGAACGCTTCCCGGCGAAAGCGCAGTGACGCGATCGCGATGGTGAGGATCGTCATTGCGGGCCACCGCCTTGGCGCGCTGCGTCGAGTCGCAACATCTGCTCGGCGACCGTGGCCGCGGTGGGCGCCTGCAAGGTGCCGACGATCTGTCCGTCGGCGAGGAAGACGACCGAGTCGGCGAAGCCGGCCGCGATCGGATCGTGGGTGACCATCACGATGGTCTGGCCGTGGTCGTCGACAGCCTGCCGCAGCAAGGCAAGGACGGCCGCCGCGCCCGCACTGTCGAGCGCGCCGGTCGGTTCGTCGGCGAACACAATCGACGGCTTGGCCGCCAGTGCCCGCGCGATCGCGACACGTTGCTGCTGCCCGCCGGACAGCTCAGTCGGCCTGCGGTCGGCGTGGCTGCCCAGGCCGACCTGGTCGAGGAGCGTCAGGCAGTGCCGACGGTCGACCCGCTTGCCGGCCAGCACCATCGGCAGCATCACGTTCTGCAAAACCGTGAGGGTCGGCATCAGGTTGTACTGCTGGAAGACGAAACCGATCCGGGTACGCCGGAAGCGGGTCGCCTCCGCCTCGCTTCCGGAGGGGAACTCCCGACCGTCGACGTACACGGCTCCCGCCGTCGGCCGGTCGAGTCCGGAGGCACACTGCAGCAGCGTGGTCTTGCCCGAGCCCGACGGGCCCATCACCGCGGTGAACGTGCCGGCCGCGAAGGACGTGCTCACCCCTGCCAAGGCGACCACCTTGCCGCCGGACCGTCCGTACGTCCGGGTGAGTCCGACGACCTGCAAGGGGTCGCGGGTGAGATTCGAGCTGGTCACGCTGTGCCGTCCGATCGATCGCGGGGTCGAGGTCGACTCGAGTCTCGGCGCGCCGGCGCGATCGCCACACCGCCCCGGGCAGGGTGAATCCACCCGACCTGCGAAGGGTCCGGATACCTACCAAAGAAGGTTGGTACGACGGAGCTCGCTGGCTAATCTCGGCACGTGACAAGTCCACCGGCCGCGCGTACCCCTGGTCGTTGGCACCTGCTCGTGTACTCGACCGTGGCCGGATCCGGCGACCGCCTCGGCCCGATCAGCCGTCAGTTGCTGGTGGACACGGTCCTGGGACTCACCGCGGTCGGGTTCGGCGGCTTCATCCTGCTCCCGATCGCCGAGACCCACAGCCGCGCGGGCCTGATTGCCGATGTGCTCCTCGGCGCGGTCGCCTGTGGGTCGCTGGTGTGGCGTCGCAGCCACCCGTCGGTGGTTGCGGGACTGACCATCGCCGCCTCCGCGGTCGCCGCATCCGCCGCCGGAGCTTCCATGGTCGCGTTGCTGACCGCAACGATCCGGGTACGGCCGCGGCTGGTCGCAGTACTGACCGCGGCGCAGTTGGCGGCGACGTTCTGTTTCCCGTTGCTGTATCCGCATGCTGCCGGTTACAGCTACCAGACGCAGGTCACCATGGGTGGCTTGATGAACCTGGCCGTCGTGGGCTGGGGGCTGATGATCCGTGCTCAGCGTGGCCATCTGCGCACGGTCCTTGAGCGCGCCCGCGACCTGGAGGCCCGGCAGACGTTGCTTGCAGCAACCATTCGGGACCAGGAACGCCGCCGGATCGCCCGGGAGATGCACGACACGCTCGCGCACCGGCTGTCACTGCTGAGTGTGCACGCCGGAGCGCTCGAGTTCCGGCCGGATCTCTCGCCGGAGCAGACCCGGTCGATGGCCGCGGTCGTCCGGCAGGCCAGCCACGAGGCGGTCGGCGATCTGCAGAAGGTGATCGGGATCCTGCGCGACGGCTCGGCAGAGAGTCCACTCGAACCTCAGGTGACGCTGGACGATCTGCCCGTTCTCGTCGACGAAGCTCGGCGGGGCGGCACCCAGGTGCACCTCGAGCAGCGCGGTGCCGAGCTCAGCCCACCGCCGAACGTGGCGGAAACGGCGTACCGGATCGTCCAGGAAGGGCTGACCAATGCGCGCAAGCACGCTCCGGGATCGCCGGTCCGGATCATGATCCAATCGGACGACACGGGGGAGCTGACCGTGAGAGTCCGTACGCCGCTCGACGCCCGGACGGCTCCGGAGCCGGACATCCCCGGCACGCGGACCGGCCTGATCGGTCTGCGGGAACGTGTGTCGCTGCTCGGTGGCAGCTTCAGCTCGGGACGGGACGGCGACGAGTTCGTCATCAGCGCGAGGTTGCCGTGGTAGACCCGGAGGAGCCGACGCGGGTGGCGCTCGTCGACGACGATCCGCTGGTGCGGATGGGGTTGCGGGCCATGCTCGACGGAGTGTACGGGATCCGGATCGTGGCCGAGGCGGCGGACGGTTCCGAAGTACCGGCGATGCTCGACGCGCACCGGCCGCAGGTGGTGCTGATGGACCTGCGGATGAAGACCGTCGACGGCATCACCGCGACCGAACGCCTCCGCGATCGCCGCGATGCGCCGGCGGTGATCGTGCTGACGACGTTCGACGACCAGGATCTCGTCACCAAGGCCATTCGCGCGGGGGCCATCGGTTATCTGCTGAAGCATGCACCGCCGGAGGACATCGTCCGGGCGGTGCGATCGGCGCACAGCGGAGGCAGCGTGCTGTCGCCGGAGGTCGCCCGCCGGCTCATCGACACGGTGGCCGCCAACCCTGGCCACGACACCGACCAGCGCGCGGCCCGAGAACGCCTGCGGTTCCTGAGTGCCCGCGAGTCGCAGGTCGCGACGGCCGTTGCCGACGGCAAGTCGAACGCGGAGATCGCGGCTGGGCTCCACCTCACCGTCCCCACTGTCAAGGGCTACATCAGCACCATCCTCACCAAGACCGCGACGCAGAACCGGGTGCAACTGGCGCTTCTCGTCCAAACGGCATCTCGCGGGGCGGGACCACGGTGATGCTCGACGGAGGCGGCTGCCAGAATGCCGCGGTGATCAACGGTCTTCCTGCCGGACTCGTCGCCCGGCATCCCAACGCTGACGATCACCCGCGGGTGCTCGCCGTCCTGGACGAGTGGTGGGGCGGACTCAAAGGCGAAGCGGGTGCGGTCGAGCGGGCGTTGCTGCTGCCCCGGCTGTACTTCCAGCACTTCGCCACGACCAGCTACGTGGTCGAAGATGCTGACGGGAAGCTGGCCGCTTTCCTGGTCGGGTTCCTGTCACAGAGCGAGCCGGAGACCGCCTACATCCATTTCGTCGGCGTCGATCCTGCGCTCCAGGGCAAAGGCGTCGGTCAGGCGCTCTACCAGGCCTTCTTCGCGCTGGCCGAGCAGCAAGGGCGGCGGGTTGTCCGCTGCATCACCAGCCCGGAGAACGCCGGCTCGCAGGCCTTTCACGCGCGGCTCGGCTTCACCGCCTCCGAAATCCTGCCGGACTACGACGGTCCCGGCCTTGCCCGCGTGGCGTTCACCCGGCCGCTTGCCGGTCGGCCGGCTCGGCGGCTGCGGGTCCTGGACCAGGTGCTTGCTCTCGAACACCATGCCCAGTTGAGCGAGCCCGCTGATGATGACTGGGTGGCCTTGGTGCGCGCGCCTGAGGGGCTGACGGTGATCCGCACCGCTGGTGAGTCGGTGCCGGGCAGCGACCGATGGATCGGCCTGTACGACGCCGATCCGGATCACGGTCTCGACGAGCCGGGCCTGCTGGCCGCAGTACTGACACCGCTGGCCCGCGCGGGTCTCCCGGTCTTCACCGCTTCGACCTACCACGCGGACCTGGTCCTGGTTCCCGAGGAACGCAGGGAGCTGGCTCTGTCGGCTCTGCGCTCAGCCGGCTTCACCATCGGCTCGGAATAGCCTGGGGCGGGTAGTGGTTGGCGTTGTACGTGACTGCTGAGCCGATGCCCCTGTCCGTGCTTGACCTTTCGCCGGTGCCGTCGGGGAGTCGTCCGTCGCAGGCGCTCCACGAGACGCTCGCGTTGGCGCGCAGTACCGAGGCCGCCGGCTACCACCGGTACTGGCTGGCTGAGCACCACAACATCCCGAGCGTGGTCAGCACCAGCCCCGAGGTGATGATCGCGGCCGTCGCCGCAGCCACCTCCGCGATCCGCGTCGGCTCCGGCGGCATCATGCTGCCGAACCACTCGCCGCTCAAGGTCGCCGAAACGTTCCGCGTCCTCGGCGGTCTGTACCCCGACCGCATCGACCTCGGCATCGGCCGGGCGCCCGGCACCGACCAGCGCACCGCCCTGGCCCTCCGCCGCAGCCGCGAGGCGCTCTCCGCCGACGACTTCCTCGACCAGTACGCCGAACTGCGCGCGTACGCCGAGGGCTTCCCCGCCGGCCACCCCTTCGCCCCCATCTCGGCACAGCCCGCCGACGTCCCGCTCCCGCCGGTCTGGATCCTCGGCTCGAGCGCGTACGGCGGTCAGGCGGCCGCATCCCTGGGAGCCGGGTTCGCGTACGCGGGCCACTTCGGCACCCTCGACCCGGCCGGCGTGATCAGCTCCTATCGCGAGCAGTTCCAGCCGTCACCCGAGCAGGCCGAGCCCCACGCCATCCTGGCCCTCGCCGCGATCGTGGCGGAAACCGAGGAGCGCGCCCAGGCTCTGAGCCTCGCCAACCAACTCTCGATGCTCCGCCTCCGGTCCGGCCGCCCCACCCCGCTCCCGTCACCCGAGGAAGCCGCCGCCTACCCGTGGTCCGACGGCGAACGCGCCGCGGTCGAGGAGTGGGCCGGCCTGGTCTCCGTCGGCACCCCCGACCAGGTCGCCGAAGACCTCGCCCGCCGGGCCCGGTCAGCCGGCGCCGACGAGCTCATCATCACCACGAACATCCACGACCCGGCCGAACGCCGCCACTCCTTCGACCTCCTCGCCACCGCCTGGGGCCTGAAACCCCGCTAGCCGGCGAAATGTCGAGTACGTCGTACCGGCTCCGACGTGCCGGGTATGACGAACGAAATACCAGCCCTGCCCCCGATCCTCGACCGGAAGACGTTCGAGGCTGAACTGCAGGTGATCCGTGCTCGCGAGAAGGCGCATACCCGGGAAGGCGACGCGATCGCCGCTGCCCGCCGCCGGCTCCCGATGGTCGAGGTGGACGCGACGCTGGAACTGACCGGCGCCCAGGGTTCGACCACTCTCCTCGACGCCTTCGAGGGCCGTCGGCAACTGATCGCCTACTACTTCATGTGGCATCACGGCCACCCTGCCGCCGGGCAGTGCCAAGGCTGCACCTGGTGCACGACGCAGGTTGCCGAGCTGTCCTACCTGCACTCCCGGGACATCACCTACGCGGTCTTTGCCCAGGGCCCGTACTCCGAGTCCAGTCGCTATCGCGACTTCATGGGCTGGGAGATGCCGTGGTACTCGGCCCTGCCGTCGCTCGAGACCCTGCTCGTCGGCCGCCGCGTCGGCTCGATGCACCTGGTCTGTTACCTCCGCGACCGCGACCGGGTCTTCGAGACCTACTGGACCACCCTGCGCGGCGTGGAGGCGATGGACTACAGCTACGCGCTGATGGACCTGACCGTCTACGGGCGCCGTGAGCAGTGGGAGGACTCACCGGCGGGCTGGCCGAAGGAATGGCCGGCCGACTATCCCAAGGTGCTGAACGGGCGCCCGATCGCGCAGTGGTCCCGGATCGAAGCCGGCCGCTCCGATCAGCTCTAGTCAGGTCTTCCGAGTCAGGTCGGGGTGCCGCGGACGTGTTCGAAGATCAGGCTGGTCTCGGCGTGGATGACGGCGGGATCCGCCGTCAGGTAGTCGAGGACGAAATCGCGGAGGGCGTCGGGTGACTCGGCGGCCACGTGCAGCAGGTAGTCGTTCGCGCCACTGACGTGGAACAGCGACAGTACGCCGGGCAGCCGCGGCGCCGCCGCCCGGAAGCGGTCGATCTCGTCTCGCGAGTGCGCCCCGATCCTGATCGCCACCAGGGCCTGCAGCGGCTGACCGAGCGCCGCCAGGTCCACATCAGCGTGGAAGCCGCGGATCACCCCTCGATCGCGGAGTGACCGGACCCTGGTGAGACAGGTCGAGGGCGCGATGCCGGTCGCCTCGGCGAGCGCGTTGTTCGGCATCCGCCCGTCGGCCGTCAGCAGCCGGACCAGCTCCTGGTCGACCTCGTCGAGCGCAGCAGGGACCGGCCGCGGGGCCGGTCCAGGCGTCCGACGATCCTTCGGCATACCCCCACTGTAAGTGTCATGCACAGAATCCACAGCGTGTGGACAAGCCTGTGGACGAATTTTCTTCGGAACTCTTGCGCTCAATCTGCAGAAGATTCCATCCTCACCGCATCACCGAGGAGGCGACCATGACCCAGCTGGACACCCGCTCCGTGCACGCCGGCCGCGACGACCTGACCGCGCTCGGCGTCCACGTCCCCCCGATCGACCTCTCCACGACCTACCCGCTGCCCGGTGTGGCCAGCGGCGGAGCGTCGTACGACGCCCTGGCGCTCGGCAACGGCCCCGACGGCGGCAGCCTCGTCTACCAGCGCCTGTGGAACCCGAATGTCGCCCGCTTCGAGCAGGCCCTGGCCGAGCTCGAGTGCTGCGAGGGCGCAGTCGCTTTCGGCTCCGGCATGGCGGCCCTCTCCGCAGCCCTGCTCGCCACGGTCGCCGCAGGCAAGCCGCACTTGGTCGCCGTCCGGCCGATCTACGGCGGCTCGGACCACCTGTTATCCACAGGCCTCCTCGGTACGACGGTCACCTGGGTGACCGCCGGCGGTATCGCCGACGCGATCCGCCCCGACACCGGACTGGTCATCGTGGAGACCCCGGCCAACCCGACGGTGGAGCTGGTGGACATCGCCGCGGCCGTGCGTCAGGCCAACGGCGTACCGGTGCTGGTGGACAACACGTTTGCGACGCCGGTGCTCCAGCAGCCCGCGCAGCACGGCGCGACGCTGGTGCTGCACTCGGCGACGAAGTACCTGGGCGGGCACGGCGATGTGATGGGCGGTGTAGTCGCGGCTGATACCGAATGGACCGCCAGGCTTCGGCAGGTCCGTGCGCTCACCGGCGGCCTCCTGCACCCGCTGGCGGCGTACGAGCTGCACCGCGGACTGCAGACGCTCCCTGTCCGCATCCGGGCGCAGCAGTCGGCGGCGGAGAAGGTCGCGGACTGGCTCAGCACCCACCCGGCTGTGGACTACGTCTACTACCCGGGTCTGCCCGAGTGCGACCCGCTAGGCCTGGTCGGACGGCAGTTGGCGGGCCCGGGCGCAGTACTGGCCTTCACCACCGCAGGCGGCTACGAGGCAGCCGCCCACGTAGCAGCCTCACTCAAGCTCATCACCCACGCCGTCTCCCTCGGCGGAGTAGACACCCTCATCCAGCACCCCGCAGGCCTAACCCACCGCCTGGTCCCCGAAGAAGCCAAACCCCAAGCCAACCTCCTCCGCCTAAGCATCGGCCTCGAATCCCCCGAAGACCTCACCGCCGACCTAGCCCAAGCCCTGAGCTAGCCAACCGCGCTTGAGCCGCCACGGGGGCCGGCTCAAGCGCAACCCCGGCCCTCAGCGCGCCGGGCACCACGCCTTGGCCCACCGCCCGCTCTGCGGGCCCGCTCCACGGCCTGGGAGGCGGCTTAGACCGGCACTGCGACTGGGTGTTCCAGAACCTTGTCGATGATTCCGTAGTCCTTCGCTTGTTCTGGGGTGAACCAGCGGTCGCGGTCGGAGTCTGCTTCGATGCGTTCGACGGGCTGGCCGGTGCGTTGGCTCAGTAGGCGGGCCAGGTCTTTCTTCGCCAGGATCGCCTGCTCCGCCTGGGTCTTGATGTCCGACGCCGTGCCACCCATCCCGCCGGTCGGCTGGTGCATCATGATCCGGGCGTGCGGCAGTGAGTAGCGCTTGCCTTCCGCGCCACACGCCAGCAGCACCTGTCCCATCGACGCGACCAGCCCCATCGCGTACGTCGCCACATCGTTGCTGATGAAGTTCATCGTGTCGTAGATCGCCAGCCCGGCCGAGACCGAACCCCCGGGCGAGTTGATGTACAGCGAGATGTCCGCCTTCGGGTCCTCGGCGTTCAGCAGGATCAGCTGGGCGCACAGGGCGTTCGCGTTCTCGTCCTTGATCTCCTCGCCGAGGACGACGATGCGCTGCCACAGCAGTCGCTGGTAGATGTGGTTGTCGAGGGCATTCGGTGCGGTCGTCTCGGTCATGTCTCCCAGCGTGGCCGCACCCCGCCCGCCAGTCCCGGGAATCTGCCCATGGCAGATCTGCCCACCGCAGACCCGGCCGGGGTGGCACACTCGGTACAGGACCACGGACGACCTACCGGGGAGGACCCAGACGTGTTGCTACGCCAGGTGATCGGAAACGTCTTCCGCCGGCTGCGGCGCGAGCGGGGTATCACCCTGCGCGAGCTCGCCGAGCTGGCCCAGGTCTCCGTGCCGTACCTGTCCGAGATCGAGCGCGGCCGCAAGGAGCCCTCCTCGGAGATCCTCGCCGCGATCTGCCGGGCGCTCGACCTGGAGCTGGCCGACCTGCTGGCCGAGGTGCAGTTCGACCTCGCCACCGCGGTCCGCTCCACGCTGCCGGTGCGCCTGCAGACCTCGGCCATCCGCGTCACCGAGTCCGCCCCGCAGCGGGTGGTCTCCTCGCCGAACGCGTACTCCGGCACGGCTCAGGCGTTCGCCCTGGTCGCCTAGGCGGTGCTCTGGCACAGCAACCCAGGTGCAAGAGCCTGGCGTACTACGGCTGCGCCCGCAGAGGTGCTCGCCTTCCACCAGTCCCTTCCCGGATATGCGCCGACCCCGCTGACCGCAGTACCGGCGCTGGCGGCTGAGCTGGCGGTCGGGCGGGTCCTGGTGAAGGACGAGTCGCAGCGGCTCGGTCTGCCTGCTTTCAAGGCACTCGGCGCGTGGTGGGCCATCCACAGCGCTCTGCAGGATCACCCGCGCACCGCGGAGCTCGTCACGGCGACCGACGGCAACCACGGCCGTGCAGTCGCGCGTATGGCGCGCATGCGTGGTCTCAAGGCCCACGTGTTCATCCCGGCCGTCGTCAGCGAGCGCGCCGTCGAGGCGATCCGCTCCGAGGGCGCGCTGGTGACAATCATCGACGACTCGTACGACGCTGCCGTGGCTGCTGCCGCCGATGCGGCCAGCGGCAACAGCCTGCTGGTCCAGGACTCGGCCTGGCCTGGGTACGAGGTCATCCCGCAGTACGTGGTCGACGGCTACTCGACGCTCTTCCGCGAAATCGACGTCGAGCCCGACCTGGTCGTAGTACCGATGGGTGTCGGCTCCATCGCCCAGGCTGCTGTCACTTACTACCGCAGTGGTCCTGTGGCTCCGGCTGTCCTCGGTGTCGAGCCTGCTAGCGCTGCTTGTGTCACTGCCAGTCTCCAGGCCGGAGAGCTGGTCACTGTGCCCACAGACCAGACAGTGATGGCTGGCCTGAACTGCGGCACCCCCTCAAGCCTCGCCTGGCCCGTACTGCGCGCTGGGCTGGACGCAGCGGTCACAGTGGAGGACTCCGAGGCGCTACTCGCAGTCGACGACCTTGCAGCGGCCGGTATCTCTTCCGGCCCGAGCGGAGCCGCGACGCTGGCCGGCCTGCGGGCGGCACGCGACCGGTTGCCGCTGAGCGCCACCAGCACGATCATTTTGATCAGTACGGAGGCTGCCTCGTGATTGACTACCGAATCCGCTTCCCGGTCGACGACATCGCGCTGTCCGGCCTGCACGCGCTCGCTTTCGGCTCTCCGGTCGAGGTGCAGCCGTGGGCGGCGCGGCTGGAACGGCACGCACTCACCTGGGTCGGTGCCTTCAGCGACAACCTGTTCGTCGGCTTCGTCCAGGTCTGCTGGGACGGCGGCGCGCATGCATTCGTGCTCGACACGGCCGTGCACCCGGAGTACGGGCGGCAAGGTATCGGCAAGCGACTGGTCCGAGCTGCTGCCGCGGAGGCGAAGGCAGCGGGTTGTGAGTGGCTGCACGTCGACTACGAGCCGCATCTCGCCGACTTCTACGTGAAGGCCTGCGGCTTCTCACCGACCGAAGCGGCCCTGCTCAAGCTCCGCTGAGTACTGCGGTCAGCCGTTCGGTCGACACGCACGAGATCAGGCATCGCTCCTTGGCGTCACCAAGCAGCTCAGCAGTCCACCGCGTGAACCCGCCATCGCCCAACTCGGAGCCACCCACGCCGATGCCGAGCGCAGTACCGGCGTAGTAGTTCGATCCCTTGTCCCGCACGGGATCCTCGGTGAACGGCACCTTCAGCGCAGGCCGAACGGTGTCCTCGATCCGCTCCCGTACTGCGGTCGGCGCGAAAGTCGTGAACGTCAACTCCACCTCGTCACCCAGCACGTCGTGCCAGAACCGCAGATGATCCACGAGCATCTCGGCCTCGGTCCGCCCCGAACCGCTGTCCCGCGCACTCGACACCAGCGCGAACAACTGGAAATGCGCGAACATCCCCGGCGCGTCGACCGCCTGAGCACGTACCACTCGCTGGCAGGCCGCGAGATCGACCCGCGACTGGCCGGCCCGTCGGCGTACCGCGGCCTCGATCGCGAGCACGTTGGTGGGATCGCTCGCCACCTCGGTGCCCCGCATCGTGCTGACGATCTTGTTCTGGTCGACGGTCGCCACTGCCGAACATGTGCCCAACGGCGCCAGCGGCGACAGTTCAATCCCCGCGAACCGCTCGGGCAGCCGCTCCCACAGCATCGCCTGCGTCTTGACCAGCGCCCGCGGATCGACCTCCGACGGTCGCACGAACCGATCCTCCTGCCACCGCCGCACCACCCGAGCCGGCGTCACCGCACCCGCCCGGACCCGACTGATCTCCAGCAACGCGGTCTGCAACTCCGACGCACTCAACCCGCGCCCGAGCGCCTCCCGCGCCCCGTCCGGTACCTTCCGCCACACCCGCTCGCCCACCTGACCCATGCCCTCCACCCTGCCGGATCGAGTCCGGAAACGCTTCCCGATTTCGCTCTGTACCAACTAGTCTGTACGGCATGGATGCGATGCAGTACGAGGTGAATCTGCCGGCGGACTACGACATGGGGATCATTCGGAGACGGGTGGAGACGCTGGGTTCGAAGACGGACGACTTCGACGGGCTCGGCGTGAAGGCCTATCTCGTGCAGGACCAGGCGAACGGGGCGGCGGTGAACCAGTACGCGCCGTTCTACCTGTGGAACGACACGGCCGGGATGAGCCGGTTCCTCTGGGGTGGCGGGTTCTTCACCGGCATCTGCAAGTCGTTCGGGCGTCCGAGCGTGCGGCACTGGACAGGTGCAGGGGTGGTCCCTGGAGCTGATGTCGACCAACCGGCGGTCGGCGCGACCAAGAACGTGCAGCTGCTGCCGCCGGACGTCGACCCGGCGGTGCCGGTCGCCGAGGCGATGGAGGCGTTGCACCGGACGGCCGCCATGCCCGGTGTCCACAGCTCGGCGCTCGCCGTGGACCCGGCACGATGGGAGCTCGTCCATTTCACCTTGTGGAGCGGCGAACCGGGCATCGTGCCCGGCACGCGCTACCAGGTCCTCCACTTGTCCACACCCGGGACAAAGGTTCTGTTCGGGTAGTACGCTCAGCCTCCGAATGCGGCGGCGTGGTCGCGAGCCCAGTCGGCGAAGGTGAGCGCTGGACGGCCCAGCAAGGCCTCCACAGTTCTGGTGGTGGGACCCGGCCGGATGGCGTAGTCGGCCAGGGAGCCGAGGAGACGGGCCGGGACCTCCTCGGGCAGCCCTTGCGCGAGCATCCCCTGCCGGAGCTGCTCGGGAGCAATCTCCTGGAACGACAAGGGCCGGCCGATCGCGGCTCCGATCAGTTGCACCTTCTCGGACTGGTCCAGCGACTGCGGCCCGGTCAAGGTCAGAGTCGAACCGGCATGGGCCCCGCCCACGAGAGCCTGTACGGCGACAGCCGCGATGTCCGTTTCGTGGATCGGTGAGGTGGTGGCGCCGCCGTACGCGCCGCGCACCACGTCACCGCTCCTGATCTGCGGTGCCCAGGCGAGGGCGTTGGCGGCGAAGTCGGCCAGGCGCAGGATGGTCCAGTCCAGGCCGGAGTCCTTGACGAGTTCCTCGGCGGCCTGGAACTGAGCTGCGAACCGGGGTTCCCCCGCTGGATACTCCACGGTGGTTGCCGAGAGCAACACCGCGCGGCGGACGCCTTGCTTGAGCGCCAGTCGCAGCAGCTCGCCCAGGCCGGGTCCGGTGGCGCGTGGGCTGAGCTGGATCGCTTCAACGCCTTCGAGCGTGCCTTCCAGCCAGTGCGGACTGAACAGATCGCCGTCGGCGACACGGACGGCGTCGGGGAAGTGGGTCTCACCGCGGGTGACCGCGGTGACGGCTCGGCCGTCGTTCAGCAGCAGCCGCGTCACCTCACGCCCGACAATCCCGCCGGCTCCGGTGAGAAGGATCATGAGACGACCACCAATGCTGCCGGCGTCGCAGAGTCGAGGCGGTTGCGGCGTCCGCCGGTCCGCTTGGTCATCGCGGAGGGGATGGCCGTCTTCGAGCGGTAGAACTTGAGTGGACTCGAGCTGACCGCCTCCTTGTAGGCGATGGCGGCCCGGCCCTTGAGGTACCAACGGCTCGGGGTGTCGTCCGGATTGGTGAACTGGATGACGGCGTCCTTGCGGCCCAACGACACCGGCTGGTGGATGTACCCGAAGCGGAACGGGCGAGGGTCTTTGCCGCGCAAGATCCGGGCGATCGACTCGGCCGTGTGCGCGCCCGCGGGGATGCCGCTCTGGCAGGTCCCGTGGATGACGCCGTACGCCTGGCGGATCGCGGCCGCATCGCCGATCGCGAACACCTCTGGATGGGAGACCGAGCGCAGCGCGTCGTCCACGATGACCCGGCCGGCGTCGTCGACGGTGAGGCCGGCTTCTGCCGCGAGGCGGGCGTGGACGACGCCGGTCGTCCACAGCGCCACATCGGCCGCGATGCGCACGCCGCCGTCGAGTTCGACCGCGCCGGGCAGGACGCGGGTGACCGTCACGCCGGTTCGGACTTCTACGCCGAGACGGTCGAGGGCGTTCATCAGGTAGGCGCGCGCCTTCGACCCCATCATCTTTCCGGGCTCGTCACGGTTGAGCAGATGCACCCGCAGGCGGGGGTACGCCTCGGCAGCCTCGGCGGCTGCTTCGATGCCGGTGAGGCCCGCGCCGCAGACGGCGAGGACGCCCTCGGCGTTGTTCCGCAGGGCTTCTGCGAACGCCGGGTCGTCGATCGTGAAGGCGTGCTCGACGCGCGGGGTGGTGCTGCCGATCGCATAGACCAGGTAGTCGTAGGTGAGATCGCGGCCGTCGTCGAGGACGACGCGGCGGTCGGCGGCATCGATCCGGGCCGCGCGGCCCTCGACGAAGTCGACGCCTGCTGGGACGAGATCGGGGATGCGGTGGGCTCCGAGGTCCTGGCCGACCGCAGCCTGGTGCTGGCGGAGGCGCTCGTTGAAGACGCCGGTCGGGTTGACGACGGTGATCTCGGCAGCCTTGGTACGCCGGGCGATGCCGTGGGTGGCCATCATGCCGGTGTACCCGGCGCCGAGGACGATGACGCGGTGCTTCATGTGGGTGTCCGTTCGTTCGTGCTGGAGCTCAGGGGATGCGGTTCGTCTGCGGCGTCCTCAGACCCGGATCGCGGCGATGCCTTCGCGGTACGTCGGGTTTGCCGGGGTCCAACCGAGTTCGGCCTTGGCCTTGGCGTTCGACAGGCGGTAGGACCCGGTGATGACGGCATGGAGAAGTGGGATCGGCCGGAGGATCCAGCCGGGCAACGACTTCGGCGGGGGAGCGCCGAGGTGCGCGGCGGCGGTACGGATGAAGTCGCTGAAGGGGGCGGGCTCGTCGTCGACGACGTTGTATGCCTCCCCGCCCCGGCCGTGCTCGAGGGCCAGGACGGTCGCGGCGGCGGCGTCCTCGACGTGGATGAAGGAGATCGGCCCACCCCTCAGCGCCGGCAGCTTTCCCTGTTCGATCATCTCGATGAGGGGATCGCCCGGGGCGCCGTAGAAGGCGCCATACCGAAGGGCGATCCCGTCGATGCCCTCGGCATTGAACGTCTGCTCCTCGGTGGACCGGAGCGCGGCGATGTGCTGGTCGAACCGCCCGTACCCGCCCTGCCCGAACGTGTCCTTCTCGGTGAGGAAATGGTCGCCGAGATTCCCGTAGCCGTAGCCGAAGAGGTTCGACTGGGTGACGAAGCGCCGGGCGCCCACGACGCGAGCGGCGGCGAGCAGGTTTGCGGTGCCTTCGATGCGGAGGCGGTTGGTCGGAGCCATGCCACTATGCCGCATCGGGGCCTTCTTCAGTGCGGTGAGTTGGTGCATGACCGCGTCGACCTTCAGGCCGCGGACAGCCGCCAGCAGGCCGTCGCGGTCGAGTGCGTCCGCGACCAGTTCGGTGGTGCCGGCGGGCGCGCCGCCGCAGCGGCGGGTGAGGGCCACCACTTCGTGCCCGGATTCGAGAAGCGCCCGGGTAAGCGGCGTTCCAACAGCGCCGGTGCCTCCGGCCAGTAGGACTCTCATGCGTTGTTCCTCCGTGTCAGTAGCCCATGAATGCGAACCCGGCGGCCGCTGAAACGGGCGGCGAACGACCTGGCGGATTCACTGTGGAGTCGGGCGAACTGCAGCGGCAACGGCGATGTGCTCAACGAACTGTTCAGCACGAATGAAGACCCGCGTGAGCGCCGTTTCGGCGTTCAGCGGGTCTCAAGGATTGTTTCGCAGTTCGGGCCTAGGCGACGGCCGGAGGCCAGTCCAGCGTCACGGGTCCGTGGGCCTCGGCGAGCCGGGCGAAGTCCCGGATGAGTTCGGTCTCGCGGGCCGCCGACCAGACCAGCGCCGACGCGACGCTCGGTGCGTTCTCCAGCGGCACGTAGGCCATTCCCGGATGCTGGTTGTACTGCGCGAACTGCGCGATGATCGGGCCGATCCCCTTGCCGGCCAGGACCAGTGCGACGCCGGCCTGCAGGCTCTCGACGCGGTACGTGCGCTCGATCGGCCGTCCCGACGGCGTCCGCCGCGGCACGAAATAGTCGATCCAGTAGTCCTCCGGGTCACCGCCGGAGACGATCACCGGGTTGTCCGCGAGGTCCTCCAGCGTCCCGTAACCGCGGCGCGCGATCGGGTGTCCCTCGGGTATCGCCATCAGCAGGCGCTCGCGCAGGACGACCGGTCCGACGACCATGCCTTCCTCGCGGACGGGCAGGGGGATGGCGAGCACGTCGACCCGATCCTCCCGCAGCGGCCGTAGGTGGTCGCCGATCTCGGCTTCCATCACGAGGCGCGGTTCGGCACAGGGCTGGCGGGACTCGAACAGCTGGGCGAGCTCCACCAGGTGCCGGCCGTTCGCCGTACCGAGGAAGCCCAGCCGCAGCTCGCCGTCGAGCCCTTTGGCCGCCTGGATGGTTCGCTGGACGATCTTCTCGACCGCCTCGTGCGCGGGCGCGAGGTCGCGGTGGAACTGCCGGCCCAGGTCGGTGAGCGTCACACCACGCGTGGTCCGCTCGAACAGGGCCGCGCCGATCCGGCGTTCGGTCTTCTGGATGAGCTGGGTGACCCGGGCCGGGGAGAGGCGGAGGCGCTTGGCGGTGCGGCCGAAATGCAGCTCTTCGCACAGCACGAGGAACGTCTCGATCTCCTGGCGCTCCACGCACTCACCTCAAGTATTCACTCACGCTGAAGGATCGCTCAGCCGTCCTGAACGCCGAGTATAAGTTCTGTCCGGGCCGTGCGTTCGCGGATATCTTTTAAGGCATGACGTACTCGAGCCCGCACCTTTGACGCCCTGACCGACCACGACCCAGCGCGGTACCGCGCAGCCTGTCCGTTCGCATCGTCGCTTACGAGGCGCTGCAGGACTTCATCCCGTTGTATCCGTTGTACGGCTTGCTGTTCGCCGACCACGGACTGTCGGCGGCCCAGATCTCGACGCTGTTCATCATCTGGTCCACGACCGCGTTTCTGTTCGAGGTGCCTTCGGGTGCCCTGGCGGATGTCTTCTCCCGGCGCAAACTGCTGGTGCTCGGCGCCCTCATCGGAGGCTCGGGCTATGCGGCCTGGATCGCCCTGCCCTCGTACGCCGGGTTCGCCGCCGGTTTCGTGTTGTGGGGAATCAGCTCCGCGCTGATCTCCGGCACCTTCGAAGCCTTCGTGTACGACGAACTCGCCGCGCGCGGAGCCTCCGACCGGTACGCCGGACTGATCGGCAGGGCGAAGTCTTCCGCCCTGGTCATGAATCTGGCGGCTACCGCATTGGCAGCGCCGCTGTATCAGCTTGGTGGCTATCCGTTGGCGGGTGCCGTCAGTGTTTGCAGCTGCCTGGCCCAGGCGGCTGTTGCCCTGTCCTTGCCGGAGGCGCCGCCTGTCGCCACGACCGACGAAACAGAGGAGGTGGAACCGGGAGCCGGAGGTGGCCCACTCGGACGGTATCTGGCGATGCTGCGCTCGGGACTGAGCGAGGCAGCGACCAGTCACGTCGTCCGCAAGGCCGTCGCGCTGGTGGCTCTGTTGGGTGGATTCCTGGCCTTCGACGAGTATTTCCCCTTGCTGGCAAGGGAGATCGGCGCCTCGACGTCACTCGTCCCGGTGCTGATCGCCGGTACGGTCGCTGCCCAGGCGATCGGCGGTGCGCTCGCAGGTCCGGCGTACCGGCTGCGGGGTCGGCTGCTCGCGGCTGGGCTGGGAGTGTCGGCCGGGTTGCTGGCGTGGGGTGCGTTGAGTGGGACGGCTCATGGGTTCGTACCGATCGCGATCGGCTACGGCGTGATGCAACTCGTCATCATCGTCGCCGAAGCGCGGCTGCAGGACGCCATCACGGGTCCGGCACGCGCAACGGTGACGTCGGTGTCGGGCCTGTTCGCCGAGGTCTTCGCTGTCGCGGTCTACGCGGGCTTCGCGTTGGGGTCGTTCTGGTTCGCACTTCCGGCCTTGGTGGCGGGGCTGACCGTCCCGCTGTTCCTGACCGCTCTGATCACGCCGTCGGCGCTGCCACCGCCGGCGCCGCATGAATCCTCAGTGAGAGAGGAGGGCGTTGACGGATGAGACCAGGCGGGTGACGAAGGCGGCGCGCTGGACGTCCTTGGTGGACGCCAGGGAGAGGAAGGGGTTGAGGTCTTCGAGCTCCACCAGGAGAAGGTCGCCGTCGCGGGTGCGGCAGGCGTCGACGCGCTGGATGCCGTGGTCGATGGCGTTCCAGTCGATGAAGCGCTGGGCGAAGGCGAGGTCGTCCTCGGTCGGCTGGTAGGGCTGCAGCTCCCAGCGGAGGTCGGGATCGGGGGCGTACAGCGCGTACTGGAAGTCGTGGTCGACGAAGTAGAAGGAGACCTCGTACCAGAAGTCGATCAACGGCTGCGCGAGCAGGCCGTCGAGAGGAAGGGTGGTGAGTTCGGCACGGGAGACTTTGCGCAGTCCGATCGAGTCGGAGCCCAGCTTCGGCTTGACGAGATACGCGGCTGACTCGGGCAACGCGGACGGGTCGCTGTCGGTGGTCGGGATGACCGGGTAGCCGGCGTCGCTCAGCTCCACCAGGTACTGCTTGCCGACCATGTCGGCCTTGCCGGTGAGCTGGTTGTACACGCGAGTTCCCCGGGCGACCGCGGCTGCCCGGAACTCGTCGTACTCAACCTGGAAATGCAGCACCGGCCCGCTGTTGCGTACGACCACGGCGTCGAAGCTGTCCATCAAGGCCACCGCATCGAGCGGATGACACAACGCCAGATCAAAGTGGTCCCGCAGTTCTCGAGTGAGAAAGATGTCCTCGTCGCAGTACCGCCGGCCACGAGCCGGATAGGTGAGATCACTGACGTACAAGATCTTCGAACGCATGGTGGAGCCTCCGGCGGTGAGAGTTGCGGTCTGGCGCTACAGGCCGAGCTGGGATTCGATGCCGGCGACTAGTACCGCGATGCCGGTGGTGAAGCCGTCATTGAAGTCGTAGGCGAGGCCTTCGGTGCCGAGTTCGGAGACTACGCGGACGAGGGTTGGGGCTTTGCCGGGTGGGAGGGTGGCTACGCGGGTGAGTAGGTCGGGGGCCAACTCGAAGGTGTCGGAACGGACTGATGCTTCGCCGAGGGTGAAGCCGTGGATGAAGTCGATGATGGTGTTCACCGCCTCGAAGATCTGCCGGGGCTTCGCGCCGGCCCGGTCGAGGGCGCGGTAGAACGGTTCGACGGTGACCACGACGACGTCCGAGACCGCCGACGTGTCGGAGAGGACCTGCAGGGCCAGGTTCGGATGGGCTCGCAGCGCGTCGCGGTACGCCGCGGCCGCGCCCTTCAACTCGTCCTGCCACCTGATGCTGTCGTCCGGTGGCGAGGACTCCAGTTCGGCGAAGACCAGCTCGGCCAGCCCGGCGAAGACGGCCGCCTTGTTCGGCAGGTGGTGGTAGATCGACATCGGGTTCACGCCGAGCGTCGACGCGAGCCGCCGCATCGTCATCGCCTCGATGCCTTCGGTGTCCACGATTCGCAATGCCGCCTCGAGGATCGTCTGCCGGCTGAGCCGCTCTTCCCCCGCCCGGGGTCGTCCAGTGCGTCCTGGACCCGGCTTGCCAGCATTAACCATACGACGTATGGTACAGAAATCATACAGCGTATGGCTACTGTGGGAGGCAGAAATGACCGGACAGCCGTTGGCGGGCAAGGTGGCGCTGGTGGCCGGCGGGACCCGGGCGGCCGGGCGGGGAATCGCGGTGCAGCTCGGCGCGGCCGGCGCGACCGTCTACGTGACAGGCCGCTCGACCCGGGCCCAACGGTCCGAGATGAACCGCCCCGAGACGATCGAGGAGACCGCCGAGCTGGTCGACGCCGCGGGCGGCCGCGGCATCGCAGTACAGGTTGATCACACCGATCCGGCTCAGGTGAAGGCGCTGGTCGAGCGGATCGAGACCGAGCAGGGTGCGCTGCACATCCTGGTGAACGACATCTGGGGACAGGCCGGCGAACCCGAGTGGGACAAGCCGGTCTGGGAGTCGTCGCTCGAGGAGGGCCTCAAGCTGTTCCGGCTCGGCGTCGACACGCACGCGATCACCAGCCACTTCGCGTTGCCGCTGCTGATCAAGTCGCCTGGCGGCCTGGTCATCGAGATGACCGACGGCACGAACGAGTACAACGCGACCAACTACCGCGTCTCGTTCTTCTACGACGTCGCCAAGGGCGCGGTCAGCCGGATGGCCTTCGCCCTGGCCCACGAGCTCAAGCCGCATGAAGCGACCGCGATCCTGCTCACCCCCGGTTGGCTCCGCTCCGAGGCGATGCTCGACGGCTTCGGCGTCACCGAGGAGAACTGGCGCGACGCCACCGAGAAGATCCCGCACTTCGCGATCTCCGAGAGCCCGTCGTACGTCGGCCGCGCGGTGGCCGCGTTGGCGGCCGACCCCGACGTGTCGCGCTACAACGGCAAGTCGTTGTCCAGCGGCGAACTGGCGCAGGTCTACGGCTTCACGGACCTGGACGGCAGCAAGCCCGACGCCTGGCGCTACATCGTCGAGGTCGAGTCGCAGGGCAAGCCTGCGGACACCACTGGCTACCGCTAGAGCCGGTGCAGCGGGCAGACCCCGCTGCTAGGACTCAAGGCGGGCAGCGGCGAGGCGGAGCCAGTGAGAGCGGTATGCGGATGGGCGGCAGCAATCGGTACTCCGGTCGCTGCCGCCAGCGCCAGTACGTCGCGCCGCGAGGTCACCGCGACCGTAGGGTCCTGCTCGTAGACATAGGTGAGCTCAGGCCACCGCGCCTGCGCCGGATGCACCAGTAGGTCGCCCCCGAGCACTGCCCGCTCAGTCACCACGCACTGATGCCCAGGCGTATGTCCCGGCGTCGGCAGCAGCCGTAGCCCGTCTGCCAGCACAGTCTCCCCATCCACTGCCCGCAACTGCCCCGCATCGACAAGGGGCTTGATCAGCCTCGCGTAGTTGGCCCCGCCGCGTGCGTGCTCCAACTCTGCCTGCTGCACCACATAGGTCGCGTTACCGAAGCGCGGCAACTCCTCGGCGACGTTCCAGCCGGCATGATCCGAGTGGATGTGCGTGAGCACCACCGTGTCGACCTCAGCCACCTTTACTCCGGCCGCCTCCAGCAACGCCGGCAGCCGACCGGCCGTCCCCAGCCACTCGGATGCGTCGCTCCCGGCCGGCCCGATGCCGGTGTCAACCAGTGTGACCCCGGCAGCCGAAGTCACCAGGAAGCTGTGGAAGTGCAGCCACCAACCACCATCGGCCGCAACATTCCCGGGCATCGAGGCCGCCGTCCACTCCTGATGCGCACTGGACCAGCCGGGCAGCGCTGTCTCGACAGGCTCCGGAAACACCGCCACCGCATCGCACAGCACCGTCACGTCCACCCCGGCAATCTAGTGCGCCGGCAGGACCATCCACACGGCCAAGCCGGTCATGATCAGGGCGATGCCGCCGTCGAGGATCTGCCAGGCGCGCGGGCGGGCGAAGACCGGGCCGAGCTTGCGGGCGAAGAAGCCGAGCGAGAAGAACCACCCGAAGCTCGCCGCGACCGAACCCAGGCCGTAGATCCAGCGGCCGTCCGGCCCGCGCTGGTTGGCCAGCGACCCGAGCAGGATCACCGTGTCCAGATACACGTGCGGGTTCAGGAATGTGAACCCGAGACAGGTCAGCACGACGCTCCGCAGCGCGGTCGGCGTGTGGTCTGCCGGGCTCATTGCCGCCGGGTTCAAGGCCCGGCGCGCCGCGATCACGGCGTACGTGAGGAGGAAGAGGGCGCCTCCGTAGCGGGCCAGGTTCAGTGCGAGAGGGCTGCTGGTCAGCAGTGCGCCGAGGCCGGCGATGCCGCTCGAGACGAGCAGGGCGTCGGACAGTGCGCAGATCAGAACTACTGGCAAGACGTGTTCGCGGCGCAGCCCCTGGCGCAGTACGAAGGCGTTCTGTGCTCCGATCGCGACGATCAGCGTCAAGGTCGTGGCAAAGCCGGCGAGGAGGGGCATGGTTCGACCGTAGAAGGCTGGCCAGCCACAAACCAGCTAAAGTTCTTTCACTACCATTAGCGATGCTTAAGCTAGGAAATGCATGCAGCTCGACTCGGCCCAACTGGACACCTTCGCGGCGGTGATCGACGAAGGCAGTTTCGACGCGGCGGCTCGCAAGTTGCAGATCACGCCGTCTGCCGTCAGCCAGCGGATCAAGGCGATGGAGAGTCGCCTCGGCCACGTCCTGGTGCAGCGAACCAAACCGGCCCGCGCCACCGAAGCAGGCGAAGCCGTACTGCGCCTCGCCCGGCAGGTGTCGTTGCTGGAGGTCGAGGCGATCGCCGCGGTGAAGGGCAAGCTGGAAGGCCTGCGGCTGCCGATCGCGGTGAACGCGGACTCGCTCAACAACTGGTTCCTGCCGGTGCTGTTCGCCGTACCGCCGGAGTTGGTGACTGCGTTCGACCTGCGGCAGGAGGATCAGGACCACTCGGCGGAGCTGCTGCGCAACGGGACGGTCCTGGCCGCGGTCACCGCCGATCCACAGCCGGTGCAGGGTTGCCGGGTGCAACCGCTCGGCAAGATGCGGTACCTGTCGATCGCGACGCCGGAGTTCGCCGACCGCTGGCTGACCGGGCGGCCGCTGCCGGAGGCGCTCGCGGACGCGCCGATGATCGTCTTCAACTCCAAGGACATGCTGCAGCACCGGCTGGTCCGCAAGGTGACGCGGCGCCGGCTCGACCCGCCGATCCACTCGATCCCCGCACCCGGGCCGTTCGTCCGGGCGATCCGGCTCGGTCTCGGTTGGGGCATGATCGAGGAGGAAATGGTCGAGGACGAGCTGGCCGGCGGCCGCCTGGTGGAAGTTGCCAAGGGCAAGTACGTCGACGTGCCGCTGTACTGGCAGCGGTGGAAGCTGGACTCCAGGGTGCTGGACGCCCTCACCGCTGCCGTTTTGGAGGCCGCCGCAGCCGGCCTGCGGCCCCGCTGACGCCTCAAACAGATGTGCAAGACGGACGTTCCAGACGTCCACTAGCATCAGCGCCATGGGAAACCGTGAGGCGCTGATCGAGGGCGCCAAGAGTTGCCTGATGGAGAACGGGTACAGCCGGACCACCGCGCGGGACATCGCGACGGCGGCCGGGGTGAGCCTGGCCGCGATCGGTTACCACTTCGGCTCCAAGGAAGCTCTGCTGAACGAGGCGATGCGGCAGGCGCTGGACGAGTGGGGTGCGCAGGTCGGCGAGACGATGAGCGCCGGATTGCCGCCGAACGTCGACGCCCGGGAGCGGTTCGTCGCGACCTGGGGACAGGCGGTCGAGACCTTGTCGTCGCCGGCGACGCGCGCGCTGTGGGTCACGCAGTACGAAGTACTGAGTCGGGCGCACATTTGCCGGAGCTGCTCGCGGAGCTGTCGAAGCAGCAGGTCGAGGCGCGCGAGGGTGTGGCGATGCTGTTCGGCTCCGCGGACGAGAACACGGACCCGGAGACGACCCAGCAGGTCGGCGCCTTCTACCAGGCGCTGCTGCTCGGCGTGATCGCCCTGTGGCTGTTCGACCCCGCAAAAGCGCCCAAGGGCGAAGACTTGGCCAAGGCCATCCAGCACGTCGCATCCACAATAGGATCGTGAGATGAAGAAGGCCATACCGCTTGCTCTGGGTTTGTTGCTGACCGTGCTCGGCGTGGTCTGGGCGTTGCAGGGGCTCGGCTACATCGGCGGCAGTTCGATGTCGGGCAAGCAGATCTGGGCTGTCATCGGCCCGGTGGTCGCGGCCTTCGGAGTCGCCCTGCTCTACGTCACTTTCCGGGGTCCGCAGAAGCGGTAGCGGTCGGCAGGTCTGCGGGGTCCCAGCGCATAGCCATCGGGTTGTCGGCTGGGACCAGCCCGGCGGCCATGATCGCGCCACTGATCGGCCGGACCAGGCGATCCAGTTCCTCGGCGTTGGAGTCGCCAAAGGCGGACCAGCCCTGCTCGGCCAACCTGTCGGTGGTCTCCTCGACCTGCTGCCGCAGTGCTCGCCCTGCCTCAGTCAGTACGCCGTCCGCGTCCAGCAGCCCGCGTACCCGGAGATCCTCCTCGGCTTCGGCCCACTCCTCGTCGCTCCAGCGCCTGTTGAGCTGGAACACCTCCTTGGACGGCCCGCCGGCGGCAGAGATGGTCACACACGCCTGGCACGGCGACAGTTGCGCCCCGACCAGTGCGGCGACATGCCCGTCGCCACGCGACTCTCTGAGGATCGTGCTGGCCTGCCACAACACCAGGTGCGGCTCATCCGGCCAGTCGAGCGCAGCGTTGGCCGCACCGAGTGGCCGGCCCGCTGTCGGCGCCAACTCGGCCGCCTGGCGAGCCAGCTCGGCGGCCCGGCGTACCGGAGTACCGGTGGCTGGGAAGCGGCGTACTGCGCTGTCGACCGCCTCCAGGCGAGCGGTGAGCAGCTGTGCGGGCGTGGCGAAGCCCCAGGCGTCAGGGATCGCGCGGGCGACCATGGACGGGTGGAAGTTGTAGAAGACCGCTGTGACGAGCCCCGGGCCCACTGGGCCTAGTGGAGCCGCACGGCAGGCGAAGTAGCTCATCCAGCCCCCGCGGAGGCCGAGTGCGTCGGTGGCCTTCCTCGTGTCGGGCGCGAAGTAGGTGATCGCGTGGTACGGCTCGAGAACTTTCCACAGGCGCCGGGCGCGCGACTCGGTCATGCTTCCGATCAAAGCAGATGAATCCCCTCGGATGAGAGGGTGTAGGCCATGAGTATTCGGGTGCAGTGTGTGATCTACGACGCGATCGACCCCGCCGCGCAGGCGCGCTTCTGGGCGGAGGTGCTCGGGTGGCGGATCACCCACGAGGTCGAGAAGGAGTCGGTGCTCGAGCCGCCGCAGGGCAGCCGGGAGGACGGCGTCGTACCGGACATCCTGTTCGTCAAGGTGCCGGCCGACGAGACGAAGACGATCAAGAACCGGCTTCACATGGACCTGCGTCCTGATGACCAGGCGGCCGAGGTCGAGCGGATCGAGCGGCTGGGCGGCAAGCGCGCCTCGGTCGGGCAGGACGACTCCGTCTCCTGGGTCGTGATGAACGACCCGGAAGGCAACGAGTTCTGCGTACTGCGTGCCTTCACTCCCGAGGAGTTGGCCACCCTCTAGAGCGCGCGGTGCATCACGTGCAGCCCGACGTAACCGTGGGTCGGGCTGAGGAAGGCTTCGGGCACTGTGCCGATGATGTCGAAGCCCAGTGACTGCCAGAGTTTGACGGCGGTGGTGTTGGACTCCACCACCGCGTTGAACTGGATCGCGCGGAACCCGCTGCGCCCGGCCCAGTCGATCATGTCCTGGCAGAGTGCCCGGCCGACGCCCTGACCGCGCGCCGCGGTGTCGACCATGAAGCTCGCGCTGGCCACGTGCGCGCCCGGTCCGGGGCGGTTCGGGTACATGTTGGCGCTGCCCAGAACCTTGCCCTCGGCATCGATCGCGACCGTGGTCCGGGCCGGCGGCGACGAGGACGGTGACATCCACATCGCTCGTGCCTGCTCGAAGCTCAGTTCCGGATCGTAGGTGTACGTCTCGCGAGCCGTGATGATCTCGTGGAAGAACGGCCAGATCGCGTCCCAGTCCGCTGCGGCGGCCTCTCGGATTTCCATGGGACCGATAGAATCACAGGGGATGACCAACTCTGTCGTTCATGGGCTGCCGCGCTGGAGTCTGGCCGTGCCCCCGCTCGCTCTCGTCGTCCTGGTGCTGTCCTGGGGCCGCAAACCCGGTGCAGTGCTGCTGATCCTCATCTGCGCCGGCCTCGGTGCCGCCGTGATCGCCGCCGTCCACCATGCGGAGGTCGTCGCGCATCGCGTCGGTGAACCGTTCGGGACGCTGATCCTGGCTCTCGCGGTGACCGTGATCGAAGTCGCCCTGATCGTGACGCTGATGGCGTCGGGTGGCGACAAGGCGGCGTCACTCGCCCGCGACACCGTGTTCGCCGCGGTGATGATCACCTGCAACGGCATCCTCGGCCTCGCCCTCGTGGTCGGCTCGTTGCGGCACAAGACGCAGGAGTTCCGGGTGCACGCGTCCGGCAGCGCACTGGCCGTGATGACCGCGCTGGTCACCCTCAGCCTGGTCCTGCCGACCTTCACGACCAGTACTCCGGGGGCCACCTTCAGCGGTCCGCAGCTCGCCTTCGCCGGGGTCGCGTCGCTGGTGATGTACGGCGTCTTCGTCTTCGTCCAGACGATCCGGCATCGCGACTACTTCCTGCCGGTCGTGGAGTCGGCGGATGCGGGAGCCGCCCCACTAGCCGTTGAGGAAGAAGATGAGGCGCATGCCGCGGCGCCCAGCGGCAAGGTCGCGCTGGTGAGCCTCGCCCTGCTGTTTGGTTGCCTAGTCGCGGTAGTTGGCCTGGCCAAGACGGTCTCGCCGAAGCTGGAGTCCGCCGTCGAGTCGGCCGGTGCGCCGCTCGCGGTGGTCGGCGTGATGATCGCGCTACTGGTTCTGCTGCCGGAGACGGTCGCCGCAGTACGGGCTGCACTGCGGGACCGTCTTCAGACCAGCTTGAACCTCGCGCTCGGTTCGGCCCTGGCCAGTATCGGACTGACGATCCCGGCGATCGCCATCGCGTCGATCTGGCTCAGCGGGCCGCTCGTGCTCGGCCTGGGCAGCAAGGAACTGGTGCTGTTCGTGCTCACCGTGGTGGTCAGCATGCTCACCCTGGCGACCGGCCGGGCCACCCTGTTGCAGGGCGCGGTCCACCTGATGATCTTCAGTTCCTTCCTCTTCCTCGCCGTCAGTCCGTGAGGCTGTCCAGGTAGTCGACGACCTCCTGCTGGTGGTTGTGCTCCGCCCAGCCACGCGGCGTACTCCGGTACGCCGGATCCTCGATCGTAGGATCGGCACCCAGCTCGATCAGCTTCTTGACGGTGTCGAGGTGCCCCCAGAATGCTGCCTGGTGCAAGGGCGTGTTCCGCGCCAGCACATTGAGGTCGAAGCCCAACCGTTGCAGGGGTTCCAGCGCCTCGGTCCGGCCGCGCTCGGCCGCCCGGATCGGCAGGAGCGGGTTTCGCCGTACGGCGCGGGCTGTCAGGTCGGGGTCTGCGTCGACCGACTCGCCGCGGAAGGCGGCGGCGTACAGCTCGTGGACGTCGTCGAGTGGTGCCGCGCCGGCCGCCCGCAGCCGGTCGGCGATCTCGGTGTATCCCTGTACGGCGGCCAACTCGTAGGCGCGGTGTCCGCAGAAGATCGGATGCTCGGTACCCCGGCCGTCGGGGTCGATGCCTTGGGCAAGCACTAGCTCGACTCGGTGCAGCAGGCCGGCCGACGAGGCGAAGACCAGCTCGTCTTCCAGGAGCTGGCGCGGAGTCGGGTGCTCGCTTGCATTGCCCTCGGCGGTCATGCGCTCGTGCCACGGGCCGCCGTCGCCCCGGCCGAGACCGAACTCGAGGAGCAGGTCCAGATGGTCGTCGTCGTACGGCGGTGGGCAGCCGGGGCCGCAGTTGTACATCGTCTGGCTGTCGTTCGGGTCGGCGCCGGCTTCGAGCAGGAGCCGGGCCAGGTCGAGTCGGTTCTGATGTGGCGGTTGGTCGCCTTCGCCGCGTCCGAAGGCGCCGGTCAGTGCGGTGAAGGGTGACGTCAGGCCTTCCCAGAGATAGCCCGCGTTGGGGTCGGCGCCGTGGGCGAGGAGTAGTTTGGCGATCTGCAGTGGGGCGTCCTGGGGGACGGGAAGGCGCGAGTAGGTCAAGTACAGCAGGGGTTCCCAGCGGAACGGGCCGCCTTCGCGACGAGCCAGCGACGGGTCCGCGGCGAGCGTCGTACGGACCGCTTCGACTTCGCCTGCTACGACCTGGGTGTAGATGTTGCTTAGAGCAACTTCGTGGACGAGGTTCTGGGCGGCGGCTTGGCGGGCCGGGTCGTCCTGTCCGTAGTGCAGAGTGGCGAGGCGGAGAAACTCGTCGATGCGCTGACCGGGAGTGTCGAGCGGGCCGCCGACCTGCTGGAGGTGCGGCGATCGGCTGTACTGCTCGACGGTCGCAAGATGACGCACCAACCGCGGCCAGCTGGCAAAGCCGTAACTGCGAGCGACCACGAGCTGCGCGTCCGCAAGAGTGTTGAGAGGTTGCGTGTGCGCTGGCGCGCTCATCGGGTGAAACTCACGCGCCAGGGCCAAGGCCTGAGAATCGTCGGCACGCACCTGCTTGAGCAGCGCTTTGGCCTGCTTCTTCAGGTGGTCGAGGTTCGGCGGGTGGGGAAGGTTCCGGGTCGGCATAGCGACCTCCTCTCTAATGCCTGCTGTCCGCATCGACAGGCGAGAAAGGAGGTAGGCCGTACAACCACAACCTCAAATCCAGGTGGGCTAAGCCCTTCCCGCGAACCGGCGGCACCCCGAGCGCCTGACCCCGATCCTACGACCCCCACCCACCGCAGTGCTACAGCAACCGCTGCCGGCGTCGCTGAGACCCAGGTCACCTCGGCCTGTTCTTGAACATGTTCAAAACTCAGGGCTAGTCTCAGTCCTGTCCAAGAGTTGAACGTGTTCAAAAAAGTGAGGACGTGGTGAGCATGACGGTGGTGAGCTATCTGATCTACCTGTCGATCGCGGTGCCGCTGACCATCTGGGTGGCCCGCACGCTGAGCCGGAACGGGCGGATCTTCCTGGTCGACGTGTTCCATGGCAACGACGACTTCGCCGATGCGGTGAACAGGCTGCTGGTGGTGGGGTTCTACCTGGTCAACCTCGGGTTCGTGACACTGTTCCTGCGCAGCGGCAGCACGGTGGTCGACGCGCGGGGGGTGATCGAGCAGCTCAGCGTGAAGCTCGGCATCGTGATGGTGGTGCTCGGGGTGCTGCATCTGATGAACGTGTGGATCTTCAACGCGATCCGCCGCCGCAGCCGGCTGGAGGAGATGACGTCGCCGCCGGTTCCGCCGAACAACCACGTCGTCGTCGGCGCCTACTGACCGACCATGCAAGAACTGGTGGTCCTGTACGACGCGCAGTGTGGGCTCTGCCGGCGCTTCAAGGAGTGGCTGGCGGCGCAGGCACCCGCCCGCAACGGGCAGGGTGGAGTGGTGCGGCTCGGATTCGTCGCGGCGGGGTCGACGAAGGCCAGGCAGCTGTACCCGGGGCTGGATCACGCGGCCACACTGCGCGAGGTGACTGTGGTCGCCGACGACGGAGCGGTGTACGTCGGCGACCGGGCCTGGATCGTGTGTCTGTGGGCGACCCGGGAGCACCGCGCTACCGCAGTACGGCTGGCAAGTCCGGCGATGCGGCCGGTGGCGCGGGCGATGGTGCAGGCGGCGGCCGGGTTGCGGAGCTGGAACCGGGAGGGGGACAGAGGTGACTACGCTGACGGATGTGACGGACAGTGCGACCGCCAAGGGTGAGCAGACGCGTGAGCTGATCCTGTCGACGGCTCTGCGGTTGTTCCGCGAGCAGGGCTACGGCAAGACAACCATGCGAGCCATCGCCGCCGAGGCGGGCGTCTCGGTCGGCAACGCGTACTACTACTACAGCTCCAAAGAACACCTGATGCAGGCGTACTACGACCACCTGCAGGTGCTGCATCGCGAAGCGGTCGCGGAGATCCTGGCGGACGAGAAGTCGTTCACCAAGCGGCTCACCGGCGTACTGCGCAGCTGGCTGGAGGTGTCGGAGCCGTACCACGAGTTCGCCGGCACCTTCTTCAAGACGGCGGCAGAACCGAAGAGCCCGCTGTCACCGTTCAGTGAACAGTCCCGCCCGGCCCGCGAGGCGAGTATCGAGATCTTCCGCCAGGTGGTGGAGGGCTCGGACATCAAGCTTCCCGCAGACCTACGAGCCGAGCTGCCCGAACTCCTCTGGCTGCTCCAGATGGGAATCGTCCTGTTCTGGGTCCACGACGACAGCGAAAGCCTCCGCCGCACCCACCTGCTGATCACCAGCACGGTCCCCCTGATCGACCGCCTACTCCGCCTAACCCGAATCCCCGGCGTCCGCGGCGTAGCCAACGACCTCATCGGCGTAATCCGCTCAATCAAAACCGCATGAGCACTCCCCGCCGACAAGCGACACCTCAGCAGTTGGCGGACTGGCCAGGCATGGGAGTCGGCTGTGCGTCAGGTACTCACGGCAGCGGGACGAGCGACGGAGGAGCGAGGTAGCTGGGGAGCGGGCGACGGAGGAGCACGCGTGGGCGGCCGTAGTACGGGGTTCTACTCGCCCGTCAGGCCGTCGAAGCGTTGGCGGAAGAGGTCGGCGTGGCCGTTGTGGCGGGCGTATTCCTGGATCATGTGCAGGTAGAGCGAGCGGACCGAGTGTTCGGTGCCGATCTTCGGGCGGACGAAGACGTGGTCGAGGGAGTAGCCGGCCGCGATCTCGTCGGAGAGCTTGGTGGTTGCGCGGAAGTCGGCCAGGTCCTCCTCGGCGTGGGCCGGGTCGACCAGGTCGAAGTCGCCGTCGGGGTACTCCTGGCTCCAGGTCTTCAGCAGGTCGAAGGGCCGGCCGTCCAGGCAGATCTGGAACCAGTACCGCTCGACCTCGGTCGCGTGCCGGATCAGCCCGAGCAGCGTCATCGTGGACGGCTCGATCTTCGTCTCGGTGAGTTGCTCGCCGGTCAGGCCGGAGGTTTTCCACAGCAGGGTCCCGCGGTGGAAGTCGAGGAACCCCTGGAGGAGTTCGCGCTCACTGGCTACGGTCGGCGGGCTGACCCGGAATTCCTCAGCTGTCACCGGCAGAAGATATCCAGATCAGGTAACTCTCTGCCAGTGGTCCTGGCGTGCCGTACACTGTTGGTGACGGCCCGCCCAGTTCTGCCTCGGGCCGATTCAGTGCATACGCTGCGCTAGCAGTCGACCACCACGCGCCGCGGCCCAGAGGCTGCGCCGGGCAGGACGACCCCCCGATCTTTGGAGTACTTCATGGCGGCACGCCGCCCCAGCACGACCACGTCCACTTCCACCCCCAGCTCCACCGAACGACCTGCGCGCGCCCAGGGTGAAGCCCCGGCCCGCCCGCGCCGCCGTCGCCGTACCGGTGCCAACGGCAACAATCCCGGTACCGACGGTGCCCAGCCGCTGGCCCAGAGCAACGGCGAGCGCCAGCAGGCCGTGAGCAAGACCGAGGCGTACGCCGAGGTCGCTCCCGCTGCGATCGACGAGAACGTCACCTTCGACCAGCTCGGCGTTCCGGCCGGTCTGGTCAAGGCGCTGGCCACGGCCGGCATCCTCAAGCCTTTCCCGATCCAGGCGGCGACGCTGCCGGACTCGCTGGCCGGCAAGGATGTGCTCGGCCGCGGCCGGACCGGTTCCGGCAAGACCTACGCGTTCGTGCTGCCGGTCCTGGCTCGGCTCACCACCAGCACCAGCAAGCGCCGGCCGAATCACCCGCGCGCCTTGATCCTGGCGCCGACCCGTGAGCTCGCGACCCAGATCCAGGCCTCGATCACGCCGCTGACCGACGCGCTCGACCTGCGCACGATGACCATCTTCGGTGGCGTCGGCGCCGGTCCGCAGATCACCGCGCTGCGGCGTGGCGTCGACATCGTGATCGCCTGCCCGGGCCGGCTCGAGGACCACGTCAAGACCGGGCACGCCAAGCTCGACCAGGTCGAGATCACCGTGCTGGACGAGGCCGACCACATGGCCGATCTCGGCTTCCTGCCCGCCGTACGGCGGATCCTCGAGGCGACTCCGGCGAACGCCCAGCGGCTGCTGTTCTCGGCCACCCTGGACGCCGGTGTCGACGTCCTGGTCCGGCGGTTCATGAAGTCGCCGGTCACCCACAGCGTCGACTCGGCCCAGTCGCCGGTCGCGAAGATGACCCACCACGTGCTGCACGTTCAGGCCGACAGCCGGTTGCCCGTGCTCGTCGACCTGACCGCGGCGCCCGGCCGCACGCTCGTCTTCACCCGGACGAAGTACGGGGCGAAGTCGCTCACCAAGAAGCTCATCGCGCAGGGCGTCCCGGCCGTCGAGCTGCACGGCAACCTGTCCCAGGGTGCTCGCACGCGGAACCTGGAAGCCTTCTCCGACGGTTCGGCCAAGACGCTGGTCGCCACCGACATCGCCGCGCGGGGTATCCACGTCGACGACGTCACGCTGGTGATCCACGCCGACCCGCCGATCGAGCACAAGGCCTACCTGCACAGGTCCGGCCGTACTGCGCGCGCAGGCGCGGAGGGCACCGTCGTCACGCTGATGACCGACGACCAGGTCCGCGACGTCCGGGACCTGACCCGCAAGGCCGGCATCGCCGCCACCGTGACCAAGCTCCACGTCGGCGACCCGCTGCTGGCCAAGCTTGCTCCGGGCGAGCGGACCTTCGTGACGCCGACCATCAAGGTCGTCACCGAGGAAGACTCGGTACGCCGTACTGGCGGTGGCGGAGGTCGCGGCCGCGGTGCACGCCGTGGCGCTGGTGCTGGTGCTGGATCCAGCCAGGGCTCTGGTCGCGGTGCTCGCTCCGCAGGTGGCCGTGGCGCCGGGACGGGTGGCAACGCCAGCTCCGGTAGCGGCCGCGGTGCGAGCGGTGGCGGCCGGGGCGCTGGCTCCGGTGGCAAGGGCGGAGGCCAGGCGACCAAGACCCGGTCACAGGGTCGCGGTGGCGCCTCTGCTCCGAAGACGTACAGCACCACGACACCCGGTGCGAGCAGTCGTCCCGCAGGCGCTGCAGCCTTCTCTGCCGGCACCCGCGCAGGCGGAGCACGCCGCGCCCGCTGACGCAGGACCGTCGACCGCAGTCGCCGGCACCGCCGGTGAGGCGGCTGTCGCTGGCTCTCGTTGAGACAGTGCGATAACAGTTGGTATGGGAAGGGCCCGGTCAGGCATTGTCTGATCGGGCCCTTTTCTGTGCGAGGTGGAGGCGTTGATGACGGTCAGGACTGTGCTGGGTGACTTGGCGGCCGATCAGTTGGGGGTGACGGATGCCCACGATCACCTGTTCTTCCGCAGCGCGTTGCTGCCGGGCCAGGAGCTCGACGACAGCGAGGCGGCGACGCGCGAAGTACGGGCGTTTGCCGAGCTGGGTGGCCGGACGATCGTGCAGTGGACGCCGTACGGGTTGGGACGGCGGGCTGGTGACCTTGCCAAGATCTCCGCTGACACGGGAGTCCATCTGGTCGCCGCGACCGGGCTGCACCGGGCGGAGCACTACCCGGCCGGGCTGGTCGACGAGGTTCGGCCGGAGCTTGCTGACATCTTTGTCCGGGAGGTGACCGAGGGGATCGGCGACTCGGGGGTGCGCGCGGGACTGATCAAGGTCGCCGGTGGGTTCCACATTCTCGACGAGCATGCCCGGGTGGTGATGGTCGCCGCGGCCGAGGCGCATCACGCGACCGGGGCGCCGATCGCGATCCACCACGAACTCGGGACGGCCGCGGACGCAGTACTGGATCTGCTGGTCGATGAATCGGGGGTGGCGCCGGAGAGCGTGATCCTCGGGCATCTCAACCGTTTCCCGGATCATCGGTTCCACCTTGACCTCGCCGCGCGTGGATCGTTCCTGGCCTTCGACGGGCCGTCGCGTGCGAACAACGCCACCGATCCACGGTTGTTCGACTGTCTGGCCGCGCTCATCGACGCCGGGTACGCCGACCGCCTGCTGCTCGGTGGTGACACGACCACGGCGCGCGCCCGGGCGGCGACCGGCGAAGGCCCCGGCATCCCTTATCTCCTGACCGGGCTGCGGCCGCGACTGGTCCGGTACTTCGGCGAAGAGATCGCGACACAGCTGTTTGTGGCCAATCCCGCTCGCGCATTCGTCCTGCGCGGTACGGTGCGCGAGTGAACACGATCGCTCAGATCTTCGTCGTCCTGGCCGGTGTCTTCCACCTCGCCGTCTTCGCCATGGAGAGTCTCCTCTTCCTGAAGCCGAGCACCTACAAACGCTTCGGGGTCCCGAACGAGGCCGAGGCGAAGATCGCGAAGCCGTGGGCCTACAACCAGGGCTTCTACAACCTGTTCCTCGCGCTCGGCGCGCTCGGCGGACTTGTTGCCGGGGGCGACAAAGGGCACGCGATCTCGCTGTTCGCGTGTGCCTGCATGGCCGGCGCCGGTGTCGTCCTGGTCGCGTCGAACCGCCGGATGGTGCGAGCCGCTGCTATGCAGGCGGGTCCGCCGATCATCGCACTCGTGCTCGCCGCAGTGCTCTGAACAAGCTCAACCGTGCTTGAACTTATGGTGTTGACTTCAAGTGCGGTTGAACTCGCAGGCTACCGGGCATGACCACCACCGCAGAAGTCCCGGCCGGCCCCACGCTCGCCCCGAAACGAGCCGGCGTGCTCTCCCCGCAGTACCGGGCGTTGACGATTGGCATGGTTGCGCTGATCACCCTGATCGCGTTCGAGTCGCTGGCCGTCACGACCGCGATGCCGACCGCGGCGCAGGCGCTCGACGGGCTCGCGCTGTACGCGCTGGCCTTCGGTGGGCCGCTCGCGTCGAGTGTCGTCGCGATGGTTGTCTCCGGCACCTGGAGTGACCTGAAAGGTCCGGCCCGGCCGCTCTGGTACGGCACCGCGTGGTTCCTGGTCGGCCTGATCCTCGCCGGATCCGCCCCGACCATGGAGCTGCTGGTCGCGGGCCGGTTCATCCAGGGCTTCGGTGGCGGTCTGGTCACCGTCGCCTTGTACGTCGTCGTCGGTCACCTCTACCCACCGGAGTTGCGGCCCCGGATTTTCGCCGCCTTCGCGACCGGCTGGGTCGTTCCGTCGCTGGTCGGGCCGGCGATCGCCGGGTTGATCGTCGAACACGCGAGCTGGCGGATCGTGTTCCTCGCAGTACCGGTGCTCGCGGTCCCGGCGGTCCTGGTCATGCGACCGGGGCTGGCACGGATGGATGCCGGCTCCGTCGAGCAGACCGACCGGTCGATGTGGGATCGGCGAGCGTTGTGGGCGGTCGCGGCGGCGGTCGGGGTCGGTCTGCTCAGCTATGGCGGTCAGCAGCGCGGGGTGCTCCAGCCGGTGCTGGTGGTGCTCGGGCTGGTCGGTCTCACTGCCTTCGTGCCGAAGCTGTTGCCGGTGGGAACGTTCCGGCTGGGCTCGGGACTGCCTTCGGTCGTCGCCCTGCGTGGGTTTGTCGCGGCATCGGGATTCGGCGCTGAGGTGTTCCTGCCGCTGATGCTGACTCGCGAGCGGGGCCTGTCGCCGTCGTACGCCGGGCTGGTGCTGACCGTCAGCGCGTTGTCCTGGACTGCGGCCACTTGGTACCGGGGGCGCCCGAAGCAGCCGTTCTCGCATGCGGTGTTCCTGCAGGCCGGGATGATCTCGATCGTGCTCGGCATCGTGACGGCCGCGCTCACGCTCAACCCGCACGTGCCGGTTGTGGTCGGCATCCTCGGCTGGGGGCTGGCTGGCCTCGGGATGGGAACTGTGTTCCCGACGCTGTCGGTGCTGGTGCTGGAGTACTCCAGCCGCGAGGAGCAGGGCACGAACAGCTCGGCCCTGCAGCTCAGCGACGCACTGGCCACTGCCACCGTGCTGGCGGTAGGCGGCTCCTTGTTCGCCATCATCGAGCCGCACGCCCCGACAACGGCCTACCTAACCGCCTTCGGCCTCCCTGCACTGCTCGCCTTGATCGGAATTCTCGCCGGTCGCCGAGCGGGCTCCTGATGGGGAATAGGTCCGCAGGCTGAACAAATCGGTCCGAGCGCGCCGCTCTGCCGGGAGGCGTCGCGGATGCTACTCGAGTGCTCTGTCAGGCGCACCCGCAATCGCGTAAGAAGATTACAACCCGCGAGGAGTAGACCGAAGCGTCTACAGAAGCTACGTTCTCATGCGTGAGCAAAAATGCTCACGCATGAGTGTTAGGGGCGGATGGTGCGAATCATCGAGGGAACTGTCGACGAGGTCGTCGAGTACGAGCGACGGATACGAGGGGAGGGGGAGGCAACGGTGGTCAGCGCCACCGACGTACTCCCGGACGGCAACGATCCGCAGCCAGCGCGCGCAGCTGGTGGGGGGAACTGGGCCGGCGAGGACGACTTCTTCTTCAAGCAGTTCATCTACACCCGCGCTGCGGAGGGTCCGGTGGCAGAGAGAATCCTGGACTTCCTACAACGGGTGGTCGAGCTCGGCACAGTGGTGGAAGCTGGTGAGTCGCAGCGCTCGAAGGATGGGCTGACGGACTACCTGATGGTTCGCGACGCGGGACCGCGTCGGTTCGGCGCGGTGGTCTACGTACGACCGAGCAACGGTGGCCTGACGGTACGGCTTCGTCCTGAAGACGTCGAAGATCTGGATGACGAGCGGATCAAGTTCAGAGATGTAGTCGAGTCGCAGAAGTACGCGGTGAACTGCCCGCTCATCGATGACAAGGCGGTCGACGTTGCGTTGCTGCTGACGGAGCGTGCTCTGCAGCTGGTCCGGAAGTAGACACAGACGCCAATGGTCGACTCTCCGCCGGCAGGACCGTCGCGACGGTCCTGCCGGCGAGCAACTCGTCGCCTCATTGGTGTTGTCGCCGGTCCGCTAGTCCTTGGCGCCGGTGACGGCGATGCTGGCGCCGAGGCCGATGATCATCAGGCCGCCGGTGCCGCCGACGAGCTCCAGGCGGCGGGGTGAGCGGGCGAACCACTGGCGTGCCGTGCCGGCGGCCAGCGCCCACAGGCTGTCCGAGCACAGGGCGATCAGCATGAAGACCAGGCCGAGCAGCAGGATCTGCAGGGTGGCCGAGCCAGCGTTCTTGTCCACGAATTGCGGCAGCACGGCCGCGAAGAACACCGCCGTCTTCGCGTTGGTCAGACCGACCAGGAAGCCCTGCCGCAAGGCCCGGCGGGCACTGCCTGGCTTCACCCCGCTCGCCATCGCCTCGGCCAGTGACTTGCGACTGCGGAAGGCGTGCACCCCGAGATAGACCAGGTACGCCGCGCCGACGAGTTTCACGATCGTCAGCGCGATCGTGCTGGCCGCGATCAGGGCGCCGAGCCCGAATGCGACGGCAAGCAGCATCACCGCGGCACCGGCGGTGTTGCCCAGCATGGTCAGCACGGCCTCACGCCGGCCGACCGCGAGAGCCCGCCCGACGATGAACAGCACGCTCGGACCGGGGACGACGATGATGACCAGCGCGGTGATCGCGAACGCGACCAGGTGATGGGTGGACGGCATCCAGCCAGCGTAGGCCAGCGGACCGGAGTACGGGTGATCTTTGTCATCGCGCCCTCGCGGTGCGTTGACCCCGGTGGAACGGGGCCGCTACCTTGCCAGAGACAACCTGCGGTGCCATGAGGGAAACCGGTGAGAGACCGGTACGGCCGCGCCACTGTGAGCGAGCTTGCTCGTGAGTCAGGACGCTCGGGTACCAGCAGCCTTTCGAAAGGGACGCGCACTTCCCTAGGAGGTCTTCATGTCCGTACCCACGCCTGCCCGCTCGGTCGCCGTACCGGCTGTTTCGCCGCGGCTGCTCGCGATCGCTCTGCTCACCACCGGCCTGGCGCTGATGCTGGCCTACCTGGTCGCCTTCGACCAGGGCGCACTGTCGCAGTCCGGGATGTACCTGCACGAGCTGATGCACGACGGTCGTCACCTGCTCGGCGTGCCCTGCCACTGACCTGACATGCGCACCTTCGGATCGCTCCTGGTGCGCGGACTGATCGTCGGTCTCTTCGCCGGCCTGCTGGCCGGAACTTTCGCGTACGTGACGGGCGAACCGCACATCGACTCCGCGATCGCGATCGAAGAGGCGGCCGGGGCCGCGCACACCCATGACGCCAACGGCAAGGCCGTCCCCGCTGAACCCGGGGAGGAGCCTCTGGTGAGCCGCGACGGCCAGCGGTTCGGGCTGTTCCTCGCGACTTCCCTGTACGGCGTCGCGCTCGGCGGCATCTTCGCGGTCGGCTACACCCTGCTGCGCCGGCGCCTGCGCACCTCCAGCGACTCGTACGCCGCTCTGGGGCTGGCCGCGGCCGGGTACGTCGGGATCGTGCTGGTGCCGTTTTTGAAGTACCCGCCGAACCCGCCCGCTGTCGGTGATCCCGAGACGATCACTCAGCGGACTGTCACCTATCTACTGACGCTGGTGCTCGGCCTGCTCGCGGTCTGGGGTGGTGTCGCCGCGTCGCGCTGGTCGGCTCGCTTCGGGTCGGCTCCCTGGATCCGGATCGCTGCCGGTGCGGCCGCGTTCCTCGTGACGGTTATCGCCGCGTACCTGATTCTCCCGGCGATCAACGAGGTTCCTGGGTCGTTCCCCGCTACGCTGCTGTGGCAGTTCCGGCTGGCCTCGCTGGGCACCCAGACCACACTCTGGCTGCTCCTCGGGCTCGGCTACGCGGCGGCGACCGACCGTCGTACGGGGAAGGTCGAACCTGAGGTGGTAGCCGCTTGACGTCGCTGACGCTGGTCGCGCACGCGCTGACCCCCGCCCTGCGCGGACTCGTCCTCGGCGGTGACGCCGAACCCGACCCGGCCGGCGTCGAAGCCGCCCGCGAACTGAAGATCGACGCCGACGAGGTGTACGCCGGCCCGGAGACAGCCGCACTGTCAACCGCGTCGGCGCTGGGTCTGACCCCCGTCGTGGTGCCGGCCTTGCGAGACCGCCACTACGGCGAGTGGACCGGCCGCGAACTCGAGGACCTGCTAGCAGCTTCCCCAGAGTCCGTCGCCGCCTGGCTCGACCGCCCCCACACCGCGCCCCCCGGCGGCGAAACCGAAAACGACGTCATAACCCGAGTAGCCGACTGGCTGGGCGATCTGACCCAGGCGGACTCGTCGGAGTCCGCAGGCTCCTTTGGCGAAGCGGGCCGAGCCGACTCGCGCGGCCAGGACGGCGAAGCGGATGCCGCGGAGCCGGCCGGCTCCCGGGGCCAATCGGGGCGGCGCACGGTCGCGGCGGTGGTGCATCCGGCAGTTGTGCGAGCGGCCGTGCTCTACGTACTCGACGCACCCGCCGAGTCCCTGCGCCACGTCGACGTCCGCCCTCTGTCCGTCGTACGACTCTCAGCCCACACCGGAATCTGGTCCCTGACCTTCGGCTGAGTCAGCTGGTGGCGGCGCGTTCGGCGGCGCTGCGGAGTACGCAGAATTCGTTGGCTTCGGGGTCGTGCATGACGACCCAGCCGGTGCCGTCGGGTTCGCGGCGGTCCTGGTAGACGGTGGCGCCGAGGGTGAGCAACCACTCGACCTCCTCGTCCCGTGGGCCGTCCGGTACGAGGTCGAGGTGGAGGCGGTTCTTGACTGCCTTCTCGTCGTTGTTCTGCTCGAAGAGCAACTTCACCTCAGGCGTGTTCACCGCGGCGTACGGATCACCCGGCTGGTCGTCCTCCGGCCGTTCCGCCCGCAGTACCTTCAGCCAGAAGCCGGCCAACTCGTACGGGTCCTTGGCATCGAACGTCACAGTCCGCACAACAGAAGTCATCCCCTGACACTGCCGTACAGGTCCACAGCGCCGCCACCTGAATTCGGTCACGGCGGCCGGGTTTGACCTTGACACTGTGACAAGGTCTTGAGTGGGTGATGGAGGTGGTTGTCATCTACTCGCCACAGGAGAATGCGCGGCTGATCGAGGCGTTGCGGGCCGGCGACTCGTCGGCGCGGCTTCGGGCCGTGATGGCGGTTGGTACCGAGCCTGACCCGGCGCTGGTCGACGCGTTGGTGGAGCGGTGTGCAGTCGAGGTGGACTTCTTCGTGCGGGACATGTTGACCTGGGCATTGAACCGGCTGCCGTCGGAGATCACCGTGCCGAGGCTGGTCGCGGAGCTCCGGTCGGAGCGGGCTCAGGCTCGGAGTCAGGCGTTGCACACCTTGTCCAAGATCGGGGATCGGGACGTGTGGCCGTCGATCACGTCGTCGTTGCTGCGGGACGCCGACGATGAGGTCGCGCGGAGTGCGTGGCGTGCTGCCGTCATCCTCGTACCCGCGGGCGAGCGGGAAGCGTTGGCCGCGGAGCTGGCCACGCAACTCGGTCGCGGCGATCGGAGTGTCCAACTGAGTCTCAGCCGAGCGCTCGTAGTACTCGGTGAGCTGATCGAGCCGGTACTGCGGGAGGCGCGGGTGAGCGAGGATCCAAAGGTGGCCGCGCATGCTCGTGCAACGGAACTGCTTCTCCGCGATCCGGAAGCCGGCTTCGACCCGGCCGTTCACGAGGCGAAGCGAATCGCCGCGCTCGGACCCGAACAGGTCGAGGCGGCAGAGTGCTGATCGGTGAAGTGGCGCGCCGCTCGGGGGTGAGCTGCCGGATGCTCCGGCACTACGACTCCCTCGGGCTGGTGCGCCCAACCGGTCGGACGGTGGGCGGATATCGCGAGTACTCCGAGGAGGACATCCGCCGGATCTTCCACGTGGAAAGCCTGCGAACTCTTGGGTTGTCGCTGCGCCAGATCGGGCGTGCTTTGGAGGATCCCGCCTTCACCCCGTCCGCGCTGGTCGCCGACCTCATCCGCCGGAGCGAGGATCGACTGAAGCGGGAACAGGAGTTGCTCGACCGACTCCGCACCGTCGACGCCTCGACGCCGTCCGCCTGGCAGGACGTCCTGCGCATCGTCAAACTGCTCCACGGACTCAACTCGCCCAACGCCGCCCGCCGCCAACAGGCCGTCCTGGCCCCGGCGGACGATGTACCGGTCCCGACCGATCTTTTGGCTGCCGCGGTCCTCGCCGAGTCCGACCCGAATGTCGCCGGCGCACTCCGATGGGCGTTGGCTCGGGCGGGTGGTGATGGGGTCGCGAGTGTGGTGGCGGGCGTCTATTCGGACGACGTCGACGTACGACGACGCGCTGTGCTGGCCGTCGCCGCGATGGCCGAAACGCCGGGCGCGACCGCTGCGCTCGCCGATGCGCTCGGCGACCCAGACCCAATGGTCCGCAGACACGCTGCCCTCGCGACGGGCAAGACCGGCTCCACCGCAGCCGCGCCAACCCTCGTCGCCATGATCGTCGACGGCACCAACGACGTCGAGGCAGCCGAAATCCTAGGAGCTTTGTCGCTGGACCCCGGCCCGGCCAACCAGATCATGAACGCGTTAACCGCCGAGCTGTCCACGCATTCTGCCGACTCCTCCGTGCGAATCCGCCTGATCCAAGCACTCGCCGAACTACCGGCGCCCGTCGCGAAGAGCACCCTCCAACAGTTGACCTACGACGAAGACCGCTCGGTTGCCCTCGTCGCCACAGCCCTCCTCGCAGTAGTCGAGAGCCGCTCCACCAACTGACCGACCCAATGCGAGCTGCGGTGCGGCCGACCCCGCACGTGGGTGCACCCGAGCGTCAGGTTCTCACTCAGCGGGCGACGGAGGAGTCCGCGTGCGGGGTGGGTGGGAGCAGTCGACGCGGTGAGCGACGGAGGAGCGAGCGGCGGAGGCTGCGTGGGGGATCAGGCCTTGCCGAGGGTTTGCTTTTGCTTGCCCAGGCCTTGGATTTCGCATTCCATCGTGTCGCCGACCGACAGGTACGGGAAGCGGCCCGACAGCGCGACGCCTTCCGGCGTACCGGTGTTCACCACGTCTCCCGGATCCAGCGTCATGTACTGCGACAGGTCGCGGATCAGCGCGGCCACGGAGAAGATCATGTCGCGGGTGTTCGAGGACTGCCGCACTTCGCCGTTGACCCAAGACTTCAGGTCGAGCGACTGCGGGTCACCCACCTCATCAGCCGGTACCAGCGCCGGTCCGAGCGGGTTGAACGTCTCGCAGCACTTGCCCTTCGACCACTGGCCGCCGGACACCTCGAGCTGGAACGCCCGCTCCGACACGTCGTTGGAAACCGTGTACCCCGCGACGCAGGCCAGCGCCTCTTCATCACTAGAGATGTACCGAGCCGTCTTCCCAATGACGACCGCGAGCTCCACCTCCCAGTCAGTCTTCGTGGAACCCCGCGGGATCAGCACCTCGTCGTACGGGCCCACGACAGTGTTCGGGTGCTTGAAGAAGACGATCGGGTTGGCGGGCGGTTCGGCGCCGGACTCGGCGGCGTGGGCCGCGTAGTTCTGACCGATGCAGACGACGGCGGCCGGTTTCGCGATCGGGGCGCCGACGCGGAGGCCGTCGGTGGAGGCGACCGGCAGGGTGCCGGCTTCCAGGGCGGCTCGGGCGCGGGCGATGCCGTCGGAGGCGAGGAAGGCGCCGTCGATGTCGGCGGTGACGGAGCTCAGGTCGTAGACGGTGCCGTCGGCCGAGCGCGCGTACGGGCGCTCTTCACCGACCGCGCCGAGGCGCAGCAGTTCCACAGAACTCTCCTAAGAATTCACTGTTGGTCGAACACAGGCCGCAGCCGGGCCCGGGACGCTTCGATGTGTGCGTGCATCGCGGCAGCCGCCTCCTGGGGATCGCCCTTGCGGACCGCGGCCACGATCGTCTTGTGCTCGCGCAGCGCCTTGGTCGCGATCCCGCCGCCGTAGTACAGGCGGAACAGGTGCAGGTGGCAATGGGTCCGCGCGAAGGACTGCCGGGCGGTCTCGTTGCCGGACAGTTCGAGGACGAGGTCGTGGAACCGCTGGTCGTGCGCGGCCATCGCCTTGTAACTGTCGTAGTCGGGACGATCCGGTACGTCGGTGTAGCTGAGCATCTCGTTCTTGAGCCGGGTCATGTCGTCCGGGGCGGTCCGCTCGGCGGCGCGGCCGGCTGCCCAGGGCTCGATCAGCAGCCGGTACTCGAAGAGATCCTCGAACTCCTCCCGGGTCAGCCGGGAGGAGACGCGGTACCCGCGCAGCGGCTCCTTGATGACCAGCCCGTCGGACTCCAGCCGGGCGAGCGATTCGCGGATCGGCGTCTGCGAGATGCCGAGTTCGCGGGTCAGCGCGTCGATGTTCAGCCGGGTGCCCGGCTCGACGACGCTGTCCATGATCAGGCCTTTGACGGTCTCGTAGACGTCGTCGCTCAGTACCTGTCGCTGAGGCAGGCGGGCGAGCTGCCCCGCCAGACCCACGTGCGCATCTGTCACTGTCGCTCCTCCCGAGCCAGCCCCTATCATGCCCGACCCACCGGTTGGGTGCTCAGTCGTTACCCCGGCAAGTCTTGACGCCACCAGTGTGAGGCGGCAGCATCAGCTAAGCAATATCCTATAGGATCTTTGAGGAGTCAGCCCCATGAACGTCCACTCACTCTCCCGGAAGACCGCCGTTGGGCTGGCCCTCGTCGCGCTCGCCGCGACCGGCTGCAGCACCAAGGCCTCCAACGACACTGCCGGCGGGACCGCCAAGGACGACGCTTCCACCGGTACGTCGACCGGCCCGGTGGAGCTCAAGGACGGTTCCAAGGTGAAGCTGGCCCTCATCCCCGGCGGGGCGCACCCGTACTTCCAGCCGTGGAAGACCACGGCCGAGCTGGACAAGACCGATTTCAAGCTCGGTGACGCCACCTTCAACGAGACCGGCGAGTGGGATCAGGGCAAGCAGAACAACGTGATCAACTCGCTGGCCGCGCAGGGCTACAACGCGTTCGGCATCTTCGGGGTGTCGCCGACCGACATCAACTCGACCTTCGAGGACCTGAAGGCCAAGGGGTTCGCGGTCGGTTCGCTCGCGTCCTGCCCGGCCGGTGACACGAACTCGGCCGATTTCTGCCTGTCCACCGATGTCGAGGCGGCGGCGTACAAGGCGGCCAAGGCAACGATCGAGGCGATCGGCGGGGCCGGCACGATCGTCCACCTGACCGGCAACAACGTCGACTCGAACACCCAGCGCCGGATCGCCGGGGTGAAGAAGGCGGTCGCCGAGACGAACGGCAAGGTCACCCAGCTGCCGGAGATCACCGACATCGACAAGGACCTGCAGACCGCGCAGAAGGCGGTCGCCGACCTGCTCGCCTCGAAGGGCAAGGAGATCAAGGGCATCGTCACCACCGCCTACAACCCGGCCGTGGCCGCGGCCGACGGTGTTGCCAGCAGCAAGCTTCCGATCAAGGTGGTGGCGATCGACGACGACGCCAAGATCTTGGCCGGGATCAAGTCCGGCGGTGTCGCGGCGACGGTGACCCAGAACCCGGTCGGCCAGGCGTACGTCGGCGGCTGGCTGCTCGCTCTGCTCGGCTCCAAGCAGTGCACGATGAAGACGCCCGGCGTGATCGTCGACTCCGGTTCGTTCGTGGTCACCAAGACGAACGTGGACAGCTACGACACCGAGCGCAAGGCCAAGACCACCGAGCTGCAGAAGGAATTCGCGACTCAGCTGAGCTGTTCGTGACCGGAGCCGAAACCTTGCCCATGACAACCATCACGCGCGCCGAGGCGTTCCTCGTCGACCTCGAGGTGGAGACCGTCCGGACCGATGCGGTCCAGTCGTTCCTCAAGCAGGAAACGGTTTTCGTCGAACTCGAGGCCGCCGACGGGTACGCCGGACTCGGCTACTCCTACACGATCGGGACCGGCGGTACCGCAGTACTGGCGATGTTGCGTGATCACCTGTTGCCGAAGCTGATCGGCGCGGATGCCCGCAACGTGGAGGCGATCTGGTTCGACCTGTTCGCCTCCACCCGGGCGACCACGGTCGGCGCGATCACCTCGCTTGCGCTCGCCTCGGTCGACACCGCCCTGTGGGACCTGCGCTGCCGGCGGGCCGGTGAACCGCTCTGGCGGCTCGCCGGTGGGTTCCGCCGGCGCGTACCGCTCTACGACACCGAGGGCGGTTGGTTGCACCTGACAACCGACCAGCTTGTCGCGGGAGCGCTCGCCTCGCAGAAGGCCGGTTGGCCGGGAGTGAAACTCAAGGTGGGCAAGCCGCGGGTTCACGAGGACCTCGAACGGCTCACCGCAGTACGGGATGCTGTTGGCCCGGCGCTGGACATCATGGTCGACGCCAATCAGTCGATGACGTACGCCGAGGCGAAGCGGCGGGCTCGTGCTTTTGAGCCGCTCGACCTGAGCTGGTTCGAGGAGCCGTTGCCGGCCGACGATCTGACCGGGCATGTCCGGCTGGCCGAGTCCACCTCGATCCCGATCGCGGTCGGCGAGTCCATGTACTCCATCTCGCAGTTCCGCGAGTACGTCGCCGCCGGCGCGGCCGGCATCGTCCAGGTGGACGTCGCGCGTGTCGGCGGCATCACCCCGTGGCTGAAGGTGGCGCATCTCGCCGAGACCTTCAACCTCGAGGTCTGCCCGCATTTCCTGATGGAACTCCACGTCAGCCTGACGGCCGCAGTACCGAACGGCCGGTACGTCGAGCACATTCCGCAGTTGCGCGCGATCACCAAGACCGAGATGGAGATCGCCGACGGCCATGCCGTCGCACCGGACGAGCCGGGCCTGGGCATCGACTGGGATCGCGACGCGATCGACGACCGGCGGGTGTCATGAGCGCACCTGTCTCGGAGACCGCCACCGCCGCGCTGCAGGAGCCGGACGCGCCGATCGAGCAGCCGCGCGGCGGCCGGACTCCGTGGTGGGCGAACCAGCGGATCGGCCTGCTGATCCTGGTGGTCGCGTTGGGTGCGCTCTTCGGCGTACTGCGCCCCGCGTTCTTCAACCAGCAGCTGGTCGTGTTCCCGCTGTTGCGCGATATCGCGATGTTCACGGTCGTCGGCCTGGCGCAGATGTGCGTGCTGTCGATCGGCCACATGAACCTCGCCGTCGGCCGGATGGCGGCGTTCTCGATGATGATCACCGGCATCTCCTACGACCTCTGGCACTTCAGCCTGTACGCCGGTCTGCTGGTCGGCCTCATCGCCGGTACTGCGATCGGCGCGCTGGCCGGTTGGGTGATCGCTCGAACTGGCGTGAACTCCTTTGTAGTAACCCTCGCGCTCGACTTCCTGCTGCTCGGTCTGATCCCACTCGTCTACACCGGGTTGACCGACAACGCGGCCTTCGTCACCAAGCCGCCGGGGATGCGTGAACTGCGCAACTACTCGCTCGGCGACGTCTGCATCGGCAACCTGTGCGGGTCGCCCGCAGTACCGCAACTGGCTCTCTTCGCAGTTGTCGCGATGGTCGTGGTCGGCTGGATCTACAGCCGTACGAAGCTCGGCCGTGAGTTGTTGATGACCGGTACGTCGGTGAAAGCGGCCGAGTTGTCCGGGATTCCGACGGCTCGCCGGGTGATCACCGCGCACGCGATGTCGGGCTGTCTGGCGGCGCTGGCCGGGTTCATGCTTGCGGTGAGCACCGGTTCGATCAAGGCAACCATCGGTGAGGAATTCATGCTGCCGTCGTTCCTCGGACCGATCCTCGGCGGGACGCTGCTGGCCGGCGGGTTCATCTCGGTCTGGGGCACGATGCTCGGTACTGCCTTGACGACCGTGATCCGCAAGGGCCTTGACCTGCTGGGCGTCGGGCTGGAGAGCCTGAACATCTACCTCGGCCTGATCCTGCTCGTCGCGTTGTCCACCGACCGGGTCCGAACGGTGCTGTCCGACCGGCAGGGGGTGCGAAAACGATGAAGTCCGCGCTGCGTTTTGCTCGCACGACCGAGATGACGTTGCTGGTCATCGGCGTGGTGTTCTTCATCGGTCTGGTGATCGCTTCGCACGGTGATCTGCTCGAGGCGAATTCACTGCGAGTGCTGCTTCAGTTCCTTGCGGTGCCGGTCCTGATCGGATTGGCTCAGATGGTGGTCTTAGCCGTGGGTCAACTCAACCTCGCCGTCGGAGCCGTCGGCGGTTTCGCCGCGTGCGCGATGGGCGTGCTGATGGCCGACCACGGCGTCCCGGTGCCGCTCGCGCTGCTGATCGGCTTCCTGCTCGCCTCGCTCGCCGGCCTGGCGAACGGCCTGCTCGTCGTGCTGACCCGGATCAACGGCTTCATCGTCACGCTGGCGACGATGACCGTCTTGCTCGGCGTGCAGTACCGCCTGGTCGGCACGCGCACCGTCGACGCTTATCCACAAAGTGTGAAGAGCTTCGGCTCGTACGCCGTGTTCGGGGTGCTCCCGTTGATCTTCCTGGTCGCATTGGTGGTGGCCGGGTTGCTGGCGGTGATGTTGCGCCGGACGGTGCCTGGCCGGCAACTGCTCGCCTCGGGTGGCAATCCCATCGCCGCAAGGCTTTCCGGGATCTCCAACGACCGCTCGGTGATCATTGCGCACACGCTGTCCGGCGCGATCCTCGGCGTCGCGGCGATCTTGACCGTCGCGTCGTCGCCAGGGGTGAACAAGAGCATCGGTGGCGACTGGCTGCTGCCGAGTTTCGCCGCACCGATCATCGGTGGTGCCTTGCTGACCGGCGGTTCGGCGGTCGTGCTCGGCACGGTGCTGGCCGCGTTCATCGTGCGCTTCGTCGACACGGCCCGCGCGGAGTTCTCCCTCGAGCCGAGCTGGGTCAACTTCGTGGTTGGCACGGTTGTGCTTGGCTCGGTGGTGCTCGGACAGGTCCGGACGCGCCGGCAGGAGCGTCGTACGGTCGTCAAGGCGCCCGATACGGCCGTGGTTCCAGGGGGTGTGTCATGACGTTGTTCGAGGCGCTCGAGGTCGACAAGCTGTTCCCCGGGGTCCGCGCGCTCGACGGGGTGACGCTGAAGCTCGAAGCGGGTTCCGTGCACGCGTTGCTGGGTGAGAACGGTGCAGGCAAATCCACGTTGATCAAGGTCATCACGGGGCTCTACAAGCCGGACGGTGGGTCCTTGCGGCTGGACGGCCAGGAGGTGCACTTCGGGTCGCCGCACGAGTCGGCCTCGGCCGGGATCGGCGTGGTGCACCAGGAGCGGAACCTGATCCCGGGCTTCACGGTGGGGGAGAACATCCTGCTCCAGAAGCTGCCGACCTCTCGTGGGCTGGTCGATCGCGGCCGGATCCGCTCGGAGGCGACCCGGTGGCTGGCCGAGCTGGACCTGGATCTCGACCCGGATCTGCCGGTGACGGAGCTGTCCGTCGCGCAGGCGCAGCTGGTCGAGATCGCCAAGGCGTTGTCGGTGGAGAGCCGCGTGCTGCTGCTCGACGAGCCAACAGCCTCCATCACGCCGAACGAGGCCGAGCGGCTCTTCCGGGTGGTCGAAAAGCTGAAGAACGACGGACGGTCGGTGCTGTTCGTCAGTCACAAGCTCGAAGAGGTCTTCCAGATCTGCGACACCGTCACCGTACTGCGGGACGGCTCGTCGGTGCTCGAGTCGGGTGCGCTGGCGGACCTCACGCGTGATCAGGTGGTCGACCTGATGGTCGGGCGAGTGCATGAGGCGCTGACCTTGCCACCGCGGACCGTCGCGGATGCCGCGCCGTTGCTGCAGCTGTCCGGTGTTGCTACTGCTTCCGGGCATGCGGAGGTCGATCTCGCGGTCCGGCCGGGGGAGATCGTCGGGCTGTACGGGCTAGTCGGTGCTGGGCGGAGTGAGCTGGCGAAGGCGTTGCTCGGGCTCGACCGGATCACCGCCGGCGAAGTACGGGTGCGAGGTGAAGTGGTGCGGATCCGGAACGTGCGGGACGCGCTGAAGAACCACAAGATCGGCTACGTCACCGAGAACCGGAAAGAAGAAGGCGTCTTCCTGGAGCAGTCGGTGCGGCGCAACATCGCCGTGACGGTCTGGGACCGGTTGCTGAAGCGGCTCGGGCGGATTCCGGGGTTGGCGTACGTCCCGAAGAAGACCGAGTCCGCGCTGGTCGCGGAGTACGTCGAACAGCTCGGGATCCGGATCGCCTCACCGGACCAGCTGGCCGGCACGTTGTCGGGCGGCAACCAGCAGAAGGTGTCGCTGGCGAAATGGCTGGCGGCGAAGACCGAGATCCTGATCATCGACGAGCCGACGGTCGGCATCGACGTCCGGACCAAGGACGCCTTCCACACGCTGATCTGGGACCTGGCGGCGCACGGCCTGGCGATCCTGCTGATCACCTCCGACCTCCCGGAGATGATCACCCTGGCCGACCGCGTCGTGGTGATGCGAGACCACCGCGTCCGCGGCGAAGTGGAAAACACCCACGACTACGACACGATGAGCCAGCAGGTCATCCGCCTCATCCACGCGGAAACCCCGGCGGGCGTATGACGGCGTCGGCGATCGGACGGCTGGGTTCGAGGGAGAGGAGCGGGGTGTGAGTGGGCGGGTTGATGCGCATCATCACGTGTGGGATCTGAGTGTTCGGGAGCAGTCCTGGATGGTCGGGGAGGAGATGGCTCCGATTCGGCGGGGCTTCTCGATCGGGGATCTTGCGCCGCTGGCTGCTGAGGCGGGGGTGACCTCGACGGTGGTGGTGCAGACCGTGGGGCTGGTGGCGGAGACCCGGGAGTTCCTGGAAGTTGCTGCTGGCAATGAATTGGTTGCTGGGGTAGTCGGGTGGGTGGATCTCACCGCGGCTGATGTGGGCGAGATGCTGGCCGAGTTGCAGGCGCGGCCTGATGGGGAGTGGTTGAAGGGGATTCGGCATCAGGTGCATGACGAGCCTGATCCGCGGTGGTTGTGCCGGGACGACGTACGAGCAGGACTGGCGGCGGTCGCCGAGGCTGGGTTGGTCTATGACTTGCTGACGAAGACGCCGCATCTGCCCGCGGCGTTGGAGACGGCGCAGGCGTTGCCGCAGTTGTCGTTTGTCGTGGACCACATCTCGAAGCCGGTGATCGGCGGTGACCTCGAGCCGTGGGCGTCCGACCTGCGCGCACTCGCAGCCCTGCCGAACGTCACCTGCAAGCTCTCCGGCATGGTGACCGAAGCATCCTGGACCGACTGGAAAGTCTCCGACCTCCAGCCGTACGCCGACGTCGTACTGGATGCCTTCGGCCCAGACCGGGTCATGTTCGGCTCCGACTGGCCGGTCTGTCTGCTCGCCGCCTCGTACGCCGAGGTGGTCGAGGCAGCTGAAGCCCTCACCGCCACCCTCACCCCACCCGAGCGCCAACAGATCTTCGGCGACACAGCTCGCCGAATCTACAAGCTCAGCTGACGGTTCACGGGAGGCGGATGAAGTCCTCGGTTGCTTTGGCGGTGATCGCGGTCAGGGCTGCAGCGTCTTGCGGCCGGCCGCCGGTGCTGACTTCGAAGAGGGTGTGGGGGAGGTCGTCGGCCGAGACGAAGCGGTCGACGACCAGGCGACGGCCGCGCGCCGGATCTGTGTAGGTGTAGGTCAGCGTCTGGTGGTGGAAGACCACCCCCGCGAAGGCGGGATTGGTGGCGCGGGTCGTGCCGGCTTCGCGGGAGATGAGCTTGAAGGCCGGGGTGGAGGACGACACCACCGCGTACTTGGCGTCCGCAGCGGTCTTGATCGGCTGGTCCTTGGGTGCGCCGTTCACGCGGAGGTTCCGCTGCCCGTCGGGGCTGGTGAACTTCACCTCGAAGGTGGACAGCTTCACCATCTTCCAGCCGTTGGGCGCCTGGATGACCATGCCGAGCTCGGTCTTCGGGTCACCCCAGCTCCGCTGCTCATACTGCAACGGCGCAGGCGCCCCGGCGACCGGGCTCCACGCGCTATCGGGCTGCGAGCGGGCGACGGCGGCTGTGGTCAGGCCGCCGGTGGCGAGTACGGCGACGGCCAGACCGATACCGGCGATTGCACGGGTGAGCATGCACCGTTGGATGCCTCAGATCCCGCAGAAGTTCACGGCCGGGGGAACTCCACCCGTACTCCGATCAGCCGCACCGGCCGCCGCAGCTCGAACTTCTCCAGCAGCACCAACGCAGCCGTGGCGACCACCTCCGGGTCCTGCGTCATCTCCGGGAGTTTGCGGCTCTTGATCGGGGTGTAGAAGGAGGTGAAGCGCAGCTTCACCGCGATCCGCTGGATGCTGCGCCCTTCGTCGACAACCTCCCGCGTGACAGTGAGGGCGATCCGGCGGAGTTCGCGTTCGATGTCGGCGCGGTCGGCCAGATCGGTCGGGAACGTCTCCTCGTGACTGCGGGACACCGGTTCGCGGGGTACGTCGGTGACCTCGGTGTCGCCGAGGCCGCGACCGAGAGCGAGGTACCAGGTGCCCATCTTCGGCCCGAAGCGTTTCTTCAGCACCTCGAGATCGGCCGCCGCCAGGTCCGCCACGGTGAAGAGGCCCAGTTCGTTGAGGTTCTGCGACATCCGGCTGCCGATACCCCACAGCTCACGGACCGGACGGTGGTGCATCACCTCGACCCAGTTGGCCGCGGTCAGCCGGTACACGCCCTCCCCGCTTCCGCTGTCCCGTTTGCCGAAGCTGGTGGCGAGCTTGGCCCGCACCTTGTTGTCACCGATCCCGATCGAACACGACAGCCCGGTCCGCGCCAGGACGGCGGCCCGCAACTCACCGGCCAGCGCCTCCGGATCATCCGTCCTCGCCCCGACGAAGCACTCGTCCCAGCCCCACACCTCGACAACCACCGGGAACTCGCGCAACGTGTCCATCACCTCAGCCGACGCAGCGTCGTACGTCGCCGGGTCGGTCGGCAGAAAAACCGCGTCGGGACACTTCTTGAAAGCCGCGCGCAGCGGCATCCCCGAGTGGACCCCGAACTCGCGAGCCTTGTACGACGCGGTGGCGACCACCTGCCGTGCCTGGGTCGGGTCACCCGAGCCGCCGACCACCACCGGCAGCCCGCGCAGCTCGGGGCGCCGCCGGATCTCCACGGCGGCCAGGAACTGGTCCATGTCGACGTGCAGCAGCCACCAGCCCGCTGACTCGCTCATACCTCAGAGGTACCACACAGCGTCAGAGTGGCTTGCGCATTTGCTGGGCGGTCACCTGGTAGCCGAGGGAGTCGTAGAGGGAGATCGCGGTGGTGTTGTTGCCGAAGACGTTCAGGGAGAGGTACTCGCAGCCGCGGCGGCGGCACTCCTCCTCGCCGGCCAGCATGATCGACCGGCCGTACCCCTTGCCGCGCTGCTCCTCGAGCACCTCGATCATGAAGATGAACGGGATCGGCTTCTCGGTGCTGATCCACAGGCTGCCCACCGGTACGCCGTCGTGGATGGCCAGCCAGAGGAGGTGGTTCTCGGTGTCCCGGCCGTCGGGAAGCAGCTTGGCCACCTCCTGGTGAGCGGTCTCCAGAGCGGTGGCGGGATCGAGTCCGCGGGCCGGTCCCATCCCGGCCGCGAACGCTTCGGCGGCCCGGGCGATCCACGGACCGAACTCGGCCTGGGTCAGGGGGCGCAGGGACACCGGCGGCGACATCTTCGAACTGCTCATGCCTGGAAGATACCGCCCGCGCGAACGCGTCATCCCGAGTTGCGGAGAGCCGCCTGACCGCTCAGTGTCACCGTCCGGTGACCCTCGGTGCGATAACCTCACGCCAGATAGTTGCCACCGGCTCCTGTCCGGCGCAGGGCCGCCGCTGCGCCGTCAGCCCGGGTGAATCCCAGGAGGAAATGTGCGCTTCGACCCCGCACGTACGACGGCCATCGGAGTCCTGAGTCTCGCGGTCCTGACCGGGCTCGGCCAGCTACCGCAATCGGTGGCCGGCACCTCGCCGGCCGACGGTGACGCCCCCAGCGGTCCGGCCGCGGTCAAGGCCGGACGGGACGAACTACCCAACGCCCTCGAGGAGAAGCGCCGCGACCTGCGCGAACGCGCCCTGGCGAACGTGCTGAACGGCTCGGCGAAGGTCGAGCAGCGCGGGACCAGCAAGGTGGTCAAGGTCGGCCAGGAGGTGGTGATCCCGGCGACCAGCGCCCGGGACAAGGTGCTGGCCAAGCGCAAGGACCAGTACGTCGAGCTGGCGCGCGAGAAGACCGACAAGATCTTCGTGATCCTCGCCGAGTTCGGCAACCAGCGGCACCCGGACTACCCGGACAAGGACACCGACCCGAAGACAGCGGGGCCGACCAGCTTCGACGGCCCGCTGCACAACGCGATCCCCCAGCCGGACCGAAGTACCGACAACTCCACCATCTGGCAGGCGGACTACTCACCGGAGCACTACCGCCAGCTGTACTTCGGCAAGGGCGACTCGGTGAAGACGTACTACGAGAAGCAGTCGTCGGGCCGGTACAGCGTCGACGGCATGGTCTCGGACTGGGTGAAGGTCCCCTACAACGAGGCCCGGTACGGCCGGAGCAACGGGTTCCCGTGTGCCGACACCACCTGCAGCAACACCTGGAACCTGATCAGCGACGCGGTCGCGCAGTGGGTCAAGAGCCAGGAGGCGGCCGGCAAGACGGCGGCTCAGATCAAGTCCACGCTGGCGTCGTACGACCAGTGGGACCGCTACGACTTCGATGCCGATGGCAACTTCAACGAGCCGGACGGGTACCTCGACCACTTCCAGATCGTGCACTCCGGCGGTGACCAGGCCGATGGCGACCCGCACCAGGGTGAGGACGCGATCTGGTCGCACCGCTGGTACGCGTTCGGCAACAACACCACCGGCCCGGCGGCGAACAAGCTCGGCGGTACCCAGATCGGCAGCACCGGGCTGTGGATCGGCGACTACACGGTCCAGCCGGAGAACGGCGGCCTGAGCGTCTTCGCGCACGAGTACGGGCACGACCTCGGCCTGCCGGACCACTACGACACGTCGGGACAGCCCAGCCAGAACCCGGTCAACTGGTGGAGCGTGATGGCGCAGTCCCGCTCCGGCGCCAAGGGTGACCTCGGCATCGGGCAGAAGCCGCAGGACCTCGGCACCTGGGACAAGCTGCAACTCGGCTGGCTCGACTACGAGACGGTGAAGGCCGGCCAGACCAGGACGATCGACCTCGGGCCGCACGAGTACAACTCGAAGCGGGCGCAGGGCGTCGTCGTCGTACTGCCGAAGAAGAAGGTCACGACGCAACTGGTCAAGCCGGTCACCGGGGCCAAGTCGTGGTGGAGCGGCACCGGCGACAAGCTGACGAACACGCTGAGTCGCAAGGTCATCCTGCCGGCGGGCACGGCGTCGCTCGACTTCCAGGCCAACTGGAAGATCGAGGACTGCGGCACGGACGCCTGCGACTACGCGTACGTCGAGGTGAACGACGGGTCGGGCTGGAAGGCGATCGCGGGCACCATCACCAAGGCCGCCGAGGCGAACGGGATCGACGGGGACAGCAAGGGCTGGCAGCCGGCGAAGTTCGATCTGTCGGCGTACGCCGGGAAGTCGATCGAGCTGCGGTTCCGCTACGCGACGGACGCGGCCGCGCACGAGCTCGGGTTCTTCGCCGATGACATCAAGCTGACCGCGGGCGGCAAGACGCTGCTGGACGACGGCGCGGAGAGCGGGGTCAACGGCTGGACCGCGACCGGGTTCGACGCGGTCGGCGAATCAGTGACGAAGGAGTACGACCACTACTACCTGGCGTCGAACTACACCTACAGCTTCTTCAACAGGTACCTGCAGTACGGCCCGTACTTCTTCGTCGGGGCACCGCGACCGGACTGGGTCGAGCACTTCCCGTACCAGGACGGACTGCTGGTCTCGTACTGGGACACCTCGCAGAAGAACAACGAGACCGCCGTCCACCCCGGCCAGGGGCAGTGGCTGCCGATCGACGCGAACCCGCAGCCGCGGTTCCGGCTCGACGGCACCTACTGGCGCAGCACGATCCAGAGCTACGACTCGACCTTCGGTCTGCAGAAGTCCGACTCGTTCAGCCTGACGGTGGCCGGCAAGAAGAACTACGTGCGGGGCGGCGATGGCGTCTCGACCTTCGACGACCGCCAGGAGTTCTGGACGTCGAAGATCCCGTCGTACGGCGTCAAGGTGCCGCACGCGGGCGTGAAGATCCGGGTGGTCACCCAGCAGGGCACGTCGATGCGGATCGTCGTCTCGAAGTAGCCACTGCGCTGCGTTTGAGGACGGGGTACCAGGTCGGGTGCCGGCGGCTATGCAGACAGCCGTCCGGAACCCGATCAGGTACGAGGTGTCTGTGATGGTGGAGAAGTTGCAGCTCGAGGTGGGCCGATGAGGCGCAAACCGCCCGCCGGGGCGGTCACGAAGGCGCCGGAAGGTCTGCCTTCCCCGCTGATCGAGAACTGGGAATGGCAGGACCACGCCGCCTGCCGCGATGTGAATCCCGAACTGTTCTTCGCTGCCGAATCCGAACGCGGCCTGCGCAAACACGCCCGCGAACTGCTCGCCAAGTCGCTGTGCGGCACCTGCCCGGTCCGTCGCGAGTGCGCCGAGCACGCCCTCGGAGTCGGCGAGATGTACGGCGTGTGGGGCGGCATCACCGAAGAAGAACGCGAACCCGCTCTCCACGGCCGGCGGCGCTAGCACCTACAGCGGCAGGGCCCCGGCGCTGGCTAGTCTGGCCGGGTGGAGCTGACTCAGGAATTGGCCGAGAAGGTCCTGGCATCACAGCCGTTCAGCGTGCTTCTGGGCGCCCGCGTGACGTCCTTCGGCGACGGGGGAGCGACGCTCGAGCTCGATGTCCGGGACGACTTGCGGCAACAGAACGGCTACCTGCACGGCGGAGTGCTCGGCTACGCGGCGGACAACGCGATCACCTTCGCCGGCGGTACGGCGCTCGGGCCGGTGGTGCTGACCGGCGGGTTCACGATCAACTACCTGCGTCCGGCCGCGGGCGCAGTACTGCGTGCCGAGGCGAAGGTCGTGCATGCAGGTGGCCGGCAGGCGACCTGTACCTGCGAGCTGTCCGTCGTCAGCGAGGACGGCGAGGCCACGCTCTGCGCAATCGCCCAGGGCACGGTGATCGCCGTCCGCGGCTGACCTGTTCGGACAGCTCAGTCGAACAGCTCGTCGAGGAAGGACTTCTTCTTCTTGCGCTGCGGGTACTGCTGGTAGCGGTTGCGGTCGTCGTAGTGGCGCTTGTCGTCGTAGCGACGGTCGTCGTACCGCTTCTCCTCGTACCGCGGCTGCTGCGGTGCAGGCGCCGGGGCCTGCTGGTGCACCGGCTGCGGTCCGTTGAAGGCGACCTCGGCGTCGATCAGCTTTTCCAGCTCACCGCGGTCGAGGAAGATGCCACGGCACTCGGTGCACTGGTCGACAGTGACGCCGCTGCGCTCGTACGTCCGCATCGCGCCTCGGCATTTGGGGCAGGTCAGGGTCTCCATTCGAGCAACTCTAGGTGACGAAAAGCCCAGAATGCCGGGCCTTCAGCGACTTCTTAGGATCCGCCCGGCCGGCTGAGCCGATCGACCCCGGAAACTCCCTGTTCGATCAGGTGCTCGCGCCCCGGCGGCGCGTCGTACGGCTCCGGCCAGAAGTCGGTGACCCGGCTGATCAGCCCGCCGGTGAGCTCGAGGTAGACCAGGCCCACCATCTCGTCGTCACCTACGGTGAAGTTCATCGTGCCCGCCGCGGTCTCGCCGTCGACAATCAATCGGCTGACGTCGATCCGCCAGTCGCCCGGATACTCCCGGTTGAACTGCACCAGCCGATCCCGGCCGGTGACCCGCTCGGCCGTCTGTGGCAGCTCGTAGACGACGTCCTCGGCCAGCAGCGCGCCGAAGGAGTCCCAGTCGCGCGCGGCCATCGTTTCGAAGTACTGGCGGGCGATCACCCGGCTTTGCTCGGTGCTGGTCATGTCGTGACCGTAGCTACCGGCGCCGACAATTCTGGGTGACGCCGGTCGATGAGAGGATGCGAGCGTCATTTCCGGCTGGAGGAGAGCGATGGCTGAGCAGTCCGTGGGTTTGCTGGCCCGGCGACGGGCTCGCGGTCTGTGGGTGCGTGGGGCCAAGCAGCTCGGATTCGCCCGCAAAGGCGAAGAGGCCGGTACGCCGGACAAACCCGCCGCGCTCGACACCTTCACCCGGGCGCTGGAGCTGGATCCGGGGATGACGGACGCCTGGCTCGGTTTCCACGCGGCCGGGGGTGACGCGGACACCGCGCTGGACCGGATCGTCGCCGGCATGGATCGCTTCGGCGAGGAACGCGATGCGGACAAGCGACGGTTGAGCTCAACCTTCCAGGCCGGCTGGTGGTTCACCAACCCGCTCGAGACCACCGACCACGTCTGGCACGCCGAGTCCTTCCGGCTGAGCACCGCCGGCGACGTGGACGGTGCGGAGACCGCGGCCGGCCACATCATCGAGGACGGCCCGCGACACTTCCTGCTGTCCGCCGTCGCGATGCTCCGCAAGCAGTACGACAAGATGATCGCCGAGCTCCGCCACGTCCCGGAGGACGGCCATCTCGGTGCCGAGGCGACGCTGCGGCTGGGGATGGGACTGGCCCTGGTCGAGCGGTGGAGCGAGGCCGAGACCACGCTTCGCCGGGCGGCCGGTCAACAGGTCAACCCCCTCGTCCAGGTGGACGCGGAGTACTACCTGGGCTTCGTCTACCGCGGTACCGGCCGCGAGGAGAACGCGATCCGGCAGTTCGAGTGGGTCTACGAGCGCAACAACGCGCACCGCCAGGTCGCCGAAGCACTCGCCAACTCCGACCTCGTGCTCGAAACCCGTCCCACGCCGAGCATCAAGAAGCCGGAGCCCGCGCCGGTACGTCGTACTGACGCCGCCAAACCGTCCTTGCAGCGCCAGCCCGACTGGGGAGCCGTGCAAGGCATCCTCGACGAGCTCGACCGCAACGTCGGCATGGCGGAGGTCAAGCGCCAGGTCTCCGCGGTCGCCGCCCAGGTCCGGGCCGGCCTGATCCGCGCCGAACGTGGTCTCCCGGCACCGCGACTCGGCGGCCACCTGATCTTCGCGGGCCCACCGGGCACCGGCAAGACGACCGTCGCCCGCGTCGTCGCTCGCCTGTACTGCGCGCTGGGGTTGCTGTCCGGCGACCGGATGATCGAGACCGATCGGTCCGGGCTGGTCGGCGAGTTCATCGGCCACACCGCGGTGAAGACGAACGAGGTCGTCGACTCGGCGCTGGACGGGGTGCTGTTCATCGACGAGGCGTACGCGCTGCGCAAGAAGCAGACCGGCAACGACTTCGGGACCGAGGCGATCGACACGCTGCTGAAGCGGATGGAGGACGACCGCGACCGGCTGGTGGTGATCGTCGCGGGCTACTCCGAGCCGATGGCGGAGTTCCTGGAGTCGAACCCCGGCCTGCGCAGCCGCTTCTCCACCCGGATCGACTTCCCCCGCTACACCGCCGACCAGCTCCGCGAGATCGCGTTGCGCCTGGTCAGCAGCCACGGCGACCAACTCACCGACGACGCGATGACGGCCCTCACCGGCGTACTCGACCAGGTCACCGCCAACGGCCGCATCGACGAACTCGGCAACGCCCGCTTCATCCGCACCATCATCGAAACAGCCGCCAAACACCGCGACCTACGAATCTTCAACTCCCCCGGCATCCCCACCGACGAGGCCCTAACCACCCTAGACACCCCCGACCTGAAAGCCGCCGTTGCTGAGGTGCTTAGTTTTTAGTGGCTGGGTTCATTGAGTGGAGGATTCGGGTGAGGGTTTGGCGGCCCAGGGCGCTCATGGTGGGGTTGGTTTTGACGTAGTACCAGACGAGGCCCATTGCCTGTTCGAACGCCCAGGCCTTGCCGCGCTCCCACTCCAGGTCGTCACAGGCCAGGGTCCGCCGGAACACCTCCCGCGGGCCTGGCTGCAAGAGGTGCCAGGCGCTGACCAGGTCGAGCGCGGGGTCGGCCGGGCCGAAGCCGCCGGTGTCGAGTACGCCGCTGAGCCGGTCTCCCGCGACCAGTACGTTGCCGGGGATCAAGTCCCGATGGCTCATCACGTCGGCACCCGTGCGGGGCAGCTCCCGGAAATGGCTCCACAGCTCGCGCAGCCGCGGTACGTCGAGCAGCCCTTCACTCTCGTCGAAGCACTTCGCCATCCAAGCGTCATGGTCAGTGAGAACGCCGCCACGACCTTCGCCGTCGAAAAGCCGCCCCCGCGTGTCGGCTGCCCGCAGGGCTGCGATGAACGCCGCAAGGTCTTCGGCGAAAGCGTCCGACCCACTCGGGTCGGCATCGAAGGCGATGGTTCCCGGTAGCCACGTCTGGACCGACCACGGCATGGGGTAACCCGCTCCAGGCTTTCCCAAGGCGACAGGTTCCGGGACAGGAAACCGAGACACCTGTGCCAGTTCCGCGCTCGCCGCAGCTTCCTGCTCCAGAAACGCCAGCGCCTCGGCGGCATCGGTCAGCCGCAGTGGGAAACGCGCGGAGAGGTCGTCCCCGATCCGGAAGATGGCGTTGACCGTCCCGGTCGACGCCACCAGCCGGATCGCCTTGCCGCTCCACTGCGGGAACTGTTCCTGGATCAAGGTCGCAGCGACTTCGGCCGTCACGTCCACTTGGTCGTCGTGCAAAGCGACCTACTTGAACTTGCTGAGGAAGTTGGCCACGATCGGGCCGGCCGCCTTACCGCCGGAGACTCCGCCTTCGACGATGACCGCGAAGGCCACGTCGCCCCGGTAGCCGACCATCCAGCCGTTGGTGATGACCTTGCCGTTGGCAACTACCTCGGCAGTACCGGTCTTCGCGGCCACTGCTCCGTTGGCTGCCAGACCCTTCGCCGTTCCCTTCGTCACCGTCGTGCGCATCATCGCCTGGAGCGCGCTTGCGGTTGCCGGGGGCAACGGGCTGGCCGCGGGGCCGGCCGGGTCCTTGCCAGGAACGAGGACCGGCTTCAGCGCAGTACCGTGCTTGACCGTCGCGGCGACCATCGCCATCGCGAGCGGGCTGGCCGTCACGGTGCCCTGGCCGATCATCGAGGCCGCCTCTTCGACGTCGTCCTTCGGCGCCGGCACCTGACCGCCGTACGCCGAGATCGCCATCTTCAGGTCCTGCCCGATGCCGAACATCGCCGCCGCCTTCGTCATCCCGTCGGCCTTCAACCGGGCGTGCTGGGAGATGAAGGCCGTGTTGCAGGACTGGTTGAGCGCCTGCTCCATCGTGCCGTTGCCGTACGGCGCCAGGCCGTCGTAGTTCTTGAAGGTCTTGCCGAACACGTTGATCGTGTTCGTGCACGGCAGCTGCGTGCTCGCGGTCAGCCCGCTGCCGATCAACGCGGCCGAGGTGACGATCTTGAACGTCGAGCCCGGGGCGTACCGGCCCTGGAAAGCGCGGTTGTAGTTCGTCGGGGTCGGTCCGTTCGCGGCCGCCAGCACCTGGCCGGTCGAGGCCTGCACCGCGACCAGCGAGGCCGGCAACTTGCTCGTGGCCAGCGCGGCCTCGGCGAAGTGCTGCAGGTTGGGGTCGAGGCTGGTCTTCACCGGCGTACCGGCTTGGCCCTTCTGGGAGAAGACCGTCTTGATCGTCAGCTTGGTCTTGCCGTCGCGCAACGTGACCGTGCCACCCGGCGTACCGGCGAGCTGCTGCTGGAAGGCGTACTGCAGACCGGTCGTCCCGACCTGGTCGGTCGCGGACGCGTTCGGGCCGGCGTTCTTCAGGGTGTCGGCGGTCGCCGTCTTCATCGTGCCGATGATCGAACGGGCGAACGTCGGGCTCTCCGCGAGCGACTGCGTGCCGCCCATCGTGAGTACGCCGGGCAGCTTGGTCATGGTCGGCCGCAGTACCTCCCACTCCTCCGCGCGGATCGTGATCGCGTCAACGAACTGACCGGCCGGAGCGGCGACTGCGCGGGCCTTCAGCTTCGCCCCGTCGACCTGGAGCTTGCTGGTGAAGGCCGCGTACGTCGCCGCGGTCGCCACCTTGCCGGAGGCGACCCCGACGATGACGACCGGGCGGTTCGCGGTCAGCGCCTTGCCGTTGCGATCCAGGATCGAGGCGCGGGCCGGCAACGCGCGAACCCGCTTGAGGTAGTTCGACTCGCCCAGCCCCGGGTAGATGGTGTCGCCGGAGGCCTTGATCTTCCAGGCGTCCCCGGTCTTCACGGCGGACGCCGTACTCGTCCACTTCATCGTGCCGATGCCGCGTAGTACGGCCTCGACGGCGAGATCCTGGGTGCAGTTGTTGTCGTCGGAGCACTTCGGGTCGCCCTGTGGCGTGACGGTGACGCTCTGCGCCACCAGCGCGCTGTCGACCTCGTCGAGCCGCTTGCCGAAGGTGGCCGGCGTATCGGTCAGCGCCGCCGCCTCGTCCGGCTTGCCGTTCGGCGCCCAGGCCTTCACCCAGGCGGCGGCGAAGTTCTTGACCACCTCGGCGGAGGCCTGCTTCTCGTTGTCGGGGTCTGGCTTGCCCCCGCTGCCCGACTTGCTGTCGGTACAACCAGCGGTGATCAGGACGGCACTCAAACAGACGATGGCAGCAGTTCGCTTCACGTTCTCAACTCTCGCACGGCGACGGGTACACACCTGGAACAGTCTTCGGCGTGTGGCCAGCCTGCCACGAGCGGGAAAATCCTCACCTGGCAGGCCATGGACACTTCTACGACGCGGGAGCGGCCCTCGAAGTTGGCGTGCGAGGCCTAAGTCACCGACGATTGCGTGCGCGAATCGCCTTGATTTACAGCGCGGATCGGCCGTCCGGACGGCTCAGCCGAGCTGGATCACGGCGAACCGGGCGCCCTCGGGGTCGGCCAGCACGGCCAGCCGGCCGAAGTCAGTGTCCAGCGGTTCGCCGAGGAGTTTCCCGCCGGTCCGGGTGACCTGGTCGATGGTCCGGTCGGTGCTGTCAGCCGCGAAGTACGGGAGCCAGTGCGACGGCGTACCGGCCGGAAAGTCGGGGTGGAGGCGACCAGCGCCCGCGACGGGCTTGTCGGCGGCGTACAGGGCGGCGTACTGCGTCTCATAGCCGCCGATCTCCTCCGCGCGATAGCCGAAGACGGAGGTGTAGAAGCGGCGGGCGGTCTCGTAGTCCTCGCTCAGCGCCTCGCTCCAGACCAGCGTGCCGGGGTCCGTGGTGCGCTCGGTGCCGATGTGGTCGGCGGCCTGCCAGAGCCCGAAGACGGCGCCGGTCGGGTCGGCGGCGATCGCCATCCGGCCGTGGAACTCGATCTCGCGCGGTTCCATCAATTGCGTGCCATCGTGAGCCGTGACGGCTTCGAGAGTCTGGTCCAGGTGGTCGGTCGCCAGGTAGGTGGTCCAGCGGCTCGGGAGGTGCTCGGTGCCGGGCTGCTTGTGGCCGATGCCGCCGACATCGCTGCCGTTCAGCCTGCAGACCCAGTAGTCGCGCTGGTCCTGCAACTCGCAGTCCCAGCCGAACAGGCCGGCATAGAACTCGGCGGCGGCGCCGGTGTCGTCGGCAGCCAGATCCACCCAGTTCGGCGTACCGGTCGGCCAGGGCACGCTCTGCTCGACCATCTGGTCCTCCCGTGTTCCGTGGAATGCGGTCTCCAGAACAGCCCCCCAACCTGCCAGGGACTACCGGCCACGTCGAGACGATCACCAAGAGTTCCGATAACGGTTCGGTCACTGCGCGGCGTATCCTGCACGATTGTGACCCGTCTAGCACTGCACAGCCGGCTGATCCCCGGCACCGAAGAGGCCTACGAGCTCGAGCACGCCCGGGTCTGGCCCGAACTGATCACCGTCATGACCCAGGCCGGCATCCACGACTGGAGCATCTGGCGCAGCGGCCGCGACCTGTTCCACCTGGTCGAGTGCGACGACTACGAGGCCGCGGTCGCAAAACTCACCAACGACCCGGTGGACCGGCGCTGGCAAGAACACATGAGCCAGTACGTCGAAGGCTTCGCCCAGAACCCGGAGGGGTTGGCTGGCCAGTCCCTTCGCCATGTCTGGACGATGAGCGAGCAAACCGACTAGTAAGCGCCCGCCCACGCGCCCGGCGCCGGCCGCTCCTGCGTCGCGTCCCGCTCGGTCGCTCCCACCCACCCTGGGCGGGTGCTCCTGCGTTGGGTACGTAGCGCGGGCTCCTTCGTCGCCTGCTTGGTGAAGGCGGGGTGGTTGAGGGGATGCGCGTTGGGTGGGCTTCGGGGTGCGGTTGCCCCCCGCGCGGGCCGCGCCGCCCCCAACTGCGGAGCGTTACGCACCGTCGCACCCACCCCCCCCCCGCATAAACCCCCCCACCGGGTTTG
>NZ_JBFAAA010000022.1:0-62638 GCF_040639475.1 Kribbella sp. NPDC023855
CTCGGTCAGCTCCACTCCGGGCATCGGGACGACGAACGCCTTCGGTACTTCGTTGCCCTCGATCTGGACCCCGATCACGGCGGCATCCGCGATCCTGGTCGGCCAGCAGCACAGGGTTACCATCGGCATCGGTACGAGCAGCGCGCCGCGAGTCCTGGAGTATGAGCAGTGCCAGCAGGCCGAGGGCGGTCGGTTCGTCCGGCATGAGCTCAACCAGCGTCCGCGCCAACCGGATCGCCTCGGCTGTTAGGGAGGACCGAATCAGGTCGGCACCAGCCCCAGCCATGTAGCCCTCGTTGAAGATGAGGTAGACGGTGGCCGCCACCCCGGCCAGCCGGTCGGGGAGCTCCTCAGCGGACGGCACCCGGTACGGAATGCCCGCCTGGCTGATCTTCTGCTTCGCCCGGCTGATCCGCTTCCCCGCCGTGGCCTCCGAAACCAGCAGCGCGCGAGCCACCTCGGCAGTCGAGAACCCCGCGAGTGTCTTCAGCGCCAACGCCACCTGGGCGTCAGCAGACAGGTACGGGTGGCAGCAGGTGAACACCAGCCGGAGCAGGTCATCCTGGACGGCCCAGGACGGCTCCGGGTCCGTCGGCTCGAAGTACGTCACCGCCTCTGCCTCCTTTCCGCTCCGGCGAGCTTCGCGCCGGATCACGTCGATCGCCTTGCGTTTGGCAGTGACCAGCAGCCAGCCGCGCGGGTTGTCCGGGACCCCGTCACGTGCCCAGGTCTCCAGCGCCCGCACGGCCGCTTCCTGTACCGCGTCCTCGGCCAGCTCGAGGTTTCCGGTCACCCGGACCAGGGTGGCCAGCACCCGCGACCGCTCCCGTCGTACGAGCAGCGCCAGCGCCTCCTCGGCGTCGGTCGCCCATGGATCAGAACGCAATGGCCGGGCGAACCTCAACCACACCGTGCCAAGCGGACGGAATCTGAGCGGCGACCGCGACCGCCTCATCCAGATCGGCACACTCCAGGATGTAGAACCCGGTCAACGCCTCCTTCGTCTCCGCATACGGCCCGTCCCCCGCGACGATGTCCCCACCCTTCCCGCCAGGCACCTTGACGGTGGTAGCCGTCGCCGTCGGATAGAGCGCATGCCCGCCACGAATCACCGCCGCGTGCTCACGATCAAACGCGTCGTACTCCCGAATCTCCTCGGCATACTCCGGCCGAGACCAGTCGACATCAGCGGTATAGGTCAAAGCCACATAGATAGGCATCGGTTCTCTCCTCAAAAGTTGCACGGGCTGTGCCGGCGAACCGGCCCTTCGCGACACTCAAATCGGGATGCCGGCACGGCCCGGTGCCAGCGACACCGGCTTTGGGCGGCGCACAGACCGCGTGCCGGCACGGCCAGTGCCGGTGACACCGGCTTAGGGGCGGCGCACAGACCGGGTGCCGGCACGGCCCGGTGCCGGTGACACCGGCTTTGGGTGGCGCTCAGACCGGCGTGCCAGCACGGGCCGGCGCCCGGTGGTACCGGCCCTGGACGGCTCAGACCTGAGCACCACGGATCGGATAGGTATCAAAGACCAACCGATTGCCGGTGATCTTGCCGTCAGCAACAACAAAATGATCAGCCGCCGCCAGCACCCCGTACGGCGTGGTGGTCATCTCATACATCACCAGCGCCCGCCGCTCGTCCCCCACCGCCCCGATGATCTCGACCCCGGTAACCCCTCGGGCGAACTGCCCAACCGCCTCGAGATAGCCCGCCGCGCCCCTGATCCGAGTCATCGGACTCTCAAACTCGATCTCATCAGCAACGTACTGAGCCGCCGCCACCATGTCCCCCCGCCCAAACGCCTCAATATAGGCAACAGCAACCTCAACAGGCGTGTGATCCTCGCTCACAATCTCCTCCTAATCTCCACCAGCGCCTCCCGCCAGCTCCCCAAATGGACGAACACCCCACCCCCATTCGGACAACTCACACCCCCCACCCCGAGCGAACCAAAGCCCGCAACCACCACCACAAACCCGCCGATGCGGACACAGCAGACAAGCCTGGCCCCAACCGTTCATCGCTACGTCGACGCCGATCCCCCAATCTCGACACCCACCCGAACCGGAACCACCCCGCACACCCGTCGCCGCCGGCCCGACGCACCGCTGTGCCGAGGGTGAGGAGACCAACCACCGGCATTGGGTGCTCCGATACGACCGGGCCGAGCAGCGCGCGGCAATCAGCCGGACCCAGTGACCAGACGGACGCAAGTGACCAGGCGGCGGCAAGTGACCAGGCGGCGGCAAGTGACCAGGCGGCGGCAAGTGATCAGGCAGTTGCAGTGACGAGGCGGGGGCCAGCGACCAGGCAGACCGAACACACCCCATCGGCCTCAGGCCAACCCAGGCACGAACCACGCCGTGCAGGATCGAACGCACGCCAGCCGGGCACAAGCCGACTCAGATGCGAGCCGCGCTGCAGGGTCAATTGCAGGTCGGTCGGCGACAAGGTGGTTCGGGAGCGAGCGATGCTGAGTGGGACGGGTGATCAGGTCGTCTATCTGCGGGTGCACTCATCCCGCGGGTGATCTCAGGGCGCCCGTGGGATGAGCAACCTGTGCGATCCAGGCCGGGTGGCGGCCGCGCTGCCGGGGGGACCCTAGGGGCAGCGAGACGGCCAGTACGCGGCGGGCGCAGGCGGCAGGCGGCGGGCAGCACGCGGCGGGCGGCAGGTGGCAGGTGGGGCTTATCTGGTGAGGGTGGTTACGTGGTCGGTTAGGAGGGCTCGAAAGGTTGAATTTGCGGGGAGGTCGGGGCCGAAGACGGAATCGACGTTCAGCAGTGCGTTGACGATGGCGGCTGGTTCGGTGCCTGCGCCGTCGAGTGCCGCGCGGAGCTTGCCGGCCTGTGGGTCGTCTAGTGAGAGAGGCTTGCCGTTGGCGTCTGCTCCCCTGGCGACATAGACCATCCACGCGGCGACCGCGAGTGCTGCGAGCCGGGGCTCGGCGTTCGCGGCCAATCGATCGCGGACAGTCCCGAGCAGGCGAACGGGCAGCTTCACCGAGCCGTCCATCGCGACCTGCGCCGTACGGTGCTTCAGGGCAGGGTTCGCAAAGCGTTCCAACACACTCTCCCCGTACGCCGTCAGGTCCAGCCCGATCGGCGGCGTGAGAGTGGGGATCACGTCGGAGGTCATCAGCTCAGTCGCGAGGTCGGCCAGTTTCTCGTCGCGGACCGCTTCGGCGATCGTCTCGTAGCCTCGCAAGGCACCGAGGTACGCGAGCATGGAGTGCGTCGCGTTGAGCATCCGCAGCTTCGCCTGTTCCCAGGGCGCGACGTCGTCGGTGACGATCGCGCCCGCCTTCTCCCAGTCCGGACGCGGACCGGCAAAGTCGTCCTCGATCACCCACTGCAGGAACGGCTCAGCGACAACCACGGCCTCATCCCGTACGCCGAGCAGCGCCGCGGTCTCGTCGCGATCGGCATCGGTGGTCGCCGGCACGATCCGATCAACCATGCTGGCTGGGAAGCGGGCGACCTCCAACTGCTCATTCAGCGCCTTGGCATCGGACGAAGCCGCGGCGTAATCCTCAACCAGACGACGGAGATAGTGGCCGTTGGCCACCAAGTTGTCACACGAGAGCACGGTGAGAGGCCCAGCGCCGGTAGCGGCGCGCTTCTCGAGCCCTGCCGCCAACTGGCCCACCACAGTCCTGGGTGGGCGTCCGGCGAGGTCCGCCTGGATCTCCGGATCGGTGAGGTCGAGACCACCTTCCGCCGCGGCGCGATAGCCCTTCTCAGTCACGGTTAGGGTCACGACCGAGACTACTGGGTCGCCGATCCGGTCGACCACGGCCTGCGGGTCCTCGGGTGCCGTCAGGACGTCACGAATGCTGCCGATCACCCGCACACTCGGGTCCCCTTGGCCACGCGTCAGTACGGAGTACAGGCCGTCCTGGGGAGCGAGCTGGTCACGGACGGTTGACGAGCGCTGGCTGATACCGCAGATCCCCCAGCGCGTGTCGCTGGTGAGGATCGCAGCCTGCTCGGTGAAAACCGCTTGGTGCGCACGGTGGAAGGCGCCCAGGCCGAGATGGACGATCCCGACGGTCAGCTCTCGCGGATCGACCCCGGGCCGATGGCTGGCGGCAATGTTCGCCAGGCTCAGTCGTTCGGTCATGCCGACACCTCCGCTGCTCCATTGGCCACGCGGGCCCTGATCTCTTCAAGTGGTGCGACCGGACGTGGTCGGTGTGCTCGACCCAGCTGGACAGCGCGATGCAGGCCACAACCGGGCACCCTGACGTCGCCGAGTTCCAGGACGTCTGGGATCACCATGCGTTCACCGCTCCAGCCTTTAGACGCTTTGCCGGCCGATGCCCTAGGCAGTACGGAACGGCGGCTGCGGTGGTCATCTGGTCCGGGGCGCATCGGTTCTCCTCTGGATCAGGGCTGGGCCGGGTCGGAGGCCACGCCGGTGGAGTCCCGGACCATCAGCTCGCCCTGCAGCGTGCCGCGGGTGCCGATGATGGTTTCCGGATCGGGGTCGTCGATCATGGCGAGCAGCAACTCGACCGCGATCTCACCCGACTTCTGTTTGGGGAGCCGCACCGTGGTCAACGCGGGGCGGGACATCGCGGCCATGGCGATGTCGTCGATTCCGACCACGCTCACGTCGTCGGGCACCGAGATTCCCCTTGCGTGCAAGCGGGCCAGCAGCCCGATCGCGACAAGGTCGTTGTAGGCCACCACGGCGGTCGCGCCAGTGGCGATCGCTTGATCGGCGGCCGCCATCCCGCCCTCGTAGGTGGGAGCGAAGTGGCCGACCTCGACCAGTTCGACGTCGTGGTCGCGGGCGGCGGCGTACAGGCCGATGATGCGATGGGCACCGGACCAGGAGGTCATCGGTCCGCCGACCCAGGCGATCTTGCGGTGGCCGAGCGCGACGAGGTGAGCGATCGCCTGCCGCATCCCACCCTCATTGTCGAAGGTGACTGCAGGGACGCCCTCGACCAGACGGTTCACCAGGACGACGTTCGACTCCGCCGCGATCTCGGCCAGCTCCTCATCGCTGGCTCGCGGTGAGCAGAGGATCAGGCCGTCGACTTGCTTGGCCAATGCGTTCACCAGGCTGACCTCGGAGGCGACGTCCTCGTCGGTGTCGGCGAGGAAGACGGCCACGTCATGCATCCTCGCCCGGGCCTGGACGCCCTTCACGACGCTGGGAAAGAACGGGTTGGCCAGATCTGGCACGACTAGGCCGATGTTGCCCGTCCGGCCCGTGATCAGACCGCGGGCGGCCCTGTTGGGGGCGTACCCCAGCTGGTCCGCCGCCGCCTGGACTCGGGCCCTGGTCGCGGCGTTCACGACATCGGGCAACGAGAGTGCGCGAGACACGGTCGACGGTGACACGCCGGCCAAGCGGGCGACATCGCGGATCGTCGCTGGCATCTCCCACCTCCGTGTCGTCGAATCGGGTCGATGATCGATTCTGCAATCGGTTGCGGTGCTGTGTCAAATCGACATGGCAGACGATTGACAGAGCCGCAGATGCCCTTTGTTTGCTGGACTTGCACGACACTGAGATGACTGCAATCCTTTTCAGTAGCCGTTGCAGCCGCATCTCATGGAGGAATCATGCCGAAGGCCCTGCAGCCCCATCCGGACCGCGCTCTGCCTGCCGGCGAGGCTCGTGACGTGGCGCGCCGGATCCACGCGTCCACCCGGGATCTGCCGTTGCTCTGTTTCCACGGGCACGTCGACGCAGGGCTGTTCGCGACCGATGAGGCCTTCGGTAACCCTGCTGACCTACTGGTGGTGCCAGACCACTACGTCACCCGCATGCTGGTCTCCCAGGGCGTCTCTCCTGACCGACTGGGACTCCCCCGTCGCGACGGCGTTCGGACTGCCGAGCCACGTGACATCTGGCGGGAGTTCTGCTCGCGCTGGCACCTGTTCCTGGGAACCCCGAGCCGGTACTGGCTGGAGCACGAGTTCGCGGAGGTGCTCGGCATCGAGGTCGCCCCCTCCGAGGAGACCGCCGACCAGCTGTACGACGAGATCTCGGCGCGGCTGGCCGAGCCGGAGTTCCGGCCGCGCGCGCTCCTCGACCGGTTCCGCATCGAGGTCATCTCCACCACCGACGCGGCCACCGACGACCTGGCGCAGCACGCGAAACTGGCGACCGACCTGCCTGGGCGGGTCATCCCTACCTTCCGCCCGGACGCCGTCGTCCATCTCGACCGACCGGACTGGCGCGAGCTGGTCCGGGAGCTTGGCGCACGGGCTGACGTAGACACCTCGTCGTACGCGGGTTATCTGGAGGCGTTGCGGCAACGACGGCAGGCTTTCATCGCGGCCGGCGCACTGGCGACGGATCACGGGCACTTGACCGCTGCGGCGATTCCGCTCGACGATGCCGCCGCTACGCAGATCTTTGAGGCGGCGTTGCGGGGTGAGGTGACGGCTGACGACGCGGCTGCGTTCGCGGGGCACATGCTGTTCCAGATGGCGGCGATGTCGGCCGAGGACGGACTGGTGATGCAGCTGCACCCCGGCGTACTGCGGGATCACCACCCGGAGATCCACGCGACCTATGGGCCCGACCAGGGGCATGACATTCCGGTGGCGACAGAGTTCACTCGGTCGCTCCGGCCGGTGCTGGAGAGATTCGGCCACGTCGACGGTTTCCGGATGGTGCTCTTCACCGTCGACGAGACCACGTACTCGCGCGAGCTCGCGCCGATCGCCGGTGTCTACCCAGGAGTGCGGCTGGGCGCGCCCTGGTGGTTCCTGGACAGCCCGGACGGGATGTGGAGGTTCCGCGAACTGGTGACCGAGACAGCCGGGTTCTACAACACCTCCGGTTTCGTCGACGACACCCGCGCGTTCCTGTCGATCCCAGCCCGCCACGACCTCGCCCGCCGAATCGACGCCGGCTACCTCGCCAAGCTCGTCGTCGAACACCGCCTGGAGGAAGACGACGCATTCCAGGTAGCAACGGACCTCGCCTACAACCTCGCCCACGACACCTACATCCGCTGAACCTGCGCCGGCGGGGGCGACAGGGACGCGCGACGCGGGCGCGGCGGGATGCGGGGACGGTGGGGAACGGTGAACGCGAGGATGGGGACGGCGAGACGGCGGCGGCGGACCTCCACGCCGTCAAAGACGCGGGTCCGGCGATAAGCCTCGATCCGCGATGAGCAGGTTGCGATTCCTGGGTTTCGTTGACGGCCCGTTGCGGACGGGGCTGGGTGGGTGTGGCCGGCGGATGGGGTTCCGCGCCCGCCCGCGGGCCAGCCGCCGCCCGTCCCCGTCGGCACGAAACCCCCACAGTCCGCCCGCCCGTTCATGACCGATTGGGCGCCGAGACCCATGCCGCCCACAGCCAGGTGCCGCCGACGACCAGCACGCAAAGAGCAGCGACTCGCCATTGGCGCCGAACTGCCCGGGTCCTCGCTTCGTCGGAGGGCCAACTCGCGCAATCCCGGGGCCAAGGCAATCTCGGGCCCGGGCGGCTGATTGATGGACACAGTCACCTGGGGATGGCGGTGGGACGACTCGCCTCGGGGCGGCGGGCGAGCTCGGGCACGTCGCCAGCACTACGTCCTGTTGACCGACTGTGCGCTGGTTCGGGTCGGCGGTGACGTTAATTCGTGCGGGGCTGGGCGTTCAGCTGGTGGCGGGCGCGGGCTTCTACTGCGTTCAGGATGGCTATGTAGGTCGCGCTCTGGGGTACGCCGATGCGTAGTACGAGGGTGTTGTGGGTGGCGGGGTGGAAGTTGAAGGTGAAGAAGTTGCAGCAGCTCGCCTCGCGGGTCGTCAGGTCTCGAGCGGTGGCTTCGGCGGTGGAGGTGAGGGTTAGGTCGAGGGTGGTTGGGGTTGGTCGCTCGATGATGGTTACGGCTTCGGCGAAGAGGGTGTCGAATTCGGCTTCGCGGAGCGGTTGCTCGACGGTCGGCAGCGTGCAGGATGTGGGCGCCCAGGTGGGCTCGGGTGGAGTGATAGGTCGGGGCGCGAGTGAGGTGACAGGTCGGGGTGCCAGTGGGATGGCAGGCGGGGTTGCAGGGTGGGGCGCAGGCTTGGTGGGCGGTGGGGTGTCTTCGGTGGCAGGTGGGGTGGGCATGGTTTGACGGTAAGGCTGTACTTGGGTACCGGATGCAAGGGTTTAGAGACTCGAGGCTGATGCGTTTCGGAGGGTGGCACCGCGGTCTGGGGTATCTCAGCGTGGGGTGTTCGGAGCCCAGACACCGTCGAGAGGATGCCGAGGTCCGCAGTGGTGTCGGGTCCGGGGGTTCGGGGGTTGCATGAGTTTCGGCGGGTGTGCCCAGACCCGGGATGCATGAGTTTCGGCGGGTGGTGCCGGGACCGGCATGCGTGGGTTCGGAGGGTGGTGCGGGCGGGCGCGTGGGAGCCTGCGTCGAGGAGCGCGGGGGCGGCGTGCGGGGGTGGGTTGGGGGGCGGGGTGCTGACCTATAGTTGGGCAACTTTTGCGGTCGGCTTGTGTGGGGGAATTGATGGGACGCGGGTTTACGTCGGCTAGTGGTGTTGTGCTGGCTGTCTTTTTGTTGGCTGGTTGTACCGATGACGAGGGTGGGTCGCCGCAAACGTTGCCGTCATCGTCTTCTGGGCAGGCGACGGTTGGTGTGCCTACGGGTGTTCCGGCGGCGGCGAAGGTGAAGCTTGGGGCTACCGGGCCGGCTACGGCTGCCAAGTGCGTGGGGGTGGCGATAGCGGTTGGGGTTGATCCGCAGGGGGTGATTGATGCTAATCCGGGGGCCAAGACGTTCTGTTTTGGCGAGGGGGTGCATCGGATTGGGCGGGCGATTCGGCCGGTGGATGGGGCGACATTGGCTAGTAGTGAAGGGGCGGTGCTGAGTGGGTCGGTGCGGCTCACTGGGTGGCGGGCTGTGGGTGGGCATTGGGTGGTGCGCGGGGTGTTGCCCGCGGCGTACAAGTTGAAGGGGAAGTGCGAGGACGAGAAGACGAACCCGTGTCAGCCCAGCGAGCAGTTGTTTGTCGATGGCAAGCACCTCATGCGGGTGATGAGTCTTGAGCAGTTGAAGCCCGGGACCTTCTTCGGGGACTACCAGGCCAACGCCGTTTACGTTGCTGACGATCCGATGGGCAAGGCGGTCGAGATGTCGCGGACGCGGACGGCGATCGAGGTTTCCGCTCGGGACGTCACGATCAGCGGGCTGACGATCGAGCACTTCGCGAGCATTCCGCAAGGAGGCGCGCTCGAGGTCGGTACCGGGTGGAAGGTGGTCGCCAACGAGGTGCGGTGGAACCACGCGGTTGGTGTGATGGTGATCGAGGGCGATGGGGCGACGGTGAGCGGCAATACGGTCGTCGACAACGGGCAGCTCGGGATCGGGCAGTATCACTCGGCTGACGTGAGGATCACCGGGAATCTGGTGACCCGCAACAACACCGATGGCTTCTGGATCGCTGACTGGGAGTCGGGCGGGATCAAGTCGACGCGCTCGTCCGGGGAGGTGTCAGGCAACGACATCGTGGCGAACCGCGGGATCGGGATGTGGAGCGACATCGCGGAGTACGACCGGAGGATCGTCGGTAATCGGATCCGGGACAACGCGGCTGATGGGATCCGGTACGAGATCAGTTACCAGGCGGTGATCGAAGGGAATGTTGTCGAGGGCAACGGGTTTGGTACTGGGCGGGGGTCGGGGCCGAGTTTGTGGGACGGGGGCGGGATCAATGTGAACACGTCGTCGGGGGTGCGGGTGGTGGGGAATCTGATCCGGGGGAACCGGAACGGGATCGCGCTGCAGTCGCGGACTCGGGGGGACGGGCCGCGTGGGGTGTATGTGTTGAGCGATGTGGTGATTGAGGGGAACCAGGTCGTGATGGATGGGCAGACGGCTAGTACTGGGGTGGTGGAGAACAAGGAGTCGCCGGCGCGGGATGGGGCGGTTCGGTTCAGCCGGAACAGTTATCGGATTGGTGATCGGGGGGCGGAGCGGTTTGCGTATCGGGGGAAGACGATGACGTGGAGCCAGTGGCAGGCTGCTGGGTTTGACCAGGATGGGGTTAGTAGCTGAGGGTCCGGCTGTTTGCTGATCGTTGGATGGGGGCTGGGGTAGCTTCCATCCGCTTAGATAGTTCGTCGCTGGGCGTCTGCTGGTAGGCGGATGGAAGCGGGTTGTGGGTGAAGGTCCGCGGGCGGGCGCGGCGAGTGGGCGCGGGCGGCGAGGCGGGTGGGCATAGTTCACCACGGCGGATGTCCAGCGCGAGGCGGGTGGGCATGGTTCACCACGGCGGATATCGAGCGCGAGCCGGTGAGCCGGTTGCGGTGGATGGCGGCGCGGCTTTCGCGTGGCTGGGTTGGCGCGGGCGAGCGGTTGGTAGCAGGTGGTCGTGCGGACGAGGCTGCCGTCTGCGCATGACTGGAGCCCGCGTAGGAGTTGCTGCTCGCGTGTGCCTTGGAGTCCGCGCAGGTGCTGGAACCCACGCTGGTGCTGGAGACCGCCCATGGCCGGAGCCCGCATAGGTGCTGGAACCCACGCTGGTGTTGGAGCCCACGTTGGTGCTGCCGCCCCGCGGATGTGCTGCTGCGCAGGTGCTGCCGGCTCTGCGCGAGTGATGCCGCCTCTGGCGCAGGTGCTGAAACTCCGCGCTGGTGCCGGAGCCCGCAGGTGCTGGAGTTCGCGCGGGTGCTGCCGCCCGCTCGGGTGCTGACGTGCGCGTATGTACAGGGGCCGAGGGGTTAGATGTATTGGGTGGGGCGGGGTTTGGGTGGGGGTGGGTTGGCTTGGGCTCTTACTCGGTCGGCGTCGCAGACTGCGGCGGCTACTAGGAGGTGGAGGGTCATGGAGCTTAGGTCGGAGAGGCCGCTTTCGTTGAGGGAGGCTACTGAGACGTAGCCGAGGAGGAGGGCGCCGCCGGCTTTGATGTACGGGGTGGGGGCTCGGAGGACTGAGATCCAGGCGACTATGAAGGCGATGCCTACGATGGCGACCGCCAGTAGGCCGGTTTCCCAGTACAGGCTGAGCCAGCTGTTGTCGATGGCCATCACGTCGATGTCGCCCTCGCCGCGTCGCAGCAGGACGCGTTTGTTGCCGAGGCCGTGGCCGATGATTGCGGTCTGCAGTGAGACCTCTTCGTCCAGGACGTACTGCCAGCTGGTCGTCCGGCCGCTCAACGAGCTGATCTGCTTTGTGCCCTGGCCGCGCAGCAGCCAGGTGTGCAGGGACGGTACGACGAGGAAGGCCAGCCCCATCAGCGCCGGTGCCGAGATCGACGCGATCCGGCCGAGCCAGGTCTTGCGGGTCAGGAACAGTGCCAGCACGAGCCCCACGGCGACCGCGGCGGCCGCGGTGCGGGTGCGACTCAACGCCACCAGCACGAGCCCGATGCCGATCATCGCGCTCGCGGGCACGAAGGCGACCTTGCGGTAGACGAACCCAATGAGCGCCAGCCCCAGCAGGATCGCGCCGACCTCGCCGACGCGGGGCGGCAGCATCGGGATGAGGACGCCCTGCAAGCGATAACCGGTACCGAACGTGCTGAGCGGCCGCCACGCCACCTCGGGACGCCAGATGACGCTCAGGACGACCGTCAGCGCGAGCGCGAGGTGCGCAAACATATGGGCCCGAAGCAACCGTTCGGGCACCCGGATCAACGGCCGCCAGAGCATCAGCAGGAGCAGCAGCCCGATCAGCAACCGGGCCAGCCGCAGCAGCGGGCCGCCCGGTTCCGAGAGCAGGAATGCCGTGGCGGTCGCGGCCATCGCGTAGACGACGTACAGGGTGGTGGAAGGGCTTGCGCGGGTCCGGAAGCCCGGCTTTGTCGCTGCCAGTGTGACCAGGAAGATCGCCCCGAGCAGGACACCCTTCATCAGGCTGTTGTTCGAGCCCGTCTCCCCCTGCGGCGCGGCGGCTCGCGCGGACCACGGCTGCACGCCGAGCACCAGCAGGCACCACATCGCCGTCCAGAGCCAGGTGGCCTTGCCCCTGTCCGGTTCGCTGGTGGTTCCCGGCACCGGCGGCGCCGTCAGCGTCATCCCGCCCCCATCAACAGCACCGTCAACACAGCCCCGTCACCACAAGTCAGCGCAACGGCGGTGCGACGGTCTCGGCGGGAACAAAGTTCAGCGGAATACCCAGCGTCTCGTCGTGCTTCGAAGCGCCGATCAGTACGACGCCCAGCACCGGCGCACCCGCGAACCTCAGCGCGGCCGTGAGCCGGGTGACGTCCGTCTCCTTGTCCTGACCGACCTGGACCACCAGCACCGAAGCGTCGACGGCCGAAGCCAGCGGCGTGATTCCATGCCCGCCGACCGCGGCCGGACCGTGGATGACCACCGAGTACCCCGGAGGCAGGTCAGCCACAACGCCAGGCACCAGCGAAGGCGCGACGGCCTGTGCACCTTCATCGTTGCTCAACCCAGGCGGCAGGACATAAAGGTCAGCCACCGTGCCAGGACGGAACAACTTGCGAGCCCGTACTGCGCGGGTCGCGGCCGGCTCGTTGACGAGATCGGTGAGGCCCTCGTGGTCGGTCACGTGCGACAGCACCGGAGTACCGCGAAGATCTGCGAGCACCAGCAACGTTTCGCGACCGTCGCGGGCACTCGCCTCGGCCATCGCCAGTGCGATGCCCGCAGAGTTTCGAGTGGGTGAGGCAGAAACAACAAGCAGGGCGCCGGCGCCACTGGCACCGATCCCCTTCGGGTTCAGCTCGCGACGGGCAAGCGCGCCGCTCGCCTCGGTCCCCAGCCCGGTGATCTCGGACGGCGGCAACTGGGGCGAGGCGCGAAGCCAGAAGCGCCAGCGGAAGCCGAGCCGGAAACGCCGGTTCCCGATCGAGGCCGCGATCACCGGCGAAGCAGCGGCACGGGCGGCCTGGTCGCGAGTCAGGACGAACGGGCTCAGATGCGTGCTGATCAGTGCCAGGCCGAACCCGAGCACCAAGCCGAGGATCCCGCCGACCGTGATGTCGCGCGACACCAGCGGCGACGACGATGCCGTGTCCTTCGTGGCCGGGGTGACGAGCGTGCTGCTCGCGCCGACGCCCGAAAGGGCCTTGTTCATAGCGGCTGCCTGGTCGGTGGCCTGCCGGGCCTCCGTGGCCAGGCCGACCCGCTGATCGCGCAGCGAGCTCGCGCCCTGGGTGTCTCCACCCTTCTGGACCTCGTTGATCTGGGTGGCCAGCGCCTTCGACTGCTGGTTCGCGGTCTTGGCCCGGTCGCTGGCCTGGCTGGCGAGCGTGGTCAGCAGAGCCTTGGCCTCACGGCTGCGCTGGGCCAGGTAGATCTGGGCGATCGCGTTGGCCCGGCGTACCGCTTCGTCGGCGGTGGGGCCGTCGATGGTGATCAGGTAGGCGTTGTCGGTGACCGCCTTGACCCGGGTCACCCCGGCCAGCGCCTGGACCGAGTCGTCCGTGGTCGGCATCTGCAGGAACTTGGCGACCTCACGCAGGATCGCCGGGCTCGCCATCACGCGGGCCTGCGTCTCGGCCGGGAGGTCGAGTCCCAGTGGGCCGGTCTTGTCGGTACCGGTGGGCAGATCGCCGACCAGAGCCGGCGGCACGGCCGGGCCGATCACCACCTGGCTGGACGCGGTCCAGCGCTCGGTCTGCGACAGCGAGAACACCGCGGCGCCGCCGATTCCCAGCAGGATGCAGCCGATGATCAGCCACTTGTGCCGCAGCAGTGACTGGGCGGTGTCCCGCCAGACGACAGTGCCCGGTTCCATCCATCCCCCAAAAGGTTCTCATCCGGCGCGTTCCGTGGACCCCGATTGCGCCGCCCTCCGGGTGACCGGATCCTTGCCGGGCCCAGGATATAGGCATCGGGAGGGCTCCGAAACCGAACTCAGGTCACGGTCCGTACTGCGCCCCGCGCCGCCCCGCGCGCCCGGGGAGCCGGAAGTTGAAGCTGCAATCGGCTGTAACGTTCACGTACCGTCACCACAGCCGACCGGTCGGCGAATCCAGCCGTTTGCCGACTGGTCAAAGCTCACTTTCTGTGGCCTACTCTCTTCTCGGGGGACGACGGGGTCAGCACGATCAACGGGAATCACTTGTACGGCGCCGGGACCGGCGCCTGTCCGAGGGGGGACACCGCAGGATGAAGAAGAGATGGCTTTTCGCGCGCCTGGGAATGGCCGGCGCACTGGTGGCGGCGGCCGGAGTGATGGTGCTGGCACCGCCGGCCCAGAGCATCCAGGCCTCGCTGTCGGCGCAGGACAGCCCGGTCTGGCAGACCAATGCGAGCGTGCAAGGCCTCGCAGTGGCCGCCGGGAAAGCCTACGCCGGTGGGCGGTTCACCAGCGTCCGGCCGCCGGGCTCGGCGCTCGGCACCAACGAGGTCGGCCAGGCCTACCTGGCTGCCTTCGACGCGACCACCGGAGAGCTGGTCGCCTCCTTCAACCCCGTCCTCGACGGCCAGGTGTACGCCGTGGCCGCGTCGCCCGACGGCTCGCGGATCTTCGTCGGCGGTGACTTCACCACCGTCAACGGCGTGACCCGCAATCGGATCGCCGCCTTCGACACCGCCACCGGCGCGCTGGTGGCGAACTGGAAGCCGTCGGTCTCCTACCGGGTCAAGTCGATCGCCGTCTCCGGCGACGGCAACACCGTGTACTTCGGCGGCTCGTTCGGCCTGGTCAACGGCATCGACCGGCTCCGGCTCGCCGCGGTCACCGCGGACCTCGGAACCTTGTTGCCCTGGGCACCTGCCACCAACGGCGACGTGTACGCCGTGGACATCGCCGACGACGGCTCCAAGGCCTACGCCGGCGGCCAGTTCAGCACCGTCAACGGCACCAACCAGAACACCGTCACCAGCCTCGACCCGGTGACCGGCGCGGTCCTGCCCTTCCCGGGCGCCACCGCGGTCCCGCCGCCGAACGGCTCGTGCACCACGCGGGTCAAGTCCATCGACGCCAGCGGCGACACCGTGTACTTCGGCAACGGCGGTGACGGCGGCGGTTGCTTCGACGGCACCTGGGCGGTCGACGTCGCGACCAACACGCTGAAGTGGAAGAACCAGTGCCTGGGCGCGACCGAGGCGGTCAAGCTGGTGAACGGCTGGCTGTACAAGGGTTCGCACGCGCACGACTGCGCCAACCAGGGCGCCGGCGCCTTCCCGCAGGGCTTCGGCTACCGCTTCCTGCTCACCGAGAACCCGGCCGACGGCAAGATCGGCCCCTGGTTCCCGAACACCAACGCCGGTCCGCCCACCGAGGTCGGCCCGCTGGCGTTCGCGACCGGCGGCTCGGACCTGTGGGTCGGTGGAGACTTCACCACCACCAACGGCATCGGCCAGCAGGGCCTGACTCGCTTCACCAACTCAGGCCCGGGTGCTGCTCCGGCCAAGCCGGCCAAGCTGCTCCCGTACTCCGTCCAGCCGGGTACCGTCCAGATCCACTTCCCCACGGTCGTGGACAACGACGACAGCACGCTGACCTACCGGCTACTGAAGGGCTTCAGCAACACCACCATCGCGACCTGGACCGCCACCTCCACTCCGTGGGACCGGCCCTGGCTGCACTACACCGACACCAACGTGACGCCGGGCGAGGTGACCAACTACCGCGTCGAGGTGACCGACGGCACCACGACGATCCGGGGCAACTACTCCGACCCGATCACGGTCGCGAGCACCGCGAGTACGGCGTACGACCAGATCGTGAACTCGGACGGGCCGCAGGCGTACTGGCGGCTCGGTGAGCCGGCCGGTACGACCACCTCGGTGGATGCCTCCGGTCAGAGCAACAACGGCACCTACACCGGCATGACGCTGGGCAGCACCGGCAAGGTGAGCGGCAACACGGCGGCGACGATCAGCTCGAGCAACGGCCGGATGGCCGGCGAAAAGGGCTACAGCATGCCGCAGCAGTTCACTGTGGAGGCCTGGTTCAAGCAGAGCTTCCTGCGCGGCGGCCGGATCATCGGCTTCGGCAACTCGAAGACCGGCAACAGCAGCATGAACGACCGGATGCTCTACCTGCGGTCCAACGGCACGGTCACCTTCGGCGTCAACGACGGCAGCCAGCGGACCCTGAACAGCACGTCGAACAAGAACAACAGCGCCTGGCACCACGCGGTCGGCACCTTCGACAACGGAGTCATGAAGCTGTACGTCGACGGCGTGCTGGCCGGCAGCCAGACAGTAGGACAGGCCTCCCTGTACTACGGCTGGTGGCGGGTCGGGTACGACAACAACAACAGCTGGTCCGGTGGCGGAGCGACGCAGACGGGCATGGTCGTGGACGAGGCGGCGGTCTACCCCTACGCGCTCACCGCGGACCAGGTGCTTGCGCACTACAACGCCGGCTGACAGGTAGCCGCGAACGCCGCACGCTGAGCGGACGGTCGTGCTGCGATAGCACAAAGTCATAACGCAGGTGGGAGACCGGGTTCCGGTGGTCTCCCACCGAGCGTTAGATTTCGGGCTGCTACTGGCACCATCTCCCCCGCCCAGTCCTAAGGACGTTGATGAAGAAGCTAGTTCTGGCAGTTGTGACCGCTGTCGCCGTGCTCGGCGCGGCGCTGATCCCCTCCGGAGCACCGGTGGAGGCCGCCACGGCCGGGTTCGGCTCGGCCGTGTCCGCGATCAAGCAGCCGTCTTGGCAGACCAACTCCAGCGTGAACGCACTCGCGGTGGCCGGCAACGTCGTGTTCGCCGGCGGCCTGTTCACCCGCATCCGGCAGCCCGGCAAGCCGGCCGGCCAGGGCGAGATCGCCCGCACCTACATCGCCGCCTTCGACCGCACCACCGGCGCGCCGACCGGGTTCGCGCCGAAGCTGAACGGCGCGGTCTGGGCGATCGCGACCAGCCCGGACGGCAAGTGGGTCGTGATCGGCGGCGACTTCACCACCGTCAACGGCATCAAGCGCAACCACATCGCGATGTTCAGTGTCTCCACCGGCCGGATGGTCGCGGCCTGGGACCCCTCCGTCGCGACCCGGGTCAAGGCGATCGCGATCTCCAACGCCGCGGTCTTCTTCGGCGGCTCGTTCGGCACCGTCGACGGCGTGGTCCGCAACCGACTCGCAGCGGTCCGGCTGCTGTACGGCGACCTGCTGCCGTGGAACCCGAACGCCGACGACGACGTGTACGCGATCGACATGGCCGACAACCTCAGCCGGGTGTTCGTCGGCGGCCCGTTCACCAGGATCAACAACAAGGACCACTACTCGCTGGCGATGATCAACATCTCCAGCGGCGCCGCCTACTCGATGCCCGCCGCGGCGGCCATCCCGAAGCCGACCCTGAACTGCACCACCCGGGTCAAGGACATCGACACACTCGGCAACAAGGTCTTCGTCGCCAACGGCGGTGACGGCCGCGGCTGCTACGACGGCGTACTGGCGGCTGATGCCACCACTGGTCAGCTGCTCTGGCAGAACAAGTGCCTGGGCGCGACCGAGGCGATCAAGGCGATCGGCAACTGGGTCTACAAGGGCTCGCACGCGCACGACTGCAGCTCCAGCGGAGCTTTCCCGGAGGGGACCGGCACGCACTACCTGCTGGTGGAGAGCGGGATCGACGGCAAGATCGGGCCGTGGTTCCCGAACACCGACGCCAACCCGAACAGCACCACCAAGGTCGGCCCGCTGGCTTTCGCGTCCGGTGGCAACGACCTGTGGGTCGGCGGCGACTTCCTGAACGTCAACGGCAAGGTCCAGCAGGGTCTGACCCGGTTCACCAACGCCGCGGGGGGCGCGGCGCCGTCGACACCGAAGGCACCCGCGCTGTCCAGCACGGTGGCCAACCAGGTCTCCGTGAGCTTCAAGGACGGCTACGACCTGGACAACCTGACGCTCACCTACAACGTGTTCCGGGGTGCGACCAACATCAGTTCGCAGAAGCGGACGACGTACTTCTGGGAGCCGCGCAAGACGATCACCGTGGTCGACAAGGGCGTGAAGAGCGGCCAGACGGTGAGCTATCACATCGAGATCCACGACGGGCGCAACATCAGGAAGGGCCCGGCGTTCTCGGTGAAGGTCCGGTGAGCCGGGCCATGTGACTTCCCGCCGCACCAGGCGGCGCGGAAGTACATCCTTGAGGGGGGATGTTGTGAAGAAGGTGGGGATATTCGCACTGGGCGGTCTGCTGGTGGCAGCGTTGCTGTCACCAGCACCCGCACAGAGCATCGGTGCTTCGCTGTCGGCTCTGACGAGCCCGGTGTGGCAGACCAACGCCAGCGTGCAAGGACTCGCGGTGGCGAACGGCAAGGCGTACGTCGGGGGCCGTTTCACCACAGTCCGGCCACCGGGCGCCGCGGCCGGCACCAGTGAGACCGCGCGGACCTATCTGGCCGCGTTCAACCAGAGCACCGGCGCCCTGGACACCGGGTTCAACCACACCCTGAACGGCATGGTCTGGTCGGTCGCCGCCTCGGCCGACGGATCCCGGGTCTTCGTCGGCGGCGACTTCACCAATGTCGACGGCCAGACCCGCAACCGGGTGGCCGCGTTCGACACCGCCACCGGCGCGCTCGTCTCCACCTGGAAGCCCTCGGTCTCGTACCGGGTCAAGGCGCTCGCCGTGTCGGGCAGCACGGTGTACCTGGGCGGCTCCTTCGGCCTGGTCAACGGCATTGCCCGGCCACGCCTCGCAGCGGTCACGACGAGCACGGCCGCACTGCTCCCCTGGGCTCCGCAGGCCGACAACGACGTCTACACGATCGACGCCTCCGACGACGGCACCAAGGTGTACGTCGGCGGCAACTTCGCCACGATGAACGGTACGGCGCGGTGGTCCGTGGCCAGCCTGGACCCGACGGACGGATCGCTGCAGCCGTTCCCCGCGGCCGCGGCGGTGCCGAACCCGGCTCCCGGCTGCACCTCCCGGGTCAAGGACATCGACACCAGCGGCGATCGGGTGTACTTCGCCAACGCCGGTGACGGTGGCGGCTGCTTCGACGGCACCTGGGCCGCAGACGTTGCCTCGGGCAACTTGCTGTGGAAGAACAACTGCCTGGGCGCGACCGAGACGGTCACCGTCGTGAGCGGCTGGCTCTACAAGGGCTCACACGCCCACGACTGCAGCTACCTCGGCGGCAACGGCTTCCCGCAGGGACCCGGCCGGTTCCTGCTGACCCAGAACCTCGACACCGGTGAGCTCGGCCCGTGGTTCCCGAACACCAACACCGGCTCCCCCACCGCCGTCGGCCCGCTGGCCTCCGCGACGGGCGGCTCGGACCTCTGGGTGGGCGGCGACTTCACCACCGTGAACGGCGCCGGTCAGCAAGGCCTGACCCGCTTCACCAACACCGGTCCGGGCGCTGCGCCGGGCAAACCGGCGAAGGTGCTCCCGGTCAGCTACAAGGCCGGCCAGGTCAAGGTGAACTTCCAGACCGTCATCGACAACGACGACATCACGCTCACCTACCGCGTACTGCGCAGCTTCAGCAACACCGTCGTTGCGACGTACACGGCCGACTCGCGGTTCTGGAACCGGCCCTGGCTGTCCTTCACCGACACCGGGCTGACGCCGGGTTCCTCGCAGGTCTACCGGATCGAGGTGACCGACGGGAACAGCACGCTGCGCGGCGACTACTCCGCTGCGGTCACTGTGGCCAGCGTGGACGCGCCGTACGACCAGCAGGTGCTGGCAGACGGCCCCACGGCGTACTGGCGGCTCGGGGAGCCCAGCGGGACGGCCAACGCGACCGACTCGTCCGGTCAGAACAACACGGGGGCGTACTCTGATGTCACGCTCGGTATACCGGGTGTTCTCACCAGTGGCGGCAACACGGCCGCTGACTTCGGCAGTGCGAGCAAGATGATCGGACAGACCGTGACCAGCCAGCCGCAGAACTTCAGCGTTGAGGCCTGGTACAAGACCACGTCGGGCAGCGGCGGCAAGATCGCCGGCTTCGGCAACAGTTCGAACGGCACGAGCAGTCAGTACGACCGGCACATCTACCTGCAGAACGACGGCACGGTGACCTTCGGGCTGTGGGACGGCTCGGCCCGGACCATCAGCTCGGCACCGGGGACCAACGACGGCCAGTGGCATCACGTGGTCGGCACGTTCGCGCCGGGATCGCAGAAGTTCTACCTGGACGGCGTCCTGCTGGGCAGCCAGAACGTGACCGCCGCCGAGGCGTACACGGGCTACTGGCGGATCGGCGCCGACAACCTGGGGGGCTGGCCGAACGGCCCGTCCAACGCCGGGATCGACGGCACTCTCGACGAGGTGGCCGTCTACCCGGTGGCGCTGGACGCAGGTCAGGTCCAGACGCACTTCGAAGCACGCTGAACGAGGGGGAAAGACATGCGACTACGAAGGATGACAGCGGCGCTCGGCGCAGCCGGTCTCGTGCTGGCCGGCATACCGGCACTACCTGCGCCTGGTACGGGCGCCTCACTGACCGCGGTGGCGAACGCAGCCTGGCAGACCGACGCGAGTGTGCTCGGTCTCGCGGTGGCGAAGGGCAAGGCGTTCGTCGGCGGCCGGTTCACCCGGGTCCGCCCGCCGGGCGCCGCACCTGGTACCAGCGTGACCGTCCGGACCTACCTGGCGGCTTTCAACCAGACCACCGGCGCACTCGACACCAGCTTCAACCACACGCTGAACAACGTGGTCTGGTCGATCGTCGCCTCGCCGGACGGTACGAAGATCTACGTCGGCGGTGACTTCACCCGCGTCGACGGCCAGGTCCGCAACCGGATCGCCGCCTTCGACGCCACCACCGGCGCCTTGCTGCCGAACATCAAGCCGAACGTCTCCTACCGGGTCAAGACAGTCGCCGTCGGCGGCAACAGCCTGTACTTCGGTGGCTCGTTCGGCCTGGTCAACGGGGTCGCCCGCAACCGCGCGGCGGCGATCAGCACGGTCGACGGCAGCCTGCTGCCGTGGAACCCGAACGCCGACGCCGACGTGTACGCGATCGACGCGGCCGACGACAACTCCAAGGTCTACCTGGGCGGCACCTTCGCCAGGATCGGCGGCACCAGCCGCTGGGCCGTTGCCAGCGTCAACAACTCGACCGGCGCGCTGCTGCCGTTCGCGGCGGCGTCCGCGGTCCCGCTGCCGAACAGTTCGTGTACGTCACGGGTGAAGGACATCGAGACCAGCGGCGGCGTCGTGTACTTCGCCAACGCCGGCGACGGTGGCGGCTGCTTCGACGGCACCTGGGCGGCCAACATCGCCACCGGAAGCCTGGTGTGGAAGAACACCTGTCTGGGCGCCACCGAGGCGATCACCATGGTCAACGGCTGGCTCTTCAAGGGCTCGCACGCACACAGCTGCCCGGGTGCCTTCTCCGACGGCACCGGCGCTCACTTCCTGCTCCTGCAGAACCCGGCCAACGGCAGCCTCGGTCCCTGGTTCCCGAACACCAACGCAGGTCCGCCGACCGAGGTGGGCCCGCTCGTCTCGGCAACCGGCGGTACCGACCTGTGGGTGGGTGGCGACTTCACCCGGGTCAACGGCGTCAACCAGCAGGGCCTGACCCGCTTCACCAACCTGGGTGCGGGCGCCAAGCCGCTGGGGCCGACACTGCCGACCCTGTCCAGTCCTACGACCGGGCAGGTGCGGGCGACCGTACAGACGTCGCTGGACAACGACGACATCACCCTGACCTACCGGTTGCTCCGCGGCGCAGCCAACACAGTCGTGGCCACTACGACGGCGAACTCCACCTTCTGGAGCCGCCCGACGGTGACACTGACCGACACCACTGCCCCGTCCGGGACATCGCAGCAGTACCGGATCGAGGTCTACGACGGGAACAACGCAGTACGCGGCGGGTACGCCACTGTCACTGTGCGGTAGCCCTATGGACTGCGATGGCGCGATGGGCTTCGTGCCACCACAGCAGCAGAGTGCAGAACGACGCGGCGGCCAGCCCCCAAGCAGCACCCTTGGGGCCGCCCAGGAAGGCGCCACCGACGCCTGCGGTGATCAGGATGATCGAGGAGATCAGCCTGACCCGCAGGCCTCGCGTGGCGGCCGCCAGCGCACGCATGATGGCGAACGCGCCCGCGTTGGAGGCTCCCAGGGCCTGCAGCAGGATGACGGGTACCAGCACGGTCCTGGCTTCAGCCCAGACGCCAGGACCGAGCAGTTCTCTTCCCACGACCTCAGGAAGCAGCAGGAACACAGCACCCCAGGCCAGCGCACCTGCGCCGACACCTAGCGAGATCGCCAGGCCGACAAGCCACAGACGCCGGTAGGAGTGCTTGAGAGCCCGTGCAGCCTCCGGTACGGCGATCATCCGGATCCCCTGGTTCAGCACGTTCACCGGGCCCAGCAAGACCTGCGCACCGCGGATACCCGCCGTTGCAGCCAGCCCGGCGGCGACGGTGATCCCCAGCATGTACACCTGGATCGTGCCGCTCACGGCCAGCATCTCCCCGACGTACTTCGGAGTGAGGTCCCGGTGACTCAGCAACCACTCCCGGATCAGCTGGCGACGTGGCATGACGCCGGCCTGGAACCGCCCGGCTATTGCCGCTATCACGGCTCCTAGACCCCAGCCGAGGGTCAGCGAGAACGCAGTGGCCGACCCGGTGAGGTAGAGGCCGGCGAAGATCGCTCCCATCGCAAGCAGCCAGATCAGGTCGTTCAAGAAGGCCTTCTGGCCCTCCCCCACGACGAAGAAGGCCCACCGCCAGGCGTCCTGCAGCAGCAGCCCGGGCAGGGTCACCGCGAAGGCGATCAGCACGCCCTTGGACGGCACCCCGGGGAACAGCGCGATCGCGAGTCCCACCAGCATGCCGACCAGGCCCGCGAAGAGGGCAGTCGCAGTACTGGCTCGGACGGCTCGTTCCCAGGCTGGGCTGCGGTCGCCGGAGTGGCGGACCGACAGGGGCTCGGTGGCGACGGCCCGGGAGACGTTGAGGGCGATCGTGTAGCCGCCGAACGCGAGCGCGTAGATACCGAAGTCCGCCACGCTGCTGCTGCGCGCGACGAACACGCCGACCGCCAGATTGCTCAGGCTGGACAGCGCTTGGTCGGCGAGCCCCCAGCTCGCCCGGCCGGCCGGCCCGGCCAGCCGCGAAAGCTTCAAGAAACGGGCCTCGGTGGCTGACGCAGAATCCCCACTCCGAACCGCGGGATCCCCAGGACGTAGCGACGCCAGAGCCGGCGCGGCTCCTTGTAGATCCGGTAGCTCCACTCGAGCCCCGACCGCTGCATCCACTGCGGTGCGCGATCCACCCGCCCGGTGTGGAAGTCGAAGGCAGCGCCGACACCGATCAGGATCGCCGCATCCAGCCGGTCGCGGTGCTCAGCCATCCAGCGCTCCTGCTTCGGCGCGCCCAGCCCGACCCAGATGATGTCCGGCTTCGCTTCGTTCAGCCGGTCCACGATCTCGGCGTCCTCGGCCTCGGTCAGGGCCCGGTACGGCGGTGAGTAGGCCCCCACCACCTTCAGTCCGGGGTGCTTGGCGACGAAGTTGTCCCGCAGCTTCTCGGGGACACCGTCCGCGCCGCCGTAGAAGTACTGCGTCCAGCCGCGCTGCTCGGCCTCTGCCATCACCCGCTCGATCAGGTCCGGCCCGCACACTCGCGCCATCCGCTCGAACCCGGCCTTGCGGCCCGCCCAGACCAGCGGCATCCCGTCGGGAAGTGTCATCCCGGAGGTGTTGTAGACCTTCGTGAGCTGACTGTCCGCGCGGGCGTGCAGCAACGCGTTCATGTCCGAGACGCAGACCAGGTGCCGTTCGCCGGCGTCGATCCAACGCGCGAACGTGTCGACGGTGTGGTCCATGTCGGTCACGCTGACATGGATCCCCAGCACGTCGACACGTTCTTCGGTCGTCATCGGTCAGTCCTCGCGGGTCAGGGCGGCCAGATCGGCGTCCACCATGATCCGGACCAGCTCCGGCACGTGCACCTGCGCCTTCCAGCCCAGCTCGGCGTGCGCCTTGGACGCGTCGCCGATCAGCGAGTCGACCTCGGTCGGCCGCTCGTAGCGCGCGTCGTAGTCGACGAAGTCCTTCCAGTCCATCCCGGCGTGCTCGAAGGCCATCGAGACGAAGTCGCGGACCGAGTACGACGTCCCGGTGGCGACCACGTAGTCGCCCGGCCGGTCGTGCTGCAGCATCCGCCACATGCCTTCGACGTACTCCGGTGCGTAGCCCCAGTCGCGGCAGGCCTCCAGGTTGCCCAGGTACAGCCGCTTCTCCTGGCCGAGCTTGATCCGCGCCACCGCCCGGGTGATCTTCCGCGTCACGAACGTCTCGCCCCGGCGCGGGCTCTCGTGGTTGAACAGGATCCCGTTCACCGCGAACATGTCGTACGCCTCGCGGTAGTTCCGGGTCATCCAGTACCCGTAGAGCTTGGCCGCGCCGTACGGCGAGCGCGGGTAGAACGGGGTCTCCTCGTTCTGCGGGGGCGGGGTCGCGCCGAACATCTCCGAGCTGCTCGCCTGGTAGAAGCGGCAGTTCAGCCCGATCATCCGGATCGCCTCGAGCAGCCGGGTGGTGCCCATCCCGGTGGTGTCACCGGTGTACTCCGGTTCGTCGAAACTGACCCGGACATGGCTCTGCGCGGCCAGGTGGTAGACCTCGTCGGGCTGGATCGAGGCGAGCAGCGTCACGAGGCGCGAGCCGTCGGTCAGGTCGCCGTAGTGCAGGAACAGCCGCTTGTCCTGCTCGTGCGGATCCGTGTAGAGGTGGTCGATCCGGTGCGTGTTGAACGTACTGGCGCGGCGGATCAGGCCGTGCACCTCATAACCCTTGGAGAGCAGCAGTTCGGCCAGGTACGAACCGTCCTGGCCGGTGATTCCGGTGATCAGAGCCTTTTTCGCGGTGCCCCCTACCGCGGCGTGCTCCGGCGTGTGGCCGCCTGGCGTAGCGGTCATCGGTCTTCCCTCCAGTTGTCGAGGAACCAGGCGTAGACACTGGCCACGCCCTCCTCGAGGTCGATACCGGGCTTCCAGCCCAGGGCGCCCAGCTTGCTGACGTCCAGCAGCTTGCGCGGTGTCCCGTCCGGCTTCGACGGGTCGGTGCCGATGGCACCGGTGTAGCCGACGACCTTGGCGATGATGCCGGCCAGCTCCCGGATCGTCACGTCGGTCCCGACGCCGACGTTGATCGGCCCGGGCTCGTCGTAGTGCTCCAGCAAGTGCAGGCTCGCGTCGGCCAGGTCGTCCACATGCAGGAACTCCCTGCGCGGAGTCGCCGTGCCCCACAGGACGACCTCGTCAGCGTTGCTCAGCTTCGCGTCGTGGAACCGGCGGATCAGGGCCGGCATCACGTGCGAGCTGGTCAGGTCGAAGTTGTCGTTCGGCCCGTACAGGTTGGTGGGCATCGCCGAGATCCAGCGCAGCCCGTGCTGGCGGCGGACCGCCTGGACCTGCATGATGCCGGCGATCTTGGCGATCGCGTACGCGTCGTTGGTCGGCTCGAGCTCACCGGTGAGCAGGCTCGACTCCTTGATCGGCTGCTCGGCGAACTTCGGGTAGATGCAGGACGACCCGAGGAACAGCAACCGTGGCACCCGGACGTCGAGGGCGGCGTCCATCAGGTTGACCTGGATCCGCAGGTTGTCGCTGAGGAACTCGGTCGGGTGGTCCCGGTTGGCCAGGATCCCGCCGACCTTCGCGGCGGCGTCGATCACTACCTGCGGCCGGTGCTCGGCGAAGAAGGCGAAGGTCCGGTCGCGGTCGCGGAGATCGAGCTCCTGCGAGGTCGCACCGATCAGGTCGGTGAAGCCCTCGGCCTCGAGCTTGCGCCAGATCGCCGATCCGACCAGGCCGCGGTGTCCCGCGACGTAGACCCGCGCGTTCCGGTCGAGCCGGCTGTCCACTCTCTCCCCCATCAGTAGGCACCAGACCCGCGGATCACCGCGCGGGCCGTCTTCCACAGGATCAGCAGGTCCAGGGTCATCGACCAGTTGTCCACGTAGCGCAGGTCGAGCACGACCGACTCCTCCCAGGACAGGTCGCTGCGGCCGCTGACCTGCCACAGACCGGTGAGCCCGGGCTTCACGAGCATCCGGCGGGTGTCGTCCGCGGCGTACAGGGCGACCTCCTGCGGCAGTGGCGGCCGCGGGCCGACCAGCGACATCTCGCCGCGCAGTACGTTGAACAGCTGCGGCAGCTCGTCCAGCGAGAACCGGCGCAGGATCCGGCCGAGGCCGGTGACGCGCGGGTCGTCGCGCATCTTGAACAGCACGCTGTTGCCGTCGCTGAGCGAGTGCAGCTCACCGAGGCGCTGTTCGGCGTCGACGTACATGCTGCGGAACTTGAGCATCGAGAACTCTTCACCAGCGCGACCGACCCGGCGCTGCTTGAACAGCACCGGACCCTGGCTGCTCAACCGGACCGCGACGGCGAGGCCGAGCAGCAGCGGCGACAGCATGATCACCAGGACGAGCGCGAGGACCCGGTCGAACACGCCCTTCAGCAGGTGCGGTCCGCCGCTGACGGACGGTCGCTCCAGGTGCAGCAGCGACAGGCCGGCGACTGGGCGGACCGAGATGCGCGGACCCGCGACCTCGATGATGCCCGGGGACACGATCAGCTCGACGCCCTTCTGCTCCAGCGCCCATGACAGCCGCCGCAGCGACTGACCGGCGAGGTCAGGGTCCGAGGCGACGGCCACGACATCGACAGCGTGCCGGTCGACGGCGGCCATGATGTCCGCCTCGTCCAGCTCGTCCGGGCCGAGCAGCAAGGCGTCATGCTCGCGGTGCGGCCGGCCGTCACCACGCGGGCGGCAGGTGGCGACCACGCGGAAACCGTCCGAGGGACGCTTCTCCAGGTGTTCGCTCAAGGTCGCCGCCTGGCCGTTCCGGCCGACGACGAGCACGCGCCGCATACAGCGGCCGCGGTACCGGTGCCGGCTCAGGTCGCGGCGCAGGCCGTACCTCAGCAGCAACGCGAGCAGCACGGTCGCCGGGATCGCCAGTACGACGAAACCGCGGGCGATCTCGCTCTTGGTCGCGTACGACACGATCGCCACGACCGCGGTCAGTCCGGCACCCGAACGCAGGATCGAGCGGAACTCGTCCGGCCCGGCGCCGAAGAAGCGCGGTTCGTACCCCTTCGACATCGCGACCGCGGCAACCCAGGCCAGCGGCAGCAGACTGCCGAAAACCAGGTACGCGCCGCCGACCTGGTACCCGAACCTGGTCAGCAACGCGATCGAGACGCCGATCACCGCGGCGAGCAGGTCACCGCCCAGCGCGGCCCAGCGATAGACCGCGACCCACTGCGGCTCGGTCAGTCGCGCCGACCGCGGGACGATCGCGGGCACGGCGTCGGGCACCACCCAGACCGGCCGGCGGCGATCGAAGTACTCCGATGCCGCCGGCGCCGGAGCGGTCGCCGATGGCACGCCTGTCGACGACAGGCCAGTAGAAATGGTTGTGTCCGGTGTGGACACAGCTTCCCCCATGACGGCATGATCCGTCACCCTTAGTCACCCCCCGGTGAACCGGCAGCGTCTTGAGTCACACTCAGTCACAATCTCCAGTGGACCCGGTCGCTATACGCCGTGAAGTACACCGTCCCGTCGACGGCAGTTCACCGAGGGTACTACGCGTAAAGGCGGTCCGACAGTAGTAACTACGGAGTGTTGGAATGCGTTACGCACAGGGTGAACATGCGTCCGCGGGACCGTCCTGAGACGGTCCCGCGGTCACGGGGTACGGCGGCGGATCAGCCCGCGATCAGGCCGTCTCCACTGATCAGTTCACGCATCTCGGCCAGCGTGCTGTCGCTCGGCGGCAGGATCGCGTCGGAGTCGTGCAGGACCTCGTCCGGGACGCGGTCGCCGCTGCGGACGAAGTCCAGCAGCGCGCCGAACGCAGTACGGAAGGCTTCCTCGTCACCGGCCGAGACGGCCTTCTCCAGTTCGGTGTCGACCACGTTCAACTGGTCGAGCTTGTCGTCGGCCAGCTGGTACTGACCTTCGCCCATGATCCGGACGATCATCACGCGTCTCCATCCTGCGGTCGGGCCGGCTGCTGCACGGGCTGCTGAGCCGGTTGCTGCGGCTGAGCCGCACCGGGGGTGTCCTGGGCGATCTGCTTGGGCGCCTCGGCCGGAGCCAGCTGCGCCTTCATCGCGGCCAGCTCGGACTCCACGTCCGAGCCGGTCGACATCCGCTCGAGCTCGAGCGTGATGCTGTCCTTCGAGGTCCCGGTAGCGTCGTCGAGCGCGCCGGAGGCGAGCAGCTCGTCGATCGCGCCGGCCCGGGCCTGCATCTGCTGGGTCTTGTCCTCCGCGCGCTGGACCGCGAGGCCGACGTCGCTCATCTCCTCGGAGATGCCGGAGAAGGCCTCGTTGATCCGGGTCTGCGCCTCGGCGGCCGTGTAGGTCGCCTTGATCGTCTCCTTCTTCGTGCGGAAGGACTCGACCTTGGCCTGCAGCCGCTGCGACGCGAGGGTGAGCTTCTCCTCCTCACCCTGCAGCTGGGCGTGCTGGGCGGTCAGGTCGTCGATCTGGCCCTGCAGCCCCGACTTGCGGGTCAGAGCCTCGCGGGCGAGATCCTCACGGCCCATCGAGAGCGCCTTCTGGGCCTGGTCCTGCAGCTTCTGCGACTGCGACTGCAGCTGCGAGGCCTGCAGCTCGACCCGCTTCCGGCTGGTGGCCACATCAGCCACGCCACGGCGTACCTTCTGCAGCAGTTCGAGCTGCTTCTGATACGAGTAGTCAAGGGTTTCGCGAGGATCTTCGGCCTTGTCCAAAGCCGTGTTGGCCTTGGCCTTGAAGATCGTCGACATCCGCCTGAAGATGCTCATCGATATCCGTACCCCTTCTGTGCCGGAGAGTGGACCCGGCGTGCGTGTCAACCACCCTATGTCCCTGCGGGTCACCACACCATCAGGACCGGCCCGGATAAAGTGGTGCAAAGGTCCGGGGACCACCCCGAGACCGGCGTCGCCAGTTCCCGAATGAGGTTCAGTCTCCGTGTTCCGTCGTACCAAGTCTGAGACATCGTCCCAAACCGAGTCCACGGCCCCCCAGCCGAAGGCCGGTGGCAAGGGACGTCCGACCCCGACCCGTCGGGAGGCCGAGGCGGCCCGGAAGGCCGCGCTGAAGAAGCCGCGCAACCGCAAGGAGGCGGCGGCGTACCGGCGGGAGAAGGTCCGGATCGAGCGCGCCAAGATGCAGGACGCCCTGAAGACCGGCGACGACCGGTACCTGCCGGCCGCCGACAAGGGACCGGTACGGCGGTTCGCCCGCGACTACGTCGACGCCCGCTGGTCGGTGATGGAGTTCGCGCTGCCGGTGCTGCTGGTGATCTCGCTGCTCGGCGTCGTCTTCTCGCAGGCCTTCCTGTGGCTGCCGGGTCTGGTGAACATCCTCTTCTTGATCATGATCGTCGCGATCGCCGGCGACTGGTTCATCCTCACCGGCGGCCTCAAGCGGGCCGTCGCCAAGAAGTTCCCGAACGAGTCCGCCAAGGGCATCGGCTTCTACGCGGTCCGCCGCACCATGCAGATGCGCCGCTGGCGCCTCCCCAAGCCCATGGTCGCCCGAGGCGAGAAGCCCGCGTAGTACGCCGGAAACTGCCCGCGGCGTGATCAGGCGTCGAAGGGGGTGACCTCGATGGGGCGGTCGCAGGCCTTGCTGGCTCGGGCCGCCCAGGACTGGGCCGTCTCGACGTCGGGGGCCTCGATCACCCAGAAGCCGGCCATGTACTCCTTGCTCTCCGCGAACGGCCCGTCGGTGATCAGTACGTCGTTGCCCTGGTGGGCGCGCACCACCGACGCGGCCGAGCGCGCCTCCAGGCCACCGCCGAACACCCACACACCCTGGGCGACCATGTCCCGGTTCACCGCTTCGACGGCACCCGGCGCACTTTCGGCCGACTCGCCCTCGACCATCTGAACTCCCAGCAAGTACTGCGTCATGTCGATTCTCCTTGAATTGTTTTCCTGCGCTTACTGCCTACACGAACCGCACGGGCACGGATCGACACCACGTCGAAAACTTTCTCGCAGTAGGGTCGGGGTATGGACTTTCGATATCTCGGAAACAGTGGGCTGAAGGTCAGCGAGATCTCGTACGGGAACTGGCTCACGCACGGTTCGCAGGTGGAGAACGACCAGGCCAAGGCCTGCGTGAAGGCGGCCCTGGAGGCCGGCATCACGACGTTCGACACCGCCGACGTGTACGCCAACACCGCCGCGGAGGTCGTTCTGGGTGAGGCGCTGGAAGGCCAGCGGCGGGAGTCGCTGGAGATCCTCACCAAGGTCTACTGGCCGACCGGGCCGGGCGGACCGAACGACGCCGGGCTGTCCCGCAAGCACATCCACGAGTCGATCAACGCCTCGCTCAAGCGGCTGAAGACCGACTACGTGGACGTCTACCAGGCGCACCGGTACGACACCGAGACGCCGCTGGAGGAGACGATGGAGGCTTTCGCCGACGTCGTCCGGGCCGGCAAGGCGCTCTACATCGGGACGTCGGAGTGGACCGCGGAGCAGCTTCAGGAGGGCCACCGGCTGGCTCGTGAGCTGCACATCCCGCTGGTCTCCAACCAGCCGCAGTACAGCATGCTCTGGCGGGTGATCGAGGCCGAGGTGGTGCCGGCGTCGGAGGAGCTCGGGATCGGCCAGGTGGTCTTCTCCCCGATCGCGCAGGGCGTGCTGACCGGCAAGTACAAGCCGGGCGAGCAGCCGCCGGCCGGGTCGCGGGCGACCGACGAGAAGGGCGGCGCGAACTTCATCGGCCGGTTCCTGAACGACGATGTGCTCACCCGGGTGCAGGAGCTCAAGCCGATCGCCGACGAGGTCGGGCTGTCGCTGTCGCAGCTGGCCATCGCCTGGGTGCTGCAGAACCCGAACGTCTCCTCGGCGATCACCGGCGCCTCCCGGCCCGAGCAGGTCACCGAGAACGTGAAGGCCTCCGGCGTGAAGCTGGAAGACTCGCTGATGAAGCGGATCGACGAGACGCTCGGCAGCATCGTCGAGCGCGACCCGGCCAAGACCGAGCAGAACGCCCCGCAGACCCGGCCGGGCTCATGAGCTGGACGTGGCGGTTCGAGACCGCAACCGGCAAGACGGCCGACCCGGGTGAGCTGACCGGTGCGGAGTTCTCCGCCCAGGGCGACGCGGAGAGCTGGCTGGGTGAGATCTGGCGTGAGCTCGCCGAGAAGGGTGTCGGTCAGGTCTACCTGCTCGAGGACGGCCGAGAGGTCTACGGCCCGATGAGCCTGTCGGCCGCCTCGGAGTAGTCCCGCCCCTGATCTGTACGGCCAGGAGCCCGTACGCCGGTGTGTGGCTTGCCGCACGTCCCGCGTACGGGCTCCCGCTGTGTCCGCATGCTGAGCGATAGGCTGCGGCGATATGACTGCAAAGTGGACCAAACGCCTGGTCCTCACCCTCCTGGCCGGCCTTCTGTTCGCGGGAACCGCCGCCACGACGGCACAGGCCGAGGACGGCTATCGCTTCTGGGGCTACTACCAGTACTCCGGCGGCCAGTGGGCCTTCGCGCAGAAGGGCTCCGAGGTCGTAGTACCGGCGGACGGGTCGGTGGAGGGGTGGCGGTACGCCGTCGGCGGCACCAAGCCACGAGTACCCCGGGCGGCCGGCGACTTCGCCACCATCTGTGGAGCCACCCCCGCCGAGGCCGGCAAGAAGCGCGTCGCCCTGGTGATCGACCCCGGTACTCCGGCCGACTCCGCCTCGGGCGAGGCTCCTCCCCCGGCCACCGGCACCTGTGTGGTCACGGACCCGAAGGCGACCGGCGCGAAGATCCTGGCGGCCGTGAAGCCGGTCCGGATCGAGAAGGGCCTCACCTGCGCGATCGGCGGCTACCCGGCGAAGGGCTGCGGCGACCCGGTCAAGGACATCAAGGTGCCGGCCACTGACGAGCCGGTGAAGCTGGAGATCGGCCCGGCCGTCGGCTCGACCGCTACGCCGAGCCCGGCCGCAGTACCGACGAACTCCAACCAGCCGCCGGCTGCCGACGACGACGGCGGCACACCGTGGACCGGCATCGTCATCGCCGCACTAGTGGTCGCTCTGCTGGCCGGCGGTGGGCTGGTTCTCAGCCGTCGACGTAGTGGCAGCTAGGTGCGCGCTGCACATCAACTGACACTCCCCCGGGTTCTGCACCCGGGGGCTTGGTGGCTTTGGGCGCTGGGACTGGCAGTGGCGGCCAGCAGGACCCGGAACCCGGTGCTGCTGATCCTCATCCTGGTCATCGCCGGTTTCGTGGTTGCCGCGCGCCGCAGCGACGCTCCTTGGGCCAACAGCTACGTGGCCTTCCTGAAGCTCGGTCTGGTGGTCATCTCCATCCGGGTAGTGCTGCAGGCGCTGCTGTCGACCCGCTCGCAGGGCAACGTCGTCCTGTTCACGCTGCCGCAGCTCCCGTTGCCCGACTGGGCCAGCGGGGTGAAGCTCGGCGGTGAGGTCACCGCCGAGGCAGTCCTGACCGCCCTGTACGACGGCGGCCAGCTCGCGGTGATGCTGTGCTGCATCGGCGCGGCCAATGCGTTGGCCAGCCCGCGCAGACTGCTCAAGTCTCTACCGGGCGCCCTGTACGAGATGGGCGTCGCGTGTGTCGTCGCACTGACCTTCGCGCCCCAACTGGTCACCGATGCTCGCCGGATCCGAGCAGCCCGACGCCTGCGCGGCCGGACCCGCGGTTCCTTCCGTACTACGGCCATGCCGGTCCTGGAAGGCGCTCTGGACAGGTCGGTCGAGTTGGCTGCAGCCATGGACTCCCGTGGCTACGGCCGGACCGCTCAGGTCCCGCGTCGGCAGCGGCGAATCACAGGTGGCGCAGTGCTTCTCGGGCTGCTGGGAATCGCTCTGGGCGTCTATGCCCTGCTGACGGACGCAACGGCGTTCCCAGTCGCCGCCGGTGCGCTCGCTGTCGGCCTGCTGCTCGCTGTCGCCGCCATGGCTGTTGGACGCCAGCGGGTGACCCGCACTCGCTACCGGCCGGATCCCTGGGCACTGCCGGAGTGGCTGGTGACAGCGTCCGGCGCCTTGGCTGCTGCGGTCATGATCATCGCCGCAGCTCGCGGAGTGGAGGGCTTGGTGCTTGCGGGCCCATTGGTCGTTCCGCCGGTTCCTGTGCTGCCCACTATTGGCTTGCTGCTTGGCCTAGCGCCTGCGGTCGCCGCACCGCCGCTGACCCGACGGCAGGAGCTGGTGGCGGCATGATCGAGTTCGACCGGGTGACGGTCACCTACGACGGCGCCAGTGCGCCCGCGATCCGCGACGTGAGCTTCACCATCCCCGAAGGCGAACTCGCCCTGGTGATCGGCCGGACCGGCTCGGGCAAGTCGACTCTGCTGCGGACCATCAACGGGCTCGTCCCGCACTTCACCGGCGGGACGCTGGCCGGCCGGGTGCTGGTGAACGGCCGGGACACCCGCGAGTACCGGCCGCGCGATCTGGCCGATGTGGTCGGCATCGTCGGGCAGGATCCGATGTCCGGGTTCGTCACGGACACGGTCGAGGACGAGCTCGCCTACAGCATGGAGTCGCTCGGCATCGCGCCTGACGTCATGCGCCGCCGGGTCGAGGAGACACTCGACCTGCTGGGGCTGGCCGACGTACGGGATCGGGCGTTGACCTCGCTGTCCGGTGGCCAGCGGCAGCGGACGGCTATCGGGGCTGCGCTGACGTCGCACCCCGCAGTACTGGTTCTGGACGAGCCGACGTCGGCCTTGGACCCACAGGCTGCGGAGGAAGTCTTGGCCGCGCTGCAGCGACTGGTGCATGACCTGGGCGTCACTGTCGTGATGGCCGAGCACCGCCTCGAACGGGTTATCCAGTACGCCGACCGCGTGATTGAGGTACCCGGGAGCTCTGCAGCGGTCTCCACTGGCCTACCGGTCGACCAGATGGTCACTGCTCCAGTGGCGCCACCAGTAGTCGAGTTGGGCCGGCTTGTGGGCTGGGCACCTCTGCCGCTCTCCGTACGGGACGCCCGTCGAGCTGCTGTGGCCCTGCGCACCCGGCTGACCAACCTGGCGCCGCCACGGCCGCCTGCTGTCGAGGGGCGCGAGCTGGCACAGTGCAAGGACCTAGTAGTGGCCTATGGCAACACTCCTGCGCTCCGGGGAGTCTCGCTGAGCATCAGGTCCGGCGAGGTGGTCGCACTGATGGGCCGGAACGGCGCAGGCAAGTCCACTCTGCTCAACGCGCTCGTAGGGCTCGTGCAACCCCGCTCTGGCAGCGCAACCGCAGCAGGCACCGACCCGCGGCGTACCAAGCCCGCCAAGTTGGTCAAGGCAGTAGGACTCGTACCGCAGGAGCCGGCCGACCTCCTGTACGCCGCAACTGTGGCGGAGGAATGCGCCGGAGCCGACAGCGACTTCCAGGTGCCGTCAGGTAGTTGCCGGGCGCTACTGGAACGCCTTGCCCCCGGCATCGATGACCAGATGCATCCGCGGGACCTGTCCGAGGGGCAACGGCTCTGCCTGGCCTTGGCCGTCGTACTGTGTGGCGCTCCTCCCCTGTTGCTGCTGGACGAGCCCACTCGTGGGTTGGACTACGGCGCGAAGCATCGGCTGGTCGAAATCCTGCGGGAGCTGGCTCTGGCGGGGCATGCGGTCGTGCTCTCGACCCATGACGTGGAGATGGTGGCAGAGGTCGCCACGCGCGTACTGGTCCTGGCAGAAGGCGAACTGGTGAGCGACGGCGAGACTGCCACTGTCATCGCGGGCTCCCCTGCTTTTGCTCCCCAGGTTGCGAAGATCCTGGCGCCGCTGCCGTTCCTGACCGTCGGCGAAGTCGCCACCGCGCTGGAACGGGCCTCGTGAGACTCGTCCGGCTCAAGCCTCGCAGTACGGCGACACTGGTACTGGCCTCTGTCGTAGGCATCCTCGCCTTCGGCTGGCCCCTATTGTGGTCGACGTCGCAAGCCGGCGAGTCGGCCATCGGGCACACCACCGATGCGCCCTGGCTCTTCGTGCTGCTCCTGCCGCTGCTGGTGGGCGTAGTACTGGCTGAGCTGTCTGAGGCGGGGATCGACGCCAAGGTGATCTCCCTGCTCGGCATGCTCGCCGCAGTGAGCGCAGCACTGCGCGCACTAGGGCCTGGTACGGCGGGACTCGAGCCTGGGTTCTTCCTGTTGATCTTGGCGGGACGGGCCTTCGGTGCCGGCTTCGGGTTCGTGCTGGGTGCTGTGTCGTTGCTGGCCGGTGCGATGGTCAGTGGCGGCGTCGGGCCGTGGATGCCGTTCCAGATGTTCGCTTGCGGGTGGGTGGGCTGCTTTGCCGGACTGCTGCCTCGGGTGGGTGGACGGCTGGAGGTGCTGTTGCTGGCGGCGTACTCGCTAATCGCCGGCGTGCTCTACGGCCTGGTGATGAACCTGTGGTTCTGGCCCTACGCAACCTTCGGCAGCGACTTCTCGTTCATCCCGGGTGACTCGCTGCTGGACAACCTGCACCGGTACGGGTTGTTCGTGGTGGCCACCTCACTTGGGTGGGACATCCCGCGTGGGGTGCTGTGCGCAGTACTGGTGCTGTTCCTCGGCCGGCCCATCCTGAACGCGTTCCGCCGGACTGCCCGCAAGGCGGCGTTCGACGTACCGGTGGTGTTCGATAGGTGACATGGCTGAACTGATCACCGGTCCCGACGGCGCTGTGGTGGACGGCGTACTGCGGCTCGGAGCCGACGGCACGGTCGGCGCCGCCGGATACGAGGTGACGACCACCAGGACCGCTCGCGGCCTCCGGTACGACGTACTGACGCCCGCCGGCGAGCAGGTGTCGTGGACAGCCCCAGCAGCTCCCCAGGCGCAACGGACCCTCGTTCTCGGTGGTGCCCGCTCGGGCAAGTCCACGGAGGCAGAGCGCCTGATGGCCGACCACCCCGACACCGTGTACGTGGCAACGGGCGGCGACGGGACAGCCGACCCCGAATGGGCCGAACGGATCGCCCTGCATCGCGGCCGCCGCCCCGCGAGCTGGGGACTCGCCGAGACGATCGACCTCGTCCCGCTGCTCGAGACGGCCGGCCCGCCCCTGCTGATCGACTGCTTCACACTGTGGCTCTCGCGCACGATGGACGCCTGCGAAGTATGGGAGGACCACAGCCGCGCCGCCGAGGTGGAGAAGCGGATCGGGCAACTGGCCGAGGCCTGGTCCCAGACCCCTCGAATGGTAGTTGCCGTGAGCAACGAGGTCGGAAGCGGCGTGGTGCCCGCCGATGCGGGCACCCGGCTGTTCCGCGATCTGATGGGTCGCGTGAACGCTACCCTCGCCAGACGGTCGGAGGCGGTGCTGTGGTGCGTCGCCGGGCGAACCGTTGCACTCTGAGGGGACTTCGATGACGGATGGGCTGAAGCTCGCGTTCGGCACGCTCTCGATCCTGCCCGCGGGCGTGCCCGGGACGGTCGATCGAAAGGTCGCCGGCCGCGCGATGACGTGGGCGCCACTGGTCGGGCTGGTGCTCGGCGGGATCGCCGCGCTGGTGGTCAACGTCACCAACCAGCTGAAGCCCGAGGCTCCGTGGCTTTCGGCAGTGCTGGGCATCGTGGTCCTGATGGCCCTGTCCGGAGCCCTGCACCTCGATGGGCTGGCCGACACCGCTGATGGCTTCGGCAGCCGACGGGACCGCGAGACGAAGCTGCGGATCATGAAGCAGAGCGACATCGGTCCGTTCGGCGTGGTCTCCATCGTCGCGGTCCTGCTGATCGACGTCGCCGCCCTGCAGGCCTGCATCCAGAACGAGTTCGGCTGGCAGGCGCTGCTGATCGCCGGCGTCGCCAGCCGCCTCACCCTCCCCTGGTCCTGCCGTACGTCGGTCCCGTCCGCCCGCCCCGACGGCCTCGGCGCCATGGTCGCCGGCACAGTCCGCCCGTACGCCGCCGCCTTGGTCACGCTCGCGGGTGCCGGCCTCGCCGCAGTACTGGGCTGGCTCACCTCCTGGGCGGCCCTGCACCCCTCGACGGCAGTCAGGGGCGACCTTCCCTGGTACAGCAACGGCAACGGCTATCCCGTGATCCGGCCGACAGAGGTCTCCAGCGACCACTTCATCGGCGTGGACGTCGCTTCGGTCAGCAGCTCCTCCAGCACTTCCACGCTGGGGCTCGCCGTGCTCGGCACGACTGCCGCAGTCCTGGTCGCCGTCCTGCTCGCCATTGCCGTCACCCGTCGTACCCGGAGGTCCCTCGGCGGCATCACCGGCGACACCCTGGGCGCGACCGTCGAACTCGCCCTGCCGCTGACACTCCTCACGCTGGCCTTCACCACCTGACGATGCCGGTGCATTAGTGTCCTTCCGGGCATGGGGACGGGCAGCACTACGCGTGACAGTGAGGACACATGACGGGCGTCTGCAGAATCGATACCGCCGGTTCGGGAGCGAAAGCCCCGCGATCCGTTATCTTTATGTAATGAACGCAACCCGTCCAGCGCCTGGCTCGCAGGCTTCGCTCCGCGAAGCCAACCGCGAGCGCGTTCTGGGGGTTGTCCGGCAACACGGTCCGCTCACGCAGGTCGAGATCGCCGCCGCCTCCGGCTTGTCCGCCGCCACCGTCTCGAACATGGTCAAGGAGCTCGACCAGGCCGGGATGGTTGGACTCTCGCGCAGCATCCGCAACGGGCGCCGCGCAGTACTGGTGTCGTTGGCTTCAGGCGGTGGCCTGCTGGCCGGAGTCGCCTTCGGCGAACGGGACGTCCGCGTCGCCATCGCCTCCGAGAGCCGCGAGATCCTGGCTCAGCAACTGATGCCACTGCAGGCCGACCACGTCGCCGACGACGGGATGGAACGCGCGGCCCGGTTGCTCGCCGACCTGTGCGAGACGGTCGGCGCGAGCGTCGAGGACATCGGCGCGATCGGTTTCGGCCTGCCTGCGCCGGTCGACTCGGTCAGCGGCGAGGCGGGGTCGGACGCCGTCCTGCCCGGCTGGCGCGGCGTCAACGTCGCAGAGGCGATGGCCGGCCATCTGCGCGCTCCGGTCGCGCTCGACAACACCGCCAACCTGGCCGCGCTCGGCGAACTCCGCGAAGGCGCGCTGCGCGGCGTCCAGCACGGGTGCTACATCAAGTTCTCCTACGGCGTGGGCGCCGGCATCGTGCTCGGCGGCGAGATCTTCCGCGGCTCCGCCGGTACTGCGGGCGAGATCGGCCACCTGACCATCGACGAGAACGGGCCCATCTGCCGGTGCGGCAACCGTGGCTGCCTGGACACCTTCGTCGGGTCCCGCGCGCTGCTCAGCTCGTTGCAGGCCTCCCATGGCGCGCTCCGGCTCAGGGACATCGTCACCCGGGCCGTGGCCGGTGATCTCGGCTGCCGCCGGGTGATCGAGGACGCGGGCCGGCGGGTCGGGGTCGCGGTCGCCGGACTGGTGAACCTGTTCAACCCCGAGGTGATCGTGGTCGGCGGCAAGATGGCCGAGGCCGGTGACCTGATCATGCATCCGCTGCGCGAAGCCCTCGACCGGTGCGCGATTCCGAGCGCCGCCGCGACGGTCGAGCTGCGGCCCGCCGAGCTCGGTGACGACGCCGATGTGCTCGGTGCGATCCAGCTCGCCTCGGTACTCAGCCACGCGACGGCCGCCAGGTCGCTGGAGACAACCGTGTAACAACGATATGTCTATTTCTTGAATTCAAGCCTTGACGTCAAGCCGGTTCTGCCTTTGACTCTGCTCAGGCCTACTCGGGCCCTCACGTCAAGGAGTCGCTCTATGTCCGTCTCACCAACCCGTCTTGTCGGTCTCGGCGTCGCCGTCTCGGCGCTTGCCCTCTCCCTGGTGGCCTGTGGGTCGGACGACAAGCCGTCCGACACGGCCGGAGGCAACGCCGGCGGCAAGGTCGCCCTGCTGCTTCCCGAGTCGAAGACGACCCGCTACGAGTCGCTCGACCGGCCGCTGTTCACCGAGGCTCTCAAGACCGCGTGTGCGAACTGCGAGCTGATCTACAGCAACGCCGACCAGGACGCCTCGAAGCAGCAGCAGCAGGCCGAGGCCGCGCTGACCCAGGGCGCCAAGGTGCTCGTGCTCGACCCGGTCGACGGCAAGGCCGCCGCCGCCGTGGTGGCCGCCGCCAAGGCCCAGAACGTCCCGGTCATCGCCTACGACCGGTTCATCGAGAATGCGAACTACTACGTCTCCTTCGAGAACGAGGCCGTCGGCAAGCTCCAGGCGCAGACCCTGGTCGACACCCTGAAGGCGGCCGGCAAGACGTCGGGCAACCTGGCGATGATCAACGGCTCGCCGACCGACCCGAACGCCGCCGACTTCAAGAAGGGCGCGCACAGCGTGCTCGACAGCTCCGGCTTCAAGGTCGCGGCCGAGTTCGACACCCCGGACTGGAGCCCGGACAAGGCCCAGGCCTGGATGGAAGGCCAGCTGAGCGCGATCAAGTCCGGCCTGGTCGGCGTGTACGCCGCCAACGACGGCACCGCCGGTGGCGCCATCGCCGCCCTCAAGGGTGGTGGCGTGAAGCCGCTCCCGCCGGTCACCGGTCAGGACTCCGAGCTCGCCGCGATCCAGCGGATCATCGCCGGTGACCAGGCGATGACGATCTACAAGGCCGTCAAGCCGCAGGCCGAGGCCGCCGCCAAGGCCGCCGTCGCGCTGGTCAACGGTGGCAAGCCCGAGTCGACCACCGAGAAGTCCGGCGTTCCGTCGACGATTCTCGACCCGGTCGCGGTCACCAAGGCCAACATCAACGACACTGTGGTCAAGGACGGTATCTACAAGGTCTCGGACATCTGCACCGCGTCGTTCGCGGCCGCCTGTACCGCCGCCGGCCTCAAGTAACTCCCGGCCTCACGGAAGCCGGCCCGCCCCCGGGCCGGTCAGCCAGCAGAGCCGAGGTCCGGGTGGGCACCTGGTGCCCACCCGGGACCGACGCCGGATAGCAAGCCCTCAGGAGGCTGATCGATGACTGTCACACCCACCCCCGTCACGACCGCCGGCACGGTGCTCGGGCTGCGGGGCGTGTCCAAGCGCTTCGGCGCCGTCCAGGCACTGAAGAACATCGAGCTGGACGTGCGCGCCGGTGAGGTGCTCGCCCTGGTCGGCGACAACGGCGCCGGCAAGTCGACGCTGGTCAAGACCATCGCCGGCGTCTACACCGCCGACGACGGCCAGATGGTGTTCGACGGACGGGACGTACGGGTGAACAGCCCGGCCGAGGCCCAGCAGCTCGGCATCGCCACGGTCTTCCAGGACCTGGCCCTGTGCGACAACCTCGACGTGGTCGCGAACCTGTACCTCGGCCGCGAGCTGCGCAAGGGCGGGGTGATGGACGAGGTCGAGATGGAACGCTCCGCCTGGGAGCTGCTCCGGCAGCTGTCCGCCAAGATCCCCAGCGTCCGGATCCCGGTCGCCAGCCTGTCCGGCGGTCAGCGCCAGACGGTCGCGATCGCCCGCAGCCTGCTCGGTCAGCCGAAGGTCGTGATGCTGGACGAGCCGACCGCCGCGCTGGGCGTGGCGCAGACGGCCGAAGTACTCAACCTGGTCGAGCGGCTCCGCGAGCGTGGCCTCGCGGTGATCCTGATCAGCCACAACATGGCCGACGTGATGGCGGTCGCGGACCGGGTCGCGGTTCTGCGGCTCGGCCGCAACAACGGGATCTTCACGGTCAGCGAGACCAAGACCCAGGACATCATCGCCGCGATCACCGGTGCCACGGACAACGCAGTCTCCGAGCGCGCGGCGCGCCGGACCCAGCAGGAAGGTTCCGCATCATGACCACCCCGGTCGACGGTTCGACGGCTGCCGTGCAGGACACCGTGCCGGAGGCGCAGGATCCGGCCGCGCTGCCCGCCGACCTGCAGGACGAGCGGCTGATCGCCAGCCACGGCGTCAGCGGCGCGATCTCGGCCTTCACCTCCCGGCTGCGGTCCGGCGACCTGGGCTCGGTCCCGGTGGTGGTCGGCCTGATCATCATCTGGGCGGTCTTCCAGATCGCCAACAGCTCCTTCCTGTCCAGCCGCAACCTGGTCAACCTGACCCTGCAGACCACCTCGGTCGGAGTGATTGCCCTGGGCATCGTTCTGGTCCTGCTGCTCGGCGAGATCGACCTCTCGGTCGGCTCGGTCAGCGGCCTGGCCGCCGCGGTCCTCGGCGTGACGTTCGTCAACGAGGGCTGGCCGCTGCTGCTGTCGCTGCTCGTCGGCGCCCTGCTCGGCCTGGTGATCGGCTTGTTCTACGGAGCGCTCTACACCCGCTTCGGGGTGCCCAGCTTCGTCATCACCCTGGCCGGTCTGCTCGGCTTCCTCGGTCTGCAACTGCTGGTGCTGGGCAAGGAAGGCACGCTGAACATCCCGTTCGACTCGCCGATCGTCAAGTTCGCCACCCAGAGCTTCCTGTCCCCCGCGGTGGCCTACGGGCTGGTCGTGGTGATCGTCGCGGCGTACGCCTTCAGCCGGCTGCGCAACCGGGGCGCCCGCGCGGCGGCCGGTCTGTCCGCGGTGCCCACCACGGTCGTCGCGATCAAGGCCGCGGCGCTCGCTCTCGTCCTGCTCATCCCGGTTGCCGTGCTGAACGGTGACCGTGGCGTCTCGTCGATGTTCCTGCTCTTCGTCGGCCTGGTCGTGGTCACCGACTTCATGATCCGCCGGACCCGCTGGGGCCGCTCGGTGGTCGCGGTCGGCGGCAACGTCGAGGCCGCCCGCCGCGCCGGTATCAACGTCCGGATGATCTACCTGTCGGTCTTCGCGGCCTGCTCCACGTTCGCCGCCGTCGGCGGCATCCTGGCCGCCGCCCGGCTGATCGCGGTGAACCAGAACAGCGGTGGCGCCGACACGAACCTGAACGCGATCGCCGCCGCCGTCATCGGGGGCACCAGCCTCTTCGGCGGCCGTGGTTCGGCGTACTCCGCACTGCTCGGCGCGTTGGTGATCATGTCGATCTCCAACGGCCTGGCCCTGCTCAGCCTCGACTCCAGCGTCCGCTACATGGTGACCGCCGGTGTCCTGCTGATCGCTGTCACGATCGACTCCCTCAGCCGCCGCAGCCGTCAGGCCCACGGCCGCGCATAGCTCCCGGTCCAGGGCACTCAGACCGGTGGGTTGCTACCTGACCCCTGCCTCGGTAGCAGCCCGCCGTACCAACGACGGATCGCCACTCCCCGCCCGGAGTGGCGATCCGTTCTCGTTCCCCGGTACCGCAGAATGTGCGGCATGACGCCACGCAAGAACCCGATCAACGCATCGGTCACCTCCGAGCACCAAGCGGTCACCACGCTGGAGCTGTTCTTCGACCTGGTCTTCGTCTTCGCGCTGACCCAGATCACCGCGCTGATGGCGCACGACCTGACCTGGACCGGCATGCTCCGCGGTGTGCTGCTGATCGGCCTGCTCTGGTGGAGCTGGATCGGCTTCTCCTGGCTGTGCAACCTGGTCAAGGCCGACGAGGGCGCGGTCCGCGGTGTCGTGCTGGCCGCGATGGGCGCGATGTTCGTGATCGCGCTGGCCATCCCGGAGGCGTTCCACGACCTCGACGGCGGCCTGCCCGGCCCGGTGGTGATCGCGCTGGCGTACTTCGCCTTCCGGGCGCTGCACCTGTGGTTGTTCTGGCTGATCGCGGACGGCGACAAGCAACTGCGCCGGACGCTGACCCGGTTCGCCCCGTCGATGCTGGCCGGTACTGCGCTGCTGCTGGTCGCGTCGCAGTTCCACGGCACCACCCAGACACTGCTCTGGGCCGCCGCCCTGGCCGCGGACTACGGCGGCACCTACCTGATCGATGCCCGCGGCTGGCGGCTGCGCTCGGCCGTTCACTTCGCCGAGCGGCACGGCCTGATCATCATCATCGCGCTGGGTGAGTCGATCGTGGCGATCGGCGTCGGCGTCACCGACCTGCCGATCTCCTGGCCGATCCTGGTCGCCTCGCTGCTCGGCCTGACCGTCGCCGCGGGGCTGTGGTGGATCTACTTCGACGCGACCGCGTACTACGGCGAGCGGGCGCTGGGCGCCGAACCGGCGGAGACCCGGCCTAAGCTCGCCCGCGACGCCTACACGTTCCTGCACTTCCCGATGGTGGCCGGCATCGTGCTGCTCGCACTCGGCCTGAAGAAGGTCCTCGAGTACGTCGGTGACACCGAGCACCACCACCTGGACGACCCGCTGAAGGGCATCGGCCTGTTCGCCTTGTTCTTCGGCGTCGTTCTCTACCTCCTCGGCCACGTGGGCTTCAAGTGGCGCACCACCCACCGCGTCGGCATCAGCCGCCTGATCACCGCCGCGCTCTGCGTTCTCGCGCTCCCGCTGTTGGCCAAAGTGCCGGCGCTCGGCCAGCTCGCAGTACTGGCCGCTCTGCTGATCGGTCTGGTCGCCTTCGAAACCGTCCGCTTCGCCCAGGAACGCGACGAGATCCGGCACGGCGACCACGCCTGACCCGCACCGACAAAGCGAGGGCCCCGCCGACCGGGAAGGTCGGCGGGGCCAGCGCAGCGATTGTGCTCAGGCCGTGGCGGCCGTCAGGTCCACCTTCGGTTCGGCGAAGTGGCAGGCTGCCGCGTGGCCGGGGCCGGACTTGGCCTTCGGCGTGAGCAGCGGCTCCTGGGTGGCGCAGATGTCCTCGGCCTTCCAGCAGCGGGTCCGGAACCGGCAGCCGCTCGGCGGGTCGATCGGCGACGGCACATCGCCGACCAGCCGGATCCGCTCCTTCGGCGGGACACCACGGATGGTGCCCAGGTCCGGGGCGGCCGACAGCAGTGCCTGGGTGTACGGGTGCTGCGGAGCGGTGTAGATCTGCTCCCGCGGGCCCTGCTCGACGATCTTGCCCAGGTACATCACCGCGACCTCGTCACAGAAGTGCCGGACCACGCCGAGGTCGTGCGCGATGAAGACGAACGCGATGCCCAGGTCGCGGCGCAGGTCCTCCAGCAGGTTCATCACCTGGGCCTGGATGGACACGTCCAGCGCCGACACCGGCTCGTCGGCGATGATCACCTCGGGCTCGACGGCCAGGGCCCGGGCGATCCCGATCCGCTGCCGCTGACCGCCGGAGAACTCGTTCGGGTAGCGGTTGTGGTGCTCGGGGTTCAGCCCGACCCGCTCCAGCAGTTCCTGGACGCGGGCCAGCTCCTTGCCCCTCGGGACCAGGTTGTGCACCCGCAACGGCGTGGTGATGATGTTGCTGACCGTCTGCCGCGGGTTCAGCGAGCTGTACGGGTCCTGGAACACGATCTGCAGCTGACGTCGGAACGGGCGAAGGTCCTTCTCCTTCATCTGCGCGATGTCGGTGCCCTTGAACAGGATCTGGCCCGCCGTCGGCGTCAGCAGCCGGGTGATCATCCGGCCCGTCGTCGACTTGCCGCAGCCCGACTCACCGACCAGGCCGAGGCTCCCGCCCGGCTTGAGGTCGAAGCTGACGCCGTCGACGGCCTGGACCACCTTGCGGGTCCGGCCGAGCCCGGCGGCCTCCTTGATCGGGAAGTGCATCTTGAGGTCGCGGACCTGCAGCAGCGGGCTGGCCGTAGTACTGGCGTCAACGGGACGCATGGTGTCGCTCATTTCTCTCCTCAGCCCAGTCTCGGCTCGACCTCGGCCTCGTAGATCGAGGCCTTGTCGTGCAGGTGGCAACGCGACGTGTGCGCTCCGGCACCGTCGACCGGAAGCAGCTCGGGCAGGTCGGTGGTGCAGCGTTCGCCCTTGACCCGGTCCTTGTAGGGACAGCGCGGGTTGAACGAACAGCCGTCCGGCAGGGCCAGCAGGCTCGGCGGCAGTCCCTTGATCGGGCGCAGCCGCTCGTTCGCGGCCGACACCGTCGGGATCGACTCCAGCAGACCCCAGGTGTACGGCATCCGCGGCCGGGCCAGCACGTCCTCGGCGGTGCCGTACTCGACGCAGCGGCCGGCGTACATGACCAGGACGTCGTCGGCCATCTCGGCCACCACGCCCAGGTCGTGCGTGATCAGCACGATCGCCGAGCCGAACTCCTTCTGCAGGTTGTTCAGCAGGTCCAGGATCTGCGCCTGCACGGTGACGTCGAGCGCGGTGGTCGGCTCGTCGGCGATCACCAGCTTCGGGTCGTTGACCAGCCCCATCGCGATCATCGCGCGCTGCCGCATACCGCCGGAGAACTCGTGCGGGTACTGCTTGAACCGCCGGATCGGGTTCGGGATGCCGACCAGGTCGAGCATCTCCAGCGCGCGCTTCTTCGCGACCTCCTTGGACACCTGGTGGTGCACCCGGTAGGCCTCGGAGATCTGAGCGCCGATCGTGTAGAGCGGGTGCAGCGACGACTGCGGGTCCTGGAAGACCATCGCCACCGCGTCGCCACGGACCTTCATCAGTTCGGCCTCGGACAGCCCGACCAGTTCGTCGCCGCCGAGCCGGATCGAGCCGGTGATCCTGGTCCGCTTGGGATCGTGCAGGCCCATCACGGCCATACTCGACACCGACTTGCCGGACCCGGACTCACCGACGATCGCCAGCGTCCGGCCGAGCGGAACCGAGTAGCTGAGCCCGTTCACCGCGCTGACCAGTCCGTCGGCGGTCGGGAACTGCACGGTCAGGCCCTCGACCACCAGGTACGGCGTCTCGCCGCTCGGCGACATCGCCGTGGTCCGGCGCTCGCGGGTCGCGATCGAGGGGATGCGCTGCTCGGGCACGACCTGGCCGGCCGCCGGGCCGTCGGTCGGGCCGTCGCTGCGTGCGGTACCGGCCATGGTGTCCTGGAGGTCCTTCCGTCCGTCGTTCCCGGTTGTGCTCACGAGAGCCTCACCCGCGGGTCGATCACGCTGTAGGCCACGTCGACGAGGAAGTTCATCGTGACCAGGATGACCGAGGAGACCAGTACGACGCCCATGATGACCGGCAGGTCGTAGGTGGTCAGGCTCTCCAGCACCAGGTTGCCCAGTCCGGGCAGGTCGAAGATGCGCTCGGTGAAGATCGCGCCGCCGAGGCTGCCGGCCACGTCCAGGCCGAAGATCGTGATCACCGGGATCAGGCCGGAGCGCAGCGCGTGCTTGTAGGTGACGACGCGATCCGACAGGCCCTTCGCGCGGGCGGTGCGGATGTAGTCCTCGCTGAGCGTCTCCACCATCGAGCCGCGCGCGTACCGGGCGTACTGGGTGCAGTTGTAGATGCCGATCACCAGCCACGGCGTCAGCAGGCCGAGGAACCACTTGCCGGGACTCTCCGACAGCGGCGTGTACCCGCCCCGCGGCAGGATCGGGTAGAGGATCGTCAGGTAGAGCGAGATCATCAGCGCGACGATGTAGTACGGGATCGAGCTGAGCACCAGCGTGCTGCTCATCAGCACCCGGTCACCGGTCGTCCCGCGTCGCTTCGCGGCCATCGAGCCCACGAAGACGCCGATCGTCAGCACCAGGACGGCGTAGCCCGCCACCAGTGACACCGTCACCGGGAGCCGGCTGCCCAGCATGTCGGTGACCGGCCGGTTGTTCTTGAAGGAGAAGCCCAGGCAGGGCGCATTGCACTCCTGCTTGAGGCCGGACGTCTCGAAGGTCCGCCCGGCGAAGATGCCTGCCGTGTACTCGGCGAACTGCTGCACCTTGGGCCGATCCAGGTGCAGGTTCTCCTTGATGTCGTTGTAGCGCTGCTGGGTGCAGTTGCGCTCACCGCAGATCGCCGCGGCCGGGTCGGTCGGGGCGATGAAGAACAGCGCGAAGGTCGCGATCAGCGTGACCAGCACGACACTGAGCGCGCTGACCAGCCGGCGCGCCACGAAGTAGAGCACGGGGTTTCTCCTCACCGATCGGGGTGGTGACCGGACGCGGTCCGGCCACCACCCCTCCGTTCAGATCAGACGACTGCCTACGGCAGGGTCGATCAGGGCTGCTTCAGGTAGATCGAGGTGAACTCGGGCATGCCCTGGGTCGGGTCGTTGACCACGTGGCCGAGGTTCTTCCCGACCGGGAAGGCGTTGGCCGAGTAGTACAGCGGGACCGACGGCAGGTAGTCCTGCATGATCATCTTGTCGATCTTGGTCCACTCCTTCAGCTGCTCCTCCGGGCTGAGCGCGGCGACCCGGTCGATCTCGGCGTCCAGCTTCGGGTCCTGCAGCTGACCCTGGCTGTTGCCGAGCTCGATCGCGTCGGACTTGTACAGCACCGGGAACCAGCTGGTACCGGACGGCCAGTCGGAGCACCAGTTGGCCGGGGCCTTGCCGATGTTGACCGGAGCGTTCTGGTTGCCGATCAAGGTCCGGATCTTGGCCTTCGGCACACCGATCGCCTTGACCTTGAAGCCGGCCTTCTCGAACGTCTGGGTGCGCAGCTGGTTGACCTTGGTGGTGATCGGGTCGTCGTTGGAGTAGTACCAGCTGAGCTCGAAGTTCGACTTGCCGAGTTCCTTCAGCTTGTTCTTGACCTCTTCGGCGATGGCCGGGTCCTGGGCGCCCTTACCCTTGCCGGTCAGGCCCGGGAGCTCGTACTTCTCGTAGCCCGGGACGGCCGGCGGCAGGTAGGTGGAGGCCGGGATCGCGGTGTCCGGGGTCAGACCGGCGACCTTGCGCCAGTCGTCGATCGGGTAGGCCTTGGCGATCAGCTTGCGGACCTCCAAGGGGATCTTGCGGGTGTCCATCGAGTAGGTGATGACACACGGCTGCGGGCCCTTGACGATCTGGCTCGGGTCCTTGACCTCGTTCAGCAGGCTGGCGTCCAGGTTGCTGTAGTTCAGCGCGTTGGCGTCGGGGCCGGCGCTGGCCAGCACCTGCCGCTGCACCTTGATGGTGTCCTGGGCGAACTTGAAGTTGAAGCCGTCGACGTACTGGTACCGCACCGGGTCGGTCTTCGGGTCCCACTGGTCGTTCTTGACCAGCTTCAGCTCCGAGCCGGGCGTCAGCGACGCGAGCTTGTACGGGCCGGTCGACTTCGGCTTGAGCTCGTACTCCTTCTTCGTGTCCGCGGCCTGCGGGATCGGCGTGAACAGCGGGAAGGCGGCGTAGAACGGCAGATCGTCGAACTTCGTCCGCAGGTGGATGATCAGCGTCTGCTCGTCCGGCGTCTCGACCCCGGAGTACGGCGCGTTCTTGTCCGCGTACGGGCCCTTGTACTTGTCGCCGTCCTTGAAGAACTGGATGTGGTACGCCGGACCCTGGTCGTACAGGTCGTGGGCGAAGGCCCGCTTGATGGCGTAGGCGTAGTCGGCGGCCTTGACCGGCGTGCCGTCGTCGTACTTGATGCCCTGCTTCAGCTTGAAGGTCCAGGTCAGGCCGTCGGCCGACTTGGTGCCCAGGTCCTCGGCGAGGTCCGGCACGAGGGTCGGCTTCTGGGTCTTCTCGTCCAGCTTGTACTGCGTCAGCGCGCGCATGTACAGCTTCGCGATCTGGTTACCGTCGGTGTAGTAGATGTTCGCCGGGTCGAAGGTGTCCGGCGTGACGTCGGACAGGATCGTGACCGTCCCGCCCTTCTTGGCGCCCTCGATCTCCGGGGCCGGGCCCTTGGCGGTGGCGTCGGTGGCCTTCACCTGAGCGCCGCCCAGGTTCTCTTCGCCACTGCCGCCGGACTTGTTGCTCGACGACGGGCTGCCACAGGCCGCGACGGCCAGCATGACCGTCGCCGCGACCGCGGTGATCCGTTTCCACTGCATTGTCGTGTTTCTCCTTTTCTGCCGCTGGGGCAACGCCGGGCTACCGACGAGTCTTGGGGTCGAAGGCGTCGCGCACCGCGTCACCCAGCAGGGCGAGGGCCAGCACCAGGACGGTGATGCCCAGTACGGGAAGCCACAGGTACAGGGGGTCGGCCTTGAACCAGTTCGTGGCGTCGGCGATCGTCTGTCCCCAGGACGGGATCGGCTCGATCAGCCCGACACCCAGGTACGAGAGACCGGCTTCGGCGGTCACGTAGGCCGGCAGGGACAGCGACGCCGAGATCACGATCGGGGCGACCAGGTTCGGCAGCAGTTCCTTGAACAGCACCTGGTGGGTCGGTACGCCGATCGCCTTGGCGGCGAGCACGAACTCGCGCTCGCGCAGGGACAGCACCTCGCCCCGGATGATCCGGGCCAGCCCGGCCCAGCCGAAGAACGAGAGCACGAAGATCAGCACCAGGAACCGGGTCGAGGCCTGTTCCTGCGGACTGAGGTTGAACGAACCGCCGCGCAGCGACTCGACGATCGGCACCATCGCGATCGCGAACAGCAGGTACGGCAGGCTCAGCACGAAGTCGATGACCCAGGAGATGATCCGGTCGACCCAGCCGCCGAGGAAGCCGGCCAGCAGGCCCATCACGACACCGGTGATGGTGCCGATCACGGTCGCGACGAAGGCGACTTGCAGCGACGGGCGTGCGCCGTACACCCAGCGGGCGAAGTTGTCCCGGCCGGTCTTCGGCTCGACGCCGAACCAGTGCTCGGCGTTCGCGACGAACGTCGGGTAACCGTACTCGTCGACCAGGCCTGTGTTGAAGGTGCCGATGTCGCCGCCCTCGAGCTTGGCCAGCAACGGCGCGAAGATCGCGATCAGGACGAAGCCGAGCACGATGACGGCGCAGGTGATCGCGACCTTGTCCTTGCGGAGCCGGTCCATCGCGATCCGGGTCGGGGACTTTCCGTGCCCGACCGCCGCCGGGCGGACCGGCTCGGCCGACGCCGGGTGGTCCTCGACGCCTACGGTCGAGTCGGGTGACCCAATACTCATTCGCGCTCCGTCAGCTTGGTCAGCCAGAATTCTGGGAAGTCAGAACCGGCCGGCGGTCGGTGGATCGGGCCTGGGGCCGACCCTTTGCACCTTGGTGCAAATCCCTTGACAAGGGTCGATCCCCCACAGCCGCGCGCTAGCCTGCCTGACGCCGTGACGGCAAACCAGCGGGTTCTGGCAGCAGTGCACAAATCGTTACCGGAACGCCATACCGGCCGGAACATTTGCACCCAATGGTTACTCTCCGCGTACAAATCAGCGCAAATAGCGTCGGCACAGCGCCGTCAGTGGCCATTTTGTGCCAAATTGTCACTGAACGTGCAACTACCAGGACACCCTGCGGTGTTTATGGCGCCGATCACTCTCCGCAGTCATCGGCGCCCGGGACGTCCGGGGCGAGCAGCGACCACTCAAGGGTTTCTCGCGGTGAGTGCTTCACGTGCTTCCGCCAGGAGAGCGACCAGCACGGTTTCTCTGGCCTGGTCACCGGCTCGTACTGCGGCGTCGAGCCCGATCTGAAGGCAACTGGCGGCCTCGTCGATGTCCCCGTGGGCGAGGAGCACCTCACCGAGCTCGCCGACCGTCTCCGCCATGTCGACCTCCTGGCTCAGCTTCCCGTAGATCGCGATGCTCTCGCGATAACGCCGGATCGAGGCGCTGAGCTGTCCGGTGCGGTAGTCGAGCTCGCCGAGCATGCCCAGAACGTAGGCTCTGCGCCAGTCGTTCGCCCCGGCCGTGGCCGCGGAGAGTGCTCCCTCGAGGTGCAGTCTCTCCGCGTCAGGATCGCCGAGCTCCTTGTAGAGCGAGCCGAGCGACAGGTGGGCGCCTCCTTGCAAGGAGAGGTCACCGATCTGGCCGGCCAGGGTCAGGGTCTCCAGAGCGACCCCGACGGCTTCGTCGTAGCTGCCGCCGTCGTAGAGAATCCGGGCGAAGTTGTTGGATGCCGCGAGCGCCGCCCGGGTCTCGCCGACGGATCTCAACCGGCTGACGGCCTGCCGGAAGACGGCGACCGAGGAGTTGAAGTTGCCGGCTCCCCCGTAGGCGATGCCGAGATCTCCGAGCAGGTGGCCCGCTGCCACTTGGTCGTCGACAGTCTCGGCAATCTCGACCGCGGCAGTCCCCCTTGCTGCCGCATCGAGCCACGCCATCCGGGACCTGTCGTAGGTCCCCAGCCCGACGGCCAGCTCGAGCGCTAACCGCCGGGTGTCGCCGGTTCCCCGGGAGCCCTGGAGTACTGCGGAGTTCAGCGGCGCACCATCCAGCCAGTCGAAGTTGGCCTCACCGTCGGGAACGCCCTGTTCCTCCAGGTCCTTCACCCGGTCTGCCGCCCACGTCAGCCTGGTGGCATCCGCGCTGCGCGACCTGACCGATCGCCAAGCTATGCAGGAGTAGAGCGTCAGCAGACGCTGGAACGCGGCCTCCCGGGCGGACACGTCCAGGGTGGACTCCGCCTCCTCACGGGCATAGGACCAGACCAGGTCATGGAGTCGATAGGTGCCCGGCCGCGCGGTTGCGACGAGCTGTGCGTCGACCAGGCGTTCCAGCCGCTCCTCTGCCGTATCCGGATCGAGCCCGGCCAGCTGGGCCGCTTCGAGTGCGCGGGTCTGCGGACTGTCGGGGATGCCCAGGGCAACAAAAACGTCGGCAGCACTGCGGTCACCCGGATCATCGGACCCGCGGAGCTGTTCCACGGAGCTCGCCAGTACTGCCCGGAGTCCTTTTCCCTCCGCGTCCAGGTGGTCCAGGCGCCGCTGCTGATCCGCGATTCGTTCGGCCAGATGGCTGACCGGCCAATTCGGCCTGGCCACCAACCGCGCACCTGCCACCCGTACTGCGAGGGGCAGGTTGCCGCAGACATCCAGGATCGCCCGGGCTGCCTCCGGCTCGGCCCGGATTCGCTCGGCACCGACCAAGTGCTCGAGCAACTCCATCGCCTCGCGGTCGTCGAGCGCCTCGAGCTGGAGCGTGCGCGACGTGTTGAGCTGGGGCAGCTGAGCCCGGCTCGTCACGATCACCGCCGAACCACCGGGACCAGGCAGCAACGGCTCGACCACCTCGGTCCGCGCGACGTTGTCCAGCACGATGAGAACCCGGCGTCCCGCGAGCATGGTGCGGTACTTCAGGGTCGCCTCGGCGACGTCGTTCGGCACCGCCTCGGGCGGCAGTCCGAGACTCCGGAGCAGGATGCCGAGCGCCTCCTGGGCCGACATCGGCTCCTCTTCGCCGTAGCCGTTGAGGTCGAGGAAGAGCTGACCGTCCGGATAACCGGTCGCGACCCGATTCGCGACCTCGACCGCGAGCGCCGTCTTCCCGACCCCGCCCATCCCGGCGATCGCCGAGACGACCACCACCGGGGCGGCCGGGCCGTCGCGCCGCTCGGTCAGCAGCCTGGTCAGCTCCTCGACGACCTCGATCCGGCCGACGAACCCGCTGACCGACGACGGCAGCTGCCTCGGTACGTCGTCGAGTGGCGACTGCGGCTTCAGCAGCTCGGGATCGTTGCGCAGGATCGCCGTCTCGATCTCGTCCAGCCGTGGCCCCGGATCCAAGCCCTGTTCATCGGCAAGATCTCGCTTGGCTGCGCGCAACGCCGCCAACGCGTCCGCCGCGCGACCTGCGCGGTACAGGGCGATCGCCTGAGCCGCCACCAGTCGTTCCCGGGCCGGGTGCTCGGCGACCAGCCCGGCCAGCTCCGGGACCAGCTGATGGTCGAGCCCGGACGCGAGCTCTGCCTCGATCCGCGATTCCAGGGCGTTCAGCCGGCCCTCTTCCAGGTCGCTGCACAACCTCCGGCGCAGCTCCTCCGAGGCGACGTCCACGAGAGCAGGACCTCGCCACAGCGCGAGGGCTTCCCGCAGCAACTCGGCCCGGGCATCGGGATCCGCAGTCGCGTCGGCCCGTCGTACGGCGTCCTCGAACTGGCGGACGTCGATGGTCGAGGGGTCCACGCTCAGCTGGTAGCCCTGGTTGCGGGCCTCCAGGTTCGAGCCGGCGGGAAGGGCCTTGCGCAGGCGGGAGACATAGACCTGGAGAGTGCGCACTGGGTTGTCCGGCGTCTTCTCCTGCCACAGCAGGCTGATCAGCCGCTCGGTCGGGACGACCCGGTTGGCGGACAACACCAGGAGAGCCAGCAACAGGCGCTCCTGCCGCCGCCCTAGTGGCAGCGTCTTGCCGGCGGCAACGACCTCTACAGGACCCAGTAAGCGGAACTCCACTTGCGCAGGGTAGCTCGGTGGTAGGCACTGGGTAACAGCTTTCCCACATGCTGCGCCTATGCGCTGGTGGAGCGGTACTGCGGTGGCCCTACTGGGAGTGATGTCCACGCTGTTGTCACCCGTGCCGGGCCCAGGGCGGGGTTGGTGCCTGAGCGCACACGGAGTACAGGCGCATTGCCGCGGTACTGCTGCTCCGCGCGTACGCGACGAACCCCGGGTCCGGTTGTCCGTGACCCGGGGGCTCCGTCGGCGTGGTTGCCGGGGTCAGCTCTCGCGGACGTGGACGGTGACGAACGGGGGCTTCACCACTTCGAAGGCCTCCTGCCGGCCGCGGATGTCCACGGCGACCTGGTCGCCTTCCTTGACGGCGGCGTCGAGCAGCGCCAGGGCGATGCCCTTCTTCAGGGTCGGGGAGAACGTCCCGGACGTGACCTCGCCCAGCGCCGTACCGGCCGGGTCGACCACGGTCATGTGAGGCCGCGGGATGCCGCGGCCGACCGCCCGCAGCCCGCGCAGGATCCGGGCCGGGCCGGCCTCCTTCTCCGCGCGCAGCGCCTGGTCGCCCCAGAAGTGCTCCTTTTTCCAGCCCACTGCCCAGCCCGAACGGGCCTGGACCGGCGTGATCTGCGGCGAGATGTCCTGACCGTGCAGCGGGTAGCCCATCTCGGTCCGCAACGTGTCACGGGCGCCTAGGCCGGCCGGGACCAGACCGTACTGCTCCCCTGCCTTCAGCAGCGCGTCGAAGACGGCTACAGCGGCTTCGTTCGGTACTACGAGCTCGTAGCCGCGCTCGCCGGTGTAGCCAGTGCGGCAGACGACTACCGGAGTACCTTCGAAGTCGGCGACATCGAAGGACATGTAGTCGTGGCCGATCGGCAGTCCGATCGCGGCGACCACGGCGTCGCTGTTGGTGCCCTGGACAGCCAGGATCGCGTAGTCGTCGTGCGTGTTCGTCACTACGACACCGCCCGGGGCCTGCTCGGCCAGCCGGCGCACGACCTCGGCGGTGTTCGCCGCATTCGGGATCAGGAACACGTCGTCGTCGGCGTGCAGGTAGGCGATCAGGTCGTCGACCACGCCACCGTCCTCGGCACAGCACAGCGTGTACTGCGCCTGGCCCGGCGCGATCTTGCCCAGGTCGTTGGTGAGACAGGAGTTCACGTACGCCGCGGCGCCCGGACCCTTGACGGTCGCCTTGCCCAGGTGACTCACGTCGAAGACGCCGACGGAGGTCCGGACCGCGGTGTGCTCGGCGACGACCCCGCTGTACTCCAGCGGCATCTCCCAGCCGCCGAACTCGGCGAACTTGGCGCCGAGGGCGACGTGCCGCTCGTGCAGAGGGGACTTCTTCAGAACGGGAGACTCGGTCATGCAGCGGAACTTACCGGACCCGGCGCCCCCGCGATGCGGCCGACATCACTGGCTGCGCGTCGCCGCTGGTGGATGCGACGCGTAGCATGCGGAGGCAGCATTCACGTACCGTCACGACCGGCACCTGCCACCCGGTCAAGGAGGACTGAGGATTTCGTGAGCACCATCACCCTGAGCAAGTCCGATCCGGCCGGCGTCAAGACCGACGTCCTGGTGATCGGCGTGGTCAAGCTCGACGGCGGAGTGGCTCTGCCCGCCGGCACCGAGTCGCTGAACGTCGCCTACGGCGGGAAGCTGGTGGAGGTGCTGGCCGGGCTCGGCGCCACGGGTAAGGCCGGTGAGGTCACCAAGGTCCCCGGGCCGAAGCCGGGCAAGTCCGCGATGCTGATCGCGGTCGGCCTGGGCAGTGCTCCGGACGGCGCGCTGAAGACCGAGGACCTGCGGGTCGCCGCCGGAGTCGGCGTCCGCGCCGCCAAGACCGGCCAGTCGATCGCGTTCGCGCTGCCGACCCCGGACGCCGAGTGCCTTCGCGCGGTCGCCGAGGGCGCGCTGATCGGCCGCTACACCTTCAACGCCTACAAGTCCGAGGCGAACAGCGAAGTACCGGGCAACGTGATCGTGCTGACCGACCTGGCTCGCGGCCGGGACGCCAAGGCCGCGCTGGAGCGGGCCGAGGTGACCGCCGACGCCGTCCACCAGGTGCGCGACTGGGTGAACACTCCCCCGTCCGACCTGCACCCCGCCGAGTTCGCCGCGCACGCCCAGAAGCTGGGCAAGGAGCACGGCGTCAAGGTCGAGGTGATGGACGAGAAGGCGCTCGCCAAGGGCGGGTACGGCGGCATCCTCGGCGTCGGCCAGGGCTCGGAGAAACCGCCGCGGCTGGTCCGGCTGTCCTACACGCCGAAGAAGCCGGTGACGCACCTGTCCTTCGTCGGCAAGGGCATCACCTTCGACTCGGGCGGCCTGTCGCTGAAGACGGCCAACGGGATGATCAGCATGAAGTCCGACATGGCCGGCGCCGCCGCCGTGATCGCCGCCACCGTGGCGATCGCGCGACTCGGCCTGCCGGTGCAGGTGACGACGTACGCCGCGATGGCCGAGAACATGCCGTCCGGTTCGGCGGCCCGGCCGTCCGACGTGCTGACCATGTACGGCGGCAAGACGGTCGAGGTGCTGAACACCGACGCCGAGGGCCGGCTGGTGCTGGGTGACGCGCTGGTCCGGGCCTGTGAGGACCAGCCCGACCTGATCGTCGACGTGGCCACCCTGACCGGCGCCTGTGTTGTTGCCCTGGGCACCAAGGTGGCCGGCGCGTTCGCCAACACCGACACCGCCCGCGACCGGGTGGTGGACGCCGCGGTGGCCGCCGGCGAGGCGATGTGGCCGCTGCCGATCCCGGCCGAGATGCTGGAAAAACTGCGCTCCCACTCGAAGATCGCGGACCTGGCCAACATCACCGGCGAGGCCTGGGGCGGCGCCCTGGCGGCGGCCGCGTTCCTCGGCGATTTTGTTGCCGACGGCATCGACTGGGTCCACCTGGACGTGGCCGGGCCCGCCTTCAACGAAGGCGGCCCGAACGGGTACACCACCAGCGGCGGCACCGGCTACTCGGTCCGCACCCTCATCGAGCTGGCCGCCGCAGCGAGCTAGCTGACCGCCCTCACGCAGTCCTCGCCGGGCCCAGAACCCTGGGTCAGGCGAGGAAGGTGAGTGCTCGGGCCGCTCGGGCCGCTCGGGTCAGAGCAGGCCTTCCCTTTTCTTGCGGGCGTTGTACTCGCGCATCCGGGGCGGGTAGCCCACCACGGCGGCGTCGTACGACGGGATGCCCAGCTTGTTGGCGAAGGTGTGGGCCCACTGGACCGACGGCACCCGGCGACGGGTCCACTCACCGTCGATGGCGACCAGCAGCAGTGTGTAGTCGGTCACCGCCGTGCGTGGCTCGACGAAGCCTTCGACACCCTGCCGGGTCTGGGCGAACTCTCGCAGGTGCGCCTGGTCGGGCGTGTCCGACTTGCGCATCGTGCCGGGCTTCTGCCGGCGACCGAACCACTTCATGGGAGCTAGTGTCCACCATTCCCGCAAATCCGGCCCGGGAGCGAGCCGGCCGGCCGGCGGTGACAAGATGACGCCCGGGCCGGAACTCCGCGATCCGGGGCCGCCCGCCGACCTTGACGCCCACGGAGGAACTCGTGACGAACACGGCAGACAGCAACACGACGTACGACCTGGTGATTCTCGGTGGAGGCAGTGGTGGCTACGCCGCCGCGCTGCGCGCCGCAGTACTGGGCATGTCAGTGGCTCTGGTGGAGAAGGACAAGCTCGGCGGAACCTGCCTGCATCGCGGCTGTATCCCGACCAAGGCGCTGCTGCATGCTGCCGAGGTGGCGGACTCGGCCCGCGAGGGCGAGCAGTTCGGGGTCCGGTCGACGCTCGAGGGCGTCGACATGGGTGGCGTGAACAAGTACAAGGACGGTGTCGTCGACCGGCTGTTCAAGGGGCTGCAGGGGCAGATCAAGTCCCGCGGCATCACCGTGATCGAAGGCGAGGGACGGTTGACCTCCCCGACGACGGTCGCCGTCGGCGGTACGACGTACACGGGTAAGAACGTCATCATCGCGTCCGGATCGTACTCCAAGTCGCTGCCCGGCCTCGAGCTCGACGGCAACCGGGTGATCGCGAGCGAGCACGCGTTGACGCTGGACCGGGTGCCGGAGTCCGCGGTGATCCTGGGCGGCGGCGTGATCGGCGTCGAGTTCGCCAGCGCCTGGACCTCGTTCGGCACCAAGGTGACGATCGTCGAGGCGCTCCCCCGGCTGGTACCGGCCGAGGACGCCGACTGCAGCAAGACCCTCGAGCGCGCCTTCCGCAAGCGCAAGATCGCCTTCAAGACCGGTACGCCGTTCGAGTCGGTCGAGGTCGTCGACAACGGCGTCCGGGTGACCGTCGCCGGTGGTGAGGTGATCGAGGCAGAGCTGCTGCTGGTCGCCGTCGGCCGCGGCCCGAACACCGCCGGACTCGGCTACGAGGAGGTCGGCGTCGCGCTCGACCGCGGCTTCGTCACCGTTGACGAGCACCTGCAGACCAGCGTGCCGGGCGTCTACGCCGTCGGCGACATCGTGCCCGGCCTGCAGCTCGCGCACCGCGGCTTCCAGCAGGGCATCTTCGTTGCCGAACACATCGCCGGCCTGAACCCGGCCCCGATCGACGAGGCCGGCATCCCGCGCGTCACGTACTCCGAACCCGAGGTCGCCTCGGTCGGGCTGACCGAGGAGCAGGCGAAGGCGAAGTACGGCGAGGTCGAGATCCTCAACTACAACCTCGGCGGCAACGGCAAGAGCCAGATCCTCAAGACCCAGGGCTTCGTGAAGCTGGTCCGGGCCAAGGACGGCGCCGTGGTCGGCCTGCACATGGTCGGCTCGCGGGTCGGCGAACTGATTGGCGAAGCGCAGCTGATCTACAACTGGGAGGCCTTCCCCGCCGACGTCGCGCCGCTCGTGCACGCCCACCCGACCCAGAACGAAGCCCTCGGCGAAGCGCATCTCGCGCTGGCCGGAAAGCCTTTGCACTTCCACGAGTAAAGTTTTGCCGCCCGGCCCGGCGGGTCTCGTGTGACCCAGATCCCGCCGGTTCGAGCGGCACCGTAGGCTGACACTCGTACCGATCAGACGAAGGAGCTAACGACCGTCATGCCGACCTCAGTATCTCTGCCGGCCCTCGGGGAGAGCGTCACCGAAGGAACCGTCACCCGCTGGCTCAAGCAGGTCGGTGACACGGTTGCCGTCGACGAGCCCCTGCTGGAGGTCTCGACCGACAAGGTCGACACCGAGATCCCCTCGCCCGTGGCCGGCACCCTGCTGGAGATCAAGGCCGCCGAGGACGAAACCGTCGAGGTCGGCGCCGAACTCGCCGTCATCGGCGACGCCGGCGAATCCACCGCCTCCGACTCCGGCCAGCCCGCCGCCCAGCAGGACAACGCCCAGGCTCCGGCCGAGCCGCAGACCGACGCCGGCCAGGCCGCGCAGCAGGCCCCCGCCGGGGGCGACCAGTCCAACGGCGGACAGGCTGCGCAGCAGTCGAACGCCAACGCCGAGCAGGCCGCCCCGCAGGCGCAGGCCGCGGACAGCGCCCAGGCCGCGCAGCAGGCCGGTGGCGATCAGTCCAACGGCGGACAGACTCAGGCCGCGCCGCAGGCGCAGGCCCCTTCCGGCGACACCTCCGCCACCAACTCGGCCGAAGCGGCCTCAGCCCCCGCAACCTCTCCGGCCGCAGAGCAGGCAACCTCAGCCGACGCCCAGCCCGCCTCCTCCGGGGGCGCCTCCGGTACGTCGGTAACGCTCCCCGCCCTCGGTGAGAGCGTCACCGAAGGCACCGTCACCCGCTGGCTGAAGCAGGTCGGCGACGACGTCGCGGTCGACGAGCCGCTGCTCGAGGTCTCCACCGACAAGGTCGACACCGAGATCCCGTCCCCGGTCGCCGGCAAGCTGCTGGAGATCAAGGTCGCCGAGGACGAGACCGTCGAGGTCGGCGCCGAACTCGCCATCGTCGGCTCCGGCGACGCAGCCCCGGCCGCGGCTCCCGCAGCCCCGGCAGCCCCCGCCCAGTCGGCCCCGGCCCAGCAGGCTCCGGCCCAGCAGGCCCCGGCTCCCCAGGCTCCGGCACCGCAGGCCCCGGCCCCGCAGGCTCAGGCGCCCGCCCCGCAGTCGGCACCCGCCCAGGCGCCGGCGCCGCAGAGCGCTCCGCCCGCACAGCCCGCAGTACAGGCTCCTGCTGCCCAGGCATCCCAGCCCGCAGCCCAGGCCCCAGCCCCGCAGGCGACCCGCACTCAGGCACCCGCCCCGCAGGCCGCACCTCCGGCTCCGGCAGCGTCGTCGAACGGCTCCTCCTCCGACGGCCCGAACTACGTCACCCCGCTGGTCCGCAAGCTGGCCGCCGAGCACCAGGTCGACCTCGGCTCGGTCCAGGGCACCGGCGTCGGCGGCCGCATCCGCAAGCAGGACGTGCTTGCTGCTGCCGAGGCCCAGAAGGCCGCAGCTGCAGCAGCTCCGGCCCCGGCCGCCGCTTCCAGCTCCGCCCCCGCAGCGAAGTCGGCTCCGGTGGTCAGCCCGCTGCGTGGCACCACCGAGAAGATGAGCCGGATCCGCAAAGCGATCGCCAACCACATGGTCAACTCGCTGCACGTCTCGGCGCAGCTGACCACCGTGGTCGAGGTGGACGTCACCGAGATCGCCAAGCTCCGGAACGCGAAGAAGGCCGAGTTCGAGGCCCGCGAGGGCGTCAAGCTGTCCTTCCTGCCGTTCTTCGCGCTCGCCGCGGTGGACGCGCTGAAGCAGTACCCGAAGCTGAACGCGTCGATCAACGACGAGGCCGGCGAGGTCACGTACCACGCGGCCGAGCACCTGGGCATCGCCGTCGACGCCGAGAAGGGCCTGATGGTCCCGGTCGTGCACAACGCCGGTGACCTGAACATCGCCGGCCTGGCCAAGAAGATCGCCGACCTGGCCGAGCGCACCCGGACCAACAAGGTGCTCCCGGACGAGATGGCCGGCGGGACGTTCACGATCACCAACACCGGTAGCCGGGGCGCGCTGTTCGACACCCCGATCCTGAACCAGCCGCAGGTCGGCATGCTCGGGACCGGCGCGGTCGTCAAGCGCCCGGTCGTGATCACCCACCCGGAGCTCGGCGAGACGATCGCGATCCGGCAGATGGTCTACCTGGCGCTGACCTACGACCACCGCCTGGTCGACGGCGCCGACGCGGCCCGCTACCTGACCGCGGTCAAGCAGCGGCTCGAAGAAGCCCAGTTCGACGTCTGACCAACCCGAGAGCCGGAGCGGTGTAACTCGTGAAATACGTGCTCGCCGGCTCTTCCGGCTTCCTCGGTAAGGCACTTGCGCGTGACCTGGTGGCTGACGGCCACCAGGTCACCCGCCTGGTCCGGCGCGAACCGTCCCAGCCGAGCGAGGTCCGCTGGGACCCGGCGCGTGGACAGCTCGATCCCGCCGCGCTCGAGAATGCCGACGTCATCGTCAACGTGGCCGGCGCGAACATCGGCCGGCCCTGGACACCGGCGTACCGGAAAGTCATCCGGGAGAGCCGGGTCAGCACGAACGCCACACTCGCCGCGGCGGCCGCGCAACTGGAGCGGCGACCGGTGCTGATCACGCAGAGCGGCATCGGCGGCTACGGCAAGGACTGCGGCGACCGCATCCTCACGGAGGAGTCCGAACTCGGCGAAGGCTTCCTCTCCGACGTCGTACGAGTCTGGGAAGGCGCCACCGAACCGGCCCGCGAAGCCGGCTGCCGAGTGGTCGCACTGCGGACTGGCGTAGTACTGGACCGCGCGGCCCCAGCCTTCCAACTGCTCTCGCTGCCGTTCCGCCTAGGCTTCGGCGGCCGCCTCGGCTCAGGCAAGCAGTACTTCCCCGTCGTCTCCCTAACCGACTGGCTCCGAGCCGTCCGCCACAGCGCCGAAACCGGCGACCTAACCGGCCCGGTCAACGTCACCCTCCCCGAGCCAGTAACCAACCAAGACTTCACCAAGGCCTTAGGCGAAGCCCTACACCGCCCAACCCTGATCCCAGTCCCGTCCTTCGCTCTGAAGACCCTCCTAGGCGAATTCGCCTGGGAACTAATAGGCAGCAAACGAGCCCTCCCCACCGCCCTACTCTCCACCTCCTTCACCTTCACCCACCCCACCGCAACAACAACCCTAACCTCCGCCCTGACGTAACCCCGCTAGCCCGCAACCAACTCCCCAACGGCGTCCGCCACACAGCGCACCACCCGCACGAGCCGCCACCGCGCTGTCTTCCGCCGAGCCGAGCCGCCGCCGCTTCCCCAGCCAAGCCGCCGTGCCGCCAGCCGAGCCGCCGCTCCCCAGCCGAGCCGGCCCCACCGCCAGCCAAGCCGCCGCTCCACCAGCCGAGCCCGCCGCATCGCCAGCCAGCCCGCGGCTTCGCCAGCCAGCCCGCGGCTTTGCCAGCCAGCCCGCGGCTTCGCCAGCCAACGCCTGAGCCCCCGCCGGCCAGCAGTCGTCGATTCCCCAGCGAGACTTCGCACCCCGGGCTACCCCCCAGCGGCGATCCCCACGAAACGGCCACAACACCCGACTGCCGCACAACTACCCCCGCGACAACGCTCCCCAAACCGAAGCCACCACTGCGACAACCGCCAGCAACTCGCTGACCAGTCGGCCTGGGTCAGGCTTTGGTTATTGCGGTGATGCGCCAGTTGCCCGCGGTGGTGGTGAGGGTTAGGCGGCGGGCGGTTGGCTGGCCTGGTGGGAACTTGGTTCGATGGCCGGAGGGGGTGACTGCTACTCCGGAGACGAGGCGGTCGACGATGCGTAGTACGACGGTTGTTCGGCCTGGGGTCTCCACTGTTACCGCTTTGATTTGTTGGCGGAGGGACTCGATGCGGATCTGTTGCTGGCGGTAGGAGGCGAGTAGGGCGCGGTCGGCGGACCATGGCGCGCTGCCGCGGACGTAGACGGCGTCCAGCTGAGCCGGGTCGAGCGTCGCGAATGCGCGGGATCGTTTGGCATCCAATCCTTCCAGGATGCGCAGCCACTTGGCGTTCTCCGCGGCCCGCTCTGACTGTGGGGAGGTCGTATGCGGACCACCTCTTGGGTGCGCCGGCGTGGTGCGCGAGATAGGCGGCGTCGGCACTGGGGTCGGGTTTGATTTCGGCGGTGTCGGCGCTGGTGTGGTGGGTGCGGATGGGGTGTTTGGCGTCGGTGTGGAGGTGGGCGTTGACGTGGCTGCAGAACCCGCGGTGGGTTGGCCGAGAACGCCGAGGGTTGCCAAGGCGATGACGAGCGTCGTCAGGGCACCCGCGCCACAGGCCGCGAGGATCCCGTACGCCGCGCGTCTGGTCCGCAGAACCTGAAGTACTGCGCGACTTGCACCCTGCCGAGTCGATTCGCGTCCACCTGTCCGTCGGTGACCGGACCTGCGTTGGCTTCGGGCAGGACTCGCCCGGGCTAGGCGACCACTCCCCTGCCTCCGCCGTCCGAACGTACGCCGCAGTCCGCGGCCTCCGGATCTCCTCGAAGAAGGGCGCTGACTTCCCGCTCCTACTCCGATGGAGCGTGCGCCGACGGCGGTGGAATCCCAAGCGGGCCAGCCGTTGAACGCAGTACTGGACGTCGACGAGGTGTCGCCTGGAGACGACGCGCTAGACGGACCGCCGGGGTTTGCAGACAGCGTCGGGGACCCGGCGCGGGCGAAGGAAGTCGCGGGTGACCAGCCTGCCGAGTCAGCTGTGGTGGGCGGGCTGACGGGGTTGGAAGACGGTGACGACGAGGTGGTGAGGGCAGACGCTGCCTCAGCTGTTCTGGCCGGAATGGGTGAGGCGGCTTCGGAGTACGGCGTCCATGGGGAGACATGGGCGGAGGGCAAGGCCGACGCGGTCGCGGATGGGGTCGACGCCCATGTCGGTGACGGGGTCGGGGTGGGGACGTCGTCGGTGGACGGCTCGGCCGGGGTGGACGGCTCCGCTGGGGAGGGCGGAGTTGGCGGGGCGGCGAAGATCGAGCGCCAGGCGTTCCAGGTGTCGGAGTCGGCGGGTGACGCCAGTGACGGGCTGGCTGCAGGGGCGGGCGATTCAACTGAGGGGGACGAGACGGCGGGTGCGGGCCGCGTGGTGGGTGGGTCGGGCGGGGTGGGCGCGACAGCGGGCGCGGGCC
>NZ_JBFAAA010000023.1:0-55673 GCF_040639475.1 Kribbella sp. NPDC023855
GGCTACGCGAGCTCGGGGCTTTATGACACCAGGGTCGGAATGATCCTCGTCTACACGGCGATCAGCGTTCCGTTCTCGGCTTTCGTGATACCAGGTGGCCCGCCACCGCTTCCTGACCCGTGGTCGTTCAGCCTGTCACGGAGCGCTGAACGCCACCTGATTGTGTTGACAGCGTCGAAGGCGTCCTTGGCCAGCACCTGCATCGCCTCGACCTGTCCGTACCAACCGCTGCCCCCGACGATGGACTGGCTCGCCGCGAAGGCCAGCATCTGCTGCACGGTGAGCGCCGCGGCTCCACCGAAGGCAGGGCTGGTGTTGCCGCCCAGCGTCGGCAGGCAGAACTGGATGGTGCATGACGGTTCCCCCCGTCTGATCTGACTCGACCTCGACCGACTACTTGGCGTAGTCTTGCTCGGAAGTCAGTTCGACTCTCCGCCCCCTGCGAGGTCCTGTCAAGAGAGGGGCCCCTCCCCAGATCGCTTGTGGGCAAGGAATCCCGCCCTGATCGCGGGACAAGGCATCTCCCGAGACAACTCGCCTACGCTCCGTAGCGATAGCTTAGGAGTCGTAGGGCTGGGGTGCGCCGTTCACTGTGGTGAGCAGGGAGTAGACGGAGGTGGTGGCGGTGAGGAAGAGGCGGTTGCGTTTGGGGCCGCCGAAGCAGAGGTTGGAGACGGTTTCGGGGACCAGGAGTTTGCTGAGCAGGGTTCCGTCGGGGTGGTAGACGTGCACACCGTCGGCGGCCGCTCCCCAGATCCGGCCCTCGCTGTCGAGGCGGATGCCGTCGAAGGCGCCGTTGCCGCACTCGGCGAACAGCTCGCCACCGGTCAGCTTGTCGCCGTCGACGGTGAAGACGCGGATGGTCGCCTCCTCCGTGTCGGTCACGTAGAGCAGGCTGCCGTCGGTGGAGAAGGCCAGCCCGTTCGGCCGGCTGAAGTCGTCGGCGACGACGCTCAGCGTGCCGTCCGGCGCGATCCGGTAGACGTGGCAACCACCGACCTCGATCTCCCCGCGATGACCTTCGTAGTCACTGTCGATCCCGTACGCCGGGTCGGTGAACCAGACCGCACCGTCCGGACTGACCACCACGTCGTTGGGACTGTTCAGCCGGCCGCCATTGTGGCCGTCGGCAAGCACTCGCACCGAACCGTCGTGCTCGGTCCGCGTCACCCGCCGGTTGCCGTGCTCACAGCTGACCAGGCGGCCCTGCTCGTCCAGCGTGTGCCCGTTGGTGTTCCCGGCCGGCTCGCGGAACACCGACACCTGGTACGACGTCTCGTCCCAGCGCAGGATCCGGTCACTCGGAATGTCGCTCCACACCAGGTAGCGCCCGGCCGGCGAGTACACCGGCCCTTCCAGCCAGCGCCCGCCGGTCCACAGCCGCTCCATCCGGGAGTCTCCCCGGATCCCGGCGAAGCGGTCATCCAGCCTCACCCACTCAGCAGGGACAGTTCCGGCCAACGGCTCGAGCAGGGGCATGCCAGCTCCTCGGATAGGGCGTACGTTGTCATCCGCGATCGTACGGCGGTGGGGCTCCGTCCGTCGTGAGCAGCCAGGAGTAGACCGAGGTGGTCGCCGTGACGAACAGCCGATTGCGTTTCGGCCCGCCGAAGCACAGGTTCGAGACCACATCAGGGAACAGCAGCTTGCCGATCAGCGTGCCGTCCGGGTCGAAACAGTGCACGCCTTCGTGAGTCGCCGCCCACACCCGGCCGGTCGCGTCCAGCCGGATGCCGTCGAACATTCCTGCCTGGCAAGGCGCGAAGACCTCGCCCCCGACCAGCCGGTCGCCCTTCACCTCGAACCGCCGGATGTGCTTCGCGGGCGTGTCCACCACGTACAGCTGGGACTCGTCGAGCGAGAAGGCCAGGCCGTTCGGCCGGACGAAGTCATCGGCCACGACGGTGAGTTCCGCGTTATCAGGCGAGAGCCGGTAGACGTTGCAGCCGTCCAGCTCCTGTTCGGCGGCGTGCCCCTCGTAGTTCGAGGTGATCCCGTACGGCGGGTCGGTGAACCAGATCGAGCCGTCCCGGCGGACCACCACGTCGTTCGGGCTGTTCAGCCTGCGGCCGTCCAGGTGCGACGCGAGCACCGTGATCGAGCCGTCCGCCTCCGTCCGTGTGACCCGGCGGTTGCCCTGTTCGCAGCTGATCAAACGGCCCTGGGCATCCAGGGTGTTCCCGTTGGTGTAGCCGGCCGGCTGGCGGAAGACCGAGACCGTGCCGGACAACTCGTCCCAGCGGAGCATCCGGTCGTTCGGGATGTCACTGAACACCAGACTGCGCCAGGCCGGGACGTAGACGGGCCCCTCGAGCCAGCGGCCGCCGTCGTACAGGCGCTCCACGTACTCGTCGCCGCGCGCGACCAGGGCGAAGCGCTCGTCGAGAGTAACCAGTTCGGCCCGGGATCGGGGCGGTGGTGTGTCAGTCAGCGTGATCGTCATACTCAGAATGCTATCTTGCTATTTCTTCTTCGAGCCAGATGAGGTTCAGCACATATGACGATCGACCAGACAGATCGCGAGTTGCTCGCCCAGTTGCAGCAGGATGCGACGCAGTCGTACGCCGCGCTGGGTCAGGCGGTCGGGTTGTCCGCGGGAGCGGCTCACGAGCGGGTTCGCAAGTTGAGGGCCGCGGGAGTGATCCGGCGGACGACGATTGAGGTGGATCCGGCGGCGCTCGGCAACGGAGTACTGGCTTATGTCCTGCTCGACACGGACGCCTGGATGGGCGACGCGGCGACTCGGCAGGCGCTGGAGGACATCGCCGCGGTCGAGGAGGCGCACATCATCGCGGGGCCCGCGTCGGTCCTGGTGAAAGTGCGCACCGAGACCACGGAAGCCCTCCAGCGGACTCTGCGGGCGCTCCATCAGGTGGACGGCGTGACCAGCACTCAGACAGTCGTCGTGCTGGAGTCCTGCTTCGAGCGCCCGCCCGCGGTGATGTGACATAGAACCTGTCACCTCTGAGGTCCCATTGACTCTAGACTCGGGCGGGCCGAAGGGAGTTCAGCTGTGTCTGACAGCAAGCGCATCACCAAGGTTCTGGTCGCGAACCGGGGCGAGATCGCCGTCCGGGTCGTCCGTGCCGCCGCCGACGCGGGACTGGGCAGCGTCGCCGTGTACGCCGAGCCCGACCGCGACGCCCTGTTCGTCCGGCTCGCCGACGAGGCGTACTCGCTGGATGGCGCGACACCGGCCGACTCCTACCTGAACATCGCCAAGATCCTCGACGTCGCGGCCCGCTCCGGCGCGGACGCGGTGCACCCGGGCTACGGCTTCCTGGCCGAGAACGCCGAGTTTGCGCAGGCCGTGATCGACGCCGGCCTGATCTGGATCGGCCCGCCGCCGAGCGCCATCGACTCCCTGGGCGACAAGGTGAAGGCGCGGCACATCGCCGAGAAGGTCGGCGCCCCGCAGGTTCCCGGTACGCCGAACCCGGTGGCCGACGCTGACGAGGTGGTGGCTTTCGCAACGGAGTACGGGCTGCCGATCGCGATCAAGGCGGCGTACGGCGGCGGCGGTCGCGGCATGAAGGTCGCCCGCACGATGGCCGAGGTTCCGGAGCTGTTCGAGTCCGCGACGCGTGAGGCGATCAGCGCCTTCGGTCGCGGCGAGTGCTTCGTCGAGCGCTACCTGGACAAGCCGCGGCACGTCGAGACCCAGTGCCTGGCCGATGCCCACGGCAACGTCGTGGTGATCTCCACCCGGGACTGCTCGCTGCAGCGCCGGTACCAGAAGCTGGTCGAGGAGGCGCCCGCGCCGTTCATCTCGCCCGAGCAGCTCGAAACGCTCTACAAGTCGTCCAAGGCGATCCTGCGCGAGGCCGGGTACGTCGGGGCCGGGACGTGTGAGTTCCTGATCGGCCAGGACGGCCTGATCTCCTTCCTCGAGGTGAACACCCGGCTGCAGGTCGAGCACCCGGTCAGCGAAGAGGTCACCGGGATCGACCTGGTCCGGGAGATGTTCCGGATCGCCGATGGCGAAGAGCTCGGGTACGACGATCCCGTCGTGAGTGGCCACTCGATCGAGTTCCGGATCAACGCCGAGGACCCGGGCCGCGGCTTCCTGCCCGCGCCGGGCACGCTGACCAAGTGGCACGCGCCGTCCGGTCCGGGCATCCGGCTCGACGGCGGCTACGACCAGGGCGAGACGGTCCCGGGGTCGTTCGACTCGCTGGTGGCGAAGCTGATCGTGACCGGCCGCGACCGGACCCAGGCGCTCGAGCGGTCACGCCGTGCGCTGAAGGAGTTCGTGGTCGAGGGGATGCCGAGCGCGATCCCGTTCCACGCCGCGGTGGTGAGTGACCCGGCGTTCATCGGCGCCGACGGTTTCAAGGTGCACACCCGGTGGATCGAGACCGAGTTCGACAACCAGATCCCGCCGTACGCCGGGCCGGTCGACGTGGCGGAGGCGGACGAGCGGGAGACGGTCACGGTCGAGGTCGGCGGCAAGCGGCTCGAGGTCGTCCTCCCGGCTGGGCTGGGCGCCTCCGCGGCAGCCGCCGGTACGGCGAAGAAGAAGCCGTCACGGCGCGCGGGCAGCAGCGGCAAGGGCGCGGCGGCATCGGGCGACTCGCTCACCTCGCCGATGCAGGGCACCATCGTGAAAATCGCCGTCGAGGAAGGCGCAACGGTCGCCGAGGGCGACCTGATCGTCGTCCTGGAAGCGATGAAGATGGAACAACCCCTGAACGCCCACAAGGCCGGAACGGTGACCGGCCTGTCCGCCGAGGTAGGCGCCACCGTCGCGGCCGGCGCAGCCATCTGCGAAATCAAGGACTAGCAGGGTTTCCAGATCCGACACGGCAATCCACAGGCGTTTCTCAGGGTTTGGCGGTAGCTTCCCTCCAGGATTGCCGCGAGGTGTGAGGAGAACTCTGCATGTCCAGGAAGACTCACGAACAGCAGCTGGCTCAGCGCAAGGCACAGCGAATGGCCGAGCGGCAGGCCGAACGCGCTCGGCAGCGCCGGATGCTGGCGGTCACCATCACGTCGATCGTGGCGGTGGTCGTGGTGATCGCGGGTGTCTTCGTGGTCGTCGCCAAGAACACCGGCAACGACACTCCGGCGGCATCCGACACGCCGTCGGCGCCGAGCGGGGCGGAGAACAAACCGCAGTCGATTCCGACCGCGCTGGCGGCACCGCCGAAGCGGCCGACGCCGCTCGCGGCGGAGGTGGACTGCAGCTACACCAAGTCGGCCGAGCCCGCCAGCAAGAAGGTCGACCCACCGGCCAACGGCAAGGTCAAGGCCAGTGGCACTTCGCCCGTCACCCTCAACACCTCGGTCGGCGACCTCAACCTGACCCTGGACAGCGCCTTGGCGCCGTGCACGGTGAAGAGCTTCCTCAACCTGGTCAGCCAGAAGTACTTCGACAACACCAAGTGCCACCGGCTCACCGTCGGCCAAGGCCTGCAGGTGCTGCAGTGCGGTGACCCGAGTGGCTCCGGCAGCGGCGGCCCCGGCTACAGCTTCAAGGACGAGGTGTACCCCGAACTGAAGTACGGCCGCGGCATCCTCGCGATGGCAAACTCAGGCCCCAACACCAACGGCAGCCAGTTCTTCATCGTGTACGGCGACGCGTCCGGCCTCAGCCCGGCGTACACCGCGTTCGGCACGGTCGACAAGCCCAGCCTCGAGCTGATCGACAAGGTCGCGAACGCGGGCGTGATCCCAGAGGGCGGACCCACCGACGGCAAGCCCGCCACCCCGGTAGAAATCAAAACCGCAACCGCGGCCGCCAAGAACTGACCAGGCTCCAGCCGCAGCGAAGCGCGCTGCAAGTGACTGGAAAGCTCTTAGAAAGCACGCGTGCCTAGCGTCTCGGGTTCTACGAAATCCGCCCGAGACGTGAGGAATCAGCGTGAGAAAACAGAACATCGACGGCGTTCAGGACGGCGCGCGGAAGATCACCCGACGCTTCGTCCTGAGCGCGGTGGCGCTTTCGGTGGCAGGAGCTTCGATCGCCCTGACCCCACCGGTCATGGCGGCACCCGCCACCGACGCCCCGACCGCCGCCTACAGCTATCCCGTGGTTCCCGGCACCGCCGCCTGGGCGAGCTTGTCCACCCACGACGACATGCTGCGGGTGACGCAGATCCCGGCCGCGACCTTGGCCGCGATGCCGACCGCCGCACTGGTCGACACGGTGCTGCGCTATCCGTTGTTCGACGACATGCAGGCCTTCAACACTCCCCAGCAGGGCTTCGACAAGATGTCGTCCCGCTTCAACGGCTTCGCAGCCCTGGCCGCCCGCCCCGACGCCGGCGCCGAACTGCTCAAGCGCTACGAATCGATGAGCCCAGCCGTCGCACCCAAGGCCACACTCCTGCAGCAGGGCCAGCTCGACTCGTCACTTCGCCGGATCGAAGCACTACTCGCCCAGGACGCCTTCCGGCGCACACTCAACCCAGACCAGCTCACCCAACTCGTCGAGGAGAGCCAGGAGAAGCTCCGAGCGAAGGTCGCCCGGGCAGACGTCTACGGCTTCGTCGGCCAGGCCAGCACCAGCCTGGTCATCGGCAGAGCCGTCGCGGCCAAGTCGCCTTCAGTCGCCCAGGGGCTGGAGTCCGACGCGGCCACCCGCTCCTTCCTGGCCACCGGCGACGCCCGGTCCGCCGAACCCCTCCAGCGAGCCACCGGCAGCTCGGACACAGTCTTCGGCACGACCGACACCAGTACCACCGTCAAAACCCCGAAGGGCTCGTCGGTCACTGCCACCAAGGTGACGACCGAGCTGAGCGCGGCTCAGATCGCCACCAACGACAGGTGGGTGGCGAGCAACTACCCGAAGGCCACCCGGCACCGAAGCTCGACCCGCAAGTACAACTGCCACTCGTACGCCTGGCACAGCACCAGCACCTCGAACAACATCTGGATCGACAATCCCGCCAAGTACTGGACCGATGGCAGCTACCGCCTGAACTCCAACCTCGGCCAGGCCGGCCGCAAGGTCTTCTACCCCAACGGTGACCACTCCGCCATCACCATCAACACGACCGAGTTCTATTCCAAGTGGGGCCAGTTGGGCCTCATGCGCCACGTCTACAACTACTCGCCCTACACGGCCACAAGCCTCAAGTACTACAGCAGGGCTAGCTGAACCTGCCCGGTCGAAGGCAGGTTCAGCCAGTCAGCTAAGCGAGTTCGTCGTACCTGCTGCGGGGCCAGGCCAGTAGGGCGTCGATTTGGACCATGCCGGACTGTTCCAGCAACTGGACCGGGCCGTCGACGAAGTGGAAGAGGCCCGTGGCGGGATCGCGGGCCTCTTTCCAGGCTCGGTCGGAGTACGCCTGCATGACTGCCTTGTAGCTGCGGTCGTGCTCGATCGAGTCGAGGATCAGCAGGTTCTTGAAGTAGATCGAGTTGAACCTCGTCGGCTGCTTCCAGAGCCTGTCGTCGGTGCCGTAGAAGGCCAGGGACGCCTTCGCCAGTGCCTTGGCATCAGTGAGGTACTTCTTGTCGCGTGTCGCCTTGTACAGCAGGGCTCCGGCGCCGAGCATCACGCCCTGGTTGTAGCTCCACTGGGTCTTCTCGATCGTGCCCTTGAGGTCGATGTGGTCCCAGTACAGGCCGTTCGGGGCGAGCATGCACTTCTGCGTCCAGTCGTACATCTTCTTCGCCCAGGTCAGGTACGACTTGTCGCGCGTCAGCAGGAACAAGTGCGCGCCGAGTTCGGCACCCGGACCGTTCGAGACCGTGTTGCGGTCCTGGCTCCACGGCGCCTGGGTCCAGAAGACGCCGCCCGCGCACGGGTGCGTCGGGTCGTTGTCCCAGCCGTGCACGACGAGCGCGAAGATCTCCTTCGCCCGCGCGAGCGACGAGCGGTCACCAGTCCGCTGGTAGTGCTGGATCAGCTGCAGGCCGATCCACTCGTTGTCGTCGTAGAACTTGTCACCACCTTGACCGAGCGGCGGCCGCAGGTACGAGTCGTACCCCTTCGGCGTGGTGGTCGCGTTCCAGTAGAGCTCGTACGCGTCCAGCCGGCGCTCGGCTTCGTTGGCCGCCTGGCGCCCGGCCCCGGGGATGCCGGCCAGGTTCTCCGCGGCGATCGCGGCCTGCGAGTACGGCCAGACGTAGGAGTACGGGTTCTGCTGGTGGTTCGGGTACTCCTCCAGCAACAGCCCTTGCTGGCCGGTCTCGAAGTACTTGTTCAGGGCCTGGTACGACGCCTGGGCGCGGGCCGCCGCGGTTCCGGGGCCAGTGCCTTGGCCGGCCTCGGTTTGCGCGTTCGCACTCGGGACGTGCAGCGCGGCCAGCATCCCGACCGCGAGCAGCCCGCCCGCGATCCTCTGAGTTGGTATACCAAATTTTCTGCGCATCGACCTTGCTCCTCCTGGGGCGGCAGCGGTTGACATCGATGTCACGTTCTAGCTGGCCGGAGGTTTCGCCGTCAATGCCTCGGCATCATCGCGATTGGGTTTGTGTTGATATATCAAGTGTGGTTGGCCGCACCCCGGCGAAGGCGAACCAGGCGGAGCGCAGGCGCAGCCGCGACCGGACCTGGTCCCCGGTCAGCACGACCCGCCCCTTCGACCCGACCGCCTCGACGCTGAGCACCCGACCACCGGACGGACCGACGCCAGTACGACGTACGACGCGCAGGCTCCGCAGCGAGCCGACACCGAACGCGGCCTGGAGTTGCGAGCTGGTCCGGGTCACCCTCCAGGCGACGTTCGGGTTCTTGTTGCCCGGAAACGCGTCCCACGGATCAGCCTTCGTCACCTGGTACGGCGCGTCGCCGTCAGCTGTGGCGCCACCGTTCGACGAGGAGAACTCGGCCATGATCGGCTTGCCCTGGTAGAGCCTGATCTGGCCGGCCGTCGCCACGATCGCCGCATTGGTCGACGCGACCTCGGCGTTGTAGCCGCCGTACACCTGGCACGACGTCGTGTCGCAGAGATCGTAAGCCCGCTTGGTCGCCCGGTTCCGGTGGTAGACCGAATAGGTGCGAGCGGCAACCGACTGGACCTGCAGCGCGGCGGGCCGCCAACTCGTCACCGCCTCGCGGGGAACGACGCCCCGAAGGTAGAGCTCCAGCGAGAGCACATTGATGGTGTCGAAGTGAGCTCCAGCCACGTCCGCGGATCGCAACGCGCCGCGATAACGCACGACGGCCCCGCTCGGCAGGACGAGGGCGATGACCGTCGGCCCTTCGAACTGAGCCATTCTGGTGAAGGTCTTCCAGAGCGTCCAGGTCTTCGTCTTGGCGTTGTACGAGCTGACCGTGGCGCCGTGTTCGCCCCGTGGGTTGATCGACCACTGGTCCCTGGTCGATGCCACCGGCAACGTGTAGACCTTGCCGGTGGCAAGATCCCGCACCCGGAGTTTGTTGCTGGCGGCAACGCGAACGCCGTCGGTGGTGTCCGCCGTGATCCGCACCCGCATGGAGCCGGTCGCCGTGCCCACCGTCGTACCGGGGTAGTAGAAGTCGAGGATCGCCTTGGCCGACCGGCCGGCGATCGCAGCCCCCTGCGCCCCGTACTGCGACATGCCCCGGCCGTGACCGAAGCCGCGACCGGTGAGGGTCTGCACCGTCTCCGGCTCGGGCTCCGGCGGGGTCGCGGCGTTGCCCTGTGCTGTTGCACTGAGCAACGTCGAACCGATCACCAGGGCAGAGACCAGGGGCCTCACGAGACGTACACCTTCTGCTGGCGGTTGTTGTAGGTCAGGATGCCGCGCTGGAATTGTTGCCGCAGGCCACCTTTCACCTGGTACATGTCGCTGATCGGCAGGCCGATCCGCGCGCGCTCCGCACCGAGCGAGACGTACTTGCGGTAGATCAATCCGGCGACCGGGCGCATCTTGGTGGCCTTCGACCAGTACAGGCCGCCCTTCTGGAACGACTGGACCTTGCTGCCGGCGACCCTGCCGTTGCGGTACTCGCTGGTCGGCAGCCCGAGCATTCCGTCGGGACCAAGCTGCCGGAAGCGGGTCCGGAACAACCCGGTCACCGAATGCGCTCCACTGGCAGGCGACCAGTAGATGTCCCGTACGGCGAAGTAGGTGGCGCGGCCGGTCTTCGTCCGGTGCTCACCCCAGAACGGTTGCCCCGTCACCCGGAATCCGCCGAGCTGCTGGGCGAACCGGTAGATCTCGGTCCACACGCTCTTGCCCATCAAGACGTTGACCCGTTGCCTGAGCCAAGGAATCTTCGCGTACAGGTTCTTGCCCGGGCATGCGGTCGCCTTCGTGTCGCGATGACCGGAGATCGTGCCGAGCTTCTTGCCGGCCAGCACGACCGTTGCCAACGGCGACCGGTAGTAGGCGTCCAGTTTCCAGGCGATGATCCGGGCCGTCGTCTCCAGCATCGGCGCGGTCGGCGCGACCTTCTCGAAGTTGCCGATCAGCGAGACGCCGAACGAGTTCGCGTTGAACGAGCCGGTGTGCGCACCGAGTACCGGGAACTGCGCCCCGCCGTACCGACCCTCGAAGGCGCGGCCGAAACGGTCGACGAGGAAGTTGTAGCCGAGATCGCACCAGCCGCGGCTCTTCACGTGGTACGCGTACATGCTGCGGACCATCCCCGGCACCTGCGTGCGGGTGTAGTTGTTGCGGTCCGCGGTGTGGTGGACGAAGGCAGCGTGCACAGTGCCGGTGTACTTCGGTCGCGCGCAGGTCTTGCCGTTGTGGGCCCGAAGCCGTTCGTCAGCGCCCCAGCCACGCCGGCTCACCATGGCCGGCATCGGGTACGGCGCTCGGCTGCCCTCGACGCCGGCCGGATCCTGGACGGTAGGGGGCTCGGCGTCGGTTGCCAGCGTTCCGGGGTTGATCAGGACGACCTTGGCGTCGGAGACCGTCGTACCGTCGAGCGTGGTCAGGGCAGCCTGGACGCCGTTCGCGTCGCCGATCCAGAGTGGCTCGGTGCCTGAGCGTCTTGTGCGTTCCGAGGTGGCGGGGCCGTGGTCGTCTTCGACGCGGAGGGGCTCCCAGGCTGACCACTGGCCGTTGCGCTGGACGCGGACCTTGACCTGCACCTGGGCGGAGCTCTCGCGGTACTGCCAGGTGACGCCGACCATGCCGAAGGGCTTGGTCTGCTGGGCTTGGGCGGCCGAGTAGCGGCCGGCCTGCTGCAACGGGAGTTCTGTGTAGTCGGCGTCGGCAAGGGCAGGTTCGGCGGGGATGGGGCCGGCGGTCGTCTGCTGATGGAGCGGGTGCGCGGGGGTGGGCGCGAGCGGTACGAGCAGGGCGAGGCCTGTCACCGCGGTCAGCGCCAGTCGGGGTGAGAAGGTCTTGCTCATCGGACAGCCTTCTGCTAGATGGAACAGCAGTAATCGATTATGCGCACCGCGTGATCGACGGCCCGGTATTTCATCACCCTGCGTGGCGCATTCCCGGGTGGCGCAGCTCTGGGTGGCGCAGCTCTGGGTGGCGCAGTCCTGGGTGGCGCAGTCCTGGGTCGCTAGGATGGCTGCTGAAATCGAAGCGACCTCTGGTGGGCGGTGTGGCTGGTATGGCTGGCCGGTTCCGGTCTGACGAGCTGCCCGGTCCGCTGCCCGCGACTGTGCGGCAGGTCGGCGAGTGGTGGACGCTGCTGATCCTGCACGACGCTTTCGACGGGTACACCCGGTTCGACGAGTTCCAGCGCAACCTACGGATCTCGTCCAGCATGCTGACCACGCGACTACGGGCACTGGTCGACGACGGGTTGCTGGAACGTACGCAGTACCACGAGAAACCACCGCGATATGAGTACGTGCTGACCGAGCTCGGGCGGTCGTTGCGGCCGGTGATCATCACGCTGGCCGCGTGGGGCAACGAGCGACTGGCGGCTGAGGACCGGACGATGATCCTGGTCGATGCGCGGACCGGCGAGGAGGTCGAGCCGGTCGTGGTGGACCGGGCGACCGGCCGGCGGATCGACGGGCCGGAGTACGTGTTCACCGCCGGGCCGGCCGCCCCGGAGGCCCTTCGCAGGCGCTACCGGCCGCCCCGAACACCGTGATTCTTCAGCGAATTCTCAGGAGATTTCGGTCGGTTCCGACCGCCCGGTAGGCTCGACGCAACACTCGTCGAGGAAGGCCCGACATGAAGTTCATCCTGCTGATCGCGGTCATCGCGATCGCCGTCCTGGCTTACCGCTCGTACCGGCGTACGCAACTCGAGACCAAGAAGAAGAACGAGATCAGCTCGGCCGAGCTGGAGTCGGTGAAGCGGACCGCCGACGAGGACATCACCAAGTTCGGCGAGGAGCTGCAGGACCTCGACCTGGACATGGTCGGCAAGGACCTCGGCGACGGGGCCCGGCAGGACTACCAGCGCGCGCTGGACTCCTACGAGGCGGCCAAGAAGGCGGTCGGCGAGGTCACCGAGGCCGAGCAGATCCGGCACGTGATCGAGATCCTCGAGGACGGCCGGTACGCGATGGCCTGTGTCCGCGCCCGGGTGAACGGCGAGCCGCTGCCGCAGCGCCGCCCGTCCTGCTTCTTCAACCCGCAGCACGGTCCGTCGGTCGTCGACGTGACCTGGGCACCGCCCGGCGGCGCGCCGCGTGAGGTCCCGGCCTGCGCCGCCGACGCCGAGCGCGTCCGGGCCGGCGCCGAGCCTGACGTCCGCAAGGTCATGGTCGGCCCGCAGCGCGTCCCGTACTGGGAAGCCGGCCCGGCCTACTCCCCCTACGCCCAGGGCATGTTCGGCGCCCTCGGCGGCGTGATGACCGGCATGTTCATCGGCACCATGCTCGGCGGCATGTTCGCCGGCGGCGGCTACGGCGACATGGCCGGCGGCGGCTTCGAAGGTGGCGACTTCGGCGGTGACGGCGGCGAGGGCGACTTCAGCGGCGACGGCGACTTCGGCGGAGACGGCGGCGGCTGGGACTTCGGCGGCGGCGACTTCGGCGGCGACTTCTAAACTGTGTTGTTGCGAACCGCCGGAAGCTTCACGCTTCCGGCGGTTCTTGCTTTCCACGACCAGATCGCCTCCGCTTGACCCCGCAGGTCGCTTTGCTGAACCCAACCCCGTTCGGATTCCACAGTGAGGGTGATGTGGTGAAGGTCCAGTTGGCCGCCGGTGAGTTCCACGTCGTCGCGTACGGCGCCGAAGGCGACCCGCCCATGGTGCTGTTGCACGGATTGGGTGCGAACTCCGCTGCCTGGGAGCAGGTGGCCCCGGCGTTGAGCACGGGACGGCGCGTCTATGCGATCGACCAACGAGGGCACGGGCAGAGCGCCTGGACTTCGGCGTACTCGTTCGAGGCGATGCGCGATGACCTGCTGGAGTTCGTGGACCAGCTGAGGCTCGGCCCGTTCCTGCTGTGCGGGCACTCGATGGGCGGGACGGTCGCGGCGATCTTCGCCGAGAAGTACGCCGATCGGCTCACCGGCCTCATTCTCGTCGACAGCCCGCCGCCGGATGGGGAGGGCGAGTGGAAGGTGCCGGAGCGGCCCAGAGGTGAGCTCGACTTCGACTGGGAGGCGTACGTCGCGATCATCGGCCAGCTCGCCAAGCCGGATCCCGCGTGGTGGGAGGAGCTGCCGGCGATCGCTGTGCCGACGTTGATCCTTGGCGGTGGTACGACCAGCCCCGTACCGCAGGGCAAGCTGGCTGAGGCGGCCGCGCGGATCCCGGGCGCGTGCCTCGTGACGATCGAGGGTGCCGGACACGCCATCCAGCGGACCCAGCCGAGCGCGTTCCTCACGGCGGTCGGCAATTGGCTGAGCCGCTAGGTCGAGCCTGGGGTTCGCTAGTGAGGGAACGCTGCCTGGTCTCGGCGGGCGGTGCGCATCGCGGTTCTTTCTCGCCATCCGTCGAGCGCGAGCAGGAGTGCGGCGGCGAGGGTGAGCCAGAGGTAGGCGTTGCCGGCCAGGGACTGGACGAAGTTCCAGCTGAGTTCGAGGTTGCCGCGTCTTGGGGGCCACCAGATCGGGGCGAGCATGAACAGCGCGGACCAACTCAGGGCCACCGGCAACGGATAGCGCCGGCCGAGTTGTGTTGCCGTGAGCAACGAGACGCCGAGCGGGATGACCCAGACCCAGTGGTGACTCCAGGACACCGGCGAGCAGAACAGGCCGATCAACCCGGTGACCGACACGGCGGCCAGCTCCTCGCCGCGGCGCCAGAGATCGCGACTGAGCCAGAGCCCAGCGGCCACGGTCACCAGCACGACGAGCTGCCACAGCCGGCCGCCGCCGTCGAGGTCGCCGGTGAGCCGGATCAGGAAGCCGTTCCACGACTGGTTGCCCGAGTACGCGAGGCCACCGATCCGGCCGGTGTCGGAGATCAGGTTCGTCCAGTACTCGTACGCCGTCCGCGGCGCGATCAGGAAGCCGATCGCGACCGTCCCGGCAAACGCGGCTGACGCGTTGGCGAGAGCTTTCCACTGCCGCGTGACGAGCAGCAGGCCGAAGAAGACCAACGGCGTCAGCTTGATCCCGGCCGCCAGTCCCAGCCAGGCTCCCCGGCCGAAACGCTGCTTCGGGCCGAGGACGTCGTACAGGATCAAGGCGCAGAGAAGCAGATTGATCTGGCCGTACGAGAGCGTTTCGCGGACGGGCTCGATCAGCAGGGACGCTGCGGAGATGGCGATCAGGACGGCCGGGTGCAGCCGGCGGCCGGCGAAGTACTGCTTGAGGCTGAGCTTCCAGATCACTACCAGGGCGACCAGCGAGGTGGCGATCGAGGCGCCGTACGCGAGCGGCCAGGGCAGCAGCGAGACCGGCGCCATCACGACGCCGCCGAAGATCGGGTACGTGAACGGCATCGAGATGTAGCGCAGGCGGGTCGTGTACAGGCTCGACGGATCGGACAGGATCGCGGCGCCACCGAGGCGATACACCTTCAGATCCGCGCCGGTGTGATCCCACCCGAAGGGCAGCAGCACGGCAACGGCCACACAAACCCCCGCGACCAGCCACCAGCGGCGCTTGCCTGGGTCCCCCAGGATCCCCCAATTCACCCGATCCAGCCTGACAACCGATCAGGTCATGCGGTCTATGCCAGTGTTGCAGCTAGATCTCAGTTCCTACTCGGCTTGTTCTGGGAGCGGCCCATGCACCCGTACGAACTGGTCGCAACCCTGCGCGAGCGCGGCTCGGCCGCCGGGGTCGCGGTCAAGCACAGCTCGGTGTACTCGACCGTCGAGCGTCTGCACCGGCACGGGTTGATCGCCGTCGAACGCGCGGACCGCCAGGGCAATCGCCCGGAGCGCACCGTTTACAGCCTCACGCCCGCCGGCCACGAAGAACTGAAGTCGTGGCTCGCCGAATTGCTGGAAGACCCGACCGAGGACCCACCCCGCTTCGACGCCGCACTCGCCCTGGTCGGGCTGCTGGAACCGGCGCGGGCCGCCGAGTTGCTGACCCGCCGCTCCAAGCGGCTGACCGCCGACGCGGCCGACCTCGAGGCGATCGTCGCGCAACTCCAGGTCGACGGCCTGCCCTACCTGGCCGTCGTCGAACTCGACTACCGCGTGGCGATGTCCCGAGCCCAGGCGGCCTGGGTACGCCGACTCGCGTTGTCCCTGGAGGAGTCTTGAAGAAACTGCTCTTCAGCTATGAAGGCACCGCCCGGGTCGACCTCGCGTCGGCAATCGCCTGGCATCGCAAGAAGCTGGCCGGGTACGACGTACAGGAGTCTGTTGATGGCGCGGTCTTCTCGTACCAAGGCGGGTGGTGGTATCGCGGCGAGACGACGGTGGAGCCTGACCCGGTCGGGGTGCGGGTGACCTATCGCGTCTTCAACGTGGCCGACCGGCTGACCTGGGCCGTGCCGTTGGCGAACCGCTTCTTCATCGGGGCGCGGGCGCAGTACGGCCAGGCGTTCGAAGCGGGTCTGCGTCAGCTAGAGGCCGACGCCGGTGGGCGATCAGCATGACGATGGCAACCATCGCCGCGATCAGGTAGGCGTTGCCGGTGAACTGCTCCGGGAAGGACCAGTCGAGCTCACGGTTGTAGTGGTTGGGCGGCCACCAGATCGGGGCGATCGCGAACAACCCGAACCAGCCGGCCGCGAACACCAGCTTGGGATTCTTGGGCAGCACGCTCATCACGCTGAGCCCCAACGGGATGGCCCAGACCCAATGGTGACTCCACGACACCGGCGAACACAGCAGACCGATGAGCGCGGTCGTCGACACCGCGGCCAACTGCTCACCTTGGTTCCAAAGCTTCCACGTAAGCCATAACCCGCCGCCGACCGTCAACGCGACCAGCACCAGCCACACCGGCCCACCACCGTCGAGATCCCCGGTCAGCCTGACCAGGAACGCGTTCCACGACTGGTTGCTCGAAAACGCCAACCCACCAATCCGCGTCGTCTCCGCCACCAACGACGTCCAGTACTCCGTCGCGCCCTTCGGCGTCACCGCAAATCCCACCAGCACCGTGCCCGCAAACGCCGCACTCGCGTACGCCAACGCCTTCCACTGCCGGGTGACGAGCAACAGCCCGAAAAACACCAAAGGCGTCAACTTCACCCCAGCCGCCAACCCGACCCAGATCCCACGGCGCGAGTGCTTGGTGTCGAGCACGTCGTACAGGATCAACGCGCAGAGCATCAGATTCACCTGCCCGAACCCGAACGTCTCCCGCACCGGCTCCAGTAACAACGACCCAGCAACCACCGCCAACAAGACAGGCGAGGCCAACCCCTTACCCGCGGACAACCGCCAGACAACCACCAAACTCACAAAGCTGACAACCGACCAAACCACAGCCGCCACACCCCATGGCAACAAGGCAAACGGCACCATCACCACAGCAGCAAACGGCGGATACGTAAACGGCAACCCCGCCAACCGCACCTCATACAACCCCGCCGCATCCCCCAGCAGCGTCTCCCCACCCACCCGATAAACCTTCAAATCCACCAACGAATGCCGCAGCAGCAACGGCACCACCACACCAGCCACAACACAAACCCCAACAGCCAGCCCCCACCACACCCTGCTCCGCATACCGAGAATCCTCACACGAGGCTCTGAGGGGGATGAGAGAGCTCTCAGAAATGGTTAACGAGGGGCTCATGGTGGGTGGGCAGTGTGGGGGGTATGGCGGATGACGGGGAGATTTTGGAGCTGCTGACTGGGGCTGCGGCTGGCGAGGCGCTGGCGGTGGCTGTGGCGGGGTTGGTGGGCGGTTGGTGAGGTGGCGGGCTGAGCAGGTTGATTGCTGGGGCGGTCGTACGACGGTTGCCTATCGCATCGAAATTGTTCAGGGGCCGGCTACTCGTACTGAGGTGTTGTGTGCGAGCGCTGATGGCTCGCTGCCGGGCGGCGGCACCGTCATCGGGGGCGATGAGTTGCAGGTCGGAGTTTGGGTGGCTGGGGGCGATCCGTTGCTTCCGGGGATGCGGGTTGCGATGAATCCTGCTGGTGCTTCGGCGTTGTTTGAGGGCTGTGGGCTTGGGGGTGGGGAGGTCGGCCTTGAGTTGTTGGCTTATCGGCCTTTGCGGCGGGCGGTTGTTGAGGCGACTGGGGTGTTGGGACGGCTTTATTTGAAGGTGATTCGGCCGGACGAGGTCGAGACGCTGCATGAGCGGCATCGGCTGCTGGTTGGCGGCGGAGTACCGGTTCCGCGGAGTCTGGGGTGGAGCGATGATGGGCTGCTGGTGCTGGAAGGGTTGCCCGGTCGGAGTCTCAGGTCCGTACTGCGCTCCGGCGGGCCGCTGCCGGATCCTTCGGAGCTACTGAGGCTGCTGGACAGGTTGCCGTCGCAGCTCCTCGATGCTCCCAGGCGGTCGTCTTGGCTGGAGCGGACCGAGTACTACGCGCGCGGTTGGCGCCGTCGTACCGGGGTTGGCCGAGGACGCCACCCAGCTTGCCGGAATCATCGTTGCCGAGAGCCACGTTGGTGCCGTCGTACCGGTGCACAGTGATTTTATGAAGCGCAGGTGTTTGTGGATGCGCAGGGTTCGGTGTGTGGGCTGCTGGATGTGGACACGGCTGGGCCTGGTGATCGCGTCGATGATCTTGCTTGTCTGGTTGGGCATCTGAGCGTTCTCGCGGAGGTGCTGCCGCGCCATGCCGCCGCGATCAGCGGCTATGCCAGCCACTGTTTGTCTACTTTCGACCGGTACGTCGACCCACGGCAGCTGAGGCTGCGGGTCGCGTCGGTCGTTCTCTCACTTGTCACTGGGCCGCACCGCGTGCAGGAGCCCGGCTGGCCGCAAGCAACCCGGGCACGATTCGCCCTGGCCGAACGCTGGGTCGAAGCCACAGACCGGGTCAACCGGAGTAGTCGGATCTGTTGCCGCCATCTCCACGATCGACCTGGGCATTGCCGCGTACGCCGCGCCGAACCTCAACGACCCACAGCCGGCGAACCTGACGGCCACCACCCGCGGTGCGACGAACGCCGCCCCGGCCGCAGCCTCAGCCGACACCCCCGGCGAGGTGGCGAGCACCAACACCCCAGGCGAAGCCGCCTCGGCGAACACCCCAGGTGACACCGCCTCCGCCAACACCCCGGGTGACACCACCTCGGCGAACACCCCAGGCGACACCGACTCCGCCAACACCCCCACCTAACCACCCCAGCCCCAACCACCAGCAACCGCTCGCCCACCACACCGCCAGCAGGCTCCTTGCGGCTACTGCGCTACCCCTCGCAGTAGCCGCAGGAGCCTGCCTACAGCGGCCGCGCGGAGGAACTGCTAGTGGCAGGCCGCCCCGCAGTAACTGCGGGAGCCTGCCTGCGGTGGCTGCGCGGAGGAACTGCTAGTGGCAGCCTGCGCTCGCAGTAAACGCAGGAGCCGTGCAGAGGGTGCTGGGGCTTACGAGCGGAGGTGGAGGCGGCGGGCTGCTTCGGCGATGGAACCCGAGACTGAGGGGTAGACGGTGAAGGACTGGGCCATCTGGTCGACTGTGAGGCGGGCGCCTACTGCCAGGGAGATCGGGTGGATCAGTTCGGAGGCTCGGGGCGCCACCACGACGCCGCCGACGATGATGCCGGTGTTCGGGAGGCAGAAGAGCTTCACGAAGCCGTCTCGGACGCCCTGCATCTTGGCGCGTGCGTTGTCGGCCAGCGGCACCTTGACGACCATCGCCGTACTCGTGCCCGCATCCAGCGCCGCCTGCGTGACGCCCACCGTGGCGATCTCGGGCGCCGTGAAGACGTTCGAGGAGACGGTCGACTGGTTCAGCGGCGCCACCGCGTCGCCCAGGGCATGGGACATGGCGATCCGGCCCTGCATGGCCGCCACCGAGGCGAGCATCAGTACGCCGGTGCAGTCACCTGCGGCGTACACGCCCCGCGCCGTCGTCCGCGAGACCCGGTCGACCGTGACGAAGCCGCCATCGCCGAGCGACACGCCCGACTCGACGAGTCCGAGATCTTCGGTGTTCGGCAGTGATCCGACCGCCAGCAGCGCGTGCGAACCCTCGACCGTCCGGCCGTCGGTGAGCGTCACCACGACCCCGTCGCCCTGCCGCTGGACGGACTCGGCGCGGGACTTGCCCAGCACCGTCATGCCGCGTCGCTTGAAGACGTCTTCCAGTACTTCGGCTGCGTCCTTGTCCTCACCCGGCAGCACCCGGTCCCGCGAGGAGACCAGCACCACGTCGCTGCCCAGCGCGTCGTACGCGCTGGCGAACTCGGCGCCGGTGACTCCGGACCCGACGACGATCAGCCGCTCGGGCAGTTCCTCGAGCTCGTAGACCTGCTCCCAGGTCAGGATCCGCTCGCCGTCCGGCTCGGACCCCTTGAGGATGCGCGGCCTTGCACCGGTGGCGATCAGCACCACGTCGGCGTCCAGCCGTTCGTTGCCCACGACCACGGTCTCGGGGCCGTCCATCCGGCCGCGGCCGTTGATCACCCGGACCTTGTCGGCGGCCAGCCGCCGGCTGATCCCTTCCGACTGGGCCGCCGCCAGCGACTTGACCCGCTGGTTGATGACGGACAGGTCGACACGCACGGAGTTCCGCGGATCGTCGTCGCCGTCCTCGACCCGGACGCCGAGCTCGCCGGCCTCCTCGACCTCGGTCATCACCTCCGCCGTGGCGATCAGCGTCTTGCTCGGGACGCAGTCCGTGAGCACGCACGAACCGCCGATCCCGCCGGAGTCGACGACTGTCACCTCCGCCCCTAATTGGGCGGCCGCACTCGCCGCTTCGTACCCGCCTGGACCGCCACCGATGATCACAACTCGCGCCACGAGAGGCCATTGTTCCGTATCCTGTGATCTCGTGACCCTGTACGCCGCGTTTGCGTCGAATCTGGACCCGAACTTGATGGCCGAGCGGTGCCCGTACTCCCCCCTGCGCGGAACCGGGTGGATCGTCGGCTGGCGCCTCACCTTCGGAGGGGAGGAACTCGGCTGGGAGGGCTCGATGGCGACCGTCGTCGAGGATCCCAGCGACCCGACGAACCAGGTTTTCGTCGCCCTGTACGACGTCAGTCCCAAGGACGTCGAGCGGCTGGACGAGTGGGAGTGGATCGACCAGGGCATCTATCGCAAGATCCAAGTCCGGGTGCAAACCCTGGACGGTGAGCAGCTCGCCTGGATGTACGTCCTGAACGCCTACGAGGGCGGCCTGCCCTCCGCGCGGTACCTGGGCATCCTCGCCGAGGCCGCCGAGGCAGCGGGCGCGCCCGACGACTACGTGGCCGACCTCCGCGCCCGACCCTGCCAGAGCTCGGGGCATTAGAGCCGGGTTCCCGCCGTACTGGGCGGTATCGTGCGGTCGTGACCGTCAACGATGCCGCTTTGATCCGTACCGCCGCGCAAGCCTGGCTCGCCGAGGATCCCGATCCCGACACGCGCGCCGAACTCCAGGAACTGCTGGACTCCGGGCCGGCGGCTGACGCCGAGCTGGCGGACCGGTTCGCGGGCACCCTCGAATTCGGTACTGCGGGGTTGCGCGGCGCCGTCGGTGCGGGGTCGAACCGGATGAACCGGGTCGTCGTGATCCGCGCGGCCGCCGGACTGGCGGCGTACCTGAAGGCCAACGGGCTGACCGACGGGCCGGTACTGATCGGGTACGACGCGCGGCACAAGTCGGACGTGTTCGCGGAGGACACCGCCGCGGTGATCCGGGGCGCGGGGCTGGACGCAGTACTGCTGGATCGGCCGACGCCGACGCCGGTGATCGCGTTCGGGATCCGGCATCTGAAAGCGGTTGCCGGAGTGGTGGTGACGGCTTCGCACAATCCGCCGCAGGACAACGGGTACAAGGTGTATCTCGGCGACGGCTCGCAGATCGTGCCGCCGGCTGATGTTGAGATCGCCGCCGCCATTGCTGCTGTTGGGGCGCTTGCGACCGTGCCGCGTGGGGACGACTGGCAGACGGCCGGCGATGAGCTGCTGGACGCGTATCTCGATCGGATCGCGACGCTGGTCCCGGCGGATGCGCCTCGTGACTTGAAGGTCGCTTACACGCCGCTGCACGGGGTGGGGCGGTTGCTGGTGGAGGCGGCGGTGCAGCGGGCGGGGTTCGCAGTACCGGCTGTGGTGGCGTCGCAGGCGGATCCGGATCCGGACTTCCCGACGGTGTCGTTCCCGAACCCGGAGGAGCCGGGGGCGATCGACGCTGCGCTCGAACTGGCGCGTTCGGTTGGTGCTGACCTTGCCGTGGCCAACGATCCGGATGCCGATCGGTGCGCGGTCGCAGTACCGGGTCCGTCGGCCGACGGTGGCTGGCGGATGTTGCGTGGCGACGAGTTGGGGGCGTTGCTCGGTGAGTTCCTGCTCTCCGGAAGGCCTGATGGGGTTGCCGCGTGCTCGATCGTGTCGTCGTCGTTGCTGGGGAAGATCGCGGCGGCGTACGGCGTGGGGTATGTCGACACGCTGACCGGGTTCAAGTGGATCGGGCGGGTGCCGGAGCTGGTCTTCGGGTACGAGGAGGCGCTCGGGTACTGCGTGGATCCGGCGGCTGTGAAGGACAAGGACGGGGTGTCGACGCTGGTCCGGGTGCTGCAGCTGGGCGCGCAGGCCAAGGCGGCTGGGCGGACGCTGCTGGATCTGCTGGACGACCTCGCGAAGAAGTACGGCCTCCACGCGACGGATCAGCTGGCCGTGCGGGTGGATGATTTGAGCCTGATCACGGCCGCGATGGACCGCCTGCGGGCAACCCCACCCACGCTGCTCGGCGGACACACGGTCGAGCGAGTGGAAGACCTCAACGAAGGCTCGGACGCCCTCCCGCCCACCGACGGCCTCCGCTACACACTGTCGGCCGGCGCCCGCGTCGTAGTACGCCCCTCCGGCACCGAACCCAAACTCAAGTGCTACCTCGAGGTCGTCATCCCGGTCGAAGGCGAAGACCTCGCAGCAGCCCGCACCCAAGCCACCACCGAACTAACCGCCATCAAACAAGACCTAGCCGCAGCAGCCGGCATCTGACCATCCCGTGCTGACGTGTTTGCTGCCTTGCGGCAGCAAACACCCAAGGGAAGGCGAGGCGCACGCCGAGCCTCGCACCTCCTGCGAGGCGCACGCTGCGCCTCGCACCTTCCGCGAGGTGCGCGCTGTACTCGCACCATCTAGTACTTCTGCGTCGGCAAGCAAACAACTGACTGAGGGCCCCTTGGATGATCAGGGGCCCTCAGTCAGTGGAACACGGTGTCAGCTGGTGGGTTAGCTGAGGGCGGCGGCTTCGGCTTGTTCGGCTCGGAGGGAGCTTTGCAGGGAGGAGTGCAGGATCTTCAGGGTGCTGGTGGACTGCATCAGCGCCTCGCGCTCGTCCGGGTTGCGGTTGGCGAGGGTGGTGATCTCGTTGATGCTCGCCTCGATCCGCGCGATCCGGTCGGCGACGCTGCCCTCACCGCTGCTGGCCCGGCGGACCGCCTCGGAGGTGACGGTCCAGACGTCTTCCTTGTCGTTGGTCCGCCGCGACAGGTCGACCATCTGGCCGAGCGCGGCCAGGTCGCTGTCGATCTGCGCGCGCTCGACCGGCGTGGTGATGCCGGCCGTCCCCTGCCGCAGCCGGGTGACGTGACCGGACAGCTCCGACCAGCTGCACGTGCTGCTCTTGATCTTGTCCAGCACCTTGGTGTACTCGGTGTTGAACTCGTCGTAGTTCACGATCCTTGACTCCTGCCGTTCGTGGGTCGACCAAGACTGTAAGGCGTGCGGACCCGAAACACGGTAACCACACGATCGCAGATCGTGAACGTGTCGGCCAAATTGCAACCTTCATTGCAACCACCTGCGGCCGGATCGAACAAACCGCCTGGAACGGCAACGCGTTCCAGGCGGCTTGGTTACTCCGGATCACCCGGAGATTGTGTCAGTCAGGTCAGGAGACCCGGCTGGAGGCTGCGGTGAAGGTGTTGCAGTGACCCGCGTACGTCTTGGTGCTGGTCGCGTAGAAGCCGGTGTGGGACCACCAGCCGTGGTTCGCGAACGAACCGTGGTCGCGCGGGTAGCCCTTCATGTCACCGGAGTGCTCGACCAGCCACTTCCACTGGGCGTAGAGGCCGCCCGACATCGGGTAGTAGCGCTTGTTCGCGCCGAGCATGGCCGAACCGAGGCAGGACGCCTGCAGCTCACGGCGACGGCTCTCCTCGAGCTTGGCCGTGGTGGTGCTGGCCGCCCGCTGACGGGCCCAGGAGGCTCCCAGGATGCCGGTCATGTACTGCACGTGGTGGCCGTACTCGTGGGCCAGCGTGTTGGTCGCGTACGCCCGGGCGTAGGTCGGGCTGCTCTGCCGCCACATGTTCGAGATGTAGGCCGTCGGGATGTAGATGTGGGCCTGGCTGCCGTAGCCGCAGAAGTACGACGTGGGGTAGCGGATGACGCCACAGTTCGTGGCGGCACGGCTGCCGTAGAAGATCAGGACGGGCTTCAACCGGTAGTTCGCGCCCGCGGCGTTCAGGGTCGGCGCCCAGGCCCGCCACATGCAGTCCAGCAGCTTCTTGTCGTAGGCCTGAACCCCTGCGGCGGTGCGCAGGGAGACGTTGACCTCCGCGCACTTCGACGCGGCGATGGCGCCGGTCTTGTACAGCCGGTTGTACTTGACGATGTTGGTGTTCGAGGCCAGCGTGGTGGCCTTGGTCGTCGTCGTCGCCTTGACCTGCGGGGGCTCGGCCGGGCCGACGCCACCGTGCGCCTGAGCCGCCTGCGCGGGAAGTGCCACAGCCGCGAGTCCTGCCATGGCCGCGATGCCGGCCAGGACGCGCTTCTTGCTGGAGAGGTTGACCATTTGCTCCACTCTCGATGATTCGGGGACCTTGCGGAGTCCATCCTGGGTGACCGTGAGGTTCATCCCGGGGGCGAACACGGACTCGGACGGTGCCGATCGTGGTGAGGTTCCCCTCAATCGGAGATTTTCGGCCCCAGGAACGAGAGTTGTTCACCGAGCATGCGCCGCCAGTAACCGGCCGTGTGCGCTCCGGCTTGTAACCCGCCGGCCGCGTCGAGCTCGTCGCGCAGGTCCCGGACCGCTCCCGCGAACGGGTCGTCCCGGCCACAATCGATGCGCAGGGCAACATTCTTGAGGTCCGCGGCCCGACCGAACACCTGATGCCGCTGGAAATCGTCGGGTCCGTCGTACGCGCCGGCCGAGGCCTCCGAGGCCTTGTGCCACAACGCCGGGCTCAACGCCCCGGCTGCCGCCACCTGGGTCGCGCCCCGATCGGCAGCCAGCAACAGGGCTCCATAACCACCCATCGACCAGCCCAGTACGCCGTACCGGTCGGTGCGCAGGCCGCGTTTCTTCAGCAGTGGAAGGAATTCGGCCGTCAGCATGCTCTGTGGGTCGTCACCAGAGGCGCGGGGATGCCAGTAGTTGGCTGCTCCCCCATCGACGGCCGCGAGCGCGAAGGGCGGAGTACCGGCTTGTACTGCGGCTGTCAGGTATCGGTCGGCGTTCAGGTCGTTGATGGTCGAGGTGTGGTCGCCCCCACGGCCGTGCAGCATCAGTACGACGGGCAGTGCCGCGTCGGCCTTCTGTCCGTGTGGGTAGATGACGGTCCAGCCCACCCTGGTACGCCGAGCCGCCGACTCGAAGCTGCCGGACTCCACTGGGCCCGGCTCGACGTCAGGCGCCACACCGTCCTCACCCGTCAGCCCCAGCGCGTCATGCAGCCGAACACGACCCGGTACTACGCCTGTCTCCACCAGCCCGACACCCGCAAGGCCGGCAGCGGCCCCTGTGAGTAGGAAGGCGCGGCGGGACAGGAAACGCATCAGCGCAGCAGCTGGGCGATTAGGGCGACGACAGCGAGTACTGCGGCGATGCCAAGTTCCGGGCGGGCCCAACTGGTGACGACCTGAGCGTCGGCCGAACCCGATTCGCCGTACTTGCTGAGGTGGTAGTCGATCCGGTCGACGACGAACTCGGCCCGGGAGACCGAGCTGTCCGCCTTGAGCTTGCTGCCGCCGACCCGCTGCTTGCGCATGTCCCGCATCACCAGCTGGACGCCGGGGCAGCGCAGCCGCCGGTCGCCGACGTGGACGCGGAGGATGTCGGTCATGTCAACGTCGGTGATCAGGTTCCACGGGACGACGTGGTCGCGAATGTGGTTACGGATCAGCAGGCTGTCGGGGCGGAGCGTCACCGACGGGCGGAACAGGCCGACGTACGCGGCGAGCATCAGCAAGGCGATCAGGCAGCCGGCCACCAGGCCGCCCAGCGTGCGCCACTCCGCCACGATGTCGATCAGGCCGAGCGAGCCGATCACCATCACCACCACCGCGGTGATCCGGTTCGACGCGGACAGGTACTGCTCGTTCTCGCTGGGCTGCTTCGCATTCACCCGGACAAGGTAGCCGCAGGGGGCGATGTTCCCTAGATTTGCCCGCCTGATCGAGCGGACCTGTTGTGCAGCTGGTACCTGTGTACAACCGGGAACGGGCGGCCCGAAACGCGATTAGACTGGGGCGGGTGACCACTACCGACACAGGCGTCGACAGTCTCGCCGACGTGACCTCGTCCGAGGACCGGCTCCGGCGGTTCCTGCTCGGCCTGCCGGGCGTGGACCAGGTCGGCGCCGAGGCCCGGGCCGCCGCCCTGAGCACCCGGTCGATCAAGACCACCGCCAAGGCGTACGCGCTCGATCTGGCCATCCAGATGATCGACCTGACGACGCTGGAAGGTCAGGACACCCCGGGCAAGGTGCGGGCGCTGTGCGCGAAGGCCAAGCGGCCTGACCCGGCCGACCCGACCGCGCCGCAAGTAGCCGCGGTCTGTGTCTACCCGGACCTGGTGGCCACGGCGAAGTTCGAGCTGCGCGGCACCGGGATCAACGTGGCCAGCGTCGCCACCGCCTTCCCCAGCGGGCGTTCCAGCCTCGCGATCAAGCAGCAGGACACCCGGGACGCGATCGCGGCCGGTGCCGACGAGGTGGACATGGTGATCGACCGGGGAGCCTTCCTCTCCGGCCGGTACGGGCTGGTCTTCGACGAGATCGCGGCGATCCGCGAGGCCGCCGGCGACGCGCACCTGAAGGTCATCCTGGAGACCGGCGAGCTGGTCACCTACGACAACGTCCGGCGGGCGTCCTGGCTGGCGATGCTGGCCGGCGCGGACTTCATCAAGACGTCCACCGGCAAGGTCTCCCCCGCGGCGACGCTGCCGGTGACGCTGGTGATGCTGGAGGCGGTCCGCGACTACCACGAGGCGACCGGGCTGCACATCGGCGTCAAGCCGGCCGGCGGGATCCGGACGGCCAAGGACGCGATCAAGTACCTGGTCACCGTCAACGAGACGGCCGGACCGGACTGGCTGGACCCGGAGCTGTTCCGCTTCGGGGCGTCCAGTCTGCTGAACGACCTGCTGATGCAACGCACCAAGCTGGCCACCGGGCACTACCCCGGCCCCGACTACTTCACGCTGGACTGAGGCATGAGCAGATTCGAGTACGCACCCGCGCCGGAGTCCCGCGCGATCGTCGACATCAAGTCGTCGTACGGGTTGTTCATCAACGGCGCCTTCACCGAGGCGACGGACGGCAAGCCGTTCAAGACCGTGAGCCCGGCGTCCGAGGAGGTGCTGGCCGAGATCAGCGAGGCCGGCCCGGCCGACGTCGACCGGGCGGTGAAGGCGGCCCGCAAGGCCTACGAGAAGGTCTGGGGGCCGATGTCCGGCCGCGACCGGGCGAAGTACCTGTACCGGATCGCGCGGCTGATCCAGGAGCGGTCGCGTGAGCTGGCCGTGCTGGAGTCGCTCGACAACGGCAAACCGATCCGCGAGTCCCGCGACGTCGACCTGCCCCTGGTCGCAGCCCACTTCTTCTACTACGCGGGCTGGGCGGACAAGCTCGAGTACGCCGGTGCCGGTCCGGACCCGCGGCCGCTCGGTGTCGCCGCCCAGGTGATCCCGTGGAACTTCCCGCTGATGATGCTGGCGTGGAAGATCGCGCCGGCCCTCGCGGCGGGCAACACCGTCGTCCTGAAGCCGGCCGAGACGACACCACTGACCGCGCTGGCGTTCGCGGAGATCTGCCAGCAGGCCGATCTGCCGCCGGGTGTGGTCAACATCATCACCGGCGCGGGCCGGACCGGACAGGCGCTGGTCGAGCACGAGGGCGTCGACAAGGTCGCCTTCACCGGTTCGACCGCGGTCGGCCGCTCGATCGCCAAGTCGGTCGCCGGGACGGACAAGAAGGTCACGCTCGAGCTGGGCGGCAAGGCGGCGAACATCGTCTTCGAGGACGCCCCGATCGACCAGACCATCGAGGGCATCGTCAACGGCATCTTCTTCAACCAGGGCCACGTCTGCTGCGCCGGTTCGCGACTGCTGGTCCAGGAGAGCCTGTACGACGAGGTGCTGGCGCGGCTCAAGCGCCGGATGAGCACCCTGCGCGTGGGCGACCCGCTCGACAAGAACACCGACATCGGCGCGATCAACTCCGCCGAGCAGCTGGCCCGGATCCGCGAGCTGTCCCAGGTCGGTGAGGACGAAGGCTCCGAGCGCTGGTCGCCTGAGTGCGAGCTGCCCACCCAGGGCTTCTGGTTCCCGCCGACGGTGTTCACCGGCGTCTCCCAGGCGCACCGGATCGCCCGCGAGGAGATCTTCGGGCCGGTGCTGTCCGTGCTCACCTTCCGGACCCCCGCCGAGGCGGTCGAGAAGGCGAACAACACGCCGTTCGGGCTGTCGGCCGGCGTCTGGACCGAGAAGGGCTCGCGCATCCTCTGGATGGCGAACCAGCTCCGGGCCGGCGTCGTCTGGGCGAACACGTTCAACCGCTTCGACCCGACCTCGCCGTTCGGCGGCTACAAGGAGTCGGGTTACGGCCGCGAGGGCGGCCGCCATGGTCTGGAGGCCTACCTTGCCCACTGACAGCACTCGCCTCGACGTGCGCAAGACCTACAAGCTGTACATCGGCGGCGCCTTCCCGCGCAGCGAGTCCGGCCGGTCGTACGTGGTGTCCAATGCCAAGGGCAAGTTCCTGGCGAACGCCTCGCAGGCATCGCGCAAGGACGCCCGCGACGCCGTGGTCGCCGCCCGCAAGGCGTTCGGCGGCTGGTCGACGCGGACGGCGTACAACCGCGGCCAGGTGCTGTACCGGATCGCCGAGGTGATGGAAGGGCGGCACGAGCAGTTCAGCTCCGAGGTCGCCGCGTCGGAAGGGCTGTCGATCGGCAAGGCGCGGGCGCTCGTCGACGCGTCGATCGACCGCTGGGTCTGGTACGCCGGCTGGGCCGACAAGCTCGCCCAGGTGGTCGGTTCCAGCAACCCGGTGGCCGGCCCGTACTTCGACTTCTCGTTGCCTGAGGCAACCGGAGTGGTGGCGGTGCTCGCGCCGCAGGACTCCAGTCTGCTCGGCCTGACCAGCGTGATCGCCCCGGCCATCGTCTCGGGCAACACGGTCGTCGCGGTCACGTCGTTTGAGCGGCCGTTGCCGGCGGTGACCCTGGGCGAGGTGATGGCGACGTCCGACGTACCGGGTGGGGTGGTCAACCTGCTCACCGGTTCGGCGACCGAGATCGGGCCGTGGCTGGCGTCGCACTCCGACGTGAACGCCATCGACCTGGCCGGTGTCACGGACCCCGAAGAGGCCACGGCTCTGGAAGCTGCGGCCGCCGAAAACCTCAAGCGGGTCCGCCGTCCGGCCGAAGAAGACTGGACCGCGTCGCCGGGCCTGTCCCGCCTCACGCAGTACCTCGAACTGAAGACCGTCTGGCACCCGATCGGTCTGTAGCTGGCCGGTTTAATCCACCTGCAGTCGGCAGCGGACCGACTGTAGGTTGTGCGCATGTTGTTTGCGCGGAAGGTTGTTGCCGGCGATCGGGTGGCTGTGGTTTCGCCGTCAGGTGGGTTGGCCGAGGTGTTTCCGTTGCCCTACGAGCTTGGCCTGCAGCGGATCCGGGAGTTCGGGCTGGAGCCGGTGGAGTATCCGACCAGCCGGAAGCTGAAGTCCAGCCCCGAGGAGCGGGCGGCCGACCTGCACGCCGCGTGGGCCGATCCGGAGATCCGCGCCGTCATCGCGTCCATCGGCGGTGACGACCAGATCACCATCCTCAAGCATCTCGATCCGGATGTCTTCCGCGCCAACCCCAAGCCGTTCTACGGCTACAGCGACAACACCACCCTGCTCAACTTCCTTTATTCGCTGGGCATTCCGGCCTACCACGGCGGCAGCGTGATGGTTCAGTTCGGTCGTGGTGGCGCGATGCACCCCGACACCGAGCGCTCGCTGCGGGCCGCGCTGTTCAGCTCGGGCGACTTCGAGCTGACCGCCTCCGACTGGACGGACCGCGACCGCGACTGGGCGGACCCTGCCTCGCTCGCCTCCGAGCCGGTACTCTTCCCGCGCACCGAGTGGACTTGGTACGGGCCTCGGACGCCGGTGACCGGTCGACTCTGGGGTGGCTGCCTGGAGATCCTCGACATGCAGCTCGCCGCCAACCGCTGGATGTTGCCCACCGACCAGTACTCCGGTGTCCTGTTCCTGGAGACGTCTGAGGAACTTCCGTCGGCCGAACAGGTCTACCGGAGCCTCCGCAACTTCGGGGAGCGAGGCCTCCTGGCCCGGTTCGACGCCGTCCTCTGGGCCCGCCCGAAGTCGTGGTCGCTCGACCAGCAGTTGAGCTCCGAGGAATCAGCGAGCTACGTCGAGAACCAGTACGCCGCGGCCCGCCGCGCGCTGTCGGAGTACAACCCCGATGCGGTCGTGGTCACCGGCCTGGACATCGGGCACACCGACCCGCAACTGATCCTCCCGTACGGCGGCACCGCCACCATCACCCCGGCGACCCGGAGCATCTCGGTCACTTATTGAGTTCGGCCTGAGCCGTGGCCTGCTCGCTGATGGCGCGGGCCTCCGGCGTGTAGGCGTCGCCGAAGTCGTCCGCCTCGAAGATCTGGCGCAGGTCGATTCCGGCCGAGTTTCCCTGGTCGGCGACCAGACAGCGGGAGGCCCATTCGATCGCCTCCTCCTTCGAGTCGACCTGGATCAGGCAGTAGCCGGCGATCAGTTCCTTGGTCTCGGTGAACGGACCGTCGACGACCCGCTGCTTTCCCTCCCGCAGCTCCAGCCGGACCGCCTTGGAGCTCGGGTGCAAGCCGTCACCGCCGAGCAGCACGCCCTGGGCCGCCATCTCGCCCATCAGCGCGGTCATCGCCGTGATGCTCTCCTCGCTCGGCATCGCGCCGTTCTCGTACTCCTCGGTGCCACGAAACGTCATCATGAAGCGCATAGCGCGCAGATTAACGGATCTGGGTCCTGGTCAGGGCAGGGTTGGGGTCCGGGTAGCAGGCGACCGGCGACTTGACGGTCACGAACTTCCATTTGATCGTCGCCTGCAAGTTGAGGCCGGGGTTGTCGAAGCTGGTGCCCAGGAGCTTCGTCTCCACCACGCGACCACGACCGCCGGCCTTCAGGCGCACCGAGAGAGTCGGCAACTGGTACGCCGATCCGCCGGGGATCGGCCCGGCGACCCGGATCGTCACGATGCTGCCCGAGCGTTCGAGCGTCGGCGTCGAGCCGAGTCCCGAGCCGCCGGCGAGTCGCGCGCTGACGAACGAGGTGTTGGCCGGGACGGGGACCCGCAGGGTGAGGTCGCGAACCTCCTTGAGCTTGAACCCCTTCACCTCCCCCGGCAAAGACCCCGGCTTGAGATCAAACGCCACGGTGAACCGGGCCCCCGGCCGCACGGTCGCAGGCGCCTTCGCATCCACGCCCTGCCTGAGCGAGAAGGTCTGCTTACCGAACTTCGTGTCCGCTCGGCATGCATAGCTCGCAGCCGGCGCCGCAGTACCTCCGAAGGCTGCGGTAGGTGGTACCGCAAGGGCGAGCGTGAGCGCGACGAGGGATGACTTGCGCAGCCACACCTTGATGCAGTGAGTAGTCATATGACTACGGTACGGAGTCAGAGGGTGGTTTGGCTGTGGGTGTCTCGGGTGGTGGTCAGCGGGTTGCGAGGTACCAGCTGCCGGCTGCTGCGAGCAGGAAGAGGAGTGGGAGGGCCACGAACAGCCAGCCGCGGTGGCTTCGGCGGCGTCGGAGCGGGTGGGCCGACGCCGCGACCGTCGTACGGATGCCGTCCTGGTCGCCGATGGTGGTGCGCTGGGAGGCGAGCAGCGGAGCTTCCTGCTCTAGGCGGTACGCCTCCTGCTCCAGCCGCTCCGCCAGGCTGTCCGCGCGGCTCCAGCGGTCGCCTACCCGGTACGCGAGCGTCCGGGCGAGGATCTCGTCGAGCTCACCGACCGAGTCGTGCAGCAGCGGCTGCAGACTCGGCGGGGCACTGTCGGGGTCGCGCGCCAGCACGTCGGTGATGGACGACGCCAGGAACGGCGGCCTGCCCGTCATCAGCGCGTAGGTCACCGCACCGACGGCGTACACGTCGGCTCGCTCGTCGAACCCACCGTCGCCCCGCCCTTGCTCCGGCGCCATGTACGACGGGGTGCCGACGGCCTGGGTCAGCCCCGACGCTTCGGCAGCGCGTTTCGCCAGCCCGAGGTCGGCCAGCACGATCCGGTGCGTACCGCCGCCCGACTCCAACCCCTGCGAGGGCCGGAGCAGCAGGTTCGCTGGGGTGATGTCGCGATGCACCACACCCTCCTCGTGGAGCGCCGCGACCGCGCGGGCCAGGTCGGCTCCCCACCAGAGCGCGTCGACGGGATCGAGCGGGCCGTGCGCCATCACGTCGGCCAGCGAACCGCCGGACACGTAGTCCATCACGAAGTACGGGCGGCCGTCGGGCAGCTCACCGAGGTCGAAGACGCGGACCACCCGGTCGCTGGCGATCCGGCGCATCAGTCGCGCCTCGGACAGAAACCGCTCGCGGACGTCCGCGCGGGACGCCCAGTTCTCCGCCAGCACCTTTACGGCGACATCCACGTCGAGGTCGTCGTCGTACCCTCGCCAGACCGTCGCAAAGGCGCCTGCGCCGATTTTCGACTGCAGCCGGTAGCGTCCGATGACATCCATCCCGGCTATTGTCGAGCACTGCAGGGATCAAGGCGAACACCGACGCCATGGCGAGTGCCGTCGTGGCGAGCTGGGGGAGCATTGAACGAGGATCTGGAAGACCTCGCGGCGCGCGCGGCGGGTGGCGACAAGGACGTCATTCCCGAGCTGTTGCAGGCGATCCGGCCGCAGGTACTGCGCCGGGTGGCCCGGTTCCTGCCGTTCCGCGAAGATGCCGAAGAGGCCGCGCAGGACACGCTGCTGACGGTCGCGACGAAGATTCACACCTTCAAAGGCACCGGGAGCTTCGCCGGCTGGCTGACAGTGGTCGCGACGAACTGCGCCCGGCAGACGTACCGCTCGCTCAAACGCCGGTCCGTCGAGCAGTCGGCCGAGGTGCTGCCCGAGTCGATCGACCCGCGGACCACGTCGGTGATCGCCGGTTCCCGCCTCGACCTGCTGGAGGCGCTCGAAACCCTCGAGGCCCAGCACCCGCAACTGGTTCAACCGCTTGTACTCCGCGACCTCGGCGCGATGACGTATGCCGAGATCGCCGACGAACTCGCCATTCCACTCGGCACCGTCAAGGCCCGCATCCACCAGGCCCGCAAACACGTAGCCGAACACCTAACCATCCGCTGACCCCCGGGACGGCGATCCCCCGGGCGGTGGTCGCCCGGGGGTTCGGCGTGCTGGTTAGCGGAGGCCTTGGCGTTTGGCTCCGGGGTCTATGGACTTGGTCTGGGCGGCGGCCGGGTTGGCGGCGACGCCCATCCACTTCTGCAGGATCTGGGTCGCCTCGGTGCGCTGCTCCGTCGGCAGGGCGTTGATGTTCGAGCCGTGGTTGCCGTTCGGGACGGTGTACCAGTGCGAGTCCCGCGTGCCCGGTCCGGGCTCGAACCGCTCCGCGCTCCACGGGTCGTTCTCGCCGTACACGAACAGCATCCGCTGACCCGACTTCTTCAGCCACAGATCCACGTCCATCATCGCGAACGGCTGGTTCCTCGGCTCGATCGAGTCCGGTACGGCGGCCGGCGCGTCACCCGCCTCGCGGTAGTGCAGCAAACCCTTCAGCCAGCTCGTCTTGCTCGCCACGTCCGGCCAGTTCAGCTGCTCGGACGCCTGGTAGTAGTACGGCAGGTACGGCGCGGTGCCCTCGTCGGTGTAGAACCCCCAGCCCGAGATCTCGTCGATGAAGTCGAACAGCTCCTGGTCCGTCGCCGCCGCGGTGCCCGGCACCCGCGCACAGTCCGCCTGCGTGCTGTACTGCCAGAAGGCGAACGGCGTGTCCAGTACTGCGGCCTCGAGCGCCCGGTCGGCCGAGCCGAAGGTGCTCTCGTAGGTCAGCCCGTTCTGCGCCGCGTACTCCGTCAGCTTCGCCAGCATCGCCGGCCGGCGGAGCAACGTGTTGCGCTGCATGTTCCGCAGAGCCTGGTTGCAGGCCGGGTCCGTGCCGGCCTGCTGGATGAAGTCGATGTAGGTGTCCCGCCGGTTGATCACGTCCTGCGGAGCCACGTAGGCGACGGTGGCGTCCACGTCGTTCGGGTAGAAGCGGCGGTGGTAGACCGACGTCATCCCGCCCTTGCTCGCGCCGGTGGACACCCACTTGCCGGAGTACAGGGCCTTCTTGAACGTCTCGACGATCCGGTGGTGGTCGCTCGCGGCCTGCCAGATGTTGAGTTTGGTCCAGTCCTGGCTGGCCGGCGTGGAGGTGTTGAAGAAGCGCTGCTCGACGTTCAGCTGGTTGCCGTCGACCAGCCGGGTCGGCTCCGCGGTGAACGTGCCGCCGACTCCGCCGTACCCGGTGGTGTGCAGCACGGTCGGCCGGTTGAAGTCACGGTGCCAGAGCGTGACCCGCTGCTCGAACTTCTCCCCGCCCGGGTTCTTGTGATCAGCCGGCTGGGTGTAGCGCAGGACGAAGAACGGCTTGCCGCTGACGACCCTGCTGCTCTCGATCCGCAATCCGGCGATCGTCTGAAGTTTCGCCGTGACGTCGGCGACTGGATCGGCAGCCGGTACTGCGGGCGCTGCCGACGCGGTGAGCGCGGCTGGTCCCGATATCAGGGCAACGAGAACGGCGGCGATGGTGAACCGGCGCATGGGCAGACTCCTCAGGGTGGGGGCGTCAGACCCGAAGAGACTAAGCGCCCCCACCGACAACCGCGAGACCGTGCGGTCAGCCGAAGGTTCGGCGTACGGCGATCGCCCGGCGGAGGTCGTCGGTCTGGTCGGCGCTCATCCGGCGGATGCTCGGAGCGACCGTGTCGTCGGCGATCAGCGTCTCGGCGAGCTCGATCACCCGCTCGTCCACCGCGTACCTGGGGAAGATCCGGCTCACCGTCATGGCGACGGCCATGCCCGACCGGATCTCGCCGGTCCGCGCGATCTCCGCGAAGTACCGCTCGACGTACGGCGCGGTCAGTTCGGCCTGAGCGGGATGCCAGAACCCCTCGCAGGTGGCGAACAATTCGTTCACCCCGATCGTGGCATCGGTCATGATTCGTTGCCAGGCGGCTTCCTTGCCGTCGGCGCTGGCAGCCAGGCATCGCGCCGCCTGAGTGACACCCTCGGTCGACCGGTCCTTGGCAAGCTCGGCCTCCACCTCAGCCTTGCCGTAGACGCCCAGCCGGACCAGGCGTAGTACGAGCGACCACCGGAGGTCTGTATCCACCTGCAGGCCGTCAGGGACGTCACTGCCGTCCAGCCAGGCCTGCAGCAACTTGGCGTCGTCAGTAGTGGAGATGACTCCGCGTGTGATGGCCAACTGGAGGCTGCTGCCGGGCGGAGTCTGCGCGAGCCTTGCAGTGAGGGCTGCAGCCACCTGACCGCGGTACGGCTCCTGCGAGAGGTACGTAGTCAGCAAACGGTCGTCCAGCCAGCGCAGGAGGGAGCCAACGGCGATGTCGCTGTCCTCGTACGGCAGCGCTTCGAGCAGGATCGCCAGTGCCTGCCGCGGGTCGAGCTCGGCGTCTGCCGTCGCGTCGCGGATGCTGTTCCAGATCACCGCCCGCGTGGTGCCGTCAGCGAGCTTCGGCAGTACTGCGGGCAGGTTCGCCAGGCTGGTCGCGTCGAGGCGGATCTTGGCCCAGGTGTCGTCGGCTGCGTCCGGCACGATCACCGCCAGGGTGGAGTCGAAGTCCACGTCCACCACGTCCTGGTCGAGCAGTACAGGAACGGACGTGCCGCGCCCGCTTTCGTCGTACCCGGCGACTGTCAGCTTGTGCGGCCGGTCGGCAGGACGGTCCGCGGGCGTCTTGCGGTGCAGCCGGAGCCCGGTCTCGGTGCGCTCGGCGCTGATGGTGTCCATCCCCGCCGTCCGCAACCACTGCTCGGACCAGTTCGGCAACTCCTGGGCACCGGCCTCGGTGAGCTTGCCGATGAACTCGTACAGATCCGCGTTGCCGAACTCGTGCGCGTCGATGTGCGCGTTGACCCCCTTCAGGAACACCTCGTCACCGAGGTAGGCCGCGAGCTGCTTGAGCACCGCGGCGCCTTTGGCATAAGAGATTCCGTCGAAGTCGTCCAGCGACGCGCGGGCGTCCTTGATCGCGTCGGCCGCGACTGGATGCGTCGACGACCGCTGGTCGGCCTGCATCCCCCACCACTTGCGGACGAAGGCGAAATCAGTCCAGTGACCCTGGTGATCGGTGGCGTCATGCGAGACGCGATGGGCCATGTACTCCGCGAACGACTCGTTCAGCCAGAGGTCGTTCCACCACTTCATCGTGACCGTGTCACCGAACCACATGTGCGCCATCTCGTGCACCACGACACGAGCCCGCGTACTACGCTCCGCGTCGGTCACCGTCGACCGGAACACCATGCTGTCGGCGAACGTCACGCAACCCGGGTTCTCCATCGCACCGAGGTTGAAGTCCGGAACGAACACCTGGTGGTACTCGCCGAACGGGTACCGGTAGCCGAACAGCCGGTGGTACTCGTCGAAGGCCTGCGCGGTGACGGTGAACAGGTCGTCCTTGTCGCGCTCCAGATGCTCCTTCAGGCTTTGCCGGCAAGCGAGTCCCAGCGGGATCCCGTCGTGCTCCGCGCGGATCAGGTGATAGGGGCCGGCCACCAGCGTGACGAAGTACGTGGAAAGCGGTTTGGTCTCGGCGATGCTCCACTGCCCGGGGCCGGTCTTGCTGGCCGGTCCGTTGCCGAGCACAATCCACTCGTCGGGACACGTCACCGTCATCGTGTACGGCGCTTTGAGATCGGGCTGGTCGAAACAGGCGAAGTACCGAGGTGCGGATTCCAGTGACGACATCCCGTAGAGGTAGACCAGGCCGTCGCCCGCATCGACCGTCCGTTGCAGGCCCTCACCGTCGGCGGAGTACTTCATGACCGCCTCGACGACGAGCTCGTTCTCGGCTTCGAGCCCGTCCCCTGTTCGGAGCCCGTCGAGCCACAGCCGTCCGTCGTCGAGGCCGGCCGGGTCGACGCTGGTGCCGTTGAGCGTGACTGTCGTGAGCTCCTGCGGCTTGACGTCCACGAACGTCCGGTCGGCCGAGGCCGCGAACCGGATCGTGCTCACCGCTCCGAAGACCTCGTCGCCCAGCGTCAGATCGAAGGCGATCGCGTAGGAGCGGACATCGACGGCAGCGGCCCGGGTACGGGCTTCTTCCACGATGAGAGCAGGCATAGTTTGACCCTAACCGGGCGGCAGACCACGCCGCTCTCGCTCATGCCGCAGATACAGACCGGTGGCCGTCGAGACGCTCGTCAACAACCACACGGCCACGCCGGCGTCGTCGGTCACGCCGATGACCGGCAGAAACTCAGGGAGGATGTCGATCGGCGAGATCAAGTAGACCAATGCCAATGCCCACAAGGCTTTCCGGCTTCCGGGGAGACCTGCGTAGCCCTCGGCTTTGGCGGCTTTTAACAGGCGGGGTAGGGCGGCGGCTCGCTCGAACACATCCCCGACCGGCACTGGCTCACCACGCGCGGCTTTGCGCTTCCGCGCCGCCCGCCTGAGGAATCCAACCCCGGCAGCCACCGCTCCGAGCACTAGCAGCGTGACACCTACACCCGCAGCCGGGATCCCGACGACGTCGGCGTCTCTGAAGACCAGAGTCGCCAAGCCGATTACTGCGAGCAGCCCACCGAATACCACCATCCGTCAACTGTAGTTCCCCCACGCCTGCGCCGACGCTCACTCCTCCGTCGCTCGCTCTGGCGCTGGCTCCCGCCCGCCCTGTGCTTACGCTCCTGCGTCGCGCGGAGGCGAGAGTTGGCACCCGCCTTTTGCTAGGCCGAGCGTCTGGCCAGCACGTGCAGATCCCACGCCTGCGCCCACGCTCGCTCCTCCGTCGCTCGCTTTGGCGCTGGCTCCCGCCCGCCCTAGGCGCTCCTTCGTCGCGCGGGAAGCAGAAGTAGGCACCCCATCTTGGTCAGATCGAGCGTCTTGCCAGCTGACGATCCGGGGTGCGCTCACCTCCGGTCTTTCGGCCAGCTTGGATGTCCCGACCGACAGGAGGTAGTCGGCTCTCGGCGCCAGCCGCACGCTCAATCAGCAAGCCTGTGGGCAGGAATCTGGGACTACCTCCTGTCGCTCGGCACAAAAGTCGGACCCGCTGAGCGTTCCCGCAGGTGACTTCCAAGGCTGGTTGCTGCGGCGGCCGACTCCGCGGATTGTGGCAGCGCAACGCGTTGCCAGCTGGCGAGATGCTCGGCCTCGCCAACGCGGGTGCCTACTCTCGGCCTTCGCGCGACGCAGGAGCGCCCAGGGGCGGGTGGGAGCCAGCGCCGTGTGAGCGACGGAGGAGCGAACGAGGCGCGGGCGTGGGATCAACTGTTGGCGGCGAGGCGGATGCGGTGGGCCAGGGCTGTGGTGGGTGGCGTCGGTTGGGAGGGGGCGTAGCAAAGGAGGTGGGCTCGGGTTGCCCAGGGGTCTGTGAGGCGGCAGATGTCCAAGGTTGGGGTTTGGTGGACTGAGCGCAGGGGTGTGATGGCCAGGCCGACGCCGGCTGTGGCGAGGGTTATCAAAGTGTGGAGGGTTGGCACCAAGGTTCGGTAGCGGGGTGCGGGGGCGTGTGGACCAAGGCGTTTGTCCATCCAGCCGCGGAGGGTCGAGTCGAGGTCGAGGCCGATCATCGGGTGCTCGGCGACTTCGGCGTACGCCATTGTCTGGCGGCCGCTGAGGACCCCACCGGCTTGGCCGATGACGACCAGGGAGTCGTCGGACAACGGTTCGGTGTGCAGGTTCGAGGCGAGCGTTTCGTCGTCGTCGAGCACGATGCCGAGGTCGGCCTTGCCCTCGGCGAGTAGGCGGAGGGAGCGGGGTGTGCGCTGCTCGGACACAGTCACGTCGTGTTCCGGGTATTCGCGCAGGAACGACGCCAACGCAGCCGGCACCACTCGATGCATCGCCGATCCTCCAGAGACCAGCACCAACGGCCGCGACCGAGCCGCCGTGTAGCTGGCGACCGCACTATCGAGGCGAGCAGTCTCAGCCAGTACTTCGCGCGCATGCCGAGCTAGCGTCGTACCGGCTGGGGTTGGTCGCACTCCCCTGCGTTCGCGAATCAGCAGCGGTACGGCGGCTTGTGCCTCGAGCGCTCTGACCCGTGCGCTCGCCGAAGGCAGACTCAGGTGCAGCTGAGCAGCGCCGGCCGTGATCGAGCCCTGGTCGACCACGTAGACGAACAACCGCAGGTCATCCAGGTCGTAGCGCATGACACTCAGCCTACGCCTCAGCCATAGGCAGACTGCGGCAAAAACGCATTGTGCTCCTTACGCCGGCTGGCCGATGCTCGACGGGTGACCGCGCTGCTGATCGTCTTGCTCGCCGGTATCGCGGCCGGCGCGCTGAACTCGGTCGGCGGTGGCGGCAGCTTTGTCGCGTTCCCCGCACTGGTTGCCGTCGGGGTCACCGCGGTCACCGCCAACGCCGCGACCACCGTTGCTCTGCTGCCCGGCGGGCTGGCCAGCCTCTGGGTCTACCGCCGCGACCTCGAACCACTCCCCAGTACGTCGATCCGCGTGCTCACCGCAACCAGCGTGGTCGGAGGAGCCGTCGGCGCAGCACTCCTCCTCGCCCTTCCCTCGAACTCCTTCGACGCGGTCGTGCCGTGGTTGCTTGCCTTCGCCACCTTCGTCCTGGCCTTTGGTCGCCGGATCGCCAGTGCACTGCGGACCACGGTCGCCGGCCGGCCGGTCATCATGGCCGGGCAGTTGCTGCTGTCCATCTACGGCGGGTACTTCGGTGGCGCGTCCGGGCTGATGATGGTCGCGTTCTGGAGTGTTGCCGCGAGCATCGATCCCGGCCGGGTCAACCCTTTGCGGATGGCCCAGATGGCGGCCATCTATCTCACTGCGGCGGTCGTCTTCCTGCTCGCCTCGGACGTCCTCACCGAGTCGGCCAAGCTCGGTCTGATGCTCGGCGGCGCGATCCTCGGCGGGTACGGCGGTGCCACGATCGCGCGCAAACTCCCGACTCCTGTACTGCGGGCGATCGTGGTCGGCTCGGCGGCCGCGATGACCGTCGTCTACTTCGCGGTGAACTCATGATCCCCGAGGAATCCCTGGCCCGCTTGGCGATCGCCTGGGAAGCATGCCAACTCTCGGAAGCGGCGAGAGCGGCTGTCCGCATCGACGGCGAACCCGACGAACTGCTGGCCAGAGCAAACGAAGTACTGCGAGCCGCGGAACGCTACGCGGCCACCGTCCACACCTTCACCAGCCACCAAGCAACAGACCACCAAGCAACAGGTCATCAAGCAACAGGCCGCCAAGCCGCTGACCACCAAACCTGGTGGCACAACAACCCCGAAGAAGCCGCAGCCGACCTCGACGACTGGCTGCTCCGCCACCAAGACGGCGAAAACCTGGACCCGGCACCGATCTCCAGCCTGCTACCCGAACCGCACTGATTGCAGGTTGCTGCAAAAGCCGTAACGGTCGCCACCGCCGGTCGATGGACGGACGACGAGGCGCCCCGGCCCCGACTGCAGCGGAGGTCCTCTTGCGTTCGTCCCTACGACTCGTCGTACCGGTACTGCTGGCAGCTGTCGGCCTCGCGCCGACCCTCGGCGCACTTCCCGCGACCGCGGCCGACAGCGAGCTGTCGGTGAAGGTCCTGAGCCCCACGCCCGGCAGCAGCCACGAGCTGGGCGAGGTGGCGGTCATTCTGGTACAGCGTCAGGGCGCCCCGGCTCGTGGTCGGCCGCAGGGCGTTGGTCTCGATCGGCGCCGTCGCACCCACCGGCCGCCGGCTGACCGACTGCAGGGTGGTCCTCTACGATTTCGACCCGAGGGACGAAGTACCGGTCGGGCACTGGTGCACGAACCCGACGCCGTCCCTGCGCGTCCCGGCATCGCTGACACCTCGAGTTGCCGGCCTGAAGTCCTTCAACTTCCTGCTGAGCGACAACACCGGCCACATCGGCAGCTACTACGTCAGCGCCTCCGTGTACGCCGCCCGGCGGGCCGCCGTCTCTGCCCCGACCCTCCCGTACGGCGCACGCGGTAAGGCGAAGGTCGTTGTCCAAGATGCCCACCGGCTCAACACCTGGTCGGCTGCTCCGCGCGGTGTCACCGTCTACCTGCAACGACGGGCCGCCGGTACGACGCGCTGGATCACTCTCGGCTCGGCCAAGACCGTTGCCGGAGGCATCGCTTCGATCCCGTTCACCAGTACGGCGAACGGCGCGTTCCGAGCCGTACTGGCGTCGAGTGTTCCGCACGAGACGGTGATCTCCCCCTCGATCGGGGTGAAGGTCACGTAGTACCGGGGTCAGTCGATCAGGCCCTTGACGATGGTGGTCATGCGGTCGACCGGGATGGCGAAACCGATGCCGATGTTGCCGGAGCGCGAACTCGTGCCCATGGTGGCGATGGCGGTGTTGACGCCGACCACCTGGCCGGCCGCGTTCACCAGTGGGCCGCCCGAGTTGCCCGGGTTGATCGCCGCGTCGGTCTGGATCGCCGACTGACGGTTGCCGTTGTCGCCGAAGCGGGCTTGCCGGTCGACCGCACTGACGATGCCGGCCGTCACCGTTCCTTCCAGGCCGAGTGGTGAGCCGACCGCCAGGACCGGGTCGCCCACGTGGAGCTGCGAGGACCGGCCGAGCGTGAGCGCGCGCAGTCCCTCGACGGTGCCGGTGACCTGGAGCACCGCCAGGTCGTTGTTCGCGTCGACCCCGATGATGTTCGCGTCCACGCGTCGCCCGTTGGACAGGACCAGTGACACATCGCTTGCTCCTTCGACCACATGTGCGTTGGTCACTACGTGCCCCTGCTGGTCGATGGCGAATCCTGAACCGGTCGCCCGACCGGCCCGGACCGAGACCACGCCCGGCAACACACTGGCCGCGGCAGCCGCGATCGAGCCCTGCTGAGCTCCGGTCGACGGAGCATTTGCCTGAGGCAATTCGACCGGAGCGCCCGCAGCCGGCGAGTCACCCCAGTTGCCGGTCACCGCGCCAGCCAAACCGCCGGCCAGCACGGACAGTGCGATACCAGTGGCGAGTACCCGGCCGGTACGGCGTACTGGCGGTGGAGCCGTCACCCCGGCCGGAGGTGCCGCGGCCGGAGAGGGGGGAGCCGGCGCTGCGGAGGCCGGGGTGACGGTGAAGGGGGCGCCGCTGGGCGGGCCGGTGGGGGCGGGCGAGGTCGGCGGAGGCGGGCCAGGCTGGTAGTGCGGGCCACGGAAGGGATGACCGAGATGAGGGCTCACGAGAGGCTCCAAAAGAACTGTTAAGGCAGTCGCGAGAACCAGAGCAGGGACGCCAGGCCGGCCAGCAGTGCGACGGCCAGGGCGATTCCTGCCACCAGGTTGGTGATCTCGCGTTCCTCGGTGGTCCAGCCGATCGACGACTGGAGATCGGAGTAGACGGAGCGCAGTTCCTCGTCGCTCTCCGCGGAGTAGAACGAACCGGAGGTCGCGTCGGCGAGTCCGCGCAGGGACTCGGTGTCGGCGGGGACCGGGATCGACCGGCCTTCGATGTCGACGGTGCCTTGCGGTGTTCCGTACGCGATCGTCGACACCGGTACGCCGGCCTGGACGGCGGCTTCCGCTGCTTCGTCGATCGGGCGGCCCGCGGTGTTGCCACCGTCGGAGAGCAGGACGATCCGGGCCGGTGGTGGGTCGTTGGCCGCGTCGGCGTCCAGGTTCTGCACTGCGGTCAGGCTGGTCAGTACGGCCTCGCCGATCGCGGTGCTGTCGGTCAGCGTCAGCCGGTTGATCGCGTCGACGGTGGCCTGGTGGTTGGTGCTCGGCGGTGCGACGACGTTCGCAGTACGGGCGAAGGAGACCAGGCCGACGTTGAACTGCTCGGGCAGGCTGTTGACGAACTCGGTCGCGGCGCTCTTGGCGACCTCGAACCGGTTGGGTTCGACGTCGGTCGCGGCCATCGAGTTGGAGATGTCCATCGCGACCACGACGGTGGCGCGTTCGCGCGGCACCCGGACGTCGGCGACCGGCCGGGCGATCGCGATCGTGAGCACGGTCAGCGCCGCGAGGAAGGCGAACGCGGGTGCGTGCCGGCGCCAGCCCGGCCGGGTCGGCGCGACCTTCTCCAGCATCGGCAAAGTGGCGAACCGTACGGCGTACTTGCTGCGGCGGCGTTGTGCGATGAGATACGCCACGACCAGCGCCGGGACGATCAGCAGCAGCCAGAGCCACAGCGGTTGCTCGAACTTCATCGGATACCGGTCCTCCCTCGGGGGGTGCGTCGGGTGTTGGCGCGTTTGCGGGCGGTGGCGAAGGCGGCGACGTCGCGCACCCAGTCGGTGTCGGTTCGCAGTACGAGATGAGCCGCACCGGCGGCGCGGATCGCTTGCGCGGTCTCCTCTCGGTGCTCCCGCATCACCGCCGCATACCGCTCCCGCAACCTGCGTTTACTGGTCTGTACTTCGCGCCGCCGCCCAGTCTCGGGATCCACCAAAGTGAGCAACCCAACCTCGGGCAACTCGAGCTCCCGGGGATCAAGAACCTCGACAGCAATCACCTCGTGCCGAGCACCAAGCCGTCGGAGCGGAACCTCCCACCCTTCGGTGTGGAAGTCGGAGACGACTAGTCGGAGGCCGGGGCGGGGGTGTTCTCGGTTTAGCCGGGTTATTGCTTGGGCTAGGTCGGTTTGCGGGTGTTCGCCTGGGGTTGCTCTGGGCAATGAGAGCAGCGTGCGGAGGGTGCGGCGGAGGGCTGGTGGGGTGCCGGCGGCGGGGAGGTGGTGAATCTCATTGCCTAGGGCAACTCTTACGCCGAGGCGGTTGCCGGGGCGGTTGGAGAGCAGGCCGACCGCGCCGACGATGGCGACGGCCAGGTCGCGCTTCTCCGACAGCGCAGTACCGAAGTCCATGCTGGCGGATGCGTCGAGCAGCGCCCAGGTTTCGAGTTCGCGTTCGGCCAGGGGTGCCCGGACGTGTGGTTCGAGGGAGCGGGCCGTGACGTTCCAGTCCATCCGGCGGACGTCGTCCTGACCCGCCTGGTACGGCCGCGCCTCGTTCGGCTCGCTGCCCGGGCCGCTCCGCAAGCCAGTGATCTCGCCGTGCAGAAAGCCTTCCAGCTTTCGTTTCACCGAGAGTTCCAGCGAGCGGAGCGCCCGCTCCCGCCCGGCCAGCAGGTCAGGACCTGTCATGCCGCGGACCCCTGCTGCTGCGCCTGATCGGCCGGTACGACGTGCGGCTGCTCGACAGCGTGCAGCACTCGGGAAACGACCGCCCGCGGATCGATGCCGTCGGCAAGCGCATCGAAGGCCAGCACGAGCCGGTGCGCCATCACGTCATGCGCCACGTCGTACACATCGACGGGCAACACATAATCCCTGCCCCGCAGCAACGCGAGCGCACGACCAGCCGCGACCAGACCGAGCGTGGCCCGCGGGCTCACGCCGAACTCCAGTACGCCGCCGAGATCGTCGATCCCGTACTGCTGCGGCGCTCGCGTCGCGTGCACCAGCCGGACGACGTACTCCGCCACCGCGTTGTGGACGAAGACGTCTTCCGTTGCCTCCTGCAACTCACTCACCATGGCGGGCGTCAGCACCGCGTTGGCGTGCGGGCGGTGTGAGCTCATCCGCTGCAGGATGGTGAGCTCCTCCAGCGGCGTCGGGTAGTCGACGGTGATCTTGAGCAGGAACCGGTCGCGCTGAGCCTCGGGCAACGCGTAGACGCCCTCGGATTCGATCGGGTTCTGGGTGGCGAGCACGAGGAACGGCTCGGGCAGCGGGTAGCTGACGCCCCCGATGCTGACCTGGTTCTCGGCCATTGCCTCCAGCAACGCCGACTGCACCTTGGCGGGCGCGCGGTTGATCTCGTCGGCGAGCACGAGGTTGGCGAAAATCGGGCCGAGCTCGGTGTCGAACCCTTCCGCCGACGGCCGCCAGATCCGGGTGCCGACGATGTCGCCCGGCACCAGGTCGGGGGTGAACTGCAACCGCGCGAACCGCCCGCCGATCACCTCCGCGAGGGTCCGGACGGCCAGCGTCTTGGCGACGCCCGGCACCCCTTCCAGCAGGCAGTGGCCGCGAGCCAGCAGGCCCACCAGCATCCGCTCCACCAATTGGTCCTGCGCGACAACGACCCGCTTCACCTCGAAGAGAGCACGCTCGAGTACTGCGGTCATGCGTTGCTCTGCGGGTTGGTCTGGCTCTGCTCCGGCTGGCTCGGCTGGGCGCCTTCGGTGCCGCCACCCTGGCCGGCGCCGCCCTTGTCCGGGCAGTCCTTTCCATCGCGCGCCGCGCCCGTGCCGTTCGGCGCAGTGCCGGTGCCTGGTCCGGTCTCGGTGCCAGAGGTGTTGCCGGCCGTGGCCGGCCCCTCTTCCACCGTCACGTAGCCCTGGTCGGGGGACGGGTCGTTGCCGGCGGCGTACGCGAAACCGCCCACGCCCAACGCGGCGGCGGCGACCGCAGTACCGAGCAGGAGGCGCTTGCCGGGGAGATTCATGCTGACTCCTTCGAGATCGGATGATGGGCCCAGATCATCAGGCGGCCCCGAAAACGACCGGAAAGCAGAGCGAAAGCTCACCGAAAGAGCACCCCGTGCCCGGCGCGGGACACGGCTACCTTTGACTCGTGCGACTACTGGTGGTGGAAGACGAGGAAGGTCTGGTCAGCGCGCTGCGCTCGGGACTCGGCCGGGCCGGCTATGCAGTGGACACCGCGCTGACCGGTGCCGAGGCGGTCGAGAAGCTAGCGACCACGCCGTACGATCTGGCGATTCTCGACATCACGTTGCCCGACACGAGCGGCCTCGACCTGTGCCGCGCGGTCCGCCGCGGCGAGATCGAAGTGGCCTCCGGGCGTGAGCTGCGGGTGCTGATGCTGACCGCCCGGGCCTCCCTCGCCGATCGGGTGCGCGGCCTCGACCAGGGCGCGGACGACTACTTGACCAAGCCGTTCGCGCTGGTCGAACTGCTGGCCAGGATTCGCGCGCTGCTCCGCCGTGACGTGACCAACGGGACCACCCAATTGCACGTTGGGGAGCTCGTCCTGGACAGCTCCCGCCACCAGGCGACCAGGGCCGGCCGCGAGCTTCCGCTGACCCTGAAGGAGTTCGGCGTACTGCGCTATCTCATGTCGCGGCCCGGCCATGTCGTCTCGGCCGAGGAACTGCTCGAACACGTCTGGGACGAGAACGCCGATCCGTTCACCCAGAGCGTCCGCGTGACGGTCGGCACCCTGCGTCGCAAGCTCACCGTGGAAGGCGAGGAGCCCTTGCTGGAAACGGTGATCGGGCGCGGCTACCGGCTCCGAGGTGAGACGTGAACCGGCTGAACCTGCCGCCGTGGACCCAGACCATCCGGTTCCGCCTGACGCTGGCCTATTCCGCGGTCCTGATCGGTCTGTCGGCCCTCGTGCTCGGCAGCCTGTACTTCGCGCTGTCGGCCTACCTCGACCCGCAGCCGCTCGACCCGATCACGGTCAAGAAGGTCTACACCGACGAGCACGGCAACTACAAACCCAAGCCAGGCCAGACCTTCCAGGCCGCGGACCTGGCCAGCATCCAGTCCGCGGTCAACTACAAGACGCTGGAAACGCTGAAGACCTATTCGGCGGCAGGGATGGGCGGGCTGCTGATCCTCAGCCTCGGTACCGGCTGGTGGTTGTCCGGCCGCGCGCTCCGCCCGGTACGCCGGATCACCGCGACGGCGCAGGACATCTCCGCGACCGACCTGTCCCGCCGGATCGCGCTCGACGGTCCGCGCGACGAACTGCGCAACCTCGCCGACACGGTGGACGACATGCTCGAACGGCTGGAGTCAGCGTTCGTGGCGCAACGCCAACTCGTCGACGACGCGTCGCACGAGCTGCGCAACCCGTTGGCGGTGATCCAGGCCAATGTGGACGCAGTACTGGCGCACGACGACACTTCGTCGGAGGACCGGGCCCAGGCGACAGCGATCGTTTCGCGCGCGATCCAGCGGATGACCCGGCTGGTGGAGGACCTGCTCGCTTCGGCCCGGCGGTCGTCACCTGCCTTCGTGGACGCCGATGTGGACCTGGCCGCGATCGCGGGCGAGGCCGCCGAGGAGTACGCGCTCCTGGCCGCCGACCGAGAGCTTCGCCTGGTACGACGTCTGTCGCCCGGCCCGATCGCAGCGGGAGACGCCCAGGCGCTTCGCCGGGCGGTCGACAACCTGCTGTCCAACGCCGTCCGGCTGGCCCGAGGCGGCAGCGAGCTCGTCCTGGCGGTCGGGAGTCGCAGCGGCTGGGCGTGGATCGCCGTACGGGACGAAGGGCCGGGCATTGCCGTCGAGGACACCGATCGCGTCTTCGACCGGTTCTTCCGCTCCGGCCAGCGCCAGCCACCCGCGACGGTCCCGCTGAACAGTCCGTCCAACGGCCCGTCGACGGGTCAACGCCGGGCCGGCCTCGGGCTGGCCATCGTCCGCCAGATCGCCGAGTCCCACGGCGGCACGGTCGCCCTGCACTCCGAAGTCGGCGTCGGCTCGACCTTCATCCTCTGGCTCCCCGAACGCTCCCTCACCAACACCACCCGCCGCTCCCCCACCCCGCCACCCGAGGACCCCCTGGGGGCGCGACCCTAGCGCTGGGCCAGCAGGGGGCGGGTGCCGGACAGGACTGCGGCGTAGCGGGCGCGGATTTGGGCGGCGTCCTCGTCCGTGAGCACCGGTGACTCGGGCTTGCTCATGGCGACTTCCCAGGTCGGGACGGCACCCGAGACGGCCCACGCTGCTTGGCGGGCCGCGCCGAGAGCGACGTACTCGGCCGGCTCAGGCAAGACCACCGGTGCACCCAGCAGAGCCGGTGCAAGAGCCTGTACTGCGCGGGAGCGCGCAGCACCGCCAAGCAGCAAGACCCGGTTGACCGGCACACCCTGGACTCGCAGGGCGTCGACTGCGTCGGCCAGGCCGCACAGCATGCCTTCCACCGCGGCCCGAGCCATCGTGGCGGGCTGGGCCGTAGTACGGGTGAGTCCGTAGATGAGGCCGGTCGAGTGCGGCAGGTCGGGAGTCCGCTCGCCGTCCAGGTAGGGCAGCATGACCAGGCCTGCGCTGCCAGGTGAAGTGAGAGCGGCTTCGTCCAGCTCGGCGAGGTCCATGCCGAGCAGTTGAGCCGTTGCCGAGAGCACCCGAGCCGCGTTCAGCGTGCAGACCAAGGGCAAGTAGCCGCCGGTCGCGTCCGCGAAGCCGGCGACGAAGCCGCTCGGATCGGTTGTCGGGGCGACGGCCCTGGCGAACGCAGTACCGCTGGTCCCCAATGAGACCGCGACATCCCCCGGCTGGAGGTCAAGGCCGAGTGCTGCACCCATGTTGTCGCCTGTGCCCGCAGCAAGCGCGATTCCGGATGCAGTCTGGCCAACAACCTCTGAAGGCCCGGCTACGCGCGGCAGCTGCAACGAGCGACCGAAGGCGAGCTCGACCAGGTCGGGCCGGTAGTCGTTGGTCGTCGGCGACCACCACCCAGTACCGGACGCGTCACCCCGATCCGTGGTCAGGTCGGCGATGCCGGACCGGTCCGCCGCGAGCTGGTGGGTCAGCCAGTCGTGCGGCAACGCCACCGCCTCGGCACGAGCGGCCGCATCGGGAGCAGCGCCGCGAACCCAGCGCAGCTTGGTCACCGTGAAACTCGGCACGGGCACAGAGCCGGTGGCGGCAGCCCAGGCTTCGGGACCGCCAAGCTCGGAGACCAGCTCGGTCGTAGCCGCGGCGGAGCTGGTGTCGTTCCACAGCACTGCCGGGTGAACGACCTCACCAGCGCCGTCCAGGAGAACCATCCCGTGCTGCTGGCCGGCGACGGACAGAGCCGCGACCCCGTCGAGCAGCCCGTCGGACGCGATCTGCCAGGCCTTCCACCACTCGGCCGGGTCGACCTGGGTGGCGTCAGGATGCGGGGCACGGCCTTCCCGCAGTACCTCGCCGGTGTTCGCGTCGCACACGACGACCTTGGTTGCCTGGGTCGAGCAGTCCACCCCGGCAACCAGTCTCGGGTCACTCATCCATATCCCTCTCGGTTGAAACATGCCGCAGTACTTCGCGGGCGAGGTCGGTCGTCGTCACCAGGGTGCTGACCAGACCGGCCCGGACCGCGGCGATCACCGCCGGGGCGCGATGGCTGCCCGCGGCCAATGCGACCCGTTCCGCCGGGCGGCGGAGCTGGTCGACCGAGACCGCGATGATCATCTGCTCCAACGGTGACTGGACCAGTCTGCCGTCCGGATCCAGCAGATGCCCACTGACCTCGGCGATTGCGCCACCGGCCTGGCCTTGCGCGCGGATCTCCTCCGAGACCGCGTCCCAGACCGTCGAGCAGCCGGCCCGCCAGGCGCCGATGGCAACGACCGAGATGTCGAGGCCGTCGGCAAGTGCCAGGGTGTCGGCGATGCCGGGCTGCCTGCGCAGAGCGGCGACGGCAGCGACGTCGTCCACCACCAGCGGCGCGTGGACGGCGTGCGCAGTACCGCCTGCCAGGGCCGCGGCTCGGCGGGCGAGGTCCATCGTGCTGCCGCCGCCCGCGGGTGAGTGCAGTGAGCCGGCCATCTGGATCACCGTGCAGGCGGGCAGTGCGTCGAGGTGGTCGACCATCGCGTCGACGGCCCGGCTCCAGGTCAGACCGAGCAGATCACCGTCGCGTACCAGCGGTGCGAGCGTCCGGGCAGCAGCCTCAGCCACCTGGTCGCGGACCTGCTCGGGCGAGCCGGAGGTGTGGGCGACTACGCAGCGCGGCAGGTCGAGGACGTGCGCGAGCTGCTCGGACAGGCTGCGGTCGATCGGGCTCGGGTTCTTGATCTGGATCTGGACGATGCCCCGGCTGCGGGCGTCCTCGAGCAGCCGGGCGACCTTGAACCGGCTCAGGTCGAGCTGCTTGGCGATGTCGACCTTGGAGGTGTTGTCCAGGTAGTAGCGGCGGGCGACCTCGGCCAGCAGCTCGTCGTCGTCATCGCCATCCCCGAGCAGCTGTCCCCGGCTGTTCACCGTCACCCCGCCACCAATCCTTCTCCCGTGTTTCTCCGGCACCGTAACCGGTTAAGGCTGCTTGCCGCGAGTGGTTCCAGCCGGTGGTCAGCCCGCCCGCGCCTCCAGCGTGGCCCGGGCGCCGTGCTCGTGCAGTGAGGCCAGCGCGGACGTGTAGGCGCGCACGAATCGCTCGTCCTCCACGAGGTCACCGAACAGGTCCCGGTCGGACACGAAGAGCAGCGGGTCCTCCCGGTTGTGCTGGGCTCGCTCGACCAGTTTGTCCCGCAACCGGTCCACCACCACGATCGGCTCGCCCTGCTCGTCCACGCCCTCGGCGTACCGCGCCCAGGAGGCGACGACGAGCGCGGCGTGCTCGATCCCTCGGCCGGCGGCGAGCTGTTCGCGGACGACGGGCAGCAGCCATTTCGGGATCCGGTCCGAGCTCTCCGCGCAGAGTCGCGCGAGCGTGTCGCGCACTTCGGGGTTGGCGAACCGCTCGATGAGTTGGTGCTTGTAGCGGTCCAGGTCGACACCCGGTACCGGCGGCAGGGTCGGCGTACCTTCGGTGTCCATGTAGCCGAGCAGGAAGTCGACGAACAGCTTGTCCTGGCACACCTCGTGCGCATAGCGGTAGCCGGCCAGATATCCCAAGTAGCAAAGGGCTTGGTGGCTCGCGTTGAGCAGCCGCAACTTCATCAACTCGTACGGCTCGACGTCGTCCACCAACTGCACCCCGACATCCTCGTACTGCGGCCTGCCGGCGCCGAAGTCGTCCTCGAGCACCCACTGGGTGAACGGCTCGCAGACGACCGGCCAGCCGTCCTCGATGCCGAATCGCTCGGCCAGCGCGGCCTTGTCCTCGTCGGCGGTGACCGGCGTGATCCGGTCGACCATGCAGTTCGGGAAGCGCACCTCGCGCTCGATCCAGTCGGCCAGGTCAGCGTCCTTCAGCCGGGCGAACGCGGTCAGCATCTTGCGGGCCACATGCCCGTTGCCCGGGATGTTGTCGCAGGACATCACCGTGAACGGCGGCGCCCCGGCCGCCCGGCGCCGGGCCAGCGCCTCGATGATGAAGCCGAACGCGCTCCCCGGCAGCGCGCCCGGCTCCAGGTCCGCGGCCAGGCCGGGATCGGAAGCATCCAGCTCACCGGTCACCTGGTTCACGTGGTACCCGCCCTCGGTGATCGTCAGCGAGACGATCCGGGTGTCGGGATCGACCATCCGGGTCAGCACCACCTCCGGGTCGTCCGGCGCGAACAGGTAGTCGACGATCGAGCCGATCACCCGCGGCTCCAGCGTCCCGTCCGGGTACTTGACCACCAACGTGTACAGGCAGTCCTGCGCCGCCATCACGTCGGCCATCCCCCGGTCCTGGGGCAGGACGCCGACTCCACAGATGCCCCAGTCGAGTGCCTTGCCCTCGTTCATCAGCCGGTCCAGGTACATCGCCTGATGCGCACGGTGGAACCCGCCCACTCCGAAGTGCACGATGCCGGGGCGGACCGCAGTACGGTCATAAGCCGGTACGCCGACCTGCTCGCCGAGGGATGCCACGCTGGCCGAGTTGAGCTTGTGCAATCTCATTTGACCGCCCCGAGCGACAGACCCTGGACGAGCTTGTCCTGTGCCGCGAAGCCGGCGATCAGGACGGGCAGCGACACGACCAGGGACGCCGCGCAGACCTTCGCGAGGAACAGGCCCTGGCTGGTGACGAAACCCGTCAGGAACACCGGCGCGGTCTGAGCCACCGTGCCCGTGAGCACGCGGGCGAACAGGAGCTCGTTCCAGCTGAAGATGAAGCAGATCAGGGCCGCCGACGCGATGCCCGGCGTCACCACCGGAGCGACCACCGAGCGCAGCGTGCGGACCAGGCCGGCGCCGTCGACCGACGCCGCCTCGAGGATCTCGACCGGTACTTCGGCCAGGAAGCTGCGCAGCATCCAGACCGCGATCGGCAGGTTCATCGAGGTGTAGAGCACGATCAGCAGCCAGATGTTGTCCAGCAGCCCGGTGACCTGCGCGAACAGGTAGATCGGCAGCAGGCCCGCGACCACCGGCAGCATCTTCGTGGAGAGGAAGAAGAACAGCACGTCGGTCCACTTCTTCACCGGCTTGATCGACAGCGCGTACGCCGCCGGGAAGGCCAGCAGAATGACCAGGAGCGTGGACAGGATGCTCGCGGTCAGCGAGTTCGCGATCGACGGCCAAGGGCCGGTGTCGAAGAACGAGCGGTAGCCGTCGAGGGTCAGCGGCGCCGCGATGGCCGGCGGGTTCTGCGCGGCGTCGGGCTCGGCGTGGAAGGACGTCAGCGCCATCCACAGCACCGGGAGCACGAACAGCACTCCGACGATCCAGGCCAGCGCGCTCAACGCCATCCCGCCGCCGCGGTTCTTCCGCTTGCCGGTCACGATCGTCACGTGGCTCATCGGCCCTCCTCCTTGAACAGGGTGGACACGGAACGGAGCGCGAAGGTGGCGATCAGGATCGTGCCGATCACCACGATGACGCCCGCGGCCGAGGCCCGGCCGTAGTCGTGGGCGGTGTAGAAGGTCTGGTAGATCGAGTACGGCAGGTTCGCCGTACCGAGGCCGCCGGAGGTAATGGTGAAGACGGCGTCGAAGTTCTGGACGACGTAGATCGAGCCGAGCAGCGCGCTCAGTTCGAGGTACTGACGCAGGTGCGGCAACGTCATGTAGCGGAAGATGTCCCACTGGCCCGCGCCGTCGATGCCCGCGGCCTCGATCACGTCGAGCGGACGGCTCTGCAGCCCGGCCAGCAGGATCAGCATCATGAACGGCGTCCATTGCCAGACCAGCGCGAAGATCACCGACCACAACGGCTGGTTGCTGATCCAGTCCGGTTGCGGAGCGTTGTCCCCGAAGATCCAGGTCAGCACACCGTTGAAGAGCCCGTACTCCGGGTTGTAGAGCGCGTGCTTCCAGAGCAGAGCCGCCGCGACCGGTACGACGAGGAACGGCGTGATCATCATCGTCCGGACCGCGCCACGACCGCGGAACCTGCGGTCGAGCAACAGCGCGATGCCCAGGCCGAGCAGCAGGCTGATCAGGACGACCGCCGCCGTCAGCAGGATGGTCACCAGGATTGCCTGGCGGGTGTTCGCATCGGTCAGCACCCGGCGGAAGTTGTCGATCCCGGCGAACCCGCGCTCGTCGGGGTAGTAGGCGTTCCAGTCCATGAACGACGTGATGATCGTGACCACGAACGGCAGCTGGGTGACGATGATCATGAACACCAGCGCCGGCAGCAACGGCGCCCGCCGGGCCCAGTCACCGGTACGGCGCATCAGGGTGCTGTTGTTGCTGGGCGGCTTGGCCGCATGACGGCCCGGTCGGACTTCGGCTTCGACAGTCATGTCAGCCTCACTTCGCTTCTCTGGCGCGATAGCGCTCGGCCACGTCGTCGGCGAGTTCCTGGCCGCGTTTCAGTGCTTCGTCGACGCTCATCCGGCCGGCGATCGCCGAGCTGACGTCCTGGCTGACCTGGGTACCGAGGTCGGGGAACTCGGGGATGTCGACGAACTGGATCCCGATCGCCGGCCGCGGCTGCACGCCGGGGTTGCGCGGGTCGGCGGTCTCGATCGCTTGCTTGGTCGGATCCGCGAAGGCCGCCGCCTCCTTGCGGTACGCCGGGTTCTCGTACGTCGAGGCGCGTTTGCCGGCCGGGACGCGGGACCAGCCGAGCTCCTTGCCGACGAGCTCCTCGTACTGCTTGCTCGACGCCCAGGAGATGAACTTCCAGGCGTTGTCCTTCTTCTTGCTTGCTTCCTGGATGCTCCACGACCAGGCGTACAGCCAGCCGGAGCTGTCGGTCTTCACGACCGGGGCCGGGGCGTAGCCCATCTTTCCTTTCACGGGTGAGTTCGGTGCTTCGAGCGAACCGGCGGCCGACGTCGCGTCGTACCACATCGCAACGTTGCCCTGGACAAGGTTGTTGAGGCATTCGGTGAAGCCGGCCTGGGGTGCGCCGAGCTCACCGTGGTTGCGGACCAGATCGACGTAGAACTTGGTCGCTTCGGTGAACTCCGGTGAGTTGACCTTCGCCTGCCAGTCCTCGGTGAACCAGGTGCCGCCGAACGTGTTCACGACCGTGGTCAGTGGGGCGAAGAGTTGTCCCCAACCGGGCTGGCCGCGCAGGCAGATACCGCGCATACCGGGCTGGGCGTTGTCCACCTTCGCGGCGATGTCGGCGACCTGCTGCCAGGTCGGCTTGGCCGGCATCTCGATTCCCTTGGCCTGCAGGACATCCTTGCGGTACATCAGGAACGATGACTCGCCGTAGAACGGTTCGCCGTACACCTTGCCGTCCTCGCCGGACATCGACTCGGTCATCGGCTTCAGTACGTCGTCCTGGTCGAATGTCTGGTCCTGGGCGATGTACTCGGTGAGCGGGGCGATCCACTTGCTCTTGGCGTAGATCGGGATCTCGAAGTTGCTCAGCGAGGCGACGTCGTACTGGCCGGCCTGGCTGGAGAACTCCTGGCTGATCTTGTCGCGCACGTCGTTCTCGGGCAGGACGGTGTAGTTGACCTTGATCCCGGTCTGCTTGGTGAAGTTGTCGGCGGTCAGCTTCTGCAGGTCGACCATCTGCGGGTTGTTCACCATCAGCACGTTGATGCTGTCGGCGCCACCACCTCCCGCGCCACCACCCCAGCCCGCGCAGCCGCTCACTCCACTCACCAGAAGGAGTGCGACGACCAAACCCCCGCTCCGTTTGCGCTTGTCCAGCACAGGCTGCTCCTTCGCGATCGGCGGTCCCGCTCAGATGAGCAGCTCCCTGCTCATTATTGAGTGAACCGGGAGGCTTGGGTCGGTGTCAAGAGCTCGCGCAACAGTCGAGCACAGTGATGCTCATATGAGCGGCATGCTTGCAGGTTTTGCTGGTTCGTTTGAGCGACTGCTCGCCGGTTGGGTGGCGGCTTGTCGGGCGGCCTAGCCGGAATGCGGTCCAGCCGCCAGACTGAGCCGTGATGCCTGAGGTCGAGACCCGCCTGCTCGGCGGCACCGCCAACCGTGGGCTGGTGGTGCGAGTCGGCCAGACCGTACGCCGCCCGCTGCGGGCGAGCAGCCCTGCCGTCCACGCCCTGCTCGACCACCTCCACGGAGTCGGCTTCGACGCCGCGCCCGCCTTCCTCGGTGTCGACGACCAGGGTCGCGAGGTGCTGACCTACGTGCCGGGCGAGACCGTCACAGCGCCGTACCCGGCCTGGTCGATGACCGACGTGGCTCTGGAGAGCGTGGCCCACCTGCTGCGCCGGTACCACGAGGCAGTCGCCGGCTTCGACCCAGTCGGATACACCTGGGCCGAACCCGTACCACCGGAGTACGACGAAGGCCTGGTCGGCCACAACGACCCGAACCTCGACAACATCGTCTTCCGCGACGGCCTGGCAGTAGCCCTCATCGACTTCGACCTGGCCGGTCCCGGCTCAGCCTTGTGGGACGTCGCAGCCGCGGCCCGCCTGTGGGCCCCCCTCCGCCCCGACGCCGACATCCACGACCCCCGCCAAGGCCACGCCCTAACGCGCCTCCGCCGCTTCGCCGACGCCTACGGCCTGACCAACGCCGACCGCGTCCGACTCGTAGACGCGGCAGCCGCCAACCACATCTGGTGCATGGACTACGTCCGCCGAGGAGCCGAATCCGGCCACCCCTGGTTCCACCAACGCTGGACCACCGGCGAATCCACCCTCACCACCCGAACCAACCACTGGTTCACCACCCACCACGACGTACTACTGAAGTGCCTGGCCGACTGATTCCCCCACGCGCCCTCCGCCCGCTCGCTCCTCCGTCGCTCGCCCGCTCCGGCCGCTCTGGGCTTGCCCCCGTTGGGTGGACACCTTGTCTGGCGAGATGTTGATCTCGTGGGAAGGATGTCGTTATGGGTAAGGCGAGGAAGTACACGCCGGAGTTTCGTCGGGAGGCGGCTCGGTTGGTGATCGAGTCGGATCGGCCGATTGCTCAGGTTGCTCGGGAGATCGGGGTGGGGCCGCAGTTGTTGTCGCGGTGGGTGCTGCTGGACAAGGCCGGGCAGTTGGAGCCGGGCGGGGCGAGTCCTCCAAC
>NZ_JBFAAA010000024.1:0-54752 GCF_040639475.1 Kribbella sp. NPDC023855
AGCCTCCTAGAACGACTGCCGCATTCCTATCGAGCCCAACCACCACTGACCCGCCCAACACGCATCCTCTGAATCCTTGGTCCGGTCAACACATCAGCAGTGACCGGCCGGCCACCGTGCGACGCGGGCCGGGTCCGGTCGGAGAGCTTCTGCTCGAGCTCCGACCAGCGGATCGGCGGATTTTGATAACCCACCGCGCAACCTCCTCAACCGTCCGTGCACCCCCGTGCAACGGTTCTGTGGCTCAGATGTTGACGCATCGCCGCCGTGGTTGGCGACCGAGTATGTGGCCGGCCCAAATCTTGCGGAGCACGTTGGCGCTCGTGGGCCACTCACGGGCGACATGCTGGTAGGACTTGCGGCGGGCATCGCCGAAGGCCTCGCCGCGATCGCACTCCGCCGGTCTGGTCCACCGCGACCTGAAGCCAGCAAATGTCATCCTCAGTGCCGAGGGGCCACGCGTCATCGACTTCGGTATGGCCCACGCGGGTGGTCGACCGACGGCAGCAGGCACTTAAGCCAGCCTTCTCTGTAGACCTGGGTCCAGAAGACGGCCTGCTTGTACTGGTGACAATGAGTGACGGGGTTGTTAGGGTCGGCTGGTTGGTTCGGACTCGCTGAGGGGGCTCACGGGGTGAGTGATCGGGGCACGGTCGGGCGGGCTGTGTTCGACGGGGCGTTCGGGGAGCGGGTACGGGCGTTGCTGCGGGTTCGGCCGGTGGCTGATGCGGCGGACAACGTCGCCCGTCAGAGTTGGGGAGCCAACTGGTACGACGTATCGACGCTGGCGTTGGCCGCGATCGACTCGGTCATCGCTCGGCAGGGGTTCGACGACGAGGTCACCTACGACGACGTCGTTACCGGACTGCGAGCGCTCGCGGGGACGGCGCGGCCTGAGCGTCCGGACGAGGAACACGGCCAGGTTGCTCAGTACGTCGTCGACGCGTTGCTGAATCGCAAGGAACGCGAGGCGCCGTACCGGTATCCGACCTCTGTCTTCAGCCGGGATGAGGGTGGGGCGGTGCGGCATCGGGAGGTGCCGGCCGAGTTCCGGCTTTTGACCGAGCATGAGGATCATGCGCGTGGTGTCAACGTCCTGCGGGCGTCAACGGATGCGATCAACGCGCTGGTGGGCGGGCTCGAATTCGACGTCGAGGATGAGCAGGCCGCGATCGAGTTGATGCTGGCCAGGCAACTCGAACGAGGGGCCTTCGGGCAGGCGGAGAAGGCGGCGGAGCGTTCGAGGCTGCTGTCTGTTCGGTACGCCGACGAGTTGCGAACGCTGCTGGCCGACACCGCGCGAGACATCCGTACGGTCGTAGACCAGTGGGCCGATCAGGTGCCGAAGCAGCTGGAGAGGAATCGTTCCCACCTCGAGGACAGGCTCGCTGCCGAGGCGAGGCTGTTGGAGCATGTCCGCGGAGCCCTGGACTCGCCGGACAATGGCGTGTCGGTGGCCGGCGCGGCGGCTCGGATCGCGGGCTTGCTCGAAGAATGCAGGCACCGGCACACCGAGTTGCATGGTCGACTCGTGAGCGCCCGGACGATCTTCCTGGACGAACAAACCCGCCAGTCGTTCAGGCCGGCCGCGGGGCTGCGTAATCCGAACATCACCGACGACGTGTTCCTGCCGCTGTTGAGCCTACCCGCCGATGTCGCCCTTGAGCCGGCCGAGACTTTCGCGATGCTGATCGCGGGCCCGCAGGTGCCGCGGATGGTCCGCTTGGCGGACCTGATCGACGATCTGTTGGCGCCGCGTCGTGGAACTGCTCTGGAAGAGCCTGTACCGGACGAGGAACTCGGTGCACCAGAGCCACCGGCTGTTCCGAGGGAGGTACTCGAAGCAGCTGCCGAGGTGGTCGACGCCGTCGAGTTGCCGGCGAGGTTGTCGGCGCTGCTCACGGCAGCACGATCCGCTGACCTGCCGGCCGGGATCGAACGCGACGCCGTGGAGCGGATCATCGCCTTGGCGGTGTTGTGGAGTTACGCACCCGAATCCGTGGAGGACTTCTCGACGGCGACGGATGCGGCCGCCCAAGTTCTCGGACCGACTGCAGCCGTCGACGCTGACGGTACGCCGCTCAACCTGGCCGGCTGGTCAGGGGACGACTTGATCATTGCTGCCGACGAGGAGGCGCTCGCGTCCTGGGCCATGACCTTTTCGGTGGCTGGACACAACGATCGGAAGCCGCTATGACCCTGAACCAGCGTGATCTGGCCGATGTGGGTGCTCTGATCGGATATAGCCTGCGACCGAAGGCTCGGCCCGGCGCGGACTCCGACTATCGGGTGTTACTGACGCGCTACAGCACCGATCTGGAGTTCCGCAATGCCGTCGACAGTGTGCTCGAAGGCTTTGACGGGCAGGTGCTCTCGGAGTCGGACCTCGGTTTGGTGGTCGGGGTACGCCGGGAGTCGGTCTTCGCGTTCCGGTTGTCCGATCTCCCGAACGTGACCGGGGTGAGGGAACGCCTGCTGGTCGGCCTGGTCAGCGTCGCGGTCGCCGCGTTCGCGTTTCCCAATCCGGCCGACTTCGACGACGACCGGGTTCGTTGGGTTGCCGTCGACGAGGTCGAACGGTTTCTCCGGGAGGTCTGTGAGCGGCTGAAACGCGACCCCGAGGTGGCGACGAGGCAGGAGGAGTCGTTCGATGAGGCTTGGCGTACCTACGACCGTCTGTCGCCGGGGTACAAGGCAGACAAGGGGAAGGGAAAGTCTCGCCGGTCGGCAGCGTCATCGCCCTATTGGGTGGCGCACGTGCTGACCTGGATGGTCGACCAAGGGCTTGCCCGGCAGGCCACGTCCCGGGGTCCGGAGGCGTACCAGTTGCTCGAACGCTTTCGGATCCAGGCGCGGGAGCTAGCCGGCAACGCCACCTACGAGGTGCTTGCCAAAATCAGGCGTGATGATGGCCGTACGGAGGGGATCTCGTGACCTATCAGCTGTCGCGGTTCCGGCTGGCGAGCGTCGGGGACCGGGCCGCCCGCTTCACGGACCTGACCCTCGATCTGAGCCCTGGCCTCGACGGTGAACCGTCCGACACGATCCTGTGGTTGCGCAACGGTGGCGGCAAGTCGAGTCTGCTCTCGTTGCTGTTCGCGCTGTTGCTGCCGTACTGGAAGGACTTCATGGGGAAGTCCATGAAGCGCCACCTGGAGGACTACATCGGATCCGGCGACACCAGCCATACGGTGGCTGAGTGGGTGACGGAGGTGAACGGAACACCGCAACGTCTGATCACCGGGGCGGTCTATGAGTGGACGGAACGGCGCAAGCCGGTCGATCCCGATCGTGATCGCGACAAGCTGCAGGGGCGCTACTACGCGTTCTTTGCGGTACCGGGTGTACTCGACCTCGATCAACTGCCGATCGAGGACGAGACCGGTCGCCGCCGATCGATGTTGGACTTCGTCCGTTGTCTGCGTGAGATCGCCACCGCCCGGCCGCGCGATGCCGTGTTGGTGGTCCACGACCGCAACGAGCGGCGCGACTGGACGAGTACGCTCACCGCGCGCAACCTGGACCCGGCGCTGTTTCGCTACCAGAAGGAGATGAACCACTCCGAGGGTGGCGTCGCCGACCTGTTCGACTTCCCGACGACGGCCAGGTTCATCGACTTCCTGATCGACCTGACCGTCGACACGACTCAGCCCGACCTGGTGGCCGCCAACCTGCGCAAGATCATCGATGTTCTCGGCCGTAAGCCGGAGCTCCTGGTCGACCGGGAGTTCTGTGCCGAGGTGGCGGACCGGCTCGACGTACTGGCCGATTCGCACCGCCGGGCCAAGGCCGCAGACGTTGAGGCGTCCTCCGCCCGCCTGGCCGCCGCGCGGTTGGCCGGTGCCTTCCGTACCTCAGCCGCCGCCCAGCAACTCGAGGCGAAGCGACTAGCCGGGGAGAAGGAGCGGTTGGCCGGCGAGGCGACCAGCCTCGACACCGAACGCAATCGCCTCAACGACGCCGCGAACGAGCTGAACCGATTGGCCGCCATCTACCGAAGGGCAGCAGCGCAGTCGGATTGGGAGATCGCTGGGAAGTCTGCCGCCTCGGCCAAGCACGAGAACCTTGCCTGGGAAGCCGTTCACTGGCTGGCCGAGCGTACCGAGGCGGAACGCGCAGCGGTCGAGGTCCGCAAGCAGTTGTCCGAGGAGGAGCACAAAACCGCTCCGCTGCGAGCGGCACGCGACGACGCGGCGGCAGCGTTGAAATCGCACTATGCGGCGTTGGTGGAACAGGAGGTCGTCGCCGAAGAGGAAGCAACTGCTGTCGCGACTGAGGCGGAAACGTCGGCCCACAGGGAGGCCGACGCCGCCCAGCGTCACCGCGATAGTGCGACCGCTGCCCAGGTTCGGGTGGAGAACCTGCAGGGCCAGGTCATCGAGATCGAGCAGGCTGTCGATGCTGCCGTGGAAAACGGTGACCTGCCGGACGCCGACGCGAGTCCGTCGGCCGTGCTGACCGGGTCGCGGATTTTGCAGCGTGACTTGGACGAGCAGTTGGGGTCCGTTCAGGCAAGGCGCGCTGCCCGACCCGAAGAGCGCAAGACTCTGCAGGCGGAGGGGAGTCGGCTGGCGGCTGCCCGGATCGCCAGGATCGCCGAGCAGGATCAGGTCGATACCGACCGCCGACGACTGGTCGAGCGGGTCGACGAACTGGTAGCGGACAGTAGGGTTGCCGAGCTGCTGCAGATCGCGGACGGCGGGCGGTTGAACCTCTGGGCAGAGGCGGCCGACCTGCGCGCTGCCCTGACTCACGCGGCGGTGACGGCCGACGCGGCCATCGTCGACACCCGGGTCGATGCCGCCGACGACGACCGAGCTCTGGAAGGGCTGCGAACGGACGATTTTCTGCCGAGCACGCGCGATGCTCAGCGCGCCGCCGAAATGCTGGTGCGAAAGACGATCTCGGCGCGACCGGGATGGGAACTGCTTCGTGACCTGGTGGCCGAGCCGAGTCGATCTGGTGTCTTGATGAATCCCCAGGTAGCCGAACTGGCTGCCGGTGTTGTGGTCGCGGACGGCGATGCTGAAGACGCCAAGGCTCTGGTCCTGTCTGGTGGCTGGCACGCCGTCGCTCATGTGACGGTGTGCACAGCGACCCAGCTGGAGGAGGCGCTCGGTTCCGCTGCACCGCCTTGGTGCGCCGTCCGCAGCGACCCCGCCTTGTTCGACCCCGTGGCTGCCGAAAGCGCACGGACGGAACGAGAGGCGCGACGGCAGGAGCAGGATCTGCGGATCAGCGTGCTGCGCGACGAGGCGATCGCTGATCGGGCGTTGCTCGCCACGATGGAATCGCTGCTACTCGATTGCCCAGCCGGACATCTCGACGACCTCGAGCGGGCTGTCGCGGCTGCCGACGAAGAGATCGAGCAATCCAGGATGGTGGAACGGTCGGTGCTCGACCAGATCGACCAGCTGGACCGCGAAGAGGCGGCCGACAGCCAGCGCCAGTCCGATCTGTCTGGGGAGCTCGCAGTACTTGCCGGCAAAATCGAACGACTGTCCGCGCTGGCCGGCCGCGTCTTCGGGCTGGCAGGACTTCGGCAGACAATTGTTCAGTTGGAGAAGGAGGCTGCTGATCACAGTGGTTTCGCCAAGGCGGCAGAGGAACTCGTCGCCGGGTATCGCGCAACCGAGAGGGCTGCTCGTGATCGAGCTGCTCAACACAGGTCGAACCGCCAACGGTACGCGACTGAAGCAGGCCGGATCTCACTGCTCGACGACGATCGGGCACCGGTTGTCAGCGAGGCCGGCGAGTCCTTGCCGGCGTTGCAGGGGCGGTTCGCTGAGCTCGATCAGCAGTGGCACACAGCTGCCGCCCAGTCCGTGCTGGCCGAACGGCTGAACAACCTGCTCGCTCGCGCGGGGCAAGCAGCCCAGTCCCTGGCCGCCTACGAATCCGCGGTGATCGGGCAAGCCGCGGAGCTGTTCGAGACCAGCGATGGTCAAGACGGTGAGAGGCGAGGCGCGGCCCGGATTCGTTCGCGCGCTGAAGCTGATGCGGCGCAGGGTGACCTGAGCCGTCGAAAGGCGGAATTGGATGCGGCACAGGACGAGGTAGAGAAGCGGACGCCGCGAGGCCGGGCCCGGTATGCGCAGTTGGAGGTCGAGCCGGCGACCGAGTCGGAGGCGCGGGAGTTGGCGGAGCGCGAGGCCCTTCGGGCTACCGACCTGAGCGGCAAGGCTACCCGTCTGAAGGCGGAAGCAGGTGACGCAGGTGTAGCCGCCACCGCTGCCGGTACAGCGGCTCGGGTCTTCGAACAACAAGCCAACCGGCTCCAGGATGCTGCTGCGCCGGTAGTTGTGCCCGACGACATCCCACCGTACGTCGAGGAGGACGCCGAGGGAGCACTGACCGAGGTGTTGAACCACCTGAACAAGGCGGCCGGTACCGCGAAAGCCACAGCCGAGGCCGCTGACCGAGCGGTAGGAGGCGTACGCCGTGTGGCCGCCGGCAGCCGGTTCGCAAAAATCCCCGATGCGCGACGGGACCGCTTCACCGCCGACGACGCCGAGGTGCTGGGGGAGCGGGCCGCCCTGCTGGCTGCCGATCTGCGACTGCGACGTCAGACCATCGAAGGGCAACTCGCCGATATCGGTCGGGACCAGCACCTGGTGGTTGTCGAGGTCGCGGCGATGGTGCGGGACGTACTGGCGATGCTGGAGTCAGCGAACCGGCATTCGAGGCTGCCTGGCACCTTGGGGAACTGGGGCAACGAACACTTCCTGCGGATCAGACTGACCCGGCCGAGCAGCGAAGAGGATTTGCAGCTGCGGATCGACAGCGTGATCGACCGGATCGTGAGCGAGAAGTCGAAGCCGGAGGGGCTCAGCCTTCTCAAGCGCTGTGTGCATGAGTCGGTGGCGCCTCGTGGCTTCAGCGTCAAGGTGCTCAAGCCCAACAGCGATCTAGCGGTAGAGCCGGTCGAGGTCACTCAGCTAGGCAAGTTCTCTGGCGGGGAGAAGCTCACTGTGTGCGTCGCCCTCTACTGCACCCTTGCCCGCCTCCGCGCGGTCAACCGGGGTCAAGGCAAGGGCGCGTTGGGTGGCACCTTGGTTCTCGACAATCCACTCGGTACGGCGAGCCACGTGGCGCTCCTTCGGCTGCAGCGAGACGTCGCCGCCGCGCATGGAGTGCAACTCGTCTATACGACCGGGGTCGAGGATCTGGGGGCAGTCGGGCAGTTCCCCAATGTCCTGCGGCTGCGCAATGCTCCGGGTGCTTTGCGGACGAGGCGGTACGTCGTGCTGGACGAGCAGCAGGCCGCTGACGGCATCACGGGGGCCCGATTGAGCAAGACCGATGAGGCGGACGGTACCGAGCCGTGACGCTGACGGCCCTTGCGCGCCATCTTGCCGACCACTTGGCGGCGTCGGCGACGCAGCGGGTGGAGATCGATGTCCTGTACGACGCTGCCGTTGCTTTCGACCGCAGCCTGGCGACCACGCCGTGCGCGCGGACCGACATCAGGTCGGCACTCGACGAGTTGGCCGCGGCCGGGCTGATGACATTGCCGAGCTCCGCGGGACAGTTTGACCGGCGAGCCGACCCACCGCTGCCGTTGTGGGTGCGGCGGCCGGTCCGCCGCCGTGAGGCTCGTGAACCGCGTGCTGCTCGAGTCTGGCCGGCAGCGCTGGAAGAGGCAGGTCGGATCGCCGACCGTGAGGACGAGTTCGCCGTGCTCGAGACCGTGGCCGCTTTCCTGCGAGATGGCGGCAGCGGGCGTCCCAGCGTGCCGGCGCGGGAACGATCGCTGGAGCTTTTCGGAGACGAGAAGCGGCTCGACAGCCTCAGCCTGACCCGCCTGTTCACTTCCGGTGCACTCACGTTGGACCTGCTCCGATGTCACGCTGTGCCTATCCCGTTCGTGTCGCAGTGGGTGCCGGGGTATCCAGATTCGCGTGGAGCGGCGCTGCTCATCGCCGAGAACCATCACACCTACGCGTCGCTGCTCGAAGTCACCCGAGAGCATGCCGCCCAAGGTGGCTTCGCGAGGCACGTAGGCTATGGGACCGGAAGTCAGTTCCCGTCAGCAGTGCTGACCGTACCGCTTCTGGTGCCGACGGCTGAGCGCATCGTCTACTTCGGTGACGTTGATCTGAAGGGCTTGCAGATACCCGCTGCTGCGAATCTCAGCGCTGTCGGGGCCGGCCTCCCGCCGGTACTGCCTGCGGTTCCACTGTACGAACTGCTGTTCGCGGCGCAGAAAACGCATCGGGCGACCCCGGTTGCTGCGGACGCCATAGCTGCCGCCGAATGGTTAGGCCCCCTGGCCGACCAGGCCCGACAGGCGCTGATCGACGGTTACCGATATCCCCAGGAGGCAGTTGGCTACGAACTGCTAGTAGACAAGCAGAACGTTCTCGACCGAATCTGAACCGCGACCGCACGTTGTGTCGCGTGGCCGCCAAAATGATGCAACGCTGACCGAGGGAGTGAGAGCCGATGAGCCAGCTGGCAGGCGTAGATACTCAGCGGCGGGCGGTGTTACGGCGTTTGCCTGGTAAAGCCCGGCCTGCCAGGGAGACGTTGGAAGAGTACAACCGCCACAACGATGAACGACGGCGCCACATCCCGAACGCCCTTTGGTCTTTCTTTGCGCCATCTCCCGACAAGCTCTACCGGTGGCGCGTTCAGTTGGACTGTGAGTGCGTCGTCGAGGTCTTGACAAGCGGCAAGGATTCTCGGCCTGACGAGCAGCGATGGCGTGATCCGGTTTCCTCGGCGCTCCTGCCCTGTGGCCAGATCAGCTGCTGGCACGACGCGGCTCCGCCCGCTCCGTACCGCGAGATCATCGACTGGGGAGACCGCCGTCTTGTTTCGTTCGAGGCCGATCCCGTTGAGCCGCCGGACTGGGCCGGCGAGGAGATTTGGGCCGCGCTTCGCCGGGACGAGCCCCGTAGGTCGGCGTTCTGGACGGTAACTCTGTCATGCGGTCACGTGACCGACGCGGTTTGCGACCCCGCCTGGAAACCGAGCGATGGCCCCAAACTTGCCAGTATCGAGCGAACGCGTGAAATGAAGCGTCAGTTCGAGGAGTACTGGTCAACCCATCCGGGCGAGCAGGACGAGCGAGAGCGGATGCATTGGGAGAGGATGCTCCAGCAACGCTGGCCGAGACCCAGTCCAGAGGCCCTCTGCAGCACCTGCACCCACGTCCGGCAGGTCGTCGCCTGCCAACGAGCTGGTTGGCTGGTGCCCCGCATGCCACAACCAGAGCAGCCGAAGCCGCCTTCCAAGGAGGCACTCAGGCGCCGATTGAAGAAAGCAGAGGCTGAGGCAGCCCGACTGCGCAGCCAGTTGGCTGAGATCGATGGAGAAGATCAATAGACGTCATCACGGCCCGTGTATCAGGCCTTAGGCGTTGGCGCGGCTCGAGAGACTCGAACGCCGAGACGTGACGGCGTCAGGGTAGAGGATGCCTCGATCGATCACATCGAGGGTGAGTGTCGGGGAAGGTCGCCTTCGGTCCTCGCCGGACTCCCCGTCGTCGGAGAGTCCAGCTGGTCAGGTCGGATGATCAGCGCTGGTCGACGGGGAACAGTGCGGCCAGCCCGTGGACCGACTCGACGCCGTAGTAGACGCCACCCACCGGCACCTTTCCCTCAGTTGCCGCGAGGACCTCAGTCACTACCGACGGCCGCAGTCCTCCGCACAGCTCGATGGCCTGTGCGCCGTCGGCCACCAGCTTTTTGGCAACTCCCGCTGCCAGCGCGCAGTCCGGAACCGGCACGATTGTGGTGGTCAGACCTCCGACGCTGATGACCGCCCGGTCTCGGACAGGATCCTCTTCGCCGAGGACAAGTAGATGAAAGCCCAGTTGCTGAACGACATGCGATCTGGAGGTGCGAATCCGAGCGACCTTGCGCCGTCCTCGCTGATCACGACCGGCGCAATGGCGTCCCGTCTGAACCGGCTCGAGGAAGCCGGATTGATTCGTCGAACTCCTGACTCTGAGGACGGGCGAGCGATCCATGTCCACCTGACGGCCAGCGGCCGCAGCCTGGCGAAACGGTCACTGACGAAGGTTCTTGCCGTGGACGAGGAGTTCCTGTCCCCGTTGACTGCTGGGCAACGTCGTCAGGTGGCCACGTTGCTCCGGGAGCTCTTGATTTCGCGTCGAGGATTGATTTCGTCCTTGGATCCGGACCCGCTCACGCGGGGGCGGTGGGGTGGATGGTGGGGAACTCGGCTATTCGGAGGCGGGCTGAGCCGTAGGGGAGTAGGCGCATTGGCAGGATGGGCATGCTGGTAGGGACCGGGCTTTCGGGGAGTGGGCCGGCGGAGTCGTCTTGCATTCGCCACTGGTGGAGCTGTGCGCCTTTGCCGTGGATGATGACGGGCGCGCCCGATGCGGTGAAAGGAACGTCTTCGACCGGTTTCCGTTCGATCGGCCACGAGGCGATGCCCTCGGGGTCGTCGCTCCACAGGCCGAGGTTCCAGAAGGAGCGTGGGGTGATCTCCCACTCGGCCAGGCCGGCGTGATCCGGTACCGGTCGCCAGACCTCGCCGATCGCGTGGACCATCACCAGTGGTCCCAGTCGCAATCCGACAGCGCCCTTGTCCCGCGGCACTGCCCGGAGTTGCATGGGGAGTTCGAGTCGTACGACGTCACTGTCGGCGAAGGTACTGCGAACTGCTGCGAACCCGTAGTCGTCGATGGACACCGGAACCTGTGAACCCTGGACCACCAGGACCGGATCGTCACACCACTGGGGAATCCGCAGGCGCAGGGTCAGCTCGGTCGGCTCGTCGACGCCGATGCGGATCTCGATCGTCTCCTCAAAGGGGTAGGAGGTCTGGACGTCGAGTTGTACCGGCTGGCCGTCGACCGCAGCCCGCACCGTGCAGGGTGCGTAGGCGATCGCGGTCAGCGCATCGTCGGCCGAGCTCCGCATCCACAGCGATCGGACCAACTTGGGCCAGCCCTGATGCAGGTTGGCGGTGCAGCAGCCGAAGTGCGGTTCCAGGCCGAAAACGTTCGCGTCCGGACCGCTGAAGCTCCAGTCGCGGGTGGCGAAGGACACGAGTACCTGGTTGGCCTGTTGGTGGTACTGGTGGGCGAGCATCCGGGGATCGTTCGCCGCGGCCAGCAGGTTGAAGGCGACCTGCTCCAGTTGATCGCCGTACCGGCCGTCGCCCAGCACCCGGGCGAGCTGTTCCAGGGTGAACATCAGCTCGACCACCTGGCAGGTCTCGACGCCGTGATGAGGATCCCGCCCGCCGAGCCATTCATCGCCCGAGAACACGCCGTGCACCTGTCCGTGTAGCCGTTCCAGGCTCGTCTGCATCTGCTGGAGCTTGTCGATGTGGCCGAGGTCGTTGTCGAGCAGGAGCGCGACCGCCGGAGTCTTCAGCCCCATCGCGACGTTCACCCCGTGGGTGAGGTGGCGGAACGTCGACACCGGACCGGGTGGGAGATCTCTGGTCACGAATGTCGCCCAGTCGTGAGTCTGGTCCAGGATCAGCCGGGCCAGCTCGAGCAGCCAGCCCTCCTCCATGCGCTCGCGGAGCCAGAGGATGGACAAGATGTTGTCGGCTCCACGTGCTTTGCCCCAGCTGTCCAGGGGCCGACCGGGAAGTTCGGCCCGCTGGTACTGGAAGTACCGGTACAGGAAGGGCGCGACGCGGTCGTCGGCGGTGGCGTCGGCGTACTGCGTCAGTACTTTCAGGGCGACCATTCGCGGCCACCAGTCGTCGTTGCCGGCCGGTCCGAACTGGCCGTCGGCGCGCTGACTGTCGAGGATGGCCTCGATCCACTTCTGGGCCTTGGCCTGCAACTCGGCGTCGTCGAGAACGTAGGCCAAGGGGACCAGCCCGTCGAGGTAGTACGGTGCCCGTTCCCAGTTCTCGCCGTCGCCGCCGAGCCAGCCGTTGGAAGGGCCGACATCCGGCCAGATCGCTTCCAGGCGGCCGGTTTGGCCGTCGGCCTGCAGCCGCAGTTGGCGTTCCAGCCAGCCCTGCGGACGGATGGCACCGAGCGGCAGTTCACGAAGGCGAGGCGTGTACTTGGTCAAGGTGACCTCTCTCTGCGAGATCGACGGCGGTTGCCCCTGACCCGGCGAGGTCAGGGGCAACCGGGTGGTCAGGCTGCGCGGATGTTGGCGGTGATACGAGTGTTGGGACCGCTGTTCTGTAGGTGGAAACTAATGCTGGCACGGCCGGTCCAGCCGGCTGGGGCGAGGCCGGGGAGGTTGACGGTGAAGTCGGAGAAGTTGGGGACGGTGATCACTTGGTCAGGTTGTCGTTTCGTGCCCCACGGCTCGGGTGCTGATCTGCCGCTGTTGTAAAGCCCGCCGTGGATCAGCACACCCTTGGTGTAGCCGCCGGCTGTCTGGAAGTCGATCCTCATGCCGAGCAGGCTGTTGGCGTCGAGTTGCTGGAAGTTGCCGCTGGCCTGGAGGCGAACACGGAGGTTGGCGGGGAGGCCGGTTGCGACCGTGCCGGCTGCGACGTCGGCCCAGGTCTCACCGGCCATCCCGAGCGCAGCTGTCCAGGTCCGGCGGTCGAAGCTGGCGTAGGACGCCTTGCTGTGGTTGGGGATGTAGCGGTTGCTGCGCAGTACGTTGGCGACGTGCAGCCCAGCGAGGGTGTCGGTGCCGCTGCCGTCCTCGGCTTCGAGGTAGACGACGCCGTGGTCCGGGATGGTTCCGGACCAGTTGAGGCCGGCGGTGCTGGTGCCGAGGCGCTGTTCGACTGGTGCCAGGTGTTCGCTGGCGTGGTTGTCCTCGTAGCTGGCGTGTTGTGAGTCGATGCGGTAGACCCGGAAGTTGCCTTGGGCAAAGGGAACGTTGTTGAGAGCGGCGGACACGGTCTGTGCCGCGCCTGAAGTGTTCCACAGCAGAATGCCGGACTTGTGCCCGTCGGACGAAGCCATTCCGTCGACCGCGCCGTTGATGTTCAGCTGTTTACGCTCCACCGGCATGTTGGCATAGAGCTGGAACGCGTTGTACGACGCGCGCTTGTGCCCGTCGCGGTCGAGCAGCCCAATGACGTCGCAGGTACTGGCGCAGATCGGGTCTTGGAACTGCGCCCATTCGACATGCGTGATCCACGGCTTGGCCAGCAGTGCCTTGTAGCTCTTCAGCATCTGGGCCGCGCCGCGATGGGTGATGACGTCGGTCGGCGCGGTGAAGTCGTTGGTCCAGTTGTACTCGTTCAGGTTGTTGTCGACCGAGGCCATCCGGTACGACGTCAGCCCGGAGTCGGTGGCGCCGCGGTAGTTGTTCTCGAGGCTGCCGTTGGTGGCGTCGGTGTAGGCGTGGAAGGAGAAGCCGTCGAGTGGCAGGTTTTCCGACTGCACCCGGTTGACGAACGGTCCGGACCAGCTGACGCAGCACAGTGCCGGGCCTTCGACGTACGCGTCCGGGTCAGCGGCGCGCAACGCGCGGGAGGCATCGCGGTACAGGTCCAGGTACTGCGTCTGGTTGCCGGTCCAGAACACGCCGGGCAGGTCGGGTTCGTTCCAGATCTCGTACGAGCCGATCCGTCGGCCGGTCTGCTTCCAGTGGTTGGCGAACGCGGGCACGATCTGGTTGGCCCAGACCGACGGGTTGGTGGGCGGGTTGTTCCAGGAACCACCGGGCGGTTTGAGAATGCCAGGGGTGTAGGTGAGGGCGGGGACCGGCAAGGCGCCGGCGCCGTTGATCAGGTCGACGAGCTGGTCGACCTGACTGAAGTTGTACTGCGGGCTGGCGGCCGATCCGGTGATCATCGGCGCCCAATCGTGTTGCTCGTTGCCCCACATCATCTCCCAGCGCACCCGCGCCGGTCGCAGGGTCGCGAGTAGCGGGGCGTCTCGCTTCCAGCGGGCCAGCGACACGTAGCCGCTGTTGAAGACGCCGAACTTGCTCTTGATCAGGGGATAGTCGGCATTGGCGGTGAAGTCGGCGGCCACGGTTGCTGCCGCGGCCTGGGCGGGTTGGGCCACGAGGGTGGCCCCGAGCAGTGCAGCGGCTCCGAGTGCCGCGCATGCCCGTCGGAATCTGTTCATCTGCAGTCCTTCTGTTCGCTTGGGCGGTCATGCTCGAACGGGAAAGGAACTCTCACCTCCAATCAGTCAGCGCGGTGGGCCGATGACGATCCGGGCGATCAGGTCCAGATCGGCCTTGGGCTTGCGGTCCTCGGTCAGCAGGCCGTTGCGCTCCTGACCGGTATCGGCGAGCTGGGTGTAGCAGAACCCCGCGAGGCCGGTGGACGCGTGAACGGCCTCCAGCAATGCACCGAGCCGCTCGAGGAGTTGTTCCGGCGAGTCAGCGACGCCGTACCCACTCCACGTCGTCGGGTCGTCCGGCGCGTGGGTGAATCCGCCGAACTCGCTCAAAAGCACCGGTACTGCGGGCGCCGGGTCGCCCAGGGCGAGCCGCCTTCCACCTGGCCGACCCTTCGCCACGGTCGCTCGCACGCGATCCTCATCGGCGTACCGTCGCTGGACGGTCTCCGGATCGTGCGTGTAGTCGTGGATACCAAGCAGGTCGCCGGCGACGTACTCCCAGCCGTCGTTGCCGATGACCGGACGCGATGGGTCGAGCGCCTTGAGCAGACGGTAGAGGGCCCGGACTCCATCGCGCTGTTGCTCGGAGTCCGCGACCTGCCCTACGCCCCAGCTCTCGTTGAAGGCGACCCAGCCCGCGATGCAGGGGTGGCCGGCGTCCCGCTCGATGATCTCGATCCACTCGCGGGTGGTGCGGGCCAGGGACCGGCTGCTGTACGAGTAGCTCGCGGCCGCATCGGCGTACACGAGCAGGCCGAGCCGGTCGCACCAGTACAGGAATCGCGGGTCTTCGGCCTTCTGGTGGACACGGACGCCGTTGAAGCCGAGTTGCTTGATCAGTTCGACCTCGGCCCGCAACGCTTCAGTGCTGGGTGCGGCGAGATGTGTCTGCGGCCAGTACCCCTGGGCCAGCGCGAGTCGCAGGTAGTAAGGACGCCCGTTGAGCAGGAAGGACCGCTCGTCCGTGCCGACAGTTCGGAAGCCGACGTAGCTGTGCACGGAGTCGGCCCCGACCGTGACGGTTGCATCGCAAAGTACCGGCTGTTCGGGGGACCACTCGAGGCGATGCGGCTCAGCTTCGAACCTGCTGTCCTGTACTACGAGTCGTCGACGAAGCAGGGTGCCCTGGACCGTGCAGCTGTCCTCCACCAAGATCCGGCCGTCGAGCTCGAGCCGGATCGAGACCTGCACCGGATCCTTGCTCCGCTTCGCCAGCCGCACCTCGACATCGACGGTTCCCGGTAAGGCTGTGGGGGTGAAGACAAGGCTTTCCACGTGGTCGCCCGGAACCTCTTCGAGCCAGACTGGTTGCCAGATCCCGGAGGTGCGCTCGTACCAGATGACGTGAGGCCGCTCCTCCCAGTCCTGCTTGCCACGCGGCTGTTCGAGGTCGTGCGGATCGTCCCAGGCGCGGACGACCAGCACCTGTTCGCCGTCGCTGCTCAGCGCGTCGGTGATGTCAGCGCTGAAGGGAGTCTGGCCACCGTCATGCCGGGCGACGTGCTGACCGTTGACCCAGACGTCAGCGCGGTAGTCGACGGCGCCGAACCGCAGGACGGACCGACGACCGGGTGGAGGAGCGGGGACCTGCAGCGTCCGGCGGTACCAAAGAACCGGGTGGTAGCCGGTGTCGTGGATACCGCTGGCGGGTGATTCGGGTGGGTAGGGAACGGTGATGACGCGGTCGAAGACGTCGGTACGGCGTTCCCAGTGCTCCGCGAGGCCGGTATCCGAGTCGTCGTAGGCGAACTGCCACTCGCCACAGAGGTCTTGCCAGCCGTCGCGGGCGAGTAGCGGGCGCGGGTGATGGTCTTGCAGAGGCGTCGGCACAGAAGCTCCTCGTTCGGCGGCTTAGGCGAGATCAACGACGGCAAAGCTGTGGGCAGGGGCATCGCGAAGCGCAACCGTCACGCGGATCTCGCCGTCCTCGGCACCGAGCGGCGCGAGTTGCACGGTGGCCGTCTCCGTGCGGAGTTCGACTTCCTGGCTTGCCGTGGGTCCTTCGAAGCGCACCTTGAGCGCGCCGTCCGGTACGTCGTTGCCTTCGGCATCGGTCAGTTGGCTCGTGACGGTGATCGACGGGCCGCAGCCGGCGAGGTCGGCGGTGATGACCGGCACGGCCTGTGGGTCGGACGCCGTACCGAGCCGGAACGTAGTACTGGCCTCTTCGAGATCGGCCCACGCGCTGGTCCGCCGGCCGGAGTACCTGTGCCTGACCTTTCGTACTACGCCGGCTGGGCGACTGGGTTCGTCAGCGGAACCGGTCAGGTCCAGCAGTACTACGCCGCCGAGCGGTACTTCGAACGTCCAGTGCTGCTGGGTCGGGACGTGCTCGAGCTCGGTGCCGTCGTGGTCCGCGTCGATCCGGCGTACGACAGCAGCGTCGTAAACGCCATCGCCCACGTCCAGTTGGATCTGCGCAGCACGGGGAGACCTGTTCCACAAGGCCACCGCGAGTCGGCCGTTCGCAGTACCGGCAAGTGCACCGACTCCGGCTGGGCCGTCGAGTTCCAGGGCGCAGCGGTTGACCGGCATGTTCTGGTAGAACTCGTACGCGCTGAGCACGGGCTTCGGTTTGCCGTCGATGCTGACCATGCCGGAGTAGTTGCCGAGGCCGCTGTCCAGGAACTGCGCCCAGCTCACCTTGGTCAGGCCGGGGCTCGCCAGCAGGTTTGCGAAGTCCGCGAGCATCGCGGCTGCCAGGTGATGGGTGTCCTGCAGACCGCCGAGCGGGTAGTCGACCGGGTAGGAGTTGTATTCGTTGAGGTGGACCTCGACGTCGGCCAGTTTCGGACGGCTTTCCAGGTGTTGCAGCACCTTGTCCAGTGCGACCCCGATGCTGTGGGTTCCGTAGTGGTGGAAGGAGAAGAAGTCGAGCGGCAGGTTCTCGGCGGACACCAGGTCGAGAAAGGCGGGAATCCAGTGCTCGTTGGCCAGCACGGACGCCAGCGCCGGACCGCCGACCGGGGTGTCGGGATCGGCCTTGCGAATCGTGGTGGCGGTGGTTCGGTAGAGGGCGAGGTAGTCGTCCAGGTCGCCGCCGAAGAACACCGCTTCGCCGGTTCGTTCGTCGCGCAGGTCGGGTTCGTTGTAGACCTCGTGGTAGCCGACTCGGACGCCGCGGTCGCGCGCGCCTTCGACGTACGCGCCGATCATGGCGGTCCAGCCTTCGTCCTCGGCGAGATCGCGCCAGTCTCCGGACTCCGGTTGGTAGGGCGAGGGGACGTAGCAGTAGGACCAGTAGGGGCGGATGCCGAGTTCGTTGAGGAAGGCACCGACTTCGTCGAGCTCGGAGAAGTCGTAGGCGTAACCGTCGGCGGAGGCTTCACTGATCGTGCGCTCGTAGCCGATCCAGTCCGCGCCCCAGCCGACGTCGATCCGTACCGACTCCGGCCGGGTGGCCCGGAGTGCGGCGGCGTCGCGGCGGTAGGTCGCGGCGTGCACGATGCCGCTGTTGAAGACGGCGAACTTCGACTTGCTCAGCGGATGGTCGGCGCGGCGGCCGGGGAGCACCCTGACGGTCGCGGTGGTGACAGGTGTCTTCAAGGACGGATCCCTTTCTCAGTTGGCCACGCCGCTGAAGGCGATGCCGCGCACGACCCAGCGCTGGACGAAGATGTAGCCGACGATGATGGGCAGCGAGACGAGCGTGACGCCGGCCATGATTTCGCCGTACTGGCTGTTGTAGCGGCCGACCAGGCTCTGCAACGCCTGGGTCAGAACCCATTGGCTCTGGTCCTGCAGATAGATGGAGTTGACGAAGAAGCTGTTCCACAGCTGGACGAAGGTCAGCAGCCCCATCGCGAGGTACGCCGGTCCGGCCAGCGGAGCCATCACGGAGAAGAACGTCCGCCAGCGGCCCGCGCCGTCGACGGCCGCCGCGTCTTCCAGTTCCCGTGGCAGGGTGAGGAAGAACTGCCGGAAGAAGAAGGTGGGCAGGGCGCTGCCGAACAGCATCGGAACGATGATCGGCAGCGGCGTGTCGATCCAGCCGAGGTTCCGGAAGATCACGTACTGCGGAATCAGGGTCACCTGGGCCGGCACCATCAACGTCAGCAGGATCACCATCAGCAAGGCCCGCTGACCCGGAAAGGTGAACCGGGCCAGGGCGTAGCCGGCCAGTGAGCTGGACAGCAGGGTGCCGGCCGTGCCGACGACGGCGATCAGCACGGTGTTCCCGACGTACCGGCCGAAGTCCGGCAGGATGGCGAACAGATTGGCGTAGTGGTCGAAGGTGATCGGGTGCGGGATCAGTTGGTCGACGTCGAACATGTTGGCGTCGGTGCGCAAGGACATCGACACCGCCCACAGCACCGGCAGGATGTACAGGATGACGAGAACGGTCATCGCGGTGTGGTAGGCACCGGCCCTGGCTCGCTTCCGGGTGACCGGGCTGCTGGGTCTGGTGGGCGGGGTGGCCGGCGGAACGGACCGGGTGATCGGTTCGGTCACGGTCATCACCGGCCGCCTTTCGTCGAGGTGGTCTCACCGGCGTAGAAGACCCAGCGTTTGCTGAATGCCCACTGGACGAGGGTGAGGAGGAAGGTGAGCAACGCGAGCACCCACGCGATCGCGGCGGCGTACCCCAGGCCGGACAGGCGCTCGTTGTAGTTGAACATCTGGTTGTACATGTAGAGGACCACCGTGCGAGTGGAATCCTCCGGGCCGCCCGCCGCTGCGATACCGCCACCGGACGCCGTCATGGCGACCACCGGGTCGAACAGTTGCAGGGCGCCGATCAGCGACGTCACCATCAGGAACAGGACGGTCGGCGAGATCATCGGCAGCAGCACATGCCGGAACCGCTGCCAGGCGTTGGCTCCGTCGATCTTCGCGGCCTCCGGAAGGGCATCCGGCACGCCGTGCAGCGCGGCGATGTAGAGCGTCATGCCGTACCCAAGGCCCTGCCAGGTGGTCACCAGCGCGATCGACGGCATCGCCATTCCCGGATCGAGCAACCATTCAGGTCCGGTGAAGCCGAACAGCTCGACCGCGTTGTTGATCGGGCCGGACTCGGTGTTGAGCATCCAGCGCCAGACGATGCCGACGGCGATCTGCGACAGCACGTACGGGAGGAACAGCAGGGCCCGGTACACCGCGACGCCGCGCCGCGGCCGGTACGCGATCAGGGCCGCCAGCAACGAGAAGAGAAGGAAGCTGGTGGTGCCGGTGAGGATGAACTTGACGGTGTTCCACAACACCTTCGGAACCCGCTCGTCGTCCAGCAGGTGTGTCCAGTTGTCGAAGCCGATCCACGTTGGCGCGGGCGCCACCAGATCCCAATGAGTGAAGGAGTAGTAGAGCGAGACCGCGAGTGGAAGCCCGACGAACGCGACGAGTCCGATCAGTTGTGGCAGCAGGAACAGGAGGGCGGTGCCCGCCTCGCGGCGGCGCGGGTTGTGCCGCCGCGAGTCACGTGGTGTCTGCATCGCTGCTCAGGATCCAAGGATCTTGTCGACCTTGGCGCAGCTGCCCTTGAGCGCCTCCGCCGCGGACTTCTTGTTGGTGATCAGGCTCGTCAACGCAGGCCCGATGCCGTCCTGGCCGAGCACGGTCCCGAGCTGGCCGGTCGGGTCGATGTTCGTCCGGGCCAGCGGCCACTTCGCGGGATCGAGCTGGGCTTCCTTCAGGTGGGCAGGCTCACCAGGCGCCTGCAGGAAGGCCGGGCCGCTCGCCACGTCCTTGTACGCCGGGATCAGGCCCATCTGCTTGCCGGCGCCCTCGGTGGCCATGTACTTCACGAACTTCCAGGCGTTGTCCACGTTCGGCGACTTCGCGTACGCCGCCCAGCTGTGCACCTGGATGAGCGTGGCGTTGCCGGCCGGGCCCTTCGGCAGCGCGGCCATGTCGTACTGGAGTTTCGGGTTCTGCTGCGCGGCGATCGTGACCTGCTCGTGCGAACCCTGCTGCATCGCGACCTTGCCCTGGATCCAGCGCAGGTAGCCGGGCGTCTGCTGCTCCATCTGCGGCGTCACCGCCGTGTGGTCCTTCCACATCATGTCCTGGAGCAGTTGCATCGCCTGGATCGTGCCGGGCTTCTCGACCTCGCACTGGTCGCGCTTGTCACCGCCGAGCAGCCCGCCGCCGTGGGCCCACAGAACAGGGGAGTAGCCAGGTTCCGACGGGATCGCGATGCGGTTGTAGTAACCCCACTGGACGATCTTCTTCGGGTCGAACTTCGGGCTCTCCGCAGTGTTGCCGGCGGCATCCAGTGTGAGCTTCTTCGACCAGGCCCGCAGGTCTTCGTAGGTGTAGTTGCCGGTCGGGTCCGGTTCCTTGAGACCGGCTTTGGCGAACATGGTCTTGTTGTAGAACAGGGACTGGACGTTGTAGCCCATCGGCAGCGCGTAGTACTTGCCGTCCTTGGCCGCCTTGTCGGACTCGATCACGACCGGGACGAAGTCGGCGGAGTTGACGCCGTCGGCGGACATCTTGTCGGTGAGATCGGCCAGTACGCCGTCGTTCGCCATCTCGTTCAGGTTCCAGCTGCCGGTGACCAGCACGTCGGACATGTTCTTGCCGGCGATCAGCGTCTTGCAGGCCGCGTAGTCGGCGCCGCAGTCGGTCTTGTTGAACTTGAGCTTGATCGACGGGTTGGCCTGTTCGAAGCCCTTGGCGGCCGCCTTGATGCTGTCGATGTCCTCGTTCACACCCCAGACCGAGATGGTCAGGGTGTCGGACTTGTCGCCGGCCGAGTTGCTGGTGTTGGAACACGCGGTGACGGCGGCGAGGGACAAGGCCGTCGCCACTCCGATCGGCACCAGGCGCCGTCGAGAGATTCTCATCTAGTCCTCCAGGGGATCCGCCGCGTCCCGTCGTTCGGTCGATCGCGGCTCTTCCGGTGATTTTTACCACGTGGCCTGCCACGTGGTAAAGACTAGAGTTAGGGTTTGTTCAGTCCGGCCCGAGAAGTAGGAGCAGCCCATGACGGTCACCCAGGCCGATGTTGCGGCACGTGCGGGTGTGGCCCGCAAGACCGTCTCGAACGTGATCAACGACTACCCCCACGTCAGTGACGACGTACGGGCCCGCGTGCTCCAGGCGATCGAGGAGCTCGACTACCGGCCGAACCACGCCGCCCGCAGCCTGCGCAGCGGGCGGAGCCGGATCATCGGGCTGGCGGTGCCGGAGCTCGACGTCTCGTACTTCTCCGAGCTGGCTCGGCTGGTGGTGGAGGTCGCCCAGGACCACGGCCTGACCGTGATGATCATGCAGACCCTCGGCGATCGGGACCGGGAGCTCGCGGTCGTGAACGGCACCTACAGCCAGTTCGTCGAGGGCCTCATCTACAGCCCGGTCGCCCTCGGCGGCGGTGACTTGGAGCAGCGGCGCGACAAGACACCGATCGTGCTACTCGGCGAGCGCTCCAGCCAGGGCCTGGTGGATCACGTCGGCATCGACAACGTCGCTGCCGCCCGGGTCGCGACGGCCCACCTGGCCGAGCTCGGTCGTCGCCGGATCGCCTTCATCGGTACGCAGCATCGCCCCAGCTCCGAGATCGCCCGGCTCCGCACCACGGGCTACCGCGAGGCGCTCGCCGCGGCGGGGCTCGAGGTCGACGAGCGGCTGATCGTGCCGACCGCCGGTTATCACCGCAAGGACGGAATGATCGCGATGCAAAGCCTGCTGGACGCAGCGGGACCTCGCCCCGACGCGGTCTTCTGCGCCACGGATCTGCTCGCCCAGGGAGCGATCCGAGTCCTGCTGGACGCGGGCCTGCGGGTGCCGGAGGACGTCGCGGTCGCCGGTTTCGACGACATCGACGAGGGCAGCTACTCGACACCCACCCTGACCACGATCTCGCCAGACAAACGGCAGATCGCCGAAACCGCGGTAGCCCGGCTGCTCGCCCGCGCCCAGAGCAAAACCGACCTCGCGATCGAGGACACCGTCTCGAACTTCTCCCTGGTGGTCCGCGAAAGCACAGCCGGCCGCCCGCACTAGCGGGATCACCCCCTGACCGCCGGTCTCTGGTGGCTCAGGCTGATCCGCGGATGACCAGGTGGGGGTCGAAGATTGCTGAGGTGGGGCGGTGGGTTTGGTCTTGGAGGTGGGTGAGGAGGATGCGGGCCATTTCGGCGGCCATTTCTTCGACGGGTTGGGCGACGGTGGTCAGTTGGGGGTGGGTGAAGTGGGCAGGTTCGCTGTCATCGAAGCCCACTACCGCCACGTCGCCGGGGACGGTGCGGTGGTGTTGATGGAGGATGGTCAGGGCGCCGGCGGCCATCAGGTCGTTGGCGGCGAAGACGCCGTCGAGGTCGGGGTGCTCGGCCAGCAACTCGGCCATCGCCCGCGCGCCGCTCTCCAGCGTGAAGTTGCCCTTGGCAACCGGTACGTAGGCCTGTCCGTGCCGGGCCATCGCCTGGCGGAAACCGGTCAGGCGGTCCTGAGCGGCCGGTACGTCGCTGGGTCCGGCGATCGTCACGACTCGGCGGCAACCGCGCGCAACCAGCCGATCCGCCGCCAGCGCAGCGCCTTGCTCGTGGGCCAGATCGACGTAGCTGATCGGGACATCCCGGCCGGGTCTCGCAAAGAGAACAGCCGGGATGCCCGCATCCACGAAAAGACCGGGCAACGTGTCATCGGAATGAGTCGAGACCAGCAGCGCCCCATCGGCCTTGCCCTGCCGGACATAGCTCACCGCATCCGCCCGGGCCGCGTCGGAGTCGGCCAGCACCAGCGTCGGATGCACCTTCCGCGGCAGCAAACTCCTGACAACACCGGACACCACCCGGCCGAAGAAGGGGTCGCCGAGAACCTGCTCCGCGGAGCCGTCCGAGCCCGAGATCACCAACGCGATCGCCCCGGCCTTCCGCGTGACCAGCGACCGCGCCACCGTGTTCGGGATGTACCCGGTCGCCACCACCGCCGCGGCGACCTTCGACCGCATCGCCTCGTCGACCGTCGCCACGCCGTTGATGACCCGCGACGCGGTGGCGCGCGAGACGCCCGCCGCCCTGGCGACATCCTCCAGGGTCGGCGGCCGCTTGCTCGTCATGCCACCGGATCGTAGCTGGGTCACTGCCGATAGATCCCGAACTCGTACAGCGAATAACCAAAGCCCGTACCGCGCTGAGTCCCAGTCAGCCGCACATAGCGCCCGGACCCGCCCGTCGCCAGATTGTCGACGTCACCGTTCCCGTCAGCAGTCGAGTAGACCGGCCGCCAATTGTTCCCATCGTCGGAAGCCTCGATCCGGTACGACCGCGCGAACGCCCCCTCCCAGATCAACTGGATCCGGTCGAACGACATCACCGTACCGAGATCCACCTGCACCCACTGCGGATCCGCCCAGTCGCTCGCCCAGCGAGTCGTGGTGTTGCCATCCGTCACGTTCGACGGCGGGTACGGCGCGCCGTTCCCCACCTGCTGGTACGACGAAGCCGTCACCGCCTTGCCCCGGGCAACATTCGTGCCCGGCACCGGCGGAGCCACCACACGGAAGGACCTCGTCTCGATACCCACGTTGCCCTTGCCGTCACGCACATAGTCGTAGAGCTTCCACACACCCAGCCGCTCGGGCACGGTCACCGTGAACGGCCCGCTCCCGCTGAACGGCGTACCGACCAATGCGCCACTGCCGTCGATGTACTTGCCGCCGACCTTGAACTCATGCGTCAGCGGGTCCCCATCAGGGTCAGACGCGTTGACGTTGACAGTGATCGTTCCGCCGGCCGGGACGTCCGTCGTACGGCTCAGGGTCATGCTGCTGATCACCGGAGCGGTGTTGCCGCCGCCCGCGCCGCCGAAGGCCTGCCGGACAGCGTAGTACGAGAGCCGCTTCTCTCCGCCCGGCGTCAAGTTGAACCAGACAGCGCCGAAGTCGTTCTCGATGCCGTAGTGGAACAGTGTGCCGCCCAACGCGACCCCGGTGTGCCCGACGATGCAGTTCCACGCCCGCAGGTAGCCGTCGCGCTTCTGCACGTCAGTCGGCTCAGCCGGTACGCCGTTCGCGTCGTTGGGCACCTCCCACTCGCCTGCCGGTCCAGCCTCGGTCAGGATGTACGGCTTGGTGTAGCCGCCATTGATCCAGTCCTGCTTCACCTGGCAGACATTGCCGTACGAATTGACCGCCAGCAGATCCAGGTCCGGCGTGTACTGCTTGTAGTAAGGCCAAGCGCCCGTCCACGCATCGGTGGACGTGACCGGGTGGTTCGGGTCGATCGCATGGATCGCCTTGCTCGCCTCGTTCACGAAGGTCGTATAAGCGATCCGCTGCCGCTCGAGCTCAGCACCGGAGTAGCAGTTCTGCAGGCCGAGCACGGACTCGTTGCCGACGTTCCACATCAGCACACCCTGGTGATCCTTGTACTCCGTGGTCCAGCGGCGGATATCGGCGAGCGCGTTCGCCTTGTACGTCGTATCGGTCACGTAGTTCGCGCAACCTCCACTGCCGGGTCCACCACCAGGCTGGAGCCAGTAGCCCGCGACCACGCGCATGCCATTCGCAGCCGCAGCGTCAAACAGCGGCCTGGACGACGCATCGGTGCCCCACGTGCGCACAGTGTTGACGCCGATCGCCTTCAGCCCGGGCAGCCGTGCGCCTGCTTCGGAGGCCGGCGGTCCCCAGGTGAGGCCCTTGACCTGCCATGGCGCGTTGTTGACGAGCAACTGCCAGTTCCCTTGGCCACCAGCGATCCGCACGGTGCCACTGCCCTGCGGCGGCCCACCACCAGTACCGAGCACCTGCAACTCCCAGAGCGAGTAGCCGTACCCGCCAACACGCTTGGTCCCGTACAGCCGCACATAGCGCCCACTGCCGGTGACGTTCAGAGTCTCGGTACCGCCCTTGCCGACGGTCGTGCTGTAGACGGAACTCCAGTCCTGCGCGTTACTAGAGACCTCAATCCGGTACGCCGTTGCGTAGGCCGCTTCCCAGCGCAGTACCACCTGACTGAGGTCAGCGGTCGCACCGAGGTCTACCTGGAGCCATTGCGGGTCGCTGAAGTTGCTGGACCATCTGGTGTTCAGGTCTCCGTCGACAGCGGCCGTAGCCGGAGTACCGGCGCCTTCCGATGACGAAGCCGCCACCGGGCGGCCTTGGGACAGCAGGGTTGCCGCTTGCGCGGGTTGAGCCGTCAGTACTGCGCTGCCGAGCAGGACCACGGCGACTGCGGTGACGAGAGCAATTGCCGAACGGACGCGACGGGTCGCGAAATCCATCGGGTACTCCTTCACAGAGAGCGGGGGCGGGGTCAGAGAGCGCTCTCTCGCGCTCTGATCGTCACGGTGCCGAGACCGGTTGTCAACGCCTCGTTACGCTCCGCCGGTTCCGGAACCGGCCGGGCCTTGACACCACCGCGGCCCCGATCGACGCTGTGTGAGAGAGCGCTCTCCCGCGACGTCCCGCCGCGGGTTGCCCGATTCGACGCCCCGCGGAAATCCCCCGACAGGAGGAGCTCCGTGTTCAAGAGAAGGACCAAAGCCCTGTCCGCAGGCGGCCTGGCCGCCGTCACCATCGCCTCAGCCCTGACCGCCATCACCGGATCGGTGGCGCAGGCCGACGACCTCGTCACGCATCACGAGTTCCAGGTCAACTGCACGGTGCATCACCGCGCGACCGACGATCCGATCGTGTTCCCCAACCTGCCCGGCGCCTCGCACGATCACAGCTTCGCCGGCAACACCACGACCAACGCCGCGACCACGCTCAACTCGTTGACGGCCGCGGGCCCCGGCGCGACCACCTGCCTCAACCCCGACGACCTCTCGGCGTACTGGTGGCCGACGATGTTCCGGGGCAGCCAGCCGATCGTCCAGACCTGGCACCAGACCATCTACTACAAGTCGGGCATCCTGCGGTATCAGGACGTCCGTCCGTTCCCACCGGGCATCCGGTTCGTGGTCGGCAGCCCGAGCGCGACGCTGGACGGATTCCGTACCGCTCCCGGCGCCGTCGAGGGCTGGGAGTGCGGCAACAGCGCCCACAACTGGGACTTCCCGGCGAACTGCCCGCTCGGTACGCAGGCCAACATTCGCTACCAGGCTCCGAGTTGCTGGGACGGGAAGAATCTCGACTCGCCTGACCACAAGAGCCACATGGCCTACCCCGTCAACGGTGCCTGCCCAGGCAGCCACCCAGCCGCAGTACCGATGCTCGAGTTCAAGATCGCGTTCCCGGCCGACGGCGACATGTCGCAGATCAGACTGGCCAGCGGCCGCGGCTACTCCTGGCACTACGACTTCTTCAACGCCTGGGACCCGCCGACACTGGCAGCCCTGGTGAGCCACTGCATCAACGGCGGACTCCAGTGCAACTCGAAGGGTTTCGACCTCTACAAGCCCGACCGGGGCCAGATCCTCGGCGACAACTACCGCCTCCCCGGCCGACCAACCATCTGACGATCGTCCTGCGGTGCCGGAGAAGTCCCGCCGGCACCGCAGCAAACGGCAAACAGCAAACGGCAAACGGCAAACGGCAAACGGCAAAACTACAGTCACGCCCGGATGCGCCGAGCAGCGGCCGCGTCCGGGCTCGTCGCCGTCACGCTCCTCGGATCGGGCGTCGAGCAAGCCCGTCCGGCGGCTGTCACCGCGGCCGACAGTTCCGCAGCATCCTGGCGGCACTGCGGTGCGGGATCGGTGCGTGGGGCTGGCACTCGCTGCATCATCTGTGGCCAGCCGTGGCCTTACACGGCTTCACGGAGGATGACGGACAAGAAATTGCTGCGGGTGCTGACCGGCCAATCGTCGGGGGAGTGCCCTCGGCCGCTACGCGCGGTCCGAAACGCTCCGACCCGTGGGAGAGACCTGCGAGCTCGCCGCGGTCGCCGAACGCTGGAAGGCGCGTCCAGGACGCGAACGACATCGTCTACGTCCTGGGCCGGCATGCGAACCGGCGCCGGCCTGATCCTGGACGGAACCGTGCGCCGCGGCTATGGCGGAGCAGTCGGCGAGATCGGCGCGCTGCTGATGCCGGCCGCTGGCTCAGCGCACCGCCCCACCTGCACAGGTGCCCGGTCTGCCCGCGCACATGCGCCCGAACGACAAGGCCACCTGCCGCCTCCTCTACCCCGGACGGTGATGCGGTGAAGACCAGTCCTGCGTCGCTGGTCGAAGGGCGGGCTTGGGCGGCCGTCGGAACGGCCGCCCAAGCCCGGGTGGATCAGGGATAGCTGGGTAGATAGTTCACCTGGGTGGTGGTGTTCGACGTGCCTCCGGTGTTGTTGATGATCCGATTGATCGTGCCGACGCCGCCGAGTGACACCGTCAGCAGGTTGTGGAAGCGGACGCCGGGTTTGTCCGGTACTTCGAAACCGCGGCTGGCGACGATCGACGGGTTCGTCTGGAAAAACGAGTAGACGCCGACGCCCCAGGCCTCGTGGGTCGAGACGCTGTCCCCCACCTTGTACGCGGCCCACCCGAGGGTGCCCGGGCCGCTGCTCCAACTCGCCTGGTTCGGCACGTCGTACGGCATCTCGTTCTGATAGAAGTACGTTCGGCCGCCGTTGCCGTTCCAGAGCGTTTCGTACTGCTGGTAGTGCTCGGCGAATAGGCCGTACATCGTCACGTCGTTGCCGTTGACAACCAATCCGTTGGCGGCGGTGTTGAGGTCCCAGCCGACGGCGTTGCCATGATCCGCGCGCCACAGCCACAGGTGGTCACCGATGACGTTGTTGCTGTTCACCCGCAGGCTGACGGTGGCCTTGCCGACCTGGGGTCCGCCGCCGATCCGGACGAACACGTCGTGCAGCGACGTCGGGTTCGCCGCGTGGTTCGCGGTCGAGCCGGCCGGGCCGACCTCGATCAGCACGGGCGAGTTCACTGGGCCGGCGTCGACAAGGAGACCGGCCAGCTTGACCCCGTCCACGTCAGCGACCGTCAGGGCGGCCTTGCCGGTGTCGGGCTGCAACGTGGCCAGGCCCAGGCCGAGTACGACGGTGTTGGCGCGGGTCACTCGGATCGTGTCGTCGAGGTGGTACACGCCAGGAGTCAGCAACAGGTGTTTCCCTTGCGCCAGTGCGGCATTGATCGTCGCGACGGGCGCGCCAGGCTTGACCACGTAGAACTCGCTGAGCGAGATCGACGAACCCGCGGCGGGTCCGTTCGACCAGCTGGTGCCGGCGGTGTTCGGACGCAGGGCCGGCACGAACACGCGGTAGCTGCCGGTGGCGTCGACGTACAGGAACGGCTTCTCACGGATCACCGGCGTCTGACCGATGACTGTGTGAGACGGGTTCGGGAAGTGCGGCGGCGGTGCGCCGTTGACCCCGAGGAAGACCATGTTCCAGACCGATCCGGCCCAACTGCCGAACTCCGAGTTCCGGGAAAACCACTGCTGCTGCGAGCCGGAGACCACCCGGCCGTCGATCTTGGTATCGGCGAACAGTCCCCCGCTGGCCCAGCCGTCGCCACCGTTCCAGAGCTGGATCTCCGGTGCGCCCTTCAGGTGCATGCGGCGGTACGGCGCTGCCTGCGAGACGGCCCAGCGTTCGATCTGCCCAGGCGGCGTGGTGACGGCCAGGTTCTCGGCGGAGCGCCAGAAGTTCTGGGTGGCGTTGCCGAGGTTGTTCGGATTGTCGCCTTGCTGCAGCCAGTCGGCCTCCACCCGGACGTGGCCGTTGAGGTTGACGTCATCCGGCGAGAGCCCGAGACCGGCCACTTGGGTGAAGAAGCCGAGATTGACGTCCGCGGTGTAGGTGCCGGGCTTGAAGAGCGTCGCGTAGCGCTCGGAGCCGAACTGGTTGGTGTGCTGGCGCGCGGAGATGACGTTCAGCCGGTTCTGCAGCTCGGCCTGGGGCGTGCTCGGGCTGAAGACGTCCACGTTCGGACCGAAGTCCGGGTTGCGCGGATCTGTCGGCGGTACGACCGGCCCGGATCCACCGTCGCTGGTCCGCACGGCCACCTCCCAGAGTGAGTAGCCCCAGCCGGTAGCGCGCTGAGTGCCGTGGATCCGCAGATACCGCCCGCTGCCGGCGACATCCAGGGTCTGCGTGCCACCGGTGCTCGAGGTGGTCGAGTAGATCGGGCTCCAACTCGTGCCGTTGTCGGACACCCGTACCTCGAAGGCCCGCCCGTACGCCGACTCCCAGTTCAGCACGACCTGGCAGATGGCCTGGGTGGAACCTAGATCCACCTGGAGCCACTGTGGATCCGCGAAGGCGCTCGACCATCTCGTACCGGGATTGCCGTCTACAGCCGCAGAGGCCGGGGTTCCGCCGTTCTCGACGGATGAAGCCGTCGCGGGGCGGTTTTGCGCGACATTCGTACTGCCACAAGCTTGCGCGGCCTGGTGAGTTCGGGCGGTTTGGGTGGTCAGGGGGCTGGCCTGGGCCGCCTGGGCGTTGCCGCCGCCAGGAGCGACAACGAAGGCGGAGGCCAGCACGAGAGCGAAGGTTAGGGCGGACAGCCGTCTGGATCTGGACATGGCGGCACCAATCAGGAGAGGACGGGGCGGCATCCAGCGGCCCGGGATCGGACCGCTTCCTGCAGGAGAGAGAGCGCTCTCTCAGAGCCTGACCGGTGACCCGCCCACCGTCAAGGGAACGTTCCCTCAGCCCAGTTCCGGAACTTCGTCGCAGCAGTGGTCCCACCTCCACTCGCACTCGCGGCACCCGCGCGGACCGGGCACGCCCGGCCGGCCACCCGGAGACCCTCGTCATCGGTATGGACATGCTCCAACTGGCATTGGAGCGATGGTTCCTTCATTGCGCCCACCCGTCGAATCGGCGGTCGCGACGATTCCCGGCCTCGCGTCTTGAGGCTGGGAACCGTCGCATCGAACTCCGTGCCAGATCTGCCGAGAAACCCGTGGCGTGAAGACGAGGAGGAAATTAGGTGGGGCTGACGATTCGCAGCAGGGGTCACCGACAGTCGGGTAGTGCTAACTCTGGCCGGTGACGCCGACTTGTCCACCGGGTGGCAATTGCGGGATCTGGCCAAAGAGTCATCGCCGCTGACCGTGTGCATCTGCCCAGATAGTCCCTAGTTCTTCCCGCTGGTCTTACGGCAGTACTCCCTGTGCCATCGGCGTGATCAGTGCACCTGCTTCGAGGCGCACGTGTACTCCGGCCGGCCGTTGGTGGGGATGGCGCCGCAGACAGCTTTGTAGTAGGCCGTCTGCCCCTGCTTCTTCGGATGGAAGCTCTGCTTTTTCTCCACCGGTAGCTGGATTCTGCTCGGACTGCTCAGCTCGACGCCGTTGATCCACGAACTACCGCTGCACACCCGGTGCGAGGTGAAGTTGCCGCTCGAAGGCAGGTACTTGATGCGAGCTGCGGGGGTTCCTTGCAACAGCCCGTTGGCAGCGATGACGTTCTTGCGGATGGCTTCGTTGGCTTGGTCGGCGATGCCGTTGAGCCACATGGCGTCTCGGTGGCTCACGGTCAGGTCAAAACCGCGACTGCCGACCCTGCAAGCGGCCCCGTCGAGGGTCCACTCCGCGTAGAGGTTCCTGCTCTCAGCGAAGAGCCGCGGGTAGCCGGCGACAATGAGCGTGCCGTTCGGAGACATTTTTTTGAGAATGTCGGTGTAGATGTCGGCCAGCGAGGTGGGGTCAACCGATCGATGGGGGACCGGGAATCCGGTCGTCAAGGTCGGGATCTTGCTGGCAAGGGTGTTGGCTTGCCGTCCGGGCTTACGGCAGCCCCAGCGGGGTAGCCCCGCTCTCGGACGTGCAACGCAGTCTTTCAGAATGTCCGCGAAACCGACGTCGTTCCCGCCCATCGAGAGCGTGACAAGCACGGTGCTCTTGCGCACGAAGTCGAGTTGCGCCGGCTCCTTCTCACCATATTGCTGGTAGTCGAAGTTCTCCGCGTAGAGGTCGTCTGCGACCGCGCCCGAGCAGGCGACGTGGTCGACCTTCGTCACCAGGCCGGACTTGAGCGCCTGATCGGCGACCAGGTGCGACCAGGCCGTCGAGGAGCGGTGGCAGCCGGTAGTGCCACCGGGAACGCCCGGCTCCGGAAACGACGTCCCCAACTCGAAGTGCTTGTCATTCGCGCCCTCACCGGACGCGAAGGAATCGCCGAGAGCGACGTACCCCGGCTCGGGAGAGACCGAATCCTTGTTGACCATCCAGATCGGCGATGCACTCAGCACGTCACCGAAGGTGTCACGGAGGATGACGTGGACGGAATTGACACCGGGATCCACATACGCCGAGATGTCGATGGGGTCCGTCGGCGGCTGGAACTCGAAGTTCTTGGCGAAGGTGGCGATCGAGCCATTGGGACGGGTGATCGTCAACGAAATCTCGTCGTCGACGAAGAACTGCGCGGTGCCTTCTGCGTTGCCGGCGAGCAGAACCGGCCCACTCAGGGCCGTGAAATCGAACGTCCGGTCCAAGAAGACTTCCTTGGGACTCGACACAGCGCGTTGCGCCACGCCGCCCGTGATCGACGTCGGCGTATCCGGCGTTGCCGCGCCGGCGGTCGCCGGCACAGATAGCGATGCAGCCGCACAGGCCAATACCGCCAAAGCGATTGTTGCCTTCATGAAGTCCCCCCAAGGGCCATCACTGACCCTCGCTTGATGACGGCACGGACCGGACACGCCATCGCGTCCGGTCGCTCGGGTCACCGAGCGTCCCCCCGTCCCCTCAGGTGAGATATCGCGTGCTAGGGCCGAACGTTTCACCTTCCGCGTCACGACTTGGACAAGCCGGATGTACTGGCGGTGCCGGCTCGAGTCCATCTGGGCGAGCGCCTGGTCGAGCAGAGTGGGCCGATCAGGTTGGCCAGGGTCGCCGCGTCGTCTGTCGAGCCGTCCTTGACGGCGATCTACTCGTCGATCTATCCAGTTGCTCGCACGCCTCAGCAGGGCTTGATGTTGCCGTTGTGGCCAGCCGGGATGACATACCCGCGGTGGACCCAGCCCTGGGCCGGGGCGCCTGGCTCGGAGTTGAAGAATTGCCCGCCGGGCGTTTTGTTCGGCCAGTGGATCTTCAGCCAGCGAGGACCCGTGTCGAGGCTTGGGTCGGGATCGAAGTCCGACTTCTGCTCGCAGTCGGCCCACACCACCGTTCGGTTCGCGCTGGTGCCGATCTGCTGGTCCTTTGCACGAGGGCCCGACCGCACCTTGAGGCCAAGGTCGGCCGTGTCGATGACGACGAACAGGTACGGGCCGTTGCCTGTCGGTGGCGCCGTCGAGGTCGGCGCGAGCTTCTGTTTGAAGTCGGCATCACTGATCTTGCCATCGCGGAGCACGTCGTTGAGCTTGGTGCTGCACTGGCTATTCGGGCCAACCGCGATGCAGCCGTCGCCGCCGACGCTGCTGGTATTGTCGTCGGTCTTCTGGGCGGGCTCGTCCTTACTGAATGCAGCGATGCCGCCCAGCAGGCCGCCGATTGCGGCAATCACAGCCGCGCCGATCATGAGTTGGCGTCCTGTGACGCGCCTACGTGGCGGAGGGGTCGGGTTCGCAGGAGTAGAGGGGGTGGTCGGCGGTGCGGACACGTGGGTGTCTCCTATGTCGCGTCATGACGCTTCGCTGGGGCCTCGACGAATTAGCCACCAGTAGCAGGCGCCCGTCCACCGTTTTGGCGAACACTTCGGAGCCTTCCCGCGTCACACAGGGTTAGATCGCGGGAAGCGTCATCCACTCACATGCTGAGACTTGTTGATGTTCAATGACCCAGCGGTTTGATGTTTCCAGCCGTGCGGACAGGACGGTGGGGCAGAGCACCTTGGCGCACCGCGATGGCTCAGACTCACCTGCGCATCGTTCCCGTAGCAGCGCGGCCTCGGCGCAAACGCCCGCCACCGAGGCCGCCGGCTGGCAGCATCTCCTGGTGATCGACCGGCCCGAAGCAGGCCTGGGTTGGTGGTGTGCGGATCTAGTGCACGCGGGCGGTGGTGGGGGGCTTGGCGTGGCGCGCGACGCGTAGTTCGATGCGGTGGTGCAGGTCGTCGCGGCCGACTACCTGGTGGAGTTCTTGCCCGGTCTGCTCGGCTGCGGCTCGTACTGCGTCGAGGTCGGCGCCGGGCTCGAGGGTGGCGGTGATCTCGGCGACCAACTGGCCGCGGTCGAGCACGATTCGCCCGGATCCGCTGCGGACTCCGGGAGTTTGGGCGAGGACGTGTCCTGCGGCGCCGGCGGCGGCGTTCGCGTCGGCGGTGAGCCGCCCTGTTTCGTCGCTGCCGGGCAGACGTAGCCGGCCGGTGCCGTGGCGCGGAAGGTGCCGGGCGAGCCAGGTGAGTCCGAGGACAACCAGCAGTACTCCGCCGACACCAGTTGCCCAGGGCCACCATGCCGCCTGCGGGAGTTCGGCGAGTCCGTTGATTTCGAGCCGGTCGGTCGCGTCGGGGATGAGGTCGTGGCGCCAGGCGAGTGCGGCAGCTCCGGCCGCGATCAGAACGATGGCGAGGACGACGGCAGCGAGCCGGTCGAAGGCGATGAGTCCACGGCGCATGTCAGTGCTCCTCGACGGTGACCCGGGTATGGATCCGGGGTTGCGGCGTGACGGTCTGGAGGCGTTGCGCGATCGCGGTGGTCAGCTCGTCGCGGACCCGGACCGTGTCGCCGGTGGCTGCCGCGGTGACGCGGAGCTTGCGGCCTTTGGCTTTGGCGGAGGCCGAGATGACGGAGTCGATGTTGGTGGCGGTGTCGCCGGCCAGACGGGCGGCGTCGCGGCTCCGGATCCACACTCCGGAGTCGCCGACGGCCAGGTGGGTCGTCTTGCGCGGTTTCAGCGCGGCGACCAGGACGACGAGGCCGATCAGTACGGCGGCGGTACCGGCCGGGGTCATCCACCCGGCAGGCTTGAGTACTTCGGCCTTGCCGAGAACCCACTGCAGCCACGACGTACCGGTGATGAGGTCTGCGGCCAGGAGGGTTTCGCGGATCGCGACGACGCCGGCAGCAGTGACGGCGAGGGCTGCGAGAACGCCGACGGTCGCGGCAGCCGGTACTGCGACCGGCCTCTTCGCGGGGGTGCTACTCATCCGACCCTCCTCGGGTTCGCGGGGTTGGCGGTGCTGGGGAGTTCCACGGCGGAGATGTCGATGCTGACCGCGTCGATGCCCAGTCCGGTCAGGTCGGTGACCGCTCGGGTGACCCGGCCGCGGACCTCGGCGGCCAGTTCGGCCAGCGGGTAGCCCCACTCGACCGCCAGCTCGACGACGAGCCCGACCCGTTGCCCCGCGAGCTGTGCTTTCGCCTTGGGGAGGCCGCGTCCCAAGGTCGCCTCCCGCCGGAGCACACCGCGGGCCTGGAGTGCGGTGACCTCGGCGATCCGCTCGATTGCCCTCGGGGCGATCTCCAGCCGGCCCCGGTCACCGGCCCCGTCGTCCGGTACTGCGGACTCGGTCCCGGGCGTACCGGTCGGCGCGAGGGTGGCGGTGTCAGCCACGGCCGCGGCGCGACATCAGGTCGTCCAGGCCTTTGGTGCCGTCGGTCAGGTAGCTGCCGACGGCGAAGCCGACGGCACCGAGGACGATGGCGAGGAGGAAGCCGATGAAACCGCCGGCGGCCGCGGCGATGGCGATCAGCAGGCCGGTGAACAGGCCGATGGTCGAGGTGTTCACGAGTTCTCCTAGAGGGTGGTCCAGGCTCGATGCCCGGTGCCGGTACTGCGGGGTGTGTGCTGGTGGATGATCAGATGGGGCTCGGGAGTACGACGTCTTCGATCGTCACGTCGACCGGCTGCCCTGCCAACGGCCGAACCGCGGCCCGCACGGCGTCGGCCAGGTCATGCACCGGGTAGCCGGCAGCAACGGCGAGGTGAACCTGGATCCGGTCGTCGGTGATCCGTACGCCGGCGATCTTCGCGCCGGGCAGGTAGGTGGCGACCTCACCGAAGGCACCGCCGTGCAGAGCTGCGACTCCCGGTACTGCGAGGACCGCGGCGGCGACCAGTTCGGACAGATCCGGCTGTCGCTCGACCGCGTCGGTCGGGACGGTCACTGGACGCGGCGCTCGGCGGGCTCGGGCTCGGTGTCGGTGGTGTCGTCTTCGCCTTCGAGGTGGATGTCGCTGACGGCGATGTTGACCTCGGTGACCTCCAGCCCGGTCATCCGCTCGACCGCGCCGATCACGTTGCGGCGGATGGCGGTGGCCAGGTCGACGATGCTGACGCCGTACTCGACGATGATCTGCAGGTCGATCGCGGCCTGGGTCTCGCCGACCTCGACCGTGACACCTTGGGACAGGTTGGTCTTGGAGCCCGGGATCCGGTCGCGGATCATGCCGACCGTGCGGGCGGCGGTACCGCCGAGGGCGTAGACGCCGCTGACCTCGCGGGTCGCGATACCGGCGATCTTGGAGACGACCTGGTCGGCGATCGTGGTCTTGCCCTGCGCACCACTGAGGTTGCCGTCGGCAACCAGATCCTTGGCGGCCGGCCGGCCGGCGGTACCGGTGGAGGTGGTGGTCTGCGTCATCGGATCGTCCTTTGCTTCGTGGGCGGTGTGGTGGGTGTTCGTTGTGACTACGGATTCGGATGGTTCGTCACGTTCTGTGGCCAAACTTGCCAGTGTGGCCTCACCTGAACGAGGTTCTTCATCCGTTCGTGATGCTCATGGGTCACTTCCGAGAAGTGGTGCGGTGGTGCTGATGGGAAGACGACAGCGGGCAGGCCGATGTCACGGCGGGTTGGGGTGTGACCACCCTCACCGGGCTGATCCGGGCGGTACCGTGACGTCTGCGATGGTGGTGTCGTCATTACTTCAATCGGCCCGATCCCGGGCAGCTGGAAGAGAGGACATCGGTGACGGCCGCAGACCCTGCAGGAGCCGGGACACCGGTGGCGCTCCAGGGAACGTCGGTGGTCGCCGGGGCCCAGGGACTGGTCGAGCTGGACGAGGCGACCCTGGTCGCCAGAGCGCGCGACCGGGACCCGGCGGCGTTCGAGATGCTGGTCCGCCGCTACCAACGGCGCATCTACTCGCTGTGCCTGCGGATGCTGAACGGCGCCAGCGGCGAAGCCGAAGACGTTGCCCAGGAAGTGTTCCTGACCGCGTGGCGCCGGCTGCCGGAGATCCAGCACGACAGCGCGTTCGGCAGCTGGCTCTACCGCGCGGCGACGAACCGGTGCCTCACCATCATCCAGCGCCGGAAACCTGTCGACGAGCTCGACGATCACAACCCACCCGTCGAGACACACGTCGAGGGTGACCCGGCTCGCGCCGTACACAATAGTGAAGCGATGAGGGCTCTCACGCTCGCGCTGGCCCAGTTGCCGCCACCGCAGCGAGCCTGCTGGCTGCTGCGCGAGGTGCACGGCCGGTCGTACCAGGAGATCGCCGACCTGGTCGATACGACCCCGACAGCGGTCAGAGGACGAATAGCCAGAGCACGAGCAGAGCTAGCGGAGGTGATGAAGCCATGGAGATGATGCCCACTCAGGAAGCCGGACATCCGCTGCCGTGCGGCCGAAGTGTCGAGGACGTGTGGGACGACCTGGAGGGCGGCCGAGTCACCGACCACGCCCTGAACTGCCCGCACTGCACCACCGCGCGGGCAAGCCTCGACGAGCTGGCCGAAGCGACCCGGGCGTTGATCGACGACCCTGTCGAACCGCCGGCTGGGTTCCTGGACAAGATCATGACCGCGGTCCGGGCCGATCTGGGCCTGGGACATGCGATCCCGCTGCCAAGCCGGACGGCGCAGGTGGACATCTCGACGTACGCGCTCGCCGCCGTACTGCGGTACGCGGTCGACGGCGTCGAGGGGATCCGCGCGCACCGGTGCCGCATCGAGGTTTCCCCGGATGATCCACGGTCGGTCAGGGTGTGGATGTCTGTTTCACTGCGCTTCGGGGCCGGCCAGGTCAGTGCCCTGGACGAAGCCCGCCGACGGGTCGCCGCCGCTCTGCCCGAACGGATCGGACTGGACCTCGAGATGCTGGACTTCGAGGTCGCCGATGTGTGGATGGACCCCGACCGGCCGGAGGACTCACGATGAGCGCTCCCTGGGCACCCGGCAGACTCGTGCCGCCGAACCTCTTGACCGAGATCCGGGCAGCCGAGGCCGCCGCGACGGCCACCCGAGCGGTTCCCGGCGTCGTACGGCTCCAACCCGGCGTCTGGGGACTACTACGGCAATTCGTCGCCCAGGCCTGGACCCAGGCCACCGGCAAGGCGCTGCCCGACATCGCCGGCGTCGACGCTGATCTCGATGCGAACCGGGAGCTGCTCCGGATCGACGTACGGATCGTGGTCAGCATCGACTACCACGCTGCTCAGATAGGAGAAGCAGTCCACGAAGCCGTCACGGCCGCGGTGGCGGCGGTCACCGGCCAACCCGCCCAAGTCCAGATCCACATCGTCGAGATCGCCCTCGAACCCGGCCGAGCACTACCTGCGGCCGAGAGGGGACCGTGATGCTAAGGAGCCGTGCTGATGCTCAGGACGTTTTGGCAGGGGAAGAAGCCCCGCGACCGCCAGACCGGTCGATGCCGAGTTGGCCGCAGGGGCCATCTGTGACCAGCACTGGGCCGCGTTGCTCGCTCTCGCGACTGAATTGGTGGGTGATCGCCGACCAGCCGAGGCGACGGTGGTCGAGGTGATCGGTGCCGGTTTCCGGCCACTGCGATGGCGGTGCCGATGCCTGACGTCGACATGCGTCGCCAGCTCGCCCGCCGGGTATATCTGTCGTGTGGGTCTCGGTCGAGCACGGTCGGTGCGCACACTGGCTATGAGCAGGCGGCGTTGGCGCTGCGGCGGGGTCCCGGTTCTGGGCACGATTCGCGGTAGTCGCCGGCGCTGACGGCGCCGGGCATGACAGGGGACAGGACAATGCCCTCCACGGTTGAGTGGAGGGCATCTGGTGCTAGGTGGTGCTGGTCCGCCGCGCTCGTCCGCGGCGGACCATTGCGGGTGTCAGGTCAGTTGAAGATGCCGAGCAGCCCGTGGCTCCAGCCGCCGTGGCCGCTCCAGCGCGAGCTGATCTCGACGTAGAGGCCGACGACGATGTTGAGGCCGCTGTGGTAGTCCATGGTGTCTCCTTGAAGCAGTGGGGTTTGGCTTACATCTGTACTTCGGAGCGGCTGCACCGCCGGACGGGTCAAACGTTTATTTTGTTGAAGCAGGTCAGGTGTCGAGATCGGCGTACGGGGCGAGGTCTTTGAGCAGTGCGGCCTTGGGTTTGGCGCCGACGATGGACTTGACCAGTTCGCCACCCACGAAGACGTCGATGGTGGGGATGCTGATCACGCCGTACATCCCGGGGGTGGCAGGGTTCTCGTCGATGTTCATCTTGAGGAAGGTGATCTTGTCGCCGTGCTGGCCGGCGAGGGCTTCGAGGATCGGGGTGACCTGCTTGCAGGGGCCGCACCATTCGGCCCAGAAGTCGACGACGACGGGTTTGTCGCTCGTCAGGACGGTCTGGTCGAACTCGGCGTCGGTGATGTCGTTCATCGTCTCGCTCATGATCAGGCTTCTCCAGGGGTTCGGATCAGGCAGGCCGGCTCAGCCGAAGCTGAAGGTGAAGGCCGAGATGCCGGGGGTGTAGGTGAGTGTCATCGTCTTGCGCTCCGGGTTGGCTTTGTCGACCAGTTGGTAGGCGTTCGGCGTACCGGAGACCTGGATGGTCTTGTCTGGTTCACCGGGGATCGAGACGGTGACGGTGCCTTCGCCGGACAGGACGTGGAAGACCTTGGCTGCCTGGAAGTTGAGCCGAGCCCGCGACCCCTTGGTCGAGGTGACACTCTGCGTGCCGACCGCCCAGTTGCCGCCGAGGCTGAAGGTGTCGTTGGGCTGTCCGGCATTGAGGCCGAAGGCAACGGTCTTGTTCGGGGTCAGTTTGCCGTCGGTCCCGTTGAGATTCGTGGAGCGGGAGTAGCCCAGATAGGTCTCCGGGGTGGTGCCCTCCGCGCCGATGGTGTCGGCCTTGATCGTGCCGTCGACCGGCGGCGGCAGCTTCACCTCGGGGTTGGCGGCTTGCAGGAGTTGGCGGATCTGGTTCTCGGTCTGGCCGTAGTCGCCCTCGCCGAACTTGATCGACCGGACGGTGCCTTCGGCATCGACCAGGTACTTCGCGGGCCAGTACTGGTTGCGGTAGGCGGTCCAGGTGGCGAGGTTGTTGTCCTGGCCGACCGGGTAGGTGATGTCTTCCGTGCTGATCGCGGACTGGACGTTGCCCGCCGACTTCTCGAACGCGAACTCCGGTGCGTGGATGCCGACGATCTGCAGGCCGTGGGACTTGTAGGCCTTGTCCCAGGCGAGCAGGTGCGGGGTGGCGCGCTGGCAGTTGATGCAGGAGTAGGCCCAGAAATCGGCCAGGACGACCTTGCCCTTCAGCCCACCGATGGTGGCCGGCTGTCCGCCCGGGGTGTTGAACCACTTCTGCGTACCGCGGAACTCGGGTGCGGCACCGCAGGAGGCAAGCTCGGCCGCGCCGGGGGTGCAGTTGGCCAGTTCGGCGCTCGCGCCGTTGCCGATCGGCGGGGCCAGGGCGCCCTGGACGGTCTTGGACTCGGCCACCTTCTTCTCCAGGCCGCTGGTGTAGCTGGGCAGCGAGCGCTGGATGACGTCGGTGATGTTGAAGGCGAGCGCGATGGCGAGCAGGATCATCACGATGCCGCCGCCGATCCGGAACCCCTTCTGGTGGTCGCGGTAGGCCTTGACCCGCTGAGAGATTCGCGAGCCGGCGGAGGCGAAGATCAGCAGGGGAAGCGCTGCGCCGATGGCGAAGGTGACGGTCAGCACTACGGTGCGCCAGCCGACGTTGCCGGTCGCTCCGGCGACGGTGATGGCCGCGAGGACCGGGCCGGCGCAGGGGACGTAGAGGGTGCCGAGACCTAGGCCGAGGACAAAGGCGCCGTTGTTTCTGCGGTTGATCTTGGGAAGCCGGTAGAAGGGCTTCTCGATCCAGTGCCCGATGGCCGGGAAGATGAGCCCGATCCCCACCAGCGTGAGGATGGTGAGGCCGCCCCAGCGCAGGAAGCTGTCGGGGAGCCCGAGGGCGGACAAGATGACCGAGCCGGCCAGGGTGAAGAGGCTGAAGCTGATGATGATGCCGGCGATGATCTTCAACGGGCGGAAGTCGCGTCGCGGCTTCACGGTCTCGACCATGTCGGGTTCGTCGACCAGGACGTTGCCGTCCGGCGTACCGGCAGTGGCCTTCTTGCGACCGCGCTTGGCGGGTGTGGCGGTGTCCGTTGGGCCGGTGGTTCCGGCGAAGAAGATGATCGGCAGCATGGGCAGGACGCACGGAGAGACTCCGGTGATCAGCCCGCCTAGCAATCCGATGAAGGCCAGCGTAAGCATCAGGGTCACTCCAACTCGAAGATTTCGACAGGGTCATCCCCACTTCGATTCCATCCGGCCTTCCGGATGGGCCGAGCAGTGTGCCAAAGAAATCTTCTGGCGGCACCCATCCGGGCTCGGGACAGCGCCGAAGTAGGGATGTCAGCTGCGAGCCGCAGACAGCGACTCACCAGCAACTGGTGGCGACAACGCCGGGTAATCGACGGTCTTCGCCGGAATTACCAGTCGCCCCGGCTCTTTTCCCCATTCAGTGAAAGAAGGATCGTCATGTCCAACACCATCAAGCGCGTCGCCCTGGCTGCCTCCGCCGTTTCGTTGCTCTTTGCAACCGCTGCCTGTGGCGGCGGCAACGACGACGCCGGTTCGGCCCCGGCCGCCGGTACTACGACGAGCTCCGCGCCGGCCGAGACGCCGTCCGCGTCCCCGTCGATGGACAACGCAGCCGGTCTGGTCGGTCCGGGGTGCGCTGACTACGCCAAGGCGAACGCCACTGGTGCCGGTTCGGTCGACGGCATGGCCGCTGAGCCCGTGGCCACCGCCGCGTCGGGTAACCCGCTGCTCAAGACCCTGGTTGCCGCGGTGTCGGGCAAGCTGAACCCGAAGGTCGACCTGGTTTCCACCCTCAACGGTGGCGAGTTCACCGTCTTCGCCCCGGTCGACTCCGCGTTCGCGAAGATCCCGGCCGCGACGATCGAGACGCTGAAGACCAACGACGCGCTGCTCAGCAGCATCTTGACCTACCACGTCATCCCCGGCCAGCTCGACCCGGCAGCGGTCGTCGGCAAGCAGACCTCCGTTCAGAAGGGCGCCGTCACGGTCACTGGTTCGGGCGACAACCTGATGGTCAACAACGCCAAGGTCATCTGCGGCGGCGTGAAGACCGCCAACGCGACCGTGTACCTGATCGACACCGTTCTGATGCCCCCGGCGGCCTGACGATCCCGCCGGCCCGGCATCACCGGGTCGGTGTCATCAGGGCAGGACACCAGATGACGGTGACACCGACCCAGTAACAGCGGTGGCGCCTCCCTACTCCAGGGAGGCACCACCGTCCCGGCTCCGCACCATCCACCCAGACGAGGACGCGAGGCTCCACTTCACGACCGCGACGGTTCCAGGGAAGCGACATCTCGTGACACCACTGCCTGACATCCATGCCCTGACCGGTCCTTACGTCTTGCAAGCGGTGGACGACCTCGAGCGTGCCGCCTTCGAGCAGCACCTCGCCACCTGTACCGACTGCCGCGCCGAGGTCGACGATCTCCGCGAGTCCGTGACCAGACTCAGCCTGTACGTCGCCCGCCGGCCACCGGCCGCCCTCAAGACCAAGGTGATCACAGCGGTCGGCCGAGTCCGGCAACTACCGCCCGCCATCCGCGCCGAGACGAATACCGACCGCGCCACCCGAGCCCGGCCGCGAGTGCTCCGACGCTCTCTGACCGTCGCCGCCGCCGTCCTGGCCATCACGGCCACCGGGGGAGTCGCGCTCGACCAGTACCGCGAGAACGCGGCCACGACTGCGATCAGCAGCAGGGCAGCCACGATCCTCGCCCAGCCGGACACCCGCACCGTCCACGGTGCCGTCTCAGGTGGCGGCCAGGCCACCGTGGTGCTGTCTCGGCAGCAGGACGCCGCAGTTGTGCTGGTCCGCGGCCTCAAGCCGCTGACCGGCCGCAAGACCTACCAGCTGTGGCTGATCGACGGCGCGCAGAACGCACGCTCGATCGGCCTCACCGACAGCAAGTCATTGCAGCCGACCGTGGTGGCCGGCGGCGTGACCGGCAAAGTCGCCTTCGGCGTGACCGTTGAGCCGCGAGGCGGCTCAGCCCGCCCGACCCTTCCCTCCAACAGAGCGCTCGAGCCTGTACTGCGGCTGAGCGCGCCTACCGCCTGACGAACTGCCCAGTAGTCGGTCTCACCTCGCAGGTTTGCGTGGTGGGGCCGGCTCCTCTGTTTGGGTACCGCCGAAGAAAGTCGGGACCGGCACCCATCCGCTCACCGAGCAGCTCCGAACCCCCAGCGGTTGCCGTTGTGACGCAGGTCACAGTATATGCGACTCGGTCGCATCTGGGGCAGTCCGGTTGCCGGCATTCGCCGGCGGCCGCGCAGTACGGACAGAGAAGGGACAGTCAATGAGTGACGCAACACGTCGCGGTTTTCTGGTGTTCGCGGGTGCGGGGACCGCTGCTGCGGTCGGCGCGGTCGCGGCCCCGAAGATTTTCGGGGAGCAGTCGGCCGACGCGGCCCAGCTCGAGGCCGCGGACCTGGCGAATGCGGAGTCGTTCGTGGTCCATGTCAAGGATGTGAAGAAGGGCCAGCTGGCGATCATGGTCGGCGAACGCGAGGTCCTGATCACCGACCGCGAGCTCGCCGGCCGCCTGGCGGGCCTGAAGACCGTCTGACCGTCCGCGGTCCGGGCAGTGCCGCCGCGCGGCCTTCCCACCACTCGAGCTCGACCCCCTAACTGGAGGAATTTTCATGTCTTCGCATCGCGAAGCGCCGGAGATCTCGAAGGACCCGGTCGCCGACAACACCGATGTCTATGCGTTCGTCAGCCCGGACAAGCCGGACACGGTGACCCTGATCGCCAACTTCATCCCGTTCCAGAACCCGTTCGGCGGGCCGAACTTCTACGAGTTCGGCGACGACGTGCTCTACCAGATCCACATCTCCAATGGTGGTGACGGCAAGGCGGACATCAGCTACCAGTTCCGGTTCCACGCCGAGATCCGCAACAAGAAGACCTTCCTGTACAACACCGGCCCGATCTCCTCGATCAAGGACAAGACCTGGAACCGGCCGCAGTACTACTCGGTCACCCGGGTCGAGCACGGCCGCGCCCGCATCCTGGCTCGTGAGCTGGCCGCGCCGCCGGTCAATGTCGGCCCCCGCAGTACGCCGAACTACGCCAAGCTGGCTGGTGAGGCGATCCACACCATCGGTACCCATCGCAAGGTGTTCGCCGGCCAGCGCGCCGACGGGTTCTTCGCCGACCTCGGCTCGATCTTCGACCTCGGCACGCTGCGTCCGTTCCAAGCCGCGCACCTGATCCCGTCGGCGGCAGCGATGGGCGTCAACGGCCTGCAGGGCTCGAACGTGCACACGATCGCGTTGCAGGTGCCGATCTCAGACCTGACCCGGGACGGCAAGAAGCCGACTGACGTGATGGACGCCAAGTCGGTCATCGGCATCTACGCGACGGCGAGCCGGCAGCAGTCGAAGATCTTCGACGATGCGCTCGGGCTTTCGCTGTGGCACGGTCCGTACAAGCAGGTCTCCCGGCTCGGGAACCCGTTGTTCAACGAGGTCATCGTGCCGATGGCCGAGAAGGACAAGTGGAACAGCCGGCCGCCGCACGAGGACAAGAAGTACGCGGAGTACGTGACCAAGCCGGAGCTTGCCGGTTTGCTGCCGGTGCTCTACCCGGGCGTGTTCCCGAAGCTGGCGGCGTACAAGAAGCCACGGTCCGACCTGGCCGCGATCCTGCTCACTGGCATCCCGAAGGGCGTAGTACCGGGTTTCCAGAACTACACCGGTCCGGTGCAGGCCGACATGCTGCGGCTGAACGTTGCGGTGCCGCCGGCGAAGACGCCGAACCCGCTCGGCCTGGTGGCGGGCGACGCGGCCGGCTTCCCGAACGGACGTCGTGTCTTCGATGACGTCGTCACGGTCGAGATCCGGGCCGTGGCCGGGCTGACGATCCCGCTGGTCGACAAGACGTTCACGCCGGATGGTGCCGCGTCGGCGGTCAAGGACGGTACGTCGAACACCAACTCCGACTATCTGAAGGTGTTCCCGTACCTCGGTACGCCGGCCGGTGGCTACCAGTCCAAGCCGGGCATCCCGGCAGTGTCATGACCGCGCCGGCCACCAAGCCGCTGACCAATGCGGAGGAGAATCCCCATGCGGGCAAGGGATCCTCGGTGCTGCTCGACATCGGTGACGGTGTGGGCGCGATCGTGGTCACCATGCCGGCCGAGCTGGAGGACGTCGAGATCGAGCGTCGCCCGGCGGGCTGGACAGCCGAGGAATCGGTTGCCCCCAGCCACGACCACGACCACGACCACGGCGACGACGACGGCCATGGGCACGGCCACGGCCACGGCCACGGCCACGGCCATGGGCACGGCGAGCACGGCCACGGGTTTCCCCACGTCGCGGTCGTTCCCCGGTCCTCGGCCGAGGGGGAGACGGTCTACTCGGCGGTCTTCTTCGAGGTGCCCGAGGGCAGCTACGAGTTGTACGTGATGCCCGACGGACCCGTCCAGCTGACCGTCGACGTTGTGGGCGGCCGCGTCACCGAGGCCGTCTGGCAGTAGCCGATCGGAAACAGCAGACCGTCGGGCGCGGGCACAGGGGGCCACGCCCGACGGTTCCATTCGCGCTCGTGTTGGCGCCGTGCCGGCTCGAGCGTGCGATGGATGTCTGAGCCGGCCGGGCGGCCTCCAGTTCGAGGCATGATAGAAATCAGCCACCGCTCACAGTTTTCGTCGAGCAGAGAGACTGACAGTGACCGAGCCCACGGCAGCGCCCCGGCATGCCGGCCCTCCAGAGCAGCGGTCGGGCGTCATCGACGGCGAACTGATGACCCTGGTGGCTCGCGGCGACACCGCCGCGTACTCCCAGCTCCTCGACCTGGTCAGCCCCAGGGTGTACGGGCTGGTCAGACGCGTGCTGCGCAATCCGGCCCAGTCCGAAGAAGTCGCTCAGGAAGTGATGATCGAGGTGTGGCGCCTTGCGGCCCGCTACGACGTGAGCCGCGGCTCGGTGACCTCGTGGATCCTGACCATGGCGCATCGCCGCGCGGTCGACCGGGTCCGCGCCGAACAAGCCTCCACCAACCGTGACCACGCCAACGCGGTGCAGTCGGTCGACACCGACTTCGACCAGGTCACCGACACCGTCCTCGGTCAGCTTGATGCCGAGCGGGTTCGCCGCTGTCTTGGTTCGCTGACCGAGCTGCAGCGCGAGTCGATTACTTTGGCGTACTACGGCGGCAACACCTATACCGAGGTGGCCACCCTGCTGGACGCCAAACTGCCCACCGTCAAGGCGAGAATGCGTGACGGCCTGATCCGGCTCCGCGACTGTCTCGGAACCGCGGAGAGGTAACGACCCGATGTCATCGACTGAAATCCACACCCTCACCGGGCCCTACGTGCTGGACGCTCTCGCCCCGGAGGAGCGGATCACGTTCGAGCAGCACTTGGCCGGCTGCCCGGAATGCATCGTCGAGGTCACCGAGTTGCGCGAGGCAACTACCAGGCTGTCGGCCGAGGTGGCGATGACTCCGCCGGCCAAGCTCAAAGCCGACGTGATGGAAGCGATCAGCCAGGTCCGGCAACTCCCTGCGCTGGAGCTCGAAGAGGTAGCACCCGTCTCCGTCTTGCCACCGCGCCGGTTCACCCGGCGGTCCGTCCTGGCCCTGGCCGCGGCGGCGCTGGCGGTAGCGGCCAGCGGCGGTATCGCGATCGATCAGTACCGCCGCAACGCTTCGACCCGGCAGGTCAATGACCAGCTCGCCGCGGTATTGGCCGAGCCCGATGCCAGGACGGTCCACGGCGCCGTGACCGGAGGCGGGCAGGCGACCGTGGTCGCGTCGAACCGCAGGGACGCCGCGATCGTCGTACTGCGCGACCTGCGGCAGCTACCGGCCGACCAGACGTACCAGCTGTGGCTCATCGACACCTCGAAGACAGCGCACTCCATAGGGTTCGCGGGCGATATGACCCACGATCAGACGAAGATCATCGCCGGCGGCGTCACCGGCAAAGTTGCCTTCGGTCTCACCGTGGAGCCGGCCGGCGGATCAGCAAAACCGACCATGCCCGCCGCCGCGATCATCGCGCTGGTCTGACCCCCACGCCGGGCTGTAACGCTGCTCGGGGTCGTCGCGATGTAGCGGACAGGCCCCCGCCCGGGTAGCGGAGGCCTCGTGTTGAGCAGCCAGCACGAGGCACCCGGCCACTGCGTGATCGACGGCTTCGGCCGCCGCGTGGCAAGAGCGCGGAGGCCGGCCGCCCGTGCGGCCGGCCTCCGTCGTCTTCGGTCAGGCGTCCTCCGCGGTCCGGTCGATCGCGTTGCGGAGAAGAGCGGTTGCGAGCGACCAGCCGTCCGGACCTCGTCGGTGCGAAGACATCAGCAGATCGGTCGAAAACCGCGTGTCGCGCTGACCGATCTGGTCGCGGGGCCGCTCCGAAGGATTCACGTCCCCGTGTTGTCGAGCGAGAGGCTGGCGCATGTATGCACCGGCTCCACTGAAACGTCAGCTGAACCGCTCGGGTCTGCTGTTGCTCGGACCGGCCTTCGTTGCTGCGGTCGCGTACGTCGACCCGGGCAACTTCGCCACCAATATCGCGGCCGGTACGACGTACGGCTACCTGCTCTGCTGGGTGGTGGTCGGAGCCAACCTGATGGCCGTCTTGGTCCAGTACCTCGCGGCCAAGGCCAGCATCGCGACCGGGCGCACTTTGCCGCAGTTGTGCCGGGAACAGTTCAAGCGATCCATCTCGACCGGTCTCTGGGCGCAGGCGGAGCTGGTCGCCATCGCCACCGATCTGGCCGAGGTCGTCGGCGGTGCGATCGCGCTGAATCTTTTGTTCGGGATTCCGCTGCTGCTCGGCGGCGTGATCACCGGGCTGGTGTCGTTCGCGTTGCTGATCTACCAGTCGAAGCGTGGCCAGCGGCCGTTCGAAGTAGCGATCGTGGGACTGCTCGCAGTGGTGCTGATCGGATTCGTGGTGTCGACGGTGCAGCCACACCCGTCGGGTTCGGCGGTGATCGGCGGTCTGGTACCGCGGCTGGAGGGCACGGACTCGCTCGTTCTGGCCGCGGGCATGCTCGGGGCGACGGTGATGCCGCACGCGATCTGGTTGCACGGGGCGCTTGTCACCGACCGGCACGGCAAGACGCTGCGGTCGGCGGTCGGCAAGCTACAGGTGCTCAAGGCAACGAGGCTGGATGTGGGGATCGCGATGGCACTGGCCGGTGCGGTCAACCTGGCGATGGTGGTGGTCGCCGCGGCCGCGCTCCAGGGATCGGGTGCCGACACCTTGGAGGCGGCACACCGGGCGTTCGGCGAGAACCTCGGCCGGATGCCCGCGCTGCTGTTCGCCCTCGCTCTGCTCGCGTCAGGCTTCGCCTCGTCCTCGGTCGGCACCTACGCAGGATCGGTCATCCTGGAGGGATTCTGAGCGCCATGTCCCGCTGGCTGTCCGCCGGTTGATCACCCTGCTGCCCGCGCTGGTGATTCTCGCGATCGGGATCGACCCGAGCCGGGCGTTGGTGGTTTCGCAGGTGGTGCTGAGTTTCGGCATCCCGTGCGCGCTGTGGCCCCTGGTTCGTATCACTGCCTCGAAGGCCGTGATGGGGGAATTCGTCAACCGCTGGCAGACCACCGTGATCGCCTGCCTGGTGGCCACGGCGATCACCACCTTGAACGTCGTACTGATCGTCCTCACCTTGCGCGGTTGAAAGAACTCCACCAGCTGGTGAACGCGGTGCCGGCCGGCGCCGTACCCACTCGCATCATCCCACTGATTCGAGGAGCTCGATCATGAAGAGATCGTTGGCAGCCGCTGTTGCCCTTGGCGTCCTGCTCACCGCGGGCCTGACCGCAGTACCGGCGGCGTCGGCAACCAGTCGCGGTGCGGCGCCCGACATCTACCTGCTCGAAAGCAACGGGACCTTGAGCATCAGGGATTCGCAGCGGCCGTTGCTGGCCGAGCATCGGGTCAAGGTCCGCGGTCTCATGGCGCATGACCGCCTGGTAGGCATCGACGTCCGCCCGGCCACCGGACAGCTCTACGCGATCGCCAAGTCCGGCCAGCTGTACACGCTGGACGTCAGATCAGGTCGCGCTTCTGCAGTCGGTACTGCGGCCGCCGGCGCGGTGGGTACCACGGTCGGCTCGACTTCAACCCGACGGTGGACCGGATCAGACTGGTCGCGAGCAGTGGCCGCAACCTCAGGCTGCATCCCGACACCGGCGCGGTCGCGGCCGTCGATGGCACGCTCGCCTACGCGGCGGGTGGTTTCGCACCCAAGGTCGCGGCGGCGGCGTACACGGACAGCTTCGCCGGCGCGACGAGCACCGGCTTGTACGGTCTCGACGCTCGCCGGGACACGCTGGTCACCCAGGGCACCCTGCCGGGGACGACGCTAGCCGTTTCGCCGAATACCGGGCAGCTGTTCACCGTCGGCCGCCTCGGTACGGACATCTCGGCGGTCAACGGCTTCGACATCGCAGGCAAGGGCCGCCAGGCCGGCCCGTACGACCCGCGGGACTACCACGCCATTACCGCAGTACAAGGCGGCTACGGGCTGTTCGGTGGCTCGAAGCTGGTCCGGGTCGACCTGCGGACCGGCCGGACCACGCCCTTGCTGGCGCTCGGGCTGGGCGAGGTCGTGGGCCTCGCCTACGCCGCTCGCTGAGTTCACGGGCCGCCGGGACGACCCGGCGGCCCCGCCCGTGCGAGGAGACGACAAGTGCCATCAGCGCCGCGGCGACCGCTTCGGACCGTGGTCGACGAGACGCGCCGCCGTGCTGCCCGTCCAGTGACGCCGCAACCGCCGGAGCTGCTGTCCGAGCTCAGTCCGGTCATCGACAACGCCGATGACAGAGCGGTGCTGAGCTGGCTGGTCGAGGAGGCGCTGCAACGAATCAGACCTGAGGCGCGTTCGGCCCTGGTCGAAACCTATCTACGCGGCCGGTGCCGAGGTAGCGGTCGAGCAGGGCGTCCCGGTCGGTACGTTGCGGAGCAGGGTCTTCTACGGCCTGAAGGCGCTGCGGCTGGCGATGGACGAGATGGGAGTGGATCTGTGAACAGCGAGGAGCACCGCCGGCTTCGCGAACAGCTGGGCGCCTTCGCCCTCGACCAGTTGACGGCGACGGAGCGCACCGCAGTACAGGCTCACCTCGACGGCTGCACGGACTGCCGAGGCGAGCTGGCAGCGATCGGGCCACTGGCCGCGCCACTCAAGCTGGTGGACCCGGCTCGTCTAGACCGGCTGCCGGACGCGCCGCCGCAATGGCTCGAGCAATCCGTTCTCGCCGCGATCAGGGCCGAACCCAGCGGATCCGGCGCGGCCGCAGCTGGCTGGCCACGGCGGCGGCTGTCTTGGTGATCGGCGGAGCCGGTACTGGGTTGGGCTACGCGCTTGCTCCTGACCCGCCCAAAATCCCGCTCGAGCCGGTTCAGGTGACCACGGTCGCAGCCGGCGTACAGTCCACGGCACAGGTGGTTCCGCACACCTGGGGCATGGAGATCAAGCTGGCCGGTTCCGGCTTCGATGCGGGCAAGCGGTACTACGTGATCGTGGTCGGCGTCGACGGACGAGTCGCACAGGCGGGGGAGTTCATCGGTACCGGCCCCAAGCCGATGTTGTGCAACCTGAACTCTTCCGTACTGCGCGCCGACGCCAAGTTCTTCGAGGTCCTCGACGAAGCAGACCGGGTGGTACTCAAAGGTCAGGTGTGAGCAGAGCGGGCCGGTCCTCCCCCAGGGAAGGCCGGCCCGCTCTGTGTTCGGGTCAGTAGGTGATCGCGGCAACCACCTTGTTCGGATCGACGAGGAAGGGCGCGACGGCCGTCAGGACGTTGCTCTTCGACGCGGGCTTCTCGAACGAGCCGTTGTAGACGCCGCCTTCGGCCTTCAGGCCGAGTAGGTTGCCGACGACCGCGGCGTGCCTGGCCTCGACGCCGAAGATGCCGGCCGCGGCCTGCAGGATCATCTTGTCCTTCACGAACCCGGCGGCGCCGAGGTAGGCGCCGACGCCCTTGTTCTCGAAGATGTGGGCCGTGGTCAGGTAGCTCTTCCGGGTTTCGAAGGCGCCACCGAAGTCGACCGCCGGCGCGCCGATCGGCGTACCGCCAAGTTTCTGGATCGTGGCGGTGAGCGTCGCGACGTGCGAGGCTTCGTCGGCGCCGATCTGCATCAGGTACTGCTTCTCCTTGCCTTTGACAAGGTTCGCGGCGTTGCCCTGACGGTAGAACTCCGCCTCCAGGTACTCCAGTGCGAGCGCGTAGTTCAGTACTTCGATGTCGTTCTTGAAGTCCTTCGCGCTGGCCAGCGCGAAGCCGTTGTTCAAGGCACCGAGGGCGACCCCGGCCGGGACCGCGGAGGCGTTGCCGTGGATCAGGTCTGCTGTGGTGTCAGTCATCAGTTCCTCCTACTTCGCAAGGAAGGGCATGGCGGCCTGGAGGACCGGCCCCATCGCCAGGTTGGCCTCGATCGGTGCCGGGAACGGGTTCCCGCCGGTGATCTGGGCGATGATCGCGGCGTGCCGCGACTCGACTCCGGCGATGGACGCCGCGGCGCCCAGCAGTTCGGGGCTCTTCACCAGCGTGACCTGGCCGTGGTAGGCCTTCACTCCGAGCTCCTCGAAGGTGCCTGCCAGTTTCAGGAAGTTGGCCCGGTTGTCGAACGTGCCGGCCGGGAACTTCACCTTCGGCTGGGCGACCGGCTTGCCGCCCAAGTCGGTGATCGTGGTGCGGACGACCTTGACGTGGTCGGCCTCGTGCTGCTGGATCGGGTCGACCAGTTCGAGCTCGCGGCCCTTCAGCAGGTTCGCCTTCAGTCCCGCCGTGTAGAAGGCGGACTCCAGGTACTCGAGGGTCAGTGCGTAGTTCAGGATGTCGAGGTCGCTCGCGTTGGCATCCTGCGCTCCATAGCCACGATCGGCGGTGCCGAACGCCAGCGGGTCACCCGCTCGGCTCGCGACGTACGTGACACCAACACCGACCAGGGCAGCGTTGCGCAGGAAGCTGCGCCGGCTGTGCTCGTCGGCGAACTCGAGGACCGGACGGCCCCCGAAAATTGTCTTGATACCCATGACTCTCCTTGAGTTGCCACTCACCCGGCGCGCGCCTCGACGACGATGCGCTGGTAGTGAGCGGTGATGGGGTTGCAGGCAAACAGGGTGAGTACCTTGTCGCCGGGATCCGCCGGCTGCCGCAAGACGATCTTGACGTACTCCGACTGCGGCACGATCGTGGTCCGGAAGACCTTGTACGTCGTACGTTTCGCGCCGACCGTGACCGTGATCGAGTCACCGGCGCGAAGCCTGTCCAAGTAGAGGAACGGCTTTTCGTTCGTACTGCGATGACCGCTGATCACGGAGTTACCCGCCGTGCCCGGCAGCGGCGTACCGGGCCAGTGCCCGACACCTCGCACTAGGGCAGCCTCGTCGACGCCGTTGTTGAGTTCGTCATCGAGTCCCAGCCGGGGGATCGCGAGCCGGCCGAGCCGTAACTGCTCACCAGGCTTGGCCTTGATAGCCTCGATCGGTACGCCGGCCGCTGGGTTCTCCTCGCCGGGCGCGAGCTGCGACTCAAGCGGCTCGCCGTTGCGAAGCTGGTCGAGCATCCGGTTCACCAGCGCGTCCGGTTCCGGGTCGCCGGTTCCGGCCGTGGAGGGTATGGCCGACGGAGTGTTCACGCTCTGCGTGCCACCGGCCGAACTCGCTTGTTCGCCGTCTGGTCCGAAGATCACCACGCCGGCCGCGACCAGAGCCACGAAGGCGGTACTTGCCGCCAGCCACCGATAGATCGGTTTCCAGGTCTTCATGCCGCTGACCAGCTCCTCACGAGACGGTGCATCAGCCAGGACTTCGGAGGCAACCGGCCCGCGGATAGGTGATCCGGCAGTAATCCTTCGCGCGGCTCCCTCCAAGGGCGCCCTGCTCTCGACTCGCTGCTGTCACTGCACGAAACCGACCTGGAGTTCCCCGACACCGCCGACCTCCGCGCCGACCTGCGCGCGCAGGACTACGGGGCCGTTGACCTGATTTTTGTCGCCCGACTTCGACCTGGACCTAGGCATGGCACTCCTGTCAGGCCCGCTCTACTTTCAATTCCTGATCACTCAGGAACCCCTGACCCATGAGCGCATCGACCGGCTTCATCACGCCCTCTTCTCCGGCCTGCCGCAGCGGCTGCGGGTCGATGATCACAGCGCGACCCGGAGCCCCGCCGGCCGCGCACTGCCGACCGCCGGCGGAGCTGATCGTCGGGCCTCTCTGCCTGGCCGACTGGACTGCCTCGTGGGTAGCGGTCCCGGCGACGAAGGCCGTCCGGTTCGGCTTCCGCATCGAGGTGGCCGCCGTACGGGCGACCCCGCACCCTAACCGGCCATGGCCAGTTGCGGGCCGCGCTTGCCGGGTGAGCACGTGATCGCGGTCGCGGCCGGGATCGGGCATCACCGCCTCGCACTGACCACAGCGATCGTGTTGGCCGAACTGTTCCTGGAGATCGCCGACGGCACCGTACGCCGGATCGGCACCGGCCCGGATTAGAGGACTGGGCACGGACCGGCGTCGACGACTCCGATTGGCCGAAGGCGGAGCCCGCCGAAGGCCTGCGATCGTCAGCCCGGACGCGGGTCCACCAGTCTGCGTGGTCGAGGAGCTCGCCGCCACGCAGGTAGCCGCGTCGCCGGGGGCCGTGGTCGACGTAGGCCGCAACGTCGCGGGACGGCGATGAATGTGATTCGAGCCGAAGACAGAGTGCCTGGGCCAGTCAGCCGTGGTCCAAGCGATCCAGGATTCGGCGCCTGTGGATTCTGGCCGCCACGGTGGCGAAGTAGCTCAGGCACGCCGACAATCGATGTTGTGCTGAGGGGAGTCGTCAGCGCGGCCATTCGGCATCTCGCTGGTGAAGACGGCCGCCGAACGCCTGCCGTCGCGGCCTAGGATCGTTTGATGAGCCAGTACGACGGTGTCATCTACTCGGAAATCGCTGGATTTCGGCCGTTGTTGCTGGATCTTCGGGTGCCGTCTGGTGCGGGGCCCTTTCCGCTCGTGGTGTGGATCCACGGAGGCGCTTTTCTCTTCGGTGATCGGAGATTTCTCCCGGCGACGGTGCAGCCGGGGGCGGTGTTCGACGCGCTCATCAACGCGGGTATCGCGGTGGCGACGATCGACTACAGGTTCTCGGGGGAGGCTGTGTTCCCTGCTCAGCTCGATGACGTGAAGGCTGCATTGGCCTATCTGCGAGCTTCGGCCAAGGACTACCATCTCGATGCCGAGCGGGTCGGCCTGTGGGGTGAGTCCGCCGGCGGTCACCTTGCGGCACTGGCCGGCCTCACTGACAGCAGCGGGATCTCCGCTGTGGTCGCCTGGTATCCGCTCACTGACCTCAGTGCCGTCGATCCGCACAATCCCGAGACCCCGATGGCGAAGCTGATCGGTGGACCGCCCGCCGACTTGCCGACGCTCGCCGCGCAGGCCAGCCCTGTCCAGCATGTCTCGTCGTCCGCGCCACCGGTCTTGCTCATTCATGGCTCGGCTGACGAGGAACTACCTATCAGTCAGAGCAAGGGGTTGCATGAACTGCTGCTTGCCGCGGGCGCAAGCTCAACGTTCCTGCCGGTCGAGGGAGCCGGCCACACGTTCAGCGGCCACGACGACATCGCGAACCTGATCTCCGTCTCGGTGGCGTTCCTGGCTCAGATCTGAACTGGCAAAGGGATCTGGCCGCCGCGGAGGTAGTGGGAGTAGGCGGAGTCGCGGTTGGGGTGCTGGGTGTAGGTCGTGGGGATGACACGTCCTTCAAGGTCGTCCCAGGTGGTGTCGGCCAGCCGCCAGAATCGGTGCGCCAGCCGACCGGCGCGGCCGGCATGTGGGGAGTGTGGATGCGCGCGAGTCGGTGCAACTTGCTCGGCAGCGAACAGTTGCTCCGCCACCTTGTCCAGGAGCGCAGGAGTGAGTTTCGCACCGAGCAGTTGGACATACGCGGCTTCGAGCCGTTCGTGATCTGCCAGCAAGCGGTCGACCTCACGCCAGACATCGCGGTGACGGAGATGCTGCGCCCGACCGTCGCCGTACTGGCGGGCCTTGAGGAAGCGCAGCGCAGTTTCCAGCTGCCGGACCTGACGGACGTACGCCGAGACGTGGCGACGACCATCGGGGAGGCGGCGGATGTGCGGCAGCAGCACGTCTCCGGCCGCGGCGAGGTGTTGCGCGGTGATCGCGTAGAACCAGTCGGTCTCGTGCCGCCTGTCACTGCGGCCGGCTTCTGGAGAATGCGCCGGGACAGCGAGCTCCCGTACGCCGGTGTGCGTGCGGTCCAGCGCCAGTTCGAGCATCGAGTGCATCATCGCGACCATCTCCTGAGGGGGTTTGTCCAACGCCCTTGGTTCGCAGCAGATGCCGTCCCGGATGGTCGGCCGGCTCAATCGGCGGGGACCCATCCGGTCTGTTTGCGGTGCCGAAGTGCTGGTATGACTGATCCGGGCAACTCACGGCGGCTGGCCGCGCACGTCGCGCGGATGGCTGACGAGCATCCGCCGATCTCGGTGGACAGTGCCGACTACTCGATCGCGCGCCCGCGGATGCTGGCCGAGCGTTTCGGCCCGGTGCTCACTTATATGTCGAGGGTCGAGCTGGAGGTCGAGCGGAATGTGCTCGAGCTCAACCTGCTGCTGCCGGATCCGCCGCCGATCGACCGCCATTTCTATGCCGACGTGTGGCTTCCGCAGGAGATCCAGCACGGGTTGCTGCTGGATCGGCTGCAGTCGTTGGTCGGCCTGCCGCCGGCGATGCCTGATCTCACCAATGTGTCGTTCAGTTTCCGGGTACTGGGTGCGCTCGGGCGCTGGAGCCCGGCACAGGAC
>NZ_JBFAAA010000025.1:0-35045 GCF_040639475.1 Kribbella sp. NPDC023855
AGGGGCCTTACCGCTCGACTTGCATGTGTTAAGCACGCCGCCAGCGTTCGTCCTGAGCCAGGATCAAACTCTCCGTTGAATTCAATATGTCAACCACCCGAAGGTGGATAACAGACATGAAACGAAAAACGATCCATTGCAATCAGAAACAAATCAAACTGACTTGAATCCAGAAAAATTACAAAGGAATCCGATACGACATCGAATGAAACATCCGATCCCGTATACGGGGTTAATGCTAAATTTCGGCATTGACTTTCGGCACGCTGTTGAGTTCTCAAGAATCGGGCGCACACCGCGTCCGCAACCTTTCGGCCAGGACTCCGGGGCAACCTGCGTTACTTTACCGGACCAGATCCACCGAGTCAACCCCGGATTTTCTTGATCCGCGCCCCTTGCCTGAGCTACCGACCCGGATCAGACGACACGGTGCGGCTCAGCTAGCTTCGGGGGGTTCGGAGCGACCGGCCGCTTTCGCGTCCCGCGCCTCGCTCCAACAAGAAGAACATTACGTGGCCTGCAGGTGACCGTCAAATCCATTGCCGGAGGCCAGAGTCACACCGCTGTGATTTGCCTCCGGCGACGGCTCTGTGGGATGGCTCAGCCACCGGCCGGCGTGACGAGAACCCCTGCGAACGAACGCTTCCCGCGCCGCAGTACCAGTGCTCCCCCGGGCAGCAGGTCCTCGCTGCTCGGGACGTACTCCGGGTCGCTCACCTTCTCGTTGTTCAGGTAGGCGCCACCTTCGGCGATGGTGCGACGGGCAGCGGACTTGCTCGCCACCAGCTCCGAGAGCACCAGCAGGTCCGTGATGGTCGGCATCTGCTCGTCCGGCTTGAGCTCGTAGTGCGGCGCCTCCCGCAGTGCGGCGACCAGAGTCGTTCCCTGCAAGGCTTTCAGCTCCGACTGGCCGAAAAAGGCCTTGGCCGCGAGCTTCACCTGCTCGGTCTCCTCAGCGCCGTGCACCAGCGTCGTCACGTCCTCCGCCAGCAGCCGCTGCGCCTCCCGGGCGTGCGGACGCTCAGCGGTCGCCTCCTCGAGCGCGGCGATCTCCTCAGCCGTCCGGAACGTGTAGAACCGCACCAGCTGCATCACGTCGCGGTCATCGGTGTTGAACCAGAACTGGAAGAACGCGTACGGCGAAGTCAGCTCCCGGTCCAGCCAGACGGTCCCCGACTCGGTCTTGCCGAACTTGGTCCCGTCCGCCTTCGTCACCAGCGGCGTCGCCAGCGCATGGGCCTTCCCTGCGTCCGACCGGCGGATCAGCTCGACGCCGGCGGTCAGGTTCCCCCATTGGTCGCTACCACCGGTCTGCAGGGTGCACCCGTGGCGCCGGTACAGCTCCAGGTAGTCCAGCGACTGCAGCAGCACGTAGCTGAACTCCGTGTAGCTGATCCCCTGCTCCAGGCGGGCCTTCACCACTTCCCTGCCGAGCATGCGGTTCACCGGGAAGTGCTTGCCGATGTCCCGGAGGAAGTCGAGCGTGTTGAGGTCCTTGGTCCAGTCGTAGTTGTTGACGATCCGCGCCGGGTTCGGCAGCGACGCGTCGAAGTCGACGAACCGCTCCACCTGGCCGCGGACCTTCTCCACCCACTGCTCGACAACGTCCTTGGGGTTCAGCACCCGCTCGGCCGACTCCTTGGGGTCACCGATCAACCCGGTGGCGCCGCCGACCAACCCGATCGGGTTGTGGCCGGCCAGCTGGAGCCGCCGCAGCGTCAGCAGCTGCAACAGGTTGCCCATGTGCAGACTCGGGGCGGTCGGGTCGAACCCGACGTACGAGGTGATCGGTCCGGCGGCCATCGACGCACGGAGCGCGTCCGGGTCGGTGGAGTGCGCGATCAGGCCACGGCTCTCCAGGTCGTCGAGCACCTGGGTGCGGCTTGCGGTCCCGCTGTCGGTCACTTGGTCTCTCCTCGAGTCACGTCAGATCCAGACAAGTGTCCTGTACCAGCTCCGGCTCGCGGGCGCCGGGTCAGCCTGCTTCAGGCCGGGACAGTACTGCGCGCAGTTGCGCCACCAGCGCATGTCCGTCCGGCCCGTGCACGGTTGCGGCCGTGGGGCGATGCGGATCGTGGGCACCAGGATCCGGGTTCGGCACTGGCAAACCGTGTGACAGCACCTGCTCAGCAGGAGTCAGCTGGCGAATAGCGATCGCTCGCACGTGGTCAGGGTGCGTCTGGGCGAAGTCGCCGTACAGCTGCGGGTCGTGCTGGCCGTCGTCGCCTACCAGCACCCACTTGACCTGCGGGAACTCCACTGCCAGCCGGCGCAGCGCAGTGCTTTTGTGCTCGCGTCCACTGCGGAACCAGCCCGTGTTGGTCGGCCCCCAGTCCGTCATCAGCATCGGTCCGGCCGGGTAACCGTGCCGAGCCAGGAACCTGGTCAGCGTGGGCGCCGTGTTCCAGGCGCCGGTCGACAGGTAGAAGATCGGCGCACCCGGGTGGTCGGCCAGCAGTTCGGCGTACATCTCTGCCATGCCCGGTACGACTCTGCGGGCCTGCTCGTCGCGGACGAAGGTGTTCCAGGCGGCGATCAGAGGTCGCGGCAGCATCGTCAGCATCACCGTGTCGTCGATGTCGCTGACCAGACCGAAGCCTGCGTCCGGGTCGGGCACGTACACCTTCCCGCGCGCTTGCCGCTCCCCGTGTACGCCCAGGCTGATCTCGTGCCAACCAGGAGGCAGCGCCACCGGCACGGTCAGGTCCACGAAGCCGCCGCGGTCAGTAGTCGCCTCGAAGGTCTCGTCGGCCACAGTGACGGCGACCTTCACCCCGGTCGCAGGGGCGGTAACGAACACCCGCCAGCCACGCACCACCTGGTCTTCGTCATGCCTCGGCTGGTTGCGGGGGTCCCGGCTCAGTACGACGCGAGCCAGCACCCGGGTGAACTCCCGGTTGCCATAGCCGACGTGCGGGATGATCCGTTCCCGCCAGCCGCGGCGACGCAGGATGACACCGACACCGACGTTGAACCAGTCCTCCAGCCGGGAGGAGTAGTGCGGACGGGCCATGTCGGAAACCTACCCGCCTACAGGGCCTGTACTCGCACCGGGAGGACTGTCCCCGGCGACCTTTACAGTCTCGATATGACTCGGACCTCCGCAGCTATCGGAATGTGCTTCCCCCGGACCTTCCCTGCCGCCCTGGTGACAGACGTGGCCCGCCGGCTCGACACCGGCGGCGCTGACGAACTCTGGCTGATCGAAGACTGCTTCTACACCGCCGGCCCGTCCCTGGTGTCGGCCGCGCTGGCCGTCACCGAGCGGCTCACCTGCGGGCTCGGCATCGCACCCGCGGTCGCCCGTACTGCGGCCATGACCGCGATGGAGTTCGCCACTCTCGACGCGCTGGCACCAGGCCGGTTCCTGCCGGGCATCGGGCACGGTGTCCAGGAGTGGATGGGCCAGATGGGTGTCCGGCCGAAGTCGCCGCTCACTGCGCTCGAGGAGGTGACCACTGCCGTCACCCGCCTGCTGGCCGGCGAGAAGGTGACGATGAAGGGCGACTACGTCGTACTGGACGAGGTGCAGCTGGATGCGCCGCCGGTCGAGCCGCCGCCGATCCTGCTCGGTGTTCAGGGGCCGAAGTCGATGGCGCTCGCTGGGCGGGTTGGGGGTGGCGTCGTGCTTGCGGAGCCGGCCAGTCCGTCTTATGTACGGGCGTCGATCGAGCAGGCCGGTTCGCCGGAGGGGTTCGTCGTGGCTGTCTTCAGTGCGTTCTGCGTGCGGGGCGACCGCAAGACGGCGTACGAGTGGACGGCGCCGTGGCTGGCTGAGCGGATCGAGCACAAGCACCCGGGTCTGCGGCCGATGCCGTTCTACGACGACCTGGTCAAGCTGCACGCCGACAAGGGTGTGGAGGGCCTGGTGTCGATGCCGCAGGACTGGTGGCAGGAGATCGGTCCGATCGGCACGCTCGACGACGCCGCGGCCCACATCGAGGCGCTGGAAGCAGCCGGTGCACACCACATCGGCCTCTTCCCAGACCCCGAGGTCGAACACGGCCTCCCCCAACTAGACCACGTCCTAAACCTAGCCAACCGCTAGCCCGCCCTACGCCCCCTCAGCCACCCCGTACTACGCCCCGCTCAGCTCGCCCGTCCTGCGGTGTGCCGCCGGCCCGCACTCCCCGTGCGGGCTAGCGGCGCTTCTTTGGGACGTGTGGCCGGTATGGCGAAACTGTTGGGTCGTTGGGGATCCAGAAGCGCCAGTCCCACTCGGCGGCCTCCCGCAATCCCACCCGCGGGCCCGTCGCGACTTCCCCGTCGTACCTGGTCCCCGGCAGCAGCTGAATCGCCGACCCTGGAGCCAGCAGGTCGACGCCGTCATCCTCCCGGCCGATCCCCAACGCGACACACATCCGGGCAGGCCCCCGAGCGAGATCCCGATCCGGCAGCACCTTGGCCCGAGCGCGGGAAGGCGGGCCGCCCGGAAGCACCCCCGCACCCCGCGGCTCCGCCACTCCGCCCGCACCCCGCGGCTCCGCCACTCCGCCCGCACCACGGCGCTCGCGGGCTAGGTCTGTGCCCTCGATGATTTCGCCGGCGCGGAGGAGGATGGCTGAGGGTTGGCCGGGTGGGCCGGCGCTGATGTTCATGCAGAAGTGCATGCCGTAGGTGAAGTAGACGTAGAGATGCCCGGGCGGGCCGAACATCACCGCGTTACGCGGCGTCTGGCCCCGGTAGGCGTGCGACCCCGGATCATTCGGCCCGTCGTACGCCTCGACTTCGGTGAGGCGGACGGCAACCACGCCTTCCGGCGTCGACCGCCGCAACACCATCCCCAGCAACTTGGGCGCCACTTCCAGCACCGGACCGGCCAGCAAAGTACGGCGTACAGACATAGGCGGAACTCTAGGTCAGCGCAAGGGCTCACCCCGCACCGAACGTCCTGCCCGAAGGTGACCAACGACCCTGCCCACCTCTCCCGGGCACCGATGAGTATCGGGAGCGCTGGGACCAGCCGGTCCGAGCGGTTCACCAGAACTCATCGGGGGCTCGTTTCATGGCACATCCACCGCAACCACCGCAGCTGACCCAGCCACCGTTCCATCCCCAGCAGCCGCCACCGCAGAAGAAGAAGCACACCGCGCGCACCATCCTGCTCGTGATCGGATCGGTGTTCGTGGTGCTGATCGGGATCGGGATCGCCTCAGGCGGCGGCGAGACCGACCGTGGCGCCACCCCGCCGGCCACCAACCCGGCGACCGCGCCGGCTCCGGTCGCCTCCAAGGCCGTCCCCACCGTGCCGAAACCGAGCGCGCCGGCCAAGAGCTCCGTCGCGCCGCCGGTGTCGAAGGTGGCCTGCGCCGACCAGGAGAACCGGTCGGCACCCTGCGTTGTGACGGTCGGCGCGGCGTTCCAGCTCGGCAAGCACCAGGTGCTGGCCGGCTGGAAGATCAGCGACTCCGGCTACGGCATGACGATCACCGGCAAGGCGCGGAACATCAGCGACGACGCCGACTCCACGATGTTCATCAACGTGAAGTTCCTGCGCGGTGACGAGGTGATGGCCAACGTCATGTGCAACACCGGCGCGCTCGCTGCCGGTCAGGTCGAGGCGATGAACTGCATCTCGGACGGCACCTACACGAAGAAGTTCGACAAGGTGACGGCCGAGGCAGCGTTCTGACGGCTTGACCGGCGGCGCCGCCCAACCGTTTGACGTGGTTCGCCTGGCGATGTGAGGGGTCTAGGCGAGCCGCGCCGAGTGGGCGGCGGCCCGGGTGCGGAGTTCCGCGAGCTGCTCGGCGACCCGTTCGCCCGCGGTCCCGCCGCGCCCGTTGCGGGAGGCAATCGAACCCTCCACGCTCAGCACCGTCCGGACCTCGGGCGTCAGCGCCGGTGAGATCGCCGCGAGGTCCTCGTCGGACAGGTCCCACAGCTCGATGCCGCGCTTCTCGCACTCTTGCACACACGCACCGGCCACCTCGTGCGCCACCCGGAACGGCACCTTCTGGCGCACCAGCCACTCGGCGACGTCGGTGGCCAGCGAGAAGCCCTGCGGCGCCAGCTCCTCCAGCCTCGCGGTGTTGAAGACCAGCGTCCGGATCATCCCGGTGAACGCGGGCAGCAGCACCTCGAGGGTGTCCACGGAGTCGAAGACCGGCTCCTTGTCCTCCTGCAGGTCCCGGTTGTACGCCAGCGGCTGCGCCTTCAGCGTCGCGAGCAGCCCGGTCAGGTTGCCGATCAGCCGGCCGGCCTTGCCGCGGGCGAGCTCGGCGATGTCCGGGTTCTTCTTCTGCGGCATGATGCTCGACCCGGTCGAGTACCCGTCGTCCAGCTGGACGAAGCCGAACTCCTTCGTCGCCCAGATGATCACCTCTTCGGCCTGCCGGGACAGGTCGACGCCGATCTGCGCGGTGATGAAGGCGAACTCCGCCACGAAGTCCCGCGCGGCGGTCCCGTCGATCGAGTTCGCCGACGAGTCCGTGAAGCCCAGCTCGACCGCCACGAACTGCGGATCCAGCCCGAGCGACGAGCCGGCCAACGCCCCCGATCCGTACGGCGAATCGGCCGCGACTCGCGCGTCCCACTCGGCCAGCCGGTCGAGATCGCGGATCAACGGCCAGGCGTGCGCCATCAGGTGATGCGACAACAGCACCGGTTGCGCGTGCTGCAGATGCGTCCGGCCCGGCATCGAGACACCGAGATGCTTCTCGGCCTGCTCGGCGATGGTGTTCACCTGGTCGAGCACGAGCGCGCTGATGATCCGGCCGTGGTCGCGCAGGAAGCTCTTGAACAGCGTGGCGATCTGGTCGTTCCGCGACCGCCCGGCCCGCAGCCGGCCGCCCAGCTCGGCACCGAGCCGCTGCACGAGTCCGTGCTCGAGAGCGGTGTGCACGTCCTCGTCGGCCTCAGCCGCCACGAACGACCCGGAGAGCACGTCCGCCAGCAGCTCGTCGAGCCCGGCGAGCATCGTGGTGAGGTCGTCGTCGGTCAGCAGCCCCGCGCGGTGCAGCACCTTCGCGTGCGCCTTCGACCCGGCGATGTCGTACGGCGCCAGCCGCCAGTCGAAATGCGTCGACTTGCTCAACGCCGCCAGCGCATCAGCCGGCCCACCCGCAAACCGGCTACCCCACAGGGCCGCGCTCTCACCTTTGTCCGTACTCACATCCATATCCTCTCAACAGCTCTCATTTACCGAACGCCGCCCGCCACTCGCGGGCCGAAGCATCGTCGTAGAAGCGGCTGAAACCGCACATCCAGGCCCGGCTCAGCTGGATCGAACCGCCGCTCATCGTGTCCCCGGCGATCAGCAACCGGCTACCGACCTTGAAGGGCAGGCCGTAAGGGTTGCCGCCAGGCCGCGGCTTCTCGCCGAGCACCGCCATGGACACCTGGGTCGGCGACCCGTCATCGCCCTTGAACCACTCGGTGACCTGGAACGTCACCCGCACAGGCGCCGACTTGGGGGAAAGCTTCACCGGACCGGGGGCCCTCGGCCGAACCTCGACATCGATCACCGTTCCGTCGAAGGCGAACGGCAACTGCTTGAGTCGCTCCGGTGAATACCTGCCCGCGCAGAGGGCGTCGTCGGGGCCACCCTGGAGGTAGACCGGCTCCGAGGCAACTGGCGGAGTGGGGTCTGGTCTCAGCACGACAGCCCCGGCCGCGATCACCGCTGCCGTAGCTACCACCGCCAGCACCGGAACCAGCCACCGCCGCGGTCGAGCACCCCGTACTGCGGATCGCGAACGCGCCAGCGCCTCCGGACTGGGTGGTGCCACCCGCCCGGCGGCCGTGAGCTCGTCCCATCCCGGCAAGGTCTTCAGGTCGTCGGTCATCATTCCGCTCCCAGCTTGTGGTCGGTCGTCTCGTCCACTACTTGCGCCGAGAGCGCCAGTCGTTCGTCCATTCGTTGCCGGGCACGGTGTAGCCGGGAGCGAGCCGTCCCGGCCGGGATGCCGAGGGCTTGGCCGGCTTCCGACGGGGTCAGCTGTTCCCAGGCCACCAGGAGCAGCAGTTCGCGTTCCACCTTCGGCAGCGCCCGCAGCGCGTCTCGTAGTACCGGGACCAGCGCTGCTGCGTCCAGGCGAGCGTCGACTGCGGCAGTCTCGTCCGTGGGCCTGTCGATGCGGGCCGCTCGCCCTACCACCGCCCACAACCTGTGCCGACGGTAGTAGCTCTGCAGTACGTGCCGTGCGATGCCAAAGAGCCAGCCTCGTACGTTGCCCAACGCAGGGTCGTAGCTGTCCCTGGCACGCAGAGCCGCAACCCACACGTCCGCCAACAGGTCATCAGCCACCTCAGTGCTCGACCGGCGGCTCAGGTAAGCGTGCAGGTCGGCACTATGGAGCTCCACCAGGCCCTCGAACGCATCGGGCTCCAGCGATGTCATCTCGTCCCCTCCTGAGCCGCCCGCCGCGGACCGCTCGCCAGTACTTCGCACGAGGGGCTGGAGCGTTCGCGACTACTTGGCCTCGCTGCGGGCGGCGAGGCTGAGGAAGCGGGTGGCCAGGGCCTCGCCGCCGGAGGGGTCTCGGGAGACGACCATGACGGTGTCGTCGCCGGCGATGGTGCCGAGTACGTCGTCCAGTCCCACGTGGTCGATCGCCGACGCGAAGTACTGGGCCGCACCCGGCGGGGTTCGCAGGATGACCAGGTTGGCGCTGCCCTCCGCCGAGACGAGCAGCTCCGACGCGACCCGGCCGAGTCGCGCCTCGAAGGCGGCCGCCTCACCGGCTCGCGGCGTACGGTCACCGCCTTCACCCGGTACGGCGTACACCAGCTGGCCGGACGAGTCGCGGACCTTGACCGCGCCGATCTCCACCAGGTCACGCGACAAGGTGGCCTGGCCGACGACGAGCCCGGCGTCGGCGAGCAGGTCGGCCAGCTCGGTCTGGGACCGGACCGGCTGACGCCCGAGCAGATCCACGATGCGCTGCTGGCGCGCCGTCTTGGTGGTCGGTACCGCAATGCTCATGAGCTGAAATTCCTCGCCAGTAGCCACGACAGCAATGCCTTTTGCGCGTGCAGCCGGTTCTCGGCCTCGTCCCAGACGACCGACTGCGGACCGTCGATCACGGCGGCCTCGATCTCCTTGCCCCGGTACGCCGGCAAGCAGTGCAGCACGATCGCGTCGCCGTTCGCCTTCGCCACCAGCTGCTCGGTCACGGCATAGGGTACGAAAGGCGCCTCACGCAGCGCGGCCTCGGCCTCCTGACCCATCGAAACCCAGGTGTCTGTGGCCAGCACATCGGCACCCGTGACGGCCTCCAGCGGATCAGCGGTCCACGCCGCCGAACCACCCGTCTCCGCAGCAATCTCCACGGCCTTGGCCAGTACTGCGGCATCAGGCTGGTACTCCGCCGGCGACGCGATGACCACGTGCATGCCGGCTGTCACGCCACCGAGCAGGTACGAGTTCGCCATGTTGTTGGCGCCGTCGCCCAGGTAGACGAGCTTGAGCCCAGCCGTGCGGCCCTTGTGCTGCCGGACGGTGAGCAGGTCCGCGAGGATCTGGCACGGGTGGAACTCGTCGGTCAGAGCGTTGATCACCGGTACGCGGGAGGCGGCGGCCATCTCCTCGATCCGGGTCTGGCCCGACGTCCGCCACACGATCGCGCCGACCTGGCGGTCGAGCACCCGGGCGGTGTCGGCGATCGGTTCGCCGCGGCCGAGCTGCGAGCTCTGCGCGTCGATGATCAGCGGTACGCCGCCGAGCTCGGCGATCCCGACGGCGAACGAGATCCGCGTCCGCGTCGAAGCCTTGTCGAAAAGCACCGCGACCGTCTGCGGGCCACTCAACGGCTTGTGCCCGTACCGATCGGTGGTCAACTGCTGAGCCAGCGTCAGCACCTCGTCCTGTTCGACCGGGCTCAGGTCGTCGTCGCGCAGGAAGTGCCTTGTCATTTGGCCTCCACCTGGTCTAGCAGCGCGGGGAGCGCGGCGACGAAGCTGTCGGCGTCAGCTTTGCTCAGGATGTACGGCGGCGCCAGTCGCAACGCGTCGGGAAGCGGGTTGTTGACGATGAAGCCGGCTTCCAGCGCCAGCGCGGCGACCTGGTCCGACACCGGCTGGGTGAGCTGGATCGCGAGCAGCAGACCGCGACCCCGAACGCCCGAGATCAGCGGGTGGCCGAGCGCTTCGACCGCCGAGGCGAGGTGGTTGCCGATGGCATCCACATTCGCGAGCAGGCCGTCCCGCTCGATCACCGTCAGCACGGCAAGACCCGCGATCGCGGCGACCGGGTTGCCGCCGAACGTCGTACCGTGGTTGCCCGGCTGCAGCAGGTCGGCCGCCGGGCCGAAGCCGAGGCAGGCGCCGATCGGGATGCCCGCGCCGAGCCCCTTCGCAACAGTCACCAGGTCAGGCTGGATCCCCTCGGCCTGGAAGGCGAACCAGTCTCCCGTCCGCCCAACGCCAGTCTGGATCTCGTCGATCCACAGCAACGCGCCATGCTCCGACGTGATCTGCCGAGCCGCCTGAAGGTAGCCGTCGGGCGGTACGACGACGCCGTTCTCGCCCTGGATCGGTTCGAGCACCACAGCCGCCGTCTCGTCGTCGACCGCGGCGGCCAGCGCGGCCGCGTCGCCGTACGGGACGAAGGTGACATCACCGGGTAGCGGCGCGAACTGCTCCCGGTACGCCGGTTTCCAGGTGATTGCGAGCGCGCCCATCGAGCGGCCGTGGAAGGCGCCGACGGTGGAGACGATCTTGGTCCGGCCGGTCTTGCGGGTGATCTTGAACGCGGCCTCGTTGGCCTCGGTCCCCGAGTTCGTGAAGAAGACCTTGCCAGGAGCATCAAAGAGGGACAGCAGCTTCTCGGCCAGCGCGATCTGCGGCGCGGAGGCGAAGAAGTTCGAGACGTGCCCCATCGTGGCGAGCTGGCTGGTGACGGCCGAGACCACGAACGGATGCGCGTGCCCGAGACAGTTCACCGCGAGCCCACCGAGCAGGTCGAGGTACTTCTTCCCGTCGGCATCCCACAGGTAAGCGCCCTCACCCCGAACCAACACCCGCTTGGGGGCCCCGAAGGTGTTCATCAACGACTGCGAGTAGCGCTCCACGAGCGCGCTCTGAGTGCCGTCGACGGTAAGCAATTCGGTCATGACGGGATCACCTGGGTTCCGCTTCCTGCGTCGGTGAAGATCTCGAGCAACAGCGAGTGCGGCACCCGGCCGTCGATGACTGTCGCCCGGGAGACGCCGGACTGGACTGCTCGCAGGCAGGCCTCCATCTTCGGCACCATTCCGGATGCGAGCGACGGCAGCAGCTCGGCCAATTCGGCGGCGTCGATCTGGGTGATGATCTCCTCGCTGTCCGGCCAGTTGCGGTACAGCCCGGCGACATCCGTCAGCACGACCAGCTTCTCCGCGCCGAGCGCGACCGCCAGCGCGGACGCCGCGGTGTCGGCGTTCACGTTGTGCGCCTGGCCGTCCTCGTCCGGGGCGATCGTCGACACGACCGGGATCCGGCCGGCGTCGATCAGGTCGATGACGGCTTCCGGCCGCACGTCCACGACGTCACCGACCAGGCCGATGTCGACCGACTCGCCGTCGATCATCGCGCCGCGGCGTTCCGCGGTGAACAGCCCGGCGTCCTCACCGGACATGCCGACGGCGAACGGACCGTGCGCGTTCAGCAGCCCGACGAGTTCGCGACCGACCTTGCCCACCAGGACCATGCCGACCACGTCCATCGCCTCGGGTGTCGTCACCCGCAGACCGCCGCGGAACTCGCTGTCGATCCCGAGCCGCTGCAACATGTCGCTGATCTGCGGCCCGCCACCGTGCACGACCACGACCCGTACGCCGCAGTGCCGCAGGAATACGATGTCGGAGGCGAAGGCCTGTTTCAGCTCGTCGTCCACCATCGCGTTGCCGCCGTACTTGACCACGATCGTCTTGCCGTGAAACTCCTTCAACCAAGGCAACGCCTCGGTGAGCACCGCGGCCTTCTCGACCGCACTTGCTTGCGTCGTCATGGTCATGAGGAGTAGGCCGAGTTCTCTTCTACGTACGCGTGCGACAAGTCCGTGGTCAATACCGTCGCAGAAGCGCTGCCGGCGTGCAGGTCGATGACCACGTCGATCTCCAGACCGCTCAGGTCGGCTTCGGAGCGGTCGACGCCCTTGCCGCCGGCCACGCAGATGGCGGCGCCGTTGAGGGTGATGTCGAGCAGCGAAGGGTCGAACGCGGTCGGCGCGTTGCCGACCGCCATCGCGATCCGGCCCCAGTTCGGGTCGGAGGCGAAGAAGGCGGTCTTGCAGAGGTTGTCCTCGGCAACGACCTTCGCGGCGGCGACTGCCTCGGCCTCGGTGGCCGCGTTCTTGACGGTGATGCTGACGTGCTTGGTGACGCCTTCGGCATCCGCCTGCAGTTGCTTGACCAGATCCGCGGCCAGCGCGGTCAGCGCCGCCTCGAACTCATCAACCGGTACTGCGACTCCCGATGCGCCCGAGCTGAGCAGCAACACGGTGTCGTTGGTCGACGTACCGCCATCCACGTCCAGCCGGTTAAAGGTCTTGCCGACCGCGTTCCGTAGTACGTGGTCGAGGTGAGGCTGGTCGACGATCGCGTCGGTGGTGATGACGGAGAGCATGGTCGCCATGTTCGGCGCGCACATGCCGGAGCCCTTCGCGAAGCCGCCGATGCTCCAGCCGTCGGGATGCTTGAAAACAGCCTGCTTCGGCACGTTGTCCGTCGTCATCACCGCGGTCGCCGCCGCCAGGCCGTGCTCAGCGGCGTTGCCGAGAGCATCGACCGCGGCCTTGAGGCCCGGCAGCAGTTTGTCCATCGGCAGCCGCTCACCGATCAGACCGGTCGAGCAGACCCCGACCTCGATCGCGCCGATGCCGAGGATCGCGGCCAGCTCTTCCGCGGTCTTGTGAGTGTCCTGAAAGCCTTCGGGACCGGTGCACGCGTTGGCGCCGCCCGAGTTGAGGACCACCGCCTTCAGCTTGCCGGTGGTCAGCACCTGCTGCGACCAGAGCACGGGCGCGGCCTTCACCTTGTTCGTGGTGAAGACCCCCGCGGCGAGGTCGTACGGGCCGTCGTTGACGACCACGGTGAGGTCCGGTTTGCCGGCCGGTTTGATCCCGGCGATCACCCCGGCCGCACGGAAGCCGGCCGGCGCGGTGACTCCGGCGCTCCGATCGACTTGGGGGTGCGGGGTGACAGCTACGGTCACGGTGCTACTCCAACCAGGGGAAGGGCCAGCGTCTCGTCGAGACCGGCGGCCAGGTTCATGCACTGCACGGCGGCGCCGGCAGTGCCTTTGGTGAGGTTGTCCATCGCGGCCACGATCACAGCGCGGCCGATCCGCTGGTCCAGCGTGACCTGCAGCTGGACGGTGTTGGCGCCGAGCGTCGCCTGCGTCTGCGGCCACTGCCCTTCCGGCAGCAGGTGCACGAACGGCTCATCCTGGTACGCCGCTGCGTAGGCCTCCCGCAGCTGGTCAGCCGAGGTGCCTTCAGTCACGGATGCACTGCACGTCGCGAGGATGCCGCGCGCCATCGGCGCCAGCACCGGCGTGAACGACACCGAGACACCCAGGTCGGTCACCGCGGAGAGGTTCTGCTCAATCTCCGGGGTGTGCCGATGCACGCCACCGACCCCGTACGCCGTTGCCGAGCCCATCACCTCGGCACCCATCAGATGCGTCTTGGGCCCCTTGCCCGCTCCCGAGGTCCCGCTCACCGCGACCACCACCAGCTGGCCCGGGTCGACAAGACCAGCCTGTACTGCGGGGAGCAGGGCAAGGGTCGACACAGTCGGATAACACCCCGGTACTGCGACCCGGTTGGTGCCGCGGAGCTTCTCCCGTTGACCGGGCAGCTCGGGCAGGCCGTAGGGCCACTGGCCGGCGTGCTTGCCGCCGTAGAACTCCACCCACGCCTCTGCCTCGGCCAGCCGGAAGTCCGCGCCGCAGTCGATCACGGTGACGTCCTCGCCGAGTTGCTCGGCGATTCCGGCGGACTGCCCGTGCGGCAGGGCCAGGAACACCACGTCGTGACCCGCCAGCGTCTCCGCGGAGGTCTCGAGCAATGTGCGCCCGGCCAGAGGCAAGAGGTGTGGATGGTGGACGCCCAGCGTCGTACCGGCGCTGCCGCCCGCCGTGAGTGCTCCGATCTCGACTTCCGGATGCACAGAGAGCAGCCGAAGCAGCTCTCCCCCGGCATACCCACTGGCACCAGCCACCGCGACCGTCAAACTCATGTGAATGAGTATGTCAGACAACGCATGAATATCCAACCCTGAATCTCGGTAGAACCACTCAGGCGCCGAGCCGGTCAGGCCACCAGAATCGCGGTATGAGCAGCTACCGGACGACCAGCCCGCAGGACCTCGGGTCCGCCGAAGCCCGACGGTCGTCCCGCAGCTTCCTGGTGTTTCTCGCCTGGATCGGCGCCGAACTGGCCGCCTACGCGGCGCTGATTCTGGTGGCGTCCGACACGGCTCCGCGGAACTGCGGCGGCCTGTGCTTCAGCCCGCGGGGCACGCTGATCCTCCTCGGGATGATGTTCGGTCTCTTCGTGCTGGTCGGGCAGTTGATCATCGGCCTGCTGCTGACGACGGCCTTCACCCGTCGTCGGATGACCTCGCTCGCCGCCGGTAGCGCCGCCTTCTTCACCACCCTCGTCCTGTCCGCACTGGTCATCACCGGGCTGGCAATCACGCAGCGATGAGGTGCCTGCGGTCAGGGTGATCGGCGTCACGTCACAAAGGCGGGGGCGGCGCGTGTCCGGAGGGGTGACACGAAGGAGGCACGCGATGGCGCGGATCGGTTTGGAGCATCGGCGGACTGGATTTGTCCGGGCGGTGGAGTGGTTCTGCAAGCGCAAGTACGGGCAGGTGCCGGACCCGGGCAAGGTCGGGTTGCATAATCGGCGGGTGCTGACCTCGTCGATGCTGCAGGAGTTGTCGGCGGCCCGGTGGAACGCACTGGACCCGACGCTGAAGGCACTCGCGACGATGGCGACCAGCGCGCAGATCGGGTGCAGCTGGTGCATGGACTTCGGCTACTGGGAGTATCACCACGCAGGAATCGACACCGCCAAACTGCGCGACGTGCCAACGTGGCGGGACAGCAACGTCTACACCGAACTGGAGCGCGCCGTGATGGGGTACGCCGAGGCGATGACCGCGACACCGCCCGAGGTGACCGACGAGCAGGTCGAGCGGCTCAAGCGCGACCTGTCCGACGCGGCACTGGTCGAACTGACCGCCCAGATCTCCCTGGAGAACCTGCGCTCCCGCACCAACGCGGCCCTGGGACTCACCAGCCAGGGCTTCAAGGAGTACTGCGAGTTGGGGCCGGCGTGACGTCTGAGGATGAGCTGGCTGCCGAGTTCGCCGAGCACCGCGCGGTACTGGTCGGGGCGGCGTACCGGGTGGTGGGCAGTGTGGTCGACGCGGAGGACGTCGTCCAGGAGGCGTGGTTGCGGTGGTCGGCCGCTGATCGCGAGGAGGTCCGCGACGTCCGGGCGTACCTGGTCCGGATCACCACGCGGCTCGCGCTCAACCGGTTGCGGCAGCAGAAGGCCAGACGCGAGCAGTACGTCGGACCGTGGCTGCCCGAGCCGATCCTGTCCACCCGGACGGAGGACGACCCGGCTGCCGTAGCCGAGCTGGCCGACTCGGTGTCGATGGCGATGCTCGTCGTACTGGAGACTCTGTCGCCGCTGGAACGCGCTGCTTTCGTACTGCGGGAGGTGTTCGACCTGCCGTTCGCGGAGATCGCGACGACTCTCGGACGGTCGGAGGCCGCCGTGCGGCAGCTGGCTCACCGCGCCCGCGAGCACGTGCACGCCCGGCAGCCGAGGCACAGCGTCGACAAGGCGCGGCACAGCGAGGTGACCAGCCAGTTCCTCACGGCCGCGTGGTCGGGCGACCTCACCCAGGTGGTCTCGCTGCTGGCGCCGGACGTCGAGCTGGTCAGTGACGGTGGCGGCAAGAAGAAGGCCGCGCTCCGGCCGTTGCACGGCGCCGACAAGGTCGCCCGCTGGTTGCTGGCCCTGGTCGCCCCGGGCCAGGAGGCATACAACTTCGAGGTCCGGCTGGCCGAGCTCAATGGCGAACCCGCCGTCGTCTTCTACGCCGGCGACGAGGTCGACAGCGTCGGCTTCATGCAACTCGACGACAGCGGCCAGATCCACCAGATCTACGTCGTCCGCAACCCCGACAAACTCACCACGATCCCGAGCCTGGCCGACCTCGACAAGAGGCAGGTCAGGTGACGTGGGCGGCGATGGTGTGGGCGCAGTCGATGGACTCGGTGGTGCCGGTGTCGACCTCGAGGTCGTAGACGACGCCTTCGTGCACGGCTGTTGCCTGCAACGCCGCCATCCCGTTGACCCGGTCGCCACGGGCGATCTCCCGCCCGGCGGCGATCTCCGGTGCACACCGCACGCCCACCCACAGCACCTCGAGCCCAGCCAACTGCGCACGCATCCGCTCCTGCGAAGCAGCGCCGCTCAGGAAGACGTCGTCGAAGATGATCCGCGCCCCGGCCCGCGCCATCGCCGCGACACCGGCCATCCACGCGGCCTCGATCTCGCGAAAGCCCGCGCCGACCTCGACCTCACCATGCTCCCCGAACGCGATCCCTGAGCCCTGGTCCAGCAGTCCCTGCGGCAGCGCATCGACGAGGTCGTCCACGCCGAGACTGATCCACGGTTGCGGAAGCACCGCCTTCAGACAGCGCGCGATCCCCGTCTTGCCAGAACTCGATCCGCCGTTGAGCACGATCACCTGAGTAGCCACCGCGCAGATTCTGCCAGCCGCCCCGCTCAAGCCACCCGACTGAGGAACGGCCGCATCAGCGCGACCACCTCGTCCAGGTGGCTCTCCAGCAACCAGTGCCCACCGTCCTCGAACAGGTGCAGCTCAGCCTTGGGGAGATCCTTCAGATAGGCCCGCGCCGATTCGGCCGGCATGTAGCCGTCCTGCGGACCCCACACGATCAGCGTCGGCGGCTGGTGCTCGCGAAGATAAGCCTGGTACTGCGGATACAGCCGCACACTCGACAGGATCTCCAGGAAGAACCCAACCATGATGTCGCGGTTCGGCTCCATCAACGGCCAGGACAGTTGCCACAGATCCGGGCTGATCTTCTCAGCGGTCTGCGGCGGAACCTCGCCAAGAACCTCCTCGCGCAACCCCTCCGCGCTCACCGCCTTCGCGAGCTCGGCCCGGCGCTCCGGAGTCGGCGACTCCCAGTACTCCCGCAGCGGCCCGTACTTCGGCCCGAGCGTCTCCTCGTAGGCGTCGCCGTTCTGGATCACCAGCCCGGCGATCCTCGACGGGTCCTTCATCGCCAGCTGGAATCCGACCTGCGAACCGTAGTCGAACAGATAGAGCACGAACCGCCGCACGCCGAGCTTCGCCACGAACTTGTCCAGCAGGTTGGCGTAGCCACCGAAGCTGTAGTCGAAATCAGCCGGCGCTTCGCTGTAACCGAAGCCCGGGAAGTCCGGGGCGATCAAGCGCCATTGGTCCGCGAGCGCGGGCATCAGGCCGCGGTACTGGAAGGACGACGACGGGTAGCCGTGCGGCAGCAACAGCACCGGAGCATCCGGCGGCCCCGCCTCGCGGTAGAAGATCTCCACTCCGTCGACCTCGACGGTCCGGTGGGCAACGGTCGGCATCGCGACTCCTTTCTGCGGAGATCATCGACGTACCCGAAAGGCTCCGGAGTTAACGGCCGTACACTGCTATCTGCAAATCAGTCGCATCTGGGAGGTCGCAGTGGAGTACGTCGTCATCGAGCCCGACGCTGTCTCGGATCCCGGGTTGCGGGCCGATCTGCTGGACACCTGGGTCGCCGCCACGGACGCCGGCGGCAGTGTCGGGTTCACCGCGCCTGCCCCGGTGCAACTGGTTGCCGAGACCCTCGATATCGCCCTCGAGCGGGTTGCCGCAGGCAAGGACCTGCTCGGCGTACTGCACAACGGCGAGCGGTACGTCGGCATGGGGCTACTGGTCGATCGGGACAGCGCGCTGAACGTTCACTGGCGCACCGTGCTGCGCGTGATGGTGCATCCGAAGTACCAGGGCGGCGGCGCCGGCCGGTTGCTGATGAACGGACTGCGCCAGTCCGCGGTCGAGCTCGGGCTGGAGCAGTTGCAGCTCACCGTCCGCGACGGGAACAGCCTGGACGAGTTCTACGGCAAGCTCGGCTACCGGGTGGTCGGCCGCCATCCCCGCGCAGTACGGGTTGCGGCTGACGACTACCGCGACGAGCTGATGCTGGTGACAGACCTCTAGACCCCTACGGGCGGCCTCGGCGGGCGATCCGCAACAGCGTGATGCCCAGCGCAACCAGTAGTCCGGCGAGGGTGAGAAGCATGGCCGGTGGTCCTCCGGTATCTGGTAGTGCGGCCCTGCCGACGCTGGCCCTGGACACCGGCTGGGCCCCGATGGCCACCTTCACCTGCGAATCTACTGTCACGCCGTTCGTGTCAGCGACCCGGTACGGCTGTTTCGCCGTACCGGTGAAGCCCCGCTCCGGAACGAGCCTGATCGTCCCGTCGGTACCGGCCGTCCAGACACCGACGGCCGGTACGACCACCCGCTTCCCACAGGTGGCCGGCCCGGTGACCAGGCAGAGGCTGCCCGGGTCCCAGGCCGCGCCCCGGGTCGCGGCATCGTTCAGGAGTGGGTTGATGACCACCGGGTTGCCCAGGCTGCCAGTACCACGGTCGAGGATGGCCTTCGCCCCGCTGGGAGCACCGACGGTGATCTCCAGGCGAGCCGTGTCCGACGTCCCGTTCGCATCGGTCACCCGGTAGGTGAGCGACCTGGTGGTACCGATGAAGCCCTTCACCGGGGCGTACTCCACGGTGCCGTCCGGCCGGGCCGTAAAGCTGCCCTCGGCCGGGATGGTCACCGTGGTCTTGTCGGTCCCGTCCGCCGGGTCGCGCAGCACGACCGACGTCGGGACCAGCGGCGCGGACGGGTCGCCGGGTTTGTCGTTGCCGAGCACCGCCACGGTCACGGCCCTCCCGTACTGCGTACTCGCGCTGTCGTCCACCGCCACGGGACGGACCGGCAGCACGGTCACCGAGACGGTCGAGCGGGCCGCGTTCCGGTTACTGTCCTTTACCTCGTACGCCGCCGGCCGCGTGCTGCCCACGAAACCTGTCACCGGCGTGAAGGTGATCTTGCCTCGGGCAATCGCATAGTGGCCTTGGGCCCCAACCGCCACCCGGTCGACCAAGTTGCCTGCGGCATCCACCAGGAGCAGCGTGTCCGGGTCGAGTTTCGCGCCGGAGCCGGGCTTGTCGTTGGCGAGCGGATCGAAGGTGACCGCGACGTGCTGCTTGGTCTCGGCCAGATCGGGAAGCGCCACCGGTTTCGTGCCGACGGTCACCACGAGGGTCGCAGTACCGGTGCTTCCGTTGGCGTCGCCGACTTGGTAGGTCACCGGCGTCGTCGGACCTGTCCAGCCGCCCCACGGCAGCAGCCGGATCCCGCCGTCGGGCTGGACGGTGTAGGTGCCTTGACCGTCGACCCGCAGACTCATCACCGGGTCGCCGGTCGCGAAGTCGACCAGCCGGACACTGGCCGGTACCAGCGGTGCCGTCGCGTCACCGGGCTTGTCGTTGGTCAGCACCGCCACGGTGATGGGGGTGTCGAAGGCGGTTGATGCTGTGTCGTTCCCGGCGTCCGGCACGATCGGGTCCACCATCACCGTGACGGTGGACGTCGCCGTGTTCCTGGCCGTGTCCGTCACCTGGTACGCGATCGAGGTCGGCCCGCTGAACGCCGGCACCGGGTCGAAGGTGACCTTGCCGGTCACACCATCGACCTTGTAGGTGCCCTGCCCCGCGATGGTCGCGGTCTTCGCCCAACTCTTGCCGTCGTAGACCTGGACCGACGTCTTCTCCAGCTCCGCCTGCGTGCCGGGCTGATCGTTGCCGAGTGGATCCACCGATGTGTTGACGTTCTGCTTCGTCGTACTGGTGTCGGGTTTGGCCTGCGGTCCCTTGCCGACCGTGAGGAAGACCAGGCCGTCGGCCGGCGTCCCGTTGGTGTCGCTGATCCGGTACAGCGCGGGGGTGGTCATGCCCTGGAAGTCCTTCACGGGCACGAACGTGACCGAGCCGTCCGGCTTGGCCGTGTAGGTGCCTTCGCCTGGCTGGGTGACCGTCTTCTGGTACTTCGCCGGATGCGCCGGATCCTGCAGCAGCAGACTCGCCGGGACGAGCGGGGCGCTCGGATCGCCGGGTTTGTCGTTGGTCAGCACGTTCAGCGTGATCGGCTGGTTGAACGGGGTGATCGCCGAGTCGTCGACGGTGAACGGCTGCACCCCGGTCACCTCGATGCCGAGCGTCGACGAGGCGGCGCTGTGCTGCGAGTCGGTCACCTTGTACTGGATCGCCTGCCCGCGGCCGTGGAAGGCAGGCACCGGGTCGAACTCGATCGCGCCGCTCTTCTGCACGGTGTAAGTGCCTTGCCCGGCGATCGTCACGGTCTTCCCGAAAGCCGCGCGCCGCGGTACGCCCTGGGCCGCCACGACCACCGACGCGGGGTCGAGCTTCGCGCCGGTGCCAGGGCTGTCGTTGGCCAGCACGTTCACGGTAACGGTGACGTTCTGCAGCGTCGAGGCGTTGTCGGCCTGCGCGACCGGCGGCAGCCCGACGGTGATCCACACCGTTGCCGTCGTTGTCGTCCCGTTGTCGTCGGCAACCTGATAGGTCAGCGCGGTCCCCGGCCCGCTGAAACCGGTCACCGGCGTGAACACCACGGCACCGGCCCGCGCGGTGTAGACGCCTTCGTCCTTGATGGTGACTGCGGTCTTGAACAGCCCGTCGGCCGGGTCCTTGAGCAGCAGGCTGTCGACGACGAGTGGTGCGCTCAGATCGCCGGGCTTGTCGTTGGCGAGCACCTTGACCGTCGCCGTCACGCCGTACGGCGAGGTGGCGGTGTCGTCCTCGGCCTTGGGCACGATCGGTGTGACGGTGATCGTGATGGTCGAGCGGGTGTCCTGGTCGAACCAGTCCGAGACGCGATAGGTCAGCTTGGTCGCCGACCCGGTGAAGGCCGGCAGCGGGTCGAAGCTGACCGAGCCGTCCGGGTTCACGTGGTAGGTGCCCTGGCCGGCGATCGTGACGATCTTCTTCAGCGAACCGTCCGCCGGATCGATCAGGACGACGCTCAGCGGGTCCAGCCCGGTGCTCGGCCCGGACTCGTCGTTGATCAGCGGATCGAGAGTGAGTGGCTCGTCCTGCTTGGTCGTCGCGGTGTCGGGCTTCGCGCTCGGCGGCGGCGGTTTGGCGATCGTGACGGTCAGGGTGGCAGTCGCGATCGTGCCGTTCACGTCCGAGACGGTGTAGGTCAGCGGCGTCGCGACCCCGGTGTACGTCGGCAGCGGATCGACCTGCACCTCGCCGTCCGCCACCACCGCGAAGGTGGCCTCGCCGTCCACCGTGACCGTCGTCCTCGGCTGGTGCGTCATCGGGTCGATCAACTTCACGCTGCTCGGCACCAGCGGCACCGCGGGGTTGCCCGCACTGTCGTTGGCGAGCACCTCCACGGTCACATTCTGGTCGTACGCCGTCCTGGCGGTGTCGTCCGTCGCGTCCGGCTGCACCTTGGTGATCTCGAGGGTCAGTGTCGATGCGCCGATCGCACCGTTGCCATCGGCCACTTGGTAGCCGAGCGCGGTCGCCTTGCCGCTGAAGGCCGGGACCGACTCGAACAGCACCCGGCCGTCGGGCTTCACCGTGTACTTGCCTTGCCCGGCGACGACCACACTGCTCGAGGGTTTGCCGCCGGCCGCGGTCGGCAGGATCAACCGAAGTGTGCCCGGCACGATCGCCGAGCCCGTCGGTCCGGGCCTGTCGTTGTCGAGCACCGGGACGAACAGCGAGCCGCCTTGCAACAGGGTCGCCTGGTCCGGGTTGGCGACCGGCGGCCCGGGCGCGTCGACCGCCACGGTCAGCTGGGCTCGCGCCGGAGTGCCGTTCTTGTCGAGCACCTGATAGGTCAGCGGAGTGGTGACGCCCTGGAAGCCGTGCACCGGCTGAAAGCTCACCTTGCCGCCAGCAACGACATATTTGCCTTGTCGCGCCACCGTCACCTCGTCGACCAGTTTGCCGCCGGCCGGATCGACCAGCTTGAGGGTCAGCGGGTTCAGCGGCGCCTCCGGCGTACCGGGCAGGTCGTTGTCCAGCACCGGGATCAGGACGTTGGTGTCGAACGGCGTGGTGACCGAGTCACCCAACGCCTTGGGGGTGACCGGCGTGACGGTGATCGCGAGAGTCGACTCGGCGACCTGGCGGGTGCTGTCGGTGACGCGGTATCCCAGTGAGGTGGCGACACCGGTGAACTGCGGCAGCGGCATGAAGTCGACCGTGCCGTTGGGCTTCACCACATACGTTCCCTCGCCCGGGACGACCGCCTTCTTCTTGAAGGCCGCGCCGCTCTTGGCCGGGTCGGCCGGATCTCGCAGCACGACGGAGTCGGGCACGAGGGTGACGCCAGGCGCCGCCCGGTCGTTGGCGAGCAGGGTGAGCGCGATGCTCACGTTCTGCTGGGTGATCGCCGTGTCGGCGACGGCGACCGGCTTGGCGGGCAGTGCGACGGTGATCGTCAGCTTCGCGGTCGCGGTCGTGCCGTTGGTGTCGGCGACGCGGTAGCTGACCGGTTTGCCCTGACCGACGAACCCGGGCACCGGCTCGAAGTCGATCTTGCCGTCGGACTTCGCGACGTACTTGCCCTCGGCCACCACGTTGACCATCACCACGCACTGGTCGCCCGATGGCAGGCACAACGACCCCGGCCTCAGCGGACTGGCCGGATCGCCGGGCTTGTCGTTGCCCAGCACATCGGTCGTCAGCCCGGTGTTGTACGGGGTGGTCGCGGTGTCGTCGACCGCGATCGGCGGAGGCGGCGGGGCGATCACGATCGGGTGGTCCTCGACTTCACCACCGTCCGCGGCGCCGGTGGCCTTCTCCACCTGGGCAGTTGTGTACCCGGCTCGCAGCCGCGCGTACGTCGTCCCGGCGGTCAGTTTCGGCAGGGCCTGCCAGTTCAGCGTCACCGCACTCTGGCCGGAGGCGAACGTGGTGCAGACCCGCTCCCCCGGCTGGAAGGTGCCGCTCTTGTCGAGGTCGATCCAGCCGCAGACGCGACCAGATTTGCTCGCTCCGGTCAGCGCGACGGTCGCCGAGTAGCTCTTGGCCGTGGTCGCGAGTGGCTTGAAGGTGACCGCGTCGTCCGCGCGGTCCTGCGTCACCGGGCCGTTGGTGCCGTTGGCAACCGTCGCGTTGTCCTCGGTGACCTCGTCACCCAGTCGCAGATCGCTGAGCACCGACCAGGCCGTGCCGTACGACGTGGGCGCGTCGCCGAAGTCCTCGCCGACGGACGCCACGATCGAGAACGCGTCGCCGGACGACTTGGCGTTGAAGGCGGGAACCGTCGCGTTCTTGGTGAAGACGGCGGTCAGGTCGAACGAGATCGACCGGGCGACGCCGTTGACCTTGACCGAGCCGCAGGCAGCGGTGGCGGCCGAGTCGGGGCCGTCACCGGTGTCGGTGTTGATGCAGTTGGGGCCCGCGTCCGGGTTGAGCGCGGTGATCTTGTCGCTGCCGACGGCAAGGTTGTTGCCCTGGCCCACCTTCGTCAGGCTGAGACCGGCGGTCGTGAGTCGGAGGACCGAATGCAGCTCGGACTGGGCGTTGGGCCGGCCGTTCACCGTCTGGGTGGCGGCACCGCCGAGACCGGCCAGGTGCAGGATCGGGTCGCGGACCGGTTGCGAGAAGGTGATCGTCAGCGTGCCGCGATTGCCGCAGGTGCCGATCGCGGCGCAACTGCCGGTGTTGACCAGGATGTCCTGGGCGGGGGTGGTGCGGGCGATTGCCGGGTCGTAGGTCTTCGCGGTGCTGCCCCGGACACCCGCTGTCGTTGCGTCCAGCAACTCGGTTTCGCCGCTGACGGTGATCGTCTGGACAAGGCCCGAGCCGGGCATCGTCGCGGTCGCGGAGTTGCCTTGGGCAAAGGGGGCCGTGGGCACCTGATAGGCGCCGGCCGGATCCGAGGCGGTGACAGTCGCAGCGGTCGCAAGAAGACCAAGCGCAGCCATCCCACCCAGCACCCTCCGCCCGCCGGAGCGTGGGACGGAGCCGGAGCTTGAGGCCGAGCCTGAGCCCGAGCTTGTTCTGGCGTTGGTCCCCGTCATCCCACGCCCTCCCGAGCACTCACGTTTCCGCATGCGTCGGCCTCGGGGCGAGCGGGCCAGCGTAGAGGTAACGCTCTACGCCAGCCCGATGTTACGCGGGATCAGCCCGTGAGTTCGTAGATCTTGACCCGCTGCCAGCTGTGTCGCAGTACCGCGAGCTTGTCGAGTTCCGGCGACACGGGTCCACCGAACAGATCGGCGTAAAGCCAGCGGACGTGGTACTGCTCGCGCAACTGCCGCAGTACTTCGGGGGTCGGGTCGTAGATCGCCTGGTTGGTCAGCTCGACGCGATCCGGCCAGGGCGACGGCTGCTGGTTGTAACGCAGACCGCCGACGCCGTGGTTGACCATCGCCTGTGAGGTGTAGCCCCAGCCTTCGAGGAAGGTCCGGCGGCCGGCGATACCGCTGACGATGTAGCCGCGGGCGTCGCAGCCGGGCCCTTGTTTTCCGGCCGGGCGGCACCAGGTGTTGCTGACGACAACGTCTTTCGGGTCGGAGTTCTTCGCGAGCCAGAGCGCGGCGGCTTCCTCGTCCGGGTAGACCCACCAGGTCGCGGAGGTGAAGGTCTGCGCCTGCTTGCCGCCGTTGAGATGCAGGTTCTGCTCGAAGGTCCTTGCCGACGGCACCACCAGCATCGTCAGCAGCACAAGCAGCCCACCGAGCCCGGCCAGCCGCGGCACACGTTTGATCAGCAGCAACCAAACAAACATGAGCCCGGCCGCTACCGCGACGACAACAATCAACGGACGAGCCACCAACGCAATCCGCCGCACCTGCGACCCACTGGGAACAGCATCAGCAGTCAACAACACGAACGCGAACACAGCACCCAGCACGATTGCAGCACCAGCAACTAGCACCAGCACACGACGCCGACCCGCAACCTCTCCGCTCTCACCCGAGGCTCTCGACGCATCCGGCGCGGTCGGGCGCTTGGCGGCGGGGTACGTTCTGGTGATGGTGGCGGCTAGCCAGGCGGCGGCGGCGAGGCTGAAGGGGACTGCGCTGTGGACGAAGTACGCCTCGCTCACCGACGGGTGGTCGACCACCAGGAAGCCCGCCCACCCGGCGATCAGCGCACCGAGTACGAACCAACCGACGGGCTCTCGCCGCAGTTCGCGCTTGCCGGCCAACCCATAGCCGACGACAGCCAACAGCTGACCGGTCAACAGCATCAAGGTGACCACCAGAACGCCACCGATGGACAGCACCTGACCCGACGTCAGCGCAGGCAGAATCAACCCACCTTCACCAACGAGCGTCTTGTCCCGCGTCGCCGCCGCATAACCACCCTGCGTCTTGACCACCGCAAGAAGCTGCAACCCCGACCCGCTCGTACTGCCCGCCACCGTGACCATCGTGCCGACGGCAGCAGCCACCAGCAGCGAACCCGCCGCAATGAACCGCATCGGCAACCGCCGGTCGCGGATCAACAGGAAAAGCGCCGGCAACCCGACCGCCCCGACCAGGATCGGCAGGATCGTGGGCTTCGACCCACCACCCACGACCGCGACGGTAAAGGCGAGCAGCCACAACCCCTTCCTGGTATCCCGTTTGAACAAGAGATGAATCAAGAACACGGCGGCCGTAGTACCGGCGACCATGCCAAAGGTCTGCGACGGGCTGAGCAGGCTGAGCGGCGGCGACAGGTTCACCGCCGTGTCGATGAAGAGGAACAACTGCGGCCCGGCCAACGCCGCAGCAGCCAGTACGCCGGTCCACCACGCGCGGCTGACCGTCCTGGCCAGCGTCGCGCAGACCAGCAGCGCAACCAGCAACTTCGGCAGCAACCACAACCGGAACAGCACTGTGATCGGCGAGAGCCCGGTGATGTCCACGGCCGCAGCCATGTCGGCATTCGCGAACCAGTGATACTCCAGCGACTCCCCCGACACCTGCGGCAACTCCGGCGGCACCGAGCGAGTCAGCTCGTTCAGCATCGACAGGTGATAGAGCAAGTCCTGGTAGTACGACGTGCCGTCCGGTGGCGCCGGGTGGTACTTCATCGCGCCGACCACCGTGCCGCCGAGCAGGACGGCCGAGGCGATCACCATCCCCCAGGTCCACAGCAACGGCAGCGGCTTCGGCTCCCGGATGCGCCAGTGCTTCCTGAGTTGCGGCACCGCGGCGAACGCAACAATCACCAGCGCCGGCCAGATCACCAGCGCTCGTTGCCATCCCAGCGCAGTGAAGATCGCCCACCCGGCCAGCTGGTACGTCGCTCCGACGGCCGACCCGAGTCCGAAGTCCTCCGCCCAGTTGCCGGTACTCCGCCACAGCGCACGCAGGATCAGGATGCCCGGCAACGCGACCGCCAGTGCGAAGTACAGGGTGTACTTCGCGATCGGGACGACGGGGACGTCGAGGGAGATCAGGGCGAGGACGGTGACGGCGTACGGAAGCAACCACGGCAGAAGCCGCGGCAGGGAACGCGTCATCTAGACGGGACCTCGTCGCGGGCCGGGGGACCGGTGTCTTCGAGGCTGTCGTAGCCGACCAGGAACTGCGGCCGTCGCTGACTCGACTGGAACAACCGGGCCACGTACTCCCCCAGCAAGCCGAGGCAGAGCAGCTGGATCGCGCCGATCACGCTGACCGCCAGCACCGTCGACGTCCAGCCCGGCACACTGTTGCCCGACAGCTTGATCACCAGCGCACCGACCGCGAAGAGAGCGGACAGCAGCCCGCCCAGCAACCCGAACCAGGTGGCCAGCCGCAACGGCGCCGCCGAGAACGCGGTCACACTGTCGAAGGCCAGCCGGAACATCTTCGACCAGTTGTACTTCGTCACGCCCGCCGCCCGCTCGGCGCGAACGTAGGCGACCTCGGCACTGGGAAAGCCCAGCCACGGAATCACCAGGCGGAAGACGCGACCGTCCTCCGGCAGACCGTTCACCGCGTCGACCACCCGTCGCGAGACCAGCCGGAAGTCCGCCGCGTCGAACGGAATGTCCTTTCCGACCAGGCGACACATCAGCCGGTAGTACAGCCGCGCGGTGGTTCGCTTCGGCCACGAGTCACTCGAGCGGTCGGAGCGCACGCCGTACACGACGTCGACCCCCTGGTCGCGGGCGGCCGCGAGCAGCTCGGCGATCACCTCGGGCGGGTCCTGCAGGTCGGCGTCGATCGTGACCAGGTACTTGCCCCGGGCGCGCCGGAAGCCTGCCGACTGCGCGGCCTGGTGACCGGAGTTGCGAAGCAGCCGGACGACCCGGAGCTCGGGCCACTCGACGGCCGCGGCGAGCAGCATCGAGGCGGTCGCGTCCCGGCTGCCGTCGTCGACCACGAGCACCTCGTAGCTGATGCCGAGACCGTCCAGCAGGGGACGCATCCGCTCGAAGAAGATCGGCAGCACCTCTTCCTCGTCGTACATCGGCACGACGACGGAGAGTTCGGGATCCGGCATGTCCGGTGGTCCTCCACGACTGGTCTGGCTGAGGTGGCGAAACTAGCAGGTCACGGAGCAGGTGAGACGGCGACGGCCCCGGTACGGCGCGGGTCGCCGACGGCGAGCAGCCCGTCGGCCGGGTCCCAGAAGGCGGCCGCGACGCCACCGAAGTACATCGAGTGCGGTGGCATCGAGCGAGTGGGCAGATTGCTCGCGTAGCCCGAGCCGTCCAGATCGTCCTCGTAGTCGACGACGATGTTCTCGCGGACGCGGACGTGCAGCCGCGGATACTCCACCGCTTCCTGCAGGGTCAGACCGCCGTGCGTGTAGAGCGCGTAGACCTGCGCGATCGCGGTCGGGATCCGATCCGAACCCGGCGAGCTGATCGCCAGCACGGCCCCGTCGCTGTCGCGGCGGGCGACGCTCGGTGCCATGTTCGAGGTGAGTCTGGTGCCCGGCGCGAGGCTGTGCGGACCGCTGTGCAGCAACTCCTGCTCGCCGAGCGCGTTGTTGAGCCAGATGCCGGTGCCCGGCGTCATCACTCCGGAGCCGTAGCCGGACGACACGGTGATCGCGCAGGCATCACCTTCGTCGTCGACCACGGAGACGGTCGCAGTACTGGGAGAACCCAACGCTCGCAAGTCTCCGGCAGACGCAAGCTCCAGCAGCTTCTGCCCTTCGAGCTGGCGCACGTCTTCCTCGTCCAGCTCGGCCAGCCGCCGACCGAGCACAGCGTGCTGTACTTCGATCAGTCGCTCGATCTCGGCCGGATTCCAGGCACCCTGCCCCGGCACTCCTTCGAGCAAAGCGAGCATCGCAGCCGCCGCGACTCCACCGACAGCGGGAGGAGGGTTGGTCGCCAACTGCCAGCCGTTCTGCCGGACGATGAGTGCCGGACGAACGACCGCCTCGTACGCCGCCAGGTCCTCAGCGGTGAGGATCCCGTCGTTGGCCGCCATGTCGCGAACCAGCAAGTCCGCCAGCTCACCGGTGTAGAGCGTCTCGGCCCCCTGGTCGGCGATCAGCTCGAGCGCTTCGGCGAGCTCCGGGATGACCACGGTGCTCCCGGCCTTGATCACCACGCCGTCGTCATCGTGCACGACCCCATGGCTGGGTGGGTGCCAGCCGAAGATGATGTCGTGGGTGTAGCCGAGGTAGTAGCCCGACGTACGGCTCAGCGGAAAACCCTGCCGCGCCACCTCGATCGCAGGCCGGACCACCTCGCTCCACGGTGCCTTGCCGGATCGCCGGTGCGCCAGATCGAGCGCCTTCATCCCACCCGGTGTCGCCACCGAACCGTGGCCGATCGTCGTGGTCGTCCCGCCGCCGTACTCGGTGGTGACGTCCCAGACGCCTTGGCCGAACTTGTGCTCCGGCAACCCGCGCCCGGGCATCTCCACCCAGCCGTCGATGGTGACGGCCTCCCCACCCTTGACCTGCAAGGTGACAAAGCCACCCGAGGCCGGCGACACCACGCCGATCTCGTTGACCATCGTCACCAGGGTCGCGGCGATGGCGGCATCGACCGCGTTGCCGCCCTCCGCCGCCAACCGCACCCCGGCCGCGGCCGCCGCCGCATTGGGCGCAGCGACCGCAACCCGAGGATTACTCATCGCAGGTCAGCCGACGCGTTGTACTGCGCCGAAGCGGTCCACCGTGACCTGGACGGCCGCCTGCCGCGCGGCGCTGACCTCGGTTTCAGTGAGAGTCCTGTCGGCCGCGCGGAAGCGCAGTGCGAAGGCGAGCGACTTCTTGCCCTCGCCGATCTGCTCGCCGGTGTAGAGGTCGAACAGCCGGATCGACTCCAGCAGCTCGCCCGCACCTTCGACCAGGGCTGCCTCGACATCCGCCGCCGCGACCTCGGCCCCGACGATCAGCGCGACGTCTTCCTTCGCGATCGGGTACGACGAGAACGGCTGCGCCACGACCGACGACGGACTCGCCGCCATCAACCCGTCCAGGTCGAGCTCGACCGCACACGACCGGGCCGGCAACCCGAACGCCTGACACACCTTGGGGTGCAGCTCGCCCGCATGACCGATGACCTTGCCATCGACCGACACCTCGGCACAGCGGCCCGGGTGCCACGGCGCGAGCTCGACGTTCCGTAGTACGGGCTCGACGCCGACAACAGCGGCAACAGACCGTGCCACCTGTACTGCGTCCGCCCAACCCGCGGCCTGGCCCTTGCCCCACCAGCCGGTCGGAGTCCGCGAGCCGGTCAGCACGACCCCGAGATGGAGCGGCTGCTCCGGGAGCGCGTCGTACAGCGCCTGGATCTCGTCGTCACTCGGCCGCTGCGCGACGGACGGCAGCGGCGCGGGCTTCGATTCCGCGCGCGGCAGGAAGACCAAGCCGGTCTGGAAGATCGCGAGATCGGTGGCGCCGCGACCGACGTTGCGCTCGGCGGTGCGGAGCAGGGTCGGCAGCAGAGTCGTCTGCATCGACGGCTCTTCGTCCGACAACGGGTTGGCGAGCTTCACCGTCGTACGGCGAGCGTCGTCAGCGGGCAGGCCCATCGCATCGAACTCGGCGTCACCCACGAACGGGTACGAAACGACCTCGGTCAGCCCAGCTCCCACCAGCGCGGTGGCGATCCGCCGACGCCGCTTCTGCGCAACCGTCAGCCCCTGCCCACCCGGCGCCTTCGGCAACACCGAGGGAACGTTGTCGAACCCGAACAGCCGAATAACCTCTTCGGCAAAGTCGTTGGGATCCCGCAGATCCGGCCGCCACGAAGGCGGTGTCACGGCCCAGAGCAGGTCCCCGCTGATCACCTCGCCGCCCTCGGCCGGGTGCTGGTCGAGGGACGGCGCGTGCACTCCGACCGCCAGTGCGGCGGGCACCGCGTCGTCCGCAGCCGGCTCGACCTTGCAGCCGACAGCTTTCAGATGACGCAACGCCTCGTCGACGGAGATCGGCGCACCCGACACGCGGGCGGCATGGTCGCCGCGGATGACGACCGGCTCCGCCGGGGTGTGGGTGTCGATGAAGGTCTCGGCCGGCTCGATCGTGCCGCCGGCCAGGTCGCGCAGCAGGTCGGCCGCCCGCTGCGCGGCGTACCGCGCGAGACCGGAGTCGACCGTCCGCTCCCAGCGCTTCGAGCCCTCGGTGGACAGCTTGTGCCGTCGTGAGGTCCGGGCGATCACGATCGGGTCGAAGTGCGCGGACTCGATCACCACGTCGCGCGTGCTCGGCGACAGCTCGGTGGTCGCGCCACCCATCACGCCGGCCAGACCGATCGGGCCGGAGTCGTCGGTGATCAGCAGGTCCTCGGGATCGAGCTCGCGGGTCTGATCGTCCAGCGTGACCAGCTTCTCCCCCGGCTGCGCGCGGCGCACGACGATCTCGCCCGACAGCAGCGCCTTGTCGTAGCCGTGGATCGGGTTGCCCAGCTCGAGCATCACGTAGTTGGTGATGTCGATCGCGATCGAGATCGGCCGCATCCCGGCCGCGAGCAGCCGCCGCTGCATCCAGCGCGGCGTGGGCACCGACGGGTCGATGCCGCTGACGGTGCGGGCGGTGAAGGTGTCACACGCGTGCTCGTCCTCGACCCGGACCGGGTAACCACCCTTGCCGTCACCGTCGAGCACGAGGTCTGCCGGGTCCCTGAGCGGCACGCCGTACGCCGTGGCGGCCTCCCGCGCGACACCCCGGATGGACAGGCAGTAGCCCCGGTCGGGAGTGACGGCGATGTCGAGGACGTCGTCGCTGAGCGACAGCAGCTCGATCGCGTCGTCGCCGGGGGTCCCTTCACCGGGCTCGAGGACGACGATGCCGCCCGAACCGTCGTCGCCGAGACCGAGCTCCGAGCTGGAGCAGATCATCCCGTTCGACACGTGGCCGTAGGTCTTGCGTGCGGAGATCGCGAATCCGCCCGGCAGCACCGCGCCCGGCAGCACGACGACGACCAGGTCGCCGACCTCGAAGTTGTGCGCACCGCAGACAACCCACTGCGGCTCGTCCTTGCCGATGTCGAGCGAGCACCAGCGGATGACCTTGCCGTTCTTCTGCGGCTCGTTGTCGTACGTCAGCACCTTGCCGACCACCAGCGGGCCGCTCAGGCCGGACTCCTCGACGGTCTCCACCTCGAGACCCGCCCGAACCAGCTTCTCTCCGAGCTCGCGGCCGGTCACGCCGGCCGGCAGCTCGACGTACTCACGAAGCCATGACAGTGGGACCCGCATCAGATCTCCATCCCGAACTGGCGGCTGAACCGCACATCACCCTCGACCATGTCCCGCATGTCCTCGACCCCGTTGCGGAACATCAGCGTCCGCTCCAGGCCCATCCCGAACGCGAACCCGGAGTACCGGTCGGTGTCGATCCCGCAGGCCTGCAGAACGCGCGGGTTGACCACACCGCAGCCACCCCACTCGATCCAGCCTTCACTGCCACACGTGCGGCACGGGCGGTCCGGGTTGCCGACCGAGGCGCCGCGGCAGACGAAGCACTTGAGGTCGACCTCGGCCGATGGCTCGGTGAACGGGAAGAAGTTCGGCCGCAGCCGCGCTTCGAGGCCCTCACCGAACATCGAGACGACGAAATGGTCCAGCGTGCCCTTGAGGTGCGCGAGCGTGATGCCCTCGTCCACGACCAGGCCCTCGACCTGGTAGAAGACCGGCGTGTGGGTCGCGTCCAATTCGTCGGTGCGGAACACCCGGCCCGGGCAGATCACGTAGATCGGCGGCTTGCGGGTCAGCATCGACCGCGCCTGCACGGGCGAGGTGTGCGTCCGCAGTACGGTGCCGGAACCGGGCGGGTCGACGAAGAACGTGTCCTGCATCTGCCGCGCCGGGTGGTCGGGCTGGAAGTTCAGCGCGTCGAAGTTCAGCCACTCGGCCTCAATCTCGGGGCCTTCGGCGACGTCCCAGCCGAGCGCCGCGAAGACGTCCGCGACCTGCTCCGAGATCAGCGACAACGGGTGCCGCGCGCCCAGCTCGGGCGTGTGCCACGGCAGCGTCACGTCGACCCGCTCGGTGGCCAGCATCCGCTCCTCGTGCTCGGCCTCCAGCACCGCAAGCCGCGCCGCAAAGGCCTCGTTGAGCGCCTTCCGCGCCGCACCGATCCGCTGACCGGCCTCCTTACGCCCCTGCGGCGGCAACGCCCCGATCTCCCGGTTCGCCAGCGCGATCGGCGACCGCTCGCCGAGATGGGCGACCTTCGCCTCCTGCAGCCCAGCCAGGTCAACCGCTTTCGCGAAGGCGTCAAGGGCCTCGTCGCGCGTCCGTTCGACCTCGTCGGCATGCAGAGGAGTGACCTCGACGGGGTCGTAGTTCTTGTTGGGACCGGACATGGCTCTCTTCCCGGGGTCGCTGGTAACCGAATTGCTCAAAGCAGTCTAGGAACCCCGAGGCCCTGACCGTGAATCGGTCCATGAGGAATCCCCACGCAGCCTCCGACGCCCGCTCGTACCTCGCGTGCTCGTTCGACTGCTCCCGCCCACCCGGTACTGAGCGCTCCTCCGTCGCGCGAACGCGACCACGCTGCACGGACCCAGCTCGCGAAGAGACTGCTGTGGCCCATCCGCAGGCCCGGTAAACGATGGTCAGGCGCTATCGGTTGCACCAGTCGAGCGGCGAGACCGTCTGAGCGGCTGAGCGAGGTGTTCCAGCGACCGTTTCCCGAGCAGTTCCCGTGGTGGATGACTTCGCAGAGCCCACTCCGATCGGTGGGCGACCGCCGACGAGAGCCGTGCCGAACTCGTCGACTGCGATCAGCGGGCGTGGAGGCACTCCGACACGACGATCGATGTGCCCGCCCTCGACGCACAGGGCGGATCCCCTGGTGGCTGGCTCGCGACGTCACCTGCACTCGATGCTGGTCCACGTCCGGATGGAAACCAGCCGTCACACCGGCCAGGCCGACACCCTCCGCGAAGGCAGCGAAGGCGGCATCGGAATGCTCCCCGCCCCCGAGCCCCACCCCACCTGATGGCAAGACAACCACACCGGAATCGAGCAGGGCACGGCCTCCCAGCGACAGGCGCCCATCAAGTTTGACAATCCTGAGCTGGTAACACTGTGCAGCAGGAGAACCGCATACGATGATGTCCGGATCAGGAATATTTACTTTATGAGGAAAATATGACGAATGCGCAAATCTCCGAAACTCAGATTGAAACATTGACCACCTATACTCAAGCGGCTCTCGTATGGTTAGAAAGTTGTCGACTGGAGTGGGTATCCGCAGCCGAGGCGCCTTACGACGAAGCCATCTTGCGTTTACTTCGGTTGCTTACGACCAACGGAATGTCAGCAATCGCGCTCGCATCGAACGGACTTGAGCAGGCCCCATCAGCACTTGTGCTTGGTCGCCCATGCCTGGAAATCGGCCTCACCGTGAAATGGATGCTTTCTGCCCCAGATGCGCAGGAAGTGCTCCGTCGCTGGCTGGGTTGTCATCTCGAAGCGGCGGATTGGATGGAGAAGGTCGCCAAGCGTTCAGCCGATGTCGGCTTCCAGGATCAAGCTGACAGATGGACGAGCGGAGCCACGCGCCGAAACGCACTGATCGCAAAAGTCACGTCTTCACTAACGCTTGATGGGCCCATCAAGCGACCAGACGTAGCGTCACTTTGTCGCACTGAAGGACTATCACGTCTCTACTATGGCTATCAACTATCGTCGCAGTTTGTTCATGGCGGCATCTTGGCCTCTGAAGAGTTCTATGCGCCAATGAAAGATGAACCCGTTGAACGCCCGATAGCAGCCGACTGGCTATTGCCACTAAGCATGATCATCTGGGGCGTATTATTTAGCAGCAAGGCGTATACGGAACACTTCGCTGACAAAGTTGAAGTAGATCCCTTGCCACTGGAAAGGGTAACTACATTCTTTAATAGCATCTCTGGGTTCCATGAGGCTCGTGCCACATAGAGTGCTGCAGTCCTTGGGTAGCCCCTTTGCATCCCACCAGTGGGAGCGGGCAGCAACGACCGTGTCCAAGAGTGACGATCACATCGCTGTCGCTCTGGAGGTATGCGCGTCGCAGCTGCGCGATCTCCATGGACCCAACCCCAGACAGGCCCGCCGACAGTTCTCAAAGCCGGAAAGTATAGGGGATTCCGAAGTGTCCGGATCTGGTCAGGCTGGCCACAGAGAAGAGAGACCTGTGGATGATGACCAGAGCGGCCGGCCTGCCCGGCAGCGTCGCCTTCGTGGCGTACGACTTGCTGGTCCCGATAGGTCAGGTCATGGCAGCCAACTACATCCGCGACCACGCCAAAGCCCTGCTCGGACGATGTCGAGCGGGGCTCCGGCGGGCAACCCGACCCGGGATGCATGCGCAACGTAGTCGAAGAGCGCGACGAAGGAGCGCATACCGGGGCGGGTGGGAGCAGTCGAACGAGCACGCGACGCAGGAGCGGGCGTCGGAGGCAGCGCGGGCACAACCCCGGCCAGCTCCCACCCACCCGACTCGGCCGACCACCATGGGCTTGCCCCCGGGTGGTGGACACCGGGTTATGCGGCTTTGGCCGCGTGGTGGTGTGTGAGTTCGTACTGTATTGGGCTGGTCATGCCGAGGG
>NZ_JBFAAA010000026.1:0-24925 GCF_040639475.1 Kribbella sp. NPDC023855
TGTACTTCCTCGCCTTACCCATAACGACATCCTTCCCACGAGATCAACATCTCGCCAGACAAGGTGTCCACCCAACGGGGGCAAGCCCAGAGCGGGCCGGAGGGGGAGCGACGGAGGAGCGAGCTCGGAGGCGCGCGTGGGGGAGAAGCACGAAACGCGAGCGGCTGGATATCCAGCTGCTCGCGTTGGTGTGTCCGAGGAGCAACACGCACCTTAACCACATGCCTTGTCTTGCATTCTGATGGCGTCGATCGTAGCCCGTAACCTGACGGCCCTTCGGTGGAACGAATAGCGCACGTCGTTTTCGGACTACTCGGGTGCAGTTGGCGACAGCGAGCAATGGGTCCGGTCGGGAGCAGTTCACGTAAGATGTCGAGGCTGAGCGTTAGTCAAGCAACCTTGACCTCGCGCCCGTCGCCAGTAAGGTGCAAGCCAACCACGGTTGCGTTGGGGGTCAGGGAATGTTGCACGCGTCCACGATCGGGGGCTATGTCCTCGAAGAGGTGCTCGCCAAGTTGCTAGCAGACAATGGTTACTCGCTCCTGACCACCGATGCTCAAGACCCCGCCAACCTACTCCGGGACAAGCACGGACTGCTTGTACGAGGGCGTGGGACTAATCATCAAGCGGACGCGCTGGGAGATCTTCTCGTACCCGTGCCCTTCTCCCTGCCCATTCGACTTTTCGCCGAGGCAAAGAACCGAGCTGCCAAGACTGGCCTTGAGGCGGTGCGCAACGCTGTTGGTGTCGTGTCGGATGTCAATCAGTTCCAGCCTCCACCGGCGAAGTTGAAGTTGTGGCGTGGTGACTCGACCTACCACTATCGCTACTCGTTGTTCTCGACATCTGGCTTCACGGCGCCAGCGCAGGAGTTCGCTATCGCGCACCAGATCTCGCTTATCGACCTGAGTGGACCGTCCTTCGCCCTACTGCGCAAAGAAGTTGAGCTCTTCGCCTCCGCCGTTCAGGCTTTGGCCATCCGCCAAGGGCTGGAGACCTTCCCTGTCGGTCAGATGCGGGCCTCGTTGCGCATGGCTCTGGGAACGCTCGACGATGAGACCGTACAGCCTGACCCATCGACGGGTGAGCTGACAGAGATGTCGTGGTCCGAGCTCCGCGTTCTCGCGGACGAACTCGCCGCAGCCATCGATGACGACCTCGTCTTCGGTTTCCCGGTCGGAGCGCAGGTATTGGCACTCAAGCCGGACAATGCGCAGGTGTTCCGAAACTGGGCTGAACACGCGAGCGGTGTCGTCCCGATGCGGTTGCGGTACGCACCAGGCCGGCCTCACGGCGAGTGGGTCCTCGTGCCGCAGTCCGAACTGACGGTGCAGCGGATCGTGTTGCGATTCGGCACGCCACCCGCGCTGGCGGAATGGCTTTTCACTTCAGAGGCTGAGACTGGCCGACGACTGAACGCCATGAAACGCGGGCTCCTTTCGACCATCACGATCTACCAGAACGGCCGACGCGTCGTTCTTGAGTTGGACTTGGACTGGTCCAGGGACTCGGTACCCGGGGGCGCTGTGCTCCCACGGTTGCAGGAGGAGCTCGTCGACCACGACCTCGCCTGGAAACCAGACGACGAGGCCCTAGCAGGGTCGAGAGCATGGTCGTCCGGAGCGGCCCGAAGGTTCGTCGATCTTCTCCGTCAGCGAGACCCTGCGCGCCATGATGTCCTGCTCTACGCTGCCTCTCACGACGACTGGGTCTCGCGGGCTCACGTCTACGAGCTCATGGATTTCGATCCAGAACGCAAGCTGACGAGCTTTACGAAGCCGTTTGACAGCGTCCTGAGGACGCTCGTGGAGGAGCAACTGTTGAGTGCAGCCGTGACGAATCCGATAGTTGCTCGGTACGACGGAGGTACTTGGGCTCTCGGCTTTGACCTCGACCCGGACTTAGGCAGAACACTGCGAACGAAACTCCCGTACCTGCTGGGGCCGGAGGACTCAGTGGGCTGATCCCACTGAGTCCTGGAGGTGTGCACGTACATTGCAGAAAGCACAGGCCAACAACAACCCCAAGCTTGAGACGGATCCGGCGAGTCTGACCCCCGTCATCGCCAGCTCGACCTGACAGTCTCGGTCACGTGCCGGTCGGTCCGATGAGCCGGCGGTATCGCGTCTTGATCGCGTCCTCGCCACCTTCGAGGATTACGCAGACGTTTGCCTTGACAGCCGGGATCTGAAGTGTGCCTTCGGTCTCTATTTTGGGCAGCGCTTCTCCGTGTTCGAGTACGAGGATGTTCTCGGCGGCGGACGTGACGACAATGTTCGCATTGTGCGTCGAAACGAGGATCTGTCGTCGGGTTTTGATGTGTTTCAAGGTTTCGACCGCGAGCTGCTTGATCAGCTTGTTCTCGAGATCATCCTCCGGCTGGTCGAGCAGGAGCGGATCAGTGCCCATCTGCAGGATGACGGTGAGGAGCGCCGCCGTCTTCTGGCCGGGAGATCCTTGATCCACAGACGTGAAATTGCCCCCCTCGGTTTGGCGATATTGGACGGCGACCAGATCCTGGGGAAACCAGAGCATGATGTCAGTGATCAGGTCAAACGCGTCGGCGGCAGCGAGGCGACTGTAGAAGCGGGCGTCGACCTTGAGGGATTGCCCGATCTCGGAGTCGGCAGCCTCTTCCACCAGTTCGATGAGAGCAGCTTTGAACTTGCCCACTTCAATTGGAAACCGTGGGTCCTTCGGCTGATGATTGAGGAGAGATGCCGCGATACCGTCTTTGCCGAATGCGGATTCGAAGGACTCCGGGCAATTGAGAAGAGCGCGAAGTCCAGCTCCGATGGTTGCGACATCGGCTTGTGCATGAATGTTCACACGCGTGTGGGTGGAACCGGAGCTGAGGTGCCGGGCAAACTCGTCACGGCGTCTGAAGAGATCGCTTCTCTTCGAGGTAAGTTCCTTCATCAGCTGGCCTATCACAGCGACCTGCGCATGCCGCCTTTTAGCAGAACCTTCGACCTCGCGAAGCTCCGCCTGCAGTTCAGCTTCCCGCCGCCGATCCGCCTGCGTCTGTTCGCCATCCGCTTGGAAGGCGCCGCTCTGATCGGCCAGCCAGGCGTTCAGTTCCTCAACCCGCGCCCGCCATAATGCTGAGGTCGCTTCGCTCTGCCACGCTGTGCGCGCGGCCGCAAGCGCAGTCGCAGCCTGCTCGAGCTGGTCTGCTGCGGAGGTGAACGAAGTCGCCCGGTCAGCGTAGTCGGCCCCCTGGAGGACATCAGTCACGAGGCCGCGCAACTCACTGGCTTGGATGCCGAGGTCCTGCTCGATACGCTCGGCTCTGCCTTCGGCCGTCGTGGCATGCCTGATCCGAGTCTCGGTTTCCGTGAGCTCCTCATACTGTTGGGTCGATTGAAGCTCGGCCAAGCGGTGCAGCCGACCCTGCACTTCTTCGAGTTGGCCTCGAATTCGGTCGGACCTGGCGGCCTCCGCCAGCAGTTGACGGAGCTTATTGCGCTCGCCTTTGAACCTGAGTTGGAGCTCCTCATACTCGATGTCCCATTGGCTCCTCCGGATCGACGGCATGTCGTCGAGGATCGCTAGGAAGCTTCGTGGGGAGGTAGCGAGCTCGTAGATCTGCTTCTGACTGAACACCCGGATCGGGACACGGTCGAACACCCGGCCGGCTTGTTCGTGCCAGGCGCCCCCCTCTAGAAGTTCGAGGACCGATTTGTCAGGCTCGTCTCCTGACCAGGTGACCCGAAGTAATCGACCATCTTTTGTGTATTCCACAATGATCCGCGTTTTCTCGTTCCACCATCGTTCTGCGCGACCTGCGGAGGGATGAAACCGTTTGAGGTCCTCAGCGACAGACCCCGCCAACTCATGGCTACGGCCGAGGGCCAGCCGAAGCAACTCCACAAGCGTCGACTTGCCGACTCCACGTCCGCCGATGAGGCAGTTCAGCCATGGACCGAAGCGGTAGTCCTCGGTGGCGCCGTCGTGCTCGACCAAAATTCTGTCGAGGTGACCGTGCTCCGTGTCGTTCGGATCGCTGTCACCGCGCCGGGATCGTCGTACGGAGTGGCCGGGATCGGTCAGAGCTAGCCGAAGCCCTTCGAGGTCGAGAGTCTCTGCCTTAATGCGAGTCAGGTGAGTGCCTGGGGCTTTCGCGTCGACCCCGTCAGGACAGCCGTCTGTGGTCAGGTGATGCGCGTCGGACCCTAGAACAGGAACCCACCCGACCCGTTCGGCCTCGCCCACGTTCGCGTCATCGACGACCTCGACGGCGAGTACGGATTGCGCGGCGATCAGCGCTTCGAGGTCCCGGGAGTCGATCTTGAACACGCCCCGATGCTGGTCGGCGTGCGCGGGCACGCAGATCCCGCCTTGGGCGTTGATGATCGAGGCCGCGTCGACGACGGTCTTGTTGGCGGTTTCGTCGCTGTTCCCGCGCGTTCCGTTGAACTCACAAAGGTTCAGAACCCGATTGACGACTTCGGCGTCGCAGGCCGGGTCGAAGATCCCGAGAATGTGTGTGCCGCCAGTTGCGGTCAGCTCGAGTCCTGGAAAGATCACGAACGGTGGAAGCTCGGGGCTCTCGTGGCGCAGTTCTGCCAGAGCCTGCCGGGCCGGTTCGATCCCTGCGTGCGAGTTGTGGTCCGTGACGACGAGGCCGTCTAGCCCCGCGTCGATGTAGGAGCGCAGCCACTCCTTGAACGACGGCTTGGGCGCCTCATTCGCGTGACCTTCGATGCCCCCGTAGTCGAAGGACTCGGGTGAGTGAGCGTGAATGTCGATGCTCCACCACCGGGCTCCTGCTTGCTGCCGCGTCAAACCGTCTGAGGTGATGCCGGCTCCACTTGTAGAGATCACGACGTGCCTTTCTGATGGCCAACGATTGGGCCGGTTTGAGTCATATCCGGGGGCCGCGTGCAGATCTGCCTTCTAGGTGCCCCGTACATCGAGAACGGTTACAAAGCGTTACATCGCATCTCTCAGTACACCGGTGTCCTCGATAACTAACGAGTCGAGCCGAGCTAAGTCATCTCTCGCCCCCCGGGGTATGGCCAGCAAGGTAGGGGGATGCTCCGGCGCATCGGATGCACGTCTATGCCCGATCGAGCCCGGTGGACTCAGATAGTGGGCTGACCCGGGTTCTTCCCTCGAACGTGCGATCGGCGGGGTGGCCTGCTCGATCGAGATCGAAGGGCCAGGTCTGGTCCGGCATCTCGAGGGCGCTTGCTTCTCGATCGACTAACCCGGTAGTAGACCGTCCGAGCGGTGCCTGGAGTTCAGTGAACCGATGATCGCGGGCGGACTGAAGCGCTCGATCGAGGACGACATCTGGATCAAGCCGCTCGACAACGCCACCTTTAACCCACTCAGGGCACTCGCCAGAGAGCACGGTCGAGATGGCCCGCACGAACGCACCCGCGGAAGGACCTGGCTCATGATGGGTTGGCCCTTGGAAGTCGCCCTGCGCGCGGTCGGCTCGCATCCGGATATCTCGAGGGGGACTACGGCGCCGGGCGGGTAGAGGAACACGAAGCGTTCATACTGCAGGAACTGGAGAAGAGTAATCCGCTCGAACTCGACGTGATACTTGCGAGTCGGCGAGTCGGCGAGTCGGCGCGTCGAGCGGCAGCCTTGGGGCATGGCTACTGCAAACCATGGAACTGTCGCGTCGAGCGCCGACGCTGCTGCGAGAGCAGAGGCGGCATTGAAGGCGTGCTCGCTTGAGTATGCCACACTGCGAACAGAAATTCTAAATACAAATGCGAGTCGTCATCAAATTCCCCTGATTGCGATCGGTGCAGCCAGCTTGGTGGCCGGGTTTACACCCGAGAGTAGTAGGCTGCCTGACTGGTTGGTGTACTCGGTGCCTCTGTTCCTGGTGGTCCTAGGGATTGTCACTTGGTGGCATGCCGGATGGGATATGGGGAAACTATCAACTCGCATAGCCCAAATAGAGAAAATTGTAACGGAGCTGATGGCGGAGGCATACGGTCCCGAAGCGGAAGAATGGCTCTCATGGGAGACGAGTAAACAGAATCGCGAAGGTCTCGCTTGGCTGCTCCATGGACCTGGCCTAAGCCCTCTCGGACGCGAGGAGCTTAACAAGATAAGGGAGGTCAGTGCGCACAGGGCGCGCCAGTGATCCGGCCCAAGGCCGCTGGCCGGCCGCCTACGTAGAAGCAGCGTTAGGAGCTCCTCCTTCGAGGTTCTTCCACGCTTGTTCGAGTACCTCGCGACGTGTGCGGATCCGATCGGTGGGCCAGCTCTGATCTGGTTCGCGATCGCGCGGCAGGGTGTCCACCCACGCGGCAATCGACATTTGGACGATTGCCATCGTACGTCAAGGCGTAGTGGTAGGTGAGTTTGGCTAGATGGAGGAGAGGCAGACCAAGGCTGTCTCGGTAGTCCGGCGCGAAGTTCTGCTGATGAAGGTATGTCGCGTAGGCTTCCGGATCGTCGTTCGGCCGCAAGCACACACGCCATGGTGAACTCCAATAGGCAGGGGTTCCACGCAGACGTAGCGAGACTTGATCCTCGGCTTTCCATCAGTCGCAAGGTGTTGGGTCGGCTCGCTGACCTCTACTCCGAGGGTGTGATTGCCTTTGTCCGCGGTGCTGTAGAAACCTCGGCGTCGTCGGCTGGGTGGCGACCGTGGAGGCCGAGTCGTTGGAGCGGTCGATTCAAGGATGGCCAGAACTTGATCCCGGCTGTGTTTTGACCTGGAACAACGAAGAAGCATGACCGTCGATCGTTAGTCGGGTTCGAGCTCGAGATCGGTGGGTGGCAGAGCAGGGGTTCCGGGAGAGAGAACGATGTACTGCCATTGGCCGCCGGCGACCTCGAAGTCGTACGGGTGCTCGCTGATTGTGGTCGGAAGCTCCCTCTTGAGATGTACCAGGATCTCACCGCACGATTGGCCGTCGTAGCGATGAGCGTCACCTATGAGCTTTTGGAAGGTGTCTGGCCGAGCGAAGGGGAGACCCGAGAGTTCGATCTTTGCGTCGACCTCGTCTTGAGACCAGTTGAGAGCCTCTTGGACCAGGTCCTCTCGAGCGGCGAAGTCCCCTTCTCGCCAAACGCCCTGAGGTCGCCATCCATCCCGGGTTCGACGCCATCGGGCTGATCCGGTGGTGCTGTTGAGGAGGGCTCGGGTAGGCCGTGGGTCAGTGGTCGGCAGCGAATCTCTTGTGGTGCGAGTCGTTCTGCTTCGGTGAGAGACCGTGGGGACATGGCATCGGGTCAGTCATCGAATGCCCCCACACGGCGGCTCCCCTCGCCCACGGTGCCCCCACCGGCGGATGAGAGCCAAGGTTGACACACTGCGACGACGATCACCAGAGCGTGAGTGGTCCGGTGTCGTGGATCTAGGCCGCAGCCATGCGCGCGGCGCGGGGAGGCGCAGCCGGCTGGGTAACCGACCTGCTGTTGCGCGGCCGGGCCGGCTTGGGTTTCGCGGGATTCAGGGAGTCTGCGGGGATCTCAGCTGTCGTCAGTGAGTACGAGCCAGGCGCGCACGGTGGTGCTAAAGGCTTGGCGATGTCGACGTGCGGGGTGATGGCCCAGATCCGACGGTGGAGCGGATGTTGCCCTGGACGGTGGCCGTGACCCGTGCGCTGGTTTCGTCGAATGCGGCTTGGTGGGTGTCGGCATCGTAGGAAGCGAGATGGTGCAGCAGTTCGTCGTCATCTGTTCGCGCCGATGCCTCGATGGCGTTCCAGACGTTGGGCGGCGACAGATCTGGCTCTGACGTCTGCCCGGTTGTGGTGCTGAGGTTGTAGTAGCGGCCAGCGGATACGAGGGTGCGGATCGTGGCGTTGGCCGCAGCATCGCGGTGGGTATTGCTGTGGCTATTAGGCGTCGGCGAGCTGCGGTGAGCCGGGCACAGTGGTCGGTGCCGCGCAGTCGTCGGACACAGGCAACCACGGTTCGCTGGACGCTGTGGTGTGGCGGATCGCCCATCGTGGGTCTTGAATCCGCATAGTGGTCGATGAGGAATCGTGCTGCTGAAGCGGCTGGCAGGGGAGAGGGCTGTGACAACACCACGCGACAAGTCGAGGGCGAAAGCACGAAAGCGCCGAGATGCGAAGGCAAGGACGATCGCGCAGAAGAACGGGGACGTCGGCGAGCTTGTATTCGCGGCCAAAGCGGCGCGGCATGGGCTGATCCCGCAACAGGTCCAGAATGACTACGGCTTCGACTTCATATGCCAACTTGATCAGGATATGAAATCGCGGCAGCCGTCTGGACTCGGCGGCCAGTTCGTCGCGGTGTCCGTGCGGAGCACAGACTCTGCCGACGGGCGGATCAGCTTGGACCGCGGCGATGTTGACCGCCTTCTGCGCTGTGCCGATCCGGTGCTCGTCGCCTTGGTTAGGCTGGACAGCAGTGGGGACGACGAGGTCTACGTACGGGTCCTCGATGCCGAGTTCCGCAAGGAGCTCGGGGAGTTTCTTCAATCGAAGAACGCGACCAGGACCTACACGCCCCAGAGCTTCGTCCCGATCGCCGAAATCGATGCGGCTCTGGCTCCTGCGCTGAGGCCTGGGTTCGTCCAGCGCACGCGCATCGCAGCGACAATCGCGGGTCTGGAGCCCGAGATCGCAGGCCTCGACATCTGTATCACCACGGATGCTGATGGCCTCCAGGCCCTCGTCACTGCGCCCGACCTGTTCTCACTGTTCGGGGACGAGGCCGGTCCCCGGGACGCCCGCTTCGTGACCAGCTTTGGCGCACCTTGGCGTATGCCTGACCGCCTCGCCAAGCTCGGACTCAACCCGAGACTGCAGAATGAGCTCAGTGAGTTGGCGGACACGCTGGTCGTCGTTGGCGGCACGCAAGAAGTCACAAGGGTCTGGACTGCCAGCAACGCGGACGGCCAAGCAGGGTGCCGGTTGACAAGTGTGCACGACTGCGGCAACACAGGTTGGCGCCACACCGCGGGATGGAGCCTGGTCATCTCCGATCGGGTTCTGCGTGAAGGCCGTCACGTACACGAGCTTCAAGCGTTCATCGATCCCGACGAGCTCACAGACCTTGCTGTAGAACCCGAACTCGACGCCTTCCTCCGGCAGTGCACCGGCGAAGCCCGCCTCGGACTGCTCTCAGGGAGACCCGGCATCGATGTCGAGAATGTTGGTGGCCTGCAGCGCCAGGCTGTGTTTGCACAGCGTCTCGCGGAGGCCCGAGGGCACCTGCCTGCCGGGCAAACGATCGCCTACCTCCAGGACGCTGACGACGAGGAGACCATGCGCACTCTGCTGTGGCTTTCCAATCTGCATCGAGATCCCGAGGCGTCGACACACACACTGGGCTTCGTCTTTGACGTCCCCGGCAGTCCGAGCAAACCGAGCCAGCCGCGGAATCTGCAGGTCCCAGTTCTGCTCAACACCAAGCGGACCGGACTGGCAGTGATCCTCGAGTGCTCGGGGAAGATCGCGCTGGATCAAGCCGGAGACCTTGCCGGCCTCCAAATTGACCGTGTCAAAAACTATACGGTTGAGGTGCTGGAGAGGCTCGAGAAGAACACAATCTATCCAGAGTTTGTGATCTCGCCGGAGATCGTGATCTCTGCCGGTGATCGTTGGGAACTCGTCACTCCAGCGGCGGACTACGGCGGCATCCACACGACGATCGCGTCTCCGACATGAGAGGAGCCATACCTCCCGAGGATGGAACCACCAGTCAGGGCGGCCGGCCCCGCGCAGGCGACTAGCACGGTATGCGTGGCGACAAGCCTGGTTGTGCACGAAACAGCGACCCGTGCACGACCCGGTCGTACGTCGGGCCGACGGCCGCACCCTGGCGGTGTTGACCAAACACCTCTCGCCGGGAGAACCCATGAACGTCACTGCAGGGCTCCGTCGCCGTACCATCGTCACCGCCCTGGTAGCCGCTGCGGCCACCGTCGTGACCGCAACACCAGCGCACGCTTCCGACTGGGGCGGCGACGGCTGGCCCACAGACCCTGCCTGCTCGAATGTCACCACCGTCAAGACCACGCCCAGCCCCACGATGGGCAAGCAGATCGGCGAGCCGCAGCTCCGCTGGTCGTGGGGCTGCTATCGCAACTGGTCCCGCGTCTTGTTGTGGGGGAACATGTACACCAGCGCTCCGGCCGGGACTGTGAGTGAGGTCGAGCACATGGCGGCGGACCTGCGCAGCCATGGATCGGGACGTGAGGGCGAGGACTGCTTCGGCGCGCTTCTCGGGCGCTGAAGACACTTGCGTTGGCAGATCCTACGAGTACCCGGGAACCGATCTGGGCGCATTGGAGTGCATTCCCTCGTGAGTGAACAAGGCGACCTCGCGGTCGTAGAGGAGCCTGAGCTGGGAAACTCGCGTTAGGCCGAGGCGGACGGCAGTCGAGCTGGCGTCGCAGACTAGGATGTCGCCGGTCGTTAGCCCGCTGAGCAGCCGATCGGCGTTTGATCCAGGATATGCAATAGCCAGGTGCGCCACCGTAGTACGTGGGCGCTCTAGCTCGGAGCGCAGATGGTCCCATACGGCTCCGGCGTAGGAGGCAGGCGACATGTCGTTCATGCCGCCATCGTCCTGGGATTCGGTTCGTGAACCAAACTTGAGTGGCCACTATGTCTGGGACGGTTCTGGCCAGTACATGCGGATACTCCGAGGCTGCGGAGGACTCGGGCCCTATCGAACGGAATCTGCCTCGCACCTGCGACTGCAGAAACCGACAAGCTGGAGGCTTCTATCGCTGCGGCCGCCTTTGGACCTCCCGGACACGCTGGGTCGGTGGATGCGGAGCCGCCCCGGACAGATCTCCAACGTCTATGAGACCGCTTGGCCTCACGTGGTGGCGACCTGAGGCGGTGGCTGTGGTCTCCCTGCAGGCCCACAGCTACGGGGCGTTCCGCGAAAGACCAAACGGTCCGGCGGGCTCCGGGCCGCCGTCCAAACGGTGAACGCCGCCGCCTACAGCATCCTCGCTCTCAGCTCCGAGCCACCCGCGACGGTCGGGCAACTGGCCCAGATCGCCCTCTCTGCCGCCCGGACCCCAGCGGCTTCCGGATTAGGTCACTGGTATGTCACCGTGGCGGGGGACCGTGGAGCAGTCGGCGTACTTGAGCGCCGGCCCCAGCTGCATCGTTCGGCCAGCGCCGGTAGAGCGTGGGTCCTGCTCCTCAACGACAGGATCCGCGTATTTCGTTGACAGTGGCCTCTACGACCTCGCCGCCCCCTACATCGCAACGTCGTGGTTCCTCGCCCACGTAGGCCTCTCGCCCGCGATGCGCGAACGAGTGGTACTACGCAGCCGGCCACATGATGTTCACCGACGAAAACGCCCTTGCCGAGCTGGTTAGGGACTCCGGATCTTCCTTTGGAACCCACCTCTGGCTGACGTGATGAAAGCCGACCACCACTGTCCTAAGTTTTCCGGACGGCTCCGGTGAAGCCAGCGATGAACAAGGTTGCCAGCGCCCAAGCGAGGGCTTGGAGGGTCCAGCCTGCGGCGGTGATGGTCTGGCCTGCGGTGGTGGCTGTGGTGGTGCAGGTTTCTCTGGCGGTGGTCTTGATTAGGGGGAGACCGAGGTCGATGCCGACGCCGATCTGCTCCACGGTCGTGCAGGCGCTGTTGGGCGTGGTGGTGCGGGAGGTGTGTGCCAGACCCCCGTGGTGGCCGCCGGCGACGATGGCCAAGGAGATGGCTGCGGCGAGCACGGCAAACAGATAGATGAGCGCCCGCCAGGGCTGATAGCCATAGCCGAGCAGGATCCCCGTGGCTCTTGCCCAGGTCCTTTCGGAGAGAGCGCTGACAGCTCTGCGCCGAATCTGATCGCGGCGTTGAGCCATGAGAACTTTTCGTGTGTCGCCATCGTGACCAGCAGCGCGAGTCGCTGCCGCCAGTTGCTGATAGGGCTGAGCCTTGTAGCTAGGGGTGCGATCTGCCAATACGCTCAGCCAGTCGGCGACAGTCGGCCCTTCCGGTAAGCCACCGTAAACGAGGCCGTCGACAACGATGGTGCCAATGCTCCCGGAGAAGTCTTGAATACCTACCACGTCGAGGCTCAGGCCGCCGAGGCGGGCACCCGTCAGCTCGATTGCCGGATGCCCGTCACCGGAGGTGGCAGTGAATCCCTTAATAAGCAAGAGATCCTCGGCGACCTGCAGACCGTCCGCGTTCACTGCAGGGCCGGTGCTGTTGCTGATGGTGGCGCCCGTCATATCTAGACGACCACCGACGTCCGCACCAAGGACCACGACAGCGCCGCGCTCACCGGCACCTGTCGCAGTGAACCGCTCACGCAGCAACAGACTGCCCCCGACTCGGAGCCTGTCCGCGGCCAGGGCAGCACCGGTCTTGTTGCTGATGGTGGCGCCCGTGGCGGATACCTGCCCACCGACGCGCGCACCAGGGAAGCGGACAGCGCCGCATTCACCGGCGCCTATGGCGATGAACCCGTCCAAGAATAGATCGCCGTCGAGCTGGAGTCCGTCGGCGGCGAAGGCAGGACCAGTGTTGTTGCTGATTCTGGCGTCCTTGGCGGCCAACTGCCCGCTGATGCGTGCTCCGAGGAGACGGACAGCGCCGGATTCACCGGCGCCGGTGACGGTGAACCCGCCGGTCAGGATGAGGTCGCCGAACACCCGGAGGCCGTCGGCGTTCAGGGCAGTGCCGGCGTCGTTGCCGATCACAGCACCTGAAGCGTTTAGTTGACCAGCTACGTGACTGTCCCGCAGCTTCAAATGACTGAGGCGGCAGTCACTGAGGTTGACAGACTTGAGGACAGCGTGGGAAAGGTCAGCTCCCGACGCGAGATAGCAGTTCCTCAGTTCGAGGGGGATGGCGGCTGTGATGTGGGCAAGGTCCAGATGCCCGATGATTCGCGCGCCGCGGAGCCTGATGCCGTGCGGGTCAGAGTCAAGGGAAACCTTCCCGCGAAGGATGTCGCGAATCACACTAGCCCGCACGCCGCGATCAGCGCCCCAAGCGATCATCTCTGCTTCGGAAGTGTCGTCCTGGCCGTCGGTCAGGTCGAGCATGACACCGTCCTCCGCGTACCGCACTAGCCGCTTTTCCAGCGGATTCAGGTCGCCCATACTGGCCCCATCCCATCATCGGGTTAGCAGCGTAGATGGCCTGCCCCACGCGCGACGGGTTGGACGCGTAGAACCGCCGGACCGCTCCCGTCAACTGGCCACAGTTCGGTCAAAGCACAGATAGTGAATGGAGCGCTTGGTGCGATTTGCTGAACCCTGGAGTCGTGTGCCGCCCGCACCCGCACGCGGCGCTTCGGCAGATTCACGGCCAAGACTGACTGGTCGCACAATGCGCCAACTTATCGAGCAACTGGGCAGTCGGCTGAGGCCCGATCGGACGAACCCCCGGTTCCGGCATAGCTGGGCTTCAGACCAGCAGGACTTCACCATCTCCACACTCGGAGCGGTTGGAGACGAATCCATTCTCCAGGTGCTGCGGTCGGCGAGAGGCGACCCTGACTGCGGCGCAGCCGCGGTAGACGCCATGCGTGTTGGAGGTCCGGCTCAGCGCCTAGAGCCTCGAGACCGGGCACTACGTCTGTCAGTCAAAGGCCGAGAGGATCTCCCCAATGATTGCCGTGATGCCGCTCCAGTCCTGCCCAGGCGGGATGCCGCCCGGCCCGTTGGCGACTCGGATCTTCTCCTGGAAAGCTTCCTGGGTCCGCTTCTTGTGGCCAGTGACCAACTCCCCCTGGTACGCCTTCTGTTTCGTGGAATACCCCATCCACTGGATCGGCGCCTGCTGGCCGCCCAGGGTCAAAAGGTCCTCCCCGAGATACATCTCAAGCGAGCCCGCTCGACCGTTCACATCCATCAGAACTGGTGTGTCTGATTGAGGTCCGAGTGTCGGGTATGCCTTGAGCAGTGGCAGCTCCGGGTAGTTTAGAACACGGAAGTTCGCCGGCAGCGCCGCGCTCTTGAGGTTCGCCAGACCCTCGTGAGCCGCAGTGTCATTGTCAGCGATCGCGACGACATGGTTTGGGATGCCTGCGGCAGCGAGGGACTTGACCAGGTTTGCGAGTGCTCCGACTCCGCCCTCTGCCTTGGTCGAGAAGTCCATGAAACGAAGGAAGTCCACGAGGTGTGGGTGCGTTATGGTCATGCCCGCGGCAAGAATTCTGGCGTCGGCGGTGCCCTCGGTGAGGACGATCATCGGCATGCTGTGTGGCATGTCGCGAAGGAGTTCCGATCGCACCTTGTCGGTGTGGGCCGTTGATCGTTCCACACCTTCGAAATAGCGGCTCAGGTTGTATTTGACCGGCAGGTGCCGGTCTCCGGCCAGGTCGAGGACAACTCGAAGGAAGAACCGTGGATCCGGCATCTCGTCGACGATTTCGAACTCGGGGAACGTTGGCAGCGTCCTCCAGTGATTCGGATCGGTAACCGCTGTGCCTAGCTGGCGGAGCAGCTCTGCTACGCCGATCTTCGGCACCAGTTCCTCGACGTCAGGATCTAACTTCGGTGCATGATCATGCCAAGCAGCCACAGCCGTGCCGAACTCTGCCAAGGCTCGGTCGGCTGTGAATCCTTGCGCTTGCAGACGGTCCAGGACGGCCCCCGAGCTTGACGTATAGCCAAAGAAGCCGGAATCCCAGTCATCGTCGTCGGCCAGCGGTCGCTCCGCACGCTCAACCTCAGTGAAGAGTGCGAGCACATCGGGGAAGTAGCTCTCCTGGGCGTACAGCATCGCGTAGTCGCCGACTTCAACGTAAGTGTCACCTGCCATGCCCACATCGTGGCATGACCCCAGGCTCTGCTCCCCGCGTACTGACACGGCCGAGAGAACGTCCGACGAGTCGATTTCGCTCGAGGAGCTCGCGCGGCCTCGTGACCGCCGTCGGTCCGCCGACCCGCTGCTCGCTGATGGGTAGCATCAGACGGGCCAGGGAGCGGATCGCCCCGGCGGAGCGGCCAAACTCCTCGGCCAAGACCTCGACGGTCGGGCCGTTGAGCAGACCGGCGACTAGGCGACGGTGCTGGTCATCGGTCCACGCGGTACCGCTTCGTTCCGCGACCGGCAGACTGTCGATCGCGTCAGGATCGGGCAGGGAATCGTCCATAGGGCGCCACCGTTGACGACAGCCCCGACATCCTGAGTGGAGCCGCGACGCGTCAGTCGAGCCGGCCGATGTCGACCAGCTCGGTGCGCCATAGCGCCAGGTGTGCGACGACAGCTATAGGTGTCGCCGCAAGAGATTGACCTCGACCGAGCTGACGTCAGGATCGGCAAAGTGTCGAACCCGGTATGCCCTGGTTCATACTTGCGCCATGTCTGTCCTGAAGTTCCCGTTGAATGCGGAGCAGAGCACCGGCGTCTTTTGGTTGGCCGGTACGGATCCGAGCGGCGCTGTGGGTGGGGTTTGCCGGGTTAGTGGGAGCGACATCGAGATCGAGGTGACCAGCCCGCTGACTCCATGGATGGAGTGGGACAGTGGTGAGCAGAGCGTGAGAGCACGACGTATACCAGAGGAGAAAGACCTCGTCCTCTTCGGCCAGCTCCCCGTCTTTCCAGGGCCGCTCACATTCGTGGGAGCACGAACCGTGGCTCGTCGTGCAACGACAGTTCCGGGCGCCTCGGCAGGGCCAGAGCTTCACCGGCTAAAGGCCGATTGGTGTGTTGCTAGCGTACATCTCGAAAAGGCCGACATGCAGTTCAGTGCCGTACGCGCAAGATTTACACATCTTGAACTCTGGGCGCGAACGCAGGACCTGGAGATGACTCAACGTACGACGCGGCCCCTACAGACGACGGTTGTGTACTCGCCGGTCGACGCAACTGTGACGGCGTTCAGCGAGTACGGGGAGTCGGCATCAATGAGACTTACGTCGGGCGCGACGGTGGGCATGCCGGGTCCGTGGGGAACTTTCGTCAAGACATTTGACTGGCTTGAGTTGGATGGCTTGTCTGGTTGGACGATTGCTGAGTGTTTGACGCGATTCATCCGACCGGTTCAGAACCTGTTGACGCTGTTAGCCGGCGAAGCTTGCGAGATCTTGCAGATCGAAGTCAAGGCCGACGATCGATGGTGTGCGGTATACGGGAGCCCTGTGAAACCGATGGCTCCCCAACCTGAAGATCAGAAACTCCTCCTTGACAAGGCGGAGCTGCCTCTCGAGCAGCTTGCGAGCTGGTGCGGACTAGTCGGCAAGCTCTCCCCAGTGCCGTATGTAGTTGCGTCTGCGACTGCCAAAGAGTTCGCCACCGTCGAGACGGAGGCCCTAGCCTTAACCACAACCGCCGAAGGATTGGACCGGGTTCTCTACCCGAACGCACGCCGCTTCACTGCGGAGGATGTCGAAGCGACCATCGGAGAGCTCGAAGGAACGAGTATTCCCGAGACTGTTCGCGCGGCCTTGGTACAAGCACTGAAGCAGTATTTCTATGAGGACAGCTACCCGACGCGCATGGGGCGACTCGCCGAGTACGTGTCGGCAGTCGCTTCCACTTGTATCGGCAGACCGAACAGGTGGAAGTCAGAGATCACCAGCCTGCGGATCGACCTGGCTCATGCCCTAGGCCAACGGCCGGGATCGAGCGATGAAGCAATCCTTCTGATGCACGCGCGTAACCAGTCGTTGCGGTGGGCGCTGCTGATTCGGATTCTTCTGGAGACAGGGGTGCCGCCAGAGGTGCTGAGCAGGGCGTTGGAGGAATCAGAAAGATACCGGCGCGATTCGAAGCGCTGGCGGAGGCAGCTACCGAACTTGTTCCCTTCCGAAAGTCTTTGAGACCACCAGAGCCGAGTTACGTCCGGCTGGAGTGGTCTCGGACGCTGCGTTCTGGGTGGCCGATAGTGGCCACAGGTTGCGCACGGTGGCCGCTGCATGGCGCTGCCCTCGCAGCCTCGGTGAGGCGTACGATCAAGGCGATGTGGATCCGGACTATGGACTTCCCGCCTCCGCTCGTCGAGCCACACCCGTCGGACGCTGTCGTTCTGTTCGGTGCGGGCGGGTAGGCACCGAACAGGTTCTCCCAACGCTCAAGACCCAGCTCGACGAGATCTTCACCTGCTCGTGAGAGATTCTCTCGCGGCAGTGGACGATGCGGTCCGCCACATCGACGGTCCGCCGGCAGCTCGCCCGCCACCTGGCCACACAGTCATCCGCCTGAGCAATTCCGCGGTGGGCTTGGCCCCCGCGCGGGAGCCGTGGGCCGAGACGCGCTACAGAACCCCTTGTCGAGTGGCAGCTGTAGAAATATCGGACCAGTTCGCAAACGCGAATTCCACCACGGCTCGTCGCTCCGGCCATTCGATCCAGGTTGGGTCTGCGGGTCTGGTCGTCGTCGATCTGATGCTTCTAAGCCTCGGTGTGCCTACCTGGCGGACGACCTCTTCGGGAGAAGTATTCAGGCGCTTGCCGCGTCCCTACGTGTTCCCGAAGTACTTCCCTTTTGACGTAAATGCCTCAGTTTGGACGCCCACCATGGCGCTATGGGCGATACGATAATCGAGCCTCATTTCGAGGAATTTTACCACTGCTCTCTTACAAGGGATGGCTGTCGATAACGTGGTTGCAGATCTGTTCCCACAGATTCTTGATCGCGGCCGGTGGGTCTACCTGTGCGGCGAAGGCGGCGCCCACCCTTGGTCCCTTCTTGGCACCGACGGACCTTTGCGCCGCTTGGAAGGCCGCTGCGTCGACAGTCTCGAGGAACGCCTCGATCTCGCCCGATTTCGTTCCGTCATCTCCGAATGTTGCGGCGAGCGTGTAGACGCCTGCCCTTTCCCAGGCCTCTCGTACTTCGTCTAGCCTGTCTCCCTTGGGAATCTCTGCAAGCTGTTGTGTGCGTACGTACCTTGCCAAGGGGCCCTCGGGTCGCAGCGCCGGCCCATCGGCCACGACTGCCCACGGTATCCCCATGCTTCGGAGGAATTGGATCGTGGACACAAACGCCGTTTGTCCGTCGACCGAGAAGAACACAATGTTCGAGTCCTCGTTGGTAGGAAGTGCCTTACCGCCGTTGGTCATCGTGCGGTCTGTCCAGGATCTGAGAACTGTCACATCTGTTGGGCCCTCGCAGAGGACAACTCCCGCAGCGAACAGAACACTGCGGAGCCCAGGGGAAGCCAATAGCTGGACGGTCCGATCCGGCTGCTCGAGGCTCTCCTTGGGCAGCCGCTCCGTTCGAACCTCGCCTCTGCTGCGGCTCAACCTCACTATCGAGCTGAGATCGTCGGCATTTCGCACCGGTACGACGTCGGGATTGTGCGTGACCATGACCACTTGCCTCGCGTGGCCCTGCGAGCGAAGAAGCGTGAGGAGGCGCCGCTGCGAGGTAGGGGAGAGATGCACGGCTGGCTCGTCTAGTAGCACCACATGCCGTTCGTCGGCGAGTACAGCGGACAAGTAGAGGGCCTCGCTGACACCGGCGCCGGCCCGCTCAAGTGGAACGTCGAAGCTTGCGCCCGCTTTGCTGCGGCCCTGCAGCACAGGAGTCAGATGAACCGCCAGATCGGAGTTTCCTCCCGTGGTCATCTGTCGGCAGTCGACGCTCTGGCCGGTGAGCACCATCATCCGTTCCTGAACCATGCGGAACTGTGCGCGTGCGGCTGCGTCGCCGTTCTTTAACCGGTGAAGCTCCACGGCGAGCATGGATCCGTCCGCAAGGTCGGGGGCCTTGATGAGTTCGTCTGGTGAGAACTTGGACCGGGGACGCTTGCGGTGGTTCGGAGTAACCAGCAGTCGCCGTGTGAACAGAGAATCGAGGACACGACTGAACAGGATGCCGTCTCCCGGCCGAGGCTTCCCGCTCGCTGCAAGTACAGCCTGAATCGACGACGGTTCTCGGCGGTCGCCTGTGGGCTGGACACGAAACTCTAGGGTGTGACCAGGCACGATCTCGTCCAGCTTGACAGGTATCTTGCGAGCCTCAAGTTTGGTCAGAAGGTCGTTAGTCTGCGTAGCGAGCTTGTCCCTCCGGCTGGCATCGGTCCGCTCGTAGCTGACCGCGCCGTCGGTGAGCTCGCCCACAGTGGGACCCAACAGACCAATGTGAGCTACGCCGTGGGGGAGCGCGAACTCCCAGCCTGCGATCCAGCGGTACCGTTGGATGGCGTCGAATCCGACAACGAGAGTGCCTCGGGTTAGCGCATCTGCTGGGGAGGTCCCCAAGATCTTGGTGAGGACCGTCTCGGTTCGGTCTGAAAGCTCAGCGGTGGCGTGCAATAGCGGAAGAAGCGCAGCCACGACAAAGTGGTCGAGCAACGTGCGCTCATCACCGCGGTCGAAGGCCAATGTGACGCGTACTTCGAAGGCGACTCCATCGTCACGGCAGGCACTTGCCCAGTCCGTATCAAGCTGCGTCGTGTCACCAGCAACGGCGGCAGCCATCGCGTCTTTCGCGAGGCTGCACGCGGCAAGCACGGTCGACTTGCCAACTCCGTTGGCTCCGGTTATCACCGTGAGGTTGTTGTCAACCGTCAAGTCGAGACTGGGAAGTGCAAGAAAGTCCTTAGCCGAAATCCTTGTCAGGCGCATGACAGACATGGTCGCAACATTCGGTCGCGCCAGTCCCGTGCCTCGCCGACCAACCCCGAGACAAACGGCTACCCGGCGGTGCGCGCATTCCGGGACCGGGACCCCTCACCTACCCTTCGCGAAGTACGCGTACGCAGAGGGTGACCGCTGCGGCGACGACCCGCACCACCCCTGCGGTCTGGGAGAGCGAATCTTGTGCAGAGGTCTAGTCTCATGCGGATTCGATCGCGAGCTTCCAGGGGTAGTTCTTCAGTGCGGTGTCGCCGGTGCGTGGTGGGTGTGGTTCGAATTGGCCTGGGCCGATGAGGACGCGGACGCCTTCTTGTCGCAGTGTTTCGATGCTTTGGGTGAAGGCTTGGTTGCGGGCTAGGGCCCGGTTGACGAAGGGGAGTACGACGATGCGTACGCCGAGGCCGGTGAGTTCGGCCAGTTGGGTAAGGGGGTAGGTGTCGGCGATGCCGGCTGCCCATTTGTTGATGGTGTTGTAGGTGGCGGGGGCGACGATGACGGCGTCGGGGGGTGGTGTTGGTGTCCGGTCGGCGTGGCGGTAGGTAGTGCGGACGGGATGGTGGGTCAGTTTTGCCAGTGAGTCTGTGTCTAGGAAGTGTTCGACTGCGCTTTGGGTTGCGATGCAGTAGACGTCCCAGCCGTCGTCGTGGGCGAGGGTTATGAGGTCTTGGATGTGTTTGGCTGGCCCTGCTCCGCAGATGAACAGGTGGAGTACACGTCCGGTTGTCATTATGTGAGGCCTGCTCGGGTTGCCATGCTTTGGACTGTTCGGCTGAGTGATCCGTTGGTGCTGTTGAGGAGGGCTCGGAGTAGGCCGTGAGCCAGTGGCCGGCAGCGGATCTCTTGTGGTGCGAGTCGTTCTGCTTCGTTCAAAGATTGCACTGCTTCTGGGTAGCTGCCGATGTAGGTGTACGAGGCGGTGAGGTCGAGGAGGTGGTTCGCTCGGCGTTCGGGTGGCAGGGAGGCCATGATCGCTGGGTCGATGGTCGCGACGTACTCGAGCGCGCGGCCGCCCTCGTGAAGGCGTGTCAAGGCGGCCACTCGATGGGCGGCGACGTTTGCTGGTCCGAAGATGGTGTCGTGCGTTCGATGCTTGTCGTCTAGGCGTGCTGCGATGGCGTCGGCTTCTTCGTGCATCGTCAGCGCGACCGCAGGGTCATCGATTCTTGCGGCCGCTATGGAGGCTGCCAGGAAGAGCATGCCGAACAGGGGCAGTAGCTCTCCGTCGGATTGGGGGAGGTGCGGGCGCATCCGGTCGGCCATACCTCCCAGCGCCGCGATCGCGTCTGCTTCCTGACCGGCGCTGGTCATGGCTCGGGCCACGCTTCGAGTGGCGCGGGCCAACGCGACGGTGTCGTCGGTTGGGAGCGCTGTTTGCATGGCCCGGTCGGCTGCGAGCCAGGCAACGTCGTTCGCGTCGAACTTGAGCAGCATCGACGAAGCGAGTCGGTAGGCCATGACCAAGGAGCGCCGCGTGGCCAATTGATCGGGTTCGGTTGATGCGAACTCGACGGCAACTTGAGCGTCTTCGATCAGTCTTGGAAGACGGTGAGCGACCGCGGTGAAGTTCGAGGACAGCCAGGCGTGGCCCAGATAATCCAGCTGCTGGTTGATCTGACCAGGAGAGGCCGGCGGAGCGCTCGACTGGTTGGCAGAGAGTGCCGGATAGCGGCCGAGCGCGGACCGGATGGCTTGTACCTCGGTGGCGTCGACGCAGTCTGCGGCGCGGCGTGCTGCCGGGCCGTCTGTCAGTATTTCGGGCGCCACATTGAGTGCGTCTGCCACGCGTTCCAGCATCGGTAAGCGCAGAAGGCTGCGCTCGCCCTTTTCGACCTTGTCCAGCCATGACGTGGACCGGCCCACCATGTCGGCGAAGCGCTGGCGGTCGATGCCACGACGCTTGCGCCAGTACCGCACCCGGCCACCAACCGCCTGCGCCTGGTCATCCATGCTCGCTCGAACTCCCTACTGCTGGTTCCCACAGCATAGCTAGCCCTGCGTCACACATTTTGTACAGCCAGTGTGCCCCGCCAGCTCGTAACTTCGCCATCAAGAGGCCAGATCGAGCGCGGCAAAGGCAGTGGTGATCTCAGAATGATTGCGCAGATGTGGGTCTTGATCATCGGCACCGCGGTCGTGACCACAGCGATGGTGGTCGACGTGCTGAGGGGCCTGAATGACGACTGACCGGCCGACTGATACCCACCCCGCCACGATGCCGGCGCGCAGGTACTACAGCGTCCAGCTGTGGTTAGGCGATCACCTGGTTGAAGAGCACATTGCTCCGGCCGAACTGGCTCAGGAGTTTGTCAACGTGATCCAGTTGCGGATCGCTGGACTGCCGGGTCGCCAATTGCGCTGTGCACCTGCCGGAGATTGTGCGGCTTCATCTCAATACCGGCGGGACCGGCATCCGACCCCTGGCGCGGATTGATCGTCGCGCGGTGCCGGTCTCGCGCCTCATCAAGCAGGAGCCTTCGGTTCCCGACGCTGAGGCTCCTTCACCGACCAGCGGGCGGGCGCACAGCCAACCGAGCGGACGCCCGCCCGCTGTTCCACCTCAACGACTAGGAGCGCAGTGTGAATATTCAGGAAGTTTCGCTCGCCCGGCTGACCGTCGATCCGGAGATCGAGGCCCATTACTCGAGCCGTTGGGACGAAGCGGCCCGGCTCAGTTCCACCGTCAAAGGCCGCTTTGAGCAGACCCGGCTTTACGACTTCCTCGGCCAGTGGCTGCCGCCGGCGCCCGGCTGCGTGGCCGACATCGGCGGCGGCCCGGGCGTGCATGCGGGTTGGCTGAGCGAGCAGGGATATGACGTCACGCTGCTGGATCCGGTGCAGCGGCACGTCGACCAGGCTGATGCCGCGGGGATATCTGCACAGCTCGGCGATGCGCGCCGGCTGCCGTGGGCAAATGAGTCGTTCGACGCGGTCCTGATGGCTGGACCGCTCTACCACCTGCCGGAGGCGTGCGACCGCCGTCTGGCGCTTCGCGAGGCACTGCGGGTACTGCGGCCAGGCGGGGTGTTGGCGGCCGTAGCGATCAACCGAGCCGCCAACCTGATCGGTTCGGCGCTGGCCAACACGCTGATGGCCAGGCAGGGCATCGTGCGCGACATCGTCGACACCGGTCACAGCGCTCACAACGAGCGGATGGCGCACTGCTACTACCACCGCGAAAGCGAGCTGCGCAGCGAGCTGGCCAACGCCGGTCTGCGACCCGTGAACGTCTTCGGGCTCACCGGCCCCGGTGGCTGGTTGACGGTGATGATTGACGCGCACTTCAAGTCACAGCCGTACTCCGGCAGGTTGGCCGATCATGACCCGCTGGACACGGCTCTGGAGTGCTCGCGGCTGGCTGACCGGATGCCGGAGCTCGTGGCGGCGAGCTCGTTGTTTCTGGCGGTGGGCCAGAAGTGTTGAAGGTGACGCCTACCTGGGCGACAGCCAGCGAGGCATCAACCCAGTCGGCCGTTCAGTTCTACATATTCCTGCTCGGCTCGCAGAACTTCCGACAGTACGGCGTCAGCGCTCGGGAGCGGGTGGAGCGGGAACTTCGCGCCGTCCCAGTGCAGTCGTCCGTCGGACGTGGTAGACGGCGGGATCACGACAGGGGTTCCCGGTGCGACGTACTGGACGCCTGTCGCCAGCGGTCCCAAGTCGCCGTCAGGCTGGAGGGTGCAGGTGATCCAGCTGCCGTCCTGACACTGCATCGTCGGCGGCCAAACGCTGGGACGTTGCTGTTCGTACAGGCGCTTGCCGTACGCGCCGGCGACTCGCGGAAGTCGCCAGACAGCCACGGTCGAGCACGAGGTGATTGCCAGGTTCGGTGGTTCATCGACGTCCCAGACAACGCGGACTGCGTCCAGATCGGTGATCCATTCGCCCAGTGGGGCGCCGTTAATAGTTGCCGCCCGCACCGGAATAGCCCGCTCCGCGCAGGCAAGCGCCGTGTCCAACAACGCGTTCTTGCGTCGAATCATGATCAGCGAACCTCCCGTCTCCGGGAACATCTTTGCCGCGCGACCGCGCGGCTTGTCAACTCGGCCCCGCGCCGTTGGCCAGGTGCAGAGAAGCGCGACCCTGCCGACGCGCGACCGGTGTGGCTATGCCTTCGCTCGACATGCCCCGTGACCCGCATGCTGGAAGAGTTCGGGTCTGCGTTGCGCGCAAGCGGGGAGCAGTCTGCAGTACACGGCAGGATCGAGCATGTTGCCACTTGGAGGACGTCTGCATGACCGCGATACCTGCCCCCGATCTGCGCATATTCACCATCATCGACACCGTTCGCAGCGATCTCGTCGATGTCTACGCCGACGTGCGCCCGGCACTACTCCATCTCCCGAACTACGCGGTTACCGCCTTCGCTGAGAGGCTGGAGAGGCACGGCTCGGAGCCGGGATTCGTCGCGGTCCTGGCGTATGTAGATGGCTTCCCCGTCGGGTATGCCTACGCCAATACTATTGAGCGCGGCGATCGGTACTGGGAACGCACCAGTCCAGCACCGGCAGCGCAGTACACCGAGCGTCCGGCCGTGGCCCTCAAGGAGATCGGTGTTCGGCCGGCCTGGCGGAAGACCGGTACTGCCCGTCGTATCCACGATGCTCTCCTGGCCACTCGCGCGGAGCCATTCGTAACGCTCATGGTCAACCCGGCGGCCGGTGATGGGAAGGTCCACGCGCTCTACAGGTCCTGGGGATACCAGGACATTGGACGGAGCCAGCCGTCGCCGTCTTCGCCCCTGCTCATCGTGATGATCCGGGCCATCGGCGGCTCCAACTAGATCGGCAAAATGTTGCGTCAGACCTGCAGCAAGGGCGCAGCGGTCGCATAATAGGTGAAGCGGACAGCGCGGCACAGACGTCGCACCCATGGGCTCCAACCCGTCGGCGTCGCATCAACGGGACTGCTTCGGACCCAGACCAACTGATGCCCGCTCTCGACCTCCACAGTCGATCGGGGTGCGCCTGAGCAGCCCGTGTCTCGGCCACTCAGGGCCATCTGCGATACCTGGTCTGGACTGCCTGCAGGCGGAATTGCAAGTGCTTTAGGCCCTCCCGAAGTGATGCGTTGGTGCGCTGAAGTTCGGCTACTTGGCGTTGCAGTCGATTGATCTCTGCGAGCAGCGGCTCCACGCGGCCGGGGTCGCCTGACGGGGACGGCGGCTGGAGCGTTTTGCGGCTTCTCCAGTGGCGGAGTCGGCAGTAATCCGAGCAGAAACGCTGGTCGGATCTGGTGGCAATGTAGGTCACGGCGCACTGCTCGCAGACATGCTGCCGGGGGTCCGGAACGGCCTCATACGGTGTCTCGAAGTTGTCCACAAAGGTTCAACGGCGGATCGAGAACCGGGCCGGATACGCGTTCCCGCGGATCTGAATACTGGTGGTGTGTCGTGTTCGACTGTCGCCAGAGCTCATGCTGGTTCAACGGTTGGCGTGGGGCAGGTTTGCGGTCGTCAGGGCTGGCC
>NZ_JBFAAA010000027.1:0-19848 GCF_040639475.1 Kribbella sp. NPDC023855
CGCGGCCGGTGGTGCAGCCGGCGGTGGCGCGGCCGCGGGCGGTGGTGCTGCCGCGGGTGGCGCTGCTGCAGGCGGTGGAGCCGCGGCCGGCGGTGCGGCGGCCGGTGCAGGTGCCGCGGCCGGCCCGGTCGGTATCGCGGTGGTCGCCACCGCGGCCGCCATCAAGAAGGGCGCCGAAATGACCAAGGAAGCGGCGCAGGCCGGCGTTTCGGAAACGATCGACAACGACGCGATGGATGAGGGACCAAGTGGCAGCGGCTGACAACGTCCGGACCGCCCCGCGCACCTACGGAAACTGGCGCCAGCCGGCCTCGGCCGGTATCGCCGGCCTGGGGTCGCTGGGCACCGGCATCATGATGGGCGGCCTGGTGCTGACCATCATCACCCTGACCGCGGCGGGCCTCGGCCCGGCGCTGGTGGTGATGTTCCTCGTCGGCATCAGCCTGCTGCTGTTGATGACCAAGGACAAACACAACCAGTCCGCCCTGCAACGGCTCTCGACCCGTATTGGATGGCAGCGAGCAAAGATGGCCAAGCACAACATCTACCGGTCCGGTCCGCTCGGACGTACTCCGTGGGGCAAGTTCCAGTTGCCCGGTCTCGCGGCGGCCTCCCAGCTGAGTGAGTTCAAGGACTCCTACGGCCGGCCGTTCGCGCTGCTCTTCTACCCGAGCACCCGGCACTTCACTGTGGTCATCAACGCCGAGCCGGACGGCGCTTCCCTGGTCGACGAGGACCAGATCGACGTCTGGGTCGCGCACTGGGGTCAGTGGCTCGCTTCGCTCGGTCACGAGCCGGGCATCGTCGCCGCCTCGGTGACGGTCGAGAGCGCGCCGGACACCGGGATCCGGCTGCGCCGCGAGGTCAGCAACAACATGCAGGACGGTACGCCGGCGATCGCCCGGGCGATGCTCACCGAGGTCGTCCAGACGTACCCGGAGGGCTCCGCACTGGTCTCGGCCCGGGTCGCGCTGACCTTCAAGGGCACCGACCGCAACGGCAAGCGCCGCAAGGAAGAGGACATGGGTCGCGAGCTCGCGTCCCGGCTCCCGGCGCTGACCCAGAGCCTGAACTCCACCGGTGCCGGTGCTGCCCGTCCCGTCACCGCGCAGGAGCTCTGTGAGGCCGTGCGGATCGCCTACGACCCGGCGGCCGCCGGACTGATCGACGAGGCCCGCAGCCAGGGCATGTCCCCCGAGCTGCAGTGGACCGACGTCGGCCCCGCCGCTGCCCAGTCGTTCTGGGACAAGTACCGGCACGACAGCGCCTGGTCGGTCACCTGGCAGATGACCCAGGCCCCGCGCGGCGAGGTGTTCTCGTCCGTCCTGTCCCAGCTGGTCGGCCCTCATCCGGACATCGACCGCAAGCGCGTCACCCTGCTCTACCGTCCGCTCGACGCGGCGACCGCGGCCCGGATGGTCGAGGCCGACAAGCGCAACGCGTCCTTCCGGGCGACCACGTCGTCCCGCCCGTCGGCTCGGTCGATGGCCGAGGCCCGGGCAGCCGACCGGACCGCGCAGGAAGAGGCGCGCGGCGCCGGACTGGTCAACTTCGGCATGGTCGTCACCGGCACCGTGATGACGCCCGAGCAGATCCCGGACATGGTCGCCGCGATCGACAACCTCGGCGCGACCGCCCGCATCCTGCTGCGCCCGGCGTACGGGTCGCAGGACTCCGGGTTCGTGGCGGGCTTGCCGCTCGGCATCGTTCTCCAGAGCCACCTGTCGGTCCCAGCCGGTCTGCGGGAGTCGCTGTGAGCAAGAAGAAGAAGCCGGTCGACCCGTCGCGGGGCGGCCGGCGGCCGATGCCGCGCGGCTGGCCCGGCCAGGCGGGCGGCTACTCGACGTACTTGCAGGCCCCGCAGGAGTGGCGCGGTACGACGGTCCAGGTCTGCGGCATGTGGCCGTTCTCGGCCGGTACCGGCAGCCCGATGGTCGGCGTACCGATCGGGCGCAACATCCTGTCCGGCGCGACCATGTGCTGCGACCCGATCAGCTGGTTCATGCGGGCCAAGCTGATCTCCAACCCGTCGATGTTCGTGCTCGGCAAGCCCGGTCTGGGCAAGTCGACGATCACCCGGCGGATGGCGCTCGGCCTCGCCGGGTACGGCGTGATGCCGCTGGTGCTCGGCGACCTGAAGCCGGACTACAAGGACCTGGTCGTGGCGCTCGGTGGGCAGGTGATCGAGCTCGGCCGTGGCCGTGGGCACCTGAACGTCCTCGACCCGGGCGAGTCCCGGCGTGCGGCGCTGCGGCTGACCGGCAGCGCGCGGCAGGCGATCCAGGCCGACGCGCACGGCCGGCGGTCCACGATGGTCTCCGCGCTGATCTCGATCATGCGGTCCGCACCGCCGACCGACCGCGAGGAGACCATCCTCGACGAGGCCCTCAAGGTGCTCGACGAACGGCACGAGGGCACCCCGGTACTACGTGACCTCCTGCAGGTCGTCCAGGAGGCGCCGGACCGGGTCCGCGACGTCGCGCTCGACCGCGGCAGCATGGACCGCTACCGGCAGATCACCGAAGGCCTGGAAGCGTCACTGATCGGTCTGGTCGGTGGTGGCCGGCTCGGGGAGATCTTCTCCGAGCAGACCGACCAGCCGATGATGCTGGACCGCCCGGTCGTCTTCGACGTCTCCAACATCGACGACTCCGAGACCAGCCTGCAGGCCGCCGTACTGCTGGCCTGCTGGTCGTACGGCTTCGGCGCGGTGGCTGTCTCGCAGGCACTCGCGGACGCCGGCCTGGAGCCTCGGCGGCACTACTTCGTCATCCTCGACGAGCTCTGGCGCGTACTGCGGGCCGGCCGCGGTCTGGTCGACCGTGTCGACGCCCTGACCCGGCTGAACCGGCAGCGTGGTGTCGGGATGGCGATGATCTCGCACACCATGTCCGACCTGCTGGCGCTCGAGCACTCCGAGGACCGGATGAAGGCGAAGGGTTTCGTCGAGCGTTCCGGGATGGTGATCTGCGGTGGACTGCCGCGGGCCGAGATGGAGAACCTGACCGCCGTCGTACCGCTGTCCGGCGAGGAGCAGAACATGCTGATCGGCTGGCAGGACCCGCCCGCGTGGGACCCGGCCACCGGTGAGGAAGCCGCACCTCCTGGGCGAGGAAACTTCCTGGTCAAGGTCGGTGGCCGCCCGGGCATCCCGGTGCACGTGTCGCTGACCTCGGTCGAGCGCGAGATCAACGACACCAACAAGCTGTGGAAGACCGGCGAGGACGGCCGGCCGCTGAAGGTGGAGATCGCCGCGGACGGCACCGAGGAGGTCCTCGAGGAGTACACCTTCGACGACCCGACGATGAGCGCCCTCCCACCCCCAGACCCGACCACCAGAGTGGTAGCCCGCACGGGAGTTGACGAATAGTGACCCCCATCCGAACTCCGCACATTGTCTCCGGCGCCCAGGCGGGCGCCTCGCGGCGTTGTCGGGAACGGACGATGGAAAAAGCATCGCCCGCTCCCTCCGCCTTGCGATCCACCCACCTGAACACCGGAGCCAACGCACGGACTCCGGATGGAGGTCACTAATGGCCCAAGGCAAGAAGTCCACCGGACCCGGAGGGCTGTCCGCGGAGTCGGTCCTGGTGTTCATCGGGGTCGGTCTGTTCGCCCTGATCGTCGGCGGCACCTGGGTCGCCACCAAGGTCGCGGCCGCGATCAACAACACCCGGCCCGTCAGCAACCCGATGAGCAACCTGGTCGACATCATCAACGGCCGGGTCCGCTGGTCCGGCGTGGCCACCGGTGTGCTGATCCTCGAGATCGTGCTGCTCGGCGTACTGGTTGCCGTCGGCTTCTACCTGGTGGGCCGGATGAAGAACGCCGGCTCCCGGGTGGACCGCTCGGCGCAGCTGATGTCGAAGCGCAAGGAGATCTACAAGCTCACCCGTGAGGGCGCTCAGGAGATCGCCAACCGGCTGGGCGCGGGCCACGCGGGTCCGGGCGTGATGATCGGCCGCACCGTCCGGGACAACCTGGAGGTCTTCGGGTCCTGGGAAGACATGCACGTCGACATCTGGGGTCCCCGTACCGGTAAGACCACCTCCCGCGCAGTACCGGCCATCCTGGACGCGCCGGGCGCTGTCGTCGCGACGTCGAACAAGCGCGACATCGTGGACGCCACTCGGGACCCCCGGGCGAAGAAGGGACCTGTCTGGGTCTTCGACCCGCAGGAGGTCTGCAGTGAGTCGCCGGACTGGTGGTGGAACCCGCTCAGCTACATCACCGACGAGGTGAAGGCGCGGGAGCTCGCGGAGCACTTCGTCGCCTCGCAGCGCAAGGAGGGCGCCCAGACGGACGCCTTCTTCGACTCCGCCGGTACCGACCTGCTGGCCGGGCTGCTGCTCGCGGCCGCCGTCGCCAAGCGTCCGATCACCCAGGTCTACAGCTGGCTCGCGGACCAGCGCAACGACGAGCCGGAGCGCATCCTGCGGAACACTCCCGGCCTGCAGCTGTCCGCGGACGCCCTGGCCGGTGTCATCAACGCACCCGACAAGCAGCGCGCCGGTGTCTACGGCACCGCGCAGCAGAGCGCCCAGTTCCTGATCAACCGCAAGGTCACCCGCTGGGTCATCCCGAACGGGCCGAACGACAACCGGCCGCAGTTCAACCCGCACCAGTTCGTCCGCGAGGGCGGCACGCTGTACAGCCTGTCCAAGGAAGGCGCCGGTACTGCGGGCCCGCTGGTCACCGCGTTGACGGTGGCCGTGGTCGAGGCCGCCGAGGACTACGCCAAGACCTGCCCGATGGGTCGGCTGCCCAACCCGCTGGTCGGCGTACTGGACGAGGCGGCGAACGTCTGCCGCTGGAAGAACCTGCCGGACCTCTACAGCCACTTCGGCTCCCGCGGCATCGTGCTGATGACGATCCTGCAGTCGTGGGCGCAGGGGATGGAGTGCTGGGGCGAGCGCGGGATGGAGAAGCTCTGGTCCGCCGCGAACATCCGGGTGTACGGCGGTGGCGCGTCCGACGCCAACTTCCTGGAGCGGCTCAGCAAGCTGATCGGCGACTACGACATCCTGTCCAGCTCGGTCTCCTACAACAAGGGTGAGCGCGGGACGAGCAAGCAGACCCAGCGGCACCACATCATGGAGGTCTCCGACCTCGCCTCGATGCCGCCCGGCCGTGCGGTCGTCTTCCCCTCCGGTATCCCGGCGACGATGGTCAAGACCGTGCCGTGGATGGCCCGCCCCGACGCGGGCGCGGTGAAGGCCTCGCTGGCCCACCACGACCCGGGAGCGTCCGGGCCCGCGCAGGCTGGAGCAAACGCGTGGGTGGCGGCCGGCACGGGCTACGTGCCGCCTGCTCCGGCCGCGCCGTCCGGTCCGCCGGTGCCGGTCTGGGAACAGAACGAGGAGCAACGTCGTGGATGGTGAGCAGGAACTCTTCTACCCGCACGTCGCGGCCTTCGTCGAGGATCGGCTCGTCTACCTGTACTGCCGGCGGATCGGCCAGCAGTTCATGTGGTGCCCGGAGTGGTTCCGGCACGCGGAGGCACTGAGCCGCCTCGACTCGATCTGGCGCGCCTGGGAGCACCTGCGGCTCGACCCGGCGACCGGGATGTCGGTCTGGTGGCGTGACCACGCCGACCCGCACATGCAGGCGCTGCTCGACCCGGACGGGCCGTTTGCGGCCTGCCGGGGCGCCCACAGCGACTACCCGATCCCACCGCTGCCGGTCGAGGAACCGCCTGCGGGCCTGTTCTTCGACCAGCGCCAGCCGAACCTCCGCGGCATCTAGCTCTAGCTAGCGCAGCGGCTCCGGCAGGCCCAGTACTGCGCCCAGGCGGGCTAACTGGTGGTCCAAGTGGGCCGGGAACTGGGTGACCGTGTTGGTGAACTGGCCGAACACCTCGAAGCTCACCAGCCCGCACAGCGAGGTGTAGGCCAGCAGGGCTCGGGCGAACACCCCTGGCTTCAGGTCACCGGGGAACGCAGGCCGGAGCCGGTTCAGCTCGCGATGTAGCGCTGCCGTCATCGGCGGGTCATCCGGTGATGGCTCTAGTCCCGCATCCGCGAGCAGAGTGAGCAGGAGGATCGGCACGCGGCTCCCGGCTGCCGTCGTACGCTCTGACGGCGCCTGGTAGCCGGGCACCGGGCTGCCGTAGAGCAGGGCCCACTCGGCTGGGTTGGCAACGGCCCAGCGGCGTACGGCGCGGCCTGTGGTCAGCCAGCGGCGGCCCAGGTCATCGCGGCGGCAGCGGGCCTCCGCAGCCTCTACTGCGTCGCCGTACGCCGTGTAGGACTCCTCGATCAGCAGTGTCAGGAGTTCGTCGCGGCTCGGCACGTACCGGTAGATGGCCGACGAGACCAGGCCGAGTTCGCGCGCGATCGCTCGCAGCGACAGTCCGGCGCTGCCCTCGGTGGCGAGCTGCCGGTGGGCGAGCTGGAGGATGTCGGCCATCGTCTGCCGGTGCTGGCGCTGCCGCGGAGTCTCCGTCATCGATCCAGTCTCCCGCCTGTAGCGGAGCGGTAGCAACTTTAGAGAGCATCGCTCTTGCTTTTGCCTGCCGAAAACCTCACACTGAAAGCAAGAGAGAGCGGTGCTCTCGCAAAGTGGGGAGTTGGGGACGATGTTCGAGATCTGGCGCTGGAGCAACCTGGGCCTGGCCTTCGCGATGGAGCTGGCCGGCCTGGCGGCCTTCGCCTGGTGGGGCTGGAACGCGAGCAGCAGCACCGTGCTCCGGCTCGTGCTCGCCATCGGCCTCCCGGTGCTCGCGGCCGTGCTGTGGGGACTCTTCGCCGCCCAGGCCGGCTCGACGTACGGCGGTCCGGTCGTCACGCCGGTCTTCAAGGTCGTGTTCTTCGGCCTGGCCGGGCTGGCGGTGTGGACGCTCGACCACCCCATCCTGGGCGCGGCCTTCGTTCTCGTGGTCGCCGCCAACCTGTTGGTCATCCGCACCGGCAACCTGACAGCCGGCGTGGCCCACTGATTCGCAGTACGGGTGGTCAGTCGCCCAGGCCGAAGTCCCGGAGCGCCTTCGGGTCCTTCTTCCGCAGCTTGCGGGTGGGTTTGATGTTCTTGCGGGCGACCGGCGGCTCGGCGGGCGCCTTGCGGGCCGCCTCCGCGGCGGGGGCCTGCTCGGCCCGGGCGCGCTGGGCGCGACCCTCCGCGTAGTTCCAGTCGGCGCGGCGGTCGTCGTCGTTCGCGATCCGGTCGCGGTAGTTCGACCTCGCCTGGGCACGGTCGGCGGCCCTCAGGTCGGCATCGGCTTGCGGGTCGTCGCGGCCGGCGGCGCCGTCGCGCAGGTGTGCGGCGTGGGCCGAGTCGTTGCGGGCGAGGAGACGTTCGTCCGCGGCCCGGGCGCGCAGTTGCTGATGGTTGCGGTCGGCCACGTCGGCACGGCGCATGGCGTCGGCCAGCTCGGCGTCATCGAGGGCCAGCTTGCGGCGGGTTTCCCGGAGTTCGCGTTCCTCGAGCGCATCCAGCTCGAGTTCCTCCTCGACCAGCAGTTGATCTTCCTCGGCCTCGTCGGCGGCGAGCTCGTCCGCTGACCGCTCGGCGGCGAAGTCATCGGCGGAGCGGCCGGCCGCGATCCAGGCCTCGCGCCGCTCGGCGAGACGTTCGTCGTCCGCGGCCGCCAGCGCCGGTACGCCGTCCGCGCCTCGCCCTGCCACCTTGGGCTTGCGCCCGATCGTCTGCTCGTCGTCGTCCGTGTCGGCCATGCGGCTCCTTCCGCTCGCTCCCCACGATGCCGCAAAAACAGGTCAGCCGACCAGTCATCCCGCGTGGGTTGGCTGAAGCAGCGTCGGCTAGCGGATCGCGCCGGTGACCAGCCAGTCGTCGCGGCGCTCACGGGTCAGCAGGGTCAGCAACCTGAGCAGCATGAACCCGCCGAACGCCCACCACAAAGCGACCACACCGCCGTCGAACCACAACACGCTGAGTGCAAGCGGTACGTAGAGAACGAACGCGATCACCCCCGCGATCGCCAGGTAGGGCCCGTCCCCGGCCCCGATCAGTACGCCGTCCAGCACGAACACGACTCCGTTGACCGGCTGCCAGAGCGCCGCGACCAGCAGGATCGCCGCCAGCGTGTGCCGGACCTCGGGATCGGAGGTGAACCACGGGACGTAGAGATCCCGCAGTCCCCACAGCGCGAGTCCGCTGACGAAGCCGGAGACCAGACCCCACCACATCATGCGCCGCGTGATCGCCCGGGTGCCCGCGACGTCACCTGCCCCGAGAGCCCGACCGGTCAATGCCTGGGCTGCGATGGCGATGGCGTCGAGTGCCAGGGCAAGGAAGGACCAGAGTGTGAAGGCGACCTGGTGAGCCGCGACGGACGTAGTACCGAGGGAAGTGGCGACGAAGGTTGCGAGGACTATGGCTGCTCGTAGCGTCAGTGTGCGAACGACTAGCGGTATCCCGGCTTGTGCCGAGGCCAGGATGCCGGGGCGGTCGGGGTGAAGCTTGGCGCCGTCGCGGCGGGCTCCGCGGACCACTACCCAGACCAGGGCCACGCCCGCTGCCGTCTGGGCTAGCACTGTGCCCAGTGCCGAGCCGGCGATGTCCAGGTCGAGTCCGTAGACCAGGAGGAGGTTCAGAGCGATGTTGACGAGGTTGGCGGAGATGGCCACGACCATGGGCGTCTTGGTGTCCTGCAGGCCTCGCAGTACGCCGGTGGCTGCCAGTAGCAGCAGCATGGAGGGGATGCCTAGGCAGGAGATGCGCAGGTAAGTCACTGCGTAGTCCGCGACGTCGGGTGACGGGTCGAAGGCGGCTATCGCGGCGGGGGCGAACAGCAGCCCGGCGATAGCCAGTACCACGCCCAACAGGAGGGCCAGCCAGAGTCCGTCAATGCCCTGCGTGAGTGCGCCGCGATGGTCGCCGGCCCCGATGCGCCGGGCCACCGCGGAGGTGGTGCCGTAGGCCAGGAAGACGCAGATGCCGACCAGTGTCTGGAGGATGGTGCCCGCGACGCCGAGGGCCGCGAGTTGCGGCGTACCGAGGTGGCCGACGATCGCGGAGTCGGCCAGCAGCATCAGCGGTTCGGAGACGAGCGCGAAGAAGGCCGGTACCGCCAGCCGGAGGATCTCCCGATCCTGCGACCAACCGGTAAGGGGCATGGGCTTCATTGTGCCTGGCCACGCCTGTGCACAAGACAGCGGACCTGTGGGCGGCAAAAGTTTTTCTTCTCCACAGTGTGGGGATCGAGAAACCGCAGGTCAGAGGGCGGCTGTGGAAGTTCATCCCCAGATATCCACAGGGATATGCCCAACCTGTGCACACCTGCTGCCGGGGTTTCCCACAGGTCTTCCACAGGGGGTGTGGACGACCGGCTACCGGCCTGCGGACGAACCGGCGTACCGTCGCGGGACTGACACCGTCCGCCCGCAGTCTCGGGGTGAGCAGGCCTGCGGATGCTGCCAGCGAAAACTGTCGGAAGCGCCGGTTACGGTTCGATCAGGTGTTCGATTGGCGTCGATTGGTTCGGTACGGTTGTCAGTGGGTCGGCGTGGGACGAGGAGGTCGGACGAGTGAGCGTTGCGGAGTTCCGCGGGGGGCCGGGCGGCGGGAACGAAGAGCGCAACCCGGAGATGGGCTTCGACCGCACCCCACCTCAGGACCTGGCCGCCGAGCAGTGCGTGCTCGGCGCGATGATGCTCAGCAAGGACGCGATCGCCGACGTCATCGAGACGCTGCGCGGGACCGACTTCTACCGGCCGGCGCACGAGATCGTCTTCGACGCGATCACCGACCTGTACGCCCGGGGTGAGCCGGCCGACGCGATCACCGTCGCCGCCGAGCTGACCAGGCGTGGCGAGATGGCCCGGATCGGCGGCGCGCCGTACGTGCACACCCTGGTCGCGTCGGTCCCGCTGGCCGCCAACGCCGGCTACTACGCCCACATCGTCCGCGAGAAGGCGATCCTGCGCCGCTTGGTCGAGGCCGGCACCAAGATCGTCCAGATCGGCTACGCCGGCGAGGGCGAGGTCGACGACGTCGTCGACCAGGCCCAGGCGGAGATCTACTCGGTCACCGAGAAGCGCACCACCGAGGACTACGCCCCGCTGAAAGACATCATGGAAGGCGCCCTCGACGAGATCGAGGCCATCGACTCCCGCGGCGACGCCATGGTCGGCGTCCCCACCGGCTTCACCGACCTCGACGAACTCACCAACGGCCTCCACCCCGGCCAAATGATCATCGTCGCCGCCCGCCCCGCAATGGGAAAATCCACCCTGGGGCTGGATTTTGCGCGGTCGGCTTCGATTAAGCATGGGTTGACTTCGTGTGTGTTCTCGCTGGAGATGAGTCGTAACGAGATCACCATGCGGTTGTTGTCGGCCGAGGCGAAGGTGCCGTTGCACCACATGCGCAACGGCAAGATGACCGACGAGGACTGGGCCCGGCTGGCGCGCAAGATGGGTGAGGTGTCCGAGGCGCCGTTGTTCATCGACGACTCGCCGAACCTCACCATGATGGAGATCCGCGCCAAGGCCCGGCGGCTCAAGCAGCGGCACGACCTCAAGCTGATCGTGATCGACTACCTCCAGCTGATGACGTCCGGCAAGAAGGTCGAGTCCCGCCAGCTCGAGGTCTCCGAGTTCTCCCGCTCCATCAAGCTGCTCGCCAAGGAGCTCGAACTCCCCGTCATCGCCATCTGCCAGCTGAACCGAGGCTCCGAACAACGCTCCGACAAACGCCCCATGGCCTCCGACCTCCGCGAGTCGGGCTGCCTGACCGCCGACACGCGCTTGATGCGTGCCGACAACGGCGCGGAGATCTCGCTGGGTGAGCTGCTCGCGAACGACGCGCGGGACATCCCGGTCTGGTCGCTTGATGACCGCCTCAAGCTGGTACCGCGGACGATGACGCACGTCTTCCCCAGCGGGGTGAAGGAGGTCTTCCGGTTGAAGCTCGCCTCCGGCCGGGAGATCAAGGCGACCGCGAACCATCCGTTCCTCACCTACGAGGGCTGGAAGCCACTCGGTGAGCTGGCTCCGGGCGCCCGGCTCGGCTCGCTGCGCCACGTGCCGGCACCACTGGACGTGAAGCCCTGGGACGACGATGAGGTCACCCTGCTGGCTCACCTGCTCGGCGACGGCTCCTTCGTGAAGCGGCAGCCGATCCGGTACGCGAGTATCGACGAGGCGAATCTGACCGCTGTCGCCGAGGCGGCCGGCCGACGGTTCGGGATCACGCCGATCCGCGATGAGTACGCCGCGGCCCGGGTGACGACCCTGCGCCTGCCCGCGCCGTACCGGCTCGCCCGTGGCAAGCGGAACCCGATCGCGGCCTGGCTCGACGGGATGGGTCTTTTCGGCCTGCGCAGCCACGAGAAGTTCATCCCCGACGGGGTCTTCGGTCTCCCGAAGGAGCAGGTCGGCGCCTTCATCCGTCACCTCTGGGCCACGGACGGCTCGGTGCGCTGGGATGAGAAGAACGGCCAGGGCAGGATCTACTACGCCTCGACCAGCCGTCGCCTGGTCGACGACCTGGCCAGGTTGCTGCTGCGCTACAACATCTTCAGCAGGATCAAGACGGCCAAGAAGACCGGCTATCGGGACTCCTACCACCTCCACATCTACGGGGTGGAGAACCAGCTGCGCTTCTGCGACGAGATCGGTGTCCACGGTCTGCGGGGTCTGAAGGTCCTCGAGGTCGCCACCGCGCTGCGTGGCGTACGGGGCAACACGAATCTGGACACCATTCCGCAGCAGGTCTGGTCGCAGGTCCGTCATGTTCTGGCCGAGCAGCAGATGCCTCACCGGGCCTTCGCCGCCGCGATGGATACGCAGTTCAGCGGTTCGTCCCTGTGGAAACACGCGCCGAGCCGGCAGCGTCTGGCCAAGGTCGCCGACGTCCTGCAGAGCGCCGAGCTCGAGGTTCTCGCCACCAACGACATCTTCTGGGACACCATCACCACGATCGAGAGCCTCGGTGAGCAAGAGGTCTACGACGCGACCGTGATGGGCACCCACAACTTCGTTGCCGAAGGCATCGCGACGCACAACAGCCTCGAACAGGACGCCGACGTAGTAATTCTCTTGCATCGCGAGGACGCCTATGAGCGGGAGTCCACTCGGCCTGGTGAAGCGGACTTCATTGTCGCGAAGCACCGCAACGGTCCTACCGCCGACATCGTCGTAGCCTTCCAAGGTCACTACTCCCGCTTCGTCGACATGGCCCACGACGGCTGACCGCCGCTGCGTCCCGCAGTACGACGGAGTCCTCCAGCCGCTCGGTGATTACAGGCGCCGGCTGAGTCGGCCATCACGCGGTCGGCTTCACTGGGTGGTTCGCCAGCGGTTGGCGGAGATGGATTCTTGGGCCAGTAGGCGGAGGCTGGAGATGAGGGTTTCGCCGAGGATGGTGCCGAGGATGACGCTTTCGGCGATCTGGTCGGGGGTGGTGTGGCCGGGGGGTGAGGTGACGGCGGCTACCTCTAGTTCGGTGAACTTCTCGACGGCTGTGGCGTAGGAGTCGAGGAAGCTCACGAGGTGGTCCTGCTGCAGGGTGCGGAGGGCCGCGATCGTTTCGATCAGAGTGTTGAGGGCGGGGGCGTCGGGTTCCACCGACCAGCCGTGGGACGCGAGCAGGGCGTTGGCCTGGGTGGTGGCGGCCTCGCGGGCGTCCGAGGTTGAGGTGAGCTGGCGCTGTGGGGTGATCGCGCGGTGGGCGCGGCCGATCTTGTCGTGCAGTGACATCGTGTCCGAGTCCAGTCCCTCCAGTACCTCCTTCACTTGCGCGACCGGCACCTGGGCCAGGTCGACCAGCGCGCGGATCAGCCGCAGCCGGCGTAGGTGGGCCTCGCTGTAGCTGGCCTGGTTCGGGCTGGTCAGCTCGCCCGGGGGCAGCAGGCCCTCCCGCAGGTAGTACTTGATCGTCGGCACCGGCACTCCGGAGATCCGGCTCAACTCAGCGATCCGCATAAGGCCTTGCCTTCCCCTTGACTGGTATGGATAGTATCAGTATCCATAAGCGGATACCTGAACTATCCATCTCAAGGAGAGAGCCATGATCGTCCTCGTCGTCCTGGTCGCGGCCACGCTGACCTTCCGGGCGCTCGGCGCGCTCGGCGTACGCCGGTTCGCAAGCTGGCCGGTGAGTGCCGCGCACGGGATGGCGGTCATGCTGCTGATGACCGCCAGCGCGCACTTCGTACCGGCCACCGTGACCGCGATGCCCAACCACGCCGACATGGTCCGGATGGTGCCGGACTTCCTGCCGTTCGCGGACGCGCTGGTCTACCTCACCGGTGTGCTCGAGTTGCTCGGCGCGCTCGGATTGGTGCTGACGGCAACAAGGTGGGCGGCCGGTTACGCGCTCGCCGCGCTGTTCGTGACGATGCTCCCGGCCAACATCTACGCAGCGGTCACCGACGTGTCGTTCGCCAACGGCGAGCCGGCCACCCCGCTCTGGCAGCGCATCCCCGAGCAGATCCTGTACATCGGTGTCGTCCTCTGGGCAGCCCGCTCCGCCGACAGCACCCCGGTACGCCGCCTGCTCGCGTCCCTGCGTCGCCACCCAGCCGAGCCGGCCGCGACAGCACCAGCAGCACCCACCGAGCCGGCACCCACGGCTCCCGCCAACCACTGACGACAACCTCTGAAGGAGCACACAAATCATGGAACTGAGTGACCCGTCCCGGATCATCGCCGGCGCGATCCTGCTCACCATCGTCACGATCCAGTTCGGCGGCTGGTTCATGACCAAGATCGTCCGGGGCGACGTGCCGATGACGGACTTCCAGAAGTCGTTCGCGCGCGCCGGTCACGGTCACGCCGGCGTGCTGGTGATCCTGAGCCTGGTCGGCCTGCTGTACGTCGACTCGACCAGCCTGTCCGGCTTCTTCCTCTGGCTCGGCCGGCTCGGCATCCCGGTCGCGGCGATCCTGATGTCCGGCGGCTTCTTCGCCTCCTCGGCCGGCAAGAACCTGACCAAGCCGAACCAGTTCATCTGGGTCCTCTGGCTGGGCGCTCTCTCGCTGGCAGCCGGCGTCATCACCCTCGGCCTCGGCCTCATCACCGCCTGAGCCCCAACTGCCTAAGCCCCAACTGCCGCAAATAGCTAAGCCTCAACCACCATCAACCGCTTGCCCACCGATTGCAGTACCTCCGCGGCCGCCGGCGACGCCTCCAGGGTGTAGTCGGCGCCGAGGGCAACTATCGCCGCAACGAACTGAACCAGCAGGGCGGGGGAGTCGGCGCTCAGCCGGAACTCGCAGGCTTCCTCCCCCAGTGGCGTCAGCGACCCCGGCAGCACCCGGAAGAAGCTCCGGCGTACGACGTCGGCCGGCAGTTGCACGACCATCCGGACGGTATGCCGATACTCGGCGCCGGCGAAGGACTCGACCAGGTACGACGCCGCGTCCGCCGCCGGCAACTCGCGGGCCGTGAAGTGGTGCCGGGTCGGCGCGACCTCGGAGATCCGGTCCACCCGGAAGGTCCGCCAGTCGTCGCGTTCGGGGTCGAAGGCAAGCAAATACCACTGCCCAGCAACGGAGACCAGCCGCGTCGGCTCCACCCGTCGCCGGGTCACCGCACCGCGCCGACTTTTATAGCCGAAGGCAACAATCTCCAGATCGCGGCAACACGCGGCCAGTACTGCGAGCAACCCCGCGTCCACCTGCGGAGCGTCCAGCCGCCCGACCACCTCCGCAGCACCAACGGCAGCAACCGCCGGCCTCAACCGAGCCGGCAGGACTCGCTCCAACTTGGCCAAGGCGCTCATCGAGCTGTCCTCCAGTCCCGCGACACCACCGGCCGCCGCTCCAGCGAGTCCGATCGCCACCGCGACCGCCTCGTCATCGTCGAGCACCAGCGGCGGCACGTTCTTGCCCGACGCGAGTCGGTAGCCACCCGCAGTACCGGTTGTTCCGGTGACTGGGTAGTCGAGGGAGCGGAGGCGTTCGACGTCGCGGCGTACGGTCCGGTCGGTGACGCCCAGGCGCTCGGCGAGTTCGCTGCCGGACCACTCCCGGCGGCTCTGCAGCAACGCCAGGAGCCGGAGCAACCGTCCCGGCAAGTCCTTTCGTGCGCTCACAAAGACAGATTCGCATACCTTGCGGACAAGATGTGTCCGGAAGCGTCCGTAGCGTCGAACCCATGAACGACCTCACCGGAATGCACTGGACCGAAGACACCCCCGGGTACGACGAGGAGCGGCGCGGTTACCAGCGGCTCGACCCGCACCGTCCGACCCACATCGTCGGCGCCACCACTCGCGATGACGTCCAGCGAGCTGTCCGCTATGCCCGCGAACACCGCCTCCCACTCGCCGTCAAAGCGACCGGCCATGGTCATGTCTGGCCGCTCGACGGCGGTGTCCTCATCACGACCAGCCGCCTCGACCGGGTGACGATCGACCCCGAACGCAAGACGGCGTGGATCGAGGCCGGCGCGACCTGGCAGCAGGTCATCGACGCAGCCGCACCTCACGGTCTCGCGCCCTTGTCGGGCAGCCTCCCCGGCGTCACCGCCGTCCCCTACATCCTCGGCGGCGGGCTGAGCCTGATGGCGCGACGCTACGGATTCGCCGCCGACCACGTCCGCCGGATCGAGGTCGTCACGCCCGACGGCGAGCTGCGCAACGCGGAGGACGATCCCGATCTCTTCTGGGCACTCCGCGGTGGCGGCGGCAACTTCGGCGTCGTCACCGCGATGGAGATCGATCTCTTCCCCGTGCCGACCCTCTACGGAGGCAGCCTGTACTACGACCTCGCGGCAACCCCCGACGCGCTGCAGGCGTGGCACGACTGGGCCCAGACGGTTCCCGACGCAGTGACCTCGGCAGTCGGCCTGATCCCGTTCCCCGACATCGAGCCGGTCCCCGCACGACTTCGCGGCAAGTACATCGCTCAACTCCAGGTCAGCATCACCCCCGATGCCGACGGTCCAGCCCTCGTCACCGCGCTCCGGGACAGCCTGGGCGAGCCACTGATCGACACGGTCAAGCAACGGCCGTTCACCGAGACCGGCGAGATCTTCGACGAGCCCGCCCACCCGGCCGCGTACCGCTCGCGCAACCTCCTCCTGAGTGAACTCGACAAGCAAGCGCTGACCACCATCCCCAACCTGGCAGGACCAACCGCCAAGGCGATGTGCATAGTCGGCATCAGGCACCTAGGCGGCGCCCTCTCCAACAAGCCGGCCATCGACAACGCCGTCGGCAACCGCGACGCGCAGTACCTGCTGTCTGTCCTGACAACCGGCGGCAACGACACAAGCGACCTGCACCGCGCAATCCTCGAACCCTGGACGCAGTACGCCGTCGGCCGCTCGCTCAACTTCTCCTTCGGCCCGCTGACCCAGGCCGAACTCCGCGAAACCTACGACGACTACAACCGCCTAGCCCGCCTCCGCACCCACTACGACCCCACCAACCTCCTCCAACCCAACCACCCGATTACCGGGCGGCAGTGACGTCGATCTCGACGAGTTGGCCGGGGAAGCCGAGTTGGGCTACGCCGAGGAGGGTGCTGGCGGTGCTGAAGGCGGGGGCCAGTGGGGAGGCGTTGAGTTGGTCCCAGACGGCGCCGAGTTCGTCGCGAATTGAGCTGACCACGTAGATGACGGTTCGTACGACGTCCGCCGGGGTGGCGCCAGCTGCTTCGAGGGCGGTCAGGATGTTCTGGATGACCTGGTCGGTCTGGCCGGGGAGGCCGCCCTCGGCGAGTTCGCCGGAGGGCTGCAGCGGGCACTGCCCGGCCAGCATGACGAGTTCGTCGGCGCGGACCTTCGTCACGTGGTGGTAGCCCGGAGTCGGATGCAGTTGCGGGGGATTGATGCGCTCGATGGTCACCCCGCCGAGCAAACGCGACACCTCACCGCTCCGTCAAAGGAGTTTCAGCTGAAGCGCCGGACGTAGCGCTTCTGCCACGGCGTCTCGACCGCCTTCGGGTGGTAGTTCTCCCGCACATAAGCAACCGCGTCGCCCGGTGCGATCCCGTCGAGCACGGCCAGGCACGCCAGCGCAGTACCGGTGCGTCCCCGGCCGCCTCCGCAGGCGAGCTCCACCCGCTCCGAGGCCGCCCGACTCAGCACCTCGCTCAACGCATCCCGCGCCTCGCGATCGTCCGCCGGCAGCCGGAAGTCCGGCCACCGCACCCAGCGAGAATCCCACTCGACCCTCGGCGGTTCCTTGCCCAGCAAATACACCCCGTACTCCGGCAAGGCGCCGCCCGGCAGCCCGTCGCGCAACCCACGCCCTCGCACCAGCCGCCCCGATGGCAACCTCAACACCCCGGCCGCACCCGGCTCCCATGTCTCCACGAACCCAAACTAGCCAAGCGATGCGGTCATCAAGTCGAGGAGTGCAGTCACAGCCCGGCTCGGCCGCTTCCCGCTCAGCGTGATCGCGGAAAGCGTCCAGGTCAGCTCGGAGTCGACCAGCCGCAACCGCGTCACCCCCGGCGTCTCCTCGTCATCAAGCTCCGGTACGACGGCCACCCCCAACCCCGCTCGTACGTACTCCGGCACAGTCGTCAGATCCGGTACTTCGACCTGCACCCGTCGAGGCAGCCCCTCGAGATCGAAGGCCCGATCCACACTCGTCCGGTTCCCGAACCCGCGCAGCATGTCGACGAACCGCTCACCAGCCAACTCCGCCAACCGAACCTCACCCGCCCGAGCCAACCGATGCGACGACGGCACCAGTACTACGAACGGCACCGTCGCCAACTCCCGTGGCTCCAGCCCGGCCATGTCCGTGCGACTCAGCCCGACCAGCGCGACATCGAGCCGGCCGTGCCGGACGTCATCGGCAAGGCCGCTCGAACCGGTCGGCGAGGTCGTCACCTGGACCTCCACCAGCGGATACCGCTCGTAGAAGGCGCCGAGCAACGAGGCCAGGTCGACCAGGCCGACTCGCGTCATCGTGCCGATCCGCACGCTGCCCCGCAGCCCAGTCGAAGCCTCCTCGACAACAGCCCGGGCTCGATCCAATGCCTCCAGAGCGGCCTTTGCCTCGGGCAACAGTGCCTCGCCCGCATCGGACAGCGTCACCCGCCGGGTGGAGCGATCGAAGAGCGTCGTCTTCAGGTCGGTCTCCAGCGCGCGGATCGCGGCCGAGACGGTCGACTGGACGGTGAACAGCCGCTGCGCCGCCCGGGTGAAGCTGAGCTCCTCCGCGACCGCGACGAAGTACTCGAGCTGTCTGCTGTCCACGCAGGCAATTATCGACTCCGACGATAAGACAGTGCAAGAAGATTCGTTGGACTCGATAGATCCGGCGAGCGAACCTAAAAGCATGACAACTCTTTCCGGCCCTCGCTCGCTCGACAAGGCCGGTACGCCGGTGCGGTTCGCGCACGGCGCCGGCTTCTGGATGATCGCCGTCGCGTTCCTGACCACGATGGCCTTCTCGACGGTGCCGACGCCGCTCTACGCCATCTACCAGCGCCGGGACGGGTTCCCGACCTTCCTGATCACGGTCATCTTCGCCGCCTACGCGGTGGGCGTGATGGTCAGCCTGTACCTGGCCGGCCACGTCAGCGACTGGCTCGGCCGTCGCCGGGTGGCCCTGCTCGCAGTGCTGACCGAGGCGGTCGCTGCGGTGATCTTCCTCCTTTGGCAAGACGTGCCCGGGCTGCTGGCTGCGCGCTTCCTTTCGGGTGTCGGCGTCGGCGTACTGACGGCGACCGCGACGGCTCACCTGTCCGAGCTGCGGCGCATTGCCCGGCCCGCGGAGGATCCGAGTCACTCAGCGCTGATCTCCTCGATGGTGAATCTTGGGGGGCTCGCGTTCGGGCCGCTGGTTGGTGGGTTGCTCGCGGAGTACGGGTCGAAGCCGTTGGAGCGGCCGTACGAGGTATTCCTTGTGCTGTTGCTGCTGAGTGCGCTGGGGATCGCGCTGGTGCCCGAGACGGTCGAGCGGCAGGAGGAGCGTCCGGCGTACCGGCCGCAGCGGGTCGCGTTGCCGAGTGCCGCGAAGCCGCAGTTCTTCGCCTCGGCCGTCGGTGCATTCGCCGCGTTCGCGATCTTCGGGTTGTTCACCTCGCTGGCGCCGACTTTCCTGGCCGGGACGTTGCAACACACCTCGCGGCTGCTGGCCGGTGGCGTGACGTTCGCGGTCTTCAGCGCGGGCGCAACGAGTCAGGTCATGTTCGTGCGGCTCAGCCGTCAGCACCAACTGCGGCTCGGCTTGATCCTCATGTCGACCGGCCTCGCCGGGATCGCCGTTGGGGGACTGCTGCCCAACCTCTGGTTGTTCGTCCTCGGCGGCGTGATCGCCGGCGCCGGTGTCGGCCTCGTCTTCCGCGGTGCGGTCGCAACGGCCGCCTCACTCGCCGACGCCGGTTCACGCGGCGAAGTGCTGGCCGCCCTCTTCCTCATCGCGTACGCCGGACTCGCGCTCCCGGTACTCGCGGTCGGTCTCGGCGTCGCCTTGCTACCGGATCAGCTGGCGCTGCTGATCTTCGCCGCGATCATCTTCGTGCTGGTCAACGTCGCCGGCCGGCGGATGCTCAAGGCCGGCCGGGCCTGATCGTCGGCTAGCCTCCGAGGCGTGACTATCGAGGCGAGTCAGGTGCAGGTCGGAGAGTCGGACGCGTATCTCGCCCGGCCGGTGGGTGCCGAGGCAGGGCCGGGGATGTTGTTGCTGCCGATGATCACCGGGATCGGGGAGCAGCTCCGCGACTGGGCCGACGAGCTCGCCGGACGCGGGATCACCGCGCTGGTCTGGGATCCGTTCAACGGACGCAGTACGGACAACACGACCCGCGATGAGCTAGTGTCCTGAGTCGGAAGTTGCTGCAGCATCTCCGGCGCCCAGGCACGCACCTCGCGGCGTTGGAGAAGCGTGCTCGATGCTGCGCATCGAGCGCGCCGGACGTGCCGGTGGAGGTCCGCCGGTTGATCGAGCGCAAGCCCGAGCTCTTCGTGCCCGCGAGCCGGC
>NZ_JBFAAA010000028.1:0-13642 GCF_040639475.1 Kribbella sp. NPDC023855
CCGGCGTGTACTTCCTCGCCTTACCCATAACGACATCCTTCCCACGAGATCAACATCTCGCCAGACAAGGTGTCCACCCAACGGGGGCAAGCCCACTCCCGCCCACCCGGCTCGCGTGCTCCTCCGTCGCCCGCTCAGCGAGTACTAGGTACTCGCCATCGCGAAGCGGCTCAGCTCGGGCGTACTGCTAGTCGGGCACTCCCCAGTCGCGTGATCCCACCCAACCCGAGTCGCGGCTCCTGCGTCGCGCGCTCAGCGAAAACCAGGTGGCCCGCCGACGCGAAGCGCCCCGGTCTTGAGGTTCTGCGAATCGGCCGCACCCCATCGACCGACCCGCCCGGCTTCCCTGCGCGCTCCTACGTCGCGTGCTCCCACCCGCGCCTAGGCTCGGAGTACTGCGAATCACTTGCACCGCATCGACCGACCGGGCCCGGCGCCCCGGTCTTAGCCGACCGACGTCCGGAGAAGATCAGGTGCAACTCCTCGCCTCGCTCCAATGACGTTCGACACTGGCAAGCGGCCCTTGGACGGGCACTTATGAGACCCACTTGAGAGCCCTCGACCCCGCCGGCTACTGCCACAAAGAGTGGCGCCCGCAGACCAGAAAGAGCACCCCTGCGACTACTACCACGAGGGCTCCGACGATAGTCACAGCCAACGAACCAGTCTGCAGGTACAGCAGGCCGATCGCCCCCAGGACGCTGCTCACTGACCGCCTCAACGCCTTCATACTCCATTGCGGGCCGGGCGAAGATGACCCAGGCACCACACCTTTCATCCCCTTTATCATCGCTAACTCCTGTTCATTGCACCTCGACTAACCGCCAGCACACTTCAGATAGTAGGCCAGTAAAAGCAGCGCGTGCCATAATATGAAATAGTTCTTTTTAGTCATTCAATAGCGAGATATCGTGGGCTCTTGTCAGCTGTCGCCATCTGTGGTCGTCTGTCGTCATCTGCGGTGAGACGAGCGTGGGCAGGAGCGGCCAGTGCGACGAACACAGAACCCCTCGTCATCCCTAGAGGATGCGCTCCGATGGCTCGCGACCAGGAACGAAGCCCTCCCAACAGAGCTGTTCATGTACGCGCTTGTGGACCCCAGCACCGAAGTTGCTGCAGCGCTTCGACTGATCGTCGAACCAACAGCGTCCATGCCAGCTGGCACTCTCCATTCTCGCGCATTCGCGGCATGGGGGCTGATCATCCACGAAATCGAGAAGTTCGGGCCCTCAGAAAACTCACGTGGCAGGAATGCGCTGCGGGCAGCATTTCGACTGCCTCGACGACAGGAGATCACGGAACCATGGGCACCTACCCTCGGTGGGCGTTTTTTGCAGCTGAGGGCCAATCTCGGCTCTGTTTTTGGAAATCCGGCCACGACAACCCCAATCCATAAGGCGTGGACAGACGCCCTCACCAAGCGTCTCGTGCCGATTCTCACCACTCAACTAAGTATGCTCGCGGAGGACGGTTCCGGATGGGCGTTCTACGCAGATGTCGCCCGGCACATGGAGAGCGAATTCTATGCCGAACAGGTGACTGAAATTGATCCCTCGGCAACCAGAAGACCACTCGATACCGGTCAACTCGTTACGTTTGAGGTAGAAGCCGAGCGAGGCGGCAGCGACGCCCAAAGAGACAGAAGCAGCGAAACCGCGCCCGTTTCTAAAGTAAAAAGCACTTCAGGCCGGGCTCGCTCTCAGGCCCAGCAGCCATCCACGAGAACTCAGCCTCTGTTTATAGACCTAATGATCACCACGGTTATCATGAAACGGAGAACAGCACATCGTCGGATTACCGAGCGGCTGGTTACCGCCAGGATTGACGGACTTAAGAGCTATGTCGCGGTCGCGTCCGCAGGCTTTATTGGGCTCTCTCCTGAGGTCCGCGCGGTTTGGGGCTGCAGAGCCGTGAGGCTGACACCTCGCAAACACGGTGAACCAGTACTGACGAGGCTTGTGTTCCCGCGCTCGTTGCGGATGAACGAAAAGCACTTCTTCTCATCAGAAGCGATTGATAACAAATTAGTGGCCGAACGTGAAGGTGTGGACGTCGAGATCGATCATCATGGGATCGCGCCAGGTAGACTGATCGATGGAGTCCTTCCAGTCAGTGGTCTTACCATTCGCATCCAATTTGATGAAGGACATGTACCTCGCGGGTGCTGGTGGCACGCGGAGCAAACCCTGGGAGAACGAAGGGCGCTCCCGCCTAAAGGCAGCGATCGCTGGCTTCCTATAAGCGGTCGGTCAATTGCCCATACATTTATTGAAAGATGCCAGCCGCGCGAAGTATATGGAATATCATTCCAGTGGGATTGAATGACTTTAATCGCCTGCTAAGGGCCCAGAGACCGGACGCGGGCCAGTGGCGGGCCGAGAGGTCTCAAGTGGGTCTTATCCTTTACCGTTCAGACCAGTTCGGCAGGATCCGCTGATCCATTCGATAAGGTCTAGCGAGCACACTCGGATCCGACCGAACGCCGGTACGACGACCCACCGAGCGGCCGCAGTCCCGTTTTCCTGTGTACTCCCCCACGCGAGCTCCGACGTCCGCTCCCCGTCGCTCCCCTCTCCGCCCGATCCCACCCACCCCTGGTCGCGCGCTCCTCCGTCGCCCGCTCAGCGGGTACTAGGTGGCACACCGTCGCCGAGCCACCCGAAACCGGAGTACTGCAAAGCGGCACTCCTGGTTGCAACAAAAACTCTTCTGGTCGACTGACTGACTCGACGGCTTGCGTTGTCAACACTCGCCCACACTCCAGCCTGGTTGGATGGGGGTGTGGCTCAGGTTGAGACGGTGGAGTTGGTGCGGGCGGACCGGAGTGTCTTGCGGTACTGCTTGTACGGGCCGGTGGATGGGTGGCCGGTGGTTTTTCATGGCGGGTCGCCTAGTAGTCGGTGGAAGTGGCCGGCGTTGGTTGAGGTTATGGGGCGTAGTGGGCTGCGGGTGTTGGTTTATGACCGGCCTGGGTATGGGGGGTCGACGCGGCGGCCGGGGCGGGCGGTGGCTGATGCGGTGGATGATGTGCGGGCGCTTGCTGATGCGCAGGGGTGGGGGCGGTTTGGGGTGTTTGGTGGGTCGGGGGGTGGGCCGCATGCGCTTGCTTGTGCGGCGTTACTTGGCGACCGGGTCACCTCGTGTGCCGTGCTGTCTGGGGTGAAGCCGGCGGATGTGGGTGTGCCGGTGCTTGAGGAAGGGGAGTTGCGGGGTCGGATTGCTGAGGTTGCGGCGGAGATCATGGGGCGCATCGACGGTGGCGGTCCGGAGTTGCCCAACGGGGCGGGACCGGCGGCGCGGGATGATTCGGACGCTATGGCGCGGTTGCGGGCGACCTTTGTCGACAGCGTGGATGGGTGGGTTGACGACACCTTCGCCCTCGCTCGGTCGTGGGGTTTCGAGCTGGCGACGATCACTGCACCCGTAGGTCTGTGGTCCGGAACCGCCGACGCCGATGTCTCCTCAGAACACGCCGATTACCTCCTCGAGCACATCCCCACGGCCAAAGGTCACGTCTACACAGGCGGTCATCTGCCCGGACCCGAGGTGTACGACGAGATCTACAACTGGCTGCTCAGCAGGGCGGTGACGTAGGCATCCAGTCGCTCTTCCACGGCTTGCGTGGTGAGGTCTGGTCTTCCTGCTTCGCGCCAGGGTTGCGACACCACAGCTAGTTCCTCCGAGGACGCCAGCGCATCTCGCACCTTCCAATAGAGGCGATCGCTCGCGGTAGCGGCCAGCACGCCGCCGGCCTTCTCGTACTCGTCGGCGAATCGCAGGCCCCATTCCGGGCCGTGCAGTAGTGCGAGGTTGATGGAGCAGTGCGCCACGTCGAGGTCCGTCGGCCCCCAGGAGGTTGCAGCCCAGTCGACGACGCCAGTGAGACGGGCAGCTCCAGATGCCTCGAACAGCACGTTGCCCGGCTGGAAATCCCTGTGCAGGAAGCGCCCTTCATAAGGCGGTGCGGGCCGCCGGATGACGTCGATCGCCGCCGCCCACACCCCAGCGTCGGCGTTCCTCGGAACCACAACGGTCTCAGCGGTCGTCAACGCTACATACTCACGAGGCCGCTCGGCCGGACGCAACGCATGGATTGCCACGAGCTGACGGGCCAGCAAACGGATCCGCGTCTCCAGTCCCTCATCGTCGAGGACAGTCCGCCCGGGCAGATGCGTCATCAGCAGCGACGGGTGCTCGCACTCCACGGCAGTCGCATCAACGGCAACCAACGCCGGAGCCGGTACGTCGGTGCCGGCGAGCAGCGTCAAGGCATCGGCCTCCCGACCCAGCGAGTCCGCGGCGTTCTCCACATCGACGAAGGTTCGCAGTACGAGGTGACGGATGTTCCCGTACTGCGTGCCGATGGTCAGGTTCCGCATTTCGGCAGTGATACCGCCGTGCAGCGAACGAGTGCTGACGATCCGCTCGCCGGCCACCAGGTGCCGACTCACCCAAGCAAAGGTCAACGGCCGGGCCGTCGGGTCGTGGTTGGTCACCATGCCACCTCATCATCCGTACGGCGGCACGCGCGAACCCTTTGTTTGCAGCGAGTCAGCGACCCTGGAGGGACTTGACGTTGTCGCCGAAGGTCCAGTTCTTGGAGCCGTCCCAGTTGATGGACCAGGTCATCAGACCCTTGAGGGCTCCGTTGAAACTGTTCCACGACTGGGCGACCAGCGACGGAGACATGTAGCCGCCACCGGCGCCGGGCTGGGCCGGGAGGCCGGGGACCTGCTTGTCGTACGGGACGCGGATCGTGACGCCCTGGATGACCAGACCATTGTTGAGACAGGTGGTCTGAGCAACGAAGCCCTGCACCGTGCCCGCGGAGTACGAGTCGCCGGAGCAGCCGTACATGCTGCCGTTGTAGTACTGCATGTTGAGCCACCACAGCCGGCCGTTGTCGGCGTACTTCTTGATGATGGGCAGGTACGAACCCCAGATCGAGCCGTAGGTGACGCTGCCACCGGTCACGTACGCCGTTTCGGGGGCCATCGTCAGCCCGAAGTTCGACGGCATCTGGGCCAGCACTCCGTCGATGATCCGGATCAGGTTGGCCTGCGAGGTGGACAGTTGGTTGATGTTGCCGCTGCCGCTGAGGCCGGTCTCGATGTCGATGTCGATCCCGTCGAAGTTGTACTTCTTGAGCAGCGGTACGACGGTCGCGACGAATCGGTCGGCGACGGCGGACGAACTGAGGTCGATCCCGGCGGTCGCGCCGCCGATCGACATCAGGATGGTCTGGCCGGCCGCCTTCGCCGCGCACATCTCGGCCGGGGTGGCGACCTTCACCGACGCGTCCATCCCGTCCTCCCACTTCACCGTGCCGTCGGAGAGGATCACCGGGAACGCCGCGTTGATCACGTTGTAGCCGTGCTGCCCGATCCGCGAGTCGGTGATCGGGGTCCAGCCGAACGGCGGATGGACGCCGTTCGAGGCGCCGTCCCAGTTCTCCCAGTACCCGTGCAGCACCTTGCCGGCCGGCCGCGACTTCACCGGACAAGTCGTCTCCCCCGGCGGCGGCGTGGTCGGAGGCGTTGTCGGCGGGGTGGTCGGCGGAGTCGTAGGTGGCGTGGTGGGAGGGGTGGTCGGCGGAGTCGTAGGTGGCGTGGTGGGAGGAGTTGTCGGCGGTGTCGTGGGCGGCGTGCCGTCACACGCGCCGAGGTCGAGCCAGAGCGAGGGGGCCGCGACCGGGTTCCAGCCGGCGCCCGGGTGCGCAGTGTGCGCGGCTCGCGCCTCGTACGACCGGCTCTGGTACGTCACCTTCGCCCCGACGGCGTAGCTGACCCCTTCGGCCCACGCCGGAGCAGTACACGCCACCTGTACCGACGACTGCCCGGCCTGAGCAGCCACCATCCCCGCCGACGCGAGGAGCAGCCCCGTTGCGATGGCACCCGCGAGCACACTGCCGACCCGACGGTTCATGACCGCTCCTCACCAAATATGCAATGACCTTTCGTTTGTTCACGGTAGGGGTCAGACACCCGCCAGGCCACGACATGTCGGAAACCCGTCAGGCCGGCGGAGGGATTTCGCCGCTCCCCCGGCGTACCAGGGTTGGTTCCAGTACTACGTGTTGCGGCGGACTGCTGTCGCCGGCGAGCCGGTCGAGGAGGATGCGGCCGACCTCGGTACCGATCCGCCGGACGTCCTGCCGGATCACGGTGAGAGCAGGCTCGATCAGATCGGCGAGCGGGAAGTCGTCGAAGCCGACCAGAGCGACTGTCCGGGAAACGTCCGCGGCCCGCAGTGCGCGAACCGCACCGATGGTGATGATGTTCCGCCCGGTGACGAACGCGGTCGGAGGGTCCGCAGTACCGAGCAGTCCGGCGATGACGCGGGCCGCTTCGTCCTCGCTGCGCACGCTGTGCACGAGCAACTCCGGGTCGAAGCGTAGGTGTGCTTTGTCGAGGGCGGCGCGGTAGCCGGCGATCCGCTCCTGGGCGGTCTCGATCTCGTGCAGGTCGCTGAGCATCGCGATGCGGCGGTGCCCGCCCGCGATCAGATGTGCGGTCGCCAGATCCGCGCCGAGGTGGTTGTCGATGGTGACCGAGTCGCAGTCCACGCCATGCGGCCTTCGGTCCACGAACACCAAGGGGAGTCCCGCGCGGCGCTCGCTCAGCAGGTACTCGTGCCGATGAGAGGCCGGCATCAGGACCAGGCCGTCCGCGCGACGGGCGACCAGGTCGGAGACGATGTCCCGCTCACGCTCGGGCTCCTCGTCGAGGCTGGCGGCGAGGACCGACAGTCCGGACGGTCGAAGCGTGTCCTCGAGCGCACGCAACAGGCCCGCCGAGAAGCTGTTGCCAACGTCCTGCAGCAGGGCGCCGACGATGCCGGACCGGGCGTCCTTGCGGCGTAGGGTGCTGGCGCCGAGGTTGTGGCGGTAGTCGAGCCGCTCCGCGGCCCGCAGTACCCGCTCCCGTACGACGGCTGACGCTCCGGGCTCGCCGTTCACCACCCGCGACACCGTCTTGACGCTGACGCCGGCCAGTTGAGCGACGTCCTTCATGGTCGACCTGGCGGGCCGCTCGCCATCCGATCCAGACTGCGTCAACGTTGTCGTCATGCGCCGCAGTATTTCCGATCCAGCCCTTGACCACAAGCTTCGGAGGGTGCTCTCCTTCTTACGTCAACGTTGACGTAAGAACATTCCGCTCTCCTTGGATGGGACCTGATATGCACTTCACCACTCGTAACGCGCGGCTCGCCGTCGCCGGGTCCGCAGTGTTCGGACTACTCGCCCTGACGGCGTGCGGCGGTGCCGAGACCCCGACCGCGTCGGCGAACGAGAAGATCGGCGTCTCGCTGATCACCAAGGACTCCACCAACCCGTTCTTCGTGGCCATGCAGAAGGGCGCCAAGGAGGAGGCCGGCAAGAACAACGTCGAGCTGACCATCGCCTCCGGCAAGGCCGACGGCGACGAGCAGGGCCAGGTCCAGGCGGTCGAGAACGCGATCGCCCAGGGACAGAAGGGCATCCTGATCACCCCGAACGGTCCTGGCGTGAACAGCGCGATCAAGAAGGCCCGGGACGCTGGCCTGTACGTGATCGCCCTGGACACGCCACCGGACCCGGCCGACACCGTCGACATCACGTTCGCCACCGACAACTTCGAGGCGGGCAAGCTGATCGGCCAGTGGACGGCCAAGCAACTGGCCGGCAAGCCGGCCACGATCGCGCTGCTCGACCTGTTCAACGACAAGGTCGTGTCCGTCGACTACAACCGGGACCAGGGCTTCCTGACCGGCCTCGGGATCGACGTCAAGGACCCCAAGAAGAACGGCGACGAGGCCAAGTCCGGAACGGCCGGCTCCAGCAGCTACTCGATCGTCTGCAACGAGCCGACCCAGGGCGCCGAAGACGGTGGCCGCTCGGCGATGGAGAACTGCCTGACCAAGAACTCGAACATCAACGTCGTCTACACGATCAACGAGCCGGCCGCCGTCGGTGCCTACAACGCGCTCAAGGCAGCCGGTAAGGCCGAGGGCGTCCTGGTGGTCTCGGTCGACGGCGGATGCGCCGGCGTGAAGTCGGTGAAGGACGGCATCATCGGCGCGACGTCTCAGCAGTACCCGCTGAAAATGGCCGCACTCGGCGTGGAGTCGATCGCGAAGATCGCGCGCGGCGGCGAGAAGCCCAAGAACAGCGAAGGCCTCGACTTCTACAACACCGGCGTCGCCCTGGTGACCGACAAGGCCGCCGCCGGCGTCACCAGCATCGACACCGCCAAGGCAAGCACGCTGTGCTGGGGATGACGGTTCGGTTCTCGTCCGCGGAGGTGAAGAGATGACTGTCCAGAGCACCACTCCCGGCGCCGCGGCCAAGGAGCTCGCGCGCCGGGAGCACACGACGAGCCAGCGGATCCAGCACCTGCTCCACAAGCATCCCGCGCTCAGCCCGGCCCTAATCCTGCTGCTCACGGTGGTCTGCTTCACCGCCGTGAACAGCCGGTTCTCCAACCCCGCGGCACTCTCGCTGCTGGTGCAGCAGACCGCTGTCGTCGCTGCGCTCGCCGTGGGTCAGACGTTGATCATCCTGACCGCCGGGATCGACCTGTCGGTCGGGGCGATCACGATCCTGTCGACCATGGTGATGGCGACCCTGGCCGCCGAGAACGGCTGGCCGGCCGGCCTCGCCCTGGCCGCCGGGGTCATCCTGGGGCTCGCGGCCGGTGCGCTGAACGGGCTCCTGGTGACCCGCATCGGCCTGCCACCATTCATCGTCACCCTCGGCACCTTGAGCATCTTCACGGCCATCGCCCTGCTCTACTCCGGTGGCCAAAGCATCCAGAACAACAGGCTGCCCAGCCTGCTCAACTGGACCGGTGAAGGATTCACGATCGGCCGGTTCACGGTCACCACCGGCGTACTGATCGTCGTCGCCCTCTACCTCGTGGTCGGGTACGCGCTCAGCCAGACGGCTTGGGGCCGGCATGTCTATGCGGTCGGCGACGACCCGGAGGCCGCTCGGCTCAGTGGCGTCCGGTCACGCCGGGTTCTGTTCAGTGTCTACGGTGTCGCGGGCCTGATCTACGGCATCGCGGGCTGGGCCCTGATCGGTCGCGCCGGCGCCGCGAGCCCGAACGCGATCGTCGACGCCAACCTGGACAGCATCACCGCCGTCGTCATCGGCGGAACCAGCCTGTTCGGTGGCCGTGGGGGTCTGCTGGGCACGCTGCTCGGCGCCCTCATCGTGCAGGCCTTCACCATCGGGTTGTCGCTGGCCGGCGTCGACGCGCAGTACCGGCTGCTGGCCGTCGGGATCCTGGTCATCGTCGCCGTGTCGGTGGACCAGTGGATCAGGAAGGTGCGCTCATGACCGCCACGATCAATCGACCCGAGGCCACCAACCTCGGAGTACCGATCCTTTCGGCCCGCGGACTCGTCAAGACGTTCGGACGGGTGATCGGCCTGGACGGTGTCGACCTCGACCTGTACGCCGGTGAGGTGCTCGCCGTCATCGGCGACAACGGCGCCGGCAAGTCCACACTGATCAAGTGCCTCACCGGAGCCCTCATCCCCGATGCCGGGCAACTGCGGCTCGAGGACAAACTGGTCTCCTTCCGCGGTCCGCAGGACGCCCGGGCGGCCGGGATCGAGACGGTCTACCAGACGCTGGCCGTGGCGCCCGCGCTCGATATCGCGAGCAACCTGTACCTCGGCCGGGAGGAACGCCGGAAGGGCCCGCTCGGCAGCATCTTCCGGATGCTCGACCATCGCGGCATGCGTGAGCGCGCCGCGACCTCGGTCCGGGATCTGGGCATCCAGACGATCCAGAACATCCAGCAGACCGTGGAAACTCTCTCCGGCGGTCAGCGGCAAGCGGTCGCGGTCGCCCGGGCGGCGGCCTTCGGGAGCAAGGTCGTCGTCCTCGACGAGCCGACCGCGGCTCTGGGTGTGAAGGAGTCGAACCAGGTTCTCGAAATGATCAAAGGACTGCGCGAGCGCGGACTGCCCGTCATCCTGATCAGCCACAACATGCCGCACGTCTGGGAGGTGGCCGACCGCATCCACATCCAGCGCCTCGGCCGCTGCGCCGGCGTCATCACCCCGGAGTCACACACGATGACCGAAGGCGTCGCCATCATGACCGGCGCCACCAACCTCCAGGACGACACCCCGGCGAGCTAGCGCGTACTCCGCGGACGGACCGGCGTCTGGTGTCGGTCCGGCCGCCTTGCTTCTACCCCACGGACGGACCGACCTCGTGTCGGTCCGTCCGTTTGCAGAGCTAGTCGGTCATGGGTTGTTGCAGAGCTAGTCGGTCATGGTCCAGAGCAGTACTTCGGCGCCGGCGGGGCCAGCCGTCGCGCGCTGCCCATCAGCACCGAAGACCCGCGCCGCATCGCCGGCTGCCATTTCCCCTTGATCTTCCAGCGTGATGTTGCCTAGAGCAATGAAGAGGTGCGCGTAGGGTGCTGTTGGCAACTGGATTGACTGGCCGGGGGCGAGGCGGGCTGCCGAGAGGCCTGCTCGGTTTTGGTTGATGCGGACAGCTGTGGTCTTGGCGTGTTCCGGTAAGCCCGAGGCGATCGGGACCAGGTCGCCAGTCGCCAGTCGGTCGTCCACCTCCGCTTGGTCGTACGACGGCGGCAGGTCGAACTCGTCGGGGCGGACCCACATCTGCACGTAGTGGACCGGCTCCTCGGTGTCGTTGCGCTCGGAGTGCTGAATGCCGCTGCCCGCGCTCATCCGCTGCACCAGACCCGGATAGATGATCCCGCTGTGCCCCTCGGAATCCTGGTGCAGCAGAGCACCCCGTAGTACCCAGGTGACGATCTCCACGTCCTGATGGGGATGCGTGTCGAATCCGGTGCCTGGGGCAACCACTTCGTCGTTGTGGACCATCAGCAGGCCGAACCCGACGTTCGCGGGATCGTAGTACGGCCCGAACGAGAACGAGTGCCGTGAGTCGAGCCAGTCGGTCCGCGTCCGGAACCGGTCGTCGGCCCGCCAGATCTCTACGCTCATGACCCCAGTGTCCCGCAACCGGCTCAGAAGAGAGCGTCCTGTCCAAGCTCGCGCGGAGGCGATTCGACCTTCTCGAGCGGAACAGTCAGTACTGCGTCCGCCGCCGCGCGGCCGAGGCTCCAGCCGGCCAGCACGTGGGTGTCCAGCAAGACGAGCCCGGCCGACGTTTCGACGTACAGGTCGGTGCCGATGGTGCAGGCGATCCGGCCGGTGATCACGCCATCCGGTGTCGGCGTTTGCAGCGCCGCAGCGGGTCGCAGCCCATCGGCAGGCAGACCGTAGGTGGCCGTGTGATCGCGGACCTCGATCTCACCGCGAATCTGGCCCTCAGGCCACGGCAACTCGGACACCTGCTCGGCGACGGAGATCAGGCGGGCCTCGCGCTCGGACGCCGATCCGGGTTGGTCTCGGGCGCGCCGCTTGCGCGTAGTACTCACGCGATCGGGCAGACCGAGGGTGGTCATCAACAGGTTCTCGACCCGGCGAGCACCGAGCAGGCTGCCGGTGGAGATGAAGGTGGAGGCCAGCGCACCCTGCTCCAACAGCCGCGCGTCCCCACGCTCGGCAGCCGTGATCCCGACCTTGACCACGCTGCCGTGATGAGCGAGATAGACGGAAAACTGCCGCGGATCATCGAGCCGGGTGTCCGTCGCAATCGAGTTCGACCGCTCCATCGCGTGACAGTCGGGACACTGCGAACTCCGCCCACCCGGCGGAAGAGCAGTCTCGACCGAACACCCGATCCGCCGCCCAGACCGCCAAAACCCGACACACCGCCGATCCGCCCCAAACCCGAACGCCAACTCATCCCCGACCCGCAACAAACTCCGCCGTACTGCGCCCGAAGGCCCCACCCACTCCAACCCAGCGGCCCCATCACCCCAACTGAGCCCAGTCACCCGCCAGGCGGGCACCAACAAACTCGCCTCATCCACCACCGAGCCAGCGTAGATGCCCGACCGGCTCCCCCAAATGTCAACGAACGCCGACAAACCAACAATGTCGCCGTACGTTTACATCGATTGCGACAGCGTTGCCGTTGCCCAGGACCTCGTTCGCAGGCGGGCGACGAGGAGTTGACCGCGCGGGTCTCGCTCGGGAGCGGTCCGGCTGCTAGAGCCGGGAGGTTGTCGTTGGGGAGGAGGGGGTGAGGGTGCAGTGGCCGTCGACGCAGGTGCGTTGGAGGCGGCCTCTGGAGATGGTTTGGATCAGGCCGATCGTCCAGCAGGTGGGGCAACCGCGGAGGGCTAGCAGGCCGACTGGAGCCAGCAGCACGGAGAGCCAGCCGACGAACGGGATCAGGGCGACGGAACCGATGAGGGCTCCGAAGCCGATCACGCCGCGGACGATGTGGCGAGGCAGCGAAGTACTGGCGAAGTCAGTCATGTGGCTCCTCGAGGTAGGCGTGTACTGCGGTCCGGGCGCGGTGGAGTCGCGACTTCATCGCGGCCGTGCTGAGCCCGAGGGCGTTGGCCACTTCGCGACCTGAGTGGCCTTGGACGTCTCGTAGTACGAGGACACGGCGCTGGTCCGGTGGGAGGGACGCGATGGCCGCGGCGACCCGTTCGACCTCGAGGCGGTGAAGGACATCGTCCTCGGCCGATTGGGTCGGCGGCTCGACGATCGGTGACGGCTGTCGCAGGAGCAGGCGGGACCGGCGGACGCACTCATTGCGAACGATCCGGAACATCCACGAAGCCAACGCCCGGGAGGCGCGCAGGGTGCCGATCTTGCGGTAGAGGATGATCACCGCCTCCTGAGCGGCGTCCTCAGCATCTTCCGGGGTCGCGCACAAGGAGCGAGCGAACCGCCGGACATGCGGATGTGACCCGGCAACCAGCGCGCTGATCGATTCGGCGTCCCCGCCCTGAGCCGCGACGACCAGCGCCTCGTCCGGCCAACGCCCCTCACCCACGCGAACCCCTCCGCTTCCGCAGCACGGTGACAGTACACATGCAGACCAGCAGAGCCGCACCCACAGCGATAGCGGCAACAGTCATGACCAAACCTCCAGCTCCTGCACCGGCGAGATTGCCGATACCTGAATAAGAGGCCCCGACCCCACCAAAGGATTCAGCTGAGCTGTGCCGAAGAACAGGAGGTACTCCGCAATTCCGGCTCCTCAACCGCCTCGCTGAGCGTGAGCGACCGTCCGGCAACGAACCACCTCCTGTCGCTCGGCACACCAAACCGCCTCACCAGACGAAACGGCTCGCCAGCACAGACGACATCAATCTGAGCACCCCACAATCCGACCACTTGCTCAGCAGGAGCACCCCGCGCAGGTCGGTGCCGGGGCGCCCACACCTGAAGCCCACCCAAGGCGGGGCCCCCTCAACCACCCCGCCTTCACCAAGCAGGCGACGAAGGAGCCCGCGCCCACAACCCAACGCCGGGCTTCACCCCCGGGGTGGGTGGGAGCGACCGAGCGGGCCGCGACGCAGGAACGGCCGGCGCCGGCCGCGCGGGAGGCAACCGCACCCGAAGCCGGCCCAGCGCGCATCCCCTCAACCACCCCGCCTTTACCAAGCAGGCGACGAAGGAGCCCGCGCCCACAACCCGACGCCGGGCTTCACCCCGGGGTGGGTGGGAGCGACCGAGCGGAACGCGACGCAGGAGCGGCCGGCGCCGGCCGCGCGGGGGGGCGCCGCACACCCGCGGCGCCCCC
>NZ_JBFAAA010000029.1:0-10814 GCF_040639475.1 Kribbella sp. NPDC023855
TTCCGCACGAACTGATACCCCTGGTACCAGTCGCCCGACGGCTCTGCAGCCTGCGCCGGCGAAGCGCCGACCACGGTTGCGCCCAGGGCGATGACTGCGGCGACGAGCGGCGCCGCGGCCTTTTTGAGGTAGCCGGATGGCCAGCCGGCACTGCTCCTGGCTGAGCCGGCCGACGAAGGCCGCTGGGAACGAGATCGGCGGCGCGATGCGGTGGCGGAGGTGGCTGGGCGGCGCCGAAGAGGGCGCGCGGGCAGGACAAAGTGACCGGACATTTGACACTCCCGATTGGTCGGTCGGGTGCCGGTTTCGCCCTTGCTCCCCGCCAAGCCGAATACGACGACCAATCACCTGGCGGATCATTGCTCACCCACGGTCACATTTTGTGCCCGTTAGACCCACTATGAACCGAAATTGTCACAATGGGTAGTGGTGGAGCGTTTGAGCTTCTGCACTGCGCTCGGATCGCCATCGGTTCCTCGCCACCTCGGAAGGCAGCGCAGCAGCATCGCTCGCTGCGCGGCATCGAGCAGGTACGGCGAGCGACTTCGAGGACAGTCGATGAAAGCCAGCGTGGTGCCGAAGCGAGCCGCTCAGAGGCGGCGACCTCGACGCCGACCCCACGCTCGCGTGGCGCCGGCTCGTGACTTGGGGGCAGACGAGTGGCAAGGTTTCTCTTGGGGGCACTCATGGCGCAGTTGGCAAATCTCAGTGACGGCCAGCTCACGGCCGGCGTCAGTACACTCGCTCTGCTCGTGATCGTGCTGATCCTCGTGTTGTTCCGAAACCAGATCCGCCATGTCCTGGCATCGGCAGGGGGTGAGGTCGAGGTGGCCGGGCCGGCCGGCCTCAAAGTCAAGATCAAGCGCGGTGACGAGGCAGTCAAGGAACTTCGTAGAGCCGCGCTGCGACGCGGTGGCTCCGCACTGTGGTTCCCGTGGCGCACCCGGCGACAGGTACGGCTCGTCGAAGACGCCGTCGACCGGTTGGGTCGACAGCCCCGGATCCTGTGGGTCGACGACCACCCCAGCAACAACTCCTACGAGCGCCGGGCGTTCGAGCGCATCGGCGTGGCCGTCAAGGAGGTCATCTCGACCACGGAGGCGCTGCGCGAACTGTCAAGCGGTACGTACGACGTGGTGTTGACCGACCTGGGTCGCGGTCGCAAGGCGGTCGCGGGGTACGAGTTGCTGGCACGTCTGCGGTCGCGCGGCTACGTCCAACCCGTGATTGTCTACTCCGCAGCGATGCGGAACCGGCGCAGGTACGACGAGGCGATCGGCAAGGGAGCGCGGTTCGCCACGGCCAGTCCCGAAAAGCTCTTCTGGCACGTGTCTCTCGCTTTGGAGTCCGCCGTCCGCGCCGACGAGGCTTCATCGCCGCCTCCGTAAGACCTCGGGCGAAGTAGTGCGGGCAGTGGTGTCGATTTCTGGGGGAGTTGGTCGACGCAGGGGTGAAGGAACAAAACCCCTGTTTCGGAAGGACCCTGGATCATGACCACCACCAGCGTTTCAGTCGTTCGCACGACGCCTCGCGTCATCACTCGTACCTTGCTGACTGCCGGCCTGGTGGCCGGGCCGCTCTACACGGCTGTTTGGCTCGGACAGGCCGCGACGCGGGAAGGTTTCGACATCACCCGCCACCCCGCCAGCCTGCTCGCCAACGGCGGGCCGGGGTGGATCCAGACGGTCAACTTCGTGGTCGCCGGCATTCTCTCGATCGCTGCTGCCGTGGGGCTGCGCCGGTCGATCGCCGGCCGCGGCAGCCGGTGGGCGCCACGGCTGCTCGGCGCGTACGGCGTCGGTCTGCTGCTGGCCGCGATTTTCCCGGCCGACCCGGCCTCCGGTTTTCCCGCCGGTACGCCGGCCGACTACGCCGAGATCAGCGCTCGCGGGATGGGGCACTTCGTGGCTGGGACCATCGGGTTCACCGGGCTGATCGCCGGGTGTCTGGTGATGGCGGCGCACTACCGCAGTACCGGGCAGGCAGGCTGGGCCCGCTACTCCACTGTCACCGGCGTGCTGTTCTTCGGCGCCTTCGCCGGGCTGATGGCAGGCGCCGGCAAGCCGGTCACCATCACCGCCTTCGGCGTGGCGATCGTCCTCGGCTGGAGCTGGATCGCCGCCATCTGCGCCCACCACCGGCAAACCAACTGACAAACGGTCAGCGCAGCGGTGTCAGGACGCAGGGGCCGAAGGTGCCGTTTTTCAGGAAGCCCATCCTGTTGCTGAAGGCAACGGTCGGCTGCCCTGGCGCCGTTGCCTTCGAGTCGGACTGCTCGATCACCAAGGTGGCGTCCTTGAACTCGGCCGGCTTGAGCGTGTACGAGATTCCGTGCGAGCGTTGTCCGTCCCAGTTGTCGGTCTTGCTCCACTGGCCGTCGAACCCGACACCCCGCGGCGACCGTTCGCACCGCATACCGCGCGGGAAGTAGACGACCTCGGCCCGGAGCCCGGCCTGGGCCAGTCGGCGTTCCAGTCCTTCGGCATCCTCCGCCCGGTAGATGGTGACGGTGATCTTGCCGTCCCCGGCGTCGGTCACCGCGTACGCCGGTGAGCCGGTCTCCCGGCCACCAAGCAGGGGTGCGGCGACCGCGACGCCGGCTACCAGGGCACCGCCCGCCGCAACGGCTACGGCCAGCCGCCTCCGTGAACGCAGTACCGGAGTGGGGTGCCGGATGTCACCGACCGAGCCCGCCTCGGCGGGGATGCCGACGATTCGCTGAAGGTCGGCCTCGGCGCGGGCGTCGAGTGCGGGCGCCGTGTTGGCGGCGGGATCGTTGGTGCGGAGGGTGTCCATCCTCGAAGTACGCGTCATGAGCTGTGTCCTGTTCTCTGAACGGGTTCGTCGACGGACGGCGCGAGGCCGACTGCCGGCGGGGTGGAAGATTCACGATCGGTACCGACGGCGGACTTGAGCCGTCGCCGGGCACGGTGCAGCCGAACTCCGGCCGCCGTGGTGGAGCATCCGAGCGCAACAGCCAGCTCTTGGCCGGACAGACCCTCCCAGGCATTGAGCAGCAGGATCTGCTGATCCTTGAGGCTGAGCCGGCCAAGCGCCGTGACCACATCGGCCAGCGCATGTGCCGCCTCCACCTGCTCCGCGGTGCCTCGCGTGACACTGTCCGTGGCGGTCTCGGTGGCGAGCCTTCGCAGCGCTTGGAGTTCGCGGTGGTCACTGCGGTACCGATGTCCGAGCCGGTTGGCCGCAACCTGGTACAGCCACGGCAGTTCGTGGTGGGCCGGGATCTCGTCGCGACGTCGCCACGCGATCTCGAACACTTCCGAGACCACGTCGCGAGCCGTCTCCGCGTCCGCCGTCCGACGGACGACGTAGGTCAGCACGGCCACGTAGTTCGCCCGGTAGAGCTGCTCGAACTGCCCGTCTGGCGTTGTTTGCTTCACACCCCTCATATCCCCGCAGCAGAGATTCGCTTACATCCCGGCCCCAGGTCGCTCTTACTGTGCCTTGATCAGTTCCTCGACGTAGCCAGGGAAGCGGGTCTCGAAGTCAATGATCTTGGCCCAGGTCGGCGTGATGCGAATGAGCACCATCTGCTGGTAGAGGCTGCGTGCTCCGGATTCCCATTCCGGCATGCGCTCTTCTCCGACGAACCGCCGTGCGGCCTCGACGAATTCGTCCGGGACGCCATCCACGGTCTCGAGTGCCGCCTCGCCCCGGACCAGGAGGATGTTCGGCGGAAAATCTTCGGTGTCGATCGTCAACGCCACCTTCGGGTTGACGGAGAGGGCCCTCACCTTTGGGGCATTAGGAGGAGAAGCCATGACGAAGGCCTCGCCGTTCCAGATGTAGCCGATGGGAACGACTCGCGGTGAGCCGTCCTTCGCCGTGTAGGCAAGGCGGGCGTGGACTGGCGCCTCGATCAGCGTCCGCGCCACCGGGTCATTCATGAGTTCACGTGCCTCTGCCTGATTCATAGGAAGTTCCTTTATCTGCAACGTTTGGTTGCGGATCAGGATAGTGAGGTCATCGGGCATGCGCAACCTTTGGTTGCGGAATGGCAGTCAGTTGCTGGGCAGGGAGCGGGGGAGGCCGAACCAGGGGAGGACGCTGTTGTCGAAGCGGGTCACGGCGGAGATCCGGTCGCCGGCCAGGGTGAGGACGAGAAGCCCGGTCCCGTGCCGGATGCCGTCGGTGCGCGCGCGGAGGTAGGTGCCGAAGGCCGGTTGGCCGTTGGCGCGCGTGGGGACCAGGTGGTACTCGCGGTTGGCGCTCATGAGCGCGGTGTAGAAACCGGCGACGGCGTCGCGGCCGAGGTATTCGAGCGGCATCGGCGGCATCGAGACCCGAACGTCGTCGGTGAGCAGGGCAACCAAGGCATCGATGTCGCCGGCTTCGTACGCGCGAGTGAACCTCGCCACGAGTGCCTGCTCGGCCGGTGAGGCGAGCGTCGGCGACGAAGCGGTGGTTCCGTCCGGCGGGGTGCGCCGCTGCAGCGTGGCGCGTGCCCGTTTGAGCGCGCTGGTGACCGATTCGACGGAGGAGTCGAGGATGTCGGCGACCTCGGCTGCCGGGTAGCCGAGCACCTCGCGCAGGATCAGGACGGCCCGCTGGCGGGCGGGCAGGAGCTGCAGCGCGGTGACGAACGCCAGCGAGATGGCCTCCTTCTGCTCGTAGCGTGCTTCCGGGCCGGGCGGTCTGGCGATCGCGCCGTCGAGGAGTGCGTCGGGGTACGGCTCGAGCCAGACGATTTCGCCGTGCCGGCTCGGCTCCGGTGGTTCGATCTCGGGCACATCCCACTCCTTTGCCAGGCGGCGACCGGCCGAGCGAAGCGCGTTGAGGCACTGGTTGGTGGCGATCCGGTACAGCCAGGTGCGGATCGTGGACCGCCCCTCGAACCGGTCGAGACCGCGCCATGCGGCGAGCAGCGTGTCCTGCAGAACGTCCTCGGCGTCCTGGAACGAGCCGAGCATCCGGTAGCAGTGCATGTGCAGCTCCCGGCGATGTTGCTCTGTCAGTTGCCGGAACGCCTCGTCATCCCCATTGCGCGCCCTTGCGATCAGCTCGCTCGCGGTCACGTGTCATCACCTCGCCTGGTGTCAGGTTCGCCAGTCTTCCTCAGTTGTGACACCGGCCGGGCCGAAAACTGGGCGCATCACGCGCCGCCCATTTCGCCGGCGGTGGGGTGTCTGCACTCTCGACAGTTCGATTTCCACCTGACAAGGAGAACGCATGACACTCGCGGACAAGACGGTCCTGGTGACTGGAGCCGGCCGCGGCATCGGGAAGGCGCTGGTCGAGGAGGCGCTGAGCAGAGGCGCCAAGAGGGTCTACGCCGGCACCCGACAGCCGTTCACTCACGCGGATGAGCGCGTCACGCTGCTGACCCTCGACGTGACCAACGCCGGACAGATCGCCGCCGCTTCGGAAACGGTTGGTTCACTCGACGTCCTGATCAACAACGCGGGCGTCTACGGCTATGAAGACCTGGCCGATCGAGCCGGCCTGGAGCGGCATCTCGGGGTCAACCTCTTCGGCCCCTATGGCGTCATCCAGGCACTCTTGCCCCGACTGGTCGAGTCGAAGGGCGCGATCGTCAACGTGCTGTCGATGGCGGCGGTGGCTGCCGTGCCGATCAGTCCGGCGTACTCGATGTCGAAGGCGGCCGCGTTCTCGTTGACGCAGTCCCTGCGTGCCACGCTCGCCGGTCAGGGCGTCGACGTTCATGCCGTGCTGCCCGGTCCCGTGGACACCGACATGGTGCGTGACCTCGACATTCCGAAGGCGTCACCGCAATCGGTAGCCCGGGCCATCTTCGACGGGCTTGCCAAGGGAGAAGACGAGATCTTCCCCGATCCCTTCTCACAGGCGCTTGCCGACAGCTGGAACAGCGGTGCGCTCAAGGCGCTCGAGCGCCAGAACGCGGCCCTCGTCTCCGCGGCGCAGAACCAGTGAACGGAAGGCAATCCATGACCACGAGTCTGCTGCTCCAGGACAAGACCGCCGTGATCTACGGAGCCGGCGGTGCCATCGGTCACGCTGTCGCCAAGACGTTCGCGCGCGAAGGGGCAAGGGTCTTTCTCACCGGCCGCACCCTATCGAAGGCGGAGCTACTCGCCAAGGAGATCAGTGCGGGAGGTGGCGTGGCCGAGTCCGCGCAGGTCAACGCGCTCGACGAGAGCGCCGTGGCCGCGCACCTCGACACTGTGATCGAGAAGGCGGGCGGCGTCGACATCTCGTTCAACGCCGTCGGGCTGCGCAACACCACCCTGCAGGGCGTTCCACTCGTCGATCTCGACGTCGACGACTTCATGCGGCCGATAGCCGAGCACGTGCGAGCCAACTTCCTGACCGCCCGCCTTGCCGGCCGGCACATGACGGCGAAGGGCTCGGGCGTGATCATGACCGTGACCTCGGTTCCCTCCCGGATCGCCAACCCGCTCATGGGTGGCGTCGCATTGGCCATGGCGGCCGAGGAGGCCCTGATCAGGGACCTCTCGGCCGAGCTCGCGCCGTACGGCGTTCGCGTGGCCGGCGTCCGCACCCAGGGCATGCCCGACAGCGGCACGATCGAAGAGGTCTTCGGCATCCACGCCAAGGCACACGGAATCACCCGCGACCAGTTCCAGGACATGGTCGCCGGGCGCACGCACCGCAAACGCCTGCCCAGCCTCCAGGAAATGGCCGAGATCGTCACGTTCATCGCCTCGGACCGAGCCAGCGGAATCGCAGGCACCATCGCCAACATGAGCCTCGGAGCCATCCCCGACTAAGACGCTTCTTGGTACCGGTGCGCCAGTCAGATCAGGAACTCAGCCAGCAACCTGTGCCTGCAGCAGCTACCGGGCTCCAGGGTGACCACGCGGCAGTGCAACGGCGCCGACAACGACCAGAAGTGGGAGTGGTCCAGCCCCGATTTCTCGGGGTCTCACCCACAAGTGGTACTGATCTGACCCGGAGGCCCCTAGCCACTCAGGGGCCTCCGCGCGAAGGCGACGGCCTCGGCCAGGAGGGTGCGCCAGAGTTGCCGATCGAGCGTGGGGATGGCGACCCACTCACGGAAGACCTTGCCGGCCGGGGTGAACTCGTCGCCGGTGCCGGCTCTCACGAGTTCGGCTACCCGCTCGCTCGGTAGTTTGACGATCAGGCAGGCAGCCTTCTCGTCGTACGACGCGAGGAACTGCCCAGCGAGCCGGACGCAGGGGTAGCCCATCATCGTGGACCGGCCGATCGCCGGGTCGTAGAGCAGGTCGTCGGTGAGTTCGTCGTACAGGTCGCGGGCCTCGTCTCCGCCGGATCGGTCCGGCGGGGAGGGGCGCTTCGGGGGTTGTGCCATCAGGCCGCCGGTGGGGAGAAGACGCCGAACTGGTTGCCCGACGGGTCGCGGAGGTAGGCGAAGGCAGGGGCGCCCGGCCCGGGATCGAGGTGCTTGCTGACGACTGAGCCGCCGAGCTGTTCGGCGTCCGCGCAGGTGGCCTCGACGTCGGCGACGAGGATGTAGAACACCGCGTGGCCAGGCATCTGACCGCCGGTACCGAAGATGCCGCCCATCGGTGCGTCGGCTCCGGAGGCCTTGATGTTGCGGTAGTCCATGCCGCCGGCCGCGGCGGGGCCGTCTGCGTCGAAGCTCCAGTCGAAGAGGCTGCCGAAGAACTTCTGGGTGCCGTCGGGGTCGCTGGTGGCGACTTCGAACCAGGCCAGCGTGCCGGGAACGGTCATGAGGGTCTCCTTCTGCGTGTGGATCACCCACCGGAGCGGCGGGTTGGTCCCACCGTCGCAGGGGCTCGCGACAGCCCTATGTCGGTGTTCGGCAGAAGATCTTCGGGACGGAGCGCCGACTCCGGCATCTTCGTGTCGTGGCCGTCGACCTTCACCTCAGGGGCAGCGCGCCGCGGCTGTGGCGGTGTCGGGGTGGGCTCGGCGCGAGTGATGCGGTCCATCCGGAACACTCGGTCGTCCTGCCGCAGGTGGCACCAGGCGGTGAGGTACGAGCCGTTGGGCCCGACGACGACGTGTTGCGGTTCGACCTCGCGCTCGGTCTCGATGCCGCCGACGTCGATGTACCAGATGCGCAGTACGTGGCCGTCGCGGACGGCTCGCCAGATCCTCTCGGCGACCTCGGCATCGGGGTCAGGCACCGGCTGGATGAGCAGTCTGACCTTCGCGGCAGCGGTGCGCGCTTCCTCGAGGGCGCGCTCCGGCATCGCGGCCACGATCTTCTGCAATGCGCTGCGGGCGTCGCGGGCGAAGAGCACGTGGTCGCTCCGGCTCAGTGCTACCGCTACCGCCGTGGCCTCGCGGGGCGTGAAGTTGAGCGGGGGCAGGCTCATCGACCGGTCAAGTGTGTAGCCGCCGGTGCGTCCTTGCTTGGTCGCGAGCGGGACACCGGCCTGGCCGAGTGCGCTCAGGTCGCGCTCGACGGTCCTGACACTGATCTCGAAGTGCCCGGCCAGCTGCCGCGCGGTACGGCCCCTCGGTCCCGCCGCTCCTCGACCAGGGCGTACAGACGGTCGATGCGGTTCATACCCGTCAGGCTAGGCGCGGCCGGGGACAAAAAATCGAGATTCGGTGCGAGAGTTGTCCTGATCGTGCCTCGGTCTTTCGTCACTAGGTCGAAGCGGGATGCTCCCGCGGACCTGAGGAGTCGAGATGAGTCAGTACCTGCTGTCGGTGTACGAGGTAGAGGGAAACGTCGCGGGTGCGCCTTCCACGCCTGAGGAGATGCAGGCCTTCATGGGCCGCGTGATCGCGCTCGAGGAGGAGATGGACCGGGCCGGCGTCTTCGTGTTCGGCGGCGCGCTGCACGGTCCGGACGCGACGACGGTGGTGAGGGGCGGTACAGGCCTCGACAAGGTCACGATCGACGGGCCTTTCGTGGAGGCGAAGGAGCACGTCGGTGGCTTCTACGTCATCAACGCCGAGGATCTCGATGCGGCGCTCGCGTGGGCGGAGAAAGTCGTGGAAGCCATCAACCACGACATCGAGGTGCGGCCGTTCCGGGCCACCGGACGCCTGCGGGACGACCACTGACGGAGGCGCGGGTGGACGACGTCGAGCGGGCCTTCCGCGAGGCGCACGGGCGGGCCGTGGCCACCTTGATCCGGCTCTTCGGTGACATCACGCTGGCCGAGGACGCCGTACAGGATGCTTTCGTGACCGCCCTCGATCGGTGGCCGCGGGACGGTGTTCCGGAGAACCCGGCCGGCTGGATCGTCACGACGTCGAGGAATCGTGCCGTCGACGTCGTACGCCGGACCCGGCGCGGGCGCGAGTTGACCGAGGGCATCGCGTCGGATCGACTCCGCGCCGAGTCAGGCGCCGAGTGGGAGTCGTCGGAGATGCTGGGAGACGATCAGTTGCGGCTGGTGTTCACGTGCTGCCATCCCGCCATCCGGGTCGAGCACCAGGTGGCGCTCACCCTCCGGCTGATCGCGGGGCTCACGCCGTCGGAGGTAGCGTCGGCGTTCCTGATGAGCGAAGAGGCGATGGCGAAACGCCTGGTGCGGGCGAAGTACAAGATCAAGGCGGCGCGCATTCCCTATCGCGTGCCCGACGACGCCGAACTGCCGGGCCGGACGCGCGCAGTGCTCTCAGTGCTCTATCTGGTGTACAACGCCGGCGCGGACGACTCCAGGCGCAGCCACCTTCGCGCCGAGGCGATACGACTGACCCGGCTGCTGTCTGTCCTGATGCCGGATGAACCAGAGGCCGTGGGACTGCTGGCCCTCATGCTTTTGAACGACGCGCGCCTGCCCGCCCGCGGCGGTGGCACTGGCGTAGTACTGCTGAAGGATCAGGATCGGTCGCTGTGGGACCGATCCCTGATTGCCGAGGGGCAGGCGCTCGTGCTGGGGTGTCTGCGCAGGCGCCGGCTCGGGCCGTTCCAGCTGCAAGCCGCGATCCAGGCGTTGCATTGCGCGGCAGGTAGCTACGAGGAGACGAATTGGACCTCGATCGTGAGGTTCTACGACCGATTGATCGCGGTCACGCCGACGCCGGTCGTCGCGCTGAACCGCGCCATTGCCGTCGCCGAGACCGAAGGCCCGAGTGAAGGCCTGCACCTGCTCGACGGGCTCGCTGACGCACTGGCCAACTACCACCTGCTGCACGCCGCCCGCGGTTCGATGCTGCACCGCCTCGGCCGACCAACCGAGGCCGCAAGCGCCTACGCCCGCGCCGCAAACCTGGCCAGAACCGAACCTGCCATCCAGTTCCTCCGCAACCAGAGCAAAACCATCAAGCCAACCAAATGAAGATCCGTTCAACCTGAAGCTAGCGGCGGGACCACGTCGGTTGACCGGCAATCCGCAGGTGGTTGGGGGGCAACCGCGGGGGAACGCGATGGTTCGTTGTGCGAGGTCCGAGACTCTGCGCGTCGTCGAAGCTGAAGAGGGGGAGCGGGTCCGGTCCTGCAGCGGGTCGATCACCTGCGCGGGGAGGTCGATCATTGTCTATAGCAAGAATCTGCGGTGGGGTGTTCAGTGCCGGTCCGACCCGCTGACACAGGTGTCACCCGGCGTCTACACGGCACCAGTCGTGCGGCCCCGGAGCCTGGCGAATGCAGATCGACGTACGCCGAGACGTGCGGCGACCGTCGGGGAGGTGCCGGATGTGTGGCAACACGTCTCCGGCCGCTGGGAGGTGTTGTTCTCGTGCCGTCTGTCAGTCCGGGCGGCTCCGTCGGTTGTTGACCCATCCGCTCTGTTTGCGGTACCGAAGTGCTTGTATGACTGATCCGGGCAACTCACGGCGGCTGGTTGTGCACGTCGCGCGGATGGCTGACGAGCATCCGCCGATCTCGGTGGACAGTGCCGACTACTCGATCGCGCGCCCGCGGATGCTGGCCGAGCGTTTCG
>NZ_JBFAAA010000030.1:0-5575 GCF_040639475.1 Kribbella sp. NPDC023855
GCCTGGGCGACCGCTCCTTTGAGGATGACCTTCGGTGCCGCACCCGGCGCGGTCGACGGCAGGTTCTGGCGACCTGCCGCCCAGACAGCGAGGTGTCCTCCGGCTGAATGGCCGACTGCGACGACCTTCCCGAGATCGAGCCGCGGCAGCTCTTTGAGGGCGTCGATCGCCATCGCCACGTCCTCGAAGGTGGCCGGCCAGCCACCACCGTTGCCGACGCGGCGGTACTCGATCGCGTAGCCGGCGATGCCGTGGGCAGCAAGATCTTTCGCGAGCGGAGTGGCCAGCTCGATGCCGTAGCCGCTCATCCAGAACCCGCCGTGGATCACGACAGCGACCGGAACGACGCCATCACCCGCTGGCAGGTGGAGTTCCGCCACCTGTGACTCGTCCGCGCCGTACCGAACCCGCTGAACGTCCAGCTCCGCCTGATCACCTCCGCGAGCACAGCCACTCGTCAGCGCTGCCGTACCCACTGCCCAGGCCAGGACATGTCGCCGGGGGATCGTCATGACCGGTGTTCGTTCCCCTGGCCGCAACGGATCGGTTTGGCGGGCCGGAGATCTTTCAGGGCAGCGCCGCGATCACTGTGCGGAGTTGGCGGGAGCCTCGAGGCCGTGGGCTGCGACCAGTTGGGCGGTGCCGTCGGCTAGGCGATAGCGAAGGCCAACGACGGCGGTCTGGCCGGTTTCGACTCGGTCGGCGAGTGCGCGCGAGCGGTCGAGGAGTAGGTCGACTGTGTGTCTCACGTGTTCGGCCAGGATCTGGTCGGGCCCTGTGTGGCCGGCGGCCCGCGCCGCGAGCACGCTGGGGGTGACCCGCTCGATGACGTCACGGATGTAGCCGGCCGGCGGTACACCTTGCTCCAAGGCGGTGCACGCGGCGGCCACCGCGCCGCAGGAGTCGTGGCCGAGGACAACTACCAGTGGGCAGTTGAGCACGTCTACGCCGTACTCGATGCTGCCCAGCACCTCGGCGCCGATCACGTGCCCGGCGGTGCGTACGACGAACAGGTCGCCCAAGCCACGATCGAAGATGATCTCGGCGGCCAGTCGTGAGTCGGAGCAGCCGAACAGTACTGCGAACGGGCGCTGGCCCGGCGCGATCTCGGCCCGGCGTACCGCGTCCTGATTCGGGTGTTCGGGGCCGCCGGCAACGAAGCGCCGGTTGCCGGCGAGCAGCAACTCGAAGGCTTCCTGGGGCGACGGCGACTCGATCTCAGCCATGCCCGCAGCTTAGATCAGCCCTGGCATGCCTGTGCCCGATACTCCGCTGACTGCGATCCAGACCTCAGACGGACGGCAGTTTTTGGGTCCGTTCGAAGGTTTCGGGGATGACCCCATCAGTTCTCATATGGATCGGCAGCCGAGTGTCAAGGCTAGCGCCCACAGTCCGATTCCCATCGGTCAGCCGACGTGGATGCCGTCGTTGCCGGTACTGCGTACTCCGCTGCGGTTGTCACGCGAGACAGAATGCATGACCTTCGGGCCAAGCCTCGAATCAGTGTTAGAACCCTGCAAACCGGAACAAACAAGTCGCTGTCCCGCGCCGAGTCCAGCGGATAGATGTCAGTGCGAGAGCTGCCCGCCAGGCATCAAGTCGGCACTGCGCGGTCCGGGCAGTCTCAGCCTTGGGCGGCTGAATCGTCGAGTAGGCGGTCGAGCTCGTCGCCGGCCTGGTCGTACCCGGCGTCGCGGATTCGTTGTAGCTCGAGGAGGTCGCCGGCGGTGACCGCTCGGCGGGTGAGGTACTTACCCGCCCGCTCGCAGCCTTCGTCCAGCAGTTCGTTCAGTTCGGCCAGGTCGCCGCGCTCGTCGGCCAGGTCGGCCAGCTTGTCCAGCGCCTTCTCGTTACCTTCGTCGGCCAGTGCGCGCAGGGTCTCTCGATCATCGGCAGAGTTCGTCATAGCCGCATCCTTCGACCTTCCCCCTAGGGCAAGGTCAAGTGCGAGACGATCTCAGCATGCTCACCATCGGCCAGCTGGCTCGCACTGTCGGCGTCTCGACCAAGACCATCCGCGTCTATCACGACAAAGGGCTCTTGCCCGAGCCCGACCGCGACTCCTCTGGCTATCGCCGGTACGACGCCCAGGCCGTCGCCGGGCTGATCAAGATCCGCACACTCTCCGAGGCCGGCGTCCCGCTGGCCAGGATTCGCGAACTCAGCACCGCCGCGGCCCCTGTCTTTCACGAGGCCCTCGACGAGATCGACAACGACCTCACCGCCCGGATCCGGAAGCTGCGCCACACCCAGCAGCGGCTGCGGGACCTGGCGGCGGGCCGCATCCACATCCTGCCCGCCGAAGTAGACCGGCACCTCCAGCAGCTGGAACACCTCGGTTTCACCCCGCGCTGGGCCGCGATGGAGCGCGACCTGTGGGTCGTCATGTTCGCGACCCTGCCGGACACCGCCAAGGACTGGTTCCAAGATCAAGTGGACGCCCTGACCGACCCCGTACTGCGGCAGCTGTACCTCACCTACGATCAGGCCCACGACCTCGATCCCGGTGATCCCGCACTCGAAGCCCTTGCCGAGGGCATCGTCACCGAAACCATCCACCGCTACGGATCAGCCAGCCTCCCCGCCGAGGCTAACTCGTCGATTCCCCAACTCCTCCAAGGCTCCGTCAACGATTCTTCCCCGGCGTGGCAGCGTTTGGACTCACTCATCCGCCACCGGCTACGCCAAGCCGGTACAGAAGCCGATCCGTCAGTTCATTCGTAGGCGCTGCTTTCGATGAGGTTCGCGGGTCGCGCACAGACAAGCTCGACGCCCGCACTTTCGAGTCCCCGAAGTGCTAGGCCGAGCGGCCGGGTTTGGTCGCGGCAGGGGAGTGAGGCGGCCCTGGCGCTTCTGGGGTGAACGTCTAGGGCCTGGAACCGGCGGGCCCCTCGAGTGGCCCGTCGCTCCTGACGATGCCCAATACAGCGTTGTCATGAGCATCGACCGAGCTTGCTGTTCGCCTGGGGCGGCGCAGGAAGCGGTCCCGCGTCGATCAGTTGTTGGACGATAGTGCGCAGATCGCTGTTCTCAGTCTGGGCTTGGCGGCGAAGGATGGCGGATGCCTGGTCGGTGAGCAAGGTGGGCGAACTCCTGTTGCTGGCTGCCGAACGAGTGCTGTACAGCCCGGAAGGGGGTTGCCTTCCTAGCGGGATCGCTTCCATCAGTAGCCCCGTCGGCACGCTACCTGACTGCTCGCAGGGTCAAGGGCTGTCGCAGTGACGTTCCGTGACTGTGTGGGTGGAGAGTTTTGAGGAAAGCGGTGGCCCGGGAGAACTGCGGCATGATGTCGCCATGACCGAGGAATTGTTGACGATCGTGCAGGAGATGGCCGAGGTAACTCGGTTGGTCGACGAGGACGACGTACCCGCCACTCTGGATCGTTTCGTCGCTCGATTGGTCGCCACGATTCCGGACTGTGACGAAGCTTCGATCGCCATCTGCGGCGATGACGCGGCCCCCGAGTTGGTCGCCCGCTCGTACGTGCCGACGGATCCCACGGTCGATCCCGCCCGGCTCCTGCTCGCTGAGCAGCTCGAGCGCCGGGAGGGCCCGCTTCACGAGGCGCTCATCTACACCGAGCCGCGCCGCATCGACGACACCGCGTCGGACCGTCGCTGGCCGAAGTTCGCTGCGGCCGCCATCAACGCCGGCTACCGCAGCTGCCTGTTCCTGCCGCTACCGGCCCGCAAGGATGCGGCAATCAGTTTGCTGTCCGCAAAGGAAGACGCATTCGGCGGTACGACGTACGACATTGCGCTGCTGTTCACGTTGCATGCCGGCGTGACGTTTGACAACGCTCAGCTGTTTCACGACAGCAAGGCTTTGTTGTCGCAGCTCGATACCGCGCTCAATACGAGGGGTCTGATCGGCCGAGCGCAGGGAATTCTGATGCGCCACTACGGCCTGGATACACAGACTGCCTTCTTGGTCCTCAAGCGCGGTTCCCAAACGGCCAACGTCAAGCTCCGCGATCTCGCCCAGATCCTCGTCGAGGCGCAGGAACGCGGCGCACTGTCCGAGACCCTGGCGGCGTACGGGCTCGGCCTGCGAGAGGCCTGAGTACCTGCTTTGGTCAGGGCGGGCCGCTACGCCTTCCGCGCGTCCGTGACCATTGCCGGTCTGCTCCTGACCCTGGGCTTCGCGGTGCCGCCGCAGGCGTGGCGGCACCGCGAGCCGTGCAGGTGGCCCGCGCTAGCTGCTCAACGTCGGACCGTCCCGGCATCTGATCGACCAAGCGTCAGACGCCTGTACTACGTTCCGTACCCGCCCCGATGAGAGATATGTACTGGACGGCGTGTGGTTGGCTTCACGGTCCAGCCTCCGCGGCGCGGGTAGCCGAGTGATTCAAATCACTTCTGTTGCTGCCAAGGTTTCGAGGGCAAGATGACCGAACTCCATGCCATGACGGTCCGCGAGTTGCTCGTCGCGTTGAACGCGGTAGAAGACGAGATCCGGGAGGCGAGGGGGGCTCCGGCACTCCGCTCCGGCGATTGACGACGTACAAGTGTCAGGGGATCCGCGTGAGCGGCTGACCCACCGGTGCGCATTGGCGGCGGGGTGATCGACGAGCTGCTCTCTGGACGGCAGGAATCCGTCAACACCTAACTAGATGTGAGTAAGCAGGCAGTGTCCGACGGCAGATTCACGTGGGATCCGTAATGTTAGAAGCCCCTTGGTGCCGTCCTTGTTGCTGACGGCACCAGGGGCCATGGGCTCCTTGCTGGCTGCTTGACGAAGAAGCCGGAGGCAACAATTAATGCCTCGCCGAAATGGTACCCCCGCAATCGCAGATCATGCATTGACGGGTATCGCTCCAGCTGTCACGCATGTGACAGAACGACGCGGGTACCGAATTATTGTTCCCGGCCCAGAAGATCGTTCGCACAGCACTTCTGGGCCGGGAATATCCACGGTTTGCCATCCACTCTAAAGTGAGCATTGCAGAGCCACCGGTTTGGCCGCGGGTACCGGACGGGTGATGTGATCGTCGTCTGAGGGAGACATGATGAGCTCTCCGTTTGACCCGGAGGTCCCGGACGTTCCTTGGCCCGACCCGGTCGTGGATCCTTCCGGTACGCCGACGCCGGCTGACCCGACGGATCCGATGGCACCCCCGACTCCCGATCCCTCGAAGCCTGAGTTCGATCCGGAGCACCCCGACCACCCGACGCCCGGGCTTGGACCCGTAACCGGCCCAGGATCCTTCTGATCGGCAGCTCTCAGCGAGTGAGATCCTGCCGCATTCCCTGGCTCGGTGATGATTCCCGGGCCGGGGCTGTACCACGTCAGGCCTGGTGGCCACCCCCGCGGACCGGGTCACTGATCTGGCCGAAAAGCGGCGATGACAGGTGCTGCGGCTGCCGAAGACTTGCCTGAGTGCACGTGCCTTCGGTCAGCGCGGATTGTTGGCGTAGATGAGTTTGAGCACCGCACGATCGGAGCTGTCGGCCGTGTGCCCGTCCCTCATGATCGAGGTAGCCGCCGGCTGGTTGTGCGACAGCCCGAACGTGTGCCCGACTTCGTGAGCGAACATGTCCGTCCACTCCGCCCCGCTCCGGCATGACGTGTAGTA
>NZ_JBFAAA010000031.1:0-3213 GCF_040639475.1 Kribbella sp. NPDC023855
TTTGTTGTCCCAAACAGTGTTTGGTGTTGAGACAAGCCCTCGGCCTATTAGTACCAGTCAGCTCCACACCTTGCGGCGCTTCCACTTCTGGCCTATCAACCCAGTGGTCTACTGGGGGCCTTACCCGATTAACTCGGTGGGAGACCTCATCTTGAAGCGTGCTTCCCGCTTAGATGCTTTCAGCGGTTATCACTCCCGAACGTAGCCAACCAGCCGTGCTCCTGGCGGAACAACTGGCACACCAGAGGTTCGTCCACCCCGGTCCTCTCGTACTAGGGGCAGCCCTTCTCAAGTCTCCTGCGCGCGCAGCGGATAGGGACCGAACTGTCTCACGACGTTCTAAACCCAGCTCGCGTGCCGCTTTAATGGGCGAACAGCCCAACCCTTGGGACCTACTCCAGCCCCAGGATGCGACGAGCCGACATCGAGGTGCCAAACCATCCCGTCGATATGGACTCTTGGGGAAGATCAGCCTGTTATCCCCGGGGTACCTTTTATCCGTTGAGCGACGGTGCTCCCACATGCCACCGCCGGATCACTAGTTCCGACTTTCGTCCCTGCTCGACATGTCTGTCTCACAGTCAAGCTCCCTTGTGCACTTACACTCGACACCTGATTGCCAACCAGGCTGAGGGAACCTTTGAGCGCCTCCGTTACCTTTTAGGAGGCGACCGCCCCAGTCAAACTACCCACCAGGCACTGTCCCTGATCCAGATAATGGACCGAAGTTAGACAGCCAGAACAACCAGAGTGGTATTTCAACGATGACTCCACCCGAACTGGCGTCCAGGTTTCACAGTCTCCCACCTATCCTACACAAGTTGTACCGACCACCAATACCAAGTTGTAGTAAAGGTCCCGGGGTCTTTCCGTCCTGCTGCGCGTAACGAGCATCTTTACTCGTAATGCAATTTCGCCGAGTCCATGGTTGAGACAGCGCCCAAGTCGTTACGCCATTCGTGCAGGTCGGAACTTACCCGACAAGGAATTTCGCTACCTTAGGATGGTTATAGTTACCACCGCCGTTTACTGGCGCTTAAGTTCAAAGCTTCGCCGGCCTAAACCAGCTAACCTGTCCCCTTAACGTTCCAGCACCGGGCAGGCGTCAGTCCGTATACATCGAATTACTTCTTCGCACGGACCTGTGTTTTTAGTAAACAGTCGCTTGGGCCTGGTCTCTGCGGCCATCAACGCTTCCGAGAGCAAGTCTCGTCACGAATCAGGCCCCCCTTCTCCCGAAGTTACGGGGGCATTTTGCCGAGTTCCTTAACCATGGTTCACTCGATCGCCTTGGTATTCTCTACCTGATCACCTGTGTCGGTTTGGGGTACGGGCGGCTCTAACACTCACTACGAAGTTTTTCTCGGCAGCATGGGATCATCCACTTCCCCTGAACGGGTCCGCCTCGGTTCTCAGGCTGTATGAGACACGGATTTGCCTATGCCTCGCCCTACCACCTTGCCCGCGGATCAGCTTGCGCCTACCATCGCCGCGGCTGGACTGCCCTCCTGCGTCACTCCTTAGTGCACCTAATACCAGTTAGGGTCGAAAGATCCACTCATCAGCCCGAAGGCCTCAAAGCTTCTCGTTCTTAGCATCACCAGGTTCGGTCGGGTCGTGTTAATGCCGGTACGGGAATATCAACCCGTTGTCCATCGACTACGCCTGTCGGCCTCGCCTTAGGTCCCGACTTACCCAGGGCAGATTAGCTTGACCCTGGAACCCTTGATCATTCGGCGGACGGGTTTCTCACCCGTCATTCGCTACTCATGCCTGCATTCTCACTCGTGCAGCATCCACAACTAGATCACTCTGCTGCTTCACACGCTGCACGACGCTCCCCTACCCATCCACACACCTGGACCAACAAAGTTGGCCGGGTACAAGTGTGAATGCCACAGCTTCGGCGGATTGCTTGAGCCCCGCTACATTGTCGGCGCGGAATCACTTGACCAGTGAGCTATTACGCACTCTTTCAAGGGTGGCTGCTTCTAAGCCAACCTCCTGGTTGTCTGGGCAACTCCACATCCTTTTCCACTTAGCAATCGCTTAGGGGCCTTAGCTGGTGATCTGGGCTGTTTCCCTCTCGACTACGGAGCTTATCCCCCGCAGTCTCACTGCCGCGCTCTCACTTACCGGCATTCGGAGTTTGGCTGATTTCGGTAAGCCGGTAAGCCCCCTAGACCATCCAGTGCTCTACCTCCGGTAAGAAACACGCGACGCTGCACCTATATGCATTTCGGGGAGAACCAGCTATCACGGAGTTTGATTGGCCTTTCACCCCTATCCACAGGTCATCCCCCAGGTTTTCAACCCTGGTGGGTTCGGTCCTCCACGCGGTCTTACCCGCGCTTCAACCTGCCCATGGATAGATCACTCCGCTTCGGGTCTAGAGCATGCGACTAAAGCGCCCTATTCAGACTCGCTTTCGCTACGGCTACCCCACACGGGTTAACCTCGCCACATACCACTAACTCGCAGGCTCATTCTTCAAAAGGCACGCCGTCACACCCACACAAGGTGAATGCTCCGACGGATTGTAGGCAACCGGTTTCAGGTACTATTTCACTCCCCTCCCGGGGTACTTTTCATCTTTCCCTCACGGTACTAGTCCGCTATCGGTCACCAAGAAGTATTTAGGCTTAGCGGGTGGTCCCGCCAGATTCACACGGGATTTCAAGAGTCCCGTGCTACTTGGGAAAACACTCGGAAGTCACTGTCTTACGCCTACGGGGCTCTTACCCACTACGGCTCAACTTTCCAGAAAATTCGACTTCAACAGTGATTTATAACTCCCTGACCCCACGGCATTAGGATCTGAATGCTCCCACAACCCCATATACGCAACGCACGCCGGCTATCACACGCACATGGTTTAGCCTCATCCGCTTTCGCTCGCCACTACTCACGGAATCACTATTGTTTTCTCTTCCTGCGGGTACTGAGATGTTTCACTTCCCCGCGTTCCCTCCAGAACCCTATGTGTTCAGGCACTGGTAACTGGCTTTAGAATGCCAGCTGGGTTTCCCCATTCGGACACCCCCGGATCACAGCTTGGTTGCCAACTCCCCGGGGCTTATCGCAGGCTCCTACGTCCTTCATCGGCTCTTGGTGCCTAGACATCCACCGATTGCCCTTAGTAGCTTGTCACAAAAACAACAAAATACTGAAGATGCTCGCGTCCACTATACAGTTCTCAAAATACGGGCAGGA
>NZ_JBFAAA010000032.1:0-3322 GCF_040639475.1 Kribbella sp. NPDC023855
CTGAATACTGGTGGTGTGTCGTGTTCGACTGTCGCCAGAGCTCATGCTGGTTCAACGGTTGGCGTGGGGCAGGTTTGCGGTCGTCAGGGCTGGCCGGTGGTTGGTGTGGTGCTGGAGCTGCGGCTGGCGGCGTAGGTCTTGTAGGTGGTGCCGGCTTCGGCGGCGATCCTTGTTGCGCGTTGGTTGTTGTAGTTGAGCATTGTTGCCACGACGGGGGCTGGTGCCTGGAGCAACAGTTCACGGATTGCTCTGGTTCTGGCGTTGAGGTTGGGGATGCCGAGTTTCTGCAGGCGGAGCCGGATGCTGGTGGGGTGGATGGGTTGGCCTGCGCGGCGGCCGGGAAACAGCAGTTGGCTGTCGGGGTTGGTGGCGGTAGCGAGGTTTGGGCGGCCGCTCACGTAGGTGGTGATGATGTCGGCGAAAGGTTCGGGGACGGGGCTGGGTGGGTCGCCGAGACGGATCAGTAGGTGGTCGCCATCATGGGTGATGTCGGCCAGGGTGAGGCGGACGATCCGGGTGAGTGGTTGGGCGTAGAGCAGGATGAGCAGCGCGATCACCCGGTCGATCGCGGCGATGGTGTGGTCGGTGTGGATCCGCCGGATGAGGTCTATGCGTTGGCGGTTGCTGATCGGCGGGGAGTGGCCGCTGACCGTGGCGGGCAGCGTGAGGCGTGGGATGTGGTGGTGGTCGATGGCCCAGCGCAGGAAGGCCCTGGCGCCCTGTCCGGCGCTGCGCGGCGCGGTGGCGAACCAGCGGTTCAGGTCTGCCTGGGTGCACTGCTGCGGGGAGCGTCCGTAAGCGGATAGATCGGCGAGAAAGGCCGCGGCTTGGCGGAGGTGGGATCGGGCGTTTTGATTTCGGCAGTGCCCGATCGGACCTGTTTGTGCAGCTGCCCTGAGGCGTCGGAGTAGGTGCCAGGTGCCGAAGCGGTGCAGCAGTTTGCGGTGCTCGGGATTGTCGATGCCGTCGAGCCATGTCGGTAGCCATTGCTCGAACAGGAACAGGAAACGGTCGATCGGCCGCAGGGTCCCGCAGGCGACCAGGAGGTCGCGGACGTAGGCGACCGAGCGCCAGGGCGTGAGCGTGCTCAGCCCGTCGTGGGTGAGCGGAACGTCCCCGTGGGCAAGGGCTTGAAGGATCGGTAGGACATGGGGTCTGGACAGCCAGAGGATCCCGGAGCGTGGTCTGGGCATGGCGCAGATCGACTCGAACAGTGGCGTGAGTTCGGGGCGGATGGTGCCGGTGCCGTTGTCGAGGATGGTGGTGAGCCGCTCGGTGAGGACGCAGCGGCCGCAGATGCCGGCGTAGTGGCGCCAGCCTTCTTGTCCGCACCGGGTGCAGGTGTAGTCACCGAGCCCGCCGGCGCAGTCGGTGCACAACCCTTCGCCGGTCGCGCTAAGGCCGGGCAGCATCCGGTCGACGCCGCAGCCGGTGCAGTGGCCGTAGGTTTCGCAGGCCAGCGCGAAGCATCCCGAGCAGATCGGTCCCTCCGGCCAGTGCTTGTTGGCCACGACCACCCGGCCTGCGCCAGAGGCATCATCCGGCTGGGATGAGCCGCTGGTTCGCAGCGGCCGGTGACAGCGAGCGCAGGTCTTCTGGGCCTGATCCTGCGGCTGTTTCGGGGTCACTAGAGATCGGTGATGCGGGCGCGTTTGGGGCGTAGCCCGGCAGCAGATGCCCTCGTTGGGGCGTCGCCGCCGGCTGTTTTGCGGACGCCGATGTTGACTGCGTCGGTGGTGATCAGTTCGCTGGGTTCGATGGCGAAGATGTCGCAGAGGGCTGCGAGCACGGCCATTGACAGGCGTTCGGGTGTGCCGGTGACGAGCCGGTGGACCTGCGAGGCAGACAAGTCGATGCCCCGTTCGTGCAGCAGTGGCACGAGTTCGGTGGTGGCGAAGATCTGGTGTTCGGCCATCACTTCCCGCAGCCGCCACTGATAGCTGACGACCCGTTTCTGACCTTTCATCGAGTGCCTCCTGTTGACGGGTTCAAGGCCTCGGACACCATGGTGTCCAGGGCTGTGCGGAGTGTGCGGGTGCGGTAGTCCGAGGACACGCAGGTGTAGATCGAGGTGGTCGAGGCGTGATCGTGGCCGACCTGTTCTTGCACGAACCGCGGGTCCCAGCCGTCCTCGATCAGGTGCGTCACATAGGAGCGTCGCAGCGAATGGAAGTCCAGGCCAGGTTCCATCCCGAGTGCGTCGCGGTAGGCCGCGAGCCGCTTGTTCAGTTGCTGCACCCCGACCCGCGGGCCGCGTTCCGACGGCCAGGCGGCTGGGTTGTTCGGTGTCCCGAAGCAGGGCCGGATCTCGGTGAACCACTGCTCGAGAACCTCGCTGGTCCACGCCCAGACCGCCAGGACGGAGCGGCGTTTGGGTGGTGATCCGCGTTGCGCTTTGCCGTGCCGGACGTAGCAGACGCCGTACTCGCCGAACTCGGGCCCGTCGGGGTTTCGGCCGAAGTCGGCGGCATCGAGCATCCGGGTTTCGTTGCGGCGGGTCCCGTAGCCGTAGGCGATCTTGAAGATCGTCGCGTCGCGAAACGCCGACAGCCAGCCCTTGCGACCGAGCGCGCGTTTGCGTGCGACCTCGTCGTCGGCGTGGTCAAACAGGGCCTGCAGTTCGGCCCGGGTGAACGCCCGCCGCGCCGGCCCAGCCTCGCAATCAGCCACATGCGCGGCCGCGTTGACCTCGTGAATGACCTGGATCGGATGCGTCCCGAACCGCAGCTCGCACTCACCGGCCCAGCCATAGGCCGGGTCGATCAGGTAGGCGCAGAAGCAGCGGATCGCGACCTGGTAACTGCGCACGGTCGACCGCGACACGTGCCGCACCGCGCGCAGATCACTGAACCAGTCATCGGCCAGATGCGACGACCACGCCCACGGGAAAGCATCAGCATGACGGGCAAACGCCCGCAGGTGATGCTCGCGATTCTGCACCGTCGGGAACGCCAAATTCCTGGCCAACTGCTGATTCGCAAAACCCAGGAGCATCGCCTCGAACACCTGCTCCTCGGGGTGAAGCAGCGACACTCCATCAACCAGAACCAGGCCGGCCGCGCCCGGAACATCACCGCGATCCTGCACCGAAACCACTCTCCGCTCGCCCGCATCAGATGCGGGATCATCGCATCAGATGCGAGCCGCCGGGAAGAGCGCAGGTCAGCTAACTATCCAGATAACCCAGCGGCAAGATCTCCGCTAACGTCACTTTCGGATCGCGACAACCGGCCTCCCGCTGACCAGCGGTGGAGCGCAAAACCCGGCACATCCCACACCGTCGCCAGATCGCATCCAGCCGTTTCGGCGCTAGAAACGCCTT
>NZ_JBFAAA010000033.1:0-3012 GCF_040639475.1 Kribbella sp. NPDC023855
GCGCCTCCGTTGCGTGTGCGCAGCCGGGTGATGATGCTGGCCAGGACGCTGGCGAGTTCTGGGCTGACCAGCAGGACCCGTTCCTCGTCGGTCTTCGATGGCACGATCTGAAGCATCGGCACCAGTTCGCCGGTGTCTGCCAGCCGGTAGCACACCACAGCGAGGTGGGTGAGCTCGGTGAGTTCCTCGACCCGCACACCGGTATGGCGCAGGGTCTCGATCACCGCCCAGCTCCAAAAGGCGTCGTCCTCGGTCTGCGCGACATCGATGCGCTGGCCGGTCTTCACGACGTCGATGAGAGCTGCGTGGAGGGGGTAGCGGTCAGGATACAGCCGGGACGCGTTTGTCTGGACCCGGCGATAGGTGATCCCGGCCAGGGTGAATTGTTCGCCGACCTGCGCGGTCGCAGCGGTCTGCAGGAGTTGCTGCTGGTCGCGGAGATGATGCTCGGCGGCGTCGACCAGTGCCGGCAGTTTCGGTAGCCGTTCCCTGATTCGCTGGTGCATTCGCGCCGTTGTCCGACGTTTGGCCTTGGCATGTCCTTCGGTGTCGCTGGCGCGCACCGGGGATGGCGCGACCCACGGAGCCCAGGATGGGTCGTCAACAGCCCACTGTTGCAGGTCGAGGTAGAAGGCGCGGACGCGGGTGAGCACGCTCATGGCTGTCGCTCGCGGGCGGCCGTCGGCTTTGAACTGGATTCGGTGTCTCCATGCCTCGGAGATGTCGGCTGGTAGATGCAGTGAGTCGATCTCTGGGTGGTGCCGCTCGATATCGACCCAGAACAGGTTTACCAGTTGCGAGGCAAGGGTCTGCAACGAATTGAGGTCCATGGCTGGTTGCCGTTCGGCAACGTAGCGGACCAACAGATCCCGGATCGGCTGGTTCTGGACCTGGTACCGGTCGACGAGCTCGGCCGGAGACGGTTGCGGTCTGCGCTGCGGGTTCACGGTGATCCGCGCGGCGTCCTCGTCGCAGATTATGCCCGCGCACCTCAACAACTCGACGGCCGTGCGGTACCCGTCAGCAGATCTACCTCGCTTGTTCGTGCCCCGGCTCCACTCCCCGAACTCGCCCATGTCGACCGCTGTGATCGCCTCGAGACCGCTACCGGTATGGAGAACCACCCTCATCAAGACCTGCACGCCGGCGTCGATCTGGTTTTGCTGCAACCCAGCAGACTGGCCGCTGGCGATGACTTGCTCGAAGAGCGTCGGGCTGCGGTAGGTGCGCATCTGCACGGTATTCGCCATCCGAACCCTCGCCAGGCAGTCGTAGCTGGCCCGGAGCACGTCGAGCAAGATCATCATCCTGAACCCGGCCTGGAGGATCTGCCTGTTCATTACCAGCGCCCCTGTCGCGCGAGCGAGGACCACCGCGATGAAGTCTGCTTCGTCGTCGGCGCCCGAGTTCTCCCACCGTTCCTGCCACCCATCGCCAGGAAACGTCGACAACCATTCCAAGATTGCCCGCGTACCTCGTCCCGGGCGCGACCGGACGTGCGACTTGAATGCCTGGGTGGCCCGATGGTTGCTCACCGCCACCACCACCCGTTCGAGATCCCAACGGTCAGCAGGACCCGGCCGCCGGCGACGCGACCGATACGCTGGCGATGCCGGCTTCGGCAATCGGGCTCGTTTCGCGGCCGGCCTGGGCCACGGCTGCGATGCTGTCAGCGTCACTGCGCACCACCGAACAGCACGTTCAAGTCCGCGAGACCGTATCCATCAGCCACTGGCACATCGGCGCGCCGTCGGCCGGTGTCCTTGAGATACTCGTGAACCCGCCGGATCACCGCGGCGTCGTCCTCGACCAAGTAGAGCTGGGTGGTAGTCAGGTGCGCGTGGCCGAGGATCACCTGAACATCACGCAGCGACAAGCGCGCATCGCGGACCATCCGCAAAGCACAGGTGTGGCGCAGATCGTGCATCGACCAGTTCGTCCCCAGCGACGCATTCGCCCGTCGCAGCACGGCCCGCAAAGCGTCATAGGTCAACGGCTTCCGCACCAGATGCCCGCGCCCGTCAGAGCGCCGACGCATCGTCCACCACAGCACGTCCCCGGCGCTCAGAAGCCCGACCTGGTCAAGGTAGAGCCTCAACCACACGAACGCTTCGGTGCTAGCCGGCAGCCACTGCTCAGCTCCGCTGCCCTTGCGCCTGACCCGGATCAGCTGGTCACCCCAGTCGACATCGCAGACACGCAACCCGAGAAGCTCTCCCGCCCTCGCCGCGGTGCTGACCGCCAGAGCAAGGATCGCCCGGTCGCGATCGCTGATCAGCGATCCGAACAAGTCGTTCCAGCGCTCGTCCGGCATCGCCCGAGGCGCCCGCTTCGGGACCTTCGGGTTGTAGCGAAGCCGCCCGATCGGCGCAAACGGAAGCAGCGGGTTGTGATGAGCATTCGGCCTTCCACGCCCATCCCTAGGCACCGGATTCAGCAACGGCCCATCGCCACGATCGATCCAGTACGCGTAGAACGAGCGCAGGACCGCGTTGTTGTGACGGATGGTCCGCGGCTTGTACCGCTCGTCGAGATAGGCCTTACCTGTGACCTGATTGACCCCACCACGCCCACCGCGCCGCTCATCAGACCGGCCAGGGGCAGGCTTGACCGCCTGCATCATCCACAAGACCAGATCCCGAGCCTCAGCGGCAGTGGCCCTGTCCCACGGCACCCCGACCGTGTCCAGGAACCTCCACCACCGCTGTAGCACAAACGCATAGCTGCGCACGCTGCCAGCACTGTTGCCTCGGGCGACGAAGTCACGCAAGAACCGCTCGATCGGGACGACGACCACACCGTCGACATCCACGACCACCCACGGCGCAACACCAGCGCCCTGCACCACCCGCGCCGAGTGCGCCAGCACCAGCGACGCAATCTCCCGCTCGTTTCCGGGGAACGGCAACACCACGACAGCCTCCTAGAACGACTGCCGCATTCCTATCGAGCCCAACCACCACTGACCCGCCCAACACGCATCCTCTGAATCCTTGGTCCGGTCAACACATC